>NZ_BAAGVC010000003.1:0-1257603 GCF_054781075.1 Cyclobacterium sediminis | reverse complement strand
AATTTTAACTTGATGATATAATTTATACCCGATAGGGTATATTATTACTCGATTTCGTATATTTGTACCCGAACGGGTAATTATATACGAATGAATTCAGGAAATCACTCAAATGCACTTTTATTAAGTAGGTTTGTAAAAGAAAAAAGAAAGGACTTAGGGCTAACCCAGAAAGAGCTGGCAGATAAAGCTGGCGTAGGGTTGCGCTTTGTACGCGAATTAGAACGTGATAAACCTTCCCTTCAAATGGATAAAGTTAACCAGGTACTGGTATTGTTTGGTTTTGAACTTGGGCCAGTGCCAATGAACCGAAATAAACTGATCCATGAGAAAGGCTAAAGTTTTTATGTATAATAATTGGGCTGGAACCCTTAAAGAGGATGAGGAAGGATATCATTTTCAATACAGTAATGATTATCTGAGAAAAGACAATGCAGAGCCCGTAAGTTTGACACTTCCACTGCAGGAAAAGCCATTTGAGGATAAAGTGCTTTTCCCCTTTTTTGACGGTTTGATACCTGAAGGGTGGTTATTGGATATCGCTGAAAAAAACTGGAAACTAAATGCCCGTGATCGAATGGGTTTGTTACTTAAAACATGTCAGGACTGCATAGGTGCAGTGAGCATTCAATCCATAGAAGAAGAGTACAATGAAAATGAGTAAGAGAAACTGTTTATACTGTTACCAGAAACTGGATGGGGGCGGAATAGATTTTCACTCAAAATGCAGCAAGAAAATTTTCGGTAAGCCTCTTCCTCCCCTATTAGAATATACAAATGATCAGATGTTGGAACTGGCTGAAAAGATCATACAGAGTCAATCGACTGTGCCCGGAGTCCAAGCAAAACTCTCCTTAGGCTTACAAACCATTGATGAAAAAGATAAGCCTCAAAAACTGACTATTATGGGTTTTTGGGGAGAATATATTTTGAAACCACCCAGTGAGCATTATAAAAGTTTGCCGGAGCTGGAAGATCTCACGATGCATCTGGCAGCTATAGCAGGTATTAGGACGGTCCCGCATTCTCTGATACGGCTAAAGTCAGGTGAACTTTCTTACATTACCAAACGAATAGATAGAAAAGGAAAACAAAAATACCACATGGAAGACATGTGTCAATTGACCGATCGGTTAACAGAATCGAAATATCGTGGTTCCTATGAACAGATTGGAAAAGCATTGGTTCAGTATTCGAGCAATCCTGGATTTGATATCATCAACTTTTTTGAGCAGGTGGTGTTTTGCTACCTTACCGGCAACAACGACATGCACATGAAAAACTTCTCCCTGTTTAAAGATCCGGAAAAGGGGTACAACCTGAGCCCTGCTTACGACATGATAGCAGCTCAATTGGTTGTTGAAGGAGATAGCGAAGAATTAGCACTTACCCTAAATGGTAAGAAAAAGAAAATAACTCGCAAGGATTTTGAAGCAGCTATGGCTAGGTTTGAAATTGATCAAAAAGCTTTCGATAACATCTTCCTACGTTTCAAAAAAGCGATGCCTAAATGGCATGATTTCTTGGAAAAAAGCTTTCTTCCGGACGAAATGAAAGATGCCTATCAAGTAATGATTGGAAAAAAAGCCAAACAGATAAGGTTATAATTCAATTGGTTAAGATTATTCAAATAGCTTGTTTATCCCCTGCCCTACTAGGAGTAGATTGCATCTACTCCTTCGTATTTAAAGGGAATTTAAAAGTGAAATACATGCAAAATGCAATTACCTAAAACCAACAATAAAACTAAAACATGCTATTGTTATTGGCGGCATCGGTAGGTACTTGTTGGATGGAATCCCAGTGTTCGCAGATTTTACCGGCCTCATCAAATCTGAAAAAGTCCATGGTGACGTATTGGTCGTTTCCTGGCCAGATTTGCCGGGTATGAAGGGCTACCAAGTCACCCTCAGCAATACAACGTAAAAATTCGATGGATTTATCGGGGTATTCTCGCTGCATTTTATCAAAATAATCAATAAAACCTTGTGGGCCATTGGCTACTGCGGGGTTGTGTTGAATGTATTCTTTACCCACGTATTTTTCTACCGCCTCTTTTGGCTTCCCGAGGTAGGCAGTTTTGTAAAAGTCGATGGCGTTTTTCTTATTTGTGTCCGTATTCATGGTTTTAGGTTCTTTTGCAATAATGATTAAATGGGATAATACAATCCGAATTTTCCAATAAGAAACGTTTAGCTATCTCATAGGTTATGATTTTGTCAGCATTGTTGCGGAAATAAGCAACAATGCCGCCAAAATCGATTAACGTTTTATTCACCATTCCGGTAGCTGAGGCCACCGGCTATAATCATGTCACCCCTGCCGGGGTTTTAGTTTTGCATATTGATTAGGATTTGGTTTTTATTTAGGAAAGCGACGTTAAGATTTTGTCAGTATTGTTGCAGAAATAAGCAACAATACCGCCAAAATCAAGATGGCGCTATAATTTTCACACCAAGGGCTGACACCCTTGGCTGGTATATTTCGCCCTGTCAGGGCTTGGTGAGATCAAGTGAAATAAGGAACGATCAGGTTAGAAAATAGACGTTAAGATTTTGTCAGTATAATCAAGTTTCCGTGGGTTGCCACCACACGGTTATTATTATTGAAGCCCTTCAGGCTTCTTTATGTGTTCAACAATTAGGTACATCGATTGTGATCATCGGAGTTTATTGTTTGCGTAAAAATTAATATTTGGTATTGATATAGGCGTGTTACAATTAACGGAACCTGGAAGGGTGAGTCTAAATGGATTTTTAGACTTGTTAAGGAAGCACTTCAATGAGCGCATGATATTTTAGGTAAATTTTGGCCTTCAAAGGTTATGATTTTTGGAGATGGGTAGCGGGTGGTAAAAAAATGAGTTAGCTCCAACAAGGAGATCCACTCATTTTTAGCCCGAAATTCAGCTCCAAAAATCAAATGATGGTAATGTAAATGACCTATTAACCCTAAGCCTTGTCTATCATTTGAAATAAGATTTGACAGCCTTGACCTTTTTGGTTCATTTTTGGGTTAAGCCTGCCCTGATTTTCTTTACACTCAGGGGGGGGAATGAACAGTGAGGATAGGTGGAAATTACCTCACCGAGTTGAGATTAGGGTTTATGGTCAATTCAATTCCAAGAAAAAACGATCATCAGAGGAGATTTTGTCAGTTTCCGTGGGTTGACACCGCACGGTTATTGTTGTTGAAGCCCTATAGGCTTCTTTGGCTGTTCTAAAATGAAGTTTAACTGGTTGGAACGGTATCACCCTCAGATCTTATAATTTATAAAAGCACTTGTGAAGCTCCTTTTTCAAGGTCTATTTCATATTCCTTGCCCTGATATATAACCTTTGTCTTGCCACCTGAAATGGACAAAATTTCGGCTTTTTTGAGTTTACCGGCTTCCCACTCCATGCTTATTTCAAAGTTGCCCCTGGCCTTGAGTCCTTTTACTTTACCGGTGTTCCATGCTTGAGGTAGGGCTGGCAGTAATCGGATAATTCCTTCTTCGTGTGACTGTACTAACATTTCTGCTATGCCTGCTGTAGCCCCAAGATTGCCTTCGATCTGGAAAATTTTACCCAGCAAGTCAAACATATTTGGAGACAATTGAGTGGCCATCATTTCATGGATATGCTCAAGTCCTTCTTCTCCCTTTTGCAAGCGGGCAAAGAAATTGATGATCCAGGCCCTGCTCCATCCGGTCTGTCCGGCGCCACCGTAAGTCAATCGCCTTTCAATGGTTTTCTCTGCTGCTTTAAATAATTCAGGTGTAGCCTGTGTAATTTGGTTGGAAGGATACAAGGCATACAAATGAGACATGTGCCTGTGGCCGGGTTCCACTTCTTCATAGTCTTCATACCATTCCTGAAGGGTGCCGTTTTTCCCGATTTTGATCGGTGGTAATTTGTTGGATGCTTTTTCTATGGCTACAGTCAATTGCTTGTTACCTATGATTTCCTCTGCTTTTAGGCAGGCATTGAAGATGTCATTGATGATTTGGATGTCCATGCTTGCAGCAGTTGTGTTTCTTGTGGCTTTACCTGTTTTTGGGTCTATATAGGCGTTTTCCGGTGAGTAAGAAGGGGAAGTGACCAATTCACCTTTTTCATTCTCCTTTAGGAAGTCCAAAATAAATTGTGCGGCACCATCCAGGACAGGATAAGCAGTTTGCTCTAAATAGTCTTGGTCTTGCGTGAACTCATAATGCCTCCATAAGGAAAGGGACATCCATGCTCCGGCAAGTGGGTTGGAATAGCCATTGGTCATTTGAGAGTCCTTGGTAGATCCGGATGGAGTCGTTCTTCCAAAAGGATTGCTAACATGGTGGGCAATCCATCCAGAGGATCCAATGAATTTTTCTGCCGTTGTCTCTCCGTTTTTTGCCAATTTCTCCATGAAATTGGACAATGGAATAAAGGCCTCGGACAGGTTGGTCTGATCAGCAGGCCAGTAGTTCATTTGCAAGTTGATGTTCAGGTGGAAGTCTGATTCCCAGGGAGCCCACATCTCTTTGTTCCAGATGCCTTGTAAATTGGCAGGTAGGATGGCCCTGTTGACAGAACTGCCCATCAATAGATACCTGCCGTATTGAAAAAACAATTCCGTAATGTGATTGTCATTGGTGCCTTCTCGCACCTGATCTAGTCGTTTGTCGGTAGGAATGGTGTCCTGAAGTGGGCTTCCTAAAGATAGGGCTACCCGGTTAAACATTTCACTGTGTGCTGCAGTATGCGCCTCTTTAGCTGTGTTATAAGCTGTTTCCAGAGCGCCAACTAGTGTTTTTAAGGCCTTCTCTTTTGCATCAATGTTTCTGTCAAAGTTCAGCTTGGCTAAATTATAATCAGTCGCTGCACTGACAATAACCGTATACCCTGTGCTGTTTTCGATCTTGAGGGTGTTCTCCTTTCCACTGATGCTGCCATCATCCAAAGTAGCCGTTATTTGAGAGGCGAATTTCATGTGCAAGCCGGGTTCACCTGAGCCATCTACATTGTCATCATAACCGTTAGGGTCGTCAAATACCTGACCATCCACAAATAGTATTTCGCCTTCTCCTATGCTTTGAACAATGTCTTTTTCTCGATCAAAACGAATGGTACTGTTGATCGGCTCTCCATCTAAACTTTCAAAACGATAAAAAATTACATTGTATTTGTCGGAAGAAAATGCTTCCCGTAGGTATCTTTTCCCATCAATAGTGTAGGTGGAAGTTATAATGCCGGTTTCCATGTCTAGGGTCCTGCGGTAATTTTCAGGAGATTTTTGATGGTCAAAAGTAATATGCAATTCCCCAAGGGGTTCATAGGACCGAATGGAAGTAGGCGAAACGGCCAAATGTTCCATACCGTAATTTAAAGCTGCTTCGTATTTGCCTTCCATATTCAATTCTTGGAAGGTTGCATAATGCTTTTGTACATCCTCGGGGTAAGGGTCTTCCGGCATACCTGCCCAAAGGCTTTCTTCATTGAGTTGAATTTGTTCCTCTTTCACTCCGCCAAAAATCATGGCGCCTAATCTCCCATTACCTATAGGTAGTGCTTCCAGCCATTCATCGGCAGGAGAAGTGTACCAAAGCTGCATTTTTTTTGAATTGTCGGTCTTCTGGGCTTCGCTTTGACAGCTTCCTAGAAACAATGTCAGGTTCATTAGGATTGAGAGAATAATGGAACGCATGCTCAATTGGGTTTGATGGAACGGCATAATACTAAAATATTTTCATTCCTTTTCTTAAATTACTGTAAACGGAGACTATAAATTAGACAAGGAGAAAATTTAACCTCTAGGCCTTGATTTTACATCAGTCTCTAAGCAAGAACTGACAATTTGACATTAAAGTGAGTTTGGAACAAGTCTTGATTTAAGGGAATCAAAATAATTGACATTGTTTAAATAAAAATAAAAAATACCATGCAGGAAAAAGGTACAATTTCGATTCACACCGAAAATATCTTCCCCATTATCAAGAAATTCTTGTATTCTGATAATGAAATCTTTTTAAGAGAGTTGGTGTCCAATTCAGTGGATGCGACACAGAAAATCAAAAGGTTGGCTACTTTGGGTCAGTACAAAGGTGAGTTAGGAGACTTAACCATAGATGTAAGTTTTGATAAGGATAAAAAGTATATCAAAATTACTGACCGTGGCTTGGGTATGACAGCCGAGGAAATCAAAAAGTACATCAATCAGATCGCTTTTTCGGGAGCTTCCGAATTTGTGGAAAAATTCAAGGATGCCAAGGATGCCAATGAGATCATTGGTAAGTTTGGGTTGGGTTTTTATTCTGCATTCATGGTGGCCGATACCGTTGAGATAGACTCATTGTCTTATCAAGATGGTGCAGAACCTGCCAAATGGACTTGTGATGGAAGTACTGAGTTTGAAATTTCCCCAGGGACAAGGACAGAAAGAGGTACAGAGATTACCTTAAATATTAATAGCGAATCGGAAGAATTTCTGGAAAAATTCAAGCTTCAGGGAATTTTAGACAAGTATGCTAAATTCTTACCTGTACCGATTCGATTTGGCACCAAGACGGAAAGTGTAGAGGATGGTGTGGATGATAAAGGAGAGAAGAAATATAAATCCGTAGAGGTTGATAATATCATCAATACAACCGATCCTATTTGGACCCAATCCCCTAGTGAACTTACCGATGAAGATTACCTGAAATTTTATAAGGAACTGTATCCAATGAGTGAAGACCCACTTTTTTGGATTCATTTGAATGTAGATTATCCTTTTAACCTTACCGGAGTATTGTATTTTCCTAAGGTTAAGAATGACTTTGAGCTTCAAAGGAATAAAATCAAACTTTTTAGTCGTCAGGTATTTATTACGGATGAAGTAAAAGACATTGTGCCTGAATTTTTGATGTTACTTCATGGGGTAATAGACTCACCGGATATACCGCTAAATGTATCTAGAAGTTTCTTACAGGCAGATAGCAATGTTAAGAAAATCAATAACTACATTACCAAGAAAGTAGCCGATAAACTGGGAGAGCTTTATAAAAAAGACAGGAAAGTTTATGAAGACAAATGGAAGGACATTGGTCTTTTTGTGAAATATGGCATGATCTCAGAAGACAAATTCTATGAGAAAGCCAAAGATTTTGTCTTGCTGAACAATACCAATGGGGAATATTTTACCTTGGACGAATACCAAGAAAAAGTGAAGCCTCTACAGACAGGAAAAGATGATAAATTGGTTTACCTGTATGCAACAGATGCAGACAAGCAAGATACTTTCATTCAGTCTGCCAATAAAAAGGATTATGATGTGTTGTTGATGGATTCACCAATAGACAGTCATTTTATCCAAAACATTGAAAGCAAGCTGGAAAATACCAGTTTGAAGAGGGTGGATGCTGATGTGGTGGATAAGCTTATTGAAAAAGAAGGTGGCTATGAAAACCTATTGAGCGAAGATCAATCCAAGAAGGTAAAAGAGATTTTTGAAAAATCCATTGCCAATCAATCTTATTCGGTAGAAGTAGAGGGCGCAAGTCCTGAGGAAATGCCAGTGACCATTACCATGGATGAATTTATGCGTAGGATGAAAGACATGGCTCAAAATGGTGGCGGAATGGGCTTTTATGGAGCCATGCCGGACAATTATAAAGTCGGAATCAACGGGAATCACCCGGTGATAGATAAAATTTTGAAAACTGAAGATGAAGAAGCACAATTGAAACTTGCCAAGCAAGCATTCGACCTGGCTTTGGTTTCTCAAGGATTGTTAACAGGCAAAGCCTTGACAGCCTTTGTTAAACGAAGTGTAGATTTGATCTAATATTCTGATTTTCTTCCTTATTAAAATGAGACAAGCGCTTGGTTAATTTCAGGCGCTTGTTTTTTATTTATGCCCATTTATTTTTCAAATTGTTATAATCAAACCTAAGAAATTAAATTTTTATTGGAAAGTGATTATCTTTAAGTTGAATTAGTCAAGGAGACCTTCGGTGGATAATGCAAGAGAATCTATCTTTGCTGCTTTTTCCGGTTTAACGTTAAGCAAACCTTTACATAACCCATGCTATCAAAAAAAACAAAATATGCTTTTCATGCTTTGACCTATTTGGGTAAACATAAAGACCAAGGAGCTGTTCCTATTCAAGAAATCTCTACCCACCACAATATATCCCACAAGTTTTTAGAAAATATTCTACTTGAATTGAAGAAAGCAGGTTTGCTGGGCAGCAAAAAAGGCAAAGGAGGAGGCTATTACCTAATCAAACTTCCCAATGAAATCCCTTTGTCTAAGGTAATACGACTGCTTGATGGTCCCATTGCTTTGTTGCCTTGTGTTAGCCTGAACTACTATGAACCCTGTGAGGAATGCGCCAGTCAGGAGAAATGTGGGCTAAATATGGTAATGGCAGAGGTGAGAGATGAAACCCTTAAAATATTAGAAATGAAAACCTTACAAGATATTTTGGAACGCGAATAATTTTTTACCATTTACTCTATAATATTTGTAGGTTTTGTGTACTTTTGTGTTTCCGGAAGACTGTGTAAGTCATGGCCGGGTAAAAGGTGATTTTCTAACCCACAATTACCTTCAGCAAAACGAGATAATATGATTGAAGCAAGTGAAATTAAAGAACTTATTCAAAGGATAGAAAAGTTATCCATTGAAGAGACTATGAGGCTTTTGGGAGACCTATTCCCTAATGAGGTTATATTCTCCACATCCTTTGGTCAGGAAGATCAGGTGATAACTCAGAAAATAGCTAAAAATAAGCTTCCAATTGAAATCTTTACCTTGGATACAGGAAGGTTGTTTTATGAGACCTATGACTTGTGGTCCAAAACGATTGTCAAATACGGAGTATCGGTCAAGCCTTACTACCCCAATACAGCTGCAGTAGAGGACTTGGTTAGTAGCAATGGAATCAATGGGTTCTATCAGTCGGTAGAAAACAGAAAGTCTTGTTGTTACGTAAGGAAGGTTGAGCCTTTGAAGCGTGCATTGCAAGGGAATAAAGTGTGGATTACCGGGCTTAGGGCAGAACAAAGTCCAAATCGCCAAAACATGCAGTTGTTGGAATGGGATGAAGGGAATCAGATATTGAAGTACAACCCTTTATTGCATTGGACGATGGAAGAAATGTTGGATTATATCAAGGAAGAAGGTATTCCTTACAACACCCTTCATGACAAGGGATTTATCAGTATTGGTTGTGCTCCGTGTACCCGCGCGATTATGCCGGGAGAAGATGCCCGCGCCGGAAGATGGTGGTGGGAAGCTTCTCAAAAAGAATGTGGACTGCATGAGCAGGGAGCCATTGCCAATAAATCCTAATTAAAATTAGTAACAGCTAAAACTGAAAAATATTTAAGATGCAAAGTTTCAGAACTGAAATAGAAAATCCGGTAGTAGAAAAAGATATTCTTGAACTGGAGAAAAAAATAGCCCTGTTTAAAAATGGGAAAATTGATGATGAAAAATTTAGAAGTCTTCGATTAGCTCGTGGAATATATGGGCAACGCCAGGAAGGTGTTCAAATGATACGTATTAAGCTGCCTTATGGTAGAGTGACTTCAAGCAAGCTTAACAGAATCTGTGATGTGTCAGAAAAGTACTCCACAGGAAGGTTGCATATCACCACAAGGCAGGACATTCAAATACATTATGTCAGCATAGACAGTACACCAGAACTATGGGCAGAATTGGATAAGGATGATGTTACCATTAGAGAAGCATGCGGTAATACAGTTAGAAATGTAACCGCCTCAGAAACGGCAGGGATAGATCCTAATGAGCCATTTGATGTAACGCCATATGCCGATGCAACATTTAGGTACATGCTTAGGAATCCCATTAGTCAGGAAATGGGTAGGAAGTTCAAAATTAGTTTCTCCTCTTCTGACGAGGATACTGCACTTTCGTACCTACATGATCTTGGTTTTATTGCCAAAGTGAAGCATGAGGATGGGAAAGTGATCAGGGGATTTAAAGTATTGTTGGGTGGAGGATTAGGTTCTCAGCCCCGACACGGTGATGTGGTATATGAGTTCTTGCCTACCGATCAAATCATTCCATTTATTGAAGGGGTAGTTAGAATTTTTGACAGACATGGAGAAAGAGCGAAGAGGATGAAAGCCAGAATGAAATTTCTTATTACCAATCTCGGGGTTGAGGAGTTTTTGAAATTGGTAGAAGAAGAAAAGCTTGCCCTTCCTTTCCAAACTTATCCAATTGATGTCTCAGAATATGAAGCGGAAAGGGTTTTGCCGAACCCGACAATGCCTGAATTTACTGTGCCTGCAGATGAGAATTACAGACGTTGGAAACTGACCAATGTATTGCCTCAAAAGCAAGAAGGTTATTTTTCAATTGGTGTGAAGGTTCATCTTGGCGATTTTTATTTGAAAGAAGCCCGACAATTGGCTGCTTTGGTAAAGAAATACGCTAGTGATGAAATTAGGTTTACACTTCGTCAGAACCTATTGATAAGAGATGTGAAAGAAGAGTTAATCCCTTTCTTTTACCAGGAGTTGGAAAAATTAGGCATGGTGGACTATGGGTACAATTCTGTAGGAGACATTACCGCTTGTCCGGGTACAGATACTTGTAACTTAGGTATTGCCAGTAGTACCGGTGCTGCGGCAGTGATGGAGAAAGTGATTTTGGATGAATATCCTGAGTTTTTACTAAACAAAGACCTGACCATTAAAATTTCCGGTTGTATGAATGCCTGTGGGCAGCATAATATGGCCTCAATAGGCTTCCAGGGAATGTCAATGAAAGTAGGGAAGGCAGTCTTGCCGGCTCTACAGGTGTTGTTGGGAGGCGCCACCTTTGGAGATGGGCAAGGTAAATTTTCAGATAAAGTAATCAAGGTACCTAGTAAAAGAGGTCCTGAAGCTTTGCGTGTCTTGTTAAACGATTTCAAGGCAGGGGCAGAGAATAATGAGAGCTATGCGACTTATTATGAAAGAAAAGGTCAAATGTATTTCTATGAAATGCTGAAGCCTTTGGCCAGCACAGATAATATCATAGACAGTGACTTTATTGACTGGGGTAACGATGAAGCCTACGTCAAAGCCATCGGTGTAGGTGAATGTGCTGGAGTTGTGATTGACTTGGTGTCTACCTTGCTATTGGAAGCAAGAGAGAAATTGGCAGGGGCAGAGGATAGTCTGAAAGCAGAAAAATGGTCAGACGGCATCTATCAGACTTATACAAGTATGATGAGCGCAGCCAAAGCCATACTTACTGCGGAAGGAGCCAAAACCAATAGCTATGCCCATATCGTCAATGAATTTGACAAGCATTTTACAGAAAGTGGCAAGATTAATCTTCCTGCCTCTTTTTCTGAACTGGTTTATAAAATCAAAGAAAATCAACCGTCACAAACCTTTGCTTTGGCTTACTATAAAATTGCAGAACAGGTATTTGATGCAATAAACGATTACAGGGCTAAAGAAGTACATGCATGATGAATGAGATTAGACCAAGGGTTACCCTGGTAGGTGCCGGTCCCGGTGACCCGGAATTGATAACATTGAAAGGCATTTTGGCACTTAACAAAGCAGACGTAGTTTTGTACGATGCCTTGATAGATACCTCTTTGCTCAATCATGCACCTGATAAGGCCTTAAGGATCTATGTAGGCAAGCGAAATGGAAGTAAGAAAAACCCTCAGGAGGAAACCAACCGCATGTGTGTTTACTATGCCCAAAAATATGGGCATGTGGTAAGGCTTAAAGGAGGGGATCCATTTGTCTTTGGAAGGGGGGCGGAAGAATTGGATTATATCCAACAGTTCGATATTAAAGTGGATGTTGTTCCCGGGATATCTTCCACTGTTGCCGTTCCAGCTGCCGCAGGAATACCTGTAACAAAAAGGGGTGTTTCAGAGAGCTACTGGGTGATAACCGGTACCACATCGAATGGTGAACTGTCAAGAGATTTGTTGCTGGCTAGTAAATCCAAAGCTACGGTGGTCCTTTTAATGGGAACCAGGAAACTGGGAGAGATTGTGCGGATTTATGAAGAGCAGGGATATACAGATAAGGCCATAGCGATCATAGAACGTGGGACCACCCGAGAGGAAAAGATAGTGGCAGGGACGATCAGCAATATTGAAAAAAAAGCGCATGAAGACCAAGTTGGGGCACCTGCCATAATTATTATTGGTGATGTGGTTAGGGAAAGTCCCAAATTGAAAGCAGTTTATGAAGCTGTTGTATTTGAAAATAAACTGAATTAGTTAAGGATGAATGAATTGTATCCGGTTTTCTTAAAGATGCACCAACTGGAAACCTTATTGGTTGGTGGTGGGAATGTCGGATTGGAAAAATTAACTTTTCTATTGAAATCAAGTCCGAATGCTAAGGTGACTGTTGTTTCCATAGCCTTTTTGGAGGAGATTGTTGAAATCGCCAAAAACAATCCCAATATAATGTTGGTGAAAGAAGCTTATAATGAACAGTATCTCAATGAGAAACACTTGGTTATTGCGGCAACCGACGACAAAGAGGTCAATAAGGAAGTATATAGGGATGCTAAAAAGCGGTTTCTGCTTGTTAACGTGGCTGATACCCCGGAGTTCTGCGATTTTTACCTTGGGGGCATTGTAACCAAAGGAAATATAAAAATTGGCATCAGCACCAACGGGAAAAGCCCCACTACTGCCAAAAGGTTGCGGCAACTTTTTGAGGAAATAATTCCTGAG
The DNA here is from genome assembly GCF_054781075.1 of Cyclobacterium sediminis. Taxonomy (NCBI): domain Bacteria; kingdom Pseudomonadati; phylum Bacteroidota; class Cytophagia; order Cytophagales; family Cyclobacteriaceae; genus Cyclobacterium; species Cyclobacterium sediminis. Next base: position 1,244,930 of record NZ_BAAGVC010000003.1, on the reverse strand, counting down.
GACATCAATGAGATGGTTGAAAACATCAATAAGTATCGAGCAACTTTAAAAGGTGATTTTGAGGAGAAGGTGGATGCCTTGAATAAGCTAACTGTAGGCTTGATGAAAAAGAATAATAAAGAATGAGCAAATAAAAAGGGGCTGTTTAGCCCCTTTTTATTTGTTCGTTTTTCAAATCATTGATGTAGGATTTCAATAATTTTAATTTTTGTTCTTCACTCAGTTTTAAATCGGACTGTAAGAACCGATCAAAATGTCTATACATGGTTTTTTAGGTTATTTGTAGAATTAAATATAATATTTAATTTGAAAAAGACCAATTGATTGGGGTTTTTCATCCAAATAACCATACATTAATTTTACTTCAGTCACAAAATATGGACAATAGTAAAAAATTAACCAAGGTTTCAGGTTACTGGTCAACCTATCCCATTTCTTATTTTTCGAAATAACTTAATTGTAAGTTTAATATTAGATCAAATTAAAGAGGCAGATTTGGCCATTCTTATACAATAGTTCTGACAAGAGAAGCCTGATGATTTAATGGTTTTGACCTACCTGATAATTTTTTGTAGTTATTGATTTTGCTGTTTTCTTCATATCAAAAAAGTAAAGTTTAAATAATTCCTTCAGGTTGAAAATTGACCTTAATCAGTTCTCAACCTGAAGTCATAAATCGATCGCTTGATCAGTGTCAAGTAATTCGATATAATCACTGAAATATTTGTTAAAGGTTGCTACCAAATGGCTTAAATCACCATTCTGCATTTCTTGATGGATCTTGACAGTATCCATCCCCAATGCTTCACTTAAGGTTTCTGCGTATTCAAGAAGATCTTCTCCAATACCCCCGTTGTTTCTTTGATCCAAATGGACCTGCATAATTGCCTTTGTTTTGGACGCCATCATCATTTAATAGTTATTTAGTAAAAATTTTCTTTAACGGTTAACAATTCACACCATTCTTTGAACAAAAGTTGTTTCAGATAATGTAATTTGTTTTACGAAAGTCATTTTTTGTAATTCAATTTTTGAAATATTATTTTATGTTATTGAAATACACTTTAATGAAATCCTTAATTGCTGTTATATTTCTATAAATAATAGAATTAAATTGGAATATACAAATCGCAATTAAAAATAATTTCCTGGACGAAATTGTGCGGTAAAAGGAGTTTTATTTGGTGGAGTTAAAAATGAATTTTCCATCTGGAATTTTGGAAAAAGTAACAAAAATGTAGGAATAAAAAAGGGACAAAATTTTTTGCCCCTTTTTATTAAAAATCGATTGAAATTTGATTTTTGAGTATATCATCCATGCTCTCGCGCTTCCGAATAAGGTGATCTTTCTTATTTAAGATCAATACTTCAGCAGGTCTAAACCTTGAATTGTAATTGGAGGACATGCTATAACCGTAAGCTCCGGCATTTTTGATCGCAATAATGTCCCCTTCTTTGACTTCCTTGATTTTGCGGTCTGCAGCAATGGTATCCGTTTCACAGATATAACCCACAATGGTGTAGACTCTTTCTGGACCATCAAGTTTGGAAATGTTTACTACACTATGGTAGGCATCATACATCATTGGCCTTAACAAATGATTGAGGCCTGAGTTGACACCTACAAAGGTGGTGGCCGGAGTAGGTTTTACTACATTGGCTTTGGTAAGTAAATAGCCACACTCGCTTACCAAAAATTTCCCCGGTTCAAACCAGATTTCCAATTCCCTACCATATTCTTTGCAGAACGCTTTAAATGCTGCCGAAACTTTTTTTCCTACATCCTGAATATCGGTGGTGATGTCACCATTTTTATAGGCGACTTTAAATCCTCCTCCAAAATCAAGAAATGCCAAATCCTTAAATTCTCTGGCGGCATCAAATAATATCTCTGCACCTTGTAAGAATACTTCAGCATCAAGAATGTCTGATCCGGTGTGGACATGAAGTCCAACCACGTTTAAATCATAGGCTTGAACTACCTTAATAACGTGTTTTAACTGAAGGATGGAAATGCCAAACTTACTATCAATATGGCCTACAGAGATTTTTGCATTTCCGCCAGCTAAAATATGTGGATTTAAACGGATGCATATGGGAACATCATTTCCATATTCTGTTCCAAAATGCTCAAGCATGGGGATACTGTCAATGTTTACCATGACTCCATAAGCTACAGCCTCCTTGATTTCCTCAAAATCAACACAATTAGGAGTGTACATGATCTCTTCAGGAGAGAAACCCACATGTAGGCAAAGCTTTACCTCTTCTATGGAAACAGCATCTACCCCGGTACCGGCTTTCTTCATCAGCTTTAATATGTTGATGTTAGAAAGAGCCTTGGTAGCATATTTTATTTTCATCTTTACATCGGCAAATGCTTTTTTCAAAGTTTCTACCTGATGAAGGATTTTCTCCCCGTCATAAACATATACAGGGCTACCGTATTTCTCGGCAATATTCAGTAAGGGTATTTCCCCTATGCAATATTGTTGGTTTTTGATTTCCATCGCTTGTGATTTAGCCAGCAAATATAGATAAAGGATGGTAAAGTTAAAATGTAAAAGAGATAAGTCCTGTGAAAACGGAATCTTGATTGATTAATTTGGGTTATTAAATAATACCAAATAGGATTTTGCTAAGGTTTTACCTGTTAAAAAAAGTTAAGGAAGTGATTTAGAGGCGCTAATCATTTAGATTTGTAATATGTCAAAAACGAGTATCAAAATCATTGTTTTCTTGATGTCCCTAGCAAGTTTAGGGTTGATAGGTTTTCAGTTTTATTGGGTAGGGAATGTGCTTAAAATCAATGAAGAGCGTTTTGAGCAAAATGTTTATCAAGCACTTTCCTCAACTTCCGACCGTATAGAGAAAGGTGAAGCCAGTGATATATTGTTGAGTTCCCTCGCCAGAGATACGATTTTTCAAAAGGCTTTGCTGCAACCCATTGAGCCGATACAGTTGCAAGTAAGAAGGAGAAAAGTGGCCGTAAACAGGCCTTCAGTATTGGATTCACTTTTTGATCAGCCTATCCCTCAAATATCCCCTACTTTTAGGAAATTAATTGCTTCCAAAGAGGGGGAACCCAAAACTTTTAGCCAAATTGAAAAATACTTTTACATGTCACCTTCGGTGGCTTCCAGTCTTTTTACTCCGGATGAGCTGGAAATTTTACTTGCCGAAAAAGAACGCTACCTGCAATTTCTAAGTGAGAGAGACAGGAAAATGAGCAAAAGACAATATGCCAATAGTAGGCAGAATTTTATCATAGAGGAGTTGAATGTGTCACGAAATGTGGCAGAAAGTATTGTACAGGCCAATATGAAGATTGAATTGGTTGAAGTGGTGATTCATCAATTGTTGGCCCAGGGAAATCAGCATGTACTCAACAGACTTGATACCACGATGGTGAAAAAAGAAGTCAGAGATCAATTAATCAATAGAAATATTGACCAACCCTTTGAGTTAGGGATCGTTGGTAATAAAAACGAAATCGTGGGAATAGGCCATGTAAGTGATTTGGAATTTCTTAAAAATAAAGGGATAAAAGCAGAATTGTTCCCAAGTGACCTTTTGGGAGTAGAGAATTATTTGGTCATTCATTTCCCGAAAAAACAAAATTACCTGATGCAACAAGTGTTTTTGCCCTTGGGCAGTTCTTTGGTGTTTATGTGCATCATTATTGTTTGCTTTGTGTATGCCATAAAGGTGATTATCCGGCAGAAAAAGGTTTCTGAAATAAAGAATGACTTCATCAATAATATGACGCACGAGTTTAAAACACCTATATCTACCGTAAGTTTGGCCGTAGAAGCCTTACAGGATCCGGATTTATTTGGAGAGCAAGCTTTGCGTAAAAGGTATTTAAACATTATTAAGGATGAAAATGTAAGGCTAGGTAAGCAGGTTGAGCAAGTGTTGCAAGCTGCTGCCCTTGAAAAAAATGATTTTAATCTTAAAATAGAGAAGGTTGACCTAAAAGAACTTATTGAAGATACCAAGAAGCATTTTGAATTGCTCGTGGAAAATAGAGGAGGGACATTATCAACAGAATATTCTCTTTTGACAGGGCAGCTGGAAGTGGATGTTTTTCACCTGAACAATATTCTCAACAATTTGCTTGACAATGCCACCAAATATTCCAAAGATGCTCCGATAATAAAAATAACCGTTGAGGAGACGGAAACAAACTTTACCTTGTCCATAAGTGACAAAGGAATTGGTATCAGTAAAGAGGCACAGAAAAAAATATTTGACAAATTTTACAGGGTGCCAACAGGTAATTTGCACGATGTGAAAGGTTTTGGATTAGGGCTTTCTTATGTTAAAACCATGGTAGAAGCACATAATGGAACGATAAGGCTAGATAGCAATCCCGGGCAGGGAAGCGTGTTTACTATAAACTTACCCAAAAATAAATGAGCAAGATCAAAATTTTATTGGTAGAAGATGATCCCAACCTGGGAGATATATTGAAAGAATATTTAGGCGTAAAAGGCTTCGAAGTAATTTTATGTAGGGATGGAGAAGAGGGCTGGAATAAATACAAGAAAGATTACTACCAGTTATGTCTGCTAGATGTAATGATGCCCGTAAAGGATGGTTTTACCTTAGGGAAGGAGATAAGAAAAGTGGAAGAAAATATCCCCATTATTTACCTGACGGCAAAAAACATGAAAGAAGATGTCATCAAGGGCTTTCGGATTGGCGCAGACGATTACATCACCAAGCCTTTTAGCATGGAAGAACTCCTGATGAGGATCAATGCCATTTTGAGAAGAACCAATAGTCAGGGTGAAAAATCAGCTTTGAAATCCTATGTATTTGGCAACTTTACCCTGCATTATGACAAACAGCTGCTGGAAGGGCCTGAGGGGACGAATAAGCTTACTTCCAAGGAAAATGAGCTGCTTCGTTTATTGGCTTCTTCATTGAATGAAAATGTGAGCCGTTCTTTTGCATTGAAGCAAATTTGGGGAGATGACAGTTATTTTAATGCAAGAAGTATGGATGTATACCTAAGTAAGATCAGAAAATTGCTCAAAAATGATGGCTCCGTTCAAATCATCACCCTGCATGGAGAAGGGTTTAAGTTGGTTGTCAACTAGAGGCTTTTTCTTAAGTTAATTGATTATTTAAGCGATTAAAGTTTAATTTGTGCTCAAATCAATAACTTAAGAAATTATGTCCAAAGAAATTGTCAATTCCCCGGATGCTCCTGCTCCTATAGGTCCATACAGCCAAGCTGTAAAAGCCAATGGAATGCTGTTTGTTTCCGGTCAAATTGCCCTCGATGCAGATTCCGGTGAATTGCTTAATGCCAATATTACAGAAGAAACTCATGCGGTAATGAAGAATCTGGATGCCATTCTCAGGGCCTCGGGACTTACCTTCTCTAATGTGGTGAAATGCAGTATTTTTGTTAAAAATATGGCTGATTTTTCTACCATCAACGAAGCTTATGGACAGTATTTTAAGACCAATCCACCGGCAAGAGAAACCGTAGAGGTAAGCCGCCTGCCAAAAGATGTTCAGGTGGAAATTTCTTGTATCGCTGTTTTGTAACACCTTTGGGGCTTTAGTATTTTGTTTTATGGTGAAACTGGTTCCTAGCTATAGTGAAACTTTTGTAAGCACCTTGAGAAGTAAGGAGGTGATGGCAAGGGTAGCCTTAATAACCAGACCTGTAGACTACCTGGATGAAACAAAGTACCTGCCTCCGGGGCAAACCATTTTTTTTAATGGGAATATTGGGGAAAATAGTTTTAGAATTTCCAAAATAATTGATAGAGCGGATAGTTTTTTGCCTTTGATAAAAGGAGAAATAGCCCCTCTTCCCAAAGGCTGCCTGGTCTCCTTAAATTATTCTTTTTTTCCCGGAGCTTCTTTTTTTCTGGGATTTTGGGCCATTGTATCATTTGGCCTAACAGTTTTGTTTTTATCCGTAGTGCAGGATTGGAAATTGGCATTGATTTGTTTTTTGGTAGGGCTGGGAAATTATGGGTTTGCATGGGCCCATTTCAAGAGAAAGGTAAAAGAAAGCCAATCCCTTTTTCATGAACTAATGAAGCTGTAATATCTGATCATTAAAATAAGCTTAAGAAATCAAGATTTTGCTTCTCCTTTATGGATTGTGGCCGCCCTGTCGTATTTTAGCAGATCAATCAGTCAATTTATAAACTTTCAATAAATATTGTAATGGAATACAGGATAGAGAAGGATACCATGGGGCCGGTGGAGGTTCCTGCAGATAAATTTTGGGGTGCACAAACCCAAAGGTCTGTGAATAACTTTAAAATTGGTGGAGCAAAACACCAGATGCCCTTGGAGATCGTGCATGCTTTCGCCATTTTAAAAAAATCTGCTGCACAGGCCAATGCTGAACTTGGTGTTTTAGATCAGGCGAAAGCCGATATCATTAGCCAAACCTGTGATGAAATTCTTGAAGGTAAGCTGGACGATCAATTTCCCTTGGTAGTATGGCAAACCGGATCTGGCACCCAGTCCAATATGAATGTCAATGAGGTGGTTGCCTATCGTTCTCATGTGCTTTTGGGTGGCAGCTTGCAAGATGAAAAAAAGAAAATTCACCCGAATGATGATGTAAATAAATCTCAATCATCCAATGATACCTTTCCTACAGCCATGCATATTGCGGCCTACAAAATGGTGGTTGATACTACACTTCCGGGTGCACAAAAGCTTAGAGATACCCTTAAGGCCAAGTCTGATGAGTTTATGGAGGTGGTCAAAATAGGGCGGACTCACTTTATGGATGCTACGCCGCTCACACTAGGGCAAGAATTTTCCGGCTATGTAGCGCAGTTAGATCATGCCATAAATGCCATTAAAAACACCTTGCCTCATCTATCTGAATTGGCATTGGGAGGTACTGCTGTTGGTACAGGATTGAACACCCCTAATGGTTATGCTGAATTGGTGGCAGAGAAAATTGCACATTATTCAGGCAATCCTTTTATAACTGCTCCCAATAAATTTGAATCTTTGGCAGCCCATGATGCCATAGTAGAGACCCATGGAGCTTTGAAACAATTGGCCGTAAGCCTTATGAAAATTGCCAATGATGTCAGGATGTTGTCTTCAGGCCCTCGATCCGGGATTGGTGAAATCTTGATTCCTGAAAATGAACCGGGATCATCCATCATGCCAGGTAAGGTAAATCCTACGCAAGTTGAAGCTATGACCATGGTCTGTGCCCAGGTGATAGGCAATGATACCGCGGTATCTGTTGGTGGTATGAGCGGTCAGTTTGAGCTGAACGTATTCAAACCTATGATGGTAAATAATCTACTTAACTCCGCAAGATTATTGGGAGATGCTTGTGTTTCTTTCACAGACAATTGTGTGGTAGGTATTGCGCCGAATGTTCCTTTTATCAAAAGGCACCTTGAAAATAGCTTAATGCTTGTTACAGCACTTAATCCTCATATTGGCTATGAAAATGCCGCGAAAATCGCTAAAAAAGCCCATAAGGAAGGTACAAGCTTGCGCGAAGCAGCGCTTGATCTTGGCTTATTGACCAACGAGCAGTTTGACGAATGGGTACGTCCTGAAGACATGACAGGAAGTTTGAAGTAAAATTCTTTTTTACTATTATAAAAAGCCCCAACTTGAATTTCAAGTTGGGGCTTTTTATTTAGCTTGTTTAGCCTTTTTATTCGGTCTCAAAATCCGAGGTGGGAATACAGCTACACATAATGTTTCGGTCACCATAGGCAGCATCTATTCTGCCCACCGCCGGCCAAAATTTATTTTCTTTAACAAAAGGCAGTGGATAAGCCGCTTTTTCTCTGCTATAAGGCATTTCCCAATTGTCTGAGATAATACTTGCAGCAGTGTGGGGCGCATTTTTCAATACATTCACCTGTTTATCTGCTTTGCCTTCTTCAATTTCTCTGATTTCTTGACGTATGGCAATCATGGCTTCGCAGAAACGGTCCAATTCATCCTTAGATTCAGACTCTGTAGGTTCCACCATAAGTGTACCGGGTACAGGGAAAGAAACGGTCGGCGCATGAAAACCATAATCCATAAGTCGTTTTGCAATGTCTTCCACTTCCACACCAAAGGCTTTGAATGCCCTGCAATCCAGAATCATTTCATGTGCAGCCCGACCGTTGGCTCCGGTATATAGAATGGGAAAATCAGTCCCGAGGCGGGTTTTAATATAATTGGCATTCAAAATGGCAATTTTCGTCGCCTTGGATAAACCCTCTTCGCCCATCATGGCAATGTAAGCATAAGGAATAGGTAAAATACTTGAGCTGCCAAAAGGGGCGGCAGATATAGGGGTAATGGCAGCGGTACCTCCGGTCTTTACATAAGGATTTCCCGGAAGAAAAGGTACCAAATGCTTGGCTACACAAATGGGCCCCATACCCGGTCCACCTCCTCCATGAGGAATGCAGAATGTCTTGTGAAGATTAAGATGACAAACGTCTGCGCCGATCAAACCCGGACTGGTCAGTCCCACCTGTGCATTCATATTGGCCCCATCCATATATACTTGTCCGCCATATTCATGTACAAGGTCACAGATTTCTTTAATCGCCTCTTCAAAGACCCCATGGGTAGATGGATAGGTTACCATAAGGGCAGAAAGTTGGTCTTTATAGGCAGCTGCTTTTTCTTTGAAAGCTGCTACATCAATATTCCCTTTTTCATCACAAGGGACAATTACTACTTTCATTCCCGCCATGACTGCAGAGGCCGGGTTGGTACCGTGGGCCGAAGAAGGAATTAAGACGACGTTTCTAAAGTCTTCATTTCTACTTTGATGGTAAGCACGGATCACCATTAAACCTGCATACTCTCCTTGTGCCCCTGAATTGGGCTGCAAGGAGGTGTCAGAAAAGCCTGTAATTTCACTAAGCCAATTCCGAAGATCTTGAAACATCTCATAATAACCAGCCGCTTGATCCTGGGGTGCAAAGGGGTGTAGCTGCCCAATTTCCGGCCAGGTAATGGGGATCATTTCAGTGGTGGCATTGAGCTTCATGGTGCAAGAACCCAAAGAAATCATGGAGTGAACCAAAGATAAATCCTTGTTTTCAAGTTTTTTCATGTAGCGTAGCATTTCATGCTCAGAGTGGTATTTTTGGAATACCTCATGCTCTAAGAATTTGGATTTTCGCTCTAATTCAGAAGGAATGGTTGCTTCAATTTGACTTGGGATTTCCGGAACTTCAGGTTGTAACCTATTGGTGGATTTGGCAAATACTTCAAAAATTTCAACTACATCCTGTCTGGTTTTTGCCTGATCGAAGCTCAATAGAATATGGCCTTCATCGTACCTGAAGTTTAATTTTTTGGAAACTGCAAAGGCACGGATTTTTTCCATCTGTACTTGATCTACCTTGATACGGATGGTGTCAAAATAAGCCTTATTGATTTGTTCAAAGCCAATCTCACTGAGCCATTTAGCTGTCATAACGGCCAAGCCATGGGTGCGTGAAGCAATGGCTTTCAAACCCTTGGGTCCGTGATATACAGCATACATTCCGGCCATTACAGCCAATAATACCTGTGCTGTACAGATATTGGAGGTAGCCCTTTCTCTTTTGATATGTTGCTCCCTCGTTTGCAAAGCCATTCGGTAAGCATTTTTACCGGATTTGTCTACGGATACGCCTATGATTCTTCCGGGGATCTGTCTTTTATAGGATTCTTTTGTTGCAAAAAATGCTGCATGAGGACCTCCAAACCCCATAGGAACACCAAATCGTTGGGTACTGCCTATAACCACATCCGCTCCCATTTCCCCTGGGGGCTTGAGTAAGGTAAGACTCAATAGATCAGTACTAAAAGCTGTACTTACATGGTTTTCCTTTGCAGCACTTACCAGGGATTCATAATTGACAACTTCTCCATCCGAGTTGGGGTATTGTATAAGCATGCCAAATAAATCCGGATCGCTCAGGTCAAGATCAGCTAAGGGGCCAATTTTTAATGTGATGCCAATGGGGGTAGCTCGAGTTTTTAATATCGCCTTGGTTTGCTCAAAAACCTTTTCGTCTACATAGAAAGTATTTGCCTTTTTCTTGTTCCTGGCTTTTGCTGCGCTCAACATGGTCATGGCCTCTGCAGCTGCTGTTCCTTCATCCAAAAGAGAGGCGTTGGCCAACTCCATTCCTGTCAACTCACTCACCATGGTTTGAAAATTTATCAAGGCCTCCAATCTCCCTTGCGCGATTTCGGCCTGATAAGGGGTATAAGCCGTATACCAGCCCGGGTTTTCAAGAATATTTCTCTGAATAACTCCCGGTACCAAAGTATCGTAATATCCCAAACCAATATAAGATTTAAAAATTTGGTTTTTACCAATGGTAGCTTTGAAAGATTTAAGAAATAGATTTTCAGAAAGAGGCTTGGGAAGTTGTAAAGGCTGCTTTAGTCGGATAGTGCTGGGGATGGTTTCATCAATTAAAGTATCCAAGGAATCTACTCCTATGGTGTTTAGCATTTCCTGAAGCTCATTTTCAGAGGGTGAAATATGTCTATTTCTAAATTTTTCGGATGAAGCGAGATTGATTTTCATAAAAAGATAAAATATGATTAATTTTGGCGCGGCCAATAGATCTTGAATCGATCCGCAAAGTTAAAAATATTAGCTGATTTAGGTCTTTTATTTATGCTTAAATTACTTCATATAAACCAGTTGAAATGGGAGATATTGGCAAAATCTACCTTAGCTATAAACTTAATTAACCAATATGAAAAATAAATCAACTTTAGTTGCATTATTTGTTTTTGTAGTTTTTTCAAATCCAATATTTGGACAGGAAGATCTCTCATTAAAATATGCATCAACAATTCAGTCAGGGGATTTAAAAAAGCACTTGACGTATTTAGCTTCCGATGAACTAAAAGGACGAGATACAGGGTCTGAGGGTCAGAAATTGGCAGCAGATTACTTGATAGATTTTTACAAAGCTAACGATCTCAAGGGGCCTGTAGATGGAAGTTATCTTCAGCCTTTTCAGTTGTCAAGTGTTAGCTGGAAAGAAGTCTCGTTAAAAATTGGCAAAACCAAATTAACATTAAATGAGGACTTTGTATTTGTGGGAGATGCAGATATGAAGAGGAATAAAAAGACTGATTTGGTTTTTTTAGGTTTAGCTTCAGATGAGAACATTTCAAAAGTAAAAGTGGAAGGAAAAATGGTTGGCTTATGGGCCATCGGAAATAATGTTGGGCAAGCCATTAATAAAGTAATGGATGCAGGTGCAATTGGGGCTTTGATTGTAACCATGGAGGGACAAGCCAATTTTGACAGAATGGCCAATCGCTACAAAAGCTTGACAGGTAAGGGTAGGATGGGCTTTGATAAACCCACAGAGCAAAAGCCGGTGTTTATGGTTAGTTCAATCAAAATGGGAGAGCTTTTTGAAACACCAGTGGATGTGTTGAAAGAAGCGGCCAAAAATGATCCATCAGTAATTCCTTCTCAAAAAGCTGTTTTTAAGGTGGTGAAGCAAAAAGATTATGTTGATACTGAAAATGTAATGGCCTTCCTTGAGGGTACTGATAAAAAAGAAGAAGTTTTGGTGATTTCTTCTCACTACGATCATATCGGTGTAAGCAGCACAGGAGAAATAAACAATGGTGCGGACGATGATGGATCCGGAACAGTTTCTGTAATGGAAATTGCCGAAGCATTTGCTCAGGCTGCAAGAGATGGATACAGTCCAAGACGTAGTATTTTGTTTTTAAATGTTACAGGTGAAGAAAAAGGTTTGCTTGGCTCTGAGTACTATTCCGAAAACCCTGTGTTCCCTTTAGAAAATACGGTAAACAATATCAATATCGACATGGTGGGAAGGATTGATTATGAATACCAGGATGCCGAAAACCAAGATTATGTTTATGTGATAGGTTCTGAAATGCTGTCTTCCCAATTAAAAATCATCAATGAATACAATAATATAACCTATACCAATTTAATTTTAGATTATAGGTATGATGCAGAGGACGATCCCAATAGGTTTTACTACCGATCCGATCATTACAATTTTGCCAAGCACAATATTCCTGTAATATTCTTTTTTAATGGTGTTCATGATGATTACCATAGACCTACGGATACGGTAGATAAAATTGAATTTGATTTGATGGAGAAAAGAGCGAAACTGATTTTCCATACAGCTTGGGATTTGGCCAATCGTGAAAATAGAACTCCTGTGGACGGTACAAACAATCGTACAGATAGGTAGTATTGCTGTCAAAAATTGATTGATAAAGGGCTTAGGTTGCAATACCTAAGCCCTTTTTCGCTTATAAATAGGTATCCGTCTTATCAGTTTTCTTCACAAACTTTTATAGGACTCAAAAACTTTGATTATATTCATAAACTCTAATTGCAATCAATCCTAAAATGGCCATGAAAAAAATAGTATTCAGTCTTTTCGTTTTATTTTTAGCAAGTGAGTTAGAAGCCCAACAAATTCCCGATAAAGCCGCTCAGATTAAGGCTGCAGTCTTGGCTGCGCCTCAGGATTTTAGAAAAGGAGCCAAGGTGTACGGATATGATGCCAATGGAGATTGGACTGTGCTTAGGGAGGGTAACAATGAAATGATTTGTATTGCAGATAATCCCCAGACAGAGGGTTTCAGTGTTTCTTGTTACCATAAAGATTTAGAACCTTTTATGAAAAGAGGAAGAGCATTGAAAAAAGAAGGTAAAAACTTCAAGCAAATATTTGACACCCGTGAGAAAGAAGCCAAAAGTGGTAGTCTTAAAATGCCCGGTGAGCCTGCTTCCCTTTATGTGTTATCCGCAGATAAAGCGGATTTTGATCCCATGAAAGGCAAAGTTGACAATACCTACCTCCGCTATGTGGTTTATATCCCATGGGCCACTAAGGAAAGTACGGGTTTGTCCACAAAACCTGATTTCCCAGGCATGCCATGGATAATGGATCCGGGTACACATCGGGCACATATCATGATTAGCCCTCCAAAAGATTAGGTGAGGATTGCAGGCTGAATTTACCGTCCCGAAAACAAGTCCGGGGTTATTTCTTTATTTTATAAATTTTGTCTTTATCAGTCTTGGATAGGGGGAGGCAAGCTCCTTTGATTGACTGAGTTAATATTTTATTATTGGATGGAAGCTACCTTTAAAACCTGGAAAACAAGTAGAAACCTTTTTCTTACCTTACTTGAAAGTTATAAGCTCGATCAGTTAAACCAAGTTCCGCAAGGGTTTAATAACAACCTGATTTGGAATATTGGTCATGTAATTGTAGCCCAACAAGGGCTTGTATACAAGGGGTCCGGATTGCCCACCCACCTGCCCGATGAGATGTTTGGAAGGTATGGTATAGGAACCAAGCCGGAAGTCCCAGTATCTGTGGACGAATATGAAGTGTTGAAAGCACTTCTAATGGATTTAATTCCGCAAACGGAATCCGACTTTTATAATGGTAAGTTTGTCACCTATCATGAAAGGACCACCAAAACAGGTTTTCACTTGAGCACTGTGGAAGATGCTTTAGTTTTTAATAATTTTCATGAAGGCCTACACATGGGTTATATAATGAGTATTCGAAAATTTATTTAGAGTAGATAGATTTGATCTGGCCTCAACTTGCTTAGATGCTGAGCATGAATCAGGAGATCAATTTCCTGTTTTTTGTTCAAAATTAAGACAAACGTCTTACAGGTTTACCAAGGCCAGTACTTTATTGATGGCTTCTTTGTTAACTTGGAGTGCAGCATCATCTTCCATGTCATTGAGAACCTGATTAAAAGGCTCTGTTCTAATGGGGCCATCATAACCAATGGCCACCAAGCCCTCCATAAAAGCTTTGAGATTGATAACGCCCGTTGACAAGGGGAGTTCTCGCTTTAAATCCACCTGAGTTTCTCTGCTAAAGCCCTTTCTAGCATCATTTATATCTACCACCACAATGTCCTCTGCCTTGAGTTGGAGGATGTCTTCTTTATTGTCATTTGCAGTATACCAATGGAATGAATCCAATACGAATCCCACGTTACTTTGACCGGTGGCCGCGATGAGTTCCTTCCCTTCTTTCATGGTGGATATAAAAGGATACTTGTTTTGATTCAGCAAAGGTCTAGTTCCAAGGTATTCCAGCCCCAGTCTAATGCCATAATCCTTCATGACACGAGCACATTCCCCCAAACGATAGGCGTGTTGATTCATGTTCTCATTATAGGTAAGGGAATTGTGAGAAGATATAATCCAGGTATTGATGCGGGTGGCTCCAAGTTTTTCCATCGTCTTACAAAATGGTGCTAACTTTTTGAAATCTTCAAGAAAACTGCGATTGTCCTTTCTGAAGGCTACAGGTAGATTTGTAGACCCAAAACCTATTTTATTTGCCTTCATTTTGTCCTTTAGGTCTGCCAATTGCCCCGGGGAATAATCCTGCTTGACCTCTTCTACAAAAGGACTTATGGTTTCATATCCATAGTTAATGGCATAATCCAGTGTTTGGACAAGGTTTGCCTTGACTCCGATAATGCCGGGGTTTAGGGCTATTTTAAATTTTCTTGCCGGATTAGTTTTGGCTTTTAAGCACCCGTTTCCCATGGTGCCTGCCGCCAATAAGGCAAGCGCTGAATTGCTAAGAAATTTTCTCCTTTCCATAATTGAATGAATACATTGACCTTGTTTCTAAGGTTAAAGTAATAAAAATACCATTGCTTTTTTGGATACCTACCTATTAATTCAGTCAATTCCCTTTAGGTTGTGATATTTAGGCTTTAAATAAATAGATAAATAAGAATAATTCTTTACTTTCCCTAGCCAAAATAAACCGATAAAAAGATGAAAATTTTACGAATATTATTGCCCTTGTTTTTTGTTTCTTTCTCAGGCTTGTTGGCCCAGGAAAGCAGGGTGTTTGATGCCTTGACCTTGGATAGTAAAATCCTTGGTATGGAGAGGAAATTTGCTGTTTACCTGCCTCCGGGCTATGAGTATTCCCAAAGATCTTACCCTGTACTCTATTTGCTTCATGGTGCAGGAGACGATCAAACCGGCTGGGTTCAATTTGGGGAAGTACAACAAATAGCAGACAATGCCTTTGAAGATGGAACCGCCACACCAATGATTATTGTAATGCCGGATGCTAATACAGGGAAAAGAGGTTATTTCAATGATATCAAAAATGAATGGAGGTATGAAGATTTCTTCTTTGAAGAATTAATGCCCTATGTGGAGTCTCAATACAGGATCAAGCGTGTAAAGAAATATAGGGCGATTTCAGGCCTTTCTATGGGAGGTGGTGGAACTTATTTCTATGCCATGCATCGGCCGGATTTGTTTTCATCGGCTTGCCCTCTTAGTGCCTCATTAAGGAATACGGCGTATGATGATTTTGTAAAAAGATATGAGGGCGACGTCAAGGATAAAGACCAATTGAAAGCTTATTACGACAAGCATCAGGCTTTAAGGCAACTGGAGCTTAATGATATGGAGAAAATTAAATCGGTAAAATGGTTTTTTGATTGTGGAGATGACGATTTTTTGTATGAAGGAAATAGTCTTGTGCATATTGCCATGAAGAAAATGGAAATCCCTCATGAATTTAGGATTCGTGATGGCGCGCATAATTGGACGTATTGGAGAGAATCACTTCCGAATGTCCTTGCCTTTGTTTCAGACACTTTTCATCAGAAGTAATTGAAATACATCCAATTTAGCACAAAAACAAATAGGTGAGCTTGCTCGCCTATTTGTTTTTGTGCTTGCTTTTTTTCTTCATTTGGTTTCTGTTCCGTTTGGCCTTGCTGTTTTTGTTGCCACGCTTCTCTTCTTTCTCCTTATAAGGTTTCGCATACCCCTTTTTTTCATGAAAAGCCCCTTTAAATTCAGGGTCATTGCCTCTTTTTTGTTTGTCGATCTCCCTTTCGTAATCCTGCTTTTCTTCAAAAGGGGTTTTGTGAATGGTGATTTCTTCAGGGATTTCCTGCTCGGGTACGAGCATTCTTATGATCGACTCTATTTTTTCAAAATGAAAAGCTTCGGCAGGGTTTATAAATGCAGCTGCTTTGCCTTCATTTTCCGCCCTCCCTGTTCTGCCGATTCGATGAACATAATCCTCATAAATCAAGGGTACATCAAAATTGATGACATGACTGACTAAACTTACATCTAAGCCTCTGGCTGCTACATCGGTTGCTACCAAAATTTTCACCTCTCCTTTTTTGAAATCATCCATACTGTTGATCCTTGTATTTTGGCCTTTATTGGCATGGATGACCCGTATACTTCCGGATTGATTTTTTTGAAGGTATTGATGGACCGTGTCAGCATTTTTACGAGACTTGGTAAAGATAATCCCTCTCTCAAAACCATCCTCGTTGACAAGTCTTAGCAATAGGTCTAGCTTTGTTCTGATATTGGGGACAAAATATTTTACCTGCTCGATGGTTTCGGCAGTAGTGGCTTGAGGAGCTACTTCTACACGTTCGGGGAATTCAAGAAATTCAAAAGAGAGATTTTCAACTCGTTGGCTAAAGGTAGCAGAAAACAGGAGGTTTTGTTTTTTGACAGGGATTACTTCCAGAATGTTTTTAATTTGTGGAAGGAAGCCCATGTCCAGCATTTTGTCAGCTTCATCCAAAACCATGGTTTTAATGTCTCTGGTATAGATTTCTCCTTTATGGTAAAGGTCGATGAATCTTCCGGGGGTAGCAATGATGATGTCTACTCCTTCCTGTAATTTTTCAATCTGTGGTTTTGGGCCCAATCCTCCGTAAAGGCAAACATATCTTAGGTCGGTATATTTACCAAAACCTACCACTGCCTCTTCAATTTGCATCACCAGTTCTCTGGTAGGAGCCATTATTAAGGCTCGAGGGTGCCTGCCTTGAGCATACTTTACCTTGTACAATAAGGGCAAGACATAAGCTGCGGTTTTACCCGTTCCTGTTTGGGCGATGCCAAGAATATCGTGACCGGCCAATGCTAATGGAATGGCCTTTTCCTGTATAGGGGTAGGTTTTTCATAACCAATTTCCTTCACAGCATTTAAAAGTTGGTTATTCAGTTTAAAATTTTCGAAAGATGATAGCTGATCGGACATGATTTTATAAATTTAGGAAAATATTAAGAGGTGTTTCGACCCAAGCACCTACCATAAAAAACAAATGCTATGAAAAGAATACTAATCCGTGATGCAAATATAGTAAATGAAGGTAAGATTATACGTGGAGATGTATATATAAAGGAGGGCTTGATTTTTTCAGTGGGAGGAGATTTGTCAGGAAAAGAGGCAGATATAGTGATAGATGCCAATGGAAAATACCTTTTGCCGGGGTTAATTGATGATCAGGTTCATTTCAGAGAGCCGGGGTTGACACATAAGGCAGAAATCTATACAGAAAGTAAAACGGCAGTAGCTGGTGGGGTGACAAGCTTTATGGAAATGCCAAATACCATCCCTCAAAGTATTACCCACGAGCTATTGGAAGAGAAGTATGCCATTGGTGCGGCCAAGTCCTTAGCAAATTACTCTTTTTATTTAGGGGCAACCAATGATAATATTGAAACCATCAAAAGTGTAGATGTAAAAAATGTTTGTGGAGTGAAGGTTTTTCAAGGATCGTCCACCGGCAATATGTTAGTAGATAATCCAAACAGTTTGGAGGCCATATTTAAAGAATGTCCGATTTTAATAGCTACCCATAGTGAAAATGACAACATCATTAAAGCAAACTTAGAAAGATTTAAGCAGGAATATGGAGAAGAGATTCCGGCAAAATTTCACCCTAAGATCAGATCGGAGGAAGCCTGTTATGATGCCTCCAAAATTGTAGTGGAGATGGCCCGTGCCCATGGTACAAAGCTGCATGTATTGCATATCAGTACAGGGAAAGAGGTAGGTTTATTTGACAATACCTCACCGCTTGCGGAAAAAAGGATTACGGCAGAGGCTTGCATACATCACTTATGGTTTTCTGAAGAGGATTATGACAGCAAGGGAAATTGGATCAAATGGAACCCGGCCATCAAAACTTCAAATGACAGGGATACCATATTAAAAGGGGTGCTGGAGGGTAATATTGACGTAATTGCTACCGATCATGCTCCACATACCATTGAAGAAAAAGAACAGCCTTACCTTAAGGCTCCTTCAGGAGGGCCTTTATTGCAACATGGTTTGATGGCCTTACTTGAAATGTACCATAATGGAAAAATAAGCTTGGCACAAATCGTTCAGAAAACAAGTCATAATGTGGCCATACTTTTTGAAATTGAAAACAGAGGATTTTTAAGAGAAGGCTATTTTGCAGATATGGTATTGGTAGATTTGGATGATTCCTGGGAAGTCAACAGAGGTAATGTGCTTTCTAAATGTGGATGGTCTCCTTTCGAAGGACAAAAGTTCAGGTCAAAAGTTACCCATACAATAGTTTCAGGCCATTTGGCCTATGAGAATGGCGTCTTTAATGAAGAAAAAAGGGGTGAAAGACTTAAATTTTCAAGAAATATTTAACTTGGTATTGCGTGACTGAAAAAAGCATATTACCTTTGCAATCCCATCTGATAAAAGAATCAGGAAATGAAATAAAATGGTGATTGTAGCTCAGCTGGTTAGAGCGCTGGTTTGTGGATCCAGAGGTCGCCGGTTCGAAACCGGTCTTTCACCCAAACCCTCCCTTTGATTTGGGAGGGTTGTTTTTTTATAACGGCATCCTTCATAGGGTTTATTCATATACCGACAAATTTTAGAACAATGCAGGGTAAATGGGAACAGTCTCTTTTCTCTTCTTTTGAATGGTGAAAGAGCAATATTCTAGACTTGATTAATATCCGCTTTTGTTCGTTTTCCAAACAGCAGGTATTCATGTTTATGGCATGTTATTTGATTAGCGATTGTTGTAGAATTCATTTAATTTCAGAAGATCATGTTTAAGTTACTTCAGCCTTCCAAAAATTTTCCTCAAATAAAATATGTTAATTTAAATCATGTACAAATGTATATGGTGAAATTTGAGGAATCCATTAAGAATTTAGAAAAGATTCAAAAAGAAGCTCCTTGAGTAGCTGTTGAAAATATAAAATTCCACAAGAACTCTAATTGAGTTCTTTTTTTTTGTCAAAAAGTCAGTGATATTTTAATCATTTTGATTAATTGCTTTAGTTTTTATCTTAAATATTTTTCTTTACGAAGGATTAAAGTATTTTTATAAAAACCTCAAACTTTTGATTAAATGAGCTATATACACTTTGATAAGACTCAACTCATTAACCTCAATTACTCTTTAGAAAAAGAGATTATTCGTTCAAACCCCTTGGGTTGTTATACGAGTACCACCATTATTGGCTGTAATACAAGGAAATACCATGGGCTGCTCGTTGCACCACAACCGCAAATAGACGGTCAACTGCACGTGATGCTATCCAATGTGCATGAGAGTATTGTACAAAAAGATGCCGTTTTTAACCTAGGAATTAATAAATACCCGGGTACCTATTCCCCCAGGGGACATAAATATCTTGAAGATTTTGACTCAGAGCCTATCCCAAAACTTACCTACAGGGTGGGGGGAGTGATTTTTGAAAAAGAGATTATCCTGGACTCTACAACAGACCGGGTAATGATTAGGTATACATTGGCAGATGCCGTTATTCCTACTAAGATAAGAATTAATCCTTTTTTGGCTTTTCGTGGTTACCATGGATTATCTAAAGCCAATACCTATGTAAATAAAAAAATAAAGAAGATCGAAAATGGTGTACAGGTTCAGCTTTATGAAGCCTATGATCCTTTGTCATTACAGGTGTCGATGAACAACGATTTTGTTCCCGTTCCTGATTGGTTTTACAATATAGAATACTCCAAAGAAATAGAGCGAGGCTACGATTATCAAGAAGACTTGTATGTCCCCGGGTACTTCGAGTTTGAAATGGAAAAAGGGGACGAAGTTATTTTTTCGGCCGGATTAAAAGTAGCCAATACGGCTGAACTTCATGATAATTTTAATGAGGAAATTAAAAGAAGAATACCAAGAGATAATTTTGAAAACTGTCTGAAAAATTCTGCCAGCCAGTTTATAAGCAAACGCGATGGGGAAACACGTGTGATTGCCGGGTATCCTTGGTTTGGCTGGTGGGGTAGAGATACTTTTATCGCATTGCCTGGGCTTACCTTGACCATGGAAGATAATCAAACCTTTTTAGATGTTATGGATTCCATGACCAAGGATTTGAAAGGAGCCATGTTTCCAAATGTAGGAAGTGGTGTTTCTACAAATATGAACTCCATAGATGCACCACTTTGGTTCTTCTGGACTTTGCAGCAATATATTATTTTTACAGGTGACAAGGAGAGCATTCTGTCGAAATATATAGATAAATGCAAAGGGATAATAGATGGCTTTAAGGCAGGGACAGATTTTAAAATTCATGTGCAGGAAGATGGACTTATCAGTGGAGGTGTAGAAGGTGTTGGCTTGACTTGGATGGATGCGGTTACCAAAGAAGGGCCGGTGACCCCTAGAATTGGCTGTCCTGTAGAAATCAATGCCTTATGGTACAATGCCCTGAGGTTTTATCATGAAATGACCGGAGATGATGAAGCGCGTGAATTGGCAGATCAGGTGGAGGTAAGCTTTGTGGATCGATTTTGGTCTGAGAAAAAAGGTTACTTAGCAGATGTAATCACCGATGAAGATAAGGACTGGTCCATTAGGCCAAATATGGTCTTTGCTACCTCTTTACCTTATAGCCCACTTTCCAATGAACAAAAAGACAGTGTATTGGAGGTGGTAAAAACCAATTTATTTACCTATAGAGGCTTAAGGACTTTGGCACCGAGTGATCCTCGATACAAAGGATATTATAAAGGGGATCAAACCGAAAGGGACAATGCATACCATCAAGGGACAGCCTGGCCTTGGTTATTAGGGCATTTTGCTGAAGGCTATTTGAAATTGCATGGGAAGCAAGGCAAGAAACTGGTGGAAACCATGATCGATAGCTTTGATGAGGTGATGACGCAATATGGGATTGGAACAATTGCGGAAATTTATGAAGGTGATCCGCCCCACAGGCCCAAAGGAGCAATTTCTCAAGCTTGGAGTGTAGGTGAATTGTTAAGGATGAAATATTTAATCAACAACTTGTAAAGGGACAATATATGAAAGTATTAATGTTTGGTTGGGAATTTCCTCCTCATATTTCTGGTGGTTTAGGTACTGCCTGTTATGGTTTAGTTAAAGGAATGGACCACCACAAACAAGACCTGATTTTTGTTGTCCCAAAACTTTGGGGGGATGAAGATCCATTGGCTGAATTTGTGAACGCGAGTGAAATAGAAATTGATTATAGGGAACGCCGGTTTCGTGATATCTGGAAAAACCTGACCTACCTTGAGGTTAGTTCTTTTCTGGTTCCCTACCTCAGCCCTGAGGAATATCATAACCATACCGAACGTTTGCTTAAAGATCAGGATGAGCTTGAATCCAGTGTTCTGGCCAATAAATTTAGTTTTAGTGGAAAATATGGTAAAGACCTGATACTGGAAGTGTCACGTTATGCGCTGGTTGCCGCTCAAATTGCCAAAAATAAAAAGTTTGACTTGATTCATGCCCATGATTGGCTTTCCTTTCCCGCAGGTATAGCCGCCAAACAGATCAGTGGCAAACCCATGATTGCGCATGTACATGCCACAGAATTTGACCGTTCCGGCCAAACTGTAAATCAAAGGGTCTTTGATATAGAGAAAGCAGGTATGGAAGCAGCGGATAAAATTATTGCTGTAAGCCAACTCACCAAAAATACAATAGTGACCAAATATGGCATACCTGAAGAAAAGGTAACCGTAGTTCACAATGCTGTATTGGATACAAGTATCATCAAGTCCCATGTGGAGAAAAAGGTGCCGGAAAAAATTGTCACTTTTCTAGGAAGAATAACCTTTCAGAAAGGACCCGAATATTTTGTGGAAGCTGCGGCAAAAGTGATAAAGAAAGATGAAAATGTCCGTTTTGTGATGGCTGGATCGGGAGATCTTCTCAACCGCATGATTCAAAGGGTTGCCGAACTAAGGATAGGTACAAAATTTCATTTTACGGGCTTCCTAAAAGGAGATGATGTGGACAAAATGTTTGCCTTAAGTGATGTATATGTCATGCCTTCCGTTTCAGAGCCATTTGGAATTTCACCGCTAGAGGCTGTAAGGCACAGTACCCCGGTGATTATCTCTAAGCAGTCCGGCGTAGCAGAAGTGCTACAAAACGCAGTGAAGGTGGATTTCTGGGATATCGATGCAATGGCTGATTCCATTTTTGCACTGTTGCATTACAATGGGATATCCAAAATGTTTAAAGAAATGGGTAGAGAAGAATTAAAAAGGCTCAAATGGGAGCACGTTGCCGAAAAAGTAATAGGTATTTATAAGCAAACCGTTAATCAATAGGATATGAGAACCATTTGTTTTTATTTTCAAGTACACCAACCCTTTAGATTAAAACCTTATCGCTTTTTTGAGATTGGGGATGATCATGATTATTGGGATGACTACTCGAACAGAAACATCATGAATAAGGTAGCCAAAAAGTGCTACTTGCCAATGAATCAACTTTTGTTGGAATTAATCAGGAAATTTGATGGGAAGTTCAAGGTGTGCTTTTCACTCTCAGGTACGGTTCTCGACCAAATGGAGGCCTATGCCCCGGAAGTGCTTCACAGTTTCCAAGAACTGGTGGCTACAGGTCATGTAGAATTACTCAATGAGACTTATGGTCATTCACTCTGTGCCCTCAAGAGTGAGACTGAGTTTAAAGATATGGTAAAGCTGCATCAGGAGAAGATTCAGCATCACTTCAATGGCTATAAACCCAAGGTGTTTAGAAATACTGAGTTGATCTACTCTGATGAAATAGGGGCGATGGTCTCAAAAATGGGCTTTGAAGGGATCCTGTCTGAAGGAGCCAAGCATATCCTGGGATGGAAAAGCCCCAATTTTGTATATGTAAATTCAATTGAACCCAAACTGAAAGTATTGCTTAAAAATTTCAGACTTAGTGATGATATAGCATTTAGATTTGGGGAAAAAACCTGGACGGATTATCCACTCACCACTGATAAGTTTATAGGTTGGCTCAATCAAGTGCCCAAGGAAGATGAAGTGATCAACCTGTTTATGGATTATGAGACATTTGGTGAACACCAATGGAAGGAGACTGGGATTTTTGAATTTATGAAAGACCTTCCGGGTGCAATTTTCCAACAAACGGACTTTAGCTTTTCTACGCCATCGGAGGTAATCGCCAATGCATCTCCTGTAGGGCAGATCAATGTGCCTACTCCGATTTCCTGGGCGGATGAGGAGCGTGATCTTACCGCTTGGTTAGGTAATGACCTTCAAGACGAAGCATTTGACAGACTCTTTGAATTGGAGAATATGGTAAAACGCTGTGATGATCCTGAGATTTATAAAGATTGGAGGTATTTACAAACCAGCGATCATTTTTATTATATGTGCACCAAGTTTTTCTCCGATGGTGACATACATGCTTATTTTAGCCCCTACGAAAGTCCCTATGAAGCCTTTATCAATTATATGAATGTTCTTAGCGATTTTATACTTCGATTGAAACAAGCTGAAAAAGCAAAGGCCTAATTGACTTCGGATACAATTAAGTAAAGTAAGCATCCCTGAATCACAGGGATGCTTTTTTTTATTGATAACTGTAATTTACTTGACTCCCTTTTTCTGGGTCTAATTCTATTGTGGCGAAAACACCAATTTCTTGTTGTAACTCTTCAACATGACTAATGATGCCTACAATTCTGTTTTCATGCCTTAAGGCTTTCAAAGTCTCAAAGACTATTCTCAGTGACTTCCTGTCCAAAGCGCCAAAACCTTCATCCAAAAAGAAGAAACTTTGATCTGCTTGATTGAGTGATTTCACTTTTTCTGCCAAGGCCAGTGCCAGGCATAAGGAAGCCTGGAAGGTTTGGCCTCCGGATAAAGTTTTAAGCAACCTTTTCTTGCCATCATTTAAATAGTCTACCACCCAAAATGTATTGTTGTCATCTATTTCCAACCTCAGGCTGTTTTTTGTCAGTTGAGTAAATCGCTTGTTGGCGGTGTTGCACAATTCTTTGAGATAAATGCTGCTGACATATTTTACAAAGCCACTGCCCTTAAACAACTGTTCCAATTCTTTTAAATTGGAAGCCCTGTTTTCCATGGTGTCCAATATCTTTAGTAAACCTTTCTTTGTCTCTACCTTCTCCCTAATGTCTGAAACATCTCGGTCTATATTTATTTTCGCTTTTTGCACCTGGTCCAATTCCTCTTTTTTCTTTTTGTGGTCCTCGGCTACAGCGTCAAAGAAATTCTGGTCAAAGGTTTTGATGCCTTCCTCAGCTTCCAGCGCTGCAAGGTGGGATTGGACTACGGAACAGTCTTGCTCATACTCCCGTATTTCTTGATCAAGTTTCTCTTCATCAAGATGGCTGTTGAAAAGTTTTTCCAACTGAGCCTGATCTGTTTGTCCATACTGGGTTTTCAAAGCATCGAATTCATTTTTCAACTTTTCCAGTTTGATAGATGCTTCCTCTTTGTTTTTGCTGAAATTCTCCAGATTGGCCAAATTGGTTGCCGCATCCTGGCGCTTTTCTTTCAGGACTTTTTGTTTCCCATCCAATAAATTGGCAGTGTCTTCAATGTCCTTTCGAACACTGGCTATCATTTGCTGGATGGTCTCAGTAGACGAATCCATGTACTTTTCACAGAAAACCTTGTCAATGATTTCATCTTCCTTTGCTTGTAAGGTGCTGCCTAGGGCAATGGCCTTCTGCTCTTCCTCTCTCAGTTCTTGATGGGCACCATCTATTCGAGTCCGCAGAATGTCTATTTTTTTTCTATACTCCCGAGCACTGTTGTGAAGTTGATCTTCTTTTTTAATTTGATCCGTAAGGACTGAGAGCTTTTCATTGATGTCTTCCAGAGTATGTATACCTAAAGTGCTTAACTCATTTTTAAGGGTGTTGAATTGATGGTTTAAGTCCTCCAGTTCTCCGGTTTTGTCGGATATTAGTTTAGTTTGATTGGTCTTTTGAAGCTCCTGATCATAAAGCCTCCGGGAAAGGAGTTGGATTTTTTCCAGATTCTGCCTAGTTTCCTCAATTTGTTGATTATAGCCGTTTACCCTCTCTTCGGTGTGATCTGAAGTAAGGGGGTAAGGGTGTTCTACAGCCCCACAGAGTGGGCAAGGTTCTCCTTCTTTTAAACTGTGGATATGGGCCTGTAAAGCCTTTTTTTCAATAAACTTTGCTTTATCCGCTTCTATAGATTTGATGTTTTCTTTTTCCCAAGCATCCCAGAGTTCCAAACTCGTGAATTGGGAAGGAATCATGCCTATAATTTTGTTTTTTTCTTTCTGAATGGAATCATTTTCTAATTTTAATTTGGCAATGGCCTCTTCCAGCTTTTTGATGCTCAAGGAGAGGCTTTTCCAATCCTTTAAGTCGCCGGTAAGTCTTGCCATGAGTGTACTATTGGACTGGTTTCTATTCTCTTCAAGCTCCTTTTCCAATAAATCAAGTTGATTCTCTAAGGCTTTTTGTTGGATTTGGCCTTCTTCTATAGTGGGTTTAATTTGGGAAACTTTTTTTTGAGCGGCGTCTAGTTTTCTTTGGATGATTTGAATCGCTATAACCTTTTCCAAGTCCCGGATTTTGGCTTCCCGCTCTGGGCGTTTGTCAGCCTTTTTCCTCAAATCCTCTTCCTCTTGCTCCAGCTTGTCGATTTGTTCAGCGTAGGTTAGCTTAAACCTGCTGCAATCTGCAAGTCCTATGGTGGCTTTCTCTAGCTCTAACCGCTCATCTTTTATTTGATTCCAAACCGGTTTCAAATAGCTGTTTGCCTGTATAAAGGCTTTCAGCTCCTTTTTCTTGGTTTCAATTTCTTTCGTTCGGCTTTGAAGGTCTTCCCACTGCTTTTGGTAGGCCAGCAGTTGGTTGTGCTTTTGCTTTTGCGCTTGAAGGGATTGAAATTGTAAGTTGGTCTTTTCAAGGCTTTCTGTGGCGGCATTCATAGTTTTTGTTAATTCTTGCTGTGCTTTTTCTTTTTCTTTTAAAAGCTCTGCAGAAATTTCGCCTAGTCCTTCCACTTGTGTTTCCAGTCGAATCAATTCTCCCCTGACCGCTTTTAAGAGACTGCCGGTTTTGGCTGACAAATCAAAGCGTCCCAAGCCAAACAGCTCCTTAATCATTTCAGCTCTAGGTCCGGGGGTAAGGTCTATAAATTCCCTGAATTTACCTTGTGGAATGATCACCGTTTGCTTAAAATGCTCCTTTTTCATGCCGATTATGGCTTCAGCATTCTGATTCAGCGGTGTGGTTGCATCTCCTTCCTTAAGATAAAATGTGTGTTCTGCAGGTTTTATCTCATCAAATTTTTTGCTGTTCCGCTTGACTGCATACCTGGCTAAATAAATCTGATGGTTGTTTTTCCCTGCTTTGAATTCGAAATTGATAAGCAACTGTTGGCTTTGCAGGTTGACCATGCTGTTTTTTTCACCCCTGTCCGACAGCCTTTCAGTGCTGCCGTACAGGGCCAAAAGTATGGCCTCCAAAATGGAGGATTTTCCACTGCCTACAGCACCGAAAATGCCAAAAATTCCTGCTGCAGTAAGTTTTTCAAAATCTATGGTTTGTTCTTCCTTGTAGGAGTAAAGTCCTTGAACGGAAAGCTTTAAAGGAATCATAATTTATCGTCTTGGCTAAGGATTTCATTGAATACTGACAATAGGGCTTCATTGGGAAGTTGCCCTTTTTCACTTTGGTAGTACATTTTAAATAAACTTGTCATGTCTTTTTCTAAATCTTTTACCTGAAGCTGTTGGTCTTGCTCGTTTCCTAGGTTTTTAATTTGGGGAATAATGTTGATGATCCCGTCATGTGCTTGCAAAAGACTTTTTCTTGTGGCTGCATCTATGGCATCGTCTGTTTCGTAGGTCAATTCCACAAAACAATAAGGGTTTTCTTCCAGCCATTCCAAAGCGGTAGGCAAGTCACTGAATTTTTTTCTTTCCAGTTTCCTGCCTTTTTTTAGGGGAATAGGTTTATAATTAACCGGTTCATTGGGAGTGCCGGTAATGAGGACCACCTGTTTTTCCTGGCCGGCTTCACTGAAAGAATAAGCCAAAGGAGAGCTGGAGTATACGACCGGAAAGGGACTTTTGCTAGCGGCATGGTAGCGGTGCAAGTGTCCCAATGCGGCATACTGTATTTGTGAAGGAATATTTGATGTATACAAGGCCTGCGTTCCTCCCACATGCAGAATGGGGCGTTCACTTTCCGGTTCTTTTTCAGGAGTGGTGCCTTCTTTGACAAAGAAGAAATGCCCGAGGAATACATTCAATCCCGAGCTGTCACAATACTGATCCGCCAAGTTGGTCCATTTTTCTTCCAATACTTTGCGCAACTCACTTTCTCTATCCCCTTCTCCCAGATAGGTTCGTAATGAAACCTCGTTGGCATAAGGAGCCAATATTATTCGTACCGGAAAATCCCAAGAGGGGAGCTGCAATGAAATAAAGCCTTTATCTGATGCCACCACCTCAATGCCACTATCAAGCTTTCCGGTGGGGATAATGCTGTCATATCTGCTGTAAAAAAATATGCCCATCTCCCTGGCCAAAGGGTCCGGGGCTTCTATAAATTGGCTGCTATCATGATTGCCAGAGATGGCAACCACCGGCCTTTGCCCATTTTGGGAAAGCTTTCGAAGTGTCTTGTACAGCAATTCGATGGATTCATGGCTGGGATTAAACCCATCAAATATATCTCCTGCAAGTAAAACCAAATCAACATCTTCTGAATTGGAAATGTCGATTATTTCTTCGAGGACAAATTTTTGTTCTTCCAATCGCGAGGCTTCCTGAAGTCTTTTTCCCAAATGCCAATCGGCAGTATGTAAAATTTTGATTTGCTTCATTGTCTAAAATAATATGGTTAACCTATTGGGTTTTAAATGGGTCAAATGGTTGTCAATAGTTAAAGTTGGTAGGCCTATGCATTTACAGGAGCTTATTGTTTAACCTTTATCCGGGGCTTAAAAAGCTACAGCTTGGCTCATTTTTTTTACCAAACAACTCCTTAATATCTCATTTCAAAGGCAATGATTTCCTCCTGTTTTCTACTAATACATTAAGAATTGAGAGAGTCATTTACATATTCCATAGATAAATTTACGTTAAAGACAGAGTAGGGCAAGGACATTTCTGTATTTTTGAAGGAATTTTCGCCTGATGAGGTCAAGGCCACTTACTTAAGTGGGATTTGATAATGCCTAAAATGAATGCGAGGCGTTCTGCCGAATAGGTAAAAATCACTTCTCTAAATCCTGGTGGAACAATTGTTGTAAGTAAATACATTATGAAAAGAATTTTGGCTGTAGGCCTTGTGCTTGTCATTGGCTTCGAAAGCATTTCATGGGCACAATCTCCCTTTACCTACCCGGACTCCCTTCTGGTTATTCAAGAAGGAATTGCCAGTTATTATGGTACTCGATTTCATAATCGTCGAACAGCGAATGGAGAAATTTATAATATGTGGGAATTTACTGCTGCCCACAAGCACTTGCCTTTTGGAACCTTGGTAAAAGTGACCAATCAAAAAAACGGTTTGCAGGCTATTGTAAGAATTAATGACCGCTTGCCGAAGAACTCTAAACGAATAATTGACCTTTCCAAAGGGGTAGCCGAGCATTTAGACATGGTAAATGATGGGATCGTTCCTGTGAAACTTTCGCTATTAAGTGCTTCGGCTGTAGAATGGTTGAGAGACCAATACAATACTGTGCCGCAAGATATTCGCCTGAGGAGTTATTATCCTGAAATAAGCATTCAGAAGGATGAGCAAGAACTTACTAAAATTAAAAAGAAAGTATTTTGACTGTTCGCATGTAAATTTTTGACTGAGCATAGCCCTTCAGATAAACAGTTAAAGGCTGTGGGGTTATGGAAAGGCGAAGAGAGAAAACAAGCATAGCCAATATGTGGATAATGACTCGAGTTTATGGTTTAAATTGGATAGAAATGCTTAGGTAAAAGGCTTTTTATATTTTTAAATGCTGTTCGGTTTATGTTATGGTCGTTGCATTAAATTGTTTACTTTTGGTGACTTAAAATCCCTTTAAATTAGCATTGTTATGAGTAAAGTGAGAGCTAAAAAACATTTAGGCCAACATTTTCTTAAAGACTTAAATGTTGCAGAGAAGATAGCCGGAGCACTTACTGGGCATATGGGTACCAATGTAGTGTTAGAAATTGGACCGGGGATGGGCGTGCTAACTGATTTTTTGTTGGACAAAAATTGGGATTTACACCTGATAGAAATAGATAAAGAATCTATCCATTTTCTTGAGAAAAAATATGAGCCGGATACACTTACCATCATTGAAGGGGACTTCTTGAATTATTATTTCAAGGATAAATTAGCGGGCCCTCATGCGATTATTGGCAATTTTCCTTACAATATTTCCAGTCAAATATTTTTTAAGGTATTGGAAAAGAGAGAGCTGGTGACAGAAGTAGTAGGGATGTTGCAGAAAGAAGTAGCGGAAAGGATGACTGCGAAAAAAGGAAACAAGACCTATGGTATTTTAAGTGTTTTGTTACAAGCTTATTATGATGTTGAATATTTATTTACGGTGCCACCGGAAGTATTTGACCCTCCTCCCAAAGTGAACAGTGGGGTGATCCGCATCAGCCGAAACAATGTAGAGAAGTTGGATTGTGATGAAAAGCTGTTTTTCAGACTTGTCAAACAGGCTTTTAGTACCAGAAGGAAAACCCTAAGAAATGCATTGAAACCAATGGGCCTTTCAGATGAATTTAAAGCATTACCAATATTAGATTCAAGGGCCGAGCAACTGGGAGTAGATGAATTTGTTCTTTTAACCCAACAACTAGAAACATCTTGGAAGAATTAAACTCATTTGAGCTATCCAAGGAATACCTGGAGGCGCTCAGGGAAAATATAGAAAGTGAAAATGTAGCCTTTATTCAGGAGTCCATGTTGGACATCAATAAAGCAGATGTTGCTGCGATATTGGATGAGTTGGACATGATGGAAGCCTTATTTGTCTTAAGGGCTTTGGATCCTGATTTTTCTGCGGACATTCTCAATGAGCTGGATGAGGATCCACAATACAAAGTAATTAAGGCCATGCCCCCTGAGGAATTGGCGACTTTGATAGATCATATGGACTCAGATGATGCGGTGGATATACTCAATCAACTGGTAGTCAATGATCGGGAAGCGGTGATTAGCCATCTTGAGGTCAAAGAAAAGTCCTTATACATCATTGAGTTACTTCGGTATGACGAGGACAGCGCTGGTGGTTTGATGGCCAAAGAGATCATAAAGGCCAACCTTAACTGGACGGTGGTACAAACCATCGATGAGATTAGGAGACAGGCAGAAAACGTCGAAAAGATCTTCAGCATCTATGTGGTAGACAATAAGGAACAGTTACTTGGAAGGGTTGCCCTGAAAAAGTTGATCTTAGCCTCCTCAAATACCAAGGTGGCTGATTTGTATGAAGAAAACATCATATCTGTTCCCACCTATATGGAAGGTGAGGAGGTGGCCGAAATCATGAGAAAATATGATTTAGAGGCTGTCCCTGTGGTGAATGTGAAAAACAAACTGGTAGGACGAATTACTGTAGATGATATTCTAGACCTGATAAGAGACCAGGCGGAAGAGGATATTCAGGCGATGACAGGTTTCTCAGACGATGTGGAGGAATCCGATTCTGTGTACCGACTGTCAAGAGCAAGATTGCCATGGCTATTGATTGGAATGGTTGGCGGACTATTAGGGGCAGGATTTATCGGCTTCTTTGAAGAAGGGCTAAATGCTGTAACAGCTTTGGCATTTTTTATCCCACTCATAACGGCCACAGGTGGTAATGTAGGCATTCAGTCCTCTACTCTAATCGTCCAGAGTTTGGCGAATCGTTCCGTATTTGAAGATAGCCTGACAAAACGTTTGCTAAAAGTGCTTTTAGTAGCGGTGTTGAATGGACTGGTTTTGGCCTTGTTTGTGATGGGAACGGTGGTTTTTTTATATGATAAGGAGGTTAAGTTTGGCTTGGTGGTAAGTATCGCTTTGTTCAGTGTAGTTTTGCTTGCCTCTTTTATGGGAACCCTCACACCGATAATTCTAGATAAGTTGGGGATAAATCCAGCCATGGCATCCGGGCCTTTTATTACCACGGCCAATGACCTGATGGGCTTAGCCGTTTACTTTATGGTTGCTACTTTATTGTTGAATCTTTAATACATACATGAAAATTTTAATCATTGACCTCATGCATGAGAGCATAGTACCTCTTTTGGAAGAAAAAGGGCATGAGGTGCATTATAGACCGGAAATCGATAGAGAAGGTATTCTCCAAATTCTTCCCGACTACCAAGGGCTGGTAATCCGTTCCAAAACTCCTATTGACCGGGGCTTATTGGAAAAAGGGGTGCAATTAAAATTTGTCGCCAGGGCAGGGGCAGGCTTGGATAATATTGACCTGGACTTTTTGGAGCAAAATTCCATAGCTCTCTATTCAGCACCTGAAGGTAATCGAGATGCGGTGGCAGAGCATGCCCTTGGTATGCTCCTGGCTTTGTTTAATCACTATATACAGTCAAATCAGCAGGTAAGAAGTGGTGTTTGGGACCGAGAGGGAAATAGAGGTGTGGAGCTGTGTGGAAAGACTGTAGGGATATTTGGCTATGGTAATATGGGGGCGGCTTTTGCTCAGCGACTCAAGGGCTTTGGTGTGAAAATACTTGCTTACGATAAATACAAAAAGGGCTTCGGCGATGAATATGTGCAAGAATGCAGCTTTGAGACCATTCAAGCACAAGCAGATATATTGAGTATTCATGTACCACTGACGGAAGAGACCAGGGCTTTCTTTTCACCTGAGGTGATCCAAGGTTTCAAAAAACCTTTTTATTTGATCAATACAGCCCGTGGTGAGGTTATCTCTGTAAAGACATTGATACAGGAACTTCGGAGTGGAAAAATAAAAGGAGCTGCTTTGGATGTTTTGGAAAAGGAAAAGCTCAAAACCTTAACACCAATGGAGCGCGCATCTTTTGAGGAGCTGACCACATTCAAGCAAGTCCTTTTTTCGCCGCATGTAGCAGGGTGGACCAATGAGTCTTATCGTAAGATAAATGAGGTTTTAGTAGCTAAAATTGCCGGTCAATGGAAGGGTTAGTGTCTTAATAAAAGATAGTTAAATTGTAAAATATGAATTCTTATTTTATCTTTGCATATAGAAAATAAAGGAAGCATATGGAAACGGTCTCAAGGTTGAGGCCGTTATTTTATTTAATAAGAGGCTAACAATTAATAAATATGGGAAGCATACAGTATTATACAGAAGAAGGATTGCGGAAGCTCAAAGATGAGCTTTTGTTCCTAAAGACCAAAGGCAGAACAGACATTGCCAAGCAAATCGCCGAAGCCAGAGATAAGGGTGATTTGAGTGAAAATGCAGAATATGATGCAGCCAAAGATGCTCAGGGGCATTTGGAATTGAAGATTGCCAAACTGGAAAACGTCATTGGTAATGCCAGGGTATTGGATAACTCCAAAATGGATACGTCCAAGGTAGGTATTCTTTGCACTGTAAAAATAAAAAATGTAAAAAATGGCATGACCGTTTCTTACACATTGGTATCTGAAGAAGAAGCAGATTTGAAAGCCAACAAAATTTCATCAGCCTCACCTTTTGGTAAAGGTCTTTTGGGTAAAAAAGTTGGAGAAATTGCTCAAATCCAAGCCCCTGCCGGTTTGGTAGAATTTGAAGTGCTTGAAATAAGCATATAATTTTTTAATCCCGGTTGCGATGCATCGGGATTTTTTTGTGATCAATCATTAACTTCCTTACTTATGCCTTCTATTTTCACAAAGATTATCAACAGAAAAATTCCGGCACATATCGTTGCTGAGGATGAGCAACATATTGCTTTTTTAGACATCATGCCTTTGGTAAAAGGCCACGTATTGGTGGTGCCCAAGGAAGAAGTAGATTATATCTATGATCTGGATGATGAATTGTATTCTAGTCTTCACCTTTTTGCCAAGAAAGTCGCCAAAGCCCAGGAATCGGTCATCAAATGTACCCGAATAGGTGTGGCTGTCATCGGCTTGGAGGTACCTCATGTACATATCCATTTGGTTCCTCTAAGGAGCATGGATGATATCAATTTCAGCAGGCCAAAGCTACAATTGGAGCCTTCAGAAATGGAAGAAATTGCCAATAAAATTAAGCAAGCTTTAGATAAAGCGAATTAAAACCTTCCTTTATCCCGGTGGCTGAGCGGAGCCGAAGCCTTAGGGTGACGAATTCGAAATTACCTACCCCTTCCGCTCGTGGTCAGGTTACCTTGCCACCAAGCCCATTGGATTTACTTTTGGACTGACTCAATATTAAATTTGGAATGCAAAAAGCTGTTCTGAAATTCCCCCTTTTACCTTAGATTAAGGGGGAGTTGCAGCAAAAGGCCTTCGAGGCTAATCTAATGGAATTTTATTGGGCTGAGAAAGTGAAATGTAAATATGTATCCGCTAATACAAACGTTACAAATCCCTCCGCCACGGCGGAGGGTAAGGGGGATTTTTTACGTGAAATGTAAACCTAAAGTAGTATTTAAATTTTAATAGGTAAACTTTTTTTAGGACAAGTACTCATCACAGATAAATCTCAAATTGTTCAAAATATTTCGCCCCTGCAGGGCTTAGGTTGCAATACGGATTTTCCACACAGGGCTTCAACCTGTGCTATTATATCTGACCCTTTCAGGGCCGGGTTTGATTGGTTGAAGTTGGTGTTTCACCTCATTGAATTTTTAGTTGAAAATGAACTTTTAATCCGGATATTTTTTCATTTTAGCCCTGTATTCTAAGATTAAAGCAAGTGGAATAGTACAATTTTTAATTTTTAAGCAGCATATTTCATTGTTTCGACATATGGGGTACCTCTTTCTATTACCGCAAAGACCCTTGATACGAGTTTATTTCTTATAATATTCATTGTACTCATTTTATTCTTGCCTTTATTAACCCGTTGTTCGTAATAAAGTCTCATCTCTGGATTGTATTGTACGGCCACCCCCGCACACATGGTTAGAAGTGCTTTTATACGTTTGTTTGCCAGTTTACTGGTTCTCGTCTTACCCATATATGTCCCCGACTGGTTGGGGAAAGGGGCGATTCCTGCATAACTGGCAAACTTTCTCCAATCTGGAAAAGCAGTAAACGCTTTAGTAAGCACAATCATCATGATGGCAGTCTGGGGACCTATACCCTTTACAGATTTGATCAACTGGTATTGTCTTAGCATTTCCTGGTCATCCTTTATCAGCCGTTCCATTTCGGCTTCCATTCCTTTAATCTGTTTGTCTAGACAGGCTATGATCTGTTTATGTGATTGAGTATATATCTCATAAGACTCCTTACCATAGACCTTTTGGTGTTCTCCTAGTCTTGTTTTGAAGGCGGTTCTTTCCTTTACCAAACGTTCCCTGTAAGAGGCAAGCTTTCTTATCGATTTCAAGCTTCGGGAGGGCATACGGAACAATTTGATCTTCTCCCTTTTCTCATAAATATACTCGGCAATATCTTTGGAGTCAGCTTTGTCTGATTTACCTCTTCGGATCCCCATAGACTTTTTCACCTCCAAGCCAGAAAGTACCGTAAAGGGGAAGTTGTGATCGTTGAGAAAAGAGATCAGAAGCTCGCTATAAAGCCCGGTGTGCTCCATTCCAAACATCAATTCATCAGGGCATACCTGCCCCAAAATGTCCATAAGCCATTCGACCATGGCTTCAAAACCTTCCAAATCATTAACAAACACAGAGTGCCTTCCAGCGTTTCTCAAATGGATATCGATGGTAGATTTACTCACGTCAATACCGATAAATGCTCTAAATTTCATAACTTTACTATTAAATGTTAATAAATATGGTTGCTGAAACTAAAACCTTTAGAAGGTCTGTTAACCTAAAATTCTAATTGGTTCTCAAGGCAACCGGAACATGGAACGGGGACTGATACAGGGCATAGGCCTTAGTGTCCTAGAAAGGGCGTAAGTTCACCCCGTTCCTATTCCTAATTTAATGTTATCCACCGTTATTCACAATTTATGAGTCTTTACAAGGCTCTCTCAATGTATATAACAGTAATCTTAGAATATTAACATTTCTCAAATCTAAAGGAAAGGGCATAGTGACTTAGCACAGGGTGTCAGCCCTGTGGCAATAGGTAAATATTTAAATCCTGAGCCCTGAAAGGGAGGCAATCTCAGTTTTCACTTTGACCTATCCAGAAAAAAACACAAATAAATGTGTAAAATGAAAAGAAAGAGTAAACCTAATTTAGGACGTGACAGTTGTTTTTTTGGTTTTCTGCATTTTTTCCAAACCATTAACCCCAAATATTATTTTGGAAATTTATCTTTTTATTTCGGGAATTGGCAAGGGCTGATTAAATTTGCGCATGGCAGAACAGATTTTAATCCTAGACTTTGGTTCTCAATACACGCAACTTATCGCAAGACGTGTTCGGGAACTGGATGTATATTGTGAAATTCACCCGTATAATAAAATTCCACCCATCACTTCCGATATTAAAGGAGTTATCCTTTCCGGGAGCCCTTGTTCTGTAAAGGACAGTGATGCCCCTGATCTCGATTTGACTCCTTTGAGAGGAAAGCTT
Organism: Cyclobacterium sediminis; assembly: GCF_054781075.1. Classification (NCBI taxonomy): domain Bacteria; kingdom Pseudomonadati; phylum Bacteroidota; class Cytophagia; order Cytophagales; family Cyclobacteriaceae; genus Cyclobacterium; species Cyclobacterium sediminis. The sequence goes on along the minus strand of NZ_BAAGVC010000003.1, from coordinate 1,209,181 downwards.
CCCATATTGGGCGTTTGTTATGGTGCCCAGTTGATGGCACAGAAATTTGGCGGAGAGGTAAAGCCCTCAGATACCAGGGAATATGGCAGGGCCAGGCTTTCTTATTTAGATACCCATTCGCCTTTACTAAAAGAGATGACGCATGATTCTCAGGTGTGGATGTCTCACGGTGATACGATCAAAGAGCTACCGGAAGGCTTCGATATTATAGCTAGTACACAAAACGTAAAGGTAGCAGCTTATCAGGTTCAAGGAGAGGAGACCTTTGGTATTCAGTTTCATCCGGAGGTAACCCATTCTGAAGAGGGGAAAAACCTCTTAAGAAATTTTGTGGTTCAAATTTGTGATTGTGCTCAGGATTGGACGTCTGATGTGTTTATAGATGCTACGGTTGCTTCTTTAAAGGAAAGTATAGGAAAGGACCGTGTGGTAATGGGCTTATCGGGAGGGGTTGATTCTTCTGTGGCAGCTACCCTTATTCATAGGGCCATCGGAGATCAACTGACCTGTGTCTTTGTGGACAATGGTTTGTTAAGAAAAAATGAGTTTGAAGAAGTCCTGGATTCCTACAAAGGAATGGGGCTTAATGTCATTGGTGTGGATGCCAAGCAGAAGTTTTATGATGCTTTGGCCGGTATATCAGACCCTGAAGGAAAGAGAAAAGCGATTGGAAAAACCTTTATCGAGGTTTTTGATGATGAAGCCCATAAAATTAAAGATGTGAAATGGCTTGGGCAAGGCACCATTTATCCGGATGTGATCGAATCCGTTTCTGTTAATGGCCCTTCAGCAACAATCAAATCTCACCACAATGTAGGGGGATTGCCTGATTTTATGAAGCTTAAAGTGGTAGAGCCCCTGAATACACTTTTTAAAGATGGAGTAAGGGAAGTAGGTAAAGCTTTAGGAATAGCAGATACCATCATTGGCAGGCATCCTTTTCCGGGTCCTGGGCTAGGGATCAGGATATTGGGTGATATCACAGCCGAGAAAGTACAAACCCTTCAAGAAGTCGATTATATATTTATCCAAGGTTTAAAAGATGCAGGTTTATACGACGACGTATGGCAAGCAGGCTCCATGCTGCTACCGGTTCAGTCGGTAGGGGTCATGGGGGACGAAAGAACTTATGAAAGAGTAGTGGCCCTTAGAGCTGTTTCTTCTGTAGATGGGATGACAGCGGATTGGGTGCATTTACCTTACGATTTCTTAGGAAAGGTATCCAATGATATCATCAACAAAGTAAAAGGAGTAAATAGGGTGGTGTACGATATCAGTTCCAAGCCACCAGCAACCATTGAGTGGGAATAAAGATTAACATAAAAGCCTGATATCTTCATCAGGCTTTTTTATGTAAATGCCCTTAAGGAAAATTTAATTTCGTAATTTTGAATGGTTGACTGGTTTTTGTGAAAAAAGGTACGAAGTTTGAAACTACACCATTAAAGCGTTCTTCACCAAATGAAAATATTACTATACTTCCTAATTCTAATCCTGCCTGTAATGCCTGCATTTTCTCAGGAGGGTTTTGAGCAGTTTGAGCAGGCAAAAAAACAAATTCAGCAAGGTAATCAATCGGAGGCCATGGAGTTGTTGCGCCCCTATCTCGACAAAGAGAAGTATGCCTCGCTTTCTGATTATGCAAGGTTTCATTTTGCCAGGGCAGCCTATGAAAACAGGCAGTTTGAGCTAGCAAAAGAGGCTTTGAACTCCTTGCTAGATACTCGTGGGTTTGCAAAAAAGGACGATGTACGTTACTTATTGGCTTTGTGTTATTTCCAGCAGTCTACACCCAATGATGCTTTGCGGTTGATCAAAGAAATCTCAGATGAAGACTTAAAGGAAGAAGCTTATCGTGCCACTTATAATTTCCTTAAAGTAAGTGCTTCAAGTTCACTTGCTGTTCAATATGGCCTTTTTCCGGAAAATGATGGCTTGGTAATGGCCCTTAAGCAAAGACTTGAGACACAAGGGGCAATGTCGACAAATGAAAGAAAGCTTTACGATCAAATAAAAAACAGGTCTTTTTCTAAGGGGGATGGAAATACTTTTCTACCGGAGAAGGACGATGTTTTAGACATCGCAGTGGTGCTACCTTTCAATTATGAAGGCAGGTCAGGTGCCCAATTTTTAAAAGCCAATAATTTTGTTTTGCAGCTTCACCAAGGTGTTAAATTGGCCTTGGAACAAGCCCAAGCCAATGGTGTTCAAATAAATTTCAAGACTTTTGACACTGAAAGAAATGATGCAAAAGTAAGAGGTATACTCGAAGATCCATTTTTGCACAAAGCCGATATTATTATTGGCCCGCTATACCCTGAAGAGACAGCACTTGTAGCTAATTATGCAGCAAAAAATAAAATACCTCAAATAAATCCCCTTTCTAATATTGATGACAATATCAATGGCTACGAGTACGCCTATTTATTTAGACCATCCATAAAGGCCATAAGTCAAAAAGTATTGAACTACTGCAGAAAATTTGAGGGCAGGAGGGTTGCCTTGGCCTATTCAGGAACCAGTAGAGATGAGTTGTTGGCAGGGACCTTTGCGGAAATGGCCAGAAAAAGTGGGCTTCAAATAGTGAGAAATCAAAAGGTTTCTACCAGAGACATGCATGAGTTTTTCGAAAGTCTGGACTTGAGTGCAAATGGCAATCCTGAGGCTGATATTATGGTAGTTTTTTCTGATGATCCGAATATTGCTTCACCAACCTTCGGACTTGTAGAGTCTTTAGGTGCAGGGATGCCTGTGGTGGTGATGGAGAGCTGGTTGTATTTTGACTTTGCCAATTATGACATGATGGAAGCACAGAACTTTCATTTTATAGGTAACAATACGGTTGACTTTAACAATGAACTCTTGGATGATTTTAGAGAGAACTACTTAAATGTTTACAAGGATTACCCAACTTCCTTTGCCTATATGGGCTATGAGTTGGCAGATTTTGTAACAAAGGTCATCAATGATGAAAAAGGGTTTGATTTTCAAAAAAACCTGGACCGTAGTAACTTTATGAAAGGAAATTTGACCTTTGGTTTTGATTTTTCAGGAGTGAAATTTAATAATTACGTCCCTATATTAAGTTTGGTGGATGGCGTTTTGACTATTGAAGATTAATTGAAAATGAATACAAGTAAAAGCAAGCAACTTTTTGAGAAAGCGAAAAAATTTATACCGGGTGGGGTGAACTCACCTGTTAGGGCTTTTAAAGCCGTTGGAGGAGATCCATTGTTTATTTCTCATGCAGAAGGTGCCTATATCTATGATGTTGATGGTAATGAATACATAGAAGCCATCAACAGTTGGGGGCCAATGGTGCTAGGACATAACCACCCTTTGGTGCGTGAGGCCGTAATCAAAGCCATGGAGAAAGGGACTTCCTTTGGAGCACCTACAGGGATGGAAGTAGAAATAGCGGAACTGATTACCAAGATGGTTCCCTCCGTAGAGAAAGTGAGAATGGTTAACAGTGGCACAGAAGCCACCATGTCAGCAGTAAGACTTGCCAGAGGTTTTACCGGGAAAGATAAATTTTTAAAATTTGAAGGAAATTACCATGGGCATGGGGATAGCTTCCTTATCGCAGCAGGCTCAGGAGCCATTACCATGGGCAATCCTGATTCACCCGGAGTAACGCATGGTACTGCCAAAGATACCCTTTTGGCTCCTTTCAATGACTTGGGAAAAGTCAAAGAAGTTTTGGAGGCGAATAAAGGTGAAATTGCAGCCATTATTTTAGAACCGGTTGCGGGAAATATGGGCTGTGTATTGCCGGAGCCCGGCTTTTTGGAAGGCCTAAGGAAGCTTTGTGATGCGGAAGAAATTGTACTGATTTTTGATGAGGTAATGACCGGATTTAGGTTGTCTCCCGGAGGTGCCCAGCAGTATTTAGGGGTAACGCCTGATCTCACCACTATGGGTAAAATTATTGGTGGAGGAATGCCGGTGGGAGCTTATGGTGGAAAAGCCGAAATTATGGATTTTGTCTCTCCTTCAGGACCTGTTTACCAGGCAGGAACACTTTCAGGAAACCCGATTGCCATGGCCGCAGGGCTTACCATGCTTAAATACTTGGATGAAAACCCTAATGTATATACTCAGTTAGAAAAAACAGGGGAAACCTTGGTAGCCGGACTTAAGGATAGCCTTAAACGTTTGGGGCTTCCTTATACCATCAATAATTTGGGAAGTATGTACACGCTTTTCTTTACAGACCAAAAAGTAAAGAACTTTGCAGATGCCCAAACCTGTGACACCGAGGTTTTTGGGAAGTATTTTAGAGGAATGCTTGAAAAAGGCATTTATCTGGCTCCTTCTCAATATGAAAGTCTCTTTCTGTCTACAGCTTTGGAAGATGCCCACTTGAATAAAATTCTTGAGGCAAATGAAGAAACTTTAAAAAGTCTATAAATAAGTTTAGTTGGGCTTAGCAATAAAAAAGGGCTTCTGGTTTTCCAAAAGCCCTTTTTGCTTCAAATGTTTCTTTTTTTACAAAGATTGACCGACTTCAATAATCTGTTTGACGATTCCATTTTCTTCCTTAAGGTCTATTGTGGCCGCATCACTATTTTCAGCGTAATCTATAAGTTGTTCAATTTTTGCTACTGAAGCTGCTTTGCCTTCTTTTTTGATTTTTTCCATCAACTCAGCTGCAGCTTCTTTTTGTCCGTTATTTTTCAAGGCCAAAAATACAAGAGCCTGCTCTTGGCTATTGATATTGACCTTATCTGCCTGTGCAATCACAGCCTCTAGGTAATCACGGGATTTACCTTGCTCATTTCTCGCTTTGTAAACCATTGCTGTAAGGTAGTCCTGCAAGATCTCTTTGGGGTTATAGGGTTTACCTACACCTAGATTTTCAGGCCAAAGCCTGGATTTTTCTATTTTAGTCAAAGCAGCATTCCATCTCTTGGCCTTGATGTCCTGCAAGGTTGCATTAAGGTAAACGCTTTCATAAAGGGTTCTTCCGCCACCGGCACCTTCATGCGGTAATACCTCAATTTTATCCAGTAATTTCATCGCCGTTTTGTATTGGCCGGCCTTGTTTAGTAATTGGATGTACTCCATTTCCAATACATAATTTCCCGGAAAAGCTTTTACTGCTTCTTTTACCAATGTCAATGCCTCCTGGTTTGCCCCCTTATTAGCAAAATGCTTGGTGAGTTGAAACCATGTTCTCCATTGTGATTGATCCATGGACAGGGCTTTTTCCAGGTCTTCTTGTTTCTTTTCATCCCCTTGTTGATTCAATAATAAAGCCCTGCTTAGATAAAAAGTAGCTTCATCTGCAGATTGTCCAATTGCTTCAAGCAACTGATATCCCTCTTCTTCTTGTCCCAAAGCCATTAGGTTAAGGGCAAGGTAATAATCCACCTTCCAAGAAGAAATTTCAGACTTTGCCCACTTAAGTATAGGTAATGTTTCTTTCCGGAATGGCAGTACAAATGCTGAGGGCTGAGCGATCATCTGATTCAATTGTGCATCCTTTTGGGCAGGATCCAGATAGGCCAACCACAAATTCACCAGTGGGTGTTTGGGGCTGTTTTCTAGCACTTGAATCGCGATTTCTTTTTGCTTGTACTTATTGTACACAGTAGCCAATTCCATATAGCTTTGAAAAGGCATTTCATTTTTTATCATTGCTTTGAATTTTTCCAGGGAGGATTGATCCTTGTCAAGGAGGTAATGCTCAAAGCGAATGAAATGGTTGAGCGGATCAATTTCCCAAAGCTGATCCAGGGTTTTTAATGCCTGTGCTTTTTCTCCTTTTAGCCTTTGGCTGACAGCCAAAACCTGTAGGGCCATGATATTGCTTGTGTTGTTCTTAAGGGCTTTGTTGGCAAAATCTACAGCCTGATTGAGTTGCCCATCTGCCAAATAAATCTCCGACATGATGGCATAAGCAGAAGATCGGAATTCCATAGATCGGGCGGCCCAACCGAAAGCCTCAAGGGCCTGATTGGTTTGTCCCATTGCATTATAAATGCTACCGGCAACAAAGTTTGCCTGATGGTCAAAATAGTCGGTAGCCAATGCTTTATAAATATTGTCTAATGCCTCCTCATACGCTGTGTAGCGCAAAAGTAGTTCGGCATAATCTATCCTTGCCTGTAGATGTCCAGGATCATTTTCAAGTAATTTTTTATAGGCGATCTCTGCTTTGTCATAATGCCTGCTGTAATAATACTGCCTGGCTTCAAAGTACAGTTTTTGGTTTTCGGATAGTTGTGGAGCATTGGTTTTATCAAACGGCCGAGACAGTTTCATCTCGTCTTTTTCGGTCCATTTATACAGCTGTTCACCTGCATAAATTACCTCTAGTTCTTTGACCGGCTGATCATATTTTATTTCATGGTTGATTGCCTCCATGGGTAGGGCCTGAACAGCCACTGTTTGTTCCTGCTTTCCATTGATAAAGATTTCCAGTTCACCATCCACCTTTTGGAATGGGTTGAACCCTAGGCTGATCAAGTTTTCGGATTGTTTCACATGTACTACACCAGTTTTTGAAACATCACTTATGCCACCAATTTCTTTTACCGGAAACCAGTAATTGGACCATTGATCAAGTGTATAAGGGGCAAAACCTGCTTTAGTGAGCGGTGTTTCTACGCTTTTTGATGGTGAAAATTGATTCAACATCCTTCCGGCTTGAAACTCCATGTATTGGCCATCGTTGTCCGTTAAAAGGTCTTCCCAAATTCCGCCATTTCTAGACAAGGCCCACAGCCAAAGTTTTTTTCCGGGACTGTCATCGTATGAGGAAAAATGTCCAAAACCAATTCCTTTGTTATGAAAATATCCACCAAAATGATTTAAAAATGAGCCGGCAATGTGTTGGGATTTGGCCCCGCCGAAATTATTGTTCTTGTAATGGTTAATGGCTATTCCGTCTTGAATCGGCCATTCTTTAGCCTCTCCACTGTGTTGCAAGGCAACATGGCCCGGGTAATAAAACTCTTGGTCTTCTGCAACATGAGCGGCTGCGGTCATCCAGTTATAATAGGGTTGTCTAAGTGGTTCAGGATTGTACCAGATGCCTTCTGTTTCAAAATAGGCTTTGTCCTTAGGTAGATTGATTTTGACTCTCCACTGCGTTCTGGAAGGAAGATCAATTGTGCCCACCACGCAGGTAATACTACCGTCTTCATTCTCATAATACACATAGTCGACAGGGCTAGCGGTGGCCGGAGAATGACCGATGATGCCAAAATTAAATTCTATACCACCTGACGTCCATGGGCCCCGCATGGCAATATTTCGGAATTTGACTACTTCATTTTCATAGATAAAATCTTCACCGGTTGATTTTTCTATGGCACCCCAAATGCGCCCACCGATTTGAGGCATGACTGTGATTTTTAGATAATCATTTTCCATGGTGATAAGGTCCCATTCTTTTTTTTTCGATTTGGTACTATAACCTTCGAAATTAAAATAGGGGTAAATATTGGGCCTGTAGGCAAGTGAGGGTACAGGGTTGGGATCCGAAAATGGATAGGTCTCAAAAACGGTTGGTTGTTGAGAAATCTGCACTTCCTGTGCTAAACCAAGTTTTACTGTGGTTAGCATTAGTGTCAAGAGAACTGCTACTTTTAAATTCATATACAATAAGGTGTTTGATTAGGGTAGTTTCATGGATTTCGGTTATAATATAAGCAATTAACCGGATCTTAGAGGTAAGCTTATTTCAAGGTTTTTACCACATAAGTGTTCTGTAATTTATCAGGATTAAGAGCCAAGTAAGAAATTCACTTTATGGTATTAGAGTAAAATTTAGATATTCCGAGCTAGAAATCAATAATTTTTTGATAAGGGGTATTTTGTGTATATCTAAAAAAAGAGGAGCGCTAGGCTCCTCTTATGTTGAATGGTAATTAATACTAGTTGGCTTTTTACATTCAACAATTTCAGTGGTGATATTGTTTTAACGCATCAAATCAATTAATGATGTGTTTTGAAAAATATTTCTCAAATCTATTTGCATTTGAATCGATTAAAATTCTTGGATTTCGGAACTTTTTATGTCCGTTCGCTTGTCTTTAATAAAGTTTTGCAATTTTTACTATTAATTAAAATGGCAATTAATATGCCAAAAGCAAAGCGAAAAAAGTTGTTGTGTTGACTAAAATATCAAGTGAGATGGCAGTAAAAATATATGGGATTAAAAATTGTAATACGATGAAGAAAACTTTTTCTCTTTTTGATACAATGGAAGAGGGATATGAGTTTACTGATTATAAAAAGCAAAAGCCTGATCAGGCACTTTTGGAAAGTTTTATTGATAAGCTTGGCTTAGATACTGTGGTCAACCGAAGAGGTACTACCTATAGAAAGCTTGATGATGAAACAAAGTCAGCTTTGGATAAAATAGATACTGCCATCCCCATACTCCAAGAAAAAAGCAGTATGATTAAACGACCTATTTTGGTGTTTGAAGATGGAAGTATGCAGGCAGGATTTGATGAAGATTTGATACGTTCAAAATACTAATAAATGCTAAAAGGACATGGCTAAAAGGCTTACTTAAGAAAATTTAGTCTCATCCTTTTTCTCCATAGGCAAGAAATCTACTTCCAAATAACCACCGGAGGCATTTGGGCTGGTAAGGAATTGAGGAATTCCTCTGGCCCAATCTATGGTTTGCTTGTGGATATGACCTGCAAATACGCCTAGTAGATTCTTGGTGTTGAACACTTCTTTATGAAAGGCCATGGTGGTCTCAGTATGACCTTCTTCCGGCCAGCGTTGTCTCCTTTCAATTTTAAAGTTTCTGTCGTTCTTTGCATTGTAATCGGGATGACCACATCCGTATCCCAAGGTTCTTCCGGGAGCGTATAGTGGGATGTGCATCATTAAAAGCATGGGTAGCCCTTTTTTGGCCTCAGCTTTATAAAATTCCAGTTGTTCCGGTAGGATTTCGTAATAACTGTTGTCAATATTTACCAGATTGATCCCTTTTATTTCTGCTGAATACATTAGCGGGTTTCTGCCCTTGTAGAGTGGGAGTAACCGCTTATTTATCCAGGTTTCCCTCAATTCGTGAAGGCTTCCTTCCATGCCTTCATAGTGCCAGTCGTGGTTGCCACTTGAATAGAAATAAGGAATTCCTGTTTTTTCAAGGCGCTCAAATGCCCATTCAATTGCTGCCTCAGAAGGGAAGCTAAACAAGTCACCGGTGAGTGTGATGGCATCAGCTTTTACCTCTTTTGCTATTTTTAGGGTTGCTTCAAAAGCTTCTTCGGGATGGGTAGATTCTCCAGTAAGGAAATGATGGGTTTTATTGTAGGCTTTTGCCATTCTCCCACTGTATTGTTGGTACTTTTCGCCTCTTTGGTCGTCTTTAAACAGGTGTGTGTCGGTAACATGCATGATCTTGACTTTTTGGCCAAGATCATGTACGTTAAAATTTATTTTATGCCCATTTACACCAACAATAAAAGGATGTTTTTTAAAGTCAGCTTTAGGTTGTGCAGCGTTTAATTCCTCGTTTAAGCCTAAGGCTAATCCCGCCGATATTACCCCTGCATTCTGGAAGAAATGTCTTCTTTTCATAAGGTTAATGTTTTACTCATCCCACAAAGGAGCAGTGAGGCCATTCAAATCCCACACTACTTTTCCAGACTGGATGGTTAGCTCATTTTCTATCTTGTATTTTCCCATCATTTTGCCAACACCTGTCTTTTCAGTAAAGCCAAAATTCCCTTCCAATACATTAAGGATAGCGATGTCAGCTATAGCCCCTTCACTTAAATGTCCTAATTCGGTATGCTTGATTACCTGTGCAGGTTTCCATGTAGAAGCTGCAATAATTTCCTGCATATTCATGCCCATATTAAGAAATTTGGACATCACATTGGTCATGTTTTTCATTCCACTCATGATACTGCTCATGTGTGCATCCGTACTTATGGTATTGGGTTTTATGCCTTGTTGCATTGAGGGGATCGCATGTTTAAAGGCAAAACTTGAGCCACCATGTCCCACATCGTAGATAATGCCTCTTTCTTGAGCAGCTTTAATGAAAGGTCTTAATCTTCCGGCAGGATCCACCAAAGCTTCTCTGCCAAATCCGCCACCCCCGTAAATATGTGTGTAAATATCTCCCGGTCTTAACTTTTCCATAAAAAGGGTTTCGAGGGAAAGTGGAGGGTTGGCTCCTCCAAAATCGACCATTACAGGAATATCAGCTAACTCTCCTGCTTTTACCAAACGGTCTATTTGTTGCCATTGATGTCCGGCATAGTGGGCTACTTTAAACCCCACAATATAATCAGGATGTTGCTTGGCTACCAAAGCGGCCATTTTTGGATCCATGTCGTCCAGGTTTTGTTCATAAAGTGCGCCTTTCATCCCATGTCCCACAATGTTGAGCATGGCAAAAACTCTGGTCCTTACCCTATCAATAACTTGTTCTTTGAATTGTATAAAGTTTCTCCATCCTGAACCTCCAGCGTCTACCACGGTAGTTACCCCATATGGTAAAGTAAACCCGTCAGGATGAATGGCGCTGTAGCCATTGCTGTACTGCCCTCTTGGATCCAGACCATAGAAATTGTGCGTGTGGATATCGATTAAACCCGGGCTTACAATCATACCGGTAGCATCAATTACTTCACTTGCAAGGTCTTCATCTATTGATTTTTGAACCAAGGCAATTTTATCACCCGTAATGGCAATGTCCATGGGTTCATCAATATTGTTTTTAGCATCGATTACATGGCCACCTTTGATCAAAAGATCGTATTCTTGTCCCATAACCTGTAAGGAGCATATGGCCAATAAGGCAATAGTAAAGGTGAATTTTATAAAGTTGTTCATTTTCAAAATAGTGGTGTTAGTTGTTATTCAATTTATGGGGATAATTTAGCCTTTAGGCTTTTGAGTAGCAAGTGAAATTTGTTGATCGGTAGGTGGTATAAACAAAAAAAACGGAAAGTTTGTACCTTCCGTTTCCTTTAATATAAGCCTTTTTCTTCCCTTTAAACAGCTTCTGCGATAATTTGATGAATATCCTCATCCAATATTTCTTTCTTCATGTCCGCATGTTTAAGAAAGACGTCGTAAACTTTGTCTAATTCAAGTTTTGTAAGTGAATGGCCAACTTTATGTGCCCTGTATGCTAAAGCTGCCCTTCCGGACCTTGCTGTAAGCACAATCATGGATTCATCTACACCAACTTCCAAGGGGTCAATAATTTCGTAGGTCTCCCTATTCTTGATAACACCATCTTGGTGGATGCCGGAAGAATGGGCAAAAGCATTTGAGCCTACAATTGCTTTGTTAGGCTGCACCATCATACCCATTTTTTCAGCTACAAGTCGACTAATGGGGTTAAGCAGCTTAGAATTTATATTGTTGGTAACATTAAGTCTAGGATGCTGTTTCATGATCATGGCCACTTCCTCCAGAGAGGTGTTTCCGGCCCGCTCACCTATTCCGTTAACAGTACATTCAATCTGTCTCGCTCCATTGGTGATGGCGGCAATAGAGTTGGCAGTAGCCAATCCCAGGTCATTGTGACAGTGTGCTGAAATAATCACATTTTCAATACCCCTTACATTATCTGTCAGGTATTTTATTTTTGCGCCATATTCATCAGGCAAACAGTAGCCTGTAGTATCAGGAATGTTTAGCACAGTGGCACCTGCTTTAATGACTGCCTCACAAACTCTGGCAAGGTATTCATTGTCTGTTCTGCCTGCATCCTCAGCATAAAACTCCACATCCTCTACAAAGGATTTGGCATATGCAACTGCATCTGAAGCCCTTTGTAGAATATTATCTCTATTACTGTTGAACTTGTGCTTGATGTGGTAATCGGAAGTTCCTATTCCAGTATGTATTCTTGGGCGCTTAGCAAACCTTAATGCTTCAGCAGCCACCTCTATGTCTTTTTTTACTCCTCTGGATAGGCCACAAACAATTGGCTCCGTTATGTTTTTTGAAATTTCAATAACGGAATTAAAATCCCCAGGGCTAGAAATGGGGAATCCTGCTTCGATCACATCTACACCTAGAGCCTCCAGTTGTTGGGCAATTTCTATTTTTTGAGGGGTGTTTAATTTACATCCGGGTACCTGCTCCCCATCGCGAAGGGTTGTGTCAAAGATCAATACGTGATTCTCATCCATAGTTATAATATTTTTATAAAATCTAAAGTAGAACCTTACAATTAGCGAATAAATTCGATTAACTTTATATGTCCGACGTCTAATGAGATATAAAGTAACATTATGATCAGAAAATCAGGTGTTTAAGTAGTTTAAAAATATGATATCCAATAATAAAAAAGATTTTTTATTTGACTTAATAAATAGCCTATCCCCCTCAGAAAAAAGGAATTTCAAACTCTTTGCAAAGCGGCTGGCATCAAATGAAGGAGCTAAGTTTATTAGGCTGTTTGATGTATTGGACAAAATGGAGGTGTACAATGAGCGGCAATTGCTGGAAAAGACACCTGTAAGTAAGAAGCAATTGTCCAATATGAAGGCACATTTGTACAAACAAGTGCTAACCTCTTTGAGGCTTTTGTATGCGGATCGGAATATTGAGCTTCAATTGAATGAGCAAATAGATTTTGGGAGAATTCTATACAACAAAGGCCTATACATGCAAAGTTTGAAAACTCTGGATAAGGCCAAGCAGGTGGCAAGTATGTATGGCCTCAATACCATCATGCTACGAGTGGTGGAGATGGAGAAGGTGATAGAATCTCAACACATAACTAGGAGTATTGAAAATAGGGCTGATATCCTCAGCCATGAAGCGGCTCATTTGGCCGATAAGGTGGATCTCAAAAATCGGTTTTCAAGCCTCTCATTACAATTGTACGGGATATATTTGAAAACCGGTTATATTAAAGACAAGGAGGGAAGGGAGATGCTGGAGAAGTTTTATAAGGAAAACATGCCGGTATATGACTTTCAAAGTTTGGGTTTTTATGAAAAAATGTATTTGTTTCAAGCCCAGGTTTGGTATTACCATATCATTCAAGATTTTCCGGTTTGTTATCGAGCTGCCCAGCACTGGGTAGATCTTTTTGAGGCAGCTCCACAAATGATCAAGGTGGCAACTGGTAGTTACCTTAAGGCGTACCATTATTTATTGGATACCCTGTTTTATATGGGGTACTACGAGCGTTTTGCCCAGGTTCTAGGTGAATTTAGAAATGGTTTGCAGCAAGAGGATTTTTTGTTTGATGGCAATAGTAAGATATTGTCATTTCTCTACCTTTATTCCAATCTAATTAACTTTTATTTTTTAAAGGGGGATTTTACCAAAGGGGTGGAAGAAATTGTGCCTGATTTATTAAGAGATATTTCTCCAATCAAAAGAAAGCTTGATGTGCACCATTTAATGGTGCTGCACTATAAAATCGCCTGCCTCTATTTTGGTAGTGGAGACAATGAAAGAGCAATTCTTTATTTAGATCAAGTCATCCAAAATAGCCAAATTGGCCTGAGGGAGGACTTGCAATGTTTTGCTCATATCTTGAAACTGATTGCTAGCTATGAAGCCGGAATTGATGAAAAATTGGATGGGCAAATCAGAAATGTTTACCGTTTCTTGATTAAAATGGATGATTTGCATCAGGTACAAAAGGAAATGATGCATTTCATTAGAAACCTTAGCAGGATCTATGACCATGAACTCAAGGGGGCCTTTATTCAATTGAGAAATAAGTTAATCGCTTATGAAAACCACCCTTTCGAGAAGAGGGCTTTTCTTTATCTGGATATTATCTCTTGGTTGGAGAGTAAAATTGAGAACAGACCTGTACAGGATATCATTCAGCAAAAATTCTCTGAGAAAGTCAAGCGGGAAAAAAGTAGGATGGTAGACAATGGTCTATAAAAAAGCTGCCTGATCTTGAATAGATCAGGCAGCTTTACAAGATTTTAAAGGGTAAATTATACAGTTACCTCTTTTTCCATGATTACCTGACCTTTGTAGTACAGCTTACCATCTAGCCAAAAGGCTCTGTGTGGTAAATGAAACTCACCAGTGGTAGGGCACTTAGCCAAACCAGGTGCATTTAATTTATAATGTGTCCTTCTTTTATCTCTTCTGGTTTTGGAAATTTTCCTTTTAGGATGTGCCATATCTATGTAATTTTAGCTTATTCTTTATTTTTTAAATTCTTTAAAGCTTTCCAAAACGGGTTTTGGTCGTCTTTTATTTGTTCTTCTGATAAATTATTTTCTCCTGCTTCATAAACGATCCAACCGTCACCTTCATCCTCATCATCTTCATCTTCTTCTGTCAAATGATCCGGATGAATTTTCTTTGCAGGAATACCTAGCAAAATAAACTCATAGATCAATTGCATTACGTTGATGCTTTGGGTGTCGGCCGTGATAAAGAAGATTTCATCACTGATTTCTTTTTCTTCTTGACCGTATTTGTACAAGATCTTATGTGACAAGTCCAAAGGATAATCAAAATCCTCAAGACTTCTGTCGCAAGTGATGTTTACCTTCCCTTTTAAATGGAATACAACCTCAATCAGGTTGATCCTTTTGTCAAGTTCTATGCTTGCCTTAATGGCCACATCATTTACTATCTCTCGACTGTTTTCAAAATGATCCAGGAATTCAGAATCAATTTCGAAATTGAAATTGTGCCTCCCTTCCTTCAGCCGAATAATGTCAATATCGAATTTCCTTATGAATTTCATTTTCTGAATTAAGACCGCAAATTTAGAAAAATATTTCTGATTAATAAAATCTACCCCTTAATAATTTCATTAAGTAGCAGTTAAGTTTTCTTTTTGTTTGACCATATCGTGTGCCAAGAATATGGCAGACCGCATTGAGCCCGGGTTAGCATTGTTTTTTCCGGCAATATTATAGGCTGTTCCATGGTCAGGACTTGTCCTAATTATTGGTAAGCCTGCAGTGAAATTCACTCCTGAATCAAAACAAATGGTTTTGAAGGGAATTAAACCCTGGTCATGGTACATGGCCAATACACCATCAAACTTTTTCTGATGGATCATTCCAAAGAAACCGTCCGAAGGATAGGGGCCAAAAACCAGGTCCCCTTCTTCCTTAAAGCTTTTTACAACAGGTTGGATGATTTCCATCTCTTCGCTTCCTAGAAGACCGTCCTCTCCCGCATGTGGATTCAAGCCCAGAACGGCGATTTTTGGTTTTAAAACCCCAAAATTTTCCTTGAGGGAACGGAGCATGATTTTTAACTTAGCCTTAATGGCCGGACCTGTCACTGCATCAGCTACCTCTCGCAAGGGGAGATGTCCGGTAACCAGGCCAATTCGCATGTCTTCCGAAACCATAAACATCATGCTTTCTTTAGAATCGAAGGCATCTGTTAAGTATTCTGTATGGCCCACAAAGGGAGTTTCTGTGCTATTAATATTGTTTTTATTGAGTGGCGCTGTAACCAAAGCATCCAAGTGACCGGATTTTAAATCTACAATGGCCCGATCAATGGCCGCAAGTGCCATGCTTCCGGCATCTCTGGTCTCTACTCCCGGCATCACTTCGGGAGATTCCTGAACCACATTGATCACATTGATTTTTCTATGGTGTACTTCTTCTATACTCTTGACTTGAATAAAATTAAAATCATTCATGTCTAAGGCCCTTCTGTAATAGGTTAGCGCCTTGCCATGACCATAGATTACCGGAGTAATCATTTTCTGGAGTCGATTGTCAAGCAACGCTTTCATGGTGACCTCTGCTCCGATTCCATTGATGTCGCCTATGCTAATTCCGATTACGGGTTTATTCTTTTTTATATTCATGGCCTTTCTGTATATGGCTAAACGACTGACTTTTGAGAATGATTCAATCGCTTGTTATAATTTATGATTCTTTACCCAATCTGAGCTTGCTTTTGGTCTTTGAATGCCTAGACCATATCCTTGGGTTTTCTGATAAAGTAAATTTCAGGGTTTACTTTAGAATATACAAGTAAAAATTAATAGGAAACTTCAACCCTAAATCGAGAATTAACTGCTTTCAATTGATCAAAAGCGGCTTTAGATAGCTTGATTAATAATTTGTTGTTGTCTCCTGTTTCCGGTAAAACGCCAACTACTCTAGCGAATATGGTCACATCATTTTCTTCATTTCTTATTCTCATGATGGTTCCAACCGGTGCGTTTCTGTGCAGGACCAGAAATTTTTTATGGTTTCCTGTGCCTTCTATCACTTCAGCTTGACCGCTTTCACTTACATTTTTGAAAGCCGTGGAGGTGCTCACATTATTTGTAGGGCTTTCCACAGCTGTTTTGGAGTTTGTAGGTTCTGATGTAGTTTTGGTGTTTCCGGGTAATTGGGTAACAGGAATGTTGGCGTTGGTTTCTCGCCCCACTTTAAGGGTTTGACCAACCGATAGATTGTTAGAAGATAAGCCATTCCATTTTATAATGTCGGCAACATTGGCATCGTATTTTTTTGCGATGGCAAATAAAGTTTCACCCTGAATTACTTTATGTGAAATCCAATTGCCTGTAGTGGAGACGGAAGGGGAAGCTGTGGAGGTTGTCGGAGTTTCAACTTTGGGAGCAACAGGCTTCTCTGGTTTATTTTTTGGTTGTTTCTTTTTAGCAGCTGGTTTTTCGGTGGTAACAGCAACCGTTTGATTGACGATTTCAGCCGTCTCCTCTACCTTTTTAGGGGCTACGGGTTGTTGCTTTTGGCTTACGGGCTGTTCCTTTTCTGACCTTACTTTTTCTTTTACTCCTTCTATAATTAGGGCCTGTCCCACACTCAAGTCTGTGCCTTTTAGTCCATTTGAAGCCATCAATTGGTCCATACTAATATTATAAGATTTGGCGATCGAAAAGAGTGTTTCACCGGGCGTTACATGATGGACTTTTGCCCCTTCAGGAATCATTGTTGGTTCAATAAATGGTACCCTAATGCGTTGGCCGATTTTAAGCCCATCTTTTAAAGAATCATTGTTTTGGACAATATCACTTACGGGAGTGTTGTACCGCCGCGAAATTCCAAATAAAGTCTCTTGTGGATCTACTTGGTGAATAATATAGGACTTTCCTTCTATCTTTTCTATTCCTACAGAATCTGATCCCACAAGTAATGCTCCTTTGGATGGAATAGCTAAGCCTATCATCCCTAAAATCAATATCCAGCACTTCATTTTACTAACGGTTTTTTACAATAAATTTCTAATAATCATGCAAATTTGATATTTATTTTATCAATTGCAACTCCATTTTATATCAATAGGGGCGATGATCATTTTTATTGGTATATTCAAACAGAAATATTAAACCGGTATTTAAAATGAAACTCTTTTTTAGTCTTGCCTTCTATGTAATCGTCAATTTTATTGTAAATCCATCCCTGCAAGCCCAGTCGGAGCAAAGTGCCGATGATTCTTTACAAACGGTATATGTGTTTGAAATGATGGATAACATAGATCCCAGGATGAATAGAAAGGTGAGGATGGCCATGGAAGATGCAGCGCGTAAAAACGCGGCCCTGATTATTGTGCACATGGATACTTATGGTGGCGCCGTTAATGATGCGGATGAAATCAGAACTCTGTTTTTGGAATCCGAAATTCCTATTGTGTCCTATATAGATAAAGATGCTGCCTCTGCGGGAGCTTTAATCTCTATTGCTTGTGATAGTATTTACATGGCTAAGGGTGGAAGCATAGGTGCTGCTACGGTGGTAATGGGAGATACGGGTGAAGCGGCTCCTGACAAATACCAGTCATATATGCGCTCCATGATGAGAAGTACCGCTGAGGCTACCGGAAGAGATCCTAAAATTGCGGAGGCCATGGTAGATGAAGACCTGGAAGTTGAAGGGGTGTCAAAAGAGGGGGAAGTAATTACTTTTTCCGTTTCTGAAGCCATACAAAACGGATTCTGTGAAGGGGAAGTTGCTTCTCTTGAGGAGATTGTGGAAAGATTTGGATATCAAGATTTTGAAATATATGAATATGAGCCCTCTCTTTCAGAGGATATAATCTCCATTTTCTTAAACCCGGCAGTAAGCGGCTTTTTGATTTTGGTAATTTTTGCGGGGATTTATTTTGAAATACAAACCCCGGGCATTGGTTTTCCACTCGCGGCTAGTGCCATTGCCATTGTTCTCTATTTTATTCCTTATTACCTAACAGGTCTTGCCAGTAATTGGGAGATGGTACTTTTTATTGTGGGAATTATATTGCTGGGCCTTGAGATTTTTGTTGTGCCCGGTTTTGGAGTATTCGGCATTTTGGGGATCATTTGCATCTTGGGTGGACTAACGATGGGCATGCTGCCAAACGAACAGTTTGACTTTACCTTTGTAAGCTCCGGGAAGCTGTTCTCTGCCTTGTTAACAGTGATTCTAGCCGCAACTGTAGCAACGGTTTTGATTATCACATTAACGCCCAAAATTAATCAATGGGAGAGTTTTAGTAGGATATCTCTTGCTGACACCCAACAGAAATCAGAAGGTTATACCTCCTCTTTTTATAGTGCAGAACTGCTAGGGAAGGAAGGCCTGTCTTACACGCGTTTAATGCCAAGTGGGAAGGTGATTATAGAGGATGAACAATATGACGCCTATTCCAGGGGTGAGTTTATTGAAAAGGGTGAAAAAATTAAAGTCATAAGCACAGAAGGCACCTCTCTGAGAGTGAAGAAAGTAGAGGCTTAGCTTGGGTTAAATGGGAAATAAAAATTATACTTATGGACCATGCCTTTTTGATTTTTACTTAATTTCGGAAATGAAATCCTCTTTTTGCAAGAATGAAATTGATTAGAAGAATTTATTCTATCTATGGAAGCATTGGCTTTATTTCAGCGTTTCTGCTATTGCTGCCAATATTTATATATACGATCGAGATTTCCGGGAAAAAAGGACAGGGGAGAAAAATGAACAGGATCTGGTCTAAATTGTTTTTTGGAATGCTTTTCTTTAAAGTAAATATAGAAAATCGCTATCATTTGAAGAAGAGTGACCAGTTTATCTTTGTTTCCAATCATTTTTCTTACTTGGATATACCGGTATTAGGGCTGATTCCATTTGATCTTGTGTTTATTGGAAAAAGTTCGCTTGCCAAAGTACCTCTTTTCGGATACATGTTTAAAAACCTTCATATTGCAGTGGATAGAAACAGTATGAAGAGTAGGGGAGAGTCTATATTAAAGGCTAGAAAAGTATTAGATGAAGGGGCCAGTGTGGTTTTTTTTCCTGAAGGAGGAATCTCAAGTCAATCTCCTCCAGCCATGGCGAAATTTAAAGATGGAGCGTTTAAATTGGCCCTGGACAAACAAATTCCAATTATTCCTGTCACTTTATCATACAATCACTTAATTTTGCCGGACGATGGGAAGTTTTTATTGCGTTATCAACCTGTTAAAGTAGTCATACATGAGCCCATTGCCGTTAAAGGCTATGGGCCAAATGAAGTGAAGGAAATTAAATCAAAGTGTTTCACCATCATTCAGGAACAATTGAATAAAGACAATGCCCGGAATTAAATTTAAATGGACAATTCATGAAATTAGATATCGATTCTCTCAAAAAAATAGCACACTTGGCCAGACTTGAGTTTGACGAAAAAAGTGCAAAAAAAATGACCGCAGACATGACTCAAATCCTTGATTGGGTTGAGAAGTTAAATGAGTTGGATACCAGTGAGGTGGAACCACTTATAACCATGTCTTCTGAGGAAAATGTCATGAGAAAAGACGTAGTAGGCACTCATTTGGATCATGAGAAAGGATTGAAAAATGCACCTCAAAGAGATTCGGATTATTTCCGTGTCCCTAAAGTTATGGAGTAATGCGCCGGACGGTCTGGCAGAATGCTTTCTTTTATATTTTTTTGGCTGTACTGATAAGTGCAGGAGCAGGCTTACTGTGGGTAAATACTTTAGACCCTATTGGCCTTTTAACCTTGTCAGAGAAAATCAATGTTCCTTTAGATAGTTTTCAGTCTACTTCGGGATTGCTTGAATTTGAGGTTCAAAATTTTCTTTTGTTTGATCAATTCGATCCATTGCCTCCTCAAGCTTTTCCCAAGTTAATCCAGGTGATGGGTCTTGGTATTTGGTTACTATTGTTGCTATTTATCGTCTTATTGACCTTATTAAAACGCCAAGCATTTTTGATAGGGGCGGGCTTACTGATCTTGCTTCTGAGCATAAGCGGAGTGAATAGTTTGAATATCGGGGGGATTGGTACCAATTATGCCTTGGCTATAAGCTTACTGTTCCTTTTGGTGCCTGCATCGATCATCCACTTGTTTTTTAATGATATTATAAGTTTAGGCTTTAGGGTAGTACTGATAATAGGGCTTGGGCTACTGTGCTTGGTCGTTTTGATTTATTTTTCTCAGGCAGTTTCCCCTACCTATTTATTTTCAGAGAATATATTTCTAATGGCATTGGTAATGGCCGCTGCTTTTATGCTTTATATTGGGCATGCTTTTGTGTCCGGGGCCTATTTGTTCCTGGCCAAGCTCAATCGGGATGTGGGCATCAAGATTGGTTGGCATTTTGCCATTATTTCAAGCTTATACCTGGTTTTGATGGCTTTGGTTTTTCTGGGAGTAACCGGTGATTGGAATAAATGGTACCTCCCATCATTCCAGCTTTTACTTGTGCTGGTAGGGCTTGTCGGTTATTTCGATTCGTTTTATAAAACAAAATATTTCCCTCAAATCTATAATGAAGCATGGGTAGGTAAAGTGTTTTACTTGGGAGGTTTTGCTGTTTGTCTATTGGTCTTGTTCAAAGCAGAAATTTCCGGTAATACACCTATGCTAGATTTTTTACATCATGTGTTTGCCTATAGTCAGTTGGGGTTCAGTGTGATGTTTGTTTTGTATATATGGGTAAATTTTTCAGCCATAATCAATAGTGGTACTGCGATTGAAAAAATAATGTACAACCCTCCCTTTTTCCCCTATTTTCATATGAGATTGGGAGGAGCGATCGCATTTTTGATTTTGATGGTTTATGCTGCTGGAATAATTGGTGTACAATTCAGCACTTCCTCTACACACCTATCAGCAGATTATTATTACACCACCGAAAGGCCTGTAGAAGCTTCAGTGCTTTATGAAAATGCTTTTGATAGGTACAGGGCAAATGACAGGGCACTTTTTGCTTTGAGTAATATTTACCTTGATCAAAACCAGCCTACCTTGGCACTTAAAACCTTAGAGCGAAGTTTTGAACAAAACCCTCAGGTAAAGGATATTTTGTTGCTTAGCCGAATGCTGGAAAAGCGTTCCAGGACAAATGAGGCGGTTTATTGTCTGGAAGAAGGTTTGAAACGTTTTCCGGGAAATCCTTACTTGGCAAATAATTTGGCATTGGTATACCATCGAATGAACCTGCCGCAAAAAGCTTTAAGTACGCTGGCGAGGATGGAAGGGTTTGAAGAGGTTCATATCCAAAACAGGGTAGGGATAAAGGTGGCGCAAGGCCTTCCTTTGGAAGAAGATGAGGAGATTGGATCGTCTTTGAAGAATACCATTAATCTTTTGGCAGCAAAAAATATGGGGTATGGGCTTGGGGAAATTGACATAGATGCGACTGAAAAGGAGCCTGACAACGTGCTTATAAGAAGGGTGATGCTCAGAAATTACCTTACCAGTACCGAGAAAGGTTTTAAAGGATCGGATTTTCAGGTGGAATTGGACTCCATGTTGGCCCGAGAAACCAGTTCGCTGAATGTTGAGCAAAATTTAAAAGAGTCAGGTCTTATTTTAAAATATAAAACCGGAAGAATTAATAAATTATTGACCTATTTAAATGGTATGGCCTTTCGATTTAGTAATGATGCCGGTTATTATCATGCTTTTGCCGGCTGGCTACTTTCCGATCTTGGCGATTTTGAAAAAGCGGCCATAGAATGGAAGCAAGCAGCCTTAAAAGGATACCTTAAGTTTACACCGGCCCATTTACCCTTTTTGCATTTTGGAGGGATGGAAGAGGAGGCAGTTTTTATTTCGGGTACCCAAAATGTGACTTTTCCTAAATGGATGCGTTTTGATACCTCCGGTCAGCTTGCGAGCAATGATACCGTGAAATTATACAGGAGTTTAGACAAAATTTCGACCATGCTTGGGAAAGATCTTCTGCCTGCGGTGGAATCTTTAGAAAATGAAGTCAATAAAGGCCGGCTTTCCAAAGAGATATTGGAAAGAAAGTCTCATTGGCTTGAGGAGGAAGAGATCAATAAATTGCTTTCCTATGCTAAAGTTTACGAACAATCCATAGGGCAATATTTTTCCTTGGATGTTTACCTCAATCGAGTAAAAGAATTGGGGACTGAAGATAAGCGTTTTTCTATAGATGAAGGATTTAATCCTTATTTAACCCCTCTGGTTTTGGCTGGGCTTAAGCAAATAAAAGATGACCAAAAGCGGTATGAATTGCTACAAGAAGCCTGTCAATTCAATAAAGATCCCCTATTATGGGTAACGTTAGTTAAATATTGTCGTATAATTGGATTGGATCAGTATGCCAGTGCGAACTTAAAGTTAATGGGAGAGTGGATAGAGGAAGATGATTTGATTGAATTACAGTTAAAATTCCTATAATTCCTTTAATATAATTTAAGGTGCTGAATTCCTGTTTTTGAGCAATATACCCTATCTTCACATTTAAAATGTCGAGCCATGCCAGAAATCATTAAAACCAAAGAAATACGTAAAGTTTACAAAATGGGAACCGAAGAAGTTAAAGCCCTCAAATCGGTAAGCATGAGTGTAAACAGGGGTGAATATGTGGCCTTCATGGGTCCCTCAGGTTCAGGGAAGTCGACTTTAATGAATATTATAGGTTGTTTGGATACTCCTAGCTTAGGCCAATACATTCTTAATAGCAAAGATGTGAGTGACATGAGCGAAGATGAGCTGGCAGAAATCAGAAACAAAGAGATAGGCTTTGTTTTTCAGACCTTTAATCTATTGCCTAGAGCTACTTGCTTAGAGAATGTAGCTTTGCCTTTAATTTATGCCGGTTACAATAAGACGGATAGAGAAGAAAAGGCCTTTCTATCTCTTAAAAGTGTGGGCTTGGATGATAGAATTCATCACAAACCCAATGAATTGTCCGGGGGACAAAGACAAAGGGTGGCTATTGCCAGGGCTTTAGTAAATGATCCCAGTATTATTTTAGCGGATGAACCTACGGGTAATTTGGACAGTAAGACATCTTATGAAATCATGGATCTTTTTCATGTCTTGCATCAAAAGGGCAATACGATTATCATGGTTACCCATGAGGATGATATCGCTCACTACGCGCATCGGGTCATCAGGTTAAGGGATGGTTTGGTAGAGTCGGATGAGAGAAACCCCAACCCAACGGTGGTGGACAAAACAATTATTTAAATCCCATAGTTAATAAATTCAATGAAAATTTATACCAAAACGGGAGATAAAGGAAAGACATCCCTTTTTGGAGGGACTAGGGTCAATAAATCTCATTTAAGGATTGATGCGTATGGCACCATCGACGAATTAAATGCAAATATAGGTTTATTGAAGGATCATATAGCTAATGATATCATTAGTAAGGTTCTCTACAAAGTACAAGACAGTCTTTTCGTTTTAGGGGCTATTTTGGCCACTGAGCCGGAGAAGACCGGGTTGAAACTGCCTGTTTTTAATAAAGAAGACATTCGATTTATTGAAATAGAAATAGATAAAATGGAGGAAAATCTTCCCCCACTAAAGAATTTCATAATCCCAGGAGGGCATCCGGTGGTATCTTTGGCCCATATTGCACGTACCGTTTGCAGAAGAGCGGAGAGATCTATGGTTTTGCTTTCAGAAAATTCTCCGGTAGATGGAGTATTGTTGGAATATGTGAATAGGCTTTCTGACTTTTTGTTTGTATTGGGAAGACAATTGGCGAAGGAATTAAATGTAAATGAAATCACTTGGAAATCAGGTGGATAATAAGATATGGACAAACAGTTTAAAATAGATATAACTAAAGGATCAAGCTCAAAATTAGAGAAGACAAATTTTGATGAGCTAGCTTTTGGACAGGTGACAAGTGACCACATGTTTGTGGCAGACTATATAGAAGGAAAGTGGCAGAACTTTAGAATCGAACCTTATGCACCTTTGCAAGTTAACCCTGCTAATGCGACCCTGCATTATGGGCAATCTGTCTTTGAAGGGTTAAAAGCCTACAGGAATGAGCAAGGGGAAATATTGGTATTCCGAGGAGATGCCAACCAAAAGAGGTTGAATGAGTCGGCGAAGAGAATGTGTATTCCGGAGATCCCGAAAGAGATATTTATGGAAGGAATGCGATGCCTACTTGAAGTAGATAGAGAATGGGTACCCAAGCAAGCGGGATGTTCCTTATACCTGAGGCCTTTTATTTTTGCTGCAGACGATTACCTAGGAATCAGGCCTTCCAAGAAATATAAATTTATGATTCTTGCATCACCGGTTGGAAAGTACTATGCCAAACCTGTAGCCGTAAAAGTTGAAACGAGGTTTGCAAGAGCCATCGAAGGGGGTACAGGAGCTGCTAAAGCTGCAGGAAATTATGCCGGATCACTTTACCCGGCCCTTAAGGCTCAAAAGGACGGCTATGATCAACTCCTATGGACGGATGGTAAGACCCATCAATACATAGAGGAGAGTGGTACCATGAATGTAATGTTCGTTATAGATGGGGTTTTAATTACCGCTCCAACCACCACCGGAACCATTCTTAAGGGAATCACCAGGGACAGTGTCCTTACTTTAGCACATGAAATGGGTATGCCCGTTGAAGAGCGGTTTTTAACAGTGATAGAATTGGAAGAAGCGCTTAATTCAGGGAAACTTGAAGAGGCATTCGGAACGGGTACGGCCGCTACAGTAGCTTTTATCCGCTTAATAAATATTCATGGCAAAGACTATGAATTGAAAGAAGTGGCGCCTACTGCATTTTCTGTTCGTATTTTAGAAGCACTTGACAATATTAAATATGGTAAAGTGGAGGACAAATACAATTGGATTAAGAAATATTAGTTGATCTTCCGGCCAGTTTTTGACCATTGAATTTAAATTTGCCTATGTATCTCTTCAATAGAGGGATCCTTCTTATAGGTTTTATCATTTTTGTTCAGGGCGATTTATTCGCACAGAACTATTTGATCCTTCAAAAAGGTACCAATCAGAAATCACGCATCACCTATAAAGTAGGGGATGAGTTTGTCTATTTACAGAAAGGTAATGATTATTATATCAGGGATTTTATCCGTGAAATTAATAAGGATTACATCGCCTTGCGTGAAAATGTGTTAAGCCTGAAGCAAATAGAAGCAATAGACATTAGATACAAGGATGAGCGAAACCAAACGCTGGACAATTTAACCTTAATTCCATTTGCCGGAGGAGGACTATTGCTCCTAGCAGGAGGGATTAATAGTTTGGCCGATGATGGAAGTTTACGGTACAGTTCCGGCGTCTTAACTACTGCTGCAGCCCTGATAGGTACGGGGTTTATCCTTAAATCACTTCGGTACAAAAAATTCAAGGTAGGAGGGAAGAGAAAAATAATGGTGATTAGAAAAAGTGAATTGGAGTAGTGC
The DNA here is from genome assembly GCF_054781075.1 of Cyclobacterium sediminis. Classification (NCBI taxonomy): domain Bacteria; kingdom Pseudomonadati; phylum Bacteroidota; class Cytophagia; order Cytophagales; family Cyclobacteriaceae; genus Cyclobacterium; species Cyclobacterium sediminis. The sequence continues at coordinate 1,183,629 of NZ_BAAGVC010000003.1, read as the reverse complement.
ACAATGGAGCATCTGTTTTACTATTTTCTTGTTGTGAAGATTGATAGAATAGAGGGTTTTGGACATCATAGGCTTCATACTCAAGCGCCTTCCTTTGCCTAGTAAATTTTGATTTTAGATTGGTTGTTTAATAGGAATTAAGCAATTTTGCATTTTAAGTAATTAATAAAATTTATCATTATGACATCAGATCAATTGAAAGATTTGAAGGCCCGAGTAACGGCCTTGAGGAGGTATCTTTGACTACGATCGTAAGAAATCTGAAATAGAAGAGTTTGAAGCCGTTTCTGCACAGCCCGACTTTTGGAACGATACGGAAGAGGCCGAAAAAGTAATGAAGCAGATTCAGGCCCGAAAGGCCTGGACCTCCCAGTATGAAACAGTTGATACAGGTATTCAGGATTTAGAGGTTTTGTTTGAGTTCTACAATGCCGGGGAGGTTTCTGCCGAGGAAGTAGATGCAGACTTTGAAAAGAATCTCAAATTAGTAGAAGATCTGGAATTGAAAAAAATGCTCAGTGGTGAAGAAGATCAGCTGAGTGCGATGCTAGAGATCAACCCAGGTGCCGGTGGTACTGAAAGCAATGACTGGGCTTCAATTTTGCTTCGGATGTACATCATGTGGGGAGAGAAAAATGGCTATAAAGTAAAAGAAGTTGACCACCAGGAAGGTGAAGTTGCCGGGATTAAATCTGCAACCTTGGAGTTTGTGGGCCCCTTGGCTTATGGTTTCCTAAAATCAGAAAGCGGTGTGCACAGATTGGTGAGGATTTCACCTTTTGATAGTGGTGGAAGGAGACATACCTCCTTTGCTTCGGTATATGCTTATCCTGTGGTGGATGATACCATTAATATTGATATCAATCCATCCGATATAGAGTTACACACTTCCCGATCCGGCGGAGCAGGAGGGCAAAATGTTAACAAAGTAGAGACTAAAGTGCAGCTCACCCATAAACCTACTGGGATAGTAGTTGTTTGCCAAATTGAACGTTCACAATTGGCGAATAGGGAAAAGGCCATGCAGATGTTGAAATCTCGCTTGTACCAACTGGAGATGGAAAAAAGAAATGCTGAAAGAGCCAAAGTGGAGTCCGGTAAAATGAGGATAGATTTTGGTTCACAGATCAGAAACTATGTTTTACATCCGTACAAGTTGGTGAAAGATGCGCGGACGGGTTATGAAACATCAGATGTGCAAGCGGTACTGGATGGTGGGCTGAATGAATTCATTAAGGCTTATCTATTGGCACAGAGTGAAGAAGAAGTGAAGGACGAAGATTAAAAAAAAGCCTGAATGTTCAGGCTTTTTTTAATTCAACACAATCTCATCTACCATTAGCCAGGCTTTATTTCCTGCAGCTCCGTGCCATGAAGGTAACTTCGCAAGTGGTTTGGCTTCCATTTTCAGGTATTGAACATTTTTTTCTTTGTAAGGAATCTCAACCTGACGTAAATAAGAATCGTCGTCTTTTCGCAAGGGTTGAGGTTGAAAGGATTTTGAAAGTTTCCAGTCCTGATTTTTATCCGGTCTAGTCCAAATTGTCACTTCTTGAGGAGGGAAAAAACGCGACCCTATATTCTGCCATAGGGAGATGGCCATATAGGAAATATCAGTTGGTTGTTCAAATTCCATTTCCACTTCTAGCGGACTGTTAATAAAGCCAAGCCAGTTCAGGTTCCAACTATCAGGGATTGCTTTCTTTTTATCGAAAAGGCTGTTTTTCCCATCTCCTTTGTACCGGTCTTCAGGAGCATAATTCATTTCAAAAGAAGTAGGACTGAGCGTTGCCTTTATAAATTCCGCTTCCGAAACCTTGCTACCAATCCATCCATCAGCAAAGGCTCTTGCTTTTATAGTAATATTCTCAGTGATCTCGAGAGGTTTCTCGTAGAGCAAGAAATTACTGCTGTCAGGCTCTGAGCCATCTAGTGTATAATATATGCTAGTGGTGCCAATAGGATGTGTTAGTTCCGCTGTTAACTTGTCTTTAAAAAATGCTTTATCAAAACTAATTACAGGCGGATTCAACATCAGTAAAGTAGTCCTTTCCTCAGTACCGATCTCAATGGTTGTGTGTGGCAAAGCCGCAATTAATTTCTCCAGGGATTCCTCTGTTAATCCTGTATTCCAAAGGAAGAGTTTTTTTAAATTTTTTAATTGCGATAAAGGTGCAATAGCTTCTTCGGTTAAATTATTCCCTGAAAGTGACAGTAGGGATAGGTTTTCTAGTCCTACTAAGGATTGAAGACCTGGACCCGTAATTTCCGTGAAATTCAAATAGAGTTTTTCCAGATTAGGAAAGGAACCAAGCGATGCCAAATGCTCATCTTTGATGGGCATGCTGTTTAGGTTGATAGAGACGGTTTGCTCCTGAATGGAAGCAAGTTCCTTAAGTGATTCAGGGTCAAAACTAGCCCTTCCAAAATAGCTCACGGACAAGGCCGGAGAGGATATTCCCAGAGGTTGAACTTTTCGGTAAAAGTTATTTAGTGGCTCTATGATGTCATCTGAAACAGGGTCGAAGGCATAGACTTTTGGAGCTGATTCAAATTTTTTGATGGCCAAAGGATATATACTGCTGGTATCAGCAAGGGCTAAGACTTTTTGATCTGTTGTGGCACCTGAACCAATCCAGGCTTCTAGTATCGCCTTCTCTTCCTCAGTTAGCTGAGGTTTTCCCTCTGGAGGCATATGGTCTTCATCCTCTTCTGGTAAATTAATTCTTTGGGTCATCAAACTGTTTTCTGAATCGAATGGTTCGACGGCAGGTCCTGATTCCCCGCCTTTGAACAAATATTCCGGGCTATCCATTCTTAGCTCACCTTTTTGTTTGGAAGCCTTGTGGCAACTCAGGCATTTGTTTTCGATGATGGGGTAAACTACGTGTGCAAATACTTCCGCTTCTTCAAGGCTTACCGTCTGCGTTTCCATATTTTCAAGTGGAGCTGTGATAAAATTATCCCCATGGGTGATGGAAGCACCTAGATGGCCGGATACTATAACTATCAAGCCTAAAAAAGTTGCTGATATTTTTATTGCCAGAGGTCTTTGCCTGTCAATAAAATAATACAATAAGGAAGAAAGCCAGAAAATACCTAAGCTGGTCCATTTGTGCCAAAATAGCGCTTCTTTATCATAACCTGTTTCGTGAGACAGAAAAAGCCCTGCGATAACGGTAAACCCAGCAGTAAATGCACCCAATAGCAAAAAGTCTTTGCCATACAATATACTGTCCTCTTTCTTGGGAAGCAGATTTGGAAAGCCTACCAATACAATGGCCAATAAAATGATTACAATTGGAAAATGGAGTAATAATGGGTGCATTCTCCCGAATACATGGAGCCAGTCCGGAATCATTACTTTACTTTCTGCCAATACGATGAATAGTACAAAGATATTTACAGCAAAAAGTATTTGGCCTAAAATGACCTTCAATTTATTTGTTAACATAAGATGAAAATAGGGTGGTTACCAAGGGTTCGAATTGTTAGGCCATAATGCCTTTGACTAAATTTCCAGCAACATCTGTAAGCCTGTATCTTCTTCCTTGATGTCTGAAGGTGAGTTTTTCATGTTCCACTCCTAGTAAATGGAGCATGGTCGCATGAAAATCATGAACATGTACCGGATCTTTAATGATATTGTATCCAAAATCATCTGTTTCTCCATAAGTGACGCCCGGTTTTATTCCTCCGCCTGCCATCCACATGGAAAAAGCCCTGGGATGATGATCTCTACCATAGTTGTCCGCAGAAAACCTTCCTTGGCAATAATTGGTCCTACCAAATTCTCCTCCCCAGATAACCAGAGTTTCATCTAATAATCCTCTTTGCTTCAAGTCTGTAATTAATGCAGCAGATGCTTGGTCGGTATCCTTGGCTTGCAAGGCCATTTCATTGGGTAAATTACCATGTTGATCCCATCCTTGGTGATAAAGTTGTACAAACCTGACACCATTTTCAGATAGCTTTCTCGCAAGTAAACAATTGGCTGCATAGGTGCCGGAGACCAAACATTCAGGGCCATATAACTTTACTATGCTGTCCGGCTCTTTGCTGACATCAGTAACTTCTGGTACGGCGGTTTGCATTCTGTATGCCATTTCGTACTGTTGGATTTTAGCACTGATTTCCGGATCTCCGAAGGATTCATAGTTTATTTGATTTAAAGCAGCAATTTTGTCAAGCATCCTTCTTCTGTCCATTTTGCTCATTCCTTCCGGATCATTGAGGTACAATACCGGGTCATCTCCGCTGGAGAATTGCACACCCTGATGTACTGATTCAAGAAATCCATTCGTCCACAATTTGGAGTAAACGCCTTGTCCATTTCCTTTTCCTCTGGAGAGGAGCACGCAGAAACTTGGTAAGTTATTGTTTTCAGAGCCTAGTCCATAGCTCAGCCATGCACCCATGCTAGGTCGATTTCCAACCTGGGCTCCAGTTTGGAAGAAGGTGAGGGCAGGGTCATGGTTTATGGCTTCCGTATGCATGGACTTGACAATACATATGTCGTCCACTATCTTTGCTGTATGTGGGAAGAGATCGCTGACCCAAGCACCTGATTGACCATATCTTTTGAATCCGTAAGCTGAGCCTACTAAAGGGAAAGAAGACTGCCCGGCAGTCATTCCAGTGAGTCGTTGCCCCTGCCTGATAGAGTCGGGAAGTTCCTCTCCTATTTTTTTATTCAGCATAGGTTTATAATCAAATGATTCCAACTGGCTAGGGGCCCCATTTTGGAACATATAAATAACCCTTTTGGCTTTGGGAGCAAAATGCGGTACACTTGCCATTAATTTATCGGTGTCTATTTGGGGGCTACCATTAAATAAATCGGGTACCAATAAGGAGCCCAAAGCAACACTCCCTAATCCTAGACTTAATTTGGATAGGAACTTTCTCCTGTTTTCATTTAATCCGTTTTCTAAAATTTCTTTGTCCATATCAAGTTTTGGTAATTGCTTCTTCAACGTTATAAATAGCCACCACCACTTGCATAAGGGCGGCTGTTTCAGGGCTGTCGCTGTACTGGTCTAAAGGAAACTCTCCGGCATTCACAGTTTCTAAAATTGTTTCCGGCTTTTGCTTAAACCTTTTCAACTCTTCCTGATAGTATTCTTTTAATAATTCAAATTCTTCCCCTTTGGGAGTTCTACAAATGATTCTTAGAAAAGCTTCTTGAATTGCTTCTTCATATTCCTTCCCTTCTCCAATTAATCTATTGGCTAGGACACGTGAGGCTTCGAGTACCAATGGGTCGTTTAACATGGCCAAGGCTTGAAGAGGGGTATTTGTCCTGTTTCTGGTTACCTCACATACATCCCTATTGCTGCCATCAAAAATGATAGGTTTCGGTGGTGGAGAGGTTAGTTTGATAAAGGTATATAAGCCCCTTCTGTACAATTTATCGCCATTGTCTTGCCGGTACTCAGCCAATTCTCCTCTGCCGGAAGTGGCTGCTTCCCATAAGCCTTCAGGTTGATATGGCTTGACACTTGGCCCACCGATTTCTTTAGACAATAGACCGCTACTCGCTAAGATCATGTCCCGAATATGTTCGGCATTTAACCTAATCCTGGGATAACTTGCCAAATAAAAATTATCAGGGTCGGACTCCATTTTCTTATTATCGCTGGTAGCGGATTGCTGATAAGTGGCAGCGCTTACTATTTTTTTAATCAAATGTTTTACATCCCAACCACTATCTTGAAAATCAACCGCGAGCCAATCTAAAAGTTCAGGGTGCGTGGGTAGTTTACCTTGCATGCCAAAGTCACCCGCAGATCTTACAATTCCTGCTCCAAAAAACTCCTGCCACATCAAGTTCACAAAAACCCGGGCTGTCAATGGGTTTTCTTTAGAAAAAGTCCACTTGGCCAATCCCAGGCGGTTTTTAGGATATTTGCTCTCGTCAAATTGAAGTATGGATTTGGGTGTGGAAGGGAAAACCTCCGTTGTAGGCTGATCATAAACGCCACGGTCTAATACGAATGTTCTCCTTAAGGAGTCTTTATAATCTTCCATTACGGACACCATAATTTTGCTGGTATCTTGGTGATTCACGAAATCCAATACACTTTCCAAGTCTTCCTTTTCTACCCACATAATAGGGTGCTTGGCAGGTTTTGAAACACTCACATCTCCTTCGTAGCCTTGCTCGGGCGTGTTGTTGAAAAAAGCATACATCTCAAAGTAATTTTCTTGAGAAATAGGGTCGTACTTGTGGTCATGGCATTGTGCACATTCCACTGTCATACCAATGATTGCCTTACTGTAAGTGTTTGTCTTGTCCAATATATATTCAACTCGATATTCTTCCGGGATTACTCCACCTTCCTCGGTATATTTGTGGTTTCTATTGAATGCGGTAGCCAGGATTTGCTCTTTCGTTGGGTTAGGAAGTAAGTCTCCTGCCAGCTGCCAGGTAATGAACTTATCGTAAGGGAGATTTTTATTAAAAGCGTGAATTACCCAATCTCTATAAGGCCATTGTGTACGAATATTATCGTCCTGATAACCGTAAGAATCTGAATAGCGGGAAATATCCATCCATAACACGGCCATTCTTTCACCAAATGAAGGACTATCCAATAATTTGTCGATAATTTTCTCTGTAGCCTCTTCAGATGCATCGGATTCAAAGGATTTTATTAGGTCTTCTGAAGGAGGAAGTCCTGTAAGGTCTAGGCTTAGCCTTTTGAGCAAAAGCATTTTGTCCGCTTTTTCATTGGGCTTTAAACCTATACGGTCTAGTTTTGACAATACAAAATGATCGATCTCATTGTTTACCCAATCGGGGTTAGAAACTTCAGGCAAACTGGCTTTAATCGGAGGTAGGAAGGCCCAATGAGGTTCATATTTAGCACCTTGCTTGACCCAGCTTTTGATCAGATCAATTTCTTCAGGGGATAATTTGAGGTTAGATTCAGCCGGAGGCATTTTTTCCGTTTCATCTGTAGTTTCTATCCTGCTAATGATTTCTGACTGTGCAGGTTTCCCGGGGACGATAGCATGGGCTCCCGGGTTTTCCTTTAAGGCGGCATAAGCACCTTCTGCATTGTCAAGTCTTAGGCCCGACTCCCTTTTGTTTTCATCAGGGCCATGGCAGGCAAAGCAGTTGTCTGATAGGATTGGCCTGATATGGAAATTATAACTGATCTGGTCTCCTGATGACAGCGTTGTGGAATCGGATCCTTTTTCTGCGCAAGACAGTAAAGTCACCAATAGAATCAATAATATATAGGATAAATGCCTTAGCATAATTATGTATGGGATCATATATTGTTAATAGTGAACAATTTGCTAATAAATACCTATATATACAAGCAATATTTGAAAATGCCTATGGGTATAAAACACGTAATTTTTAGTGATAAGTGCTTTCGGGGCATCTCTTTAAAGTGCTGAATTAATAACGAAAAAATTAGAATTAAGGCGTTTTTACAATAGGACTCAGAGGTTTTACCCACGAAGGATATTAATTTGAAGCTAAAAAAATGTGCTTCCCTAATTATTTAGGAATGTAGACCAATAAACAATAACTAAAAAAGGAGAGGCTGAAAACCTCTCCTTTTTAGCAAATTTAGCAAAGTGTAAATTATGACCTTATTATGATTTTTGAACTTTTGAAAAATCAAAATCATCAAGAAATTTAGTGGTGAAGTTACCGCCGTTGAATTCCGGGTCTTCCAATAAAGCCAAATGGAAAGGAATGGTAGTTTTAATGCCATCAATGACAAACTCTTCCAAAGCACGTTTCATACGTACAATCACTTCTTCTCTGGATTGTGCACTTACAATAAGTTTCGCAATCATGGAATCATAGTTTGGTGGAATAACATATCCAGCATATACATGGCTGTCAATCCTCACGCCTTTGCCTCCGGGAAGGTGGAGGTTGACGATTTTTCCAGGGCTAGGTCTAAATCCATTGGCAGGGTCTTCTGCATTGATTCGACACTCCATGGCGTATAATTTCGGGAAGTAATTTTTCCCGCTAATTTTTTCTCCGGCAGCTACTTTGATTTGTTCTTTGATTAAGTCAAAATCTGTGACCTCTTCCGTTATTGGATGTTCTACCTGAATTCTGGTATTCATTTCCATAAAGTAGAAGTCTCGGTTTTTGTCTACCAAAAATTCGATGGTTCCGGCCCCTTCATAAGCAATTGCTTCTGCCCCTTTGATGGCAGCTTCACCCATTCTTTTTCTTAGATCATCTGTGATAAATGGTGAAGGGGTTTCCTCAACTAATTTTTGATGACGTCTCTGAATGGAACAATCTCTTTCAGATAGGTGGCAGGCCTTACCTGCAGAATCTCCAATGATTTGGATTTCAATATGTCGGGGTTCTTCGACGAACTTTTCAAGGTATAAGCCATCATTGCCAAAAGCAGCAGCGGATTCTTGTCTGGCATCGTCCCAAGCTTTTTTGAACCCTGCAGGATCCTTCACTATACGCATACCTCTGCCTCCTCCACCGGCAGTGGCTTTAAGGATTACAGGGTAACCAATTTTTTCCGCTAAGGGTAAGCCTTCTTCAATTGAAGCTAGCAAACCTTCTGAACCGGGGATGGTAGGTACTCCGGCTGCAGCCATGGTGGCTTTAGCTGTTGCCTTGTCCCCCATTTGATTGATCATTTCAGGGCTTGCGCCAATAAACTTGATGTTGTATTCTTCGCAAATTCTTGAAAATTCCGCATTTTCAGAAAGGAAACCGTAACCGGGGTGAATGGCATCTGCATTGGTTATTTCTGCAGCAGCTATAATTCTAGGTATATTGAGATAGGAATCTTTGCTTGATGCTGCGCCTATACAAACCGCTTCATCAGCGAAACGCACGTGTAAACTGTCCTTGTCAGCAGTGGAATAGACAGCGACGGTCTTTACTCCCATTTCTTTACAAGTACGGATGATCCTTAAAGCAATTTCTCCTCTGTTGGCTATTAATATTTTATTAAACACTTTATAAGGTCAGTTTGGTTAGAAAACGATCAATTCTGAGGTTCAACCAAAAAGAGAGGTTGGTCATATTCAACGGGGGAAGCATCATCTACCAAAATCTTTACGATTTTACCTGAAACTTCAGATTCCACTTCGTTAAATAATTTCATTGCTTCAATGATGCATACAGGTTGGCCTTTTTGAATCGAATCACCTACATTCACAAAGAATTCTGCATCAGGATTAGGAGACCTGTAAAAGGTGCCAATCATGGGAGACTTCACTTCCAATAGGTTGTCTGCAGGGGCACTTGTCGCTTCAGCTGGAGCCGGGGCAGAAGGCTGAGCAGGTGCCTGAGCCACTTGAGGAGCAGGACTTGCCGCAGGAGCTACGGCTTGAACTTCAGAATTCTTTTTAATGGAAAGCTTGAATTCATCTGTTTCTATTTTGACTTCCGCTAAACCTGAATTGGAGATAAAGTCTATTAATTCTTGTATTTCTTTTGCTTTCATAAATCTTTTTCTTTGAGAGTTACCCGGATATGGCCACCCTGATTCAAATATAATTGATTTTTTCTTAAGTAAAACTAGGTAAATTAGTGAATAATTATAGCGAAAAAAGGATTATTTAACTCTTTCAGAGTAGGAACCATCCCGCGTATCTACTTTAATCATTATGTCTTGGTCTACAAATAATGGAACCATTACCACAGCCCCTGTTTCAAGGGTGGCTGGTTTTAAGGTGTTGGTAGCGGTGTCTCCTTTGATGCCAGGTTCTGTATAGGTTACCATTAATTCTACAAATGGTGGAAGTTCCACACCTAAGGGCGTTTCTGTTTCATCATGAATAAGGATATCCACCATCTGACCTTCCTTCAACAATTCCGGCCTTTCAATTAGTTTTTCCTCTATAGGGATTTGTTCGAAAGTGCTTGTGTCCATAAAGTGATAGCCCATGTCATCATTGTATATGTACTGATGGGGTCTTTTTTCTACACGTGCGGTTGTTATTTTTTCTCCTGAACTAAAAGTTTTATCAACGACTTTTCCATTGGTAAGGCTTTTTAGTTTGGTTCTAACAAATGCCGGACCTTTTCCTGGTTTTACATGTTGGAATTCAACAATTGTAACAATATCATGATTAAATTCCAGACAAAGGCCATTTTTGAAATCAGCAGTACTTGCCATATTTACTTTGATTTTGGTTAAACGCTTTTAGGGTCATATCCCCATTTTAAATATACTGCTCCCCAGGTAAATCCACCACCAAAAGCAGCCAAAATTAAGTTGTCTCCTTTTTTCAACTTGGATTCATAATCCCAAAGGCAAAGAGGTAAAGTTCCTGCTGTGGTATTGCCATACTTTTCAATGTTTAGCATGACTTTTTCAGGTCCTATCCCCATTCTTCTGGCAGTCGCATCAATTATCCTTTTATTGGCTTGATGTGGGACCAACCAGGTGATGTCATCCGCAGTCAAATTGTTTTTTTCCATGATCTGAGCACTTACCTCTGCCATATTGGTTACTGCAAATTTAAATACGGTAGACCCTTCTTGGTAAACAAAGTGTTCTCTGCCGGTTACTGTTTCTACAGAGGCAGGTTTTCTACTTCCTCCTGCTTCTATTCGAAGAAAGTCTGCACCGGATCCATCTGTATGAAGCATGGAGTCCATTACACCGAGATTTTCTTCCGTAGGTTCTAATAATACTGCTCCACCACCATCACCGAAGATGATACAGGTGGTTCGGTCCTGATAATTAACGATGGAGGACATTTTGTCGGCACCTATGATGATCACTTTTTTATGCGCGCCGGTTTCAATAAATTGACTCCCCATAGAAAGGGCATATAAGAATCCGGAACAAGCCGCAGAAATATCAAAACTATAACAGTTTTTTGCCCCCACATTGTGAGCGATAATGTTGGCTGTTGCAGGAAATAGCATGTCCGGAGTAACGGTGGCACAGATAATCAAATCTATATCTTCCGGGTTGGTGTTGGTTTTTTCTAGTAAACCTTTGACTGCCTCCGTGCCGATGACTGAAGTTCCTTGGTTTTCACCTTTTAAAATTCGTCTTTCTTTGATACCTGTCCGACTGGTGATCCACTCGTCATTGGTATCTACCATGGTTTCCAGTTCTTTGTTGTCTAATACATACTCGGGTACCCAGGCATGTACACCTGTAATAACAGCTCTTTTTTTCATCTGATTGTTTCTAGTCTCATATTGGAAATGGTCCACCCTAACTTTCCTGCGATCTTTTATTGAAAGTTGTCAAGGGCAAATACCATTTTTAGTAACACTGTTTTTGTTAGCTGATGTCAACAGTATTAAAATTCGAATCCCAAAATTATTTAAAATGTCCTTGTCCACCAAGGATTTTGAGGATATGTGAAAAATAAATCATGATGAGAATCAATATATTAATCTATTTCGCTCTCAAGTTGTATCAGGACGGGAAAATTCCTAAATTATAAATTAGTGAAAACCTTCCCTATGAAATAATGAAACTTAGCGTAAATGGTAAAGAATATTTGGTGGAAGCAACCGAAAACCCTAGTCTGCTTGAGGTGTTGAGAGATCAATTGAACCTCACCGGAACCAAGTATGGTTGTGGAGAAGGAGCTTGTGGCGCATGCAAAGTGTTAATCAACGGTAACCCCCTTCCTGCTTGTATAACTCCGCTTACTTCAGTTGCCGGGAAAAATATAGTAACCATTGAAGGGATAGCACACCAGGGTGAGTTGCATCCGGTCCAAAAAGTATTTCTGGCAGAAGATGTTTTTCAATGTGGCTTTTGTGCCTCAGGAATGATCATTTCAGCTGTCGCTCTTTTGGAAAAGAACCCTGAAGCCGGTGTTCAGGAATTGATCTCAGGATTGAACGGTAACATTTGCCGCTGCTGTACCTACCCGGCAATTATCGATGCACTGTCTAAATTAAGTCAAAAGAAAGCTGAGCAATGAGCCTTAAACAAGATGAAAACCCTTTCCAAACTTTAAGTGATTTTAAAAGTCCCAAAGGAAGGATGTCTAGAAGAAAGTTTTTTAAACTTATGGGAGCCGGTGCAGCCACCTATATTTTGCTTTCAGATGTATTCGTTTCCTCTGCGGCTTCTGTTGATGATAAGTTTGAATTTCCGGACAAAGAACTGATTTCTTCTTGGATTCATATTTCTGAAGCGGGAATAATTACTGTATTTACGGGAAAGGTGGAGATTGGGCAGAACATACGCACATCCTTAAGTCAGGTAGTGGCAGAGGAGTTGTCTGTTGCTCCTCACGAAATTAACCTGATTATGGGAGATACTTTACTCACCCCTTATGATCGGGGGACCTATGGAAGCCTGACTACACTCCAAATTTCCCCTGTGCTTAGGCTTGCGGCAGCAAACTTAAGAGAGATTTTATTGGAGGAAGCTGAAAAGGTATTGGGTATATCCTCTTCCAAACTGCAGTTAAAAGACGGGAAGGTGATGGATGCCGACTCATCCAATAGTGTTGACTTTGAGCACTTATTGGAAGGTAAAAAAGTGCTGAGAAAAATCAATAAAGATGTAGCAACAATAAGCCCTGAGCAGTGGAGATTTGCAGGTCATTCTGTGCCCAAAATTAACGGAAAGGATTTTATTACAGGAAGCCATAAATATGTATCTGATATGGTTTTGCCAAATATGGTATATGGTAAAATATTGCGGCCACCAGCTTATGGAGCTGAACTGCTTCGTGCCGATACTACAAATGCCGAAAATATCCCCGGCATAATGCTGATAAGCGACGGAGATTTTATTGCGGTTGTAGCAGACAGCCCGGGAAAAGCAGCCATGGCTTTGGCTTCAGTCGATTCCTCCTGGGGACCGGGAAAGCTTATTGAGCCTGGAGCGCTATTTGAGCATTTGGTCAAAAGCTCCAAGGATGGAAAACCCAAAAGGCAAAGCCTAGAAGATAACTATGAGGAAGCTCCATTGAAATTAAATCAGTGGTTTGAGATTGATTATATCGCACATGTCCCCTTGGAAACCCGGGCAGCATTGGCCAGCTGGAAAGACGGAGAAGTGGAAGTTTGGGCAGGGACACAACGCCCTTTTGGTTTACATGAAGACTTGGCAAAAGAATTTGATCTACCATTAGATAAAATACGCGTTCATGTTCCCGATACTGGTTCCGGCTACGGAGGAAAGCAAACCAGTGAAGTAGGGATTGAAGCTGCAAAATTATCGAAGGTGGTTGGCCGTCCCGTAAAGGTTTGCTGGACCAGAGAAGAAGAATTCAAGTGGGCTTATTTTCGACCTGCAGGAGTAATTGAGGTGAAAGCTTCTGTAAATAATGGGAAGATTAATACTTGGGAGTTCCATAATTATAACTCAGGTGCTGCAGGTATTGATTTTCCTTATTCAGGGGCTGAAGAACATGTTGAGTTTCACCGTTCATCTTCACCATTGCGTCAAGGATCCTATCGGGCCTTGTCCTCTACTGCCAACGTCTTTGCCATGGAGTCCACAATCAATGATTTGGCAAGGGAATTGAAATTGGACCCTTTGCAATTTAGAATAGCGCATCTGGATAAACCAAGATTAATCAATGTAATAAAAGCAGGCGCCGAGGCCTTTGATTGGGGAAAGGAAAAGAAGCAATCTGAAATAGGGTATGGAATGGCTTGCGGTACGGTAAAAGGAGGCTTTGTCGCTACCTTCGTTGAGATGGAGGTTGAAAATAAATCGAGGAAATTGAATGTACGTAGGGTAGTGACGGCCTTTGAATGTGGTGTCATCATCAATCCCCGGCACCTTAAGAGTCAGGTTATTGGGTGTGTACTGCAAGGTTTAGGCGGCGCACTATTTGAAGCGGTAGATTTTAAAGATGCCAAACTGACCAATCCCGGTCTTTCTTCCTACCGAGTGCCTAGGTTTAGTGATGTACCGGAAATGAAAGTAGTATTATTGAACCGAAAGGATCTTCCATCCTCCGGAGCAGGAGAAGCCCCCATCGTATGTATCGCTCCAGCATTGCGGAATGCAATTCATGATGCTTGCGGAGTAAAGCTTTATAGGCTACCCATGTTGCCATCAGGTGTGGTGCCTGAGCACACCTGATGGTCAATTGGTCTTGTTATGAACTGTATCAAAGGATGAACTGAGAAAGGTCTCGGTTTTTCACCAAAGAACTTAACCTTTCATTGACAAGGTCTTTGGTAATCATGATTTTGCTATTGGGACCTATTGAATCCGGTACATCAAACAAAAAGTCATTCAGTAAATGGCTCATGACGGTGTGCAGCCTTCTTGCCCCAATGTTTTCAACTTCCTCATTGATACTAAATGCCAATGAAGCTATTTCTTGAATGGCATCGTCTGTGTATTCCAAATAAACTTCCTCAGCTTCAAATAAGGCCTGATACTGTTTGGTGAGGGCATTTTTTGGGTCTTTGAGTATTTTGTAGAAATCCTCTTGGGTTAGGCTCGTAAGTTCTACTCGAATTGGGAACCTTCCTTGCAGCTCGGGAATCAGGTCCGAAGGTTTGCTTACATGAAAGGCTCCTGCGGCTATAAACAACACATGATCTGTATGTACCAATCCATATTTGGTATTGACAGCACTGCCTTCTACAATAGGAAGCAAATCTCTTTGTACACCTTCTCTGCTAACATCCGGTCCGCCTGATTTACTTGAACTAGAGGCAATTTTATCAATTTCGTCGATAAATATGATCCCATTGTTTTCCGCAAGCTTAATGGCTTCTTCTTTGACCTCATCAAAATCAATAAGTTTGGAGGCTTCTTCTTCCATCAAAATCTTTCTGGCTTCCGAAATGGTGACTTTCCTTTTTTTGGTGCGCTTAGGCATCATATTGCTAAGCATGTCTTGAATGCCAGCCATACTGGCTTCATCCATCATGCCATTTCCCACCATGCCAATCCCAGCAGGGGAGGACTGCTTAACATTGATTTCTATTTTCCGTTCCTCCAGCTCTCCATGCTTCAATTTTTCTTTGAATCTCTCCCTGGTTTTTTCATTAAGCTCTTGCTCGCTGGCATTGTCGGGATTAAAATTCTCTTTTTGCGTAGTGCTGAAACCTGTACCTCTAACGGGAGGAATCAAAATATCCAGAAGCATGTCTTCAACAATCACTGCAGCTTTTTCCTTTACTTCTTCATTCTTTGCTTCCTTAACCAGATTTACTGCATGTTCCACCAAATCCCTTACCATGGACTCTACGTCCCTTCCGACATAGCCTACTTCGGTAAATTTGGAAGCTTCTACCTTCGTGAAAGGGGCATTGGCTATTTTGGCTAACCTTCGGGCAATTTCAGTTTTACCCACTCCGGTAGAGCCAATCATGAGGATATTATTAGGGACAATGTCTTTTTGAAGATCAGATTTCACCATAAGGCGACGAATCCTGTTTCTTAGGGCAATCGCAACATTCCTTTTGGCCTCTGTCTGTCCTATTATATATTTATCCAGTTCAGCAACAATTTGCTTTGGTGTTAAATGGTTCATGTTTTCAGTTCTTTTACGATGCTTCAGTTTTCTTTTCCTCACTTTCGAGGCTGAAATTGATCGGATTCGATACTTTTTCCTCTAAAAGGGCCAAGGCTAAAACTTCGCTTACGTGGTCTACAAAATGAAATTTGACTCCTTTGAGGTAAGAATCATCAATTTCTTCGATGTCTCTTTGATTTCTATTGCAAAGGATGATTTCTTCGATACCGGCTCTTTTTGCAGCCAATATTTTTTCTTTAATTCCACCAACGGGCATCACTTTACCTCTCAAAGTGATTTCTCCTGTCATGGCCAATTTTGTTTTTACTTTTCTCTGGGTATAAACAGATGCGATGGCTGTAAGCATGGTAATTCCGGCAGAAGGTCCGTCTTTAGGTACAGCTCCGGCAGGCACATGAATATGCAGATCGTACTGATCAAATACCCTATAATCTATGTCCAGCTCCTCCGCATGAGATTTTAAATAAGAAATGGCTGTCATGGCAGATTCTTTCATAACATCTCCCAACTGACCGGAAAGGGTTAGTTTTCCTTTTCCTTTACTAATACTTGCTTCAATAAATAAAATTTCTCCTCCCACAGAAGTCCAGGCAAGGCCTGTAACAACTCCCGCCAGGGAGTTGTCTTGATAAAATTCTTTGTCGAATATTTCACCACCTAATATTTTCCTAACCAAGGCAGGGGTTATTTTTTTCTGATAAGGTTCTTCCATTGCTATAGACTTGGTAATATTCCTTATGACCTTCCCAATCTGTCTTTCCAGACTCCTAACACCTGATTCCCGGGTGTAATCCTCAATGATTTTTATCAAAGATTCATTGGAAAAAGTAATGTCCTTGGCTTTTAGCCCATGTTCTTTTCGCTGCTTTGGAACCAAGTGTTTTTTTGAAATTTCCACTTTTTCTTCCATGGTATATCCGGTGACCTCGATGATCTCCATCCGGTCTCTAAGCGCAGGTTGCAAAGTTTCCAAGGTGTTGGCAGTGGCAATGAATAACACCTTGGACAAATCATAATCTACCTCCAGGTAATTGTCTACAAAAGCATTGTTCTGCTCGGGATCCAATACTTCTAAAAAGGCAGAAGATGGGTCTCCTCTAAAATCAGTACTCAGTTTGTCTATTTCATCCAAAACGAATACAGGGTTTGAAGATTTGCCCTTTTTCATGTTTTGGATGATTTTACCCGGCATGGCACCAATATAGGTTTTTCTATGTCCTCTAATTTCCGACTCGTCATGGAGTCCTCCCAAAGACATTCTCACATACTTTCTTCCCAAGGCTTTAGCAATGGATTTTCCTAGAGAAGTTTTTCCTACACCGGGAGGTCCATATAAACAAAGAATAGGTCCTTTAAGGTCTTGCTTTAATTTCAAAACAGCCAAATATTCAATGATTCGATCTTTGACTTTGTCCAAACCGGAATGATCACGATCTAGGATTTTCTTGGCTCTGTTAAGATCAAAGTTATCGGTAGTAAAATCATTCCATGGAAGATCTACCAAAACTTCTGCATAGTTAATGGCAATAGGGTATTCTGCTGTGGCAGGATTCATTCTCATGATTTTATCCAATTCTTTATTGAATTGGTCAGCCACAGATTTTGGCCATTTTTTCTTTTTACCACGCGCCCTTAATTCCTCGACTTCCTTATCCGGTCCCTCATCACCTAGTTCTGTTTGAAGTACCTTCATCTGTTGCCGCAAGAAATAATCCCTTTGCTGTTGGTCAATATCAGTATGGACTTTTTTCTGGATTTCATTCTTCAGCTCCAGCATTTGAATGTCCTTCATCATGAACTCAAGCAAAAGGGTGGCCCTTTCTATGCCATCATTGATTTCGAGTAATTTTTGTTTGGACTCAACCGGTGCATTGATATTGGAAGAAAGGAAGTGAGTAAGAAAAGGCGTGCTGTCAATATTATCTAAGGCGACCTGAGCTTCTCTAGGAATTTCAGGGTTTAGTTGCAAGATTTTTAAGGCAGCTTCCTTTAAGGATTGCTCTAAAGCCTCTATTTTTTCATCATTTTTAGGAAATGTCTCTTCTAAGTAAGAGACATTTGCCTGAAAATAAGGATCTTCCGTAATTTCTTCTTCTACTTTAAAACGCTTTTTACCTTGAATAATGATGGTGGTATTCCCGTCTGGCAACACGATCATCTTCACTATTTTAGCTATGGTGCCTACTTTATAGATATCGTCCCAAGAGGGGTCTTCAATGTTGGAGTTTTTTTGAGCACACACACCAATTAACTTGTCTCCTTTTTGAGCTTTCTTAACAAGTTTAATGGATCGTTGTCTTCCAACAGTAATAGGAATTACTACCCCGGGAAACAAAACGGTGTTTCTGACGGAAAGAATAGGTATTTCTTTGGCGTAGTTTTCGTCTTTTTGGCCATTTTCATCCTCATCATCAGTAATTAACTGAATTAAGTCGCCTTCTCCCGAAAAATCTCCCATCATTAGTGATTGATATAATTGATTGTCGTTATTGTTCATACAGACATTATGACAGGTATTGTGTCATGTTAATTTGTTGAAATATGAAAAACCCTTATGAATAAGGTTATTATATAAACCCTGTCCAAGGCTTATGCCAATTTATTTCCTTTAACAAATTGTCAGGAAATAAAAGTTAAGGGCAATTTAAAAATAAGGGGATATTATTTCCCCTTTATGGTTTTTTTCGGTAGTTAACTTCCGGTAAAAAGCTTAAGGATGTCGTTTCCTATGGCAAATACCATAATTGCTAATAGTAATACCATTCCAATTTTCTGGGCGTTTTCAAGAAATCTATCTGAAGGAGTTCTTCCTGATACCATTTCATACAACAAAAACATTACATGGCCACCATCTAATGCGGGAATAGGTAGTAAATTCATAAATGCCAAAATCATGGAAATTAGCCCGGTTATGGACCAGAATTTAATCCAATCCCAGGTAGAACCATATATTTTAGCCATCCCAATAGGTCCACTAACATTTTTGGTAGAAACTTCCCCTGTAAACATTTTACCCATGGCTCTGGCATTAATGATCACCACACTGAAAGCCCTTTCTGTTCCCAATGGAATAGATTCTGCAAAAGTATATTTTTTGCGAACAGGCTCAATTAAGTTTTTTGCCGCTATACCAATGGTGCCGTCCTCTAATACCTTTGTACTAGTAATAATTTCTTGTTGATCCCTAACTATCGTTAGGTCTACAGTCTCGCCCTTATTCGCCGCCAAGGCATCTTGTAGCTCATTGAAGTATTGGATGGGTTGTTCATTTACAGCGATGATTTCATCCCCTTTTTGAATACCCGCTTCAACAGCTGTTCCCTTAGGGTTTACTTCAAGAATTTGAAAGGGGAATCGAATGCTAATGAAGTTAGACATGCTTTCTTCATTTGAAAAAGAATTGATAAATCCCCTAGGGATTGTGATCTTCTTTCTTTCACCGTCTCTCTCTACAGTATAATAGCCGTCTGAGCTTAACAAAGCATTGCCGCTACTTAGGTCATTCAATGACTCATAAGGTTCCCCATTGATGTCTAATATTTTGTCTCCATCCTGTAACCCTATTTGTTGACCAATATCATAGGCAACAATCCCATGTTCAATCACCTGGTCTCTTGAAAAGTAAGTTTCACCTTTACTGTATACCAAAAATACGAATATGATAATTCCGGTGACTACGTTTACAATGATACCACCAAGCATCACAATTAATCTTTGCCATGCAGGTTTGGATCTAAACTCCCAAGGTTGGGGTTCATCAGATAGTTGCTCAGAATCAAGGGATTCATCCACCATTCCAGATATTTTAACAAATCCACCTAGGGGAATGGCTCCAATGGAGTACTCTGTTTCTTTCCATTGAAAACCAATGATTTTTGGAGGGAATCCTATAGAGAACTTTTCGACACGCATGCCAAACATTTTCGCTGCCAGCAGGTGTCCCAATTCATGTAAGCCGACCAATATCGACAATCCGAGTAGCAATTGCGCTACCATTATTAATGTATCCATTCTTTATTTTCTACTAATTAATTCTTTTGAAATTATTCTTGTTTCCTTGTCTGTAGCAATTAAATCTTCCAAACTTGGTTCTTTAATAAAACTAATTTTTTCCATACTCTGTTCAATCAAGTCTGACATTTCAAGAAATTTGACTTTATCTTTCAAAAATGCAGCCACTGCGATTTCATTCGCAGCATTAAGTGAACAAGCAGCATTTCCTCCTTTTTCTAGTGCCGTAAAGGCCAAGTCCAAGTTTTTGAATGTTTTTCGATCCGGTTTCTCAAACTGGAGATTTGGGTATTCAGTAAAATCAAACCTTTCAAAATTTGATTTTACTCTATCAGGATAGGACAAGGCAAACTGAATAGGAATACGCATGTCAGGTAGTCCAAGTTGCGCTTTGATCGAACCGTCTTCAAATTGAACCAATGAATGGACAATTGACTGAGGGTGAACAACGACTTCAACCTGGCTTGCATCCAATCCGAATAGCCATTTTGCTTCGATCACTTCTAGCCCTTTGTTCATCAACGAAGCTGAGTCTATGGTGATTTTAGCTCCCATATCCCAATTGGGATGCTTGAGCGCCTGTTCTTTGGTTACATTTTTTAAATATTCCCTATCTCTACCTCTAAAAGGGCCTCCTGAGGCGGTAAGTATTATTTTTTCGATTGGATTATGAAATTCACCAACCAAACATTGAAAAATTGCAGAATGTTCAGAATCTACAGGGTAGATATTTACGGCTTTCTCTTTGGCTAACTTGGTGATAAGGTCACCCGCCACTACCAGGGTTTCTTTATTAGCCAAGGCAATGGGCTTGCCCGCTTCTATCGCTTTGATGGTCGGGATCAACCCTGCATAGCCAACCAAAGCAGTAAGCACAATGTCAATAGTTTCCATTTCTACTACTGAGGCAAGGGCATTGTCTCCTGCATAAACCTTGATAGGTTGATTACTCAAAGCCTCCTTAACTTCAAGGTAATGGCTCTCGTTGCCAATGACTACTACATTCGGTTGGAAGGCTAAGGCCTGTTGGATTAATAAGTCTTTGTTATTAAAAGCCGTAAGGACCTCAACTTCAAATTTGTCAGAATGCTGCTCAATTACATCTAAAGCTTGTGTACCTATACTACCTGTTGAGCCTAAAATGGCCACACGTTTCATTGTAGACATGGAAATTTTTTACTTACAAAAAAAGCACAATGCCCAACTTGGCATTATCCGTTATTTTCTACTGACAAATTTACAAGGTAAAACCAGTATTCCCGTTTTTTTTAGACTTTTTAAACCATATGTTTTTTTGGCACAAAATTGGGAAAGAATTTACATTGTGATTTTTTGCCATAAGAAAGTTTAAAAAATGTTAAATAAATTGGCTTGATTCAGTGAATGGCCGTATTTAATTAAGTATTCAAAGTCTTTAGTTATGTTTAAAAATATTGGTTTAGTTCTCGTTGCGTTTTTAGGTGGGGTGATTGGTTCTTTTGTGTTTCACCAGTATTTGAGTGAGGATCCGTATTTTAATAACCCTGAGCAATTCAGCAGGTCTGAAGAAATTCCAATGTCTCAAGTGCGTCATCGGCCTCCCATTGAAGAAGCCAACCAAAACCTTGGGAGCCCGGTGCCGGATTCTTTTGTGGAAGCTTCCGAAAACAGTACCAACTCTGTGGTGTTTATAAAAAACTTTTCCGGGACTGATTCTCGAAGGTATAGTATATTTGATTATTTCTTTGGTCAAGGTATGGCACAGCAGACAGTTAGCACAGGTTCAGGGGTGATTTTTTCTGAAGATGGTTATATCATTACCAATAACCATGTCATAGAAAAAGCAGAAACCATTGAAGTAATCCATAAGAAAAGAACGTATAAAGCCAGTTTAATTGGCTCAGATGCAAATACGGATATTGCAGTTTTGAAAATTGAAGCAGATAATCTTCCGGCCATAGAAATTGGGAGTAGTCGGGAATTGAAAATAGGGGAGTGGGTTTTAGCAGTAGGCAATCCTTTTAACCTTACTTCCACAGTAACGGCAGGAATAGTGTCAGCAAAGGAAAGGCAAATCAATATTATGGGGGGTGATTTTCCTTTGGAATCATTTATCCAAACAGATGCCCCAATAAATCCCGGAAATTCAGGTGGAGCTTTAGTCAATATAAATGGAGAGTTGGTGGGAATCAATACAGCTATTTTGAGTAGAACAGGTTCCTACACCGGATATGGTTTTGCTGTTCCTGTTGATATCGCTACCAAGATTGCCAACGACCTTATTCGATATGGTGAGGTTCAAAAAGCAATTCCGGGAATTGAAATTAAAGAGATTTCCCCTGATTTGGCTGAGGAAATGAATCTACAATCTTTAGATGGTGTCATTGTTTCTCATGTGATAAGGAACGGGGCCGCAGAAAAATCAGGAATGGAAGTCAATGACGTGATTGTGAAAATTGATGGAACAGAAATTTCAGGAAAAGGGAGCTTTGAGGAGGCCTTGTCTTATTATTACCCGGGTGACAAAATCCAGGTTACTTATCAAAGAAGGGGAAAACTCAACACTGTTCAATTGACCTTACAGAACCTCTTGGGTGGAACCGGAGTTATCAATAGATCTTTTTATGCATCTGCCTTATTGGGGGCAAAACTTGAAACCATCAACGCAATCGAGATGGATCGGTATGGTGTACCCTATGGGGTGAAAATATCTTCCATGACCAGAGGCTATCTTAATGATCTTGGATTTGGAAATGGATTTATCATTACAGATGTCAATGACCAGCCGGCAAAAGATCCGGAAAAAGTTGGTAAGTTTTTAGAAGAATTTAGTGGACAGTTAAGAATCGAAGGTTTAACACCGGGAGGCCGCTCTTTCGCTCAATCTTACTCTGTCCGATAGCCAAACCCATCATGAACACATTCTGCCCTATGGTCAAAGTGGGTAGTATGTGTTTTTACTTTAGAGCATTTTCGTTTTGGTTCGGCTTATTATTTTTAGGAATTATTTAATGTTATCTAGAAAGTAGCTTTGGGCTATTCGGCTTTTTGAATGGGCTTTGCATAGGGCAATCTGTCCAATTTGCTAGTGCTATGGTAACTATCCAAACCCGAGACAGTAATGGTTCCTATTTTATTTAATTCAATAAACCCATCATCTTCAACAGCATCAGCAGCTACCCATACTTCTTCTATGTTGGCTACGATTAAGACCGTTTCATTTACTGCCAAGGTAATTTTATCTTTTAGGACACAGGAAATTTTCAAAGGACTTATTTTTACAAAGGGAGCTTTGAAGTCATTCAGGAATTCTTCCTCCAATCCTGTGGCTTTAAATTCTGATTGTGTCCATCTTGCACTGCATTGGTGTGCTTTTTTGTAAAAATTTTCATCCACATGGTTTAATGTGAAACATTTATTTTGAAGAATGTTTTCCAAGGTATGTCGTTCCACGGTATGGGGGCGAAATAAAATCCCAACAGTAGGTGGGTTGGCTCCAACATGAAATACTTGACTAAAAGGGGCCAAGTTGGTTTTATTGTTTTCAGTGTTGATGGTTCCAATAAGGTTCAGGCTTTTGAAACCACTCAGGCAATTCACAAAGTTTCTATTGTAGGCTTTGCCTTTACTGATTAAATTGTCTTTGGTAAATCTTTTCATTATTCAGCTATGGCTTCTTCTATGCTGTCACAGTATTTAATATCAAGTTCCCGAATAATATTACCGGGGTTTTCCAATGTGATTTGTTTTTTGGCAATCATGACCAGTTTCACAAACCATGCCTCATTGGGTAGAATTTTCCTATGCGTTTTAATTCCATAAGAAAAGACTTCTTTCTTCCAATCTAAAAAATACCATTCCATACTGGGTTGATGAAAAGCCCTTAAAGCCCTTTTGTCAAAGATGAATTTCTTATAGTTGCCTTCTTTTATGATATTGGTGATTTTGTGAAAAATGGCTTTAAAGTCAGTAATGGGGACATAATCTACCAATAATGTACAAATGATAATCCCTTTTGAATTATTGGTATCAACCCTGGCATACTCTTCTTCAAAAGCAATTTCAAAATCTTGCAACTCCTGTTTATTCAAAGTATCAGTCATAATCATTCTTTTTCTTCATCATTACCTATAGGTAATAAAAATAATTGATTAATGAAAAGAGCTTTTTCTTTTGTTTTTCTCCTCTTCGACAAGCTGTTTGAAATTCTCCAAGTCGTCTTCAAGCCTTACTGCATAATTTATGGTTGTTTTCATTAGGTCTTGCTGTACGGAAATTTGCTCCTTTAATCGGGATAATTCTTGGTTGATCTTTAGTAACTTATCTTCATAATCTCGCTTTAATTGCTCTTTTTCGAGCTTGGCCTTTTTTAGCTCTGCTTTAAAAATTAGATATGATTCCGGTGGAGTCCTCATTTACTTAGCTGTTTTAAATACCAAGGCAATCCTTGCCTATCTGCTCTATTTTTTTTATCGATAGGGGTAATCATTTTATCGCGGAAATTCCCCCGTCAACCTTGATTACCTGTCCAGTGATCCAAGAAGATTGATCAGAAAGTAAAAATACCGTTGAGGCTGCGATATCAGTGGCTTTCCCTACTCGACCAAGTGGATGCCTTTTTTCAGCTGCACTTTTTTTGTCCGGTGTAGAAAGCAGAGAGTTGGCCAAAGGGGTGTCAGTAAGTGACGGAGCAATGGCATTGACACGGATACCATAACTTGCCCATTCGGCTGCGAGAGACCGAGTGAGTCCTTCTATGGCGCCTTTGGCTCCGGCAATAGAGCTATGAAAACCCAAGCCTGTTTGTACTGCAATGCTACTGTACAGGACTACAGAGGCTTCCTTTGATCTTTTCAATGAATTCTCCAAAAAATGGAGCGTTCTTACAGCTCCGAGGTAATTGACCTCAAGATCCTGCCTGAAATCATCAATTGTTAGCCTTTTGAATGGTTTTAAGTTAATCGTTCCGGGGCAGTAAACGAACCCGTGAATAGTTTCAGGTAAGTTGGGTAATGCTTCAAAATCTTTCTCAATATCCAAGTGTTGCTCTCCAGTAAATGACCTGGAGTAGGCATATATTTCGGCACCATTTTGACTGAGTTTTTCTGCTACCTTTTTACCAATTCCACTATTCCCACCAATAATTACTATGTTCTTTCCCTTCATATACACACACAATGTTTACTTAGTAGAATTAATTCACAGCCAAATTGTTTAACTTTTTTCTTGATATAACAGGAAGAGAATAAAAAAAGCTGCTATTTCTTAGAAATAACAGCTTTAAATGCAGTGACTTATAAAATAAACAAATGTTTACCTTGAAAGAGAAATGTATTTAAGGAATTCATTTCTTTTCTGGTTGTCATGTTCAAATTGACCGCTATAGAAGGAAGTGACAGTACTGCTGCTGGTATCACTTACGCCTCTACTGGATACGCACATATGGTCTGCATCCATAATTACAGCTACGTCATCTGTCCCTAAAGCATTTTTAAGCTCATTACCAATCTGAACAGTAAGCCTTTCTTGGACCTGAGGTCTTTTGGCAAAATATTGAACAATCCTATTGATTTTAGACAATCCGATTACATTGCCATTGGAAATATAGGCAACATGTGCTTTTCCGTAAATAGGTACAAAATGATGCTCACAATGAGAGAAAAAAGTAATGTCTTTCTCTACCAGCATTTCATTGTACTTGTATTTGTTTTCAAATAATTTAACCTCTGGTTTGTTTTTTGGATTCAGCCCTGAAAAAACTTCTTTCACAAACATTTTCGCTACTCTTTTTGGGGTGCCTTTTAAACTATCGTCCTTCAGGTCCATGCCAAGAATATTCATGATTTCTTTAAAATGTTTTTCAATCAATTCCATTTTCAGATCATCGTCCATTTCAAAAGCATCTTCCCGTAATGGTGTTTCATGGGAAGAAGAAATATGATCATCTCCTATGTCGTCAATGGCTTGATTGAGATCAATCCCCGCTGAATTCAACAAAGTTTCTTTCTGTTTCATATAATCGAATTGTTAAGTCGTATTTTAATTCAATTTTCTCTCTCAAAATATTCCAAATAACCACAGCAATGTTTTCTGCAGTTGGATTAAGGTTCTTGAATTCATCGACATCTAAATTTAAATTTTTGTGATCAAACTTTTTCGTAACATTATCTTTAATTACATCCTTCAATAGCTTCATGTCATAGACATAACCTGTTTCAGGATCTATTGGACCTGTAAGCTTAACTTCCAAGTCATAGTTATGGCCGTGGTAACTGGGATTGTTACATTTTCCGAAAACTGCATCATTTTTTTCCGCTGACCATTGTGGGTTGTGAAGCCTATGGGCAGCATTAAAGTGTTCTTTTCTATAGATGGCTATTTTCATATTTTATTTAACAGAATTCCAGTAATTTTGTTTTTTTTAAGTTTCTATACCTTTAGATATATAGAAATTGCAATGTTTCAAGCTTTTTTTAAATGGTCCATATTACGTTTTTACCCCATTTTACCTTTTTCTACCGAAAGAACAAATATTTAAGGCAAATCGGTTCAAAATTAATCAAATAAAGGTCAAAGTCCGTCCGGGAACTGCCATAGATTCGTTTTTTAATTACCCCCATATAGACCTAGGCTGTGCAGATCTTTTATTTATTTAAGGCCAATTGGTTTAAACCTCTTGATAATAATAGTCCTAAAAACGCTTAAAATTAATTGATTTCATTGGTTTCTGAATTCCTTTACTTATCTACTTTAATCGGTCTAGCAGAAATGTTTCAAAATTTTCCTATCATTCGGGAATTAATTGGGGGCAAAATTGACTTATATTACTGTGGTTTATTGAGATTTATCCCTTAAGACCAGCCTTTATTTGTTTGAGTTTGCGTATGATTAAAATATTTGCTTTTACAATTTTAGTAGTATTTCCTGTTTTTTCATTTGAGATGAAACCTGCAGGTATTGTCAATTTACACCCTATAGAAAAACCTGAGGTTAAGGTAATAAGGGACAGTGTAGAAGGCCTTTGGGATAATATCCGGCAGCAAAACCCATTGCTAAAAAAGGAAGTTTTATCAATGGCTTTTAAAGGTTATTTGAAAATGATTGACGATGGATTGATCGAAGAAGGCAGTCCATTAACCATAGTTGATTTTGATCTGCCCTCATCAGAACAAAGGCTTTGGGTAATCGACGTAGACAATCAAAAATTGGAATATGCTTCCCTTGTGGCCCATGGAAGGAATTCAGGGGGATTACATGCTAAAAAGTTTTCTAACGTGCCTGAAAGCTATATGAGTAGTTTGGGATTTTACCTTACGGGTGAAACCTATTTTGGTAAGCATGGTAAATCTTTGCGCTTAGATGGAATGGAAAAAGGGATTAATGACAATGCCAGGGCAAGAGCGATTGTAATGCATGCAGCCGCTTATGCTGAAAAATCATTTATTACACGTCATGGAAGGCTGGGTAGAAGTTTAGGATGTCCGGCTTTGCCCTCTGATAATTTTGAAGCTATAATTGATTTGATCAAAAATAAAAGCTGCTTGTTTGTTCACGCAAGTGAACCTGACTATTGGAGTCAATCTGTTTTTATCAAGGAGAATGTATTTAGTTAATTTTAGCTCCCTAAATTAAAAGACTGTTTATTACTTGAGTTAAACTTAAAATTATAAAAAAGATTGTCATTCCGGGACCTGACATTTTCGAAATCACAATATTTAATAAAGCATTCCAATCAGGAGAAATCTTGAAAGCCCGGGTAAGCCGATTCAGGAAATGTCATCTGGGTTTAAATGGGTTGACTTTTTAGGCCATTGCCTCTTTAGGCCCAATAGTAAAACCGGTTTTTCGCTAGTGCTATTAGCTCCGTATTCTTGGTCTTTAGAAACACGGCATTGGTAGGTTTAGGGAGGCATTTGAGTAGTGAAAACTCTGGGAATCCCCAAGTTGAGACTGGTTCACCCTTTCCAACCTCAGCAAACCTCAAAAAGGGTTCGCAGTGGCGACGTAGCCATTGTTTAAGACAATTTAAATCGAACTGGAGTTTAGAGGTTTTTGCATCAATTTATAGAGTTCATTGTCTCTATCATAGATGTCTTTTCGAACTTGTTCTTTTTTTCTGCTATCTGTCCAAAAGGTCAAATAGAGTATAATCACAGGGATTTTTCTGGTCAGGCTAACGGATCGCTCTTCATCGCCCACTAATGCTTCTTTTATTAGATCATCCGTCCATTTTTTTTGGTCTGAAAGTAATAATTTGGCTAGTTCTATAGGCTTTTCAATACGAATACAGCCCGAACTTAATGCCCTGTCTTCTTGGGAAAAGAGTGACCTTGAAGGGGTGTCATGTATGTAGACATTGTGTTTATTGGGGAACATGAATTTCACCCTTCCAAGCGCATTGGATGGGCCTGGGTCTTGCCTCACCATGTATTTAAAATTATCAGCATTTACCGTGCTCCAATTGATTGAAGACGGAGGGATTTCATTTCCTGAAAAATCCAGAATACGCATGTTTTTTGACTGAAGGTAATTCAGGTTGTTTTTAACAGCAGGAATTACATCATTCTTCAATATAGTTGGAGGAACGGTCCAGGTGGGACTAAAGACCAAATAGCTCATGGCCCCATTAAAAACCGGAGTTTTCCTGTAAGTTTTTCCTACAATTGCATTGGAGTGAAGCAAAGTGTCTTTCTTATTGATATAATCTAATGCGTAGTTGGCTATATTGACCAAAATAAACTCTTGTACGGTAGTGTCGGGAAGCCACCTTAGCCTTTCCATATTTACACTTACCTGCTTGATAAGTTCCTGAGGGGATTTGTTCAATGCTTCGACGGTGGCCTTGCCTAACACACCGTCCGGAAAAAGCCCATTTCTTTCCTGAAAGGTTTTTACGCCTTCATACAAAATGGAATCATAGATGTTTTCTGTTCCGGGTTGCATGGAATAAGGTTTCAGGTCTTTCCATAATTGTAACCTTTTGCGAACGGTGGGGATTCCTTCACTTTTTTGGAGTATTTCAATTGACTCGTTTATCGGTATCTTTTTCCAATTATTCCCTGAGTCACGTTTTATCAACTCCAAGTATTTTTTCATGGATTGCCTCATGCGAAGGTAAATCGAAAATTTTGGCTGCAGGCTGAATAGTTGTTTTTTTACATTGTTCTCCGTCACAGCCAAATAGAGCTTTTCCAATACCTTGGGCTCTTTTCCTTTCTGTAGGATTTCCCAAGTGCTGTGCAGGTGTTCCGGATGGACTTTCCCTCCAAAAATATGGTTGGCATATAGAATGAAGGCATCGCTAAGCAAAAAATCAACCTTGGCCAAATCTATTGGAGTCAGGGGGATTCCTGAAAAATATTTTTCGAAAAATATATTTAAGCCATCAAGGTGATAATCTTCAGGGAGCAAGCCATCAAAAGTGGCATTTTGAATAAGGTGGCGGAGTTCCAAGGCATTGCAAGTCAATTGCTCATCTTTTGACCAACCCGGTTGAAAAGCCCTTTCCGAATAAAATGATATTAGCTCTGTTCTCGAGTGTAAAGGGTATGGATCAAAGGCAATGTTAAAGTAAGTACTGTCTCCTTCAATAAGTGTTCTAATTTGGTTACTTACCGGTTGGTTTTGGGCCAAGGTATTTATACTCAAGCAAAACAATTGCCCAAAACAAAGTAAAAAGTAGAACCACTTAGCTTTCTTCATTGCAAAGAATAATTTTTATACTGATTTCCCATTGTCCAGACATTTTTAAGCATGGCGAGAAATTCATCCATTTGATCTAAAGGAACCATGTTTGGACCGTCACTTAAGGCAACTGCCGGATTGGGATGTGTTTCTATAAAAAAGCCATCCACACCTGTAGCCGCAGCTGCCCTTGCAAGGTAAGGAGCCATTTGCCTTTGTCCGCCACTGCTGCCTTTATTTGCTCCGGGCTGTTGTACACTGTGGGTGACATCAAAAACTACCGGGGCAAATTGGCGCATGATAGGCAAAGCTCTCATGTCTACTACAAGGTTATGGTATCCCAGTGAGAAACCTCTCTCAGTGAGGGCCACATTGTCGTTACCTGTAGCACGGATTTTATCTACCGCATATCGCATGTCTTCAGGAGCCATAAATTGGCCACGTTTAATTTTAATGGCTTTTCCGGTTTTGCCGGCAGCAATTAGTAGATCTGTTTGCCTACAAAGAAATGCAGGGATTTGCAATACATCAACCACTGAAGCTACTGCATCTACTTGGTAACTTTCATGGATGTCAGTGACCAAAGGAACAGCAAGGGTTTTGCCCACCATTTCCAGAACTTGTAATGATTTTTCAAAACCAATGCCTCGGAATGAATCTGTAGAGGTCCTATTGGCTTTGTCAAAAGAAGCCTTAAATACATAACCAAAGCCATGTTTTTCAGATAGGGCTTTTATTTTAGTGCCTATTTCCAGACATATTTCCGGACTTTCAACTGCGCAGGGGCCGGAAAATAAAACAGGTTGATTTCCACCTAGTTTTAAATCTTCATTGATTTTCATCTTATGCTGGCTAATTTTCATCTTTAAGCTTTTTGTTTGCTCAATTAATTATTATCGGTTGTGTACGGGTATGAAGGTAGATTCCTATTGGCATAAAGTATTAAATCTGCCAATTCCCTAAACGATCCCTCCCCACCTTTCTTTATAGTGACATAATCCACCTTGTCCTTGATATAGAAGATGGCGTCAGCCGGAGCAGCAGAGAAACCTACATTTGTTAACACTTCTAGGTCAATTATATCATCTCCTATATAGGCAACTTGACTGGCTTTTAAATCCATCTTTGCAATAATGGATTGTAATGTAGGCCATTTGTCATTTACACCATGAAGGTGGAAATCTACTCCCATTTGTTCACATCGGAATTTTGATACAGGTACATCTCTACCGGTAATGACTCCTGTTTTTATGCTGGATTCGCGGAGGAAACGGATGATTTGCCCATCCTTAACCTGAAACCTTTTGTATTCCTTTCCATTGTCATCTAATACTATGCCTCCGTCCGTTAACACACCATCAAGGTCAGTTACGATTAGTTGAATATCTTTAGCCTTAGAAAGGACTTCTTTATAATTTGGGTTAAAGTGATTCATTGCCTATTTTTTTTCCATTGTATTGAGTACAGGTCTAGCCTTCGTTGTTCAAGATTTCGTACGCTTCCTGTTTTTCGTAATTTGGTTAACAAAGCAAGGTCTACATCTGCCACAATAGTAGTTTCTGTGTTCAGGGAGGCCTCACCAATGATTGCGTCGTGCGGGAAAGAAAAATCAGAGGGTGAATATATGGCTGCTTGAGAATGTTGAATGTCCATATTTTCTACCCGAGGGAGATTTCCTACGGAACCCGTAATGGCCACATAGCATTCATTTTCGATGGCCCTGGCCTTTGCACAGGTGCTTACCCTTAAGTAGGCATTCTTTGTATCTGTCCAAAATGGAACAAAAAGTATGTCCATCTCCTTTTCTGCCAAGATTCGTCCTAACTCTGGGAATTCTACATCATAACAAATGAGTATTCCCACCTTCCCGGCATCTGTGTCAAAAACGCTAATGCCATTTCCTCCTTGAAGTCCCCAATAGGATTGCTCGTCAGGAGTGATATGGAGCTTGTATTGCTTGTCCATCGTGCCATCCCTTCTGCACAAATAACTCACATTTCGGAGTTTCTTTCCGTCGTATTCGGGCATGCTTCCTGCAATGATATTCACATTGTAGGACAAGGCTAGATCTCGCATTCGGTTAATGATTTCTTCGGTGTAGTCCGCCAAGTTTCGTATGGCTTCAGAAGCGTCCATCTTATTAAATCCTGCCAATAGCGGGGCATTAAAAAACTCCGGAAATAAACAAAAGTCAGATTGGTAATCAGAAACGGTGTCAACAAAAAACTCTACTTGCTGCATTAGATCGTCAACATCATTAAACCGCCTCATTTTCCACTGTACAAGCCCCAGCCTGACAATGGTTTTTTTATTTCCAATTAACTTTTCTTCTTTTTCATAATAAATATTGATCCACTCAAGAAGGGTGGCATAAGCTTTAGAGTCTGTGTCTTCGGGCAGGTATTTAGTGATTACTTTCCGTACATGAAATTCATTGGCAAGCTGGAAGGAAAGTACAGGGTCAAATATTTCTTTGTTCTTTACCAACTCTATGTATTTACGTGGAGACATTTGATCAGCAAATTTACTGAACCCTGGGATTCTTCCACCTGCAATTATTGACCTTAGGTTTAGGTTTTCACACAGCTCTTTGCGGGCATCATAAAGCCTTCTTCCCAAACGTAGCCCTCTGTACTCTTTGTCTACAAAAATATCGGTACCATAAAGGGTGTCTCCCATTTCATCATGGGTATCAAATTTTCCATGTCCTATGATCTGCTCATAAGAATGATTGTCACCATATTTGGCATAGTCTACAATGATACTAAATGCCACAGCTACAACTTTCCCATTGTCTTCCAGGCAGATTTGCCCCTCAGGAAAAGCATTTAGCTGGTTTTTAAATTCTTCCTTGGTCCAAGACATGGCTTCCGTCTTGTACGTGGAAAGCATTATTTCTCTGATGTCATTAAAATCAGAATGCTTGATGTTTCTGAGTTTAAGTCTATGTTCGAGTTCTTCGTTTTGTCTACTCATGGCATTAAATTAGCAACAAATGTACCTAAAATGTGGACTTTTAAATGAATGGAATAGAAAATATAATGGTTAAAATTATTATCTTATCACCTGTTTAACTATTTGCTTGCATGTGTGTTAGTTAAAGGGGGCAAGGGGTTTCTGAAATTCTATATACTTTAATTTAAGGTCTAAAGCAAAATCAAAGAGCAACTAAAAGAGCAACTATATGAATGAATGGATACAAAATATTGGCAATGGAGATTTTGCCGACTTATTAGATAAGCTAAACGAATTTCTGGATATCAAGTTACTGATGCTCGGGAAAACAGAGTTAACCATAGGTTTGTTTTTAGGGCTTACCATATCCATTGTGTTGGTATTTATTGTCTCCGAATTGGCAAGAAGGTTTCTTGCCAATAAGGTTTTAGCCAGGTATAAAATTGAAGTAGGTATGCGTCAATCTATTGCAACCTTTTTTAAGTACCTACTGATTATAATTGGATTAATTACTATTTTACAAAATAGTAATGTAGACCTGAGCGCATTGGGTATTTTGGCCGGAGCTATCGGTGTGGGAATTGGCTTTGGTCTTCAGAATATTACCAATAATTTTATTAGCGGTTTGATCATTCTATTAGAAAGGCCCATAAAAGTTGGTGACCGAATAGAGGTGGATGAGGTCTATGGGGATGTGGAGAGAATATCTGCCAGATCTACCACAATTCTCACCAATGACAATATTTCCATCATTGTTCCAAATAGTCAATTTATAGACAATTCAGTTATCAATTGGTCGCACAATGATAGCAATATTCGGTTCAATATACCTGTTGGCGTTTCCTATAAGGAAGAGCCGGAAAAGATAAGACGTATTTTGTTAGAAGTGGTGAAAGAGTTTCCTGGAGTTCTTACAAAGCCAGAGCCTGATGTACTCTTTGATAAATACAATGACAGTAGTATTGATTTTAACCTAAGGGTGTGGACCACTGAATATACCAACAAACCCAATGTCTTGAAAAGTCAACTTTACTATGCTATTTTTCAAAAGTTTGCGGAAGAGAATGTGGAAATCCCTTTCCCTCAAAGAGACTTACATATACGTTCAGGTCTGGATAAAATTGCAATAAAGTAATTTTTTTATTGGGGCATTGTATATTATCTTTAGGGCGTTTATAGCCAGTGGATTAATGGCTAGGGAATTGGTTTAGGAAAGATGAGCAAGAAGATATTTTTTATAACATTTTTTTTAACGTGCATTTTATTACAAACATTTGGCCAAGGTTTTAATAAATATAGGCGCGAGGAATTATGGTCATTTTCCGTTCAGGGTGGCCCTTCCCAATACTTTGGTGACCTGTATGCATTATGGCAATACAAAGAAGGAGTTCAACCAGATTATTACGCAGGGTTTAGTACAAGGTATACCTTTGGGACCAATTTGAAGGCCAGAGGGGATGTTGGGTATTACAAAATTTCTGGACAAGATGATCACGCCGATCCTAATAGTGGGAGAATTCCCAGGAATTTAAATTTCCGTAGTGAAAATTGGGAGGCCGCATTATTGATAGAGTACTATTGGAAGCCAGTGAAAAAATTTAATATCAACAGGGCCTTCTTTAATCCATATGTCTTTTTAGGTTTGGGCGCTTCCACAATTGACCCTCATACCAATTACAACAATAACTGGGTAGCACTGCGTCCATTAAGGACTGAAAATGAGCTTTATAATAACGTTGTTGTGATCATGCCTATGGGGCTAGGAATAAAATATAAAGTAAATTTATATTTGGATGTATTCGTTGAAGGTAACTATAGGTTTACTTTTTCTGATTATTTAGATGATGTCAGTGCTTTTAATGTTTCAGGTTTTTATGATGAGTTGATAGAAGACTATATTTCCGGAGTGAATCCTGATAGACTTCGGCTATCAGTTAGGGAAGAAAGATTTTTACTCCCTAATGGAGAGCCAAATATAGAATTAATCAGAAGTACGAGAGGTAGCGCAAGGAGAGGGAGTGGTGACCCAAGACTAAATGAACCCGGTGCGCGTTATGACGGATACTTCACCTTAAGTGCCGGTGCTGAAATTAACTTTTCATATGGGTTTTGGAGAAACTGGATTCTCCAAGGAAGGAGCCGAACGTTTAGAAATTGGTAGTTTACGCTCGAGATTATTTTTTAATTAAAAAGTGATTTACATATAGTTATCCATATTCGAAATGAATAGGGATATTTTTTATACTTTTGGAATTGAATTGACCAATAATTTTACAATTACTGAAAATGTCTGATTATAATTTTCGCGCCATTGAGAAAAAATGGCAGGACCGTTGGGAGCAAACGGGGATTTTCAATGCTAGTCCGGAAGCAAATAAACCCAAATTTTATTCTTTGGATATGTTCCCATACCCTTCTGGAGCAGGACTTCATGTAGGTCATCCATTAGGATATATTGCCTCTGATATTGTGACACGTTACAAAAGATTAAAAGGATTCAATGTATTGCACCCTATGGGCTATGATTCCTTTGGGCTTCCTGCAGAGCAGTATGCGATTCAAACGGGTCAACATCCTGCCATAACGACAGAGGAAAATATAAAAAGATATACCGAACAACTTAAAAATATTGGCTTTGCCTTCGACTGGAGTAAGGAAGTTAGAACCTCTGATCCTGAGTATTATCGATGGACACAGTGGATCTTTATGCAGCTTTTTGAAAGTTATTATGACATGGAAGCTGATAAGGCCATGCCAATATCTCACCTTGTTTCCGTATTTGAAAAAGAAGGAAATAAAGGGGTAAAAGCGGCTTGTGATGAAGATACAGAGGTATTTGGTGCTGAGGAATGGGCGGAATATTCAGCCGAAGAAAAGCAAAGGGTATTGTTAAGGTATAGGCTTACCTATTTGGCTGAGACCACTGTCAACTGGTGTGCCGCATTGGGCACAGTCCTTTCTAACGATGAGGTCAAGGATGGTTTTTCTGAAAGGGGGGGGCATCCCGTCGAAAGAAAACGCATGATGCAATGGAGTATGCGGATTACCGCCTATGCTGAACGATTGCTTAATGGTTTGGAAAATTTAGATTGGCCTGATCCGGTTAAAGAAATGCAAAGGAACTGGATAGGCAGGTCTTTGGGGGCAGAAATGGTATTTGATGTAGAAGGTCAAAATGAAAAAATTAAGGTCTTTACCACAAGGATTGATACCATATATGGAGTGACTTACCTGGCATTGGCTCCTGAGCATGAACTGGTAGGAAAATTAATTACTGAAGATCAGAAAGAAAACGCACTTAGTTATGTGGCCCAGGCAAAAAACAGGTCTGAGAGGGATAGAATGGCTGATGTGAAGACCATTTCTGGTGCTTTTACCGGTAGTTATGCGAAAAATCCTTTTAATGGGGAAAGTATTCCGATTTGGATTGCAGATTATGTGTTGGCCGGTTATGGAACAGGAGCAGTTATGGCGGTGCCTTCCCATGATGAGCGGGATTATAATTTCGCCAACCATTTTGGATTGGAAAAAAGACAAGTGATAGAAGGAGATATGTCAGAGGGTTCCTTTCCCGGAAAGGGCGGTACCATCATGAATTCCGGCTTCATAAGTGGTTTAAAAATGCAAGATGCAATGGACAAAGCCATTGCCTTTCTTGAAGAAAAAGGAATAGGAAAGGGGAAGATACAATATAAAATGAGGGATGCTATTTTTACACGCCAACGCTACTGGGGTGAGCCACTTCCTGTTTACTTCAAAAATGATTTACCCTATTTGGTAGAAGAAAGTGATTTGCCATTGCCTCTTCCTGAAGTGGATAAATATTTACCAACAGAAGATGGAGCCCCGCCACTTGGTAGAGCCAAAGACTGGAACTACAAGACTGCGGAAGGAACTTTTCCATTAGAAATGAGTACCATGCCGGGATGGGCAGGTTCTAGTTGGTATTTTTTCCGTTATATGGATGCTCAAAATAAGGAGGAGTTTGTAAGCAAAGCTGCTGCAGATTATTGGGGCTCAGTGGACTTGTACATTGGAGGAGCTGAACATGCAACAGGACATTTGTTGTACTCAAGATTTTGGACAAAGTTTTTGTATGACAGAGGTTTTGTTCCTATAAAGGAGCCTTTCCAAAAAATGATCAACCAAGGGATGATTCAAGGTAGGTCAAATTTTGTTTACCGTAAAAAAGGCACCAATACTTTTGTGAGCTATGGCTTAATTGGTGATCATGAGGTAAGCCCCATGCATGTGGATGTTAATATTGTTTACAATGATCAACTAGATATAGAGGCATTTCGCAATTGGAGACCTGACTTAAAGGATGCTGAATTTATTTTGGAAGATGGTAAATACAATTGTGGGGCTGAGGTGGAGAAAATGTCAAAATCCAAATACAATGTAGTCAACCCTGATGATGTCATTGAAAGTTATGGGGCAGATACTTTGAGGTTGTATGAAATGTTCTTGGGACCATTGGAGCAATTCAAGCCTTGGAACACCAATGGGATTGATGGAGTCTATAAATTCTTGAAAAAACTGTGGAGATTGTTTCATGATCAAAATGGAAAATGGAATGTCTCAGACAAGCCTGCCTCTAAAGATGCATTAAAATCTTTACACAAAACCATGAAGAAAGTGGAGGAGGACATTGAAAGACATGCTTTCAATACTTCCGTTTCTTCTTTTATGATTTGTGTCAACGAACTGTCCTCATTGAAGTGTAACAATAGAGAGGTATTGGAGCCATTATTGATAGTATTGTCTCCTTATGCACCGCATATTTCAGAAGAATTGTGGGAGCTGTTAGGCCATGAGGAATCCATTGTCCATGCTCAATTCCCAGTAGCTGAGGAGAAGTACCTTACTGAGGATAGTCATCAATATCCTGTATCTATTAACGGTAAAATGAGAGCTAAAATTGAGCTTTCCTTGAGCCTTTCAAAACAGGAAATTGAAGAAGCCGCTTTGAAAGATGAGCAAATTCAAAAATGGACCAAAGGACAGCAGCCTAAAAAAGTCATTGTTGTTCCAGGAAAAATTGTAAATATTGTGTTGTAAGAGTAAGAATAGACCCATTTTATTTTCAAATGGGTCTATTTTTGTTTTATTTCCCTTTTATTATAGTCGTCAATGTTTTTTTTCTGAGCTGCTTTTTATATATTATAAAGGAAAGATTGAAAGCCAGGCATTATACTTTTGAACTATTGGGAATTTTTACATAGTTAATAAGGTAGCAAATAAGGGGACGACCATGCTGCTGGGATACATGATTGTCGAATCTTGAAATGGAAATAAAAGGGGATTCCTAGAATCAAAAGTGATTAAGTATGAATTTCCCCAATCTATTTGGTAAATTTGAGACATGAATATAGGGGATAAAGTAAGGTTGTTGCATGGGAAAGAGGAAGGTATAATTACCAAACTTTCTTCCGGTGGCCAGGTTGAAATTGAAATTGAGGATGGATTTAGAATCCCTGCCCTCAAATCAGAGGTAGTGGTTATCAATGAGGCTGAAGAGACTTATTTTGATACCAAACCAAAAAAATCATCCGGGTTTCAATCTACGCTTCCCAAAAGTGATCCTGCTCTTACCGAAGAAGGAATGTTTATAGCTTATGTTCCTTACAATGATCAGGTTTATGACATGATGCTTATCAATAACCTCACAAAGGATTGTCTATATTCTTTTGACGAACATCAGCAGAACAACACGAAAAATATGGGTGCAGGTGTAGTGAAAGGAAAGTCCTTTACCAAATTAGGAGAAAAAATGCTTCCTGATTTCGAGCAGTGGCCTCCATTCAGTGTAATGATGGTTTTTTTAAATAAGCGATTTGATAAACAACAACCTGTACAAGTAAGAAATATAAAATTAATAGCTTCTTCATTTTTTAAAAATAAAGGGAAAGCGCCATTAATAAATAAAGAAGCCTATTTTTTTAGGTTAGACAATACTGTCAAAACATTGAATATTAATCAATTGAATAAGGAGTTTAATCCCAGTCCTGAAGATGTTTACCCCGCGGCAAAAGTTAAAAGGCCTCCTGCTTCTATTGATTTACATATAGATAAATTGACAAAAGACCATGACCTGATGAGTAACAGTGAAATGTTACAACTGCAGATGAAAACATTTGAATCAAATCTCAATGATGCCATTGCTTCAGGAATGGACGAGATTGTTTTTATTCATGGCATTGGGAATGGGGTTTTAAGGAAAAATATACACAAGTATTTAAGTCAACTACAAGGGATTAAATACTTTAAAGACAGTCAAAAGACTAATTTTGGATATGGAGCCACAACAGTAAAAATAAATGAATAGCGATGGAAGCATCTACCTTACCCTTGGTTTTACATGTTTTTGACAAGCACTACGATGCCGGGAAGGTATTGTTTGAAGAACTTTCAAAAAAAATGAGATCAAAGAAAGCAACAGAGCTGGAGACTCATTTGGATTTTTTTAGTGTATATATACAGTTGTTGGAAAGGGTTCATTTCAATAAGAAAAAAAAGATTGGCAAAATTTTTTCTCCCTTTAAACCTTTGCAGAAAGACCTACGCAAAGTCAAACATATACGCTTGATCCAGGAGGGATTTGTTGGCCATATGAAAGAAAAAGGCGAGTACCCTGACTACGAGAAACTCATTTCTTCCGATAAAGATAGGGTTTATACGGAGGTTTACGAGCTGATTCTTTCTATCCCTTTACATCAATGGGAAACCCTCTACCGAGATATTTATAAGTTTTCACAAGGGATGTCAATCTTGAATATTAATACTGCTATCAATCAGATAATTAATGAAGAGATTGACTTTTTTCATTTTGGGACAAAGACAAGACTAGATGCACAAACAATCAGCGAAATTTATAAAGGTTTGAAAAAAGTTACTGTCCTGGAAAAAATCAGGTTATCTATAGGGTTGAATGCTGTTTTTACTCATGTCGTTCACAAAGAAATCGACATCCTTTCTAAGAAAATGGATGATTGGTATAAAAATCAACTTTTTCTCCAGCATTTGGGCAACCATTTGGGCAAGAAGGAAGATGTAAGTAAAAAATACCAACCGGTACTTACCCTCTTACAAAAGAGCCATAAAGAATCAACCAATGCTATAGATGCCAGATGTCAGCAGTTATTTACAAACATGCTTCATTAAAGTTTTTCCATTGCCTGTGCAAGGTCATTCTTTAAGTCTTCAGCATCTTCTATACCTACACTTAACCTGATCAAAGAATCGGATAAGCCTACTTTTTCCCTTTCAGATTTTGGAATACTAGCATGAGTCATTGTGGCAGGGTGTCCACAAAGTGATTCCACTCCACCTAAAGATTCTGCCAGAACGAATATTCTAAAATTCTCTAAAATCTTTATGGCATCCTCAATATTGTTGCCCTTCAAGGTGAAAGATAGCATGCCTCCAAAATCTTTCATTTGAGCTTTTGCGATGGCATGGTTTGGGTGGTCTTCAAATCCGGGCCAAAAAACTTTTTCAACTTTAGGGTGATTTTTCAAATAGGCAGCGATGGTTTTTCCATTTTGGCAATGTCTTTCCATTCTTAGGTGAAGGGTTTTGATACCTCTCAAGACTAAAAAGCAATCTTGTGGTCCGGGTACTGCTCCACAGGAATTTTGAATAAAAGCCAGCTCCTCTGCAAGTTTCTTGTCCTTTACAACTATGGCTCCCATGACTACATCTGAATGACCGGCAAGGTATTTAGTAACAGAATGCATGACAAGGTCTGCACCTAGATCTATTGGGCTTTGCAAAAAAGGAGTCGCAAAGGTATTGTCAACTCCCAATAGAAGATGGTTGTTTTTCGCAATTTTTGCTAATGCCTTGATGTCAATAATGTTCATCATGGGGTTAGTCGGAGTTTCAGCCCATATCATTTTGGTATTCTCATTGATAAGGGGAAGAATTTCCTCAGGTTTTTCCATGTTGACAAAGTGAAACTTTATTCCATATTTGGAAAATACTTTGGTGAAAATTCTATAAGTGCCACCATAAAGATCATTGGTACTTATAACCTCGTCACCCGGCTTCAATAGTTTAAGAATGCAATCTATTGCTGCCATTCCGGAGGAAAAGCATAAACCATGCTGCCCATTTTCCAGTGCAGCCAAATTTTGTTCCAACGCTTGTCTAGTTGGATTTTGTGTTCTGGAATATTCAAAACCTTTGTGGTCTCCCGGTGATTTTTGAACATAAGTAGAAGTTTGAAAAATTGGAGTCATAATGGCTCCTGTACCGATGTCCGGTTTAATCCCTGCATGTATGGCTTTTGTGGCAAATTTCATAAGGTTGATTTATATAGATTTTATCGACTAAACAAGACAATTTTTTAATTAAGCTTTGGTCCGGTTAAATTTTAGTCAGAATTATTTCTAGTTTTGTTCAAAGATGAATAAAAAACCGCCTATTTTCAAGCATTTCAGGAATATCTATAACCAAAGCCCCTGGGTTCTTGTAGCCATTCTATGGGTAAGCATCCTTCCCTCAATAGGTGCCTTACTAATTGGAAACTGGATTTATAGGCATTGGTCTGAAATAAATTTATCCCCAATAATTGAGCCAGAAATTGCTTTGATTTATTCCATTTCAGGCACTGTTTTAATGGGGTTGGCCTTGGTTCCTACCACTTTTTTTGCAGTCATTTCCGGTTATATCTTTGGTTGGCATGCTTTTCCCTATTTGGTTTTGGCTTATACGCTTGCTAGTGCAGTAGGTTATGGTCTAGGCAGAGTATTAGATAAAGACAGCCTTGATTTGCTCTTGGATCCTTACCCAAAAGCAAAAAAGCTTATATCGGAGAAAAAAGGACAAATGGGCAGTTTAATATTTTTTGTCAGAATAAGCCCCGTCATCCCTTTTGCCATTTCAAATTTGGTGTTTGCCTTGTTGAGAACAGGGATGAAGAGGGTATTGTGGTTTGGGCTTTTGGGTATGTTGCCCAGAACCTTGCTGGCTTTTTCGTCTGGGGCTTTGGCCGGGAGTATTCAAGAAGCCCTTACTTCCAAATCCTCAATTTGGCAATATGTGCTTATTGCAGCATTATTGATCCTAAGCGTAGCAGGGATTTATGCTTTTTTTACCAAGTCCGTTTCTAAGAAATAGGATTAAAAATCAATTCTTTTTACCGTGAAACCTTGGCTTTTTAATAGCTGGATTAATCCTTTTGGTCCTGCCAAATGACCGGCGCCAACAGCAAAAAATGCCTGACCGTTTTTCATTATACGTTTCATGGGTTTCAGCCAATTTTGGTTTCTTTCATAGAGAAATACATCTTGGTAATCTTTGTATTCAGGACTTTCGGCGACCATCTGCAATAGGTCAACGATTTTTTCTTCTTTATAGGCATTGATAAGTTCCCGGAACTCATCCTGACCTTTTTCAATATCTTTGATATAAGCGTAAAAGCTTTCGTACTGCTTGCTTAAGGGAATATGGTCAAAAAGGGACATTTGGTCTTCAACAGTTTCCAAGCCAAGCACTTCTTTGTTACCTGTATTTGCCAATGACATCAATTCCATCTCTAAGGACATGGTTTCACATTCTAAGAGGTTATTGTATAAAAGCGACATCAAAACCATTGGGCGCATTTCTTTTAGCATGTCCATGTCCATTCCTGTCCTTTCTTTAATAAACGTATGAACGGTATGATACGCTTCTTCAGAAAGGAAATCAGAAATTTTTTGCCCCTCTTTATTGTAAAGATTCTGCTGCATGGCCACTTGAAGTTGAGGGTCATCCATATCAATTTCAAGTACTAGATAGTCAGCCCTCTTTAACTTATCGGCTATCTTGTCGTTGATTACAAAATCTTCCTGGCAAATTAGGTGAATCGTCCCGAAAAGGTAAGAGGGTGTTGAGGAATCAGGGCCGATTATTTCCCAAAAAACCCCTTCTTCCTCTTGGCCAAAAGCTGAAATTGACCCCAGAAAAAATAGACAGGTGAAAAAATATTTTTTTAACATTGTTCAAAAGGTTTTATCCGCTAAATGTATTGTCTAAGCGGCGATCAGCTGATTTTATATTTTCGAACTCTAAAAACTGCTCCCAAAACGGTTCTTCCGGTAATGCTGCTCTTAAGAACAATTTTTCTTTTTTGATGGGGTGGATAAATACCAAATGAAATGCATGAAGGTTGATACTTGCATCAGGGTTTGGCTTTGAGAATCCATATTTTATGTCACCCCTTATCGGACAATTCATGGTTGATAGCTGCACGCGCAATTGATGAGGTCTTCCCGTAATAGGGCGAAGCTCCAATAGCCAGTGGTCATTTAGCTTGCCCAAGCTCTTATAAGTTAATTCAGATCTTTTGGAATTGGGAGCCTCTTTGTCATAGGCGGTGGAGGTGTTTTTGTCTGAATCTTTTACCAGCCAATGCGTTAATTTTCCTGATTCCTCTTTAGGTCTTCTCTTTACTACTGCCCAATATACCTTGTGGACTTCTCTTTTTCTGAACAAAGCAGTCATCCTTTCTAAAGCTTTGGAGGTTCTGGCAAACACCACAATCCCACTTACTGGCCTATCTAGCCTGTGAACGGGGTGGAGGAACACTGCCCCGGGCTTGTTGTATTTATTGGCGATATAGGTTTTGCAAAGGTCAGTAAGTGTCTTGTCTCCCGTTTTGTCTCCTTGTACCAATATACCTGCAGCCTTGTTAACGACTAGCAAATGATTGTCCTCATATATAACGTTAAATGGCTTTTTCATGTATGATCAGGTTTAATGAATTTATAATTCTGATGTGTAGTGAAATTCTATTTCAGGAAAATTGTCCTTAACCATTTGGAGCCAAGCCTTGCTTTCTGCCATGAATACAAGCTTACCATCTTTGTCTTTGGCAATATGCCTTTGCTTGGAACGGATAAATTCATCCAATTTCTTTTTGTCAGTACTTGTGATCCAGCAAGCCTTGTACAAGTTCATTGGAACAAAATCAGCGGTGGCATTGTATTCGTTTTTCAATCTAAATTTTATTACTTCAAATTGAAGCTGACCTACTGTACCAACCACCTTTCTTGAACCTATTTCAAAAGTAAAAAGCTGCGCGACCCCTTCTTCCATTAATTGTTGCAAGCCTTTTTCAAGTTGCTTGGTCTTCATGGCATCCTTGTTAACCACTTCTCGGAAAATCTCCGGAGAGAAGCTTGGGATACCTTTGAAAGTGAGGTCTTCCCCGTCAGTAATGCTGTCTCCAATTTTTAGATTTCCTGTATCATAAAGACCTACAATATCTCCAGGAAATGCCTCCTCAATTATTTCTTTATCCTGCGCCATAAAGGAGGTGACATTGGAAAAACGCAATGGCTTGGTACCTCTTACATGATTGTAGGGCTTGTTTCGTGTAAATTTCCCAGAACATATCCGTAAGAATGCGATACGGTTTCGGTGCTTTGGATCCATATTGGCGTGGATTTTAAATATGAATCCACTGAATTGATCCTCTGTAGGAGCAACCTCTCTCTGCTCTGTTTGGCGACTTTTTGGACCGGGGGCTATTTTAATAAAAGTGTCCAGCATTTCTTTGATCCCAAAGTTATTGACAGCAGATCCAAAAAATACCGGTGCAACGCTTCCTTCAAGGTACTCTTTGGGATCAAATTCCGGATACACTCCATCAATTAATTCTACATCTTCCCTCAGTTGGTCTGCTAAGCTCGTGCCTATTCGGTTATCCAATACTTCTGAGCTTAAGTCTTCAATGATAACCCTGTCATCACTTAATTTCCGCTGACTAGGTGTAAATAGGTTCAACTGCTTGTCATACAAGTTGTATACCCCCTTAAAGGATTTACCCATAGAGATGGGCCAGGATAGTGGTCTTACCTGGATGTTTAATTTGGTTTCTACTTCATCTAGCAGGTCATAGGGATCTCGTCCTTCCCTATCCAACTTATTAATAAAACAGATAACGGGAGTTTTCCTCATTCGGCAAACTTCCATTAATTTCTCGGTTTGAATTTCCACCCCCTTTACACAGTCAATAACCATAATGACAGAGTCAACTGCCGTCAGTGTACGGTAGGTGTCTTCAGCAAAATCTTGGTGCCCGGGGGTGTCAAGAAGGTTTATTTTTTGTCCCTTGTATTCAAACCCCATAACGGAAGTGGCTACAGAGATTCCTCTCTGTTTTTCAATTTCCATCCAATCGGACTTGGTTGCAGTGTCAATTTTATTTGACTTTACAGCTCCCGCAG
The DNA here is from genome assembly GCF_054781075.1 of Cyclobacterium sediminis. Classification (NCBI taxonomy): domain Bacteria; kingdom Pseudomonadati; phylum Bacteroidota; class Cytophagia; order Cytophagales; family Cyclobacteriaceae; genus Cyclobacterium; species Cyclobacterium sediminis. The sequence continues at coordinate 1,139,335 of NZ_BAAGVC010000003.1, read as the reverse complement.
TTTTAATGGCACCACCAAAAAGTAGCATTTTTTCTGTTAAGGTGGTCTTTCCTGCATCTGGGTGAGCTATTATTCCAAAAGTCTTTCTCTTCGCTATCTCTTCAGTTAGGGTCATGGTGCTTAGGTGTTTTCAGCCTGCAAAGGTAGGTAAATCAGTTGACAATGTCAGGATTTATCCTGATGGGAGTCGGGATTGTTTAGCAAAATTTGATTTTTGCTTGTTTGGGTATTTTGACTTAATTTTGAAATTGCATTGGTAAATAATGAATTCAATTGAACTTTTCTTCCATAGGTTTTTCAAATTTATTTGGAATGCCATCTTCGTCCTAACGTATCCCGTACTCGCCACTTTCGGGCTGCTATTCATTGGCATAACTTATTTCTTTTCTTGGCTATCTTCACTATTGACGAAATTTGGTGGTTCCACCACCAAAATACAGAATAAATCTGAGTGGGTTTACATGACAGAGGAGTCAAATTTAATTGAAGGAAAACTTCATAAACAAATAATTTTCGGTCCGGAGTGTTATCACCTCAGAAGAAATGATGGAATACCTTCTGTTATTGAAGACTTTGTCTTTGGGAAACGAATCATCATTATGGAAGAGGGTTGGCTGCTTGAAAAATGGAACTCTACCGAATTGGCCAATATTCCGGATTTCGATATATGTCTCTACAAACCTGAGGATGATAAGTTAATTAGTTTAGCGAAAATTAAGTGCTTTGATTGGCATATTGCTTCAAAGGACGAGGAAAGTATCTTACTTAAATGGTTTGACGGTACCCAGGGAGGAGAAGTAAAAGTGGTTTTGGCTGATGGATAATCTAAAGTACTTTTTGGATGAAAAAGTTTTCCTTTTTAATCAACCTTCCTTTATTGAAGACGACCCTATCTCCATTCCCCATCGCTTTTCAAGGTTACAAGATATTGAGATTTCAGGATTTTTTGCAGCCATTCTCGCCTGGGGACAGCGCAAAACCATCATCAATAAGAGTTTAGAATTGATGGACTTAATGGGCAATAGCCCTTATGATTTTGTTTTAAACCACTCAGATAAGGAGCTTAAACAATTGATGAAATTTAAGCATCGAACTTTTAATGATATAGATACCCTTTATTTTATAGATTTTTTTTCTAGGTATTATAGAGAAAATGAGAGTTTAGAGCAGGCCTTCACCATTGGGCATAGTGAAGATGTGGATGCCATGGAAGTACTCCTTAGTAATTTTCATGATTTGTTTTTTCAATCAGAACAAGCCCCTAGGCGAACGAGAAAACACATTGCCAGTCCGAAGAAAAAGTCTGCTTGCAAGCGGATCAATATGTTTTTGAGATGGATGGTGAGAAAAGATGGAAAGGGAGTTGATTTTGGATTATGGAATAAAATCTCCCCGGCCCAATTGGTTTGTCCTTGTGACCTGCATGTAGACAGAATAGGACGTTCGCTTGGTCTTATCCAACGAAAACAAACAGACTGGCAAACAGCCATGGAGTTGACCAGGAATTTAAGGCTTATGGATGCCGTAGATCCAGTTAAATATGATTTTGCTCTATTTGGTTTAGGGGTCTTGGAAAAGGAACAGAAGATGCACTTGAAATAGTCTAAACGAGGCGTTAATTCCTCCATAAAAGCCAATCCCCCAAATCAAATGATTTGAGGGATTGGTATTAGGTAAACTTTATAAATTATTGCATTTTCCTTCTTAAGGTTGCCAAGTGTCAGGCCCTTTTCTCCAGTCAGCCAATGTATTCATGTCGGCTTCAGAAACATAACCTTGCTTTAGAGCTTGGGGAAGCAAAGAACTGTAATCGCTTAGGCAGTATAGTTTAACACCTTCTTTTTCGAAATTTTTATCGGATATTTCAAAGCCATAGGTGAAAATGGCAACCATCCCCAAGACTTCAAATCCTGCTGCTCGAAGGTCATTTACGGCTTTGAGAGAACTTCCACCGGTGGACACAAGGTCTTCTACCACCACCACTTTTTGTCCGGGGGTGATTTTCCCTTCAATCATATTTTCCATCCCATGGCCTTTGGCTTTAGAGCGTACATAGACAAAGGGTACATCAAGCTTGTCAGCAATAAGCACACCTTGAGGGATGCCTGCTGTGGCTACTCCTGCAATGGCTTCAATGTTTAAAAAATGCGTACGTACTACACTAGTTAATTTTTCTTGAATAAATTTTCTTACCTCAGGGAATGAAAGTGAAAGTCTGTTGTCACAATAGATAGGTGATTTCCATCCAGATGCCCAAGTAAACGGATCCTTAGGCGATAGTTTGATGGCTTTTATTTCAAGTAGCTTTTTTGCGATTTGAGAAGCGGTGCTTTGATCATAAATTTCCATGCGATAAATTTAACCATTTAATATTTACTCAGGGTTGTGCACGCTGGAAAAAAATTGCAATTTTAGAAAAATTAGATCTGTTTATGAAAATATTCATCAACGATAAGCCATTAGACTTAGTTAGTTCAAAGAAGTTTTTACCAAAAAAATCCTTTGAATGTGTTTACGATAATCCAAATGAATTACCTCCGTCAGCAGAATTTCATGATGATGTGTTGATAAAAAATCCCTCGAAGGATGTAATCGTCCAACTGCTTTATTTATTGCGTTCCAGAAAGCTTAAAAACCTGGATAGTATCACTTTGGTTACTGCCGAGAAAGCAATGCTTAAAAAATTTATTAAAAGTAGGTTTTTGATAATTAAAGCAGCAGGAGGAGTAGTTACAAAGGAAGACAAGATATTGTTCATCCATAGACTTGGCAAATGGGATCTCCCTAAAGGTAAGTTTGAAAAGAAGGAAACGCCGGAAGGATGTGCTGTAAGGGAAGTTGAGGAAGAGTGCAATATTAAAGTGAAACTCAACAAGCCAATTTGCATTACTTGGCATACCTATACTCAGAATAAGAAAAGTATTTTGAAAAAAACGTATTGGTACAAAATGAAAAGTATCGATGATTCAATGATGAAACCTCAGGTGGAAGAAGGGATCGATGATATTAAATGGCTGCAACATCATGAAGCAAAAACTGCATTGATTAATTCTTACCCTTCTATGCGTTATTTGTACAAGAGATTTTTAAAATTGACTCCTAAAATTGCTCAAACCTTATAAGGAAGGAATTTGTTGACATTGCCACCGTATTTATGTACTTCCCTGATGATGGTAGAACTGATGGCTGCATATTTTGGAGTAGTGATTAGAAAAACGGTTTCCAGCGATTCATTGAGATACCTGTTCATTTGACTGATGGTATTCTCATATTCAAAATCAGTAGTGTTTCTCAACCCACGAAGCAAATACTTGGCATCATGTTTTTTTGCCAATGAGGAAGTTAATTCATCATAAACAATAATTTTAACGGCAGGAATGTTCTTGTAGGTTTGCTTGATTTTTTCCACCATAAAATCAATGTCAAAATACCTGTTTTTTTTGCTGGTATTGTGACCAATACTAATAATTACCTCATCGAAGATGTTTAATCCTCTCATGACAATGTCATGATGACCATTTGTATAAGGGTCAAAAGAGCCTGGAAACAGTGCTGTCTTTTTCATGAAATAATTTTTTGTTGCCAGAAAGCCTCTAGAAGATGGGTGTTTAAAAAGGATTCTGCTCCCGGGAGATAGGAAACGTTTTGCTCGGGTGGTGTTAAGTGTATGTTTTTAAAATATAAATCCATGGCTTCCTTACTGGTGTGAAGCCATTCAGGATTGCCAAAAAGACGAATCTTGCAATGCGTTCTGTCAAAGGCCATCTGCTGGATAAATGTAAAGATATACCGTAGAAATGTGGCTTCGTCCGGAATAATAAACCTATTGAATAGTGATAATTTTCCTTCTGTAAAAGCTGCCAAATACATACAGTCAGGTGATGCGTGTATGAATAACTCCTGGCTTTGGAAATCCTGATTTTGACTCAAGAAATAATCTAAAACATGAGATGCCCCATGTGTAATTTCCAATTCAGGTAATTTTTTGTCTAGTTGATCCAATAATTGCTTGTCTGCAGTGCCTAGCACTTGGATGCTATTGTTGGCAATGCCTGTATAAGTGATATTGTCTTTTTCCTTATTTATTTCGGTTGCAAAGCTCAAGTATTGGGAGCATTGAGAAGCATTAAACAATGGGGTGGGAACGAGGGTGAATCTTTGGTGATGGAGGTAAAGCTTGCCTTCAGAGTTGGGGGCATTGAAAATCTCTTCTGTTTCTATGATCTGATTTACCGTTTCCTTTTCCTGAAAGGAATAGATAAAAGAAGCCGTGATTTTTTGACTCTCCTCCGTATGGGCTATAACGGCCAGAAGTTTCTCATATAAGAAAAGCGATAAATAGGATATGTCTTGCATATCATATTTATCGCTAATGAATTTACTTTGAATATGGGATCCTACCTTATCCAAATTTATTCCCAGTTTCCTGAAGTCGAAGAATCGGTTCTTGAACCAACTCTAAGTGCTTTCTCATTGTTGTTCCTTCTTCTTTCAGGATTGCGAGGTGCAGGGTCTCTGATTTCAAACACAGCAATTTCTCTATTGCTACGCTCAATCTTGTCTGCAAAGAACTCAAAAGTTTTACCTCCTGAACCAGGAACTACATTTAATAAGTCAAGTTCAAAATCAGGGTATTTATTCTTGTTGAATAATGAATCCTGAACATTTACAGCTCCCAATGTATCCAAGGTTACTGTAGTTTCTTCTTTACCATAGTCTAACAACTTGGTGGTTTCAGTCCGCTGAACAAGGTAAATATTACCTTCTTGGATGAATTTTTTAAGATCCGGCCAGTTGGAAGCATACTCATTATTTGCTGCCTGATAAGCGATTTGGGCATCTCTTAGCATTTCCAGTTTCTCAATTATTCTTTCTTCAGTCCTCTGGAGAATTTTTTCCTCTTCCACAACTTCATCTACACCCAGATAAAGCTTGTACCCGAGACCTAAGGCTCCCAATAGAAAAACAATCGATAAGATTTTACTCAATGTCATTTTGAATAGCTTTAAAGCGTAATTAAATTATTATAAAGAATTGATGGTTCGTATTAGAATGCTATTTTATGCATTTATTTCCAAAATTAAAATATCCTTTCCATATTCTTACATCATTCAAAGAATTTATTCTTCCAAATAGTGCATGTTTTTTATCAGACGGGATATTTTTTATTTCTTCCATGCTTAGAAATTTAACCTCCTCAATAACCTGTTTGTCGGTTTCTAACTCAGGATCAATTCCAACTTCTAATTTACCATTTGTTTGGCTAACTTCAAAGAATAATTCGATAGCGTGTAAGGGAGGGGATAAAAATTCATGAACAAATTGATATGCTCCCACCTCAATTTCTAAACCGGTTTCTTCCAGAAACTCCCGTTTTAAGTTTGATTTGGCATCCTGACCATACTGCATGCCACCTCCTGGTACGTTCCAAAAATAGTGGTTGTCGCCCATTTGATGTTTGACCATTAAAATTTTATCCTCTTGAATCAATATGCCGTTAACCCTCGTCCTGAGGCGGTTTCCGAAATTATCAATTATGTCTTTTTTTATGTTCGGGTTTTTCATCTTAGTTTCGCAATAGATGCATAAAGATAATCACGCAAGTTTAAAGCCTTCCCAAAGGATAAGGAAATATTTCCCCCACAGCCCTACCACTGACCAGGAATATTTCTTTAATGCCATGGATGCTTTTTTAGATAAAAAAATTCCTGCAGGGGCAACTTATATACTCAAAGGCTATGCAGGTACCGGTAAAACTACTGTGTTAGCTGCTTTGGTAAGAGCTTTGCCATCTTTGGGTCTAAGGGCTGTGATGTTAGCTCCCACAGGGCGTGCGGCCAAGGTTATGAGTGCTTATGCAGACAAAACAGGCTATACGATTCATAAAATAATTTATAGAGCAAAACAGGGGCTTGTAGACGGTGGAGATGGATTCGTTGTTCAAAAAAATTATTACCAAAAATCTGTCTTTATTGTAGATGAAGCCTCTATGCTTTCCGATGATAGAATGGGAGGGAAATCCCTCTTGGCAGATCTAATAGGTTTTGTTTTTCAAAATCCGGAAAACAGGCTGCTATTGATTGGAGATATTGCCCAATTGCCTCCGGTTGGAAGTGAAGACAGCCCCGGGTTGGATAAAAATTACCTGACAAGAAATTTTAAATTGGATGTAAATGAGGCATTACTAACCATAGTAACCAGACAAGAGCAAGATTCAGGAATATTGGCCAATGCCACTACCCTTAGAAATGAAGTCCAAAAACCTAAACCTAGTATATCATTTAACACCAAAGGATTCAAAGATTTTTACCGGATGACCGGGGAGAGACTGGAAGATGGTTTACGTTATGCCTATGATAAATTTGGACTGGACAATACCATGATTATTACTAGGTCCAATAAGGCCGCGGTCCAATACAATAAATACATTAGAAATTCGATTTTTTACTACGAAGATGAGTTAAGTGCCGGTGAAAGGTTAATGATTGTTAAAAATAACTATAGCTATATGGAGTCTTCAGAGAAGGTTAGTTTTTTGGCCAATGGAGATTTTGTAGAGATACTTAAAATTCGTTCTTTTGAGGAAATTTATGGCCTAAGGTTTGCTACGCTAGAATTGAGATTGATAGATTATCCCGATGAAGTTCCTTTTGAGGCACGGGTGATACTGGATACCTTACATTCAAATAAACCTGCTTTGGGAATGGAAGAGTGGAAAGCGCTCTATCAGTTGGTGGAGGAGGACTATCAGGATTTGGGACAAAAAAGTAAGATCAGAGAAGCGATGAGTAAAGATCCTTATTTAAACGCTCTGCAGGTCAAATACGCTTATACGCTTACTTGTCATAAATCTCAAGGTGGGCAATGGGATGCGGTTTTTGTTGACCAAGGTTATTTGAATGAAGAACAAATTGATAAAAATTACGTGAGATGGCTATATACGGCCATGACCCGTGCAAGAAAAGAATTGTTTATGGTGAACTTTCACAACAATTTCTTCATTAGATAGTAGTGTTTTTTTGTAAAAATTGAGAAAGAATTAAATTTGACACATATGAAAAGGTTATTAACAGTAGTATTGGCAATTGTATTAAGCACAGCATTTGCAATTGCCCAAGAAAAAGCAGCAAAGGGTCCTGTCATTACATTTGAGGCAGATTCCAAAGATTTTGGTGATATCAAGCAAGGAGATAAGGTGGAAAATGTGTTTAAACTCACCAACACAGGAAACGAACCGTTAATTATCTCAAATGTGGCCGCAACATGTGGTTGTACCGTGCCCAGCTGGCCTAAGGAGCCGGTAGCTCCGGGTAAAACAGCCGAAATTAAAGTCTCATTCAATAGTGCAGGAAAAATGGGTAAACAAAACAGCGTAGTTAGAATTTATTCCAATGCGACCGAACCCATTGAGAAGGTGTCATTGATTTCAAATGTGCTACCTAAATAAGCAAAAAGTTTTAATTTTTTATAAATTACAAAGCCTGCCCCAAAGTGATTTGAGGCAGGCTTTGTTTTGTTTAGGGGAATGCTAAACTCATTGCTTTTTTATAAAATCTTTTAATTTTTTGCTCAGGAGATTGGCCCAAACTTTATAGATGTTTTTATTTGGGTGCAAGCCGTCGGAGACCATGTTTTCCTTATCCCCGCCATGTTTCCTGTAATGTTTAGTGATTTCAATATGGTGTAATCCTTGATTCAATGCTTCTTGTTTGACCAGTTCGTTAAACGCATCGATCTCTTCTTTTATTTGTACCTGAGGTTTTTGATGGGACATACCAAAAGTGGTGACACCCCAGTCCGGAATAGATAAAAGTACCAGGTTGTTTTGCTTGGCAGGCTTAAGGTAGCGCTGGGCCCTTGCGATAAGTTCACGCAACTCTGCTTTAAACTGGGATTGGCTTTTATCTCGATATTGATTGTTTACACCAATGAGTAGGCTTGCAGTATCAAAGGAGTTGGGAGAGAGGTTCTCCTTTTCCAATGCCTTAAGAAGTTCTCCACTAGTCCAGCCGGTCTTGGCAATAACCTTAATTGGAGCAAAAGTTATCCCTTGCTTTTCAAGTGATTTTACCGCTTGAAAAGGGTAAGTGTTTTCAGGGATTTCACCTTCACCTATGGTGTAGCTGTCTCCTAAAGCAAGGTGTTTAATAGCCCCTTTATGGGAGTCACTCGGACTTGTAGGGTTGTTTCCAATCATTTTTCGGCTGTAATTGCATGAAAGGGTGAAAAGTAGAAGTATGATTAGTACTCCTTTTTGCTTGTTATTGAAAATCCTTGGCACCGCTTCTTAAGGATTTGTGAAAATGGATTGGTCCGTAGTCAAAGTACCTTGGTCTGCATCCATAATAACTCGGGCTCCATGAGGTAATAAAAACTGCTTGGGGACATGTCCAATCATGGATCCACGGAAGGCAGGGATTTTATGAGGGAGCAAGTAATCATCAAATATCTGATCTAAGGTAAGGTTTCCATATCCGCCGCTTGGATCACAGTCGGTACATTGCCCAAAAACAAAGCCCTTAATTTCCTTGAATACTCCCATAAGCATCAAAGTGCTCATCATTCTGTCAATTCTGTATGGTTCTTCTCCAATGTCTTCCAGGAAAAGAATTTTTCCTTTGAAGGAAGGAAGGTAAGGGGAGCCAGCTAGGGAAGTCAGGACTGTAAGGTTTCCGCCTATGAGTTCTCCTGTTGCCTTGCCGGGGAAGATGGTCCTTGTTCTATTTTTTTTCACGACCAGGTCTTCAGTTTCTTCTACCTCATTTTCATAGACCAGTTTTTCATTTTGTTCGAAGAACATTCGCTGGAATTGGTTTACGTTAAATTTACCCCATGTACCCGAGCCATTTGGCCCATGAAAAGTAATCAGCCCTGTTTGGGCAAAAAGGGCATTGTGAAGTGCTGTGATGTCACTGTAGCCAAGCAGAGGCTTCGGGTTGTTTTTAACTGTTTTGTAATCAATTAGGGGGAGAATCCTTGCAGCTCCCGAGCCACCTCTAATGCAGATAATAGCCTTTACAGATTTGTTGGCAAACATTTCATTTAGGTCTGCCGCTCTTTCTTCGTCGGTACCTGCCAGATGTCCTCTACGGCTTTTGAGGTATTTTCCTTCAATTACCTTTAAACCAAGACCCTCCATGGCTTCTTTGGCAAAGGTAAATTGCATCAAATCTGCTGTTGCTGCAGAAGGGCTGATTAAACCCACCAAATCACCTTTTTTTAAAGGAGATGGTAAAAGCTTTTTTGGGGCAAAAGAATTTGTTGAGGTAGGGGTAAAACCTAGAACTGGTAAAGCGCCAAGCCCTAGGCCCATTTTTTGTAAAAAGTGTCGTTTTTTCATGGCTGCAATTAGAAGTTATCGCGAATATATAACAGCACCTTTTCCATCTCTTTTCTTACCACTGTGGCTTTATAGGGGTAATTGTTGTTCATGAAGGCAAAGGCGTAGATTTTATTGTTTTTGGTTTTTAAATAGCCAACCAAGCTATGGTGGTTACTAATGGTCCCTGTTTTTGCCATTACATAAGGCCTGGAGGCTGAATAGTTGAATTTTAAAGTCCCTGTTCTTCCTCCGGTCGGCAAAAGGCTGAATAGTTCATCGTCAGGAAATAAGCGGTAAATTTTCTCAGCCAATGATACCATGGTACGGGGGGTGAACAGATTGTGTCTTGATAGCCCGGAGCCGTCAACCCATTGAGGGTCATCAGGTAAGTCATAAAGATACGTTTTTTTAATGTATTCAATGGCTTTTTCACTGTCCAGTTCATAAAACAACTTGTCGGAAATTTGAAGAAGCAGTTGTTCTGCAATGAAATTGTCACTTTCCAGCAACATTTCTTTATAAAGTTTTGTGGTAGGTATTCCTTTCAATACAAAATGGTCAGGAGGAAGGGTGGCATTGGAAGGCTTCACAGGTATGCCCCATTCTTTGCTTGCAAGCGCTGCAAAAGTTTCAGCTGAGGTCATAAACGGAACCTTACTGTCCCTGCCATTATAGGTTCTTGGGTTATAATAAAATTGATTGTTTCGCCAATTTCGTTGTACATTTTTCATGGACTTGTCTGAATAGCCTATATTAAAAATTTCCGGGCTTAAAACAGGCTTATTGTTCACATTTTTTGCACTAACCAGATTCCCGAATAGAGGGATTGGAGACATTTCTGCAGCGTAAGAATAGGTGAAATCATCCCATTGCCAGCCATACCCAAAAGGCTCATTTTTCCAATTGCTCTCAGAATAATAAAGGGTATCGTATTTGGCTAAAAAATCTTTTATGGCAGGAAGTGGGAGGGGCGGGTATTTCCAGGAGGGATCTCCGGTGCCCCAAATCGTTGCGTTATTTCCCTCAGGGATAAACCGCAAAAAAGTACTGCTGTCTGTAAGCACCATCAAAGCTCCGAAAAAAGTAAACAATTTGGTGGTAGAGGCAGGTATAAAATAAATATGACTGTTTTTTTCGTAGCGAACCACTTGGCTATCTAAATCATATAACATGAACCCTGTAAGATGGTTGTCAAAAAATGAGTTTTCCCCCATTAATTCGTCCAACCCTAAAAATGAAGATCTTAAGTCTTGGGCTTCTGTTTCTTGAAAAATGGCCAGCCATACAATAATAGTTGCTAAAAATTTTAACTTCATACAATCAATCTTAAGTTTTTATTTGCCGAAACTGAGAAGCAACATTACCCAGCCTAAGATAAATGAGAGTCCCCCAAGAGGCGTGATAGCACCTAACCAGGTAACTTGGCTTAAACAAAGGATGTATAGGCTTCCTGAGAAAATTAATATCCCTGCTATAAAAAATAGGGCACTATAATTTATTCGTTTTTTATCCGGAAACTGCAAGCTTAATATACCCACCATTAGAAGGGCTAAACTATGATAAAAATGATAGCTGACCGCTGTTTCATAAGTGTCTAACCTTCCGGTACTCACCAGCATCTCTTCCAGAGCATGTGCTCCAAAAGCCCCGAAAATAACTGCGAGGGCACCAAATACTGCAGCTGTTTGAATAAGATTACTTGATTTCATGATGGTTAATTATAATTTCTTGACCCAAAAATGGCGCTTCCTATCCTGACCATGGTGCTCCCTTCTTGCTGTGCAAGCAGATAATCTCCACTCATTCCCATAGATATTTCCTTCATTTCCACATTCTCAGGTAAGGATTGAGCCCTGAAGGTTTCAAAGAGTGCCTTTAAAGCCCTGAACTCCTCCTTAATTATATCTTTATTTGCTGTGTTCGTAGCCATCCCCATAAGCCCCATGATTCTAATATTATGCATGGTTTTAATTTCATCTCCCAAAAGGAACTCGTTTAATTCCTCCTTGTTCCAACCGAATTTGGTTCCTTCTTTGGCAATGTGGACTTGCAATAAGCAGTGAGTCGATTTGTTTATTTTTTTAGCTTCTTTGTTAATTTGTTTCAACAAGCGAAAAGAATCCACACTGTGGATCAGGTGAATAAAAGGGACGATATATTTTACCTTATTTCGTTGTAAATGTCCGATCATGTGCCACCTGATGTCTTCAGGTAATGCGGGAGCTTTTTCGGTGATTTCCTGTACTTTATTTTCGCCAAAATCCCTAATACCCGCTTCGTAGGCTTCCTGAATCGCTGAAATTGGTTTTGTCTTACTTACAGCTACAAGAAGACATTCCGGATTGGGGAATGAGTCTTTGATTTCCTTTAGGTTTTTGCTTATATCTTTTGTTTGCATTTTCGAATTTGTTACCCTGAAATAGAATATCAAAACAAAGATATTGGTATATTGGAGACAATGCTAAAAATTATACTATAAACAAGCTGAAAGTTTATTTTTAAAATAGCTTACCAAAGAAATATTCCTAGAATTGGAGGAATTGGTGAAGAGCTCTTTTTTTACTTGAAAATTATTATTTAGTTTTTCATCTAATTGTGTTTTTTAACTAAGTAAATAATCCAATCACATAATTGACAAATTATTGACGATGGGTTAAAGGCTTTTATACCCTATTAAATTCAATTGTAGATTGGATTCATAAGGTTATTTTAACAATAGATTTTCCGGTTGTAAAAAAAATAATTTCCATTCAAAAACGTAAAAATGGATGCGAGTATTTTTTTTTCTGTTTATTATATTCTACATTTCTGCGGAATTTAAGATTATTTAACCTTTCATCATTGTCTGGCGCCATTTATAAATAGCATTGTTTTTAGTTAGAGGAGCTTAATTTCTTAAAATTAAAGGTAGTGTTTTTGTAAGTTCGCCATTGATGTAAATGAAAGGGTAGTCTTTTTAATTTGTTTTATCCAAAATAACCTTTTATGAAAAACCTATTACTTATTGTTCTCATGACAATTCTTACTTCTGTGAGTGGGAGTGTCCTGGGGCAAACTGTCACTGGTAAAGTCACTGACAGTTCAGATGGAATGCCATTACCCGGAGTGTCTATCCTTATCAAGGGCACATCCACAGGAACCGCCACAGATGTGGATGGGAATTACCAACTCAATGTAGCGGGACCACAGACCGTCCTGGTATACTCTTTTCTTGGGTTTGAACCAGTAGAAGAAACGGTTGGCAACCGCAGTACGATTGATGTTAGCTTATCTGAAGATGCCTCTGAGTTGAATGAGGTGGTAGTAACCGCTTTGGGTATAGAAAGAAATGTCAAAGCCCTCCAATATTCTATGACAGAAGTAGGAGGAGAGGAATTCACCCAAGCCAGAGAGAATAACATTGCCAATCAGCTGGCCGGTAGGGTAGCAGGTGTTAATGTGAGCAATGTAGCTTCAGGTCCGGCCGGATCGTCTCGGGTTATTATTCGAGGAAACACTTCCCTTCAAGGAGGAAATCAACCATTATATGTAATCGACGGTGTGCCAATGGACAATACCAATTTTGGCCAGGCAGGCGTTTGGGGTGGAGCAGATCAGGGAGATGGCATGACCAGTGTCAATCCCGACGATATCGAATCCATGTCTGTATTAAAGGGGGCCAGTGCGGCTGCCTTGTATGGTTCGCGCGCAGCAAATGGAGTAATTCTTATTACCACCAAGAGAGGTACTTCACGAAAAGGAATTGGTGTAGAATTCAATTCCAATGCCGTGTTTGAAAGGATAAACAATCAAACCGACCTGCAAACTGAATTTGGATCCGGAAGATTTCAAGGAGATCAAATTACAGGGAGCGCAGTAAGGCCAACCACTGTAAGGGATGGCTATGATTGGGGAACCCAAGCTTGGGGGGAACGATTAGGTTCCGGTACTGCCATGCATTTTGATGGGGTTGAAAGACCTTATGTGTATGCAGGAGACAATTGGAATCGTTTTTATGAAACCGGAAAATCATTTACCAATAGCCTATCTTTGTCAGGAGGCAGTGATACCCAAACTTTCCGTTTCAATGTAACTGACTTAAGGAGTACTTCAGTAATACCTAATGCAGGATTTGACCGTATCAATATGTCATTGTCCACAAGCGGTAAATTTGGTAAAAAGCTGACTTTCGATGCCAAAGTGCTTTATTCCAATGAACGAACTAAAAATCGCCCCAGGTTATCTGATTCTCCGGGAAATGCTTTTCAGTCCATCTTTGCTTTGCCCCCCAATGTCAATGTGCTTTGGGGACAAGGAGACCCTAATAGATTGGGGACCATACCTGTAGGAACTGACCCGGCTCTTTTAAATGTATGGGGTTTTGCAGAGCAAGAAGAATACCTGATGACCAATAACCCTTGGGGGCAAAATCCTTATTTCTCTACGCACCAACTATCAATCAGCGATACCAGAGACAGAATAATCACTTCAGGATCTTTAAAATACATGATAACTGATCATCTGTATTTGTCCGGAAGAGCAGGTATGGATTGGTACACTAGAAGAGGAACTACATTGACTCCACAAGGAACAGGTTACTCTAGAGGTGGAAACATGTCTGAATCAGAGCGAAGGGTGAATGAAATAAACTTGGAAGCCATGTTGGGCTATAACAGGCAATTTGGAGATTTTGGTGTAGTGGCCTTTTTAGGGGCCAATAGGATGCGAAGAGAAAATGAAAATATCTCAGCAAACGGAACCAACTTTAACGTGCCTTTCTTTCATGCCATTAACAATGCTGAGGCAAGAAATTTTGGATACAGTTATTCAGGATGGGGAATAAATTCAGTATATGGATCTGCTGAATTTAATTATAAAAATATACTTTTCCTGACAGGAACAGGTAGGACAGACTGGTTCTCCACATTGGACCCTTCTTTAAATGACATCACTTACCCGTCAGTCGGCGGTAGTTTCGTTTTCTCAGATGCATTGGAAGACCTTCCTTTCTGGTTAAGTTTTGGAAAAGTAAGGGCTTCATGGGCCAGAGTAGGAAGCTCCACTGTAAGTCCTTATCAGATCCAAAACACCTATACATTATTAGGTGCTCCGGCAGTTGGATTTGAAGGAAATACCGTCCCTATGGCCTCCTATGCCACAGCTGGAAATAATAATGGGACCATTCCAAACCCATTTTTAGTCCCACTTCTATCTACTGAAATAGAATTTGGCTTAGATGTTCGTTTGTTTCAGAATAGATTGGGATTGGATTTCACCTATTACCATCAAAAAAGTACCAATGACCAATTGAATGCGCAGATTTCTAGGGCTTCAGGTTTTGGGTCAACATTGGTAAACTTAGGGGAAATGGAAAATAAAGGAGTTGAGATATTGCTCACAGGAACACCTGTCCGAACAAGTGATTTCAACTGGGATGTTTCTTTTAATATTGCAAGGAATAGAAACAAAGTGATCTCCTTAATTGAAGGAACAGATATATTAAACGTAGAGGAGCCAAGAACCAGAACGGTATTTGTACAACACCGAACAGGACAGCCTTTTGGAGTGCTGGCAGGATGGGTTCAACAGACATCCCCTGATGGACAGCCGGTTTTTGAAGAAAATGGGGCTCCGGTACAGTCGAGTCAAATGGAAGTAATCGGAAATGGTATTCCTGATTTTACTGGTGGTTTTAGCAATAGCATTACCTATAAAGGCTTTAATCTTTCTGCACTAATTGACTTTAGAGTGGGTGGAGAAATCTATTCGGGAACCAATGTGAGGCTTACCCAATGGGGATTGCACAAGCAAACCTTACAGGGAAGAGAAGGTGAAGAACCGCTTACTGTAAGTGGAGTGATACAATCAGGTACGACTTCTGATGGCACACCTATTTATGAAGATTTCACAAAGACCTTATCACCCGGAGAGGCCAATAATTATTGGAATCAAATGGGCAATAGGGTTCAGGATCATTTTATATACGATGGCTCATTTGCCAAATTGAGGCAAATAACTTTTGGGTACAATTTTCCAAGGCGTTTGATGGAAAAAACGCCATTTACTAATGTGAGTTTGTCATTCGTAGGCAGAAACCTTTCTATCCTTTGGAAGAACATTGATAATGTAGATCCGGAGTCAGGTTATTCTTCAGGCAATGGCCAAGGGCTTGATTATTTTGGAATGCCTCAATCAAGGTCTTATGGATTCAATTTAAGAGCTTCGTTTTAATCGTTAAAAGAAAGAATTATGAAAATTATAAATAAATTTCTTCTATTTGGTTTGGCGGTTAGTATATGCTTAACTTCCTGTAACACAGAAGAATTAAATGATCTCAATATCAACCCTCAAGCGGTAAATGAAATTGATTTGAATTTCATGTTTACTGCAGCACAGCTTGGGTCAGCCTCAGGCGGTTCTGCTGGAGATAACAGATACCTTGATTGGCGGACAAATATAGGCATGACAGCTTACTTGATTCAACACTTGGCCAATGCAGGAGGGGGAATCGCTCCGGGGGATAAATACACTGAAAACTTCGAGTCAAACAATGCACCTTTTGAGTTTTTCTATGGAGATGCACTCAAGAATCTTTCAGAAGTGATCAAGCAAACAGGTCCCGGAGGTTATGATGAAGGAAATAAAATAAACACCAGAAATGCCGCAAGGATTATTAGGGTTTTGAATTTTCACCGGTTAACTGATTTCTATGGAAATATACCTTATTTCGATGCCCTTCAAGGCATGGAAGGGGTATTCTTTCCTGAGTATGATGAACAATCAGAAATTTACCCTGATTTATTGAAAGAGTTGGAAGAGGCTACTGCTGCCTTGAGCACTTCCAATCCTGATGAAGGCTTTGCTGCTGCTGATATAATCTATGAAGGAGATATTGCCAAATGGAAAAAATTTGGTTATTCCCTAATGTTGCGTTTGGCGATGAGGGTATCAAATGTTGCCCCTCAAATGGCTGATGAATATGTAACCAAGGCCATTGCCGGTGGAGTCATGGAAAGCAACGATGACAATGCTTGGGTACCAATGGCTACAGGTCCTAGTGTGTGGATCAATCAAAATGGTATCTCCAGGGCTTTTTATCCTGGTGATGGCGGGCAACCGAGTTACTTGAGTAATACCCTAGTTGACTGGCTAAAAGCTGATGCTACAGCCCCTGATGAAGTGGATCCAAGGTTGATGATAATTAGTGGTGGAATAGCCGATTGGTCTGCTTTGGAATGGACACCAATCAATACCAACCCTTTGGAGCAGAAAGGTATGCCAAACGGATACGATGCTGCAGGCCTAGATGAGCTGGCAGGGGAGACTGTAGATTTGGTGACAACCTATTCAAGAATCAACTACTTGATGTTGCAATTGGATGATCCGTATATATTTATGAATTATGCTGAATCTGCCTTTTTGCAAGCAGAAGCCCTGGAAAAAGGGATTGGTTCAGGGATCCCGAATTCTGCTAAGGAACATTATGAATCAGGTGTAAAAGGAGCCATGCAAATGTATACACCATTTGATGCTTCATTGACGGTTTCTGATGAAGAAGTAGAAGCTTATCTCGCAAGACACCCTTACGGGGAAGAGAAGCCGGCACTTGAAATGATTGGAGAGCAAATGTGGGTGAGTAAGTTTTTCAACTGGTGGGAAGCATGGTCTGACTGGAGAAGAACCGGATACCCTCAGTTAACCCCGACTAACTACCCGGGAAATATCACTCAAGGCCAGATCATGAGAAAACTTAAGTACCCTGCAGCTGAAGTAGCAGCAAACGCAAATTTTCAGGCCGGAGCTACACTACCAGACGTAAATACCACCCGAGTATGGTGGGATGTAGCCAATTAGGCAGGAGTATTTAGGAAATATTTATATTTACTTGGTTAATTTAGTGTTTTATAAAAGGCTGCCATCAGGCAGCCTTTTATTTTTTATAGATGGCCTTGCCTTCGGAGCCCATAAAACTTCCCCAAAGCGGTTTTTCTTTGATCCTAATTGGTAAATCAATTCGCTTAACTTTCATACCTAAAAAAGACAAAATATCCGAATTGCTGAAATACTGACAATGCACCAAGTCAAGGTATCCATCAGCGTCTATGTCGCCCAACCAAGGAGTAGAAAAAATATTTTTAAAACTCTTTGTTTGATCGAGCAAGTAAGATGTGTCGGCTTCAAAGTCCATTAGTACCAATTTGTTTTCAATGGAAAAAGCTGATCGATCATCTATAGGTCGATTACAATCGTATTCATTGATACTGAATATGACTTCATCTATTTGGTCTCCATTTAAGTCATAAGCAATTGGTGAAGAAAAGCCGGAACATCCCATTTCTTTTTCAAGCAAAATTTCCCCTGATTTTCCATCTACCAATACCTGAACTAACCCTGTGTTTTGAGGCCAGACACCTTTACTTACAAAGGTAAACAAGTCAGGGATATCATCCCCAGTAAATTGTCCTACGGCAAAGCTGTTGCTACTTTCAGTGTTGGGTATTTTAAGTTGCCAGATTTTTTCAAAACTCTTGCCACAAATGGCAGTCAGTGTACTTGCATGTGAAACGGAAACGATGTCTAAAAATTCATCCTCATTTAAGTCAACCAATACCGGCGGGGCAATAAACCCATGGCCTTTTTCACGTACCAAAGTCTTAGCATTGGATAAATTATTACCCATAAGGTCGCTGAGCTTGGCTAAATACAAATTTCCGGAAAGGGTTTCCCCACCACTACCGAATAACACTTGCTGTTCTCCTGACTTTTTTTGTTCAATAAATAAGGGAGATAAATAGGTTTCTCCTCCATCAGGCATGGTGTCTGCCGCCAAAATGTCTCCATTAACCGGGTCAATCACCATTAATACACCAGGAAACCTTCCTTCAGTTTGGTTGGGTTCTACCTTCGCATTTCCACCATTGCTGGTCAATAACTCTTCGATTCCATCTCCATTTTGGTCAGGAATGGTTACACTATTGTAAAAATTAAACCGTGCATTTTGAAGGATGGGATGGTGGAGGTGGTCTAAGGTGTCAAACTGCCAAATCAAATCCCCGGTACGGCCATCAATTGCTTTTAAGTGCGGCCCACGTCCACCAATAAATACATCAGGCGTTTCATCTTGGTTTATATCCAAAAAGGTAGCAGAGCCAAAAACCTGATCTACTGTTTCTTGCGTCCAAAGCAATTCTCCATCCATGCCATTGATGGCTAAAACCCCTGATGCTGTATATTCATATTCGTTCTTCCCTGCACCAATTACAAAATCCAAAACCCCATCATTGTTTAGGTCTGTAGCTCTTGGTGAAGATTGGGAGCCTATGATTGGGAAGCTTGATTCCCATACCAATTGGCTTTTCTCTTTTCTATTACAAAATGCAAATACGAACAGGACGATTAAAAAAGGAAGGATTGAAAGTTTCTTATTGAATGGCATTGCTGCGGAGGTTGACGAAAGAATAATAATAATGAAATTTTTAACAATGGACAAACCTGGCATAATTGGCTTGAGGTTGCTATTGATCGCTCTATCTTTTTTCAAAAGCCTTGAATAGGTGTATAGAATTGTGTTGATAGGCATTGTTTTGTAACCTAAGATTGAAGGTGTTATGAGTGATGTTTAATATTGTTATATAATGAATAGGGATTAAAATGCATGTATATTTTAAATTAAACATTTTATTGTGCAATTTTTGCTATTGCTCAATCCCTTGAAAAAATGTAGATTTACTACTGCTTGATAAGCAAAATAATTACAAAAATAAAAGGCAAAGGATTGAATGATAAATAAGCGAATAACATACCTCTTTCTGTTAGTAGTCTTTCAATTAGTACATTTTAATTCAATGTCTCAGGGTTTTGAAAAGCTTCCGGGAAGAAAGACAGGGGTGAAGTTTCAAAATAAACTTATAGAAGACCAACAAACAAATATTTTAACCTACGAATATTTTTATAATGGTGGAGGTGTAGCCGTTGGGGATATAAATAATGATGGCCTTGATGACCTGTTTTTTACAGGGAACATGACGCCAAACGCACTTTACCTTAATCAAGGTGATTTTAAATTTAAGAATATTGGAAAGACTTCAGGTGTGCGGGGCAAGAATGCATGGTCTACAGGAGCTACTATGGTAGATATCAATGGGGATGGTTATTTAGATATCTATGTATGTTATTCTGGAAAAGGAAATGAAGCATCTAGAAAAAATGAATTATTCATCAATCAGAAAGACAATACTTTTATTGATGAAGCTGAAAAATATGGGCTGGCAGATCCAGCTAATAGTATTCAGGCTGCATTTTTTGACTTTGATTTGGATGGAGACTTGGATATGTATTTGCTTAACCACAACACCCAGGTGATTAATGAAATTGATTTTGATGCCAAAAGAAAGGACAGGAATCCATTGGCAGGTGACAAATTGTTTAGAAATGATGGAGGTATATTTACCGATATAAGCGAAAGTGCCGGGATCAAGGGCAATTCTATGGGGTTTGGTTTGGGAATAGCTGTCGCTGATATCAATGATGATGGCTTTCCGGACCTCCATGTTTCCAATGATTATATAGAGCCGGATTACCTGTACATAAACAATGGAGATGGTACATTCTCGGAAAGTTTAACAGAGAATTTACAGCACATATCTTATTTTTCCATGGGCTCAGATATTTCTGATGTCAATAATGACGGGCTGGTAGATATTTTTACTTTAGACATGCTTCCCGAGGATGATGAACGGCAAAAATTGCTTTACGGACCAGAGAATTATGAACAGTATGCCTTGATGGTAATGAAGGGATTTTACCATCAAAATATGAGGAATATGCTTCATATCAACCAAGGGACAGGCTTATTTAGCGAAATAGGGCAGCTGGCCGGGATGTCCAATACTGACTGGAGTTGGGCTGCATTTTTTACAGATTTTGACAATGACGGTTGGAAAGATTTATTTGTGAGCAATGGTTATTTCCGAGATTATACCAATCGTGATTTTTTAAAATACAAAGGTGACTATTATTTCGATAAGGCGAGGGCAAAAGAAAAGGCAGATACACTTCATTTAGTTACAAGTATGAGTTCTACCCCTATCCATGATTACTTGTTTAAAAATGAGAATGGTATAAGCTTTAAAGAAGTGTCTGACGATTGGGGACTATCAGATCCGAATTTCTCAAATGGTGCCGCCTACGCAGATTTAAACAATGATGGGGCACTTGATCTGGTGATCAATCACTTAAATGACGATGCAGGAATTTATGCCAATATTTTAAAACCTGATAAAAATGAAGGCAATTTCTTAAAGTTGAAATTACAGGGGGATGGTTTAAATTCAAGTGGAATTGGTGCCAAAGTGAAGGTGTATTACAACGCCAAGCAACAGTACCTAGAGCAGCAGCCTACCAGAGGGTTTCAATCTTCTGTAAGCCATGTTATGCATTTAGGATTGGGAATGGCTGATCGCATTGATTCTTTAAAAATTACCTGGCCCGGAGGAAAGGAGCAATGGGTGCAAAATGTGCCGGCAAATCAAAAGCTTGTATTAAAAGAGAGCGAGGCCATTAAGCAATCAGAAAATAAAAACAATCCTCAGCCCCCTGTTTTTACTAAAATTGTTTCACCTATTCCATACCAACATGGAGAGGCAGGATTTAATGATTTCAAAAGACAACCGCTTTTGTCACATATGTTGTCACCAACCGGTCCGGTGATTGCTAAGGGAGATGTAAATAACAATGGGTTTACCGATGTATTTGTGGGTGGAACTTCTGAAAAACCCGGCAAATTGTATTTTCAAGTTTCTACCGGACAGTTCCTTGAATCTCAAGGTTTAGACTTGTCCGAAGAGATAGGAACAGCAACCACTGACGCAATATTTTTTGATGCAAA
Source organism: Cyclobacterium sediminis (assembly GCF_054781075.1). NCBI lineage: Bacteria > Pseudomonadati > Bacteroidota > Cytophagia > Cytophagales > Cyclobacteriaceae > Cyclobacterium > Cyclobacterium sediminis. The sequence goes on along the minus strand of NZ_BAAGVC010000003.1, from coordinate 1,118,147 downwards.
TGGGGATGGTTTGGAAGACCTGTATTTGGTGAAAGGAGGGTACCATGACTTTGAAAGGAATTCTCCAGAATTAGCCGACCAGTTGTACATCAATCAAGGTGCCGGGAATTTCAGAAAAGAAGCGGAGGCATTGCCCAATATTACAACCAGTGGAAGTGTGGTAAAGGCTGTTGATTTTGACAAGGATGGAGACTTGGATTTATTTATTGGCGGAAGGGTTATCCCTGGCCAATACCCAAAACCTGCCTCTTCCCATATATTAATTAATGATGGAAAAGGTAAGTTTGAAGACCAATCCGAAATTTTGCTGCCTGAATTAGCTGCATTAGGCATGGTGACGGATGCTGCTTGGCAGGACTTGGATCAAGATGGTTGGGATGATTTGATAATCGTTGGTGATTGGATGCCTATCAGTGTGTTTTTAAACAATAAGGGTAAATCCCTCATTAATCGAACGGAACAATACTTTGATAAACCTTTAATAGGGAAGTGGTCCAAATTGTCCTCCGGTGATTTTGATGGGGATGGAGACCTTGATTTTGTAGTTGGTAATTTTGGCACCAATAGCCAATTAAAAGCAAATGAAGCACAACCTTTGACTTTAGTCTTTGCTGATTTTGATGGGAATGGTTCTGTAGATCCTATTTTAAACCATTTTGTCGATGGGGAGCTGGTTCCATTTATGAGTAGGGATGAGCTTCTGGATCAAATGTATGGGATGCGGAGTAAGTTTACTGATTATGCTTCTTTTTCTAAGGCTAAACTAAAGGATTTGTTTAGTGAAACGGCCATCGATATGGCAGAAAAGGTGGAGTTAAATGAATTAAGAACGGTCTATCTTGAAAATAAAGGTGATAAATTAGAGAGGCATGAGTTGCCGGTGGAGGCTCAGTTTGCACCCGTCTACGCCATTGGTGTTATGGATTTTGATGAAGATGGAAATTTAGATTTTATCCTTGGAGGAAACCAAAATACAGCCAGACTCCGATTGGGGATGATCGATGCTAATTTTGGTCAGGTATACCTAGGAAATGGCAGTGGGGAGTTTAGGCATGCTTCTCCTTCAGTTACAGGTTTGAACTTTGTAGGCGATGTGAAAAGTATCGAAATAATAGATTTATCATATCTTAAGGTATTATTGGTAGGTATAAATAACCAAGGGGTTGAGGCCTATGTGCTCAATAAAAGTTTGTCAACCAATAATTTAAATGGGAACAGTAAATAAAGAACAAGTGGTATCACCTCCTGGTGTGATTGTTTTTAGGAAGAACTTCAATCACAGCTTTTGGAGGGGAATACATATTAAGTAAATATCAGTTAACCTTTTATTCATTCAATAAATGAAAAACAGAAAAATAAACTTAGAAGAAAGCGAGATTCCTGAAAATTGGTACAATATCATAGCTGATATGCCCAATAAACCCTTGCCTCCTTTAAACCCTGGCACTATGGAGCCTTTGGGACCTGATGCACTTGCGCCTTTGTTTCCTGAGGCTTTGATAAAACAAGAAGTAACTGCCGATAAATGGGTTACTATTCCGGATGAAGTAAGGAATATGTATTCCATATGGAGACCTACGCCAATGTATCGTGCATACGGCCTGGAAAAAGCTTTAGACACACCGGCAAAAATTTATTATAAGTATGAAGGGGTTAGTCCTTCAGGTTCCCATAAGCCCAATACGGCCATTCCTCAGGCTTATTATAACAAACAAGAAGGTGTGAAAAGAATTACCACAGAAACCGGTGCGGGACAGTGGGGAAGTGCTTTGAGCTTTGCTTGTCAGCATTTCGGTCTTGAATGTGATGTGTATATGGTAAGGCTTTCTTATAAGGACAAACCTTATAGAAAAATGATGATGAATACCTGGGGAGCCAATGTATACCCATCTCCTTCCGATAGGACTGAAGCAGGAAGAAAGATCTTGGCGGAGTTTCCTGATTCTCCGGGAAGCCTTGGGATAGCCATCTCTGAAGCCGTAGAAATGGCTGCCACACGGGAGGATACCAAATATGCACTGGGAAGTGTTTTGAATCACGTAAAATTACACCAGACGATCATAGGTTTAGAGGCCATCAAGCAACTTGAGAAAGCAGGAAGTGATATGCCTGACATTGTAATTGCACCGTTTGGTGGAGGGTCAAATTTCGCAGGTCTTTCCTTTCCGTTTTTGCGTTTGAATTTGGAAGGGGGTAAAAATATTCGTTGCATTGCTAGCGAACCGTCCTCTTGTCCAAAACTTACCCGTGGCGTTTTTAGGTATGACTTTGGTGATACAGCAGGAATGACACCCTTATTGCCTATGTATACCCTAGGGCATGACTTTATACCGGCACCAATTCACGCCGGTGGACTTCGGTATCATGGAGCTGGAGTGATTGTCAGTCAATTGCTGAAAGATAAATTGATTGAAGCCCAATCTCATGATAACCTTGAAATATTTGATGCAGGCGTTCTTTTTGCCAGATCAGAAGGAATTATTCCTGCTCCCGAAGCCAATCATGGCATTGCCACCGCCATCAAAGAAGCCAAAAAATGCAAAGAAGAAGGAGTTTCAAAAACCATCCTATTTAATTTATGCGGTCATGGTAATTTTGACATGAAAGCTTATGACGATTATTTTTCCGGTAAAATTAAAAGTCATGAATTAGGACAAGAAGAGATTGATAAATCTATTGCCAAACTTAATACCCCTGAAATCCCCGCTTAAGGAGGAAGGGAGCATTACATGGACAGAAGAAGTTTTTTAAGGAAAGGAGGGTTGATCGGTGGCGCCTTGTCACTACCGCGATACGCTCCTTTTTTTATTGATGATGACCTTCCAATAATTGATACCCACCTCCATTTATGGGATTTAGACCGCTTGGACTACCCTTGGTTAAAAAATCCCAAAAACATACTTTCACGAAATTTTCTTTTGAAAGATTATCATGCTGCCACTCAAGGCTGTCCGATTGAAAAAATGGTTTTTGTGGAGTGTGGAAGAGACCCTAATCAATACCTTGAAGAAGTGGATTGGGTTATAGAGGTTCGAGAAAAAGACAATAGAATAGCAGGAATGGTGGCATATTTCCCTTTGGAAAAAGGGGAAGAAGGCATGAAGGAAATGGAGATATTGGCTGAAAGGGATATTGTAAGAGGAATTCGAAAGGCTTTTATGCCTGGGCATTCAGGGTTTAATGAAGGTATCCAAATGCTTAAAAAGATGGGTTACTCTTATGACCTAAATATTAGGCCTGCGGAGCTGCCTGCAGCTTATTCATTTGCAAAAGCCAACCCTGATCTTGTGATCATTTTGGATCATATTGCCAATCCTGACATTGGGAATATGGATCATAAAGATTGGTCAAAAGCCATTTCACCTTTTTCTTCCCTAGACAATGTGAGTTGTAAAATTTCAGGAATGTTAACCAAGACGAATCAATCGCGAGATCCCTTGGATCAAATGAGACCCTACTTCAATACCGTTTTAGAAGTCTTTGGAATTGATAGGGTTATTTTTGGGGGAGATTGGCCGGTATTGTTGAGAGCGGCCAGTTATCAAGATTGGGTTAGGGACTTTTATGCTTTGGCTAAAACGTTGACATCAAGTGAAAAGAGAAAACTTTACAACCAAAATGCAAGATCTGTTTATAGGGTATAATATTGCTAGGGAAAATTTAATTTAAAGTGGATTTTTTCTAAATTTAAAGAGAAAATATTAGTATGAAAATTCTTTCGATAAACTAAAAATTCAATAATGCTTGATAAACCAGATAAAAATAAAAAGCCTGATTCCAGGAGAGGTTTCATTAAAACTGCTTCATTAAGTGCTGCAAGTTTTTTTATTGTGCCAAGATTTGTTCTTGGTGGACAGGGACATGTTGCCCCTAGCGATAAAGTAAATATTGGCATGATCGGAGTAGGAGGAAAGGGTAGGAAAAACGCCATAGATTTAATGAAGTTGGACGATGTGCAGATTACTGCCATTGCAGATCCTGCAGAGTACTGGGATTTGGCTAATTTTTATTATCGGTCCATTGCCGGCAGAGAGCCCGTGAAGCGTTTGATAGAAGATCATTATGAAGATAAAACGGAAAATTTTAAAGTAAAGGAATACTTGGATTTTCGTGAAATGCTTGAAAAAGAACAGGGACTGGATGCAGTTTGTTGCTCCACTCCTGACAATACACATGCTTTTGTTACTTATGCTTCCATGAAGTTGGGCAAGCATGTATACTGTGAAAAACCCCTAACTCATAATATCTGGGAAGCCAGGATGATCAAGCAGCTGACCAAGGAGACAGGTTTGGCCACGCAAATGGGAAATGTGGGGCATAGCACTGATGGAATTCGACAAACTGTGGAATACTTGAGGGCAGGTGTGATTGGAGAAGTTAGAGAAACACATTCTTGGGTGCCGGCCTCTAGGTGGATAGATGAAATGCAAGGGGTGCCAACCACCAATACTGAAAAGCCACATGGCTTTGATTGGGACCTTTGGTTAGGGCCTTCAGCCAATAGACCTTTTCATAAATGGTACACTCCTGTTACATGGAGAGATTTTTGGGATTTTGGATGTGGAGCCTTAGGGGACTTTGGTTGCCATGACATGGATGCTGCTACCTGGGCCTTTGAACTGGGGCACCCGGATTCCATTGAGGTTTTTCCCTCAGGATTTAGCAATGAGAATATTGCCCCATACGGGGAAATAGGTTACTATAATTTCCCTGATAACAATACCGGAAAGCCAATTCAATTGACATGGTATTCAGGCGGACTTAAGCCAAAATTACACCCGGCTTTGCCTGAAGGGTACCAATGGCCTTCCAGGGCAGCGATGTTTGTAGGAGATAAGGGAATCATTGTGAATGGGGGAGACCGTGTTCCGCAAGTTTTCCCGAAAAGTCTTGCAGAGAATATGAAAAAACCAAAAGAGGTAATTCCCCGATCTAAAGGACACTTTAGAGATTGGGTGAATGCGATTAAAGGTGGTCCTGAAGCCAGTTCAAACTTTGAATATGGGGCGCATTTAACGGAAATTACATTACTGGGCGTGCTTTCGCTAAGGATGAAAGGACAAAAAATTAACTGGGATGCCGAAAATCTTAAAGCCACTGGCCTACCGGAGGCTGATAAATATATCAAAGAACCTGTAAGAAGTGGTTGGGAAATGAGCTGAACCCAATATTAACTCGGAGTAGGTCAATGATCAGAGGCAAAAACCAAATGCAGTATTGATGATTAAGGATTGATTTGACTATTTTCCTGTTCCTAATGGTTTTAATAAAAAGACCGATTTAATTTTTAAATCGGTCTTTTTATTAAGGTATCGTGTATCACCTTTCTGAGGTGATAGGTAGTGCTGGGCCTAATCTTGGTCAAATGATAAAGAGGGCAATACTTGATAACCCCATAAATTAATTCTCAACAAGTACTATGTGATTGAGCGAAGGCTTAAATCCAGGCCATCAATCCAAAAGAAAATTGTTGAAAAATGTATTTTTCAGGGTCAGCCAGATAAAGAAAAAGATTATGCCCCAAATGAGATAAGGTCGGTAATAATCCATGGTTTCTTTATAACGGGATTCAATAATTTCAGCTTTCTCTAATTCATCAATTTTTGTGAAAATATTTTCTAATGCTTTGTCATCAGAAGCTCTAAAAAACTCTGCTTTGGTTATGCGGGCGATGTTCCTTAAGGTTTCTTCATTAAGGTAACTCTCAATCATTTGAGGTCTACCGAAAAAGTCGGTACCATAAGGAACCATGCCATCTTTACCTACGGCAATGGTGTAGATTTTGATATCCATTGCTTCAGCTAGCTGAGCGGCAAATACGGGGTCTACATTTCCTGCGTTATTGTCTCCGTCACTAAGTAAAACCATTACCTTGGATTTGGCTTCTGATTCTCTCATACGGTTAATACCTGTAGATACAGCGCTGCCAATGGCTGTTCCCTTGGCATCCATCATATTGAAAGTAATGCTGTTGACCAAGTCGGTAAGAAGTTCATAATCTGTGGTAAGTGGAGCTAGGGAAAATGCTTCTCCCGAGAAAATCACCATACCTATCCGGTCGGCAATTCTACCATTGATGAAATCTATTGCAGTTTCCTTAGCGGCTTCCAGTCGGTTAGGGGTAAAGTCTTGCAAATCCATGGATTCTGAAATGTCCATTACCAACATGATATCAATCCCTTCGGTATATTGTTCTACCTTTTCATTGGTACGTTGTGGTCTGGCAAGTGCTATTACCACCATCCAAAGCGCCAGAAGAAAGAAGAGTGAAGGCAAAAGCCGTAGGTAGGTCCATGGATTCTTCGTCGGAACTATTTTAGGAAGAGAAAGCTCTAAAGCGGGCTTTTTGATCAGTTTAATAAACTTTCTGATCAACAACAATATAGGGATAATCCAAATCAGGTGGAGTAAGAAGAAATTCTCCCACTCAAAACTTCGCAGGGTTTCAGGTGAAAACCAGCTCCAAGAAAAAAAAGAAGAGACATCAGTCATGGTTGTGGATTTTATCTATTTTTTCTTCCAATAGCCCTTCTGATATTTTTAATAAATTATCACAGGCTTCCCGAATATTATCATCTACCCGATTGGCATAAATAATCAGTTCTATTTTTCGAAAGTCTTTTATTATTTCAGGCTTTTCCAAATGCTCAGCAATTTCTGTACTTGTCCATTCTTTATAAGGACGACTGGTCAAATTTTCCAAGTAATTTTTCCAAAGGCCTAGTAATTCATCGGCCTCTTGAATACCGGGTTTGTTTATCAATAGCTGCATAGCACTTTCCCAATTGGACAGGAATTTGCTCCACTTTTTACGCTCTCGATAGGCTTTCCACCTTTTTATTAGTCCTTTGCCGAAAATCAGTATAGCCAAGACTACTAGCACGAGGATTGCCACTATACCAATAATAAGGTAGGGGTAATTGAAAGCTTGTGGGATATTGAGGTAGCTATTGTTTTGTTCAAAAGCCAACTCCTCCGGTATTTCCTCAATGGTAAGGGTGAGGACCAAAGGAGCAGGCTGTGGAAAGTGGCTTATGCTGTCATAATTTAAAACTTCATATACTGGGATTTTAAACTCCTGAATAGAATCTAAGGAAAAGTTTGAGATCCAGTAGACCGCACTGTCCAAAGTGATACTGTCTTCTGTGTAAGAAGAAAATATTTGTTTGTCTAAATATTCAAAATCACCAAAGTCATAGGTAGAGTCCGGAAATATAATTGGAAGCTCACTGGGATAGCTGGATTTTAAGACATAGCCCACCCTTTCACCTAACTTTGCGGAGTCTTGCAGGAAATACCCATCTACAATGACATCTTGACCTTGTGCAAAGGAAAATGGTAAGAAAAGAAAGGAAAGCAAATAACTTAGTTTTACTATTCTATCCACGTTTCATGGTTTTATTTCTCGACTTAAATAATTCCATCAAAGGTAGGACGATGTCTTGATCTGTGGCTATCTGAAGGTAATTGATCTGGTTTTTTTTGCAAAAATCCTTGAGATGGTTCCGTTCAGAGATAAAGGATGAGGCGATCTTTTTAGAGAATCCCCCAAAGGCAGTATTTACCCAGGTGGTTTTGTCTTCTTCCTTGTCAAAAACAGGTATGATTCCTAAGGAGGGCAATGCAGCTTCTATTGGGTCCGTCATTTGTAATACCACTAAATCATGTTTGAAGGCCATGGCTTTTAAGGTTCTTTCATATCCTTCATCAATAAAATCAGATATAACGAAGATTATTGCGCGTTTTTTAATCAGATTGAGACTAAAGGTAAACATCCCATCAAGGTCTGTTTTCTTTGATTTCATATCTTGGCTGAATATTCCTCGAATAATCTTCACGGCTTGCCGGGTGCCTTTTCCCGGCAGTACGATTTTTTCCTTTTGATCTGAATAACTTATCAAGCCAACCTGAGAGCCATCATGGATAGAGGCCAAAGTCAACACTCCGGCAATTTCTTTTCCAAGGTCAATTTTCTTTCTTTCCTTGCTACCGATGTCTTGTGAGCCACTTACATCCAATAGAAAATAGACACTTTGATCTTTATCTTCTTTGAAGGTCTTTACGAAGGTTCCATGCCCTTTTGCAGACACTTTCCATTCAATCGTCCGGACATCATCACCATACTGATAAGGGCGAAGGTCATCAAACTCTAGGCCTGCACCTTTGAAAATAGATTGATGGTCTCCTTGAAGGTGGCTATTGGCCACTTTTCTAAGAAGGATTTCATATTTTCTAAGCTTTTTTATCAGTTGATTCATTTTCATTTTTTAATCAGAGGCCTAATTTAGCAGTCATATTCGAATAATAAAACGACTTAGCCTTTACTTATTGTCAATTTTAAAAGGAATTAGGTAATTTTGAAATGTGAAATACCTATCTATAGCTTTTGCTTTCCTTTTCGGGACATTTTCTTGCGCAAAGAATAATGATGCCGAAGACATTTTGTCAGAAGATACCATGGTTAATATTCTTGTGGATATACATCTGACAGAGGGCCTTGTGCAGTCCCTTTCCATTCCCTATGATTCATCAAAGATCCTTTACCCCATTTTGGAGAGACGGATTTTTGAGAAACATGGTGTCCCCGACTCTATTTATATAAAAAGTTTGGAATTTTATTTGCGGGATGCAGGCAAAATGGAATATTTATATGAACGGACAATAGATTCATTGTCAGTAAAAGAAAAAGAAGCACAGCAAAACCAACAGCCATAAATGAAATTGTATCCTGAAAATTTGGAGGAAAAAATAGACTTTGATAAAATCAAAGATTTAATAAGAGAAGAATGTACGGGTGTACTGGGTGCGGATTTTGTTAAAAAAATTGCTTTCTCAAAAGACAGAAGGTTGCTCAGCAGACTTTTGACCCAAACTGAGGAATTCAGGCAAATCTTGGTCTCAGGAGAACCATTTCCCAATAACAATTATATCAATATTTATCCTTACCTCAACAAAGCCAAGATTGAAGGGACATTTTTGTTTGAGGAGGATTTTCATGAAATTCGTTTGGGCTTGAAAACCCTTGAAAGTTGTGTACTATTCTTTAAAAAGAACGCTGAAGAATACCCGCAATTGTTTCAGCTCTTGGGAATGGTAGAGGATAATATATCCCTCACCTTCAGTATTGACAGGGTCTTGGATGACAAGGGTAAAATGAAGGACAATGCTTCAAAGGAGTTAAACATTGTGCGGACACAGCTTGCTTATGAAGAAAACCGGATACGAAAAGTGCTGGATAGTATTTATAGGTCTGCAAAATCCCAGGGTTTTACACCGGAAGATGCTTCCATTACCATCAGGGGAGGTAGAATGGTGATCCCCATTCTAGCAGAGTATAAAAGGCGTATCAAAGGGTTTATTCATGATGAATCGGCCACTGGGCAGACAGTATACCTAGAGCCGGCAGAGGTCTTGGATATCAATAATGATATCAAAGATCTTTTGTATATGGAGAGAAGAGAGGTGCAAAAAATCCTTACCAAACTTACCGATGAGCTCCGGGAATATATCCCCACTTTAAAGAGTGCTTTTCATTTTTTGGGCATGGTCGATTTTATTCGAGCCAAGGCTAAATTTGCAATAAAGATCAATGGGATCAATCCCGAGATGGTTAAAGAACGGGAGATGGCTTGGCAAAAAGCCAGGCATCCACTTTTGGAAATGTCTCTCAAGCACCAGGGAAAGGCCATAGTACCTGTCTCTATAAAGTTGGATCCCAACCATCGTTTGTTGGTAATATCCGGACCCAATGCAGGAGGAAAATCAGTGACACTTAAAACCGTGGCATTGGTGCAGTATATGTTTCAGTGTGGCTTACTCGTTCCGATGGAGCCCAAGTCAAAGTGTGCTATTTTTGATCAATTCTTTATTGACATTGGAGATGAACAAAATATTGAGAATGACCTCAGTACTTATAGTTCGCATTTGATGAATATGAAGCACTTTACCTTTTTTGCCAATAAGCGAACGCTATTTTTTATTGATGAACTTGGTACAGGTACGGAACCGCAGTTTGGTGGTGCCATAGCAGAGGCACTATTGATTGCATTGAATAAATCAGGTGCATTTGGTTTGGTGACTACCCATTATGGTAACTTAAAACAGCTGGCCTCTAAGAGTCAAGGGATGGTGAATGGAGCAATGAGGTTTGATGTGGATCGCCTTGAGCCATTATATGAGCTGGAGATAGGGAAGCCCGGAAGTTCTTTTGCTTTTGAAATTGCAGGTAAGATAGGTATTCCAAAGGAAATTGTACTTCATGCAAAAGCCCAGATCGGAGAAACAAGGGTGCGCTATGACAAGTTGCTTTTAAAGGTGGAAAGTGAAAAAAGCAAGTATGAGACGCTAATGGTTGAAGCTGAACGCAAAGACCGATTGCTGGCTTCCAGACTTAAAGAATACAATGCGCTAAAGGCAACGCTTGAAGATCAGAAAAAGACCATCATAAATGAAGCTAAAGCTCAAGCAAAGCTTTTATTGGACGATACCAATCGGAAAATTGAAAATACCATCCGCTCTATTAAAGAATCACAAGCCAATAAGGAAGCGACAAAAAAAATAAGGCAGGAACTTGATGAACATAAAGCCGGTATTAAACCTGAAAAAAAGCCTGTCGTACAGAAGGAAACAATAAAAGTGGAAAGTGGGGCCATAGGTGTTGGGGATCAAGTAAGGATCAAAGACAATGGCGCCTTGGCAGAAGTGTTGGAGATCAAAGGCAAGCAGATTACCATAGTCATTGGCGACCTGAAATCAACAGTGAAGCTCAATCGGTTGGAAAAAATATCCAATACCTCTCTTAAAAAAGAGAAGCGAGCAATCGATAAAAGAATGAGTTATGATACCACTTCGAAGATGGCTAATTTCTCACCCAACCTGGACATTAGAGGGAAAAGAGGAGAGGAAGTTTTTGGATTGATTCAGAATTTTATTGATGAAGCACATATGCTGGGCATCAATGATGTGAAAGTAATCCATGGAAAGGGAGATGGGATTCTTAGGGATTTGACGAGAAATCTTCTTAGAAATTCCTCCTCTGTAGCCGGTTTTTCTGATGAACACGCAGATAGGGGAGGTTCAGGGGTAACATTGGTGCAGTTTAAAGATTAACAGCGAATACGACTGTTACCCCTTTTTCCTTGATTATCTTTTATAGGCTTGACGGGCTAGCAATATCCAGGATTTACCTTTCTTTTGCCACACGGTTAATACCCCAAGATTCACAGGACCCGGGGCACTGCCTTTATTGTGTGTTTTACCAATTAGAAAATGCCTCACAAGAGCAGTTTTTCCTGTTATACTGACGGTTTGATTTTGAATGTCAATTTCAGTAAAGTTTGATACCCCTGAACTTAAGGCCTTAATAAACTCACTTTGATTTTCAATCAAGCCGTTGGAATGGCCATAGCTAAGATTAGGGTCTGTGATTTTCTCAAGGCGAGAAGCATCACCGGCCACCATGGCATCCACTAATTCAGCTACTGCATTTTCTACTGCCACGATTTGTTTTTCTTGAGCCATTAATGCTGAAGAAAAAAGGAAACATAAGGTAAAGAAGTATTTAAACATTTTCTACTTGTTTTGTGAGTTTAATTGAGAAGGGTTAAGTCAAAGACATAAAAACCGGCTAAAGCATTGATACGGGCGTTTTGAGGTGCAGGCACTACAAATTCCAAGCGCAATTTATCCTGATTTTTAGTAAATGAAATTTCTTTATTTGATGCAGGTTGTATACCCGAAAGGGTGATTTTATCATAATTTGATCCTGTAAAGACCCAGCTCCCATTGCTGTCAAATAATAGGTTGCTGTTTATTGCTGTATAGGTCTTACCGGTATTATTGGCTATAAAGCGAAGTTCAAAGCCTTCGAAATCGTTGGTGACTGCGCTTCCATCTTTTGAAACGGAGCCTCCGTTGGCTACAGTCCAGGTTTGGCTGCCTTCCAAACCGGCCAAAAGTTCAGTGGCTGTTTCTTCGGCAGATTTTGTCGGTTCACCACTAGTTCCATCAGTACAAGCAGCAAATACTACAAAAATAAAAATAAAGTAATTTCTCACTATCGCTCTCATATCCATATCCTTAAAAGGTAAATTTAATCATTTCCGGATTTTATCAAAGTATTCACTTTAGTTTATAATCTTCAATTGAAACAATTTCTTCGCAAAAATCAAACTCTCTTTTATCATTTGAGGCAATAAAGATACATTTGTTATCACTGTATTGATGGATTAAATCTCTGTACCACTTTATGCCTCTTTCGTCTAAATTTGAGGTAGGTTCATCCAGGAGCATTAATGGGGAATCGGAAAAAAAGCAAAGGCCAAGTTTCAATCGTTGTTTCATCCCCGAGGAAAAATAATTAATGGGTTTGTTGACAGCATTTTCCAGGTACATTATCTCAATTAGCTGCTGAATACTCAATCCCTTACCAGGTGCTTTGAACTTGAAATGAAAGTTTAAAAATTCCTTCAGGGAAAATTCTTCAGGTAAGTCCAGGTACGGGGCACTGATTGTCAAATATCTATAAACATCCTCTATCGCAAGCTCCTTTTGTTTCCAAATGAAACTCAACTTTCCTTCTGTTAGAGGCATCTGCGAGGAAAGACATTTAATCAATGTAGATTTTCCAGAGCCATTGCTGCCTATTATAGCGGTTTTTGAACCTGAGGTGAGCTCAAGACTTAGGTTTCTAAATATCCATTCCCGCTGAAATTTCTTTCCTGCCCCTTCCAGCTTTACAGACAACATACTTATTGGATATAACCTTTCATTACCCCTCTTTCCGAAGATCGGATGAAATTGACTATCTCGTCTCGTTCTTTGGTTGCAGGTAGATTGATTTCGATTTCTTCCAAAGCCTTGCTATTGTTCCAATTGTTTAAAAATAAGAATCGATACACCTCTTGTATTTCACTAATGGTATGGCTTTCAAAGCCTCTTCTCCTCAACCCTAGAGAATTTACTCCTGCATAGCTCAAAGGCTCTCTAGCAGCTTTAGTAAATGGTGGTACATCCTTTCTGACAAGAGACCCCCCGGAGATCATGCTATGCATACCAATTTTAACAAATTGATGGATGGCACTACTTCCCCCTACGAATGCCCAATCATCAATAGTGACATGTCCAGCCACTTGTACGGAGTTGGCAATGATTACACGGTTCTGAATCATGCAATCATGAGCGATGTGAACATAAGCCATTATCAGGCAGTTGTTTCCAATTTTGGTTGTTTGCTTATCAGCTGTTCCTCTATTGATGGTTACAAACTCTCTGATGGTGGTATTGTCTCCAATTTCAACCAAAGATGGTTCACCATTAAATTTCAGGTCTTGTGGAATTGCAGCAATCACTGCTCCAGGAAAAATTCTACAATTTTTACCAATTCTTGCACCTGGATAAATAGTGACATTTGAGCCAATCCACGTTCCTTCGCCAATTTCTACATCAGGATGGACAGACGTAAAAGCTTCAATTGAAACATTTTCCCCTAAATGGGCCTTTTCACTTATTTCGGATAGTTTACTGATCATGCGTCTTTTCTTACAATGCTGGCAGTCATAATTGCTTCGCAAACCAAGGCGTTTCCAACAAATGCCTCCCCTTTCATTTTTGCTATTCCCCTTCTAATTGGATTAAGTAATTCACATTTAAATATCAATGTGTCACCGGGTAATACCATTTTCCTGAATTTGCAGTTTTCTATGCTGAGAAAATAGGTCCAATAATTTTCCGGATCCTCTACAGTACTTAAAACCAAAATACCACCTGTTTGGGCCATGGCTTCTACTTGCAAAACGCCCGGCATTACAGGATTATTGGGGAAGTGCCCCATAAAAAAGGGCTCGTTGATAGTGACGTTTTTTACACCGGCCACTACTTTATCGTCCAGATAGATCACCTTGTCTAATAATTGAAAAGGGTACCTGTGCGGAAGGATATTGCTAATTTGATTAATGTCTAGTACAGGCGGTGATTTAGGGTCGTAATAGGGTATGTGCATTGGACCTGCTTTCTCCATCGCTCGTTTTATTTTTTTTGCAAAGGCCACATTGGCAGCATGGCCGGGTCTAGCAGCTAAAATTTGCGCTTTGAGCGGTCGGCCTACTAATGCTAAGTCTCCAATTACATCCAAAAGTTTATGTCTGGCCGGCTCATTTTTATACCTTAACTCAACATTGTTCAATATACCCTCCTTTTTAACTTCTACCTTTTGCTTATTGAACATTTTTGCCAGGTTAGCAAGTTCTTTCTCTTCCACTATTCTGTCCACCACCACGATGGCATTGTTGAGGTCACCACCTTTGATAAGGTTGTTTTTATATAACATTTCTAACTCATGCAAAAAGCAAAATGTTCTACAGGAAGCGATTTCTTGTCGGAATTGACTGATGTCTGTTATAGAGGCATGCTGACTTCCCAACACAGGAGAGTTGTAATCCACCATTACAGTAACTCGAAAATCATCTAAGGGTAAGGCAGCAATTTCAACTTCTCTGGCACTGTCTCTGTAATGGATGCTTTCAGGAACTTCAAAAAACCTTCTCAGTGCATTTTGTTCTTCAAGCCCTGCCTCTTCAAGTATATTGATGAATTGGATACTGCTTCCATCTAAAATTGGCGGTTCAGGTCCATTAAGTTGTATCAGCACATTGTCTATTTCCATTCCAACAAGCGCAGCCAATACGTGCTCAACCGTAAAAACCCTTGCTCCCCCTTGCTCTAGCGTAGTTCCCCGAGAGACATCTACAACGTTGTCAACATCAGCATCAATGATTGGCTGTCCCTCCAGGTCCATTCTCTGAAATTTATACCCATGGTTAGGGCTGGCCGGCAAAAAGGTCATATTAGCTACCACTCCCGTATGTAGACCTACACCGTTCAGAGTAACTTGTTTTTTAATGGTATGCTGTTTTACTTTCATTTAAATCAATAACTATATACTAGAGGTGCTCCAATTCAATTTTCAAATTTATTATTTTTTTTCAAGCTCTCTTAATTTGTCTTGAAGTAAAGGTAACTTCTTAAAGACAGAATAAGATTTTAGCGATGCTTTTAAGTCAAAGCCTATAAAACCAAAAAGCGTTGTTCCTGGTTCATTAACCGATTTCATTATTCCGGTGTTTCCCCCAACCACCGTCCGATCTGCAAGCTCAATATGCCCCACAATAGAAGATTTACCGGCCAAGACACAATTCTTACCTATAATAGTGGAACCGGCAACACCTGCCTGGGAAGCGATAACCGTGTTCTCCCCAATGGTAACATTGTGGGCAATTTGAACTTGATTGTCTAATTTTGCTCCCTTTTTAATTGTCGTGGAACCCAAGGTTGCACAGTCAATGGTGGAGTTGGCCCCAATACTAACATTGTCTTCCAGCACAACGTTACCTAATTGGGGGACATTCTTGTAAGTACCATCTGCCTGTGGAGAGAAACCAAAACCATCAGACCCGATGATAGCCCCCGAGTGAATTTCGCAGTCATTGCCAATTTTTGTTTGGGCATAAATTTTTACTCCCGGATGAAATACACAATTGTTGCCAATGATAACATCATCTCCAATGTATACTTGGGGGTAAATTTTGACATTGTCTCCAATGGTGCAATTTTTGCCAATATAAGAATAGGCACCGCGATAAAATCCCTCTCCTATGGTACTGTTTTCCCCGAGATGGCAAGGCTCCTCTTTTCCTATCGGATTTGGCTTTGTCAACTCTGCATAACTCTCAAGTAGTTTAGAAAAAGCTGTATACGGATCTTTTACCTTAATTAAGGTTGTGGAAACCGGTTTTTGAGGGGCGAAGTCCTCGGATACGATAATTGCCGAGCATTTGGTGGTGTAGAGGTACTTCTCATACTTCAGGTTAGAAAGAAATCCTATGCTGCCTTGTGTGCCTTCTTGGATTTTTTTGAGGGTATCAATTACTTGCGAACCATCACCTTCTACAGTTCCTTCCAAAAGTTGGGCAATTTGATCGATGGTGAATTCCATTGGGGTTAATTAATTTTTACCGTAAAGTTAAATTTTTAGCATGACAAGCATAGTGTTTTTTTACAATTTTACTCATCGCTTTGATGTTTGGCAAATCTGCAGCGGTGGCAACATCCTGAACTTTGCCTTTTTTTGTCAAAATTAAAATTTTATTTTCAGTTAAATATCCATAATTACTTATCTCCCCTTCAGAGAAAAAATATTTTAATTCATTGTCAGAGATGGCTAGCTTTTTTTGAATTTTTGATTTTAATTTATCCATTTCCTGCCTTTTGAAAGCGTCATTGCTAAAATGTATTTTAAATAAATTTCTAGTTAAAAACATTTTTGAAATTTCTTTTAAGACAAAATCATCTGTGTTTTTCCAAAGTTTTATAGCACCCCAAATGTCCAGGTCATCCAGTTGAGCAAAATCATTTAGCCAAATTGGTGTCCCCGGTCCATTTTCTTGAGGAAGGTCTTTCTTTAGAAATCCCAAAAACTCAATAGATCCGGGGAGCGTTTCACCTGAGCGTGCAAGGTATTTGGCTCTTAAGATCAGGTTGATAAGCATTTTTTCAGCGCATACCGTGGTTTTGTGCAGGTAAACCTGCCAATACATTAGCCTTCTGGCGTTAAGAAAATTTTCGATACTGTAAATTCCTTTCTCTTCGATGACCACCTCATCATTTATGATCGTCATCATTTTAATAATCCTATCAGCTCCAATGGTGCCCTCAGAAACCCCTGTAAAAAAGCAATCCCGCTGTAAATAGTCTAATCTATCGATATCCAATTGACTTGAGACTAGTTGGTGAAAGAATTTTCTTTCGTAACTTCCGACAAAAATTGCTCTTGCCGTGGAAAGTTGGCCATTAAATTGTTTATTCAATTCATCAAAGAAGAGAAGAGATAAGGTTTCATGATGCTGTCCTTTTAAAAGAATGGATTCTAATGCGTGGGAGAAAGGGCCGTGACCTATGTCATGGAGGAGAATAGCAAGCAAGGCAGCTTCATATTCTTCATCAGAAATTTCAATTCCTTTGTTTCGAAGTTGATCCAAGGTGATGCTCATAAGGTGCATCGCTCCAATAGCATGATGAAAACGTGTATGCAAGGCTCCGGGATAAACCATATCGGTCAAACCAAGTTGCTTGATTCTACGTAACCTTTGAAAGTAAGGATGGTCAATAACGGCAAAAATCAATTCGCTTGGAATGTTGATGAACCCATAGACAGGGTCATTTATTATTTTATAACTTTTCAATATCCGTTTCATAGAAGCAACTTGCCAAAAGTAATTAAACTAAAAAAGAATTAAACCAATTGATATGCAAAATTTCAAAATATTATGGGCAGATGATGAGATTGATCTTCTAAAACCGCATATTTTATTTTTAAAACAGAAAGGTTATGATATTGTCACTGTAAATAGTGGTTTGGATGCTGTTGAGAAGGTTGAAGAAGATAATTTTGATGTAATTTTTTTGGATGAAATGATGCCGGGGATGACAGGCTTGGAAACCCTACAGCAAATCAAGACATTAAAGCCTCAAATTCCTGTAGTGATGATCACAAAGAGTGAAGAAGAGCATATCATGGATGATGCTATTGGAGGTAAAATTGCTGATTATCTAATTAAGCCGATTAATCCAAATCAAATTTTTCTGTCCGTCAAAAAAATCTTGCAAAATAAGCAGTTGATCAGCGAGAAAACCAATCTTTCTTATCAACAGGATTTTAGGAATATTAGTATGGCTTATAATGATGCCATTGAACATGACGAATGGGTAGATATTTATAAAAAGCTTACATATTGGGAACTGGAAATTGACGAAACAGAAAACAAGAGCATGCAGGAAGTGCTTGAATCTCAAAAAGTGGAGGCCAATGCCAACTTTGCACGTTTCATAAAAGAAAATTATTTGGATTGGTTAAACTTGCCAAAAATAAGTAAGCCTGTTTTATCCCATCAAGTGATGAAAAAGCATGTTTTTCCTAAATTAAAGAAAGACAAACCCTTGTTTTTTATTGTGATTGATAACTTGAGACTAGATCAATGGGAAATGATAGAAAATCAACTTAGGGATTATTTTTTAGTGAAAGAAAATGGGACTTATTACAGTATATTGCCCACCACAACAGCTTTTTCAAGGAATGCTTTGTTTAGTGGTATGATGCCTCTTGAAATGGCTAAATCTCATCCTGATTTATGGGAGGGAGAAGATACAGATGAAGGCAAAAACAATAACGAGGAGGAGTTTTTAAATGTAAACCTTAAAAAGAACAGACTTTCCATCCGTTCTAGCTATAATAAGATCATACAAACAAACCAAGGTAAAGCAGTTTTGGATCAGTTTCCCAATTTGATGAAAAATGAATTGAATGTACTTGTGTATAATTTCGTGGACATGATGTCGCATGCAAGGACTGATATGAAAATGATCAGAGAATTGGCGCCGGATGAATCTGCGTATCGTTCGTTAACCACCAGCTGGTTTCTTCACAGCTCATTGTTTGAGCTATTTAAAAAGATAAGTGCGGCCGGTGCTGAAGTAATTGTGACTACAGACCATGGGACAAAGCGTGTAAATAAACCCTATAAAATTATTGGGGACAGAAACGTTACTACCAATTTAAGGTATAAACAAGGAAAAAATCTTAATTTTGAATCTGGAAAAGTATTTGAGGTCGACAAACCAGATGAAGCCAAACTTCCTCGATTAAATATTTCCTCCAGTTATGTTTTTGCTGTTGAAGATTATTTCTTCGCCTATCCAAATAATTACAATTACTATGTGAATTATTATAGAGATACTTTTCAGCATGGAGGCGTTTCTTTGGAAGAAATGATTATTCCAATCGTATATTTGCAGCCAAAATAAAATTTGTTTGAATAGGATTCAATGTAATCATATTAGCGAAATCTCTGTTATAGCTGAAGAAATTATTGCCTTATGCAGTGATAAGAGGGTGTGGGTTTTTCAGGGAGATATGGGAGCAGGTAAAACCACACTTATAAAAGCAATTTGTGAAAAACTCAAAATTAGAGATGCTGTCAGTAGCCCTACATTCTCTATAGTCAATGAATATACAGATGAAAAGGCTAATGCCATTTACCATTTTGATTTTTACAGAATAGAGGATCCCATGGAAGCATTTGATATGGGGGTGGAAGAATATTTTGCAAGTGGGAGTTATTGTTTTGTTGAATGGGCAGAAAAAATCCCTATGTTTCTGCCTGATGAGTTTGCACTGATTTCTATTGAAAGTGATAGTGATGAAAAAAGAATTATTGCCATTAAAACCATTAATCAATGATAGGTAAGACAGGTTTTACCGAAATTGCCGAAGAACCCTTGGTGTATACGCAAGAATCTACAGACCGGTTAAAAAGGAAAGGCCCCCCTATTTTGATTGGGATACCTAAAGAAACAGCCGATCAGGAAAAAAGAGTAGTACTCACCCCTGAAGCAGTGGCCCTATTGGTTAATAATGGGCAGCGAGTAGTGGTGGAGGCCAATGCGGGAAAATTCTCAAAGTTTTCAGACAAAGATTATTCAGACGCAGGAGCAAAGGTTGTGTATAGCAGCAAAGAGGCTTTTGATGCAGAGGTAGTTTTAAAAGTCGAGCCTCCTTCTAAAAAAGAGATAAACTATATGCGGCAGGGATCTTGCCTAATTTCTGCTCTTCAACTTGGAAAACAAAACGCTGCTTTTATCCAACAGTTAAATCAAAAAAAAATTACGGCAGTAGCTTTTGAGAATTTAGAGGATAAGGTTGGGGGCATGCCTGTGGTGAGAGCTATGAGTGAAATAGCCGGAAGTACTGTTATGCTAATTGCCGCAGAGTACTTAAGTAATGTTAACGATGGTAAAGGCTTGATTTTGGGCGGGATTACCGGCGTGCCTCCCACTCAGGTGGTGATTATAGGTGCAGGGACAGTCGCGGAATATGCTGCCAGAACGGCCTTGGGCCTAGGGGCCAATATTAAAATATTTGATAACCAGATTTATAAATTAAGGCGGATTAAGCAGGTGTTAGGGCAACAGGTGTTTACTTCCACAATTGATAATTATGTTTTGGGGCAGGCCTTAAAGGAGTCAGATGTGGTAATTGGAGCACTTAGGGCAGAAAAAGGAAGGTCCAAAATAGTGGTTTTTGAAGAGATGGTCTCTCAAATGATGGAAGGCAGCATCATTATTGATGTGAGCATAGACCAAGGAGGCTGTGTGGAAACTGCAGAAATGACCAGCCATATTCACCCCGTGTTTAAAAAACACGGGGTGATCCATTACTGTGTGCCAAATATTGCCTCCAGGGTATCAAGAACAGCATCCTATTCACTAAGTAATATTTTCACCCCGATTTTATTGCAAATGGCTGATATCGGTGGAGCTGAAGAGATGGTATTCAATTATAAATGGTTTATGAAAGGGGTATACACTTATAGAGGTAGCCTAACCAATGCACACCTAGCTAGAAAATTTCAGATGACCCATAAAGAACTTCAATTGTTATTGGCTGCCAGGTATTGAATACCTAGCAAGCCTTTAAGAAAGAAGATTTTGTCGAAGAAGAAACTCCAATTGATCATTAGCCTTCAATAGGCTGTCAGTCAATTGTTTGTTTTCCTTCCTAAGAGAAAATACTTCAAAGGCATTTTTTACAACTGTTCTCAGGTAGTCCTCTTCCCATGGTTTGGTCAGGTAGTGATAGACTTTTCCCTTATTAATAGCGTCAATTACTGCCTGAATATCAGTGTACCCAGTTAGTAGTATACGCATTGGATCAGGGTGCATGGGTATGATTGATTCCAAAAAATCAACGCCATTTTCCTTCGGCATTCTTTGATCAGTAATGATTATATCAATGTCTTCCTGAAGCAAAATATTCCTACCCTCATCAGCAGAATCTGCTAAAAAAATCTTGTAATCTCTTCTAAAAGTGGCCTTAAACGCTTTCAAGTTATTGACCTCATCATCCACATAAAGGATTCTGATCTTATTTTTTTCCATACCTTAAATATCGAAATACCGCGATTAATTGCAAAGATTTAAAATTTGAATTTTTAATTTTAAGCAAAATTAGCCTCTAATCAAATAGAATCTACTAGTTTAAGCTTAATATATTTATCTTCAAAAGTTTATTCTATAAATTAATGAATTAAAACTGAATTGCAAAAAATATTAAATTAATTCTTCCCACTTGATTATTTGTAATAACAAAAATATAACTTTACCTACATTATCTCCTTTTTTAGTTATTAATATTTATGGAAAACTCAATTAAGATTAGTGAGTTTAATGAGTCCTTCAAGCCTGTTTTGTTCTCTCCTAAAAATGAAGAGGATAAAAATGACCTCAAAAAACTTCTAGCAACCGGTAAAGTAATGTTTTTTGATTCCTTTGATTTACAGCTTACGGAACTTATCAAAACACAAAATCCATCAAGAAGACTGTCTCAGGAGGAGACAGAAGAAAAAAAACAAAAATTTTATTCTAAATCCGGAATGCCAGCATCTGAAAATGGTGTCTGGGTGTATTACCCATGGAGGAATACGGTGGTTCGGATTTTAGAGGAAAAAGACTTTGTGAAATTACGAACCATTAGAAATCGCTATAAAATTACTGATGAAGAGCAGGAATCGCTACAAAAAAAGATTGTAGGTATTATAGGTCTATCAGTAGGGCAAAGTGTGGCATTGAGTTTGGCCATGGAAAGGTGTTTTGGAGAGATCAGAATCGCCGATTTTGATACTTTGGATTTGAGTAATATGAATCGTATACGAACCGGTATTTATAACATCGGATTGAAGAAATCATGGATAGTAGCGAGGGAAATTGCTGAAATTGACCCCTATTTGAAAGTTACCTTATATAATGAAGGGATTATTGAGGATAATATCAATGATTTTTTTAACTTAAACGGAAAAATGGATCTATTGATTGAAGAATGTGATAGTTTACCGATTAAGCTCCTGAGTAGAATTAAGGCAAAAGCGCTTAAAATACCTGTTTTAATGGATACCAGTGACCGTGGTATGATGGACATCGAGAGGTTTGATTTGGAACCCGATCGATTAATTTTTCACGGTTTATTG
The DNA here is from genome assembly GCF_054781075.1 of Cyclobacterium sediminis. Lineage (NCBI taxonomy): Bacteria > Pseudomonadati > Bacteroidota > Cytophagia > Cytophagales > Cyclobacteriaceae > Cyclobacterium > Cyclobacterium sediminis. The sequence goes on along the minus strand of NZ_BAAGVC010000003.1, from coordinate 1,096,074 downwards.
GCAGAATATGGGGCAGAAGAAAAAATTATGTCGAGATTGTCTGAAAGTGGCAAAGAAATGATGATGTCTTTGTTGCAATTTGATAATCTTTCACCTAGGGTAAAGTTTAGTTTCTCTGAGTTAGGGAAAACGATTACATCTTGGCCTCAGTTGGCTTCTTCTGTTTTTTTAGGAGGTGCTGCTTGTTGCCATTATGCACGGTTGTTATTATTGGGTCAGAAAATAGATTCAGGAAGGTTTTATGTTGATTTAGACAAGATAATCAATTTTAATGAAAGTTAGAGTAAGGATAGTTAGGGCAATAGATGATGTCGAGGCTACAGAGAAGTACATTTTTGGTCACCATAAGGTTTTGGAATCTTATGGTATAACTAAAGTAACATCAGCTGATAGATCATGGGCTCTTAATCCTCATGTTTATTTGATCCTTTTTGAATCGATGGACGATCAAAGAATTTTGGGTGGAGGAAGAATTCAGCTTAGAACAGAAAATTTCCCACTACCATTTGAATTGGCCATCAAAGAAATTGATCCAAAGATTGAAGAATATCTTTCAGAGTTTAAGGACTTGGAAGTAGCTGAATATTGCGGCCTTTGGAACAGTAGAGAGGTAGCCGGCTATGGGATAGGAAGCATCTATTTGGTTCGGGTAGGGATTGCAATCCTACCTCAGTTGGATTTGAAAAAGCTGTTTGGATTAAGTTCTCCCGTGACCCTAAGCATCTCCAAAAGTGTAGGCTATGAAATTATTTCAGTATTAGGTGACAAGGGCTCTTTTTATTATCCCAAAGAAGGGCTGGTCGCAACTGCCTTGGAAATAAATGACATTAATGAACTGTCGAAGGCTCAGGAGGCAGAAAGAGATTACATTTTTGAATTGAGGAATAAAATAAATTTTAATACTGTAGAGAGTGGGCCTAAGGGGGAAATGGAATTACAGTTTGAACTTCAAGTCCCAAAGCCAAACAATGAAAAAGAATAATCCTTATTTTAAATATGCAGCTTTAACATTTTTATTATTGGTGGTGCTTGTCGTACCTACCATCTATTTTTTAGGGATGCTAAAGCAAGATGACGAATTAAGATTTAGTCATTACTCCTATTATTTAGGAGAAGATATCCCTGTAAATAATGAATTTAGCCTGAATACCTTTGACTCTACAGCCTTTGGTAGTATTGATTTAGGGGTAAGTAGTAAAAATTTGTATGTAAAACTTGATCTCAATGACTTTGATTGGCTGAATTCCGACAGCCTATACATCCTTGAGCTGACCAATCCGGCCTTTAGAGAAGTGGAAATGTTTAGGTTTGACAAGAGTGGAGACCTGGTTTATAAAGAAATTTCAGGTACCCTTGTCGGGAGTTCAAACCCAATGAAAAACCCAAATCCTTTTTTTAACATTAGACTGGATGATGAGCTTAATTCTTCCATAGTTTTGAGGATAGCCTCTCAGGTTCCTTTAAAATTTGAAGCTTATATTTTTCCTTATTCCTCTTTTTTTCAAAATTATAGTTTTAGCCTCATTATCATAAGTGTCTACTTCGGGATAATGATTGCACTTTTTATTTATAATTTAATACTTTATTTCTCGGTAAAAGACAAGGTCTACTTATTCTATTGTTTTTACATATTATTTATCGCGCTGGCTCAATTGTCAATTTCAGGCCATTCTTTCTTTATTCTCAATGAAAATGTATTTCTCTATGAAGTGAGTATCATTGGCTTTACTACTTTGTCGAGTATTTTTGTGATCCCTTTTATTAAGTTATTTCTGAAAACAGATGAGTATATCCCTAAATACGAGAAATTTCTCTATCTCATCCCAGTTTCTTATATCATTGCCCTGCTATTAAGGTTGTTGGGATTTATAGAGTTTAGTTATTCACTTTTAGATTTGAATGGACTAATTCTAGCCATTTGCTTCTTTACCATAGGGATTATTGCTGCCAAAGGAAATAATCGATCTGCCTATTTCTTTTTACTGGCATGGAGCTTTTTATTGATAGGTCTAGTGGTGTATATCCTCCACAATTTGATGATCATTAATTTAGGTTCCTTTGCAAATGCTCCATTACTGGCAGGAACTGCTATTGAAGCTTTGCTACTTTCTTTTGCTTTGGCTGATAAAATCAATATATTAAAAAAAGAGAAAGAAAAAGAGCAATTAGATAAGTTGGAAGCTGTAAAGGAAAATGAAAGGTTAATAAAAGAGCAAAACATTTACTTGGAAAAAATGGTTAAGTCTCGAACAGAAGAATTGGAGTTGACCCTCAAAAACCTTCAAAATACCCAAACCCAGCTTGTAAATCAGGAGAAAATGGCTTCTTTGGGTCAGTTGACAGCAGGTATTGCCCATGAGATTAATAATCCGATAAACTTTGTGAGTTCAAATATATCTCCCTTAAAACGTGACATGAAAGATATTTTGGAGCTGATGGATGTTTACCGAGAGAAGGGTAAACTTGAATTTTCGGAGGAAAGTAAAGAAGAGATAGAAGAATTGGAAGAGGATATTGAGTTTGAATACCTTCTAGAAGAGGTGGATCAATTACTTACGGGTATGGAAGATGGTGCCAAAAGGACCGTAGAAATCGTTCGTGGATTGAAATTATTTTCTCGAGTAGATGAGCAAGATGTAAAAGAAGTTGATCTTCGTGAAGGGTTGGATAGTACATTAATCCTGCTTAATAGTACTATTTCAGGGAGGATTAAAGTGAATAAAAACTACGAGGAGATTCCTATGGTAGAGTGCCTTGCCGGGAAAATAAATCAGGTGTTTATGAATATCATTAGCAATGCTATTCATGCCCTCCTGGACCACCCCATTGAAGGTAGAGAGCCTGAACTTACAATTAACACCTCCTTTAAGGATGGATTTGTTAATATTGAAATAAAAGACAATGGTATTGGCATGCCGGAAAGTGTCAAAGAAAAGATTTTTGACCCGTTTTTTACCACCAAAGCAGTTGGTAAAGGTACTGGACTTGGACTCTCTATAGTTTATACCATAATTTTAGAGAACCATAAAGGTACCTTGGAGGTTGAATCTGAAGAAAATGTTGGGACAGTTTTTTATATAGGATTGCCAGTTAACCAAAAAGGATAACAGATGAGGAAGAGGATCGATGTGCTGTACATTGATGATGAAGATAATAATTTGAATTCATTTAAGGCAGCATTGAGGAAAGAGTTTAAAGTAAAGACAGCTATGGATGCTGAGGAGGGGTTGATCCTTGCTAAAAAATATGAATTTCAAGTGGTCATTGCTGATCAAAGAATGCCAGGAATGACAGGTGTTGAGTTTTTTGAGAAGCTTGTTGAGATTAACCCTGACCCAATCAGAATATTATTAACCGGCTATTCTGATATATCAAGTGTGATAGATGCCATTAATAGAGGGGAGGTTTATCGTTTTATAGACAAACCTTGGAATATTGAGCAAATTAAAAATGCGATCCTAAATGCTGCGGAAATATATGATGCAAGAAAGGAACTAAAAGAAAAAAATACCCGATTGCAGAAATTGCATTCTGAAATGAATCAATTCGTTTACAGTTTGTCGCATGAATTAAGAGGCCCTCTTATGAGTATTTCGGGTATTTCCAAATTAGCCAAAATGGAAGTTTCGGACCCGGGGATTATTGAATATTTCGAGATGATTGATTCAGCCACATTGAAACTGGATGACTTCATTTATAAAATGCTCGACTTTTACAGGTCTACTAAAATTGAAAACAAAGTTGTATCCATAAATTTCAATTCAATTTTGGATCAATTATTGGCTGAATACAAGGAGAAATGGGATCTTGTAGGAATTGAATTATTGGTTGAAATTGAACAAGAGGAGTCTTTCCATTCAGATGAATCAAAAATAAGGGTAATCCTTAATAATTTATTTAGTAACGCATTAAAGTTTCAGAAGGATGAACTAGGTAAATGGATAAAAATAGACATCAAGGCAAACAAGACAACTGCAGTAATTCAAATTTCTGATAATGGTATAGGAATTGAAGACAGGCACAAAAGTGATGTGTTTAATCTTTTTCATAGAGCTACACAAAGAAATGTGGGCTCCGGACTTGGTCTGTATATGGTGAAAGAGTCTATTGAACAACTCAATGGTAAAGTGGAACTCAACTCAATTTCCGGAAATGGAACTGAAGTTCTTGTTCATCTTCCAAATTTGTTAGATCGTTGATCTTGTGTTAGTTGTAGAATTCCCTTTTTTCCCGATTATTGGTTTAGGAAATTATTTCAATTAAAATCGCAATTTTCTACTGTCTCGTAAGCTTGAATATCTTCAAATCCTTTTTAAATTTTATTAATTCCTTTGTTGGGATATAAAATGGAGGTAATTTGCAACATTAGTTTTATCAATTAAGATGTTTTTTTATGATTAACCCTTGGCATGATGTAAGTATTGGGGATGACTCACCGGAGTACGTAACGGGAGTAATTGAAATACCCAAAGGAAGTAAAGGTAAATATGAACTTGATAAAAAATCAGGTATGCTTTTGTTGGATCGGGTGCTATTTTCAGCCGTCCACTATCCGGCAAATTATGGTTTCATTCCTCAGACATTCTGTGAGGACCATGATCCGCTAGATATATTAATTATTTCCCAAATTGATATACCTTCTATGACGCTTGTCAAAGCCAAAGTCATAGGTGTAATGAGAATGATTGATGGGGGAGAAGCAGATGATAAAATCATTGCTGTAGCTGCTGATGACCAGTCTGTTAATTATTATGAAGATATTTCAGAGCTCCCTCCTCATTTAATGAAAGAAACGCATCGATTTTTTGAGGATTATAAAAAACTTGAAAATAAAGAAGTGAAGGTGGAAGATTTTCTTGGTAAAGAAGATGCTATGCGAATTATTACCGAGGCCGTAAATTTGTATGACAGAACTTTTAGGACGGTAAAATAAAAATAATTTTAAGGTTTTTTCCTTTTATAAAATAACTCCTTTAATTCCCAATTTAGATTAGAAAAACTATTTTATATCGGGAATTAAAGGAGTTTTTTTTACCCTAGCTTTTTAATATTGTCTTCTAAGGCTTTTACTTTAGATTTGGCATCTTCCATTTTTTTCTTTTCCCTAGCTACCACTGCCTCTGGGGCATGATTGACAAAACGCTCATTTTCCAGTTTTTTGGATACAGCCTTCAAGAATCCCAAAGTGTAATCCAATTCCTTTTGAAGGTTTTCTCTTTCCTGATCAAGGTCAATCTTTTCATTCAATGGAATAAAAAATTCATCCGATTTCACCACGAAGCTAACGGCGTTGGCTACATTTTCGCCAAATTGTATGCTGGAAATATTGGCTAATTTGGAAATAATATCCCCATACCTATCGTATAGGCTAGTATTTGAGGTGTGAATGGTCAGTTCAAAACCTTCTTTTGGAGAAATTCCTTTGGATGCCCTTACATTACGAATTTGCGATACTATTTCAAATACCTTAGAAGCTTCTTCAATAATTTGGCTATCAAATTCGGCCGATTGAGGCCAAGAAGAGATCATTATGGCATCCCCTGCTTTCCTGTTACCCAACTGCTGCCAAAGTTCCTCGGTAATAAAAGGCATAAATGGATGTAAAACCTTCATAAGGTTTTCAAAGAAAACAATGGTCTGTTCTTTAGTAGCCTTGTCAATCGGTGCTTGGTATTCGGGTTTGATCATTTCCAAATACCAAGAGCAGAAGTCATCCCATATCAATTTATACACAGACATCAAAGCGTCTGAAATACGGAATTTCTGAAAATGATCAGCAATCTCATGAAGTGCTTGATTGAATCGGTTTTCAAACCAAGCAATGGCAGTGTTATTATTTGTATCTGCTTTTTCAGTCACTTCCCATCCATCAATCAAACGGTAGGCATTCCAAATTTTATTGCAAAAATTACGTCCTTGCTCTACAAGCTTTTCGTCATAGGGAAGGTCATTTCCTGCAGGACTACTGAAGAGCATTCCGGTCCTCACTCCATCTGCACCATATTGTTCAATCAATTCCAGTGGGTCCGGTGAGTTGCCCAAGGATTTGGACATCTTTCTGCCTAGTTTGTCTCTTACTATTCCAGTTAAATAAACATTTCTAAAGGGTTTCTCTCCCGTGTACTCATACCCGGCAATTATCATTCTAGCCACCCAGAAAAATAAAATCTCCGGTGCAGTTACCAAATCATTGGTAGGGTAGTAATAGGCCAAGTCCTTATTTTTTTCACCTGTTCTAAAAAAGTCAGGATCAAACACTGAAATAGGCCATAACCAGGAAGAAAACCAGGTGTCCAATACATCTTCATCTTGCCTCAAGTCTGAAGCAGTGAATTCTCCTTCATGGTTTTCATTGGCTAGTCTCACGGCTTCTTCAACCGATGATGCTACCACATATTCACCATTGGGAAGGTAATAAGCAGGTATTTGATGGCCCCACCACAGCTGCCGTGAGATGCACCAATCCCTTACGTTTTCCATCCAACTTTTGTACATGTTTTTGAATTTAGGAGGGAATAGCTTGACACTATCGTCCATCACTGCTTTAAGTGCAGGTTGGGTTATTTCCTCCATATTCAAAAACCATTGCATGGATAATTTCGGCTCAATTACTGCATCTGTTCGTTCAGAATGACCTACGTTGGAGGTGTAAGCTTCTTCTTTGTGTAGTTGTCCGGCCTCCTTTAATAACTTGGCAATCTTTTTTCTCGCAATAAATCGGTCCTCACCAACCAACAATTGAGCCTTCTCATTTAAGGTGCCATCATCACTCAAAATATCGATGACTTCAAGTTGATGCCTGATTCCAATCTCATAATCATTGATATCATGGGCCGGAGTGATTTTTAAGCAACCGGTACCAAACTCCATGTCGACATAGGCATCTTCAATGATTGGAATCGGCTTATTTATCAATGGGATAATCGCTTTTTTTCCTTTTAAATGTGTGAATCTTGGGTCCTCCGGGTGAATACATATGGCCACATCCGCCATAATGGTTTCCGGCCTGGTGGTGGCTATGGTAAGGTATTCATCCTCACCTTCAACCTTATAATTGATGTAATATAATTTTGAAGCAATTTCTTTAAAAATTACCTCATCGTCAGATAGTGCCGTTCGACCCTTGGGGTCCCAGTTTACCATTCTTATGCCCCTATAAATTTTGCCTTTTTTGTGTAAGTCGACAAATACATTGATTACAGCCTCGCTCAGATCCTTGTCCATGGTGAAACGGGTTCTTTCCCAATCACAGGAAGCCCCTAGCTTTTTCAGCTGCTCAAGAATAATCCCACCATATTTTTCTTTCCATTCCCATGCATGGGTGAGAAAAGATTCTCGGTTAAGTGATTTTTTTTCTATCCCTTTTTCCTTTAACATGGCCACCACCTTTGCCTCAGTGGCAATAGATGCATGGTCGGTTCCGGGAACCCAACATGCATTTTTACCTTCCATTCTCGCTTTCCTTACAAGGATGTCCTGGATGGTATTGTTAAGCATATGCCCCATGTGGAGTACACCGGTCACATTGGGAGGGGGGATTACAATGGAATAAGGTTCTTTATTGCTGTCCGGTTCAGAATGAAACATTCCATGTTCCATCCAGTATTGGTACCATTTGGATTCAGTATTTGAGGGGGTATATTTGGTAGGTAGTGCCATTTTAAATCATTTTGAGGTGCAAAAATAATAAATTAATACTTTTTGGCGCACCTTTATGGAAAGGATTACCAAAAGTTATCCGCTTTTTGCAAATAGAAGGACCTTGAATTGCTGTTAGGTTATTAATTGCCCAGCTGAACTTTTACCATTACCGGAAAGTGATCAGAAGGGTATTTTTTGCCATAATTATCCGATAGGGTTCCGTGGTGAAGCGTTTTTACTTTATCGTTCACAAAAATGTAATCGATTCTCTTATTGGGCAACATGTCCCATTTAAACCCTGTAAAGGTGCCCAATGGCCCATAAGGAGGGAGGATAGATTCTTTTTTACTGTCTTTCATCAAATTCCCCTTGGTGATTTCATCGTAGGCTGGATTGTCATCCTCAATATTAAAATCTCCCGTAAGGATACAAGGAAGGTTCTCTTTATTGATTGATTTGATTTTTTGAAGCACTAATTTGCTGCTTTCCTCTCTTGCTTTTTGTCCCCTATGATCATAATGAACATTGAAAACATAAAATTCTTGCTCATCTTGGGTTTTGAATTTTGCCCAAGAACAAACCCTATTCAAAGAGGCATCCCATCCTTTAGATGGTTTTTCTGGAGTAGAAGAAAGCCAAAAAGTACTTTGTTCGAGTAAAGTAAATTTTTCGGGATTATAAAATACAGCGCTAAATTCACCTTCTTTTTTTCCTGTATCTCTTCCCACACCTATGTATGGAAAATTCAATTCTTCTTTTACCAATTCAAGCTGGTTGAACAATCCCTCTTGGGTTCCAATGATGTCCATTTCATGGAATTGAATCAAGTTTATTAGATGTGGAGCCCTGTCTTCCCATAGATTTCCCTCATCATTTTGGTTCGCATAGCGTATATTGTAGGTAGCGATATTATAGGTTTCCTGCGCAATTAATGCATGGGTTTGAACCCCAATAAACAAAAGTAGTGCGACTTGAAATTTTAAAACAGGTAGATTGAAAATGGGTGCTTTAAATCCTGAAAACTTGGAAATATTCATTGTTATGTTTAGTTATTTAATTTCTGATTGAAAAGGTAAAAGCACCATGCTGCCTTGCAGCTTTTCGAGTCGTTCAAGCGTTTTAAAAATCTCATAGGATTGGCCCATTTTGATGCGTTGGTAGGTGCTCTCTACATCAGTGCCAAAATCTTCCATAATCTGTTCTAACATGCTTTTTTGTTTGGGGTAAACCACGAGTTTGTAATCCTCCTCTATGCCGGCTTTTTTCGCCGCAATCTCGATGGCATCATCAAAATCTCCCAATACATCTACTAAGCCTTTTTCTTTGGCCATTTTACCAGACCAAACCCTACCACCGGCTATGGCTAGCACTTGCTCTTTGCTCATATTTCTACCTTCAGAAACCCTACTGATAAAAGTATTATAACCTTCTTCTACCTTTTTTTGCATGATGGCTTTTTCTGCTTCTGAAATAGGTTTTGTCGGGTCAAGCAAGTTTGAATATTTGCCTGTTTTGACTTCATCTGTGGTAATACCAAGTTTGTTGTTCAAGAATCCTTTGGCATTGAACCATAAACCAAAAATACCTATAGATCCTGTAATGGTGTTGGGGTAGGCCACAATGGTATCTGCCGGTGCGGCTATATAATAGCCTCCGGACGCAGCATAATTGGACATGGAAGCGATCAATGGTTTTTCTTTTTGGGCTTCAGAAAGCTCCCTCCAAATCACCTCCGAAGCAATGACGGAGCCACCCGGAGAGTTAATTCTTATTACTATGGCCTTCACATCCTCATTTTTCCTGGCTTTCCTGATTTCTTTCAAAAAGCGATCAGAACTAATTTGATCCAAAGCTTCACCTCCCACAATTTCACCATCAGCAATGATAAGCGCTATGGTGTTTTCAGAAAGGCGATTTTTTGCTTTTGCAGTTTGATTGATTCCTGTGATGCCAATGCTGTTGATTTCTTTGCTGTCTTCAGATAGGCCCAACTTTTCCTTCAATCGTGTTTTTACCTGATCATCATACCAAAGTCCGTCGACCAATTTGTAGTCAAGCGCATCTTGAGCATTTCTTACCAACATACCATCATTAACCGATCTCATCTTTTCCAGGTCAAGCTGACGACTTTCAGCTACACCCTCTACAAGAACAGTGTTGATGTCATTGAGGTATTGTTTGGTCTGAAGTTGGTTTTCTTCACTCATTTTCTTTAAAATGAATGGTTCAACGGCGCTTTTAAATTCACCTACTCTAAAAATTACAGGTTCAATCTCTAATTTTTCAAATAGACCTTTGAAGAAAACCGGCGCACTTGCCAGACCATTGAATTCAACATCACCTATGGGGTTAACGTAGATTTCATCTGCTACGGAACTAAGAAAATAACCGGCCTCAGTATAGTACTCAGAATAAGAGACAATGAATTTTCCATTATCTTTAAACGTCTTGAGTGCATTTCTAATTTCCAGGATATGGGCTTGCCCCGCCGATAGCATGCCGCTTTCCAGGTATATTCCTTTGATGTCATCATTTTCTGTAGCTGTGCGGATGGCTTTAATTATTTGATTGAGTCCTATAGTGGTAGTATTCCCAAGGTAAGGTAGGGTTGGCAAACCAAGATCATCATCCGGCGCACTTTCTACAATCGGTATACCGTTGAGCTTTATGTGCAGCACTGAATTTTCTTCAATAGTCGCTTGATCCCCACTGGATCCAATAGCGATGATTCCGGCCAATAAAAAGAAGCCTATTACCCAGAAAATTAGCAGCCCAACAATGACGGCCAATACATTGCTCAAAAATTTCATATCTTTGCTCTCTTTTAATAATATTCAAAATTAACCTATTTTTCACAAAACTGTTGGTTTTGATTTAATTAATTCTTTATGCATCAGGTAGTATTGGGCTTAGGAGGAAATATGGGAGATAGGCTTTCTTTGCTCGACAAAGCAAGCAAACTACTCGTCCAAAAAATGAACTTGGAAAAGGCATCTTCAATCTATCATACAGCAGCTTGGGGAGGAAATTCGCAAGGGGCTTATTTAAATCAGGTGCTTGTGTTGAATACGTCTATGAAGGCGGAGGAATGCCTGAATTTTATCCAACAAATAGAAAAACAATTGGGCAGAAAGCGAGAGGTGAAGTGGGGGGATAGAACCATGGATATTGACATTCTCTATTTTGACAATGAAATCATTAATACCGAAAGACTGAAAGTGCCGCACCCTCAAATGACCTTAAGAAACTTTGTGCTGGTGCCCTTGGTCGAAGTCTTACCGGATTATATTCATCCTGAGTTTGGAAAGTCTTCCGTAGAATTAATGCAAGCGTGCGAAGACAAATTGAAAGTGAAGGCTTGGCAGGAGGGCTAAATAAACTTGGTAATTTCAATAAGAAAGCTTACAAATTCTCCTTTTATTTAGTAGGTCGTTTAATGGCTTTTTAGTGCGGATAGGATTGAATCAATATATGGGCTAAAAACCTAAAAACAAAAGCCTATTTCCATCTTTGGAAATAGGCTTTTGTTTCAAATTATTGCTATATAGAAAACACTAATCGAGCGATTTGGTTTCAACTTCTCTATTGATCTTTTTTACCAAGCCTTGCAATACTTTCCCTGGGCCACATTCTATAAATTGGGTAGATCCATCCTTGATCATGTTTTGTACAGACTGGGTCCACTTGACGGGAGCGGTAAGTTGAGCAATTAAATTTGCCTTGATGGCATCAATATCGCTAACTGCAGTGGTACTTACATTTTGATATACCGGGCAAATCGGTTCGGAAAAAGTAGTGGCATTGATTGCAGCTTCCAGCTTAAGCTTGGCAGGTTCCATTAGTGGAGAATGGAAAGCGCCTCCCACAGGTAGTGGAAGCGCCCTTTTAGCTCCTGCTTCCTTTAATTGCTCGCAAGCAATTTGTATTCCTTCCAAGCTTCCTGAAATGACCAATTGTCCCGGGCAATTGTAATTCGCTGCTACGACTACTTGTCCTTCAATGGAAGCACAAATTTCTTCTACCTTTTCATCGGCTAGTCCAAGAATGGCAGCCATGGTAGAAGGGTTGATTTCACAAGCTTCTTGCATGGCAAGGGCTCTTTGGTGAACCAATTTTAATGCATCCTCAAATTTTAATGCTTTGTTGGCTACAAGCGCAGAAAATTCCCCTAAGGAATGCCCTGCTACCATGTCAGGGTTAAAGTTAGCGGCTGTTAAAGCGGCTATGGCAGAATGGAGAAATACTGCGGGTTGGGTTACATTGGTTTGTTTTAATTCTTCCTGGGTACCATCAAACATGATATCGGTTATACTAAACCCAAGAATTTCATTGGCCTTTTCAAATAATACTTTGGCTTCTGAACTGCTTTCATAAAGTGACTTTCCCATGCCTGGGAATTGGGCTCCTTGGCCCGGAAACATATAAGCTACCATTGTAATTGGTTCAAATTTAAAATAAAGGCTCAAAGATAAGTAAAAAAATGAGTAGGCTCAATTTTTAGTTATTTGGTCATTATTTTTTAGAAGGAAAGATTATTTTAAAGTGATTAAAGGGTTAGGTCAAGACTTCATTTCTCCTTTACCATACATTATATGTTTATTATTTCATTAGTTGTACTGTTCCTTTAATCTTTTGCTGCCTACGGTTTTCGTCCAAGACATCAAAAAGAATTATGGCTTCATAGTAATAGGTGCCAGAAGGAAGATCATTACCATTTTGGTCTTTACCATCCCAATTGATGAAAATATTGTTCTCTGAAGCTTGAGCACTGTTGTATTCATGTACCAATACACCCCATCTGTTATAGATTTTGATGGCAACCGCTTCTACAAACCTTGGGCACTTGGCATAAGGATTGTCAAAAGCTTGAAAGGTTTCATTTATATTGTCTCCATTTGGGGTAAAAACGTTTGGAAGCTCATAGTATGGACAGTTATCAATACAAACGATATTACTTGGCTCACTTTCATTTCCGGACCGGTCAATGGCTGTGATATAATAACAGCCCTTCAGTTCACTTAAGCCCTCTATCCTTGTTTCATTGTTGATTACCGAAACATCTTTCACGAAGTTGAAGGTGCCTTCTTCCCCGGTTTCAGAGTAATAAATCTTGTAGCCATTTAACTCTGTATCGCAGTTGCCTGAGAAGTCAGGCTCCCAACTCAGGTCATGGTAGAAGTCGCTGAAGTTACAAGGCTTGTCTGCTAAAAAGGCTTCGCATTCAGGTCCTTCGTAGGAAAGTACCGGAGGACAAGGCAATCTGTCATCATCAGGTTTTGCACATACAATCTGTGATTTATTGGCCAACGGATATTCCAAAATGTCCAAATTATAATCCCCATTTGTAATTACATAATAGCAATATTCTTTTTCGGTATCCAAAGGAACACCATTATGGCTTCCATCATCAAGGAATACAAAACCATTCTGTGTAACATCTACTTCCCCAATCAATACAAAGGTATCTTCATCCGCGGCATTTGCATCCGTCCTATTTCTGTAAACCTGATGTGGGTATTGGGCAACTTCATTGTTCCAAGAGACTTCAAAATCCCAGCTCAATTCAATGGCTTCATTGATAATGGTGGGTTCTAGCCGGACTGAGGAGGCTGTATTGGACGAATCTGTTTTTACACCCTGAGACAGGAGAATTACTTGATAATTGTACACCAGATTTTCAGTATTGATATTACTGTCTGTAAAGACGGTGTCACTGGTGGTGATTAATGAAGTTCGGTCATTGGTTCCTGAAAACCCTTCACTTCGAAGCAATTCATAGGTGTATGGTCCCGGATACAATTGCGTGTCAATATCATATGGAGGAGTCCACCTTACTAAAATCTCACCTTCGTCTGTACTGGTTTTTTCTACGCTTACATTGGTGATTAGGGGTACGTCTACATCTATGGTGATACAAATTTCATCCGAAACATAACTTTCACCACTTCTTGGGGCCGGAAAAGCAGCTACCAATCGGTAACAATAGGTATTTCCCGGACTTAGTCCCATACCATTGTTATCGTCAAGGAATTCGACTTCGTCCATATTTGTGGTGCCTACCAGTTCATATCCGGGTCTAATACCGGTTTCACAAGAATCAGGTTCATAATTGTCACTATTGATCCTTCTCCAAACCTGCATGGTCTCTGCTGTATTGGCACAGGAATAAGGGTCCCATTCCAAATTGACTGATCTTCCCGGTGCTTGTTCAATTCCAAAGAAACTCGGAGGAGGAGCCACTACTGTGATATTCCAGGTTTTAATATCGATCAAAGATGGCCCGGAATCAGGATCATCCGCAATTCTCACCCTTACCTGATAAGTTCGGGCCCTGACATGGCTACATACGGTTTGCCATTGGAAATTAACAATGCCGGGAGAAGATTGAAAGGTTGAGATAGGGTTATAGGTGGCTGGTGAAGAGGTGATTTCAATGGGGTCTCCAAAGACCTCAATTAAAATTGGATCTCCATCAGGGTCCATGCCTTGAAAAATCTCTGTTATTTCAGTACCCGCTTCTACACATATATCATCCGGCATGATTAATTCAGGTCTTCGATTGTCCGTGTTTTCGACAATAATTTGCATGTCTCGCAGTACATAGCCGATTCGCGTCCATTCCCCTGCGACTAGGCGCCATTCTTCAATTCTAAAGGCAACATTGTATTGACCTGCAATGCCCGGAGCATCCCAAATTAAATCCCCGGTAACGGGGTCTAATTCCAATATGGGAGGAGTGGACCCATCTTGTTTAGTGAAGCTAAATTCACTTGAAGCAGGGCTTCTGTAATTGTTTACTTGGCGTTGAAATGCTTGTTTGGGAATGTCCAGCACATAGGCCAAACTATCCCCGTCAGGATCATAAGCTCCCGGATTGTGAATATAGGTTTGGTTGACGGCACCATTGTCTACAGGGGCAATGGTAAGAACCGGAGAATTATTGACACCTAAAAAGGGGTCAATATTAATCATGGTTTCAATATAAAAAGGAGTGTCTACAGATTGATCCATGTTTAAAGTATTCGCATTCCGGTTAAATTCCATGAATCGGATGGTGTAAGTTCCCGGACCTTGGTAGGTATGGGTAATTACAAAAGTGTTTTTTTCAATGTCATTTCCTAAGTTTTCTGTGCTCGTAATGTCACTTTCAGTATTGAGCACTTCAACTCTCCCATCCCCAAAGTCAATTTCCCCCGGGCCAAAAACTACAGAGGAGCGGGTATCTGTATAACCTACAACTGTTATTTTATAGGTCAATGTTTGGGTGGAGACTCTTTCGGCAATGATCTCTCCGGCTCTAATGTGGGTGGCATAAGAAGAGGCTGCGCTTAGCATCAAGGCCATTAAGCCCAAAAGAAAGTAACAATATTTCATATTTTGGTATATTTCAGCGGTTTGCTCTGGTCAAGTTATTTGGTTTTGTATTTTTAAAGTTTTCCATTCAAAACCACTCTATTAGATCAAAACGTTTTTATTTTTTCAATGGTTACCCTAAATTATAGCTTTATAGTGAATTTTTCACTTACAGTAGTATTTATTATTGTTTAGTTTTTATTTGGTTCTCTTTTTTCTCCGGATCTTTTATGGGCAATATTTAGAGATCATTTGCTCAAAATAATTAATTTGGACATTCATAGCGGTCTGATCTTTAACCTTTACTTTCTTGATTGGTAGAATTTATCAAACAAAACCACTGAAAGAGTAGTTACTAGTTAAGCAAATTTTAAATTTATCTGATTATTTAGAACTATTTAAAATAAGATGATTGACAGATGATTGATTGTTTGCTATCGATTACAAATGTAAATTTGGCCTCATTACTAAGATCAAACCGTAATAACGAAAAATTATATGAGTTGGGTATCTAAAACCTTAAATAGTACGCTGGGCAAAAAATTATTGATGGCCCTAACGGGATTATTTCTTATTTTGTTTCTGGTGGTTCACCTTGCCGGTAACCTACAATTGATTTTTCCGGATGAGGGAAAGTCATTTAATATCTATGCAGAAACAATGGCAACGAATCCGTTAATCAGAGTTGTTTCAATTTTAAACTTTGGTTTTATTCTTCTTCATGCTGTGTATGCTATTATCCTCACCCGGCACAATAAGAAATCCAGACCCATTGGTTATGCTGTGTCAAAAGCTTCAGAGAATAGTACCTGGAGCTCCAGAAGTATGGGGATCCTGGGAACTTTGATTTTCATTTTCCTTTTGGTACACTTGAGAGGTTTTTGGTATGAATTGAAGTTTGGAGAAGTGCCAATGGTTACCTATGATGGCGTGAGTTACAAAGATAGCTTTGCTATTGTGTCTGCTGCCTACCAAAATATACTTTATGTGATTTTTTATGTGGTAAGCATGGGAGTTTTGGCATTTCATTTATCACATGGCTTTGCAAGTGCTTTTCAAACTTTAGGAATTAATCATACAAAATACACCCCTTTTATAAAGAAGCTGGGCTTGGCATTTGCCATTATAGTTCCTGCATTGTTTGCATTGATTCCCATCGTGATGTTTATTCAGGGAAGCTAAGGAGACTACAATTAAGAAATTAAAGGGAAATTAAATTTGAATATTGATGAAACTTGATTCAAAAATACCCAATGGTCCTTTGGCTGATAAATGGACCAATCATAAGTTTAACATTAAGTTGGTCAATCCGGCCAACAAAAGAAAATACAATATTATAGTGGTAGGTACCGGTTTGGCCGGTGCCTCAGCTGCGGCCTCTCTTGCCGAATTAGGATATAATGTGCAGGCTTTTTGCTTTCAGGACAGCCCTAGAAGAGCGCACTCCATTGCTGCGCAGGGAGGGATAAATGCCGCTAAGAATTATCAAAATGATGGTGATTCGGTGTTCCGTCTATTTTATGACACCATCAAAGGTGGTGATTACCGTTCCAGAGAAGCCAATGTATACCGACTGGCACAAGTTTCTGTAAATATCATTGACCAGTGTGTGGCACAAGGTGTTCCATTTGCAAGAGAATACGGTGGCTTATTGGCCAATAGGTCTTTTGGTGGGGCTCAGGTGTCCAGGACTTTCTACGCAAGGGGTCAAACTGGACAACAATTGTTGTTGGGAGCCTATTCAGCCTTGAGTCGTCAGGTAGCCAATGGTAAGGTAAAGCTATATCCTAGGACAGAGATGATGGATGTGGTGACCATCGATGGTAAAGCTAAGGGAATCGTAACCAGAAATCTAATTACAGGCGCAGTTGAGTCCCATAGTGGAGATGCAGTGTTGCTTTGTACCGGTGGATATGGTAATGTGTTCTTCCTTTCTACCAACGCTATGGGTTCCAATGTGACAGCAGCCTGGAGGGCCCATAAAAAGGGTGCTTACTTTAGCAACCCTTGTTACACTCAAATTCACCCCACTTGTATACCTGTTTCAGGTGACCATCAATCAAAGTTGACCCTAATGTCTGAGTCCTTAAGGAATGATGGACGAGTATGGGTACCAAAGACAGTGGAGATGGCTGAAAAATTAAGAAAAAAAGAAATAGCTCCTAAGGACATCAAAGATGAAGACAGGGACTATTACTTGGAAACAAAATACCCATCATTTGGTAACTTGGTGCCTAGGGATGTGGCCTCAAGGAATGCAAAGTATGTATGTGATGATGGTCGAGGTGTTAATGAAACAGGAGAAGCCGTTTTCCTAGATTTCAGGGATGCTATTCTAAGAGATGGAGAAGATGCCGTGAGAGGAAAATATGGCAACTTGTTTGACATGTATGAAAAAATCACCGGTGAAAATCCTTACCAAACCCCAATGAAGATTTATCCGGCAGTCCATTATACTATGGGAGGCCTTTGGGTAGATTATAATTTGATGACCAATGTGTCCGGTTTGTATGCTTTGGGAGAGGCTAATTTCTCCGATCATGGTGCGAACCGCCTTGGAGCTTCTGCCCTTATGCAAGGTTTAGCAGATGGCTACTTTGTAATCCCTTATACAATTGGTGATTACTTGGCCAAGCATCCAAATGAAAAAGTAACGGTAGATCATCCTGAATTCAAGAAATGTGAGGAGGAAGTTAAGGCCAAGATTCAGAATTTGTTAAGCATCAACGGTAGTAAAACTGTAGATCATTTCCACAAAAAATTAGGAAAGATCATGTGGAACTATTGTGGAATGGCAAGAAATGCTGCAGGTCTTTCCAAGGCAAAAGAAATGATCAAGGAACTGAAAAAAGAATTTTGGTCTGATGTAAAAGTGCTTGGTACCGGTGAGGAGCTGAACCTTTCTTTAGAAAAAGCCCATAGAGTGGCTGATTTCTTAGAGTTAGGAGAACTAATGGTAGTAGATGCCTTGCATCGAGAAGAGTCTTGTGGTGGTCATTTCAGAGAAGAGTATCAAACTCCTGAAGGAGAGGCTTTGAGAGATGATGAGAAATTTGCCTATGTAGCTGCTTGGGAGTACTCGGGTGAAGGAAAAGAAGAAATCTTGAATAAAGAAGATCTTGTTTTTGAAAATGTTAAGCTTACACAGAGAAGCTACAAATAATTGATTGAACCTATAAAATTCATCATAATATGAATCTTACATTAAAAGTGTGGAGGCAACAAAACCCATCTGATAAAGGGGGTTTTAAAGAATATAAGTTAAGTGGAATTTCTGCAGATATGTCTTTCTTAGAAATGTTAGACGTTCTGAATGAAGACCTTTCAGAAAAGGGAGATGACCCTGTTCATTTTGATCATGACTGTAGGGAAGGTATCTGTGGAATGTGTTCACTGTATATCAATGGACAGCCTCATGGGCCCACTCAGACCACTACCTGTCAATTACACATGCGCTCTTTTAAAGATGGAGATACCATCACGATAGAGCCATGGAGAGCCAATGCTTTCCCTATCATTAAAGATTTGGTTGTAGATAGAGGTTCTTTTGATAGAATCATACAGTCAGGAGGCTATGTTTCGGTAAATACCGGTGGAGTACCTGATGCCAATGAGATTCCTATTCCAAAAATTATTGCGGACGAGGCTTTTGATTCGGCTACCTGTATCGGTTGTGGAGCCTGTGTGGCAGCTTGTAAAAATGCTTCTGCCATGTTGTTTGTCTCTGCCAAAGTTTCTCAATTGGCGCTATTGCCTCAGGGAAAAGTTGAAAAGCGGGAACGTGCAGAAAAAATGGTCGCTCAGATGGACGAAGAAGGATTTGGCGCATGTACCAATACGGGTGCCTGCTCGGCCGAATGTCCTAAAGAAATTGACTTGAGTAATATAGCTAGAATGAATAGAGAGTATTTTGCTGCTTCTGTCAGTACAGATAAAAGCTAAAATTCTCTAAAATATTATATGAAAGACCGGGCTCCCGGTCTTTTTTTTTGCCTATCCATGGTTAGTTAATGATAAATGCTTGCAATTCCAGACGAAGACATTAGGAATTGTAAGTATTTATTTTATCTATGGAGGGCTATTAATCAAACAACCAAATTTAAATGTCACTTATAGATTTATCTATTTTCATTGTCTACATGATTTTAATGCTTGGTGTAGGCTTTTACTTTATGCGAAAGAATACTGGCCAGGATGACTACTATGTAGGAGGGCGGAATATTGGAAGCTGGCACATCGGGCTCTCAGTAGTTGCCACTGATGTTGGAGGGGGCTTTTCTGTGGGGTTGGGAGGCTTGGGTTTTATGATGGGTTTATCCGGTAGCTGGATGCTCTTTACAGGCCTTTTAGGGGCCTGGATGGCCGCTGTTCTGTTGATACCAAAAGTGAGATCCAATCCTGCCTTTGAGAATTTCTATACTTTGCCTCAAATTTTCCAATATTTATTTGATAAGAAGGTGGGGATTGCGGCTGCCATTATTTCTTTTGTTGGCTATCTGGGATTTACTTCCTCCCAATTGCTAGCCGGAGCGAAATTGGCTTCGGGAACCTTTCCTACCTTGGATTTAAATATGGCCCTACTTATTATGGGCATCATAGCGGTTGTATATACAGTTCTTGGTGGGTTAAAAGCGGTGATTTATACCGATACTGTTCAATGGATAGTTTTAATGGCGGGATTTATTTTTATAGGACTACCTATATCTTATTTCCATGTCGGTGGATGGGATGCCATCAGAAGTACATTGCCGGATGAATATTTTTCCCTCACCAATTTGAGCTGGCAAGACTTTGCCAATTGGGGGATTACCATTTTGCCTATTTGGTTTGTTGGGATGACTTTGTATCAAAGGATATTTGCAAGTGAAGATGAAAAGTCTGCCAAAAAAGCATGGTTTATAGCCGGATTATTTGAATGGCCTATCATGGCCTTTATGGGAGTGTCCTTAGGGCTTTTAGCCAAGGTTGCATTCGAACAAGGGTTGATTGTAGAGAGTTTGGAAACTTTAGATCCGGAGATGGGCTTACCCATTCTTTTAAGCACTGTTTTACCTCCCGGAATAATGGGGTTGATGATGTCTGCATATTTTTCAGCAGTACTTTCTACCGCAGACTCATGTTTGATGGCTGCTTCCGGAAATCTGACCACCGACATATTTGGGAAAATACTCAAAACCAAAGAGGATAAATTTGTGATGCGAATTAGCCAGTTGTTTACCCTCTTGATAGGCGTGGTAGCACTTGTTATTGCGCTACAAATGACCAATGTACTAGAGCTCATGTTGTATTCTTATGCCTTTATGGTTTCAGGCCTTTTTGTGCCAATCATTGCAGGTCTTTTTTGGAACATGCGCTCTCCAAAAGCGGCTTTGACTTCAATGATTATAGGGGGAGGAACCACGGCGGTGCTCTCTTTGTTAAAATTGACCCTGCCATTTGGTCTTGATCCTAACTTTTTTGGCGTTTTTGCATCTTTAGCAGTGTTTTTGCTTGTTTTTAGGTTCGATAAAAGATTACATAAAATTTAATTTAAATACAGAACATAAATGATTACCTTAGAAACCCTATCGGCCATAGACAATGCCACTTACTTGCAGAAAAATGAAATTGCCGACTTCTTATTTGAGCACCTAGAGCAATATGGTGATCCAAAAAATGACATTATGCGATGTCTGGATTATGCACTAGATCAGGCCGGAGATAAAGGCGGTTTTACAGTTTTAGCTAGGGAAGAGGGTAAAATAGTTGGTGCGGTGATCGTTAATAAAACCGGTATGTCGGGATATATCCCCGAAAATATTCTTGTTTATATAGCCGTAGACGCTTCACAGAGAGGAAAAGGAGTAGGTAAAAAACTGATGAAAACAGCCATTGATATGGCACATGGTGATATTGCGCTACATGTTGAACCGGATAATCCGGCAAAAATTCTCTATGAAAAACTTGGCTTTACTAACAAATACCTGGAAATGAGGTTGAAAAAATAATATGGCATATTTAAATCTATACAGGGATAAGCTCAAATCAAACTTTGAATTTCTAAAGAAAGAATTTGATGCTAATGAAGTGTCATGGGGTGTAGTGTCTAAAATTCTTTGTGGAAATAGAATGTACTTGCAGGAGCTAATAGACATGGGGGCCAGTGAAATCCACGATTCCCGAATTAGTAACCTGGCCAAAGTGAAAGAATTAAATGCTGATGTTCAGACTGTTTATATCAAGCCACCCTCAAAAAGAAATCTTGGAGATGTGGTTAGGTATGCGGATGTCAGCCTAAACAGTGAGCTTAATACCATTCGGTGGATAAGTGAGGAGGCTGTCAAGCAGAAAAAGAGCCATAAAATCATCATCATGGTAGAAACAGGGGATCTTCGGGAAGGAGTGATGGGAGACCATCTGCTGGATTTTTATGCCAAAGTTTTTGACCTTCCAAATCTTGAGATTATCGGATTGGGAACCAATTTGAACTGCTTGAATGGCGTGCTTCCTTCTGCAGATAAATTGATTCAGCTATCTCTCTACAAGCAAATTATTGAGTTGAAATTCAATAAAAAGATTCCCTGGGTGTCAGCGGGAACCTCAGTTACCATTCCACTTATGCTGCGCAAGCAATTGCCTAAAGGAGTTAATCATTTTAGGATTGGTGAAACGCTTTATTTTGGTGTAGACTTGGTGGAGGAAAAAACGATTGATGGAATGCATGGGAATGTATTCGAACTCTTTGCTGAGATTATTGAAATGCAGGAGAAGCCTTTGCTTCCCACAGGAACCCTGGCATCCAATCCTCAAGGTGAGGTTACAGAAATTGATGAATCATTATATGGAAAATCTTCCTATAGAGCCATTTTGGATTTGGGACTTTTAGATGTAGATCCCAAATACCTCATGCCCGACGATGGCGCCTTTGAGATTTTAGGAGCGAGTTCAGATATGATTATTATTAATCTTGGAGAAAATCCCAAAAAATACAAGGTTGGTGACTTGATTAAGTTTCAGCTGAAATACATGGGGGCACTCGCCATCCTAAACTCTAGCTATATAGAAAAAAGAGTAGTTTAATTGGAACAGTTTCTTAGTTGTTGCGATTCGTTATTCACCCTCAACGAATCTAATAGCTAAGAAACTTTTTTTATATATACCTGGGTGTCTTCTTTCATTTGTATCCTTGCTCTACAGGGAATAATATTTTTATAGTTGTCGTTGATTTTTTATCTGTTCCTATATATTTATTACTGATACGGCTGATTTCAATTTTTTAATTCCATTCTTAATCGCCGGATGTTTGACGATCAGAATTTACCCTTCCTTAAGTGAATAAAGTGAAACATGCGCTTTGGCATAGAATTGGTTTAAGATGATCTAAACCAATTATTATATAACTATGAAAAATCTAGGATTATTATTATCACTATTATTAATAGGAACAGTTGCAGTTCACGGCCAGAGCAATTCTGGATTTGGTCTTAGAGGGGGAGCAAATTTGTTTACATGGGGAGGATCGGATGTAAATAGCAATGATTACAATAATCGAGTTGGTTTTCATGCAGGCTTTTATGGAAATGGTTTTGTTTCAGAAAGGTTTTCCATCGAGCCGGGTTTGTACTATTCGGTAAAAGGTACCCAAAATGATGACATGGTCAATTCCCGCGCTGTTTTAGACTATGTAGAGTTGCCGGTGTTGTTTAGGATTTATGCTACAGATGGGGTGAATTTGTTTTTTGGCCCACAGGCTTCAGTATTGGTAGGCTCAAGCTTTGAGGCAGACGCTTTAGGTAATACCTATGGATGGGACACGGATAATATCAATGATTTCGATGCAGCGGTGGTAGTAGGTGTGGGATATAACTTACCTAAAGGCTTTAATTTACAAGCAAGTTATGATTTTGGTATAAACCCTGTATTTAAAGATTCAGATGCATCTGTTTACAACAGAGGGTTTAAATTATCTGCAGGAATTAGTTTCTAAGATTACGAAATTGCTGTTACTTATTGTCATAAATCCCTAACAATACACCTGATCCCATCATTGGGTTAAATGGATTAGCGTCATTATTTCCATTTGTTTTAGGTTTTGGTATCTTAGAAAATAACCCCCCGTTAATTTATCTTCGGGGGGTTGTCTCTTACATATCCATTATTGACCGGATATCTTCGGCCTTATATTGTGGTGTTCCACCATTAAATGTAGCCACCAAAGCACCCAAAGCACAAGCGAAATCCAAGGTTTTTTCCAGAGACTCTTTGCTAAGGTATTTATAGATAAAGCCTGCTAGAAAAGCATCCCCTGAGCCTACAGTATCTTTTACACTAACAGGATAACCGGGATGTTTGATGATTTCTCCGTCTTGATAGATAGCGGCCCCATTACTTCCTAAAGTGATGCAAACCAATTCAAACGAAAATAGCTCACTTAGCTTTTCTAAAGCACCATCCATTTGATTGGGTAGGTCGTAAAAATTAGCCAAAAGTGTAAGTTCATCTTCATTTATTTTGAGAATATCCGCTTTCGTTAATAGCTTATCAAGCAAGTCTGCTGTATAAAAGGGTGGGCGTAGGTTGATGTCCAAAATTTTCAAAACCGGAGAATCCAGAATTTTAAATAGCGTTTGTCGGCTTTCTTCGTCCCTTGCAGCGAGAGAGCCAAAAACAACAGCATCGACAATTCTGCTTTCTCTGTCAATTTGCTGATTCCATTGTATATGGTCCCAAGCTACCGGTTTTACAATTTCATATTTAATATTCTCTTTATCCTCGTCATTGATAAGTACACTTCCTGTAGGAAATTCATTATCTATTTGGATCAAATCTTCTGACATTCCAAATTTTTCTATAAAGGATAGTAATTTACGTCCGGATTTATCATCCCCTATTTTGGAGATCATTTTTACATCCAATCCAAGATGTTGTAAGTGTAAGGCAACATTCATAGGTGCTCCTCCCGCAATGCTTTCTTTAGGAAAGACATCCCACAACATTTCGCCAAAGCAGATTATTTTTTTAACCATTTTCTTTTATAAATTCTTGTTGAATCTCTTCTAGGGATCGACCTTTTGTTTCTGGCATTTTGGTAAATACCCATAATAACTGTAGTACCATCATAAAGGCAAAGAATCCAAAAATCACTACCGGGCCAAATTGATTAGCCATGAGTGGGAAGACATTAGCGATGATTGCAGCTAGTATCCAATGCGTAAAGCATCCCATTGATTGTCCGTGGGCTCTAAGTTCGTTAGGAAAAATTTCCGAAATAAATACCCATATAACTGCTCCCTGACCAACGGCATGGGAGGCGATAAACATAAATACAAAAATGGGCAAGAAGGTATTATTAATTTGAGCACCCGAAAATGAATAGGCAATAAGGAGTAAGGATATAATATAACCGAAAGAGCCAATGTACATTAATTTTTTTCTTCCAATTCTATCAATTAAGAAAAGCCCCAACATGGTAGCGATAATATTAGTTACACCAATACCTACAGTGGACAATAATGCGCTTTCTGCACTGATTCCTGCCATGTCAAAAATTCTTGGAGCAAAATAGATAATGGCATTGATGCCGGACAACTGGTTAAATAAAGCAATGAGAATTGCCAGCATAGTAATTTTAATGTATTTTCTATTGAACAGTGCCATAAAACCTACTTGAGCTCTGTTGAGTTTTTTCTCTTCTATGGCAAGTCGCACCGCCTCTTCAACACCTTCAGGATCTGTTCGCTTTAAAATTCTTTCAGCATTTTCGAAATCATCTTTTTTGGCAATTAACCACCGAGGACTCAAAGGTACCCTAAACACCAATAAGGTGTAGATTAAGGCCGGTATAGCTTCCATGCCCAACATCCACCTCCAGCTATTGGTTTCAATATTTAAATCAATTAAGTAATTAGATAAATAGGCCATCAAAATTCCGAAAACAAGATTAAACTGGTACAAAGCTACCAATTGTCCTCTGTTTTTAGCTGGAGATATTTCACTAATGTACATAGGGGCCACAACTGATGAGGCCCCAACTCCTAATCCTCCAATAAATCTGAAGAACATAAATGAATATATTTCAGGTGCGATGGCTGAACCTAATGCCGAAACAAAAAAGAGTATTCCGATCCAAATCAGCGATGTTTTTCTTCCATATTTGTCGGCGGGTATTCCTCCAAATAAAGCACCTATAACAGTACCGTACAGTGCAATAGCTATGGCTAATCCATGACTCCAGTCACTCAATGACCATAATTCTTGAATCTGTCTTTCTGCACCGGAAATTACAGCAGTATCAAAACCAAATAAAAACCCTCCCAAGGCTGCTACTAGGGAGAGAAACAAAACATAACTATTAATTTTCATAGGTTATCGGGGTGTGAAGATTTTTTAAATCTAGAAAGATATGGGCTTTTTAAAAAATATATTTGATTTTAAGTTTAGCAAGTAGGGATTAATATATCATAATTGTTTTATTAGGCATCAAAAAAAAGAGACAAGTAAGGTGAGGCTTACTTAAGAACCATGTTTTAATTATGGGGAAAGCTAGTTTTTGATCTCCGTTTTACAGGGAATCCGATGTCAAAAGGACCTCAGTTAATACCTCCGCCCAATATGTATTCTATAATAAAACTGAAATTGCATCAGCATATCTGCACTGACCCGTTTTTGCTGAAGATCATTTCCATCAAGTTCACTAAAAGGGCTGTAAATAAAGGTAGCTTCTAGGCCAATGTCAGCATCAGATTGGAGGTCTTTGAAAGCCCCAATCCTAAATGGAATGTAGATTCCTGAATCAGATGCCTTATAACTTTCAGTACGTCTCTGAGGGTCATTAAGAATGAGCCTTTCATCTGTCCGACTAGAATAGATGTACCCTAAGCCCAGACCACTGTACACTTTAATTAAAGAAGGGATGTAACCGCTTAAATTCGGGTTAAAATGATATATAGGCATTATATCTCCAAAAAAAACACTGCCGGAAAAAGCATGCGGTTGATTGTCTGCTGCGATAATATCTATTTGTTCTTGATTATAATGGTCGCCACTGTTTACCAATTGCCAACCTATGGTACCTTTAACATCAAAATAAGCATTGATCTTTTTTTGGTAATCAAGAGAAAGGGCAGGTAGAACCTTAAATTTAAACTTACTGTGAACCCCCGTATTGTCCCCATACATAAAAGATGGTCCAACGCCAACACCTATTCTATCTGTTCGGTTATCTTGGGCTAAAATTGGGTTTACAGACAATAAAAAGATGCAAATTAAAAATGATACAAAACTTTTCATAAAATCGAACTTTTTCAATATACTCCCGACAAGTTACTAATAACTTCTAAATATATAAAGCAAAATGTATTTCGCATTAGGTAAAAACATTTTGATTTTTAATTTTCAAGTCATTTATTAATTACGATAATTTACTCGAAATAGATCGATAAGCTTATTAAAATAGGTGTTTAAAGTAATTTATTTTTCCTTAAGTATATAGAAAGTGGGGTTGCAAGAATGAAATCCTCTTAGGGGAAATTTACTAGTATAACCTGATGGCCAGCTAAATAAAAAAAAATCAGGGGAATGAGCTTGTAAAGAAAAAAAAACCGAGGTAAGGCTAAAGCCTCCTCGGTTTGTGCTTTTTTATGACATAATAGGTGGATTTTTATCAGGGGTCCATTAAGCCATTAAGGTTTAATGTAATTATTAAGATTGGTTTTCTTCTACTTTCTCACTGCTTTCTTCCACTTCCGAAAGTGGCTTTAAATTATCAGGGATAGCAGGATTTAGTTCCTCGTCATCTTTTTCATAGGGAAAAATCTCTACAATGGGACTTTCTGAAATATCAGGGACATTGAAACTTACAAGCATATTGTTTAGGCTTTCATAAATACGATCGTAGGCCTCTTTGACATTATGTGCAGTGACCAGCATGTACTGCGTCACTTTTTTCTCCTTGCCGCTGTCTGCGTCAGTCACTATATAAGTAATCTTACATTTGTGCCATACGTCCACATCATCAAAGAAAAATACATCAACAATATTACTTTTGCTGATACTTGTTACTTGGAAATCCCCTCTGATGACACTGCCAAGCATATCGTATATTCTAGCCTCAGCTTCTGTAAATGAAACCGCATCCACCAAATATTGTTCTGAGACATTCTTGAGAAGTCCCTCTTCATTTTCTTTGGCATACTTTACCTTACACAAAAACCATGTTCTCATATCTGTATTTCTTCTTTACGATGAAGTTACGAAGGTAATCTGAAATCCTAAAAACAAAAAAACCTTTGCAAAAAATCCGAGAAATTACTGGAATTAATAGTCATGTCTTTTTATAATTCCCTTAAAGGGGCCATTATATAAGACCAACTATTTATGCCTTGGTTTATCTAATCTTTTCTTTGCGATTTATTCAAATTTGTCACCAACAAAAGATACTTTTTCTAAAATTAAGCCGTTGGCAGGAGCTTTGGCACTAAAAGGAGTTTTTGCCGAACTGATAAGCGCCTCCTCAATATCGTTCAGTTTTATTTCACCTTTTCCTAAAGAGACAAGGCATGCAGCCATCCTTCTTACCTGATGCATTAGAAATCCGCTGCCTTTAACCCTAAAAACTTTACTATTTTCCTTTGGAAGGAAAGCATAATCCTCCGGTGGGCCATCAATTTGGGAGTAGGTAATTTTTCTTATAAAATCATGCGTATTTTTTCCTTGGCTGCAGAACCTCCTGAAATCATGTGTCCCCTTAAATAGCGCTGCACCTTCATTCATAATATTTAAATCCAATGATTTGCCGGCATAAGCCACTGAACCGGCAAACATAGGATGTGGTTTTGGACCAAAAGTAAAATAGTAGCCATATGTTTTGTTGCTCACATCTTGAATTACATTGAAGTCATAGTTGCTTTCGAACCCTTCTATAATTCTAATGTCTGCCGGCAAGATATCGTTCAATGGGTCTACCAAGCTATTTGGATCTACTGTATTTGGTAAAAACAATTCAAAAGCCCCATTTAAACAAGAAACCCCTGCGTCTGTCCGGCTTGATCCTAATATTTTAAAGTTTTCATGTTGCAGTACATAACGGAAAGTTTTTTCTAAGGTGCCCTGAATTGTCTTAACTCCTTTTTGGACCTGCCATCCATGATAACGGAGGCCTAAATATTGAATCCTGAATAAGTATTTAAAAGGCTTGGTCTGCATGCTGCAAAGCTATAAATTGAAGGAGTAAATGCCAAAATGGTTTCGAAAGGATTTTTTTTTACATAGTACCCTCGATGGGTTGAGGAGAGGGTTTGTGTTTTTATATCACTAAATTGAAATTGTTTTAGTTTTTGGGAAAATACACATTCCCATTCGGTGAGAGAAGGATCAAAAAAAATAATAGGTTAAGAATGAATTCCAAAGTTATTAAGATTATAGGTGCTGTTTGTTATCTGTTGTTGAACGTTCAGGAAGTTTATCCCTTCCAAAACAAAGATGAGCGGCCCAATATATTATTTATATTAACCGATGACCAAGCTCCTTGGGCTTTTGGCGCCTCAGGAGATCCCAATGCCTACACTCCCAATATTGATAAATTGGCAGCAGAAGGAGTGACTTTTTTAAATGCTTTTACGACCACACCTGTTTGTAGTCCCTCGCGGACAAGTATCATGACAGGTCGCTATGCAAGCGAATACAATATTTTGGATTTTATTGTAAGCCCTAATCATAGCAAGCTAAAATATGATCCCAATGTAAATGCTGGTTTGGATCCTAGCAGCATAACTTTTGCAGAAAAGTTACAAAAATCCGGATATCACACCGGCTTGATAGGGAAGTGGCACCTGGGAGATTGGTCTTCGGAAGAAGGAGAAAAGTTTCACCCTAAGAATCATGGGTTTGATTTTTTTATGGGACTTACGGGTGGTGGTGCCAGTCCTGTAGACCCTGAACTTGAGATTGAGGGTAAATTGAAGACCGTTCAGGGACTGACCACTGATATTTTGGCAGATCATGCCATTTCATTTATAAAGAATAAATCAGAGAATCCTTTTCTTTTATGCTACAATACTAGAGCACCTCACAGTCAATGGTTGCCGGTGGCTGAGGAAGATTGGGTACCTTTTGAAAATTTAGACCCTGTGCTTCCTAATCCAAACTACCCTGATTTAAACATTGAAAAAGCCAAAAGGCGCATGAAGGAATACCTGGCTAGTACTGCGGGGATGGATAGGAATGTGGGTAGGCTGATTGCCGCTTTGGAAGAAAAAGGAATCATGGACAATACCATTGTGATTTTTATGTCTGACCATGGTTACAATATGGGACACAATGGTATAGAGCATAAAGGGAACGGGAAGTGGATTACCAAAACCATCCCAAAGAAAACCGAGAACATTAACGAAGGCTATCGACCCAATCTTTTCGATAATTCTTTAAAAATACCGGCCATTGTGTATTGGAAAGGGGTAGCTAAAGCTGGGAGAAAAGTTGATCAGACCATTTCTGTCTTGGATATTTATCCAACATTACTTGAGATGGCAGGAGTGGAACTCCCATCTTCTTCAGAGCATCTACTCAGGGGTCGAAGTTTGCTGCCTTTGATTAAAGGGGAAGAAGTAGTTGACTGGGACAATGATTTTTATGCAGAATACAGCATGGTAAACTATGCAACTTCTTTTCTGAGGAGTTATCGAACCCCAGAGTGGAAATTGGTGAGGGATTTTATGGACCCTAGCCGGGATGAATTGTATCACATTGCCCTAGATCCTGAAGAAAATATTAATCTTATCCATGATAATAGAGAAGCGGTGAAAGAGATAGTTGCTGTTTTACATCAAAAAATATTGGATAAAATGAGAGAAATAAACGATCCTTTATTGGAAGAAGTAAGGGTAAATAGGGGGTATTTTAGGTGAGGTGAGGTGATGGGGGATTTGGGGATTTTGTGATGTGGTGATAGGGTGATGGAGTGATTTGGTGATGGGGTGATGTAGTTCTCGCTTGATCATTCGATTGCTCTCACACGTCCATTCCATTACTGTTTTATCCTTTTAACTTTTTTCTGTAGGAGGCCATCACTTTGAGGATTTCTTCGGCTTCTTTATAGCTTTCTGTCATTTTTTCTTTGGAAATAAATCCTGCTTCTGTGATCATCTCTATCCAGAATAAGGTTTCATCGGCTTCTTCAACCACTATGCAAAGTTTAGCGAAGCGTTCTCTCTCAGACCTTGCCCTGCAGACAGCTCTAAAGTTGGCGGCAGTGGCGGTTACTGATCTAATCAATTGCTTTCTTATTACCCCTAAGGCATCGCTGTGCTTAAGTTTACCCAATAAAGTTATTATCTGTAAAGCCAAGATTTTGGTTCGGTCCCTGAATATTTCATTGAAATCTTCCTGTTTCATGGTAAATTTGATGTGGTGATGTGGTGATGTGGTGATGTAGTGATGTGGTGATGTGGTGATGTGGTGATCAAGTGATGTGGTGATCAAGTGATGTGGTGAGATTTATTCTCGTTACCCTATCACCGATCACTTTATCACCCAATCACAGATCACCACATACCTTCTCCTTCTTAAGGCCTAATAATCGTCCCATCAAACTTCCTGACTGTCCATCTTGAATTGGTATGCATGGGGTATTTGGCAGCAAGTTTTTCATTGATGTCCACACCGAGACCGGGCACTTCGTTTACCCACATATAGCCATCTTTCATGGTTGGGGATCCCGGGAATATTTCTCTGGATAAATCAGATATTCTGGCGGCTTCCTGTATTCCAAAATTCCAAATGGCCAAATCAATATGTGCATTGGCTGCATGACCGACAGGAGAAACATCCCCCGGTCCATGCCAAGCTGTTTTGATGCCATAAAACTCACCCAATCTAGCCACTTTCATGGCTGGTGTAATACCGCCAATCTGCGAAATATGAATTCGAATATAGTCAAACAATCTGTTGGTCATGGGCTCCTTAAACTCGTTGATATTGTTGAAAAGTTCACCCATGGCTAAAGGAACGGTAGTGGCATTTCTCAATTGTTTGAACCATTCCATCTGCTCCGGAGAGAATGGATCTTCAATAAAAAACGGATGGTAGGGCTCCACACTTTTCACTACATTGATGGCATCAATCGGATCTAGCCTCTCGTGAATGTCATGCAACAACTCTACTTCCTCTCCACATTGCCTTCTTACGGTTTCAAATAACTTAGGAACATCTTTCCTGTATTTTCCCTGATCCATGTATTGATCGGTATCCCTAGCAAATCCTTGCTTTTTAAAGTCTGGTTCACCGGATATGCCTGCACCTCCATAACCTCCTTGCTGGATCCTTACATAGCGATACCCTTCTTCCATATAAGAGGAAACCTGGTTGGCTGCTTCTTCGGGGGTGTTGCCACTGGCATGGGTGTAACATGGAATGGCAAACCTGCATTTTCCTCCCAGTAATTGGTAAACGGGCATATTGGCCCGCTTGCCCTTTATGTCCCACAAAGCCTGGTCAAGTCCGCTGATGGCGTTGTTAAGTACCGGGCCATTGCGCCAGTAGGAGCTTACAAAGGCAGCCTGCCACATGTCCTCTATATTGTCAACATCCTTTCCTACACAAAAATCCTTGAGGTATTTCTCAATGGCAGTGATCACTGCAAATGCCCTCTGCGTAAATGTGGCACAGCCCAAGCCATAAAGACCGGGCTCTGAGGTTTCTACTTTGATGACAATTAAATTAGACCCGCTGGGGGCAAGACCAATGGCCTTTACATTGGTAATCTTTAATGGAGGTAAACCATTTAGGTAAGCAGGTTTTTCTTTTTCAGTGGCAGCCTTGGCCTTTGGGTACATGCCTAACATTCCGGCCATGGTGCCCAGTCCCAACCCTTTCAGTAAATTCCTTCTGGTATTGTTTTCCTTTTCTTTCATTTTTTATTGATGGTCTGATTTGAGTTTGTCTTATTTTTATGGATAATGATAGATTACCAGTCCACTACTGATCCGTCTCTAGGATCATAGGATTGAGGGTTGGTCCAGTCATGGCCTATTTTGTCTGCCAAAGCGTCTTCATCTAGTTCTATTCCTAAGCCGGGACCTTTGGGTATAAGCACTGTCCCATCAGATTCCAGTTTGAATGGAGTTTTTAAATAACCTTCACCTAAAGTAACTTGCTCTTGCACAAGGAAATTGGGGACACTCGCAGCCAAATGCAACCCGCAAGCTAAGGAGATGGGACCCATAGGATTGTGGGGTGCGATGGCGGCATAATAAGCTTCTGCCATTCCGGCAATTAACCTGCCTTCGGTAAGTCCTCCGGCATGGCAGAGATCCGGCTGAACGATGGCAGCAGCTCCTTTTTCTAAAATTTCCCGAAAACCCCACTTTGTGAATATCCTTTCCCCTGTGGCGATAGGGAGATGGGTCCCTCTGGCAATTTCTGCCATCACATCCACATTTTGTGCTTGGCAGGGCTCTTCTACAAACATGGGCTGATATTGTTCCAATTCTTTGATGAGCACCTTGGCAGTCTGTGGGGAAATGGAGCCATGAAAATCTATCCCTATGTCCATCTCAGGTCCTCCCGCTTCCCTAAGTGAAGCGAAATTATCAGCAGCATATTGAATAAATGCAGGGTTCTCTACAATCCTTGCAGGCTGTTTTTTAGCAACCCCTGTTTTGATGACGGTATAGCCTTCCTGTTTTCTTTTTTTCATGTCTTCAGCGTTGGAGGCCCTACCGTAAATCCTTACCCGATCTCGCGTAGGGCCTCCAAAAAGTTCATAAACAGGTACGCCCAGGAGTTTTCCTTTGATGTCCCATAATGCATGGTCTATGCCGCTAAGTGCTGAGGTTAAAATTGGGCCTCCTCTGTAAAAAGCATGGCGGTAAATTGCCTGCCAATGATGCACCACACGCCTTGGGTCCTTGCCAATCAGGTAAGGTTCCAGCTCCTTAATGGCGGTTTGGATGGTGAGGGCACGGCCTTCTAAAAGTGGTTCACCTAACCCTACCACACCTGCGTCCGTGTGAATTTTGAGGAAAATCCAGCGTGGTTTTACTAAAAATGTTTCCAGTTTGGTGATTCTTACCTCTCCTTCTTTAAAGGAGGTTGGACTTGGTTTTTCTGCGTAAGAAGAAAGTGGGAGAAGAAGGCCTGTTCCTGCCAGCCCTAATACAGACTGTATGGCATTTCTCCTGCTCACTTGAGCTCCGGCAGGTTTTCGTGTCACCTTTTTTTTAGTTTTTTTCATCGATTATTGGGTTGTTGTTTGCGTTTTTATGACTTAGATTAATTGTTTTATCCAAAGGTTGCTTAAAGTCGTAGGTATCAAAAAAAGAACAGCATGTTTAATTTTTGTGTTTTGTGGTTAACCTGAATACCTAATTAATCTTCTTTTTTTGACGTGTTTTAAAGTGAAAAAGAAAGTTAAAATTTAGTGTACAATTTAAACTATTAAAAACCTTCTATGGAATAAATTTAATTTTCAGAAAAATTAGTTAGGCGCACCTGCCTTTTATTGGCAAGTACGCCTAAATGCTTAAGGTTGGTCCCACCAAACTCTTCTGTCTAAGTTGTTGGGGCCTTGTCTGCTGATGGCTTCCTGTAAATTAGATCGATTGACGACCGTTTCTGAATCAGGGTATGGCATGCTTCGGATAAAATCTCCAGTGATTTCAGAACCTGCATAGGGATTGGGCTCCAAGGTAGGGTAGCCACTTCTCCTGAAATTCGCGAATAATTCAGAGCCATCGAGAAAAGAAGCTATCCAATACTCTGTGTTGATTTGCTCCAGTGCCATTTCAGTTACCAGAGGATGGTTGGAAATATAACTGTTGATGGCGGATTCTGAAATTGAAGCAGCTGCATCGTACATGGCCATTTGCTCCATATTGGCCCTAATCCCGGCTTCATAATAACTTGCAGCATCACCTTGCACCCACCCTCGGATGGCAGCCTCAGCCAATAGCAATTGGTTTTGGGCATAGGTGAGAAAAAACTGTGGGGAGTCCACTTTCAACACCGTATAAATATTTGCTTGGGAGAAATCCCAAAGACTCACCACTCCGTTTTCATCCAATACGCTATTGATGGAAACGTCATCATGTCCCATGGGCATGCCTATCTGTAAGTCGGGGTCACGGGTGATCCGATCAATGGTTTGGCTTGGGCCGTTTGTTGCGCCCACATGTCTGATAGCAATGGATTCCAACCTGGGATCTTCATTATTTTTGAGGTGGTCTACAAAGGGTTCGGTAAGGTAATAGTTGGCTTTTTCCCTTGCACCAAGATGAACACCTATATAATTATTGAAGACGGATGTGTTGCGCAGGATGGCATTCTCCCCATTGGAGGAGATTAAGCCTCCGGCCACGGCCTTTGAAACGTAAGTTTGTGCAGTGGAGGGGTCAACTTTGGTCAAGCGCATGGCTGCGCGTAACATCAGCGAATAGCCGAATTTTTTCCATTTCAATGGGTCTCCTCCATAGAGAATTTCACTAGAGGAAGAGGGGTTGTTGGGATCTAGTCCGGCTGTAGCTTCTTCCAATTCTTTTAGAATGTCCATATAGATGGTTTCTTGGCTATCGTATTTTGGTGTCACAATCTGTTCGATGAATCCTTTGGCCCCTTCAAAGTAGGGGATGTCGCCATAAGAGTCTGTCAAAACCATATAGGCATAGGCTTTCCATATTCTGGCAGAATGGTAAAGGTTGGTGTCTTCAGAGGCCTCCTTACTTTTCTCTACTGCATCCACCGTGTTTTTTAGTACGTTGCGGTAGGTGTTTTGCCAGATATGTTGGGAGCGGGCCAGGTTCAGTTGGTTGTAATTGGCTCCGGCTAGGGAGCTACCAAAGGGGGTGATGATTTGTTGAACAATCCCAAAATTGTAGGAAAGGTCCTGCAAAGAACTTACACCATCTCTATAGCGCATGTCTAAGATCCCCTGATTCAATAGAAAAACTGGGTTTAAAGAAGTAGGATCTACCAGATTGGTGTTGATTTCATCAAATTTCTCATCACAACTGAAAAATCCTACAGCCATTATCAGGCTCAAAATATATTTTGTTAGCTTTTTCATGGTTTTAAAATTTTACGTTTAGATTAAATCCTAAACTTCTGGTTGGTGGCAATGCAGGCCAAAAATCCATGCCATTGGCATTGTCTGAGGTGACCGATACATTTTCTGGATCCATGTTTTGGGTCCATTTCTTAAGGATCAATACATTGTTGGCTACCCCGCTTAGGCGCAGCTGCTTGATAAACAGGTTTTCTGGCAAGTGTTTGCTAAAGTCATAGCTCAAGGATACCTGTCGAAGCTTCCAAAACCCGGCATTGCTTACCCAGTCTTCGTTAATTCCCAGCACATTGGTGGTTTCGTAGAAGGGTTGAATCAAAGATTGGGTGGTGTTGATCTCTCCATTAGGATTGACACCATCACCTACTACATAGCCTTGATCCCTGCCATTGAGGGTGTTTTTGTGAAGGCCATGGCGCAGGTAATTTTGATTTCTCCCGGCGATCATTTTGTGGCCCAATTTAAAATCAATAAGGGTGTACAGGCTTAATCCTTTATAAGTGAAAGAATTGGAAATACCACCGTAGTATTTGGGAAGTACAGAACCCATGTTTTGCGGTTCGTCATTTCTAAGGGGGCGGCCACTGTTTTCGTCAAAAACCATTCTTCCCTGATCATCCCGAAGATAGGTAAAGGTGTAGATTTGGCCTATGGGTTGACCTACCACTTGCCTGAGTATCCGCCCGCCCCCTGAGCTTACCGTAATCATGGTGTCGGCCTCAGTTAACCCGAGTTGCAAAACTTCGGAAGTGTTGTAAGTGGTGTTTACACTTACATCCCATCGGAATTTTTCTGATCGAATAGGTGCGCCCGAGACCAAAACTTCCAATCCTTTGTTCATGCTTCGACCGATATTTACCAGTTGATTGGTAAAGCTGGATGCATCTGAGATTTGGGTAGCAAGGATTTGGTCATTGGTGATTTTATGGTAATAGGCAAAATCCAAGTTTAGTTTTTCGTCAAATAACCGGAGTTCCATGCCAATTTCAGTTTCCTGCACTCTCAGTGGTTTTAAGTTGGTATTGGGAACGGTGCTGGCATTGACTCTTCCAAGAGGAGATGGAAGGCCATCAGGGTTTGGGAAAAGATTGTTGTCTACGGCATAAAACAAGGCGTTGGAATAGGGGGAGACGTTGTCATCGCCCACTTCTGCATATGCCATTCTGAGTTTACCGAAATATAGCCATTCCGGAAGGTTTTGGAAGGCTTGGGAAAACACAAAGCTGGTCGCCACAGAAGGGTACATGATGCTTCTATTGGCAGGAGCCAAAGTGGAAAACCAATCGTTTCTGGCTGTTAGGTTAAGAAAGAGCCACTCCTTGTATGAAAATTCTCCCAGACCATACAGGGAGTTGATTTTCCTTTCCGAAAGGCTGTACAATGGGTCTTTTACACGGCCATTCATGACTGTGTATAAGTCGGGAATGACAAAGTCCTTGACAGCCACACTATTGTAGTCCATTCTTACAAAGCGTTGGTTTCCGCCCATGGTCAGGTCTATATTAAAATTGCCAAAGGTTCGGTTGGCGCCAATCAAGAAGTCATGGTTGGTTTCCCGAAACCTTCTGGTGTCTTGGGTGAAACTCCCGTTTACAAAGCCTGCAGGAGCAGGGGGTATGGGAGCGTAGCCATTGGGTGTGTTATAATCATTGTCTCTGACGTAAAAATCCATGGAAAGACGCCCCATGGCATAAAGCCAGGGTGTAAATTGATAGTTTAGAGAAACGTTGCCGATAAGTCGGTCTCTTTTTACATTGTCAAATCGTTTGGAGGTGGAATAGTAAGGATTGTTTCTTACCAGAAACCTAGCCATCACCACCTCGTCTCCATTGGGATGGGTGATATTGTTTCGCAAAGCTTCAAAAGGCATGGAATTGGCCAGGGTCATGATAACGGTGGCGGTAGAAAAATCCTGGGCATTTACCTGAGGTGGATTTTGGTTGGCTTCATGGGAGTAATTGGCGTTTCCAGAGGCCACCAGCTTGTCTGTTATGTTTTGAGAAAAGCCTAAATTGATCGTTTTTCTGTTCAACTCTGAGTTGGGGACAATGCTGTTATTGTTAGTATTGGCAAAGGAAAGACTAAAGCCGCCATTTTCCCCACTGTTGGCTACAGTTACTGTGTTGGTCCAGTTGGTGCCTACATTGTAAAATTGGCTGATCCGATCGTATACTGGTTCGTAAGGCCATTCCTCATTGTCAAATAAAATCTGAGTCATACCCGGTTCAAATTTTTCACCAAAGCTCCAAACCCCGGAAGTAGGGTAGGCGCTGGTTGGTCGGACACCTCCTTCACCTTGTCCGTATTCGTATTGGAAATCAGTAAAATCAAGTGGAGTGTCTGTAGTGAAATTGGAGTTGATTTCTACTCCCAGGCCTTTGCTTGCGTTTTTGCTTTTTGTGGTGATCATGATGACCCCGTCTTTTGCCCGAGATCCGTACAAGGCTGCGGCGGTTGCCCCTTTTAGTACGGTCAAGGTTTCGATGTCGTCCGGGTTGATGCTCAAAAGTCCATCTCCTCCATCTGAATTGTTCATTTGTCGATTGCCGTAATTTCCTCCCAGAGAGTAATTCGAATTGTCCATGGGTACGCCATTGATGACTATCAAGGGGTTGTTTTGACCACTAAAGGAAGATTGTCCCCTAATCCGGATTTTGCTTGTGCCTCCAGGGCCGGTAGACATGGAGGAGATGTTTACCCCGGCAACCTTACCTTGAAGGGCGTCTGCAAAATTAGGGGTTCGGTTGTCTGAAATGAGTTCGCCATCTACCGTGGTTGTAGAAAACCCGAGGGTTTTGGCTTCTCTTTTAATTCCCAGTGCGGTTACTACCACTTCTTCCAAACCAATATCGCTGGAATTTAGCATCACATCTATTTGGCTTCTGTTTCGAACTTCGATGGTTTGGGGCTGGTGGCCAATGTAGGAAAAAATAAGGGTTGCATTTGGTGGAGCGCTTAAGCTGTACTTCCCGTCAATGTCTGTGACGGTACCTTGTGATGTTCCGCTAATGATGATACTTACTCCGGGGAGGGGTTCGTCGCTGGCATCTCTCACTGTGCCACTGATGCTGTTGTTTTGTGCGTAGATTTGGCCATACCAAATCATGGTGAGAAAAAGCAAAATTACTTTGTTTTTCATAACTAAGGTTATTTTGGGTTAGTGATATAAAGTAATTAAGCACAGCAATGGGTTGAATAATTAAAAATAGTATTTAAATACTAATTAATTGATTTAAAATAATTTTAAAATTAAAATTGGTAAATAAATTAAGACCAAAAGTGTTTAAATATTTCAATTATTACCATTATTGACTTTAATACTTTATTTATTGTTTACCCAATATATTATTAATCATTATATATATCAATTTCATATTGTTTAAATTTTATATAATGCGTAAATATTTTGTCAAATGGTTAAAAAATAAATGAAATGGTTTGAATAATAGGTGAATACCTTGTTAAAATGTTTTGGTACATTTTTTTAATACAATTGATTTTATCATCTAAAAAATTTTAATAAATGACTAGTATTTAAGTCCTGTTTGGTAAGGTGTCTTTTGTATAGAATCTAAGAAAATATTTAATACAGGTAGAAATTTGGATAACTATAGGCGCAAGTGATTTTGTCAGCATTGTTGCGGAAAAAAAGCAACAATACCGCCAAAATCGTATCATGCTTATCGTTTTTACCAAAGCTTAACAGCCTTGGCTACAAAAATGCCACCCCTATGGGGTTTGGGGATTTGTTAGGCTTTGCCTTCAATATTACCATAGAGAGTAGTGTCAAGCGAAAATGAGTTCTATGTAAGGTTAAATAGCTAGCCTATATGATTTTAGTTGCCTAAGCTTGTTCAATTCTATTTACTTTTATTGGCCTTATGGAAATTAGTAAAATGGATTGCTCAATGGTGTCAAAAACAAAAATCTGTTTGAGGCCTTTTCGGCCGAGTTTTTTTTGTTTAGCCAAAGAGTGATTCATTTTGCGTTAAGATTTACATACAGCCTTGATTTTTTGGTTCGTTTTTGTAGTAAGCCTGCCCTGTAGCAACTCAGAGCCTTTCCTGATTTTTAACTCACTCAGGGCCTGCCTTGAAGCGTAGCAACTCTGGGGGAGTAATGTCGAGCGATAACAATTGATGTTGAATTCCAATACCGTTAATGCATGAAACTTAGGTTGTGATTTTGTCAGCATTGTTGCGGAAAAAAAAGCAACAATACCGCCAAAATCAGGTTGTGTCTACCGTTTTGACCAGGGCTTCACAGCCTAGGCTACAAAAATGACCCCCTAAGGGTTTTTGTAATCATTAAATTTTAACGTTAAGCTTTCCATAGGATCTTAGATTACTAAAATATCTTCTACCAATTGTGAATGGCACCATCAGGGCTTTTTAGATAAGGATGGGTAAATTCAGTGTTTTTGGTTACCTCAAACAATAAGTTGGCTTTTTCAGGTGAGAAAATCACGCCAAGTCCCGGGCGGTCGTTGAGGTGGACTTTTCCATCTCTGAAATCAATAAAATCTTCGTTGAAATAATCGGGTTTCTCAGGTTCACCACCTGCCAGCTCTATCATGCATCGGGTGGGGCTGGATGATCCCAAAACATGTACCAGTGCGGCCGTAGACAGTGGCCCGGTAAAGTGCGGAATGATGCCTACGTAGTGGGTTTCCCCAATGGCTATTATTTTCTTTAATTCGGAAATTCCTCCCGTATTGGGTAGGGTGACCCTGCTGTAATCGATCAGGTGGTTTTCCATCAATACATTGCTGTCCCAGCGATCCCCGAATTGTTCTCCCACGGCAATAGGGACTTTGGTCATGTTTCTGATGGTTTTGTAAACCTCGGGATTTTCAGACCTGATGATGTCTTCTACGAAATAGGGTTCCAATTCTTCCAACGCATCACAGATTTTTATGGCCTCTGTGGTGTCAAAGCGGGTGTGGAGGTCAATGGCCCAATTGCCGCTTCCACCCACAGCTTTGTCTAATCGCTGGCAGGTTTCTATGGTTTTTTTGCTGTTTTCGTAAAAATCAAACGGGGTGGCTCCATTTCCTCCGGTGGGGCCAATTCTATAACACCTTAGGCCTGCCTCAAGACAGTCCTGCGCCTGGCCTTCCATGGTGCTGGCTTTGCTTTTGCGAAATCCAGTGGCATAGCATTCTACATAATTACGGGTTTTTCCGCCCAGTAGCTCATAAACAGGAACGCCCAAAGCTTTGCCTTTAAGGTCCCAGAGGGCCATTTCTATGGCGCCGACTCCATGAAGCTTCTCACGGCCCGGGGGATAAAACATCCCACGATAGAGGTATTGCCACAGGTGTTCGATTCTGAAAGGGTCTTCTCCAATGAGCATTTCAGCACATTGTTTGACCATGTCGGGAGTGCCCCCTTCACCTATTCCAATCAATCCGGAATCGGTTTCTATTTCCACAATGCCTCTTGCCTGGTTAAAGAGTGGCTTGTTGTATCCGGGAGCTGCATAATAACGGATTTTTTTGATTTTGAAATCGGAACGTGCGTGACTTGAAAAAGGTATTCCGGAAAATAAGGCGACGGAACTCAGGCCACCAATCTTTAAAAATTGTCTTCTTTCCATGGTTAAGGGAGGGTTTTTTGCTTTTGAACTGCCTAATCTTCTAATTAAATTTTAATAATGCAAATGCTATCAGTTAAATTAAGTTTTCATCGGTTGGTTGGGGGGAATCCGGAGCAATTGAAATTAAAATTAGACACTAATGAATATTGCCCAACAAATATTCTCTTCTCCAGGATAAAAGGGAGCGGTTTATTGGGAAGCGGTAATTATTTGTTTAGTTTTAAGCATGTTCTTAGCCAAGCCTTTTATGAAGTGGAGTCTGTTTTATTATTGTTCGGTACTTAGTCTCCTCTTTTTTTCCTGCCAAAATAACAATGAAAAAGGAGAGTTGAAATTAAAAGTGGTGGATGAAATTACTTTTGAAACAGACAGCCTGGTGCCTATCAATCCGGGGCATATTCAGTTTTTGGAAACTGATTCGGGATCTCAACTATTTATATACAATTATTTTAAAAAAATATACCAGTTTTATTCCTATCCTGAAGGGGAATTGCTGAAGGAAGTCCCCTTGCATATGGATGGACCCAATAGTGTCAAGCCTTTTTCAGGTGGAGTACTCATGGCTGAAGACTCTATCTGGCTGGTCAATTATGCCCCTCAAAAAATCGTTTTAATTAACTTGGAAGGAGAGGTTCAGTTAAGGAAACCCATTCATAATGAGCTTTTCCCTATTTCCCATATAGGTGTTTCCTTGGAAACCCCACTTTACCAAATAGGTAATAAGGTATATGGTGCGCAGCCACTTTTTATGAAGTACCATGACATGGATAAGGCGGACATTCAAAAACACCAACTGGTTTACAGTTATGATATATTAGAGGATACCGTGCAGTGGTACAATGTTTTTTACCGGGAAGATTATTGGGACAAGGGCAAAAAAGGCAGTGGGTATTCCTGGGTAAAAAGAGGAGATAAAATTTATATTGCGGCCTTGTATGACCATGAAATACAGGTTTTTGACACGAAATCGGGTAAGGTTGTCCATAGAAAAGAGGTTAAATCTGAAACAGTCAATGATTTTCTTTATGTAGAGGAATTGGCACCTAATCACAGGGCGGCTTTGGAAAATAGGATAAAGTATGACCAATATGGTGCCCTGATCTATGATCCTTTTAGGGATGTTTTTTATAGAATCACCACTCCGGCAGTGGAATATGATCCGGAGGCCTCTGATGAAGACTTAAACCATTTGAATTATTACCGTCCCTATACCGGTATTATGGTTTTAGACAAAGACCTAAATATATTGGCGGAACATACTTTTGACACTTTCGAAGTTTATGTAGGAAGAAATTTTTTTGTTAGGGAAGATGGCTTGTACCTCTCTAGAAATAATCTTTTCCACCCTGATTATGATGAGGGAGTTTTTAGGTTTCTGGTGGTCAGGTTTGAAAAGGAGTAAAAGTAAAATTTGGCGGAAGCCCGTTTAAATCCCTCCCGACTCTGTCGGGACAGGCACTGCACCCCCTTAAGAAGGGGGATTCTGGGCTTTCCAATGTTGGCGAATACGTTTTTGAGGCTAAATTTTATCTGCTCCGGTTGAATTCTACCAATTCCGAATAAAATACCTTTTGTCGCAACTCCCCCTTGGCAAGGGGGTAGGGGGATTTGAAGTTGTATGTCATTGAATTAAAACATTTTATTTTTATTATGAAAGTGCCTTAATAAGCGAAACCGAAGGAAAGGGTAGGTCGAAGTTATTAGCATTGTCCTCCAATTCACTTAGTCACTGGAATAACGAACTTTAATTTAAATCTAAGGTAAGAAGGGGGAGTTTCGGCCAATGCTTTTCAACCCTGAATCTTTAAAATTTTAAGGTGCTTTAAAAATGTTAAATCAGGAACCTACTCGTAAATCCTGAAAAACGAAAATCCCTCCGCCGCGGCGGAGGGACCAAGGGGGATTCTTTCGTAAACATTAAAAATACGAGTTATTCCAATCCGAAAATGGAAGGCGATTTTGTTTTTTTCAATTTTTATTGTAGCATTTACCCACCTCTTTCCGTATAGGTGATAAATAAATCCCGAAAATCATGAAAATAACTACTGCTTTGTTCTGTTTATTGGCATTTAGCGCTTGCAACTGGGGTGAAGATGATGAAATCGATCTTGCAGCCAATATCCGACCCTTGCAGGTTCAGGAGCAAGAGATGGTTTTGAGCAGTTCTCAATTTGCCTTCGATTTGTTTCATGAACTTCAGAAGAAGGAGGATGTCAACCAGTTTTTTAGTCCCTACAGTGTGCATCAGGCACTCGCCATGGCCATGAATGGCAATGAAGGCGAGGTAGAAGAAGAGTTTATGCGGGTTTTGCGTTTTGAGGGGATGGAATTGGAAGAAGCGAATCAAGCGGCCAAATCCCTGACCAATTATTTACTGGAGCTTGATCCCAAGGTA
Organism: Cyclobacterium sediminis; assembly: GCF_054781075.1. NCBI lineage: Bacteria > Pseudomonadati > Bacteroidota > Cytophagia > Cytophagales > Cyclobacteriaceae > Cyclobacterium > Cyclobacterium sediminis. Next base: position 1,053,055 of record NZ_BAAGVC010000003.1, on the reverse strand, counting down.
AGGTTGGCTATCGCCAATGCCATTTGGTACAGACAGGGCTTTGAATTGAATCAGGAATTTGCAGAGGATGTCAGGGACAGTTTCAATGCAGAGATTGCGAGCCTTGATATGTCCAATCCACAATCCAAGGATATAATTAATCAGTGGATTGAAAACAATACCAATGGAATGATCAAAGACATGCTTGACGCGGTTTCTCCGGATGCAGCCATGTACCTGGTCAATGCCATCTATTTCAAAGCGGATTGGAAGTACCGTTTTGATGTTGGTAATACAAAGAAAGCGCCTTTTTATACCGCCTCGGGTCAGGAAGTGGAAGTGGATATGATGGAATTGTCTTCTCCGGCAGGGTTGAGGTATTACGCTGATGGCGCATTGGAGTACCTAGAAATCCCATACAGTACCGGGCAATATACCATGGGAGTGATCATGGACAAGGATTTTGAATTGGATAGTAAGATGGAGGCTTTTACTTTGGAAGACCTGGAGCATTTTAGGGCCAATGCGGATACTTCAAATTTTACCCTAAAGATGCCCAAGTTTAAAATGGGGTATAGAATAAACAATTTAAAAGAAGAGCTACAGCACTTGGGTTTGGTAAAACCATTTGTACCCAGTCCTTTAAATTTCAGTAATTTATTTGTGAATCCAACCGCACCAATGGCGATCAGCAGGGTGATTCACGAGGCAGTAATTGAAGTGAGTGAAGAAGGTACCGAAGCTGCTGCAGCTACTGTGGTGGAAATCGAGTTAACCAACGCAGGCCCTTCTCAGCCAAGGGTTTTCAGTCTGGACAAGCCCTTTGTCTTTTTTATCCAGGAGAATAGCAGTGGAGCGCTATTGTTTTCAGGAAAACTTGGAGATCCTTCCATATTGAATTAGACGAGGTTATTTATTTTTCCCAAAAAAAGCACTCAGGTTAAATGAAACAGCAAACTTGCTAAATGATTTTGTCAGCATTGTTGCAAAAATGAGCAACAATACCGCCAAAATCGGTTTGTGTTTCTAGCTTTAACCAAGGCTTGACAGCCTTGGCTACAAAAATGCCACACCTACGGTGTTTTGGGATTTGTTAGGCTTTGCCGTCAATATTACCATAGGGAGTAATGTCAAGCGAAAATGAATTCTAGTGTAGGTTAAATATCTAGTCTATATTGCTTTAGTTGTCTAAGCTTATTCAATTCTATTTACTTTTTTCGGCCTTATGGAAATTAGTAAAATGGATTGCTCAATGGCGTTAAAAACATAAATCTGTTTGAGGCCTTTTCGGCCGAGTTTTTTTTGTTTAGCCAGGGAGTGATTCATTTTGCGTTAAGATTTACATACAGCCTTGATTTTTTTGGTTCGTTTTTGTATCAAAGCCTGCCCTGAAACGTAGTAACTCAGGGGCAAAAATGAACAGGAAAGGAAAAGGGTAACCATTAGAAAAAATCAATAAACCATCTCAAAAGGTTAAATTCCCATATAAATTATATTGATTATATTTTATGATTTTGTCAGCATTGTTGCAGAAAAAAGAGCAACAATACCGCCAAAATCGGGTAGTGCTTATGGTTTTGACCAAGGCTTGACAGCCTTGGCTACAAAAATGCCACACCTACGGTGTTATGGGATTTGTAAACTATCCGTCTTTGGATGGAAATTCTTATATGGGTAATTATTTTCTTTTTGAAAGCACAATGTATTAGGTTTTATCGGCCTTCAAAGGTTATGGTTTTTGGAGCAGGGTGGAGGGCGTTAAGAAAATGAGTTAGCTCCCACAAGGAGATCCACTCATTTTTAGCCTGGAATCCTGATTCAAAAATCAAATGATGGCTACGAAAACGACATCTGTTCATTAAACGATTACCCATCATTTGAAATAAGATTTGACAGCCTTGATTTTTTTTGGTTGGTTTTTGTATTAAAGCCTGCCCTGAAGCGAAGCAACTCAGGGCCTGCCCTGAAGCGAAGTAACTCAGGGCCTGCCCTGAATTTTAACTCCCTCAGGGGGAAAAATGAACAGGAAAGGAAAAGGGTAACCATTGGGAAAAGTCCATAAATCACATGAAAAGGTTAATTTTGCTACCATTAAATAATATTGATTACATTTTATCATCTTTTAAAAAGTGATTTTGTCAGCATTGTTGCAGAAAAATAGCATCAATACGGCCAAAACCGGGATGTACTTATCGTTTTGAAGCACGGTGTTAGGGATTAATAATTTATAACCAAACCCTGGAAGGGAAGTAATACCAATGGTATAGGGAGCACCAATTCCTGTAAGGACGATTAAAAGCGGGGGTAAATGCTTCCCTAAAAAATCAATTGGCCAATAGGACCTGTAATTATGTGAATAACTCCGTTTTCATTTGTGAACGGATTACTTATAACACCTTGAAAAGATAGTTTTTTGCTGTGATTGGCGCAATGTTTAATTCCTAAGCGGTCTCAGGGAGTGAAAGCTCTTCTAAATGGTGAAGCTTAAAGACTTTCTGTTGCCTTTGTGAACGCGAACTTACAAATTGGATGCAACGAAAAACAATTTCTCCAAAGCAGAGGCCAAAGATAGACTTTCCCACCCACCGCTTATAAATATTCAAACAAATATAGAATAAACCTTCTGGATAGGCTGGCTTATGGAATATTATCCCATTTTTGCAAAGATTCTCACATTTTATACAATTACCATTGATATTTTGGTGTTACAAATGTAATCTTTGTTTGAAATACCTAATTTAACAAAGAAACAAGTTGGAAGGAGCTGAGAGATTATACCGCACAGGCAACCTCCCATCTAAAATAGCGCATTGATGGAAACAAATTACCTCAAAAAAGAACTATACGAGCTCATAAAATCGGATGAGCGAATTTTTGATTTCATTCAAGAATCTTGTTTGGATGGCATGTGGTATTGGGATTTGGAAAATCCTGAAGAAGAATGGATGAATGCTAAATTTTGGGAGGTATTGGGGTACAACCCCAGTGAAATGCCTCACAAAACTTCGGCTTGGAAAGATATTATACACCCTGATGATTTAAAAATTGCTACGGAAAGGATTACCCAACATTTTGAAAACCCGGATTACCCTTATGATCAAACGGTACGGTATACGCATAAAAATGGCTCCACCGTGTGGGTTAGGTGCCGTGGTTTAGCCATTAGAGATAAGCAAGGCAAACCCGTACGAATGTTGGGGGCTCACCAAAATATTACTGCATTTAAAAACAGTGAATTAAAGTTTCAAAAGAGTGCCGAACTTCTTCGCAATGCCCAGCAAGTTTCTAAGTTAGGGAGTTGGGAGTTGGATCTAAAAACCAATGAGGTAGTCTGGACAGAGGAGCTTTATAAAATGTATGGTTTTGACCCCACGAAGCCCCCTCCTCCTATTACCGAACACATGAAGCTATTTACTCCGGAAAGCTGGGAGCAACTTACTGCTTCCTTGGCGGTAGCCACAGACCAAGGCATTTCTTATGAATTAGAACTAAGAACCATTCAAAAAGATGGAAGCCAGGGATGGATGTGGGTACGTGGAGAAGCAATATTCAGTGAAAGCAAGGAGATTATAGGACTGAGGGGAGTAGCGCAGGATATTAAGGAAAGAAAAACCATAGAATTGGAAAAAGAGGCACTCACCAAACGCTTGAATTATGCGATGGATGCTTCGGGGGATGGGATTTGGGATTGGACTCCCATGGATGGTGTTACTGTTTATTCAAAGGCATGGGTAGAAATGCTGGGGTATAAAGTGGGGGAGCTTGCCTCCTTAGCCAGCGAATGGTCAGACAGATTGCACCCTGACGACATTGAAAGGGTGTTTGCAGAGATCAATAAAGTTACGCAAACCCCGGAAAATGGCGACACCTTTAGCCATGAATACCGATTTAGGCACAAGGAAGGCAAGTATCTTTGGATATGGAACAAGGCGAAAGTAGTTGAGAGAAACGAGAAAGGAGAAGCGACAAGGGTTGTAGGTACTCATAAAGATATTACGGATCGCAAAAAATTAGATGAAGAGAAGAAGGAAAGTGAATTGCGCTTTTCAGTGGCTATAGAAGGTACCGAAGCAGGGGTATGGGATTGGGACATGATCAACAACAAGGTGGTTTTTTCCAAACAATGGAAAGCCATGCTTGGGTATGAAGACTCAGAAATAGAGAATGCTTTTGAGGGATGGCAAAAACTTTGGCATCCTGATGATGCCACTTCAATTGAAAAAGCCGTAGCAGACCATCTGAATGGCATCACCCAAAAATATGAAATAGTACATCGCTGTCTCCATAAAGATGGCAGCTGGCATTGGATCATGACGCGAGGTAAAATTCTCCGGGATGAAGTTGGCGAACCTTATCGCTGGATAGGAACCAATGTGGACATTACAGCTCAGAAGAATGCGGAAGAAGAGCAGAAAATAGCTAAAGAACAAGCAGAAAGTGCCAGTAGAGCAAAATCTGAGTTTCTAGCTAATATGAGTCACGAAATCCGTACGCCCCTAAATGGGGTAATTGGCTTTACCGAATTACTTACCAAGACGCCACTTAGCCCTGTTCAGCAGCAATATGTGAACAGTGCCAACGTGTCTGGCCATACGCTTCTTGGGATTATCAATGATATTCTTGATTTTTCTAAGATAGAAGCGGGCATGTTGGAGCTGGAGGAGATGCAAACCGATATGATAGCGCTTTTCGAGAACAGCATAGATATAGTTAAATTTTCGGCAGCAGAGAAAGCGCTTGAACTGTTAATGGATATTGACCCTAATATGCCTCGTTTTGCCTATGTAGATCCCATTCGTACCCAGCAGATTCTGGCAAATCTTTTAAGCAATGCGGTTAAGTTCACGAAAAAAGGGGAAGTGATCGTTAAAGTGGATTATATTCCACTTGAAGGCAATCAGGGTACCCTTAAAATTTCCGTAAAAGATACCGGTATCGGCATTAGCCAAGAACAAAAAGCCAAGCTTTTCAAATCATTTTCTCAAGCAGATAGTTCCACAACGCGTAAATTTGGAGGTACCGGTTTAGGGCTTGTCATTTCGCAAATGATTGCAGAAAAAATGGGAAGCAAAATCAATATTGATAGCGAACCTGATGTGGGTACTACTTTCTTTTTTGAGATCATGACTCGTTTTGAAAGAGGGGAAAAACCAGATCAAACCCGGATTGCAAGTGTAAAACGTTGTTTGATTATTGATGACAATGCCAACAACAGGGTTATTTTGCAACAAATGCTTAATCAGTGGCAGATTGACTCAGATTTATGTGAAAATGGGTTCCAGGCACTCCAGGTACTGGAGAAGGCATTGCCATATGATGTAATTATTTGCGATTATAATATGCCTTATATAAATGGTCTGGAAACCATTCGCATCATGAAGGAAAAGTTGAACCTTAGCCTTGAAAAACAGCCGGTAATTCTGCTTTATTCCTCCGCTCAGGATGAAGCAATTCACCAAAAATGTTTGGAAATAGGGGTTCGTTTTCGATTAACCAAGCCGGTCAAAAGCCATGATTTATTCATTTATCTATCTAATTTAAACCAAGAATTAAAGGCTAGTCCAAAGAAAGAAAGGGAAGAAACAACGCATTCAATTGATCCAAATGAAAAGATAAAAATCATCATTGCTGAAGACAATTCTCTGAACATGGTACTAAGCAAGACTTTGCTGCTCCAATTAATGCCCAATAGCGAAATTTACGAAGCAAAGAATGGTGTAATTGCTGTTAAACAATACAAGAAGATAATTCCTGACATAGTATTTATGGACATACAAATGCCTGAACTTGATGGGATAGGAGCCACCAAGCAAATTAGAGCCATAGAAATGGATAGCGGCAACCATGTTCCTATTATTGCACTTACAGCGGGAGCAATAAAAGCGGAAAAAGAAAGGTGTTTGGCTGCAGGAATGGATGAATTCCTGACCAAACCACTAGAGATACAGAAAATTGAAATGGTGCTGAAAAAATTCATTCATCAAAATAATAAAGTCAAAACAACCAGGGATGAGGCAGTGGTTCCAATTGAAGCCCATTTCGGCTATAGCGAACTCTTATATAGCCTTGGGGGAAATATAAACAGTGCGCAACAATTAATCTCAATGTGTTTGGGGGATATGCCGGATAAAATAAACCAACTCAACCTGGCCTATGAGAAAAAGGATAGCAAAACCATTAGACAAATTGCGCATTCAATAAAGGGATCAATGCTGGCCATTCGATGCAATATTTTAGCTGATATCGCTACCAAAATAGAAAATGATGCCCAAGACAATTCCCTTGAGAAGCTAAAAACACTGTTAACAGCGCTCAAAGAAGAATGGGAATTCGTCAAGCAATTATTGCTGGAAAAAATAGATGAATAGCCGTGTAACCTGATATGCTTGAAATAAAGGAAATGACGCATTCCGAACTTTTAATTTTGAACTTTACAGAAATAAGGAGAAGAAGCATAAAACTGTGGGAAAGTCTTCCTAAGAGCCATTACCATTGGAAACCTGACGCAAAAGCCATGTCTGCAATGGAGATGATTAGGCACGTTTTAGAAGCCGACTATGGATGGAACATTATTATCAATAAGGGGAGCATGACCAATTATCAAAGCCCTTGGAAAAATCAACCCATGATTAGCCTTACTGAAGAGCTTAAGTTTGCGGAACCACATAGGCATGCATTTTTAGAAAGTGTTCGGAAATTTTCAGATAAAACATTAAAGGAAACTGAAATCCTTCACCCCGGAAATGGAGAAAAGAAAATCCTTGGAAAATATTTATTGCGAATTGCCTATCACGAATCCGTTCATGCCGGACAATTCCTTTCGTATTTACGCGCAATGAATATCGAGAGACCTGAAATATGGGATTAAAAAGAAAACATTATACACTGATCTTGTGCCCTGAGCCTGTCGTAGGGTGTCTAATGGAACCGTAGGAACCACTTTATAGGGTGAGAGGAATTGGGCTGATTCGGGGATTGTATTTTTTTATTTAGCCTTGTGGAAGGGTTTTAGGGTTTATTGCATAAAAATTATAGAAGTAAGGAAAAGCTTAGGCCTAAGTATATTCTGTATTTTGGTCAAAGCAATGTCCATTTATATCCCTTTTCTGACCGTTTTTAATAAATTCCATTAAGATTTTAGTATTTACAAAGGTTTGGTTGGCCTAAATTGTTAATTTAAGGGGAGAAATAAGCCTAAAGAGTTGGGGGTATAGTTGGTATATATGTAACTTTTTGGGTAGAATTGTTTATATGCAATTTTTGAGTGTAACTTAAATAAAGACGGAAACCAGACTTAAATGGGAAACGATAAAATAAAAAAATTAGACGAGTTATTTAAAACTTACAACTACACATTATCGAGCAAGTCAAATTCTGAAGTAAGAATTTACACTTTAAGATACGGAATGTATCACGCTGCAGAAATCTTACTTATAAATGAAAACTATGACCCGAAAGCTATTAAATCTGAATTTTCTGAACTTGGATATGCGACAGAAATAAAGATACTTAAAGACATTGAAAATATTGAAGAATATTTATTTGAAGGATTTTTTATCAAAACACCTCTCGGAAATGAACTTAAGACGAGATACAAACAATTTGTATCAAAGCAATTAAAAAATTTACCAGAAGGTAGTAAATATGAATATGTAAAAAGTTCCTATGATATTTTACATCAAGATGAAACGGGTGCTTTAATCGAAACTAAAAGTTATGATAGTTTAAATGGAATTTCATTAATTGAAAAATTAAACTCCTTGATGTCTCAATCTAAAGGGGCTTTATTCATTATTTTGGAAGCAGCAGCGGGTTTTGGTAAAACTTGTACCGCTAATGAAGTTTTAAATACTTTTTCTACAAAGCATACAAATCAATTACCATTTTTCACAGAGTTATCTAGAAATCGTGAAGCAAGAATATTTAATCACATTTTACATAAAGAAATTGATGAGCAATTTCCCAATGGGATAAAGAGAAATATTGTAATTGAGCAAATTACTAAAGGTCGTATTCCATTAATAATTGATGGGTTTGATGAATTAATAACAAAAGAAAGTAACAAAGAAGAAGTTGAAAGTATGCTCACAACAATTATCGAATTGTTGAAAGGAAAGGCAAAGATTATTATCACTTCAAGAAAGACTGCGATTTTCAACAGTGATGAATTTTTAAATTCAATTAATCAATCCAAAAATGATTTTTCTCTTGCAAGAATAGAAATAAAAGAACCTACTATTGAAAATTGGTTATCAAAAGAAAGAATAGATTTACTGAAACAAAAAAACTTTCCATTAGAACAGATTGCAAATCCAGTTCTACTATCTTATATAAAAAATATATCACAGGAAAAGTTGCAGTCTTATCTAAACGATTCGCAAAAAAACTCATTAATAGATAAATATGTCAGCTATTTACTTGAAAGGGAAAAAGTTAGACAAAACATAAAGCTTAATACTGAAACCCAACTTCGTATTTTTAGAAAATTAATGCGATTTATGACTGAGTTTAATATTACAGCTGAGTCAAAAGACACAATTAAGGATTTAATTAAATCCTATAATCAAAAAATTCTTCAAAGTAGCCTTAAAGAATATATCTCGGAAGAAAAACCATCAATGGAAGACCTTGTTGAAACATTATCGAACCACGTTTTTCTAGACAGAAAACCAAATGGCGATATTGGTTTCGTTAACGATTTTATTTTTGGGCTACTTGTTGGAGAAAATTTGATTATGAAAAAATATGAAGAGTATTATTCAAATATAGCTGATTTATTACCTCAAGACTTTGCATCAAAAGCAGTACAATCATTTAAAATTCAAAGTATTGATAGACGACTTATTCTTTTTGAAGAATTCAATTCAAAACCATTTAGTTTTGATTCAAAGTTCTTTTTTCACCTCGAATATTCGTACCTCAATAAATTCAGTAGGAAATATAACAATCTGTATATTGATGATGTTGAATTAGATGGTATTTCATTTGATGTTAATCAACAATTCATTGAATGTGGTTTTTCTAATATCATATTTAATAATTGTGCATTTTATCTAAAAGCATTTTCTAATTGCACTTTTCATAACTGTTCATTTTACAATTGTAAAATAGAATATTGTAACGAAAAGAAATTTAATGATTTTGCTGTTTTTGCCTGTTTCGCTAATAACGATTTCTTAAAGTTGTTGGACTCATATATAGACCAAAATATTCAAGAAGAAAATACAAAGTTAAACACCTATAAAGAGTTAAATGATGTTTATGTTTTAAGTCAATTTTTTGGAATTGGTAATTTAAAACCCAGAGCACGTAAGGTATCTCATTTGAAAGATATATTGGCTGAATACCAACCAAAGGAAATAAACAAAGTATTGAGTAATCTTAAAAGTAATGGCTACTTATACTTTAAGGACGATGTTGGATTTATTTCAAAATCTGGGATTAATTATTTTAATCAAAACAAATTTCAGTTATGATTACAGGCTTTCAATTAATTGAACAAGAAATTTGTCAAAGAATTCAGGACGAACTTGATAAAATTGGTATTCATTACAGAATTTTTAGCAGATCAAAAGATGAAAAATCAATTTTGGAAAAAGTTGACAGAAAAGCTAAAGAGGGTAGGCCATATGAAAAAGATGGGAAACTAATTCAAGACATTATTGGAATTAGAGTGGTAACATATTTTAGAGATGATGTCAACTTGGTTAAAACAATTCTTTCTCGAATAATAACCTTTAAAGAAGAAGAAATTGATAATCTTGAATTAACAGTCTTTAAACCCAAAAGAACTAATATTATTTGCTCCTTCAATGATTCCCAAAATAAAACTTTCTCAGAAGTCCAACAATCAAGTGAAAAAGAATATTATGATGTCCTTGATTCTACTTTTGAGTTGCAATTAAGAACCATTTTGTCAGAGGGCTGGCACGAAATAGATCATAGTTTGAGGTACAAATGTAAGAATGATTGGGAAGGTCATTATGACAATGAAAGACTTCTAAATGGGATTTACGCTAGTCTAGAAACAAATGATATTGCATTAAAAAACCTATTTAATGAATTGGCTTACAAACATTTTAAAAGTAAAAACTGGGAAGGATTATTAAGAAATAAGTTTAGACTTCGATTTCAATTAGTTCCATTAAAAGAGGAAATAGTTACCTTATTCAACGAAGATATAGAAATTGGTAAAGAGCTTTTTAAAATGGATAGAGAAACCTCACTTATGAAGCTTTATGATATAGATTTATCACTTCCTGTGAATATGAATAATCTTGTTTTTCTATTAAATAGTCTCATTATTAAAAATAAAAAAATTTTGAAAATAACTCCAGATGTAATATTAGAAGAAATTAAATGAAAGCTATACACACTAACGCCTATACGCAATGTTCTTCGGAGCACTGCGCATAGCCTAGTCATCGGGATTTGATTCAGTTTCTGATAGTTTTCGGCTTTGGTAAGTGGCATAATTTGAGGGATTTAATGCCTTCCCCATATTTTCAGGGTTTGGTTTGATAAAGGGAGTTGATTAAAATGATTACCTATTTTTATCTTTTTTAGTATAAACATGAGTAAGCTATCAGTTAATACTCTACTTAGGAATCTTAGACGAACATGACGGACTACTATAAACTGTTGGGAGTTTTAACAACTTCAACGACTGAAGAAATTAAGAAGGCATATCGACAACTTGCCTTAAAGTATCATCCTGACCGAAATTCGGGTGACAAAAAATCTGAGGCTTTCTTCAAAAAGGTGACTGAAGCATATACTATTCTGTCTGACCCAGAAGCAAGGGAAAGTTATAACTGGGAATACAAGAAAAGTCAGCAGAATTCAAACAATCAAAACCAACAAAAACGAGCCCAACCGAAACAAGAAAAGCAAGTTACGCCAACAGTGATTCTTTCGGGCTTCCATGACATTAAAAAGAAGGTAAACGGCATTGAGAAGAGCCGAATAAATCAATCTGCTCTTTACAACTCCTTAAATGAATTGCTTTCAGTTATCAACCTGAATTTTCTAATTTCATGGGGTGACACAGAAACCAACAAACAGATTATTAGTGAGGTGATGATTTGCTGCAAGGTGCTTCCTTATTCGTATGTAGAGAAGCTATCATCAAAACTTGCAAAGCTAGCAGGTTCGGATAATGAAACCATTCATGAGATTTTTAACTATTTAAAGTCCCAAAAGAAAAAACAGTTCAGAAAGAAATATGGCCTTTTAATTGGGCTTGGAACCTTTGTAGTCATTTTAATATTGATGGCATTGCTCAAACCAATAGAACCATATACTTCAAAAACTTATGCTAAGTCTAACCGCCAGACCAACGGGGACTTAAATAATACATTTGTTGACGAGCAGTCCGCATTTATGACACCTGACAAGAAAGAATCTGGTTATATTCCTGAATTGACCCCTGAACAAAAATTACAGCAAGAGAAAGATAAGTTGATTGCTATAGGCTGGGAAGAAATTGAAATTGATAACGGACACCTTCCTTCTTGCTACAACTTTGCTCCTAAAAAGAGCGATATAGATAACTATCTTGAAGTTCATGTTGGAGGAGGCACGGATGTAGTAATAAAAGTTATGAATTTAAGTACAGAAAGGTGCATTCGTTATGTATTTATAAACAGTGGCTCAACATACAAGATACGCAATATGCCAGAGGGGACTTTCTATTTGAAAATTGCCTACGGTAAAGATTGGTTTTCAAAAGTTGAAAATGGGCAATGTGTTGGTAAGTTCCTCCGCAACCCTATGTATGAAAAGGGTGCCGACATTATGGACTTTAATCTTCAACAAACATCTGATGGATATAGCATTCCAAGTTTTCAACTTAAACTTGATGTAATTTCAACTAATAATATGAATACATTTAATTCGCAGGATATTTCTGAAACCGAGTTTAACCAATGACAGACCAAAGAAAAACTGTAGCTAATAACTTAGCATTCTAACAACTATAATAGCCTGACTTGGCCCCTTCGGCAGGCTCAGGGGCCAAGTTCGGGGTCCACCTCATAACCATTGATAAGGTGTCGAGAATTTGGGTAATTATAAGGGATGATTTCCCCAATTTTTTGATTTCATAAAAATTTATTATATTCATAGTTATAGCCATATCGTCTATAAATTAGGGAGTTGTGATGGGAAGGGACAGGCTTGTAAGCGGTAGGGGTTGAATTGTAGCCTGTAAGGATGGAAATGTAAGCGGTAGGAACACAAATGCAGGTCGTAGGAAGGGAGATGTAAGTGATTGGGTGATCGTGTGATGTAGTGATTGGCTGATGGGGTGATTTGGTGATGTGGTGAAAGGTGATGGTTCTGGATTGCTTTCAAACTGGTAATTTGTAAAATAACCACATATCACATATCACATATCACAAAATCACAGATCCCGACCTGAAAACAAAATTGTAAGACTTAAGATTTCAGCGGATGACCTTTCCGCCGCCTTTGCAAAGATAGACGACTGGATGAGTGAGTTCTACGCCGTTGCCCGGATTGAATTAGATGACAATCCACAGCTATTGGAAGCATTAGGTAAGGTGGTAAGGTAATCCGGTTTACGAAAGTGATTTTGTCAGTATTGTTGCAGAAAAAAGAGCAACAATATCGCCAAAATCGTGTTGTGCTTATGGTTTTGATCAAGGCTTGACAGCCTTGGCTACAAAAATGCCACACCTACGGTGTTTTTGGGATTGGTTAAGATTTGCCGTCAATATTATCCAAGCCTGCCCTGATTTTTAACTCACTCAGGGCCTGCCCTGCGTAGCAACTCTGGGGGAGAATTGTCAGGCGAAAGCGAGTTTTATGCTAGATTAAATAGCTAGCCTATATAGCTTAAGCTGCCTAAGTTTATTCAATTCCATTTACTTTTTCCANTGCCCTGAAACGTAGTAACTCAGGGCCTGCCCTGAAACGTAGTAACTCAGGGCCTGCCCTGAAACGTAGTAACTCAGGGCCTGCCCTGAAACGTAGTAACTCAGGGCCTGCCCTGAAACGTAGTAACTCAGGGGGAAAAATGAACAGTAAAAAAAAAAGGGTAACCATTAGAAAAAATCAATAAACCATCTCAAAAAGTTAAATTTCCATATAAATTATATTGATTATATTTTATGATTTTGTCAGCATTGTTGCAGAAAAAAGCAACAATACCGCCAAAATCGGGTAGTGCTTATGGTGTTGACCAAGGCTTGACAGCCTTGGCTACAAAAATGCCACACCTACGGTGTTTTGAGATTCGTTAGGCTTTTCCGTCAATATTACCATAGGGAGTAATGTCAAGCGAAAATGAATTCTAGTGTAGGTTAAATATCTAGTCTATATAGCTTTAGTTGCCTAAGCTTATTCCATTCTATTTACTTTTTTCGGCCTTATGGAAATTAGTAAAATGGATTGCTCAATGGCGTTAAAAACAAAAATCTGTTTGAGGCCTTTTCGGCCGAGTTTTTTTTGTTTAGCCAGGGAGTGATTCATTTTGCGTTAAGATTTACATACAGCCTTGATTTTTTTGGTTCGTTTTTGTATCAAGACAAAAATGAACAGCTAGAAATTTGGATAACCATAAACATTTGTGATTTTGTCAGCATTGTTGCAGAAAAAAGCAACAATACCGCCAAAATCGGTTTGTGCTTATGGTTTTGACCAAGGCTTGACAGCCTTGGCTACAAAAATGCCACACCTACGGTGTTTTGGGATTCGTTAGGCCTTGCAGTTCATAAAATTTAATCCTAAATATCCTGCCATTTAAATTGGCCTTTACTGATAAGCATAAACAATTATTTATTACCTCCTGAATCAATCTACTTTTCAGGTGGGTACCATAGGAAAGCCACCGAAATCTAGTATCGGTGGCCTTTTATTAATTAGAAAATTTCCAATTGACTGAATCAATTCGGGATCATTCCATGAGGATCAATCACGAATTTCTTGGCAGCACCTCCGTCAAAATCTTTGTACCCTTGAACAGATTCCTGCAAGGAAATTATCTGCACATTCACTGCTTTGGCAATCTGAATTTTGTCGTACAAGATGGCATTCATTAGTTGACGATGGTATTTCATTACCGGACACTGGCCGGTATGAAAGCTGCAGGATTTGGCCCATCCCAGGCCTAAGCGAATGCTTAGACTTCCTTCCTTGGCTGCTTCAGTTGAAGCGCCGGGATCTCCTGTTACATACAAACCCGGAATACCTATATTTCCTCCGGCCCTTGTGATGTCCATGGCTGCATTCAATACCGTAGCAGGCTTTTCTTTGTCAGCATCCCCACCATGGCCTCTGGCTTCAAAGCCTACGCAGTCCACAGCGCAATCCACTTCTGGTTCACCTGTGATTTCAGCAATTGCATCAGCAAGTGGCGTATTGTCTCTCAGGTCAACCGTTTCACAACCAAAGCTTCTGGCTTGAGCAAGTCGCTCAGGAATCATGTCTCCCACAATCACTACTGCAGCACCCAAAAGGTGGCAAGAAGCTGCACATGCCAAACCAACAGGCCCTGCCCCTGCAACATATACGATGGAGCCCGGCCCAACACCTGCGGTAACGGCGCCATGAAAACCTGTAGGGAAGATATCTGAAAGTAAGGTAAGGTCTTTGATCTTGTCCATGGCTTGGTCCTTGTCCGGGAATTTCAATAAATTGAAATCAGCATAGGGAACCATTACATATTCAGATTGACCACCAACCCATCCACCCATGTCCACATAGCCATAAGCTGCGCCTGGTCGGGCAGGGTTTACATTCAAACAAATGCCAGTTTTTTGTTCTTTACAGTTCCGGCACCTTCCACAGGCAATATTGAAAGGAACAGATACAAGATCGCCTTCCTTGATAAACTCGACATCTCTTCCTGCTTCAATTACTATTCCGGTGATTTCATGACCTAAAATAAGTCCTTTTGGAGCGGTGGTACGCCCCCTTACCATGTGCTGGTCACTGCCACAAATATTGGTTGATACAATTTTTAAAATGACCCCATGATCACATTTTCTGTTACCTAAGGCTAGTTTAGGGTAATCGATTTCCTGGACCTCTACTTTACCGGGTTCTAAATAGGCCACACCGTGGTTTTTACACATATTAATTTGGGTTTAGTTGAAAATTGCTTTTAATAATTACTATTTCCGTTTAGAAATTAGTAAAAAAATCCAATAAAGTGTATTTTTTCAACCATTTCCTATGGGCATTCCCTCCAAAAATTAGGGAAAGCTTTATTCCACCCCATTATTTGCGCCAAAAAGCCAAGGTGAAAGGCATGATCAACCCATAACTAAAACAGTATCAATACCTAAAAAAAAGAGTTGCTGTTACATACAGCACCTCTTTTTTTCCTAACAGGTCAAATATCTGGTCTTACCAGATCCTAACCCTTTCCTTAGGTGCGACATACATTTGATCCCCTTCTTTGACATCAAAGGCCTGATAAAAAGCGTCAACATTGACCAATGGACCATTGGCACGATATTGTGCGGGTGAATGAGGGTCAGTTTGGATTTGGGTGCGCAAGGCCTCTTCCCTGCTTTTTGTGCGCCATACAGTGGCCCATGAAAGGAAGAAACGCTGGGAGGGTGTGAAACCATCAATTTTCCCCGGATTACCATGCTCTTCTAAATGTTTTTGTAGTCCGTCGTAGGCCACCAGTACACCACCCAGGTCACCAATATTTTCTCCCAAGGTAAGTTGACCTTTCACATTCAATCCTTTAATAGGTTCATATTGATCATACTGGGCCACAAGTGCTCCGGTTCTCTCCTTAAAGCGTTCAAGATCTTCTTCTTTCCACCAGTTTTCCAAGTTGCCATCCGGACTGTAGCGACTGCCTTGATCATCAAATCCATGGGATATCTCATGTCCGATTACAGCACCTATGCCGCCATAATTTACCGCAGCATCTGCTTTGTAATTGTAAAAAGGTGGCTGAAGAATGGCTGCAGGAAATACGATTTCATTATAGGTAGGATTGTAGTAGGCATTTACCGTTTGAGGCGTCATAAACCACTCTGAGCGATCTACCTCTTTGCCCAGTTTGTCCATGTTTTTGCGGAATTGAAATTGGTTCGCAGCGATAATATTGGACAGGTAACTAGTGGTCTCCTTATTGTCATCCAGTTCCAGGGCAGCATAGCTTTCCCATTTATCCGGATAGCCTATCTTTACTGTGAAGGTAGCCAGCTTGTCCATGGCTTTGGCCTTGGTTTCATCACTCATCCAGTCCAGGTTTTGAATTCGATCACCCATGGCTTCCAATATATTATTGACCATCTCATTGGCTTTTTCTTTGGCTTCTTCGGGAAAGAATTCTTCGGTGTATAATTTACCAATGGCTTCTCCTACAGCCCCTTCTGCACTGCTCAGCACCCTTTTCCATCGGGCTCTCAATGCTTCTGTTCCCTGCAATTCTTTTCCGTAAAAATCAAAATTTGTCTGTACCAATGCATGATTCATATAGGGAGAGGACTTGCGCACTAGGTGCCATTTTAAGTAGTTTTGCCACATTTCAGGATCCGATTCATTGAAAACCCTTTCCAAGGCGACCATAAAATCCGGGCTACTGACAATAACCTCATCTGTGGCTGCACCAAAAGTTTCAAACAAAGCAGACCAATCCAGTGAAGGAGTAGTTGCTTGAAGCTTTTCTACTGAATATTTATTGTATCTACCTTCAGCATCTCGCATTTCGATTCTGGTCTTGCTGGCAGCGGCCAGCTTTGTTTCTATCGCCAAAACATCTTTCGCTACCTTGCGGGCTGCTGCCTCTGAACTGCCTAGTAGTTGAAATACCCTGGAGATATGGGTTTCGTATTTCGCCTTGATTTCTTTGAATTTTTCGTTGCTTTCATCCACATAATAATCCCTGTCAGGCAATCCAAGCCCCCCTTGACTAAGGTATAAGGCATTTTTGTCTGAGTCCTTGGCATCTGAACTTACATAAATATTGAAAAATGCACTTACACCGGAAGGGTGGATTTTGCCTATAAATGCCTGCAGGTCTGCTTTGTTTTTAATCTGCTCTATCTGTTCAAACCAGGGGAGCAAGACATCATGACCTCTTTTTTCTGCCAAGAGGGAATCCATACCAATGGTATAAAATGTTACGGCCTTGTATTGATCAGTTCCTTTAGGATACTCGGAAATATTGGCCTTGGCTGTTTCCATAACCTGCTTTACTCCGGCTATACTTTGGTCTCTAAGTTCCAGAAAGCTACCCCATCTCCCTTGGTCTGCAGGTATTTCTGCCTCCGCTAACCAGGTTCCATTGACATACTGAAAAAAATCATCTTGCGCACGGATAGAGGTATCCATATGGCTTAAGTTTATGGCTTCAATTTCTTCCTCCGTCTCTACTTGCTTTGGAGCACAAGAAAAGACTGTGAATAAAATTAAAGCAGGGATTACACTAGTTTGACTTAGCAATTTCATAGGATCATCAGGTTTGTGATTATTTAAAGTACAAAAAACAAGAAAAAATTGTTCAATACGGATTTGAATTTGTTGCGAAATATAAATTGACGACCATTTATACTGATCACATTTGCTGGTAATCCCTATTCAATAAATTTAAATCAAGCGCATTTTATAAGTGAAAAACGGAGTGTACTGACTTTAGTCTCTAATCAAAAAGCACTATATGAATTGGTCAATGCATTTCCTATATTTAGCCAATAATCCAACCTTTAAACCTAAAATTATATGCGCCTTATATCATTTATTTGCTTCTCTCTAATGGGGTTGATTTTATTCGCCTGCGGTCAGCAATCTCTGGTTAAAGGGGACTCCGTTGCCTACCAAAAAATGACATTTTCATGGAATGGACCGGAGTTGACTGAAGACAAAGCAACATTTTTAAATTATAAAATGGAGGTGCATTTTACCGATCCTGACGGTGAAGCCATAGTGGTGCCGGGGTATTTTGCCGCGGATGGTGATGCCGGTGAGAGTGGAGCAGATAGAGGTACGGTGTGGAGGGCCCACTTATTGCCCCTAAAACCGGGAGAGTGGTCATATCGAGTCAGCTTTTTGGAAGGTGAAAATATAGCCATAGCCACAGGAAATGCCAAAGGGAGCAGTTTGGCCTTTGATGGTGAGCAAGGAACATTCACTGTAACCCCTGCAGATACAAGCCAAGCTGGCTTTTTGGGCAAGGGGAAATTACAATATATTGGGGAGCATTTTCTTCAATTCACCAATGGAGAATATTTTTTTAAAATGGGAGCCAATGCGCCTGAGGTATTGCTTCAATACAAAGACTTTGATGGAACTGATTCTGAAAGGACTTATCAGAAACACATCGCTGATTGGGAAGAAGGTGATCTGCTTTGGCATAAAGATAAAGGGAAAGGAATAGTAGGGGTGGTCAATTACCTTAAGAAGCAAGGGATCAATTCCCATTACTTTTTGCTAATGAGTGCTTATGGCGATGGAAAGACGGCCTTTCCATGGGTTGGGCAAGATGATTATTACCAATACGATGTCTCCAAACTTGATCAGTGGCAAGGGCTTTTTGATTATATGATGGAGGAAGGCATGATGGTTCAATTTGTATTGTCTGAGCAAGAGAATCAATCCTATTTTGAATTTAAAGAAAGGGGTGATTTTGCCAACAGCCGAAAGCTTTTTTATAGAGAATTAGCTGCCAGATTTGGTTACCTTAATGCGGTTACCTGGAATATAGGAGAAGAAAACGGTTGGCAAAAAGATGAAGGTTACGGAAAATCAATTACCACTCAGCAGAGAAAACAATTCGCTGCTTACCTTAAAGATTTACTTCCTTATGATGAATTAATTGTGGTGCACAATGGCCCTTCAAATACAGATGCAATTTTCGAAGATTTGGTGGGAGACCCATCCTATACGGGGATAAGTTTTCAAGGAAATTATCAAGATGTAACGCATGGGTATGACCGAATTTTACATTGGAGAAAAGCCTCTGCTGCTACTGGACATCCTTGGGTGGTTGCTTATGATGAGCCTTATACCGGCCCTGAGTATCCGGAATTGGATGTGTGGAGAAAGCATTCCCTTTGGGCTTCATTAATGGCCGGTGCCGCTGGCACGGAGGTGTATATCGGGAAAGGCGAAGATCTAAGAATACAAGATTACCGAAAATACCAAGCCTATTATGAGCAGATGAATCATGCCAAAAACTTTTTCACCCAAAGTGAAATCCCTTTTCAAGAATTGGCCCCTCAAAAAAATGAAGCTGCAAATGCCTGGTTGCTAGCTGCCAATGATGAAGTATTTGTATATTACCTCAGAGATGGTGGGGAAGGGGAACTCAAATTGCCTGAAGGGGTGTTTGAAATTCATTGGTTTAACCCGAGAACAGGCGCCAGGTCTCAAAATGAGACTTTAAAGCAAGTGTCGGGTGGACAAAATACCTCACTGGGAAAAGCTCCGGAAGAAACTGATTTAGACTGGGTGATTTTGGTGAAAAAGGTTAATAATAAATAAGGTATTCAATCCAAAATCTCCGTTATTTTACCTAGACAAGTGCATTGGTCCCGGTTTTTAGCTAAGTTATTGCAGCAAATAACCAAGACCTTAAGGGGAGCATTGTCCTGAAAATAAAACTAATGCGATCATTTGACCCAGTGATAACTTGGCTTTATACGATTAGCTGAAACCTAGACTGTAGCGCTTTCATATGAATATAAAAAACATAAAAAATGCCGGTTCTGCCAAACTAGGCACCTTTGGTGGGGTCTTTACTCCTTCTTTACTTACCATCTTGGGGGTTATCATGTACCTAAGATTTGGTTGGGTTGTGGGGAATGTGGGTTTGATAGGGACATTACTTATTGTAACCCTTTCAACTGCCATTACCTTTCTGACTTCCTTGTCAATATCGGCCATTGCTACCAATGCACCGGTAAAAGGTGGAGGCGCCTATTTTTTAATCAGTAGGTCTTTGGGAGCAGAAATTGGAGGAGCTGTCGGGATACCCTTATACCTGGCGCAGGCTTTTTCAGTTTCCTTGTATGTCATTGGTTTTTCTGAATCTGTCGTTGCTATTTTCCCTGCTTTGGACATGAAATGGGTAGGGATAGTTACCACCTTGGTTTTAGGAGGATTGGCCTTGTTTTCCACCACGGCTACGATCAAAAGCCAGTTTTTTATCATGGGCTTGATTGCATTGTCTTTATTGTCTTTGGCGTTTGGTAGTCCCATGGAAGACTCCAATGTTGAACTTTGGGGAGTGCCGGCAGCGCAGTCGGTAGATTTTTGGCAGGTATTTGCTATTTTCTTTCCGGCGGTTACCGGGATTATGGCAGGGGTAAATATGTCAGGAGATTTAAAAAACCCTTCCAAATCCATACCCAAAGGTACTTTTATGGCCATTGGTGTGGGTTATTTGATTTATATGATTTTGCCGGTGATATTGGCTAGCAGAGCAGATGCTTCTACGCTGATCGATAATCCTCTTATTATGCAGGATATTGCCATTTGGGGTGGAGCCATTGTGCTGGGGATTTGGGGAGCAACCTTGTCAAGTGCCACCGGTAGTTTGTTGGGAGCGCCGCGCGTTTTGCAGGCCTTGGCCAATGATAAGATTTTGCCTAAATGGGCCGGCGTATTTAGTAAGGTAGGAGGGAAGGAAAAGATTCCTAGAGCGGCAACGATCTTTACCATTGGCATCACCCTATTGACGGTGTATTTTGGTAACTTAAACCTCATTGCCCCTGTACTCACCATGTTTTTCCTTACCACCTATGCCGTATTAAATATAACGGCGGCCACAGAGCGGTTTTTAGGTAGTGCTTCTTTCAGACCCAAGTTTAAGGTTCATTGGGTGTTTTCACTTTTGGGTGCCCTTGGTTGTGCAGGAGTGATGTTTTTGATTAATGCTTTGGCAACCCTTATGGCTTTTTTGGTGATAGGGATCATTTTTGTTTGGCTGGAAAGGAGAAAGATTGAGGCGACGTGGGGAGGCCTGGGAAGAGGGGTTTTTTCCTCTATAATAAGGTATGCTTTGTTTAGGCTAGAGAAAGAGGCCAATGCCAAAAGTTGGCGTCCAAACATTCTTGTATTGTCTGGGTCTCCCGGGAAGAGGTGGCGGTTGATTGAGCTTGCTGATGATATTACCAACGGTAACGCCCTTTTTACTGTGACCACCATTGTCTCTGAATCCAATGTTCCTCAGGAGAAAGTCAAAGACTTTGAGGGAAGAATTATGGATTACCTGGCCAATAAGAATGTGCAGGCCTTGGTAAGAGTGGTTCGGGCATCTGATCCCTTTTCAGGAGCCATGCATATGGTCAATTCTTACGGTTTGGGACAATTGGTCCCCAATACCATCTTGCTCGGTGATACCAGAGAAAACCGAAGCCTGGTGCCCTATTCGGAAATGATAAGACATTTCTATAAATCCAGAAAAAATGTAATTATCGTTCAGGATGAAGGGAATATAGGCTTTAAGGAAAAAAAAGTGATTGATATCTGGTGGGGAGGATTAAAGCGAAATGGAAGCTTGATGATAATTCTGGCTTACCTGTTGAAAAATAGCAGGGAATGGCAACAAGCTTCTGTAAATGTAAAAATGGTAGTTCCGAATAAGGAAGCTTATGCAGGAGCAAAAGATAATTTGGATAAAATTTTTGAAGGGATGCGTACAGGTTTCGACTATCAGATATTGACAGCTGAGGGCCGGAATTTTTGGGATATAATGGCTGAAGAGTCGAAAAACAGTGACATGATCATGATGGGCTTGGCGGTGCCTGAAGAGGAGGGGGCTTTTGAGGATTACTATGTTAAACTGAAGGAACGAACCAAATCTTTGCCTACCAAGGTTTTTGTTCTGGCTGCACAAGAGGTGGAGTTTGACAAAGTATTGGTTTAGTTGCTTAGTGTAATACTATATCAAGTTTATTTTTTAAAATGGTTACGAAATAAATCCCCCTGCACCCCCTTAAAGAAAAAGGGGGATTTGCAGCAAAGGACTTTTAAGGCTAACCTAGAGTGATTTGATTGGGCTGAGAAAGTGAAATGCAATAATATATCAGCTAATCCAAAGGTCACTATTCCCCCTTCAAAAAGGGGGACAAAGGGGGATTTTTTCGTAAACTGTAAATCCAAAACAGTATTTAAACAATAATTTATAAACCTTTCTAGGACGAGTCAGCATGCCGTTCCCCTTAAAATCCTCCTGCACCCCCTTTAGAGAAAGGGGGATTTCGTGCTTAGCGGACATGCGATTTTCGTAACTGATTTTGTATTTCTCATCAGGTTTCACTGATTAAAAATTAGTCTTTACGAATTTTTAATCGTAAAAAATAATTTCCCAAGGCTTGTTGCCGGATCTATTGGGTCCAATTGAAATAAACAAATACTAGGGAAAATAGAAAAAGGAAGCTGATTCCAGTAATGGAAAGCCAACGCATCCAATTCCCAGGTTGTTGTGCTTTAGTGAGATGTTTGCTAAATATCAATTTGTAATTGAGAATCGCAATGATAGGAGCAATTAGGAAGGATATGGTTGTGGCCAATCCTATTAATTGATTAAAAGATGCCATGAAAAAACCGATCACCAGTATTCCTCCGAGTGTTATCAAGGTCAGCCATAAAAGATAGTCAGTATTTTTTTCTTGCCGATTATTCATTACTGCAATTACTCTAGCGGTGGAACGGGCGTAGCCATCCATGGCTCCAATACAGGTGCCTAGCATAATGGAAAAACCTGCTGCAGCAATGACCATAAACGCCCAGGAGCCCAATTGCGTAGCGAATAAATTTACTACACCTGTGGCAAAAGAAACATTATTGTCCGGCAATGAGTCTCCCGTATTGAAAAGTAAAAATGCGCCTAGCACTACAAAGCATATGGAAAGGGCGGAGGAAATCCAATAGCTAAAGTTGAATTCAAAAACGGATTCTTTAACGGTAGGAGCGTAGCCACTTTGCTTTCTTCGAGCGATGGTCCATAGGCTATTCCATGTTGATGCGTCTATGGCTGTGGGCATCCAGCCCATTAAGCCAATAACGAATGGTAAAGATTGAGGTGTCAATTCGATGAAGATGGAATAATCTTCTATAGGAACTTTGGGGCCATTAAAAAGAGCAATAAAGAAAGCCAAAAGTGTGCTCAAAAACATAAAGCTTCCGATGACTTTTATCCCTGAATCGAGCAGAGAATACCTTCCCAAAGCAAGAAATAGAAAAGAGATCAGCAATAATAGTATAGAAGGGACATAGAAATAGTTTGGTGATAGTTCTATTCTAAATAAGTTTTGTAAAAAACCTGCTGCCACAAAGGTAACAGCGGCATTAACAAAAAACATGGAAAGCAAGTTTATGCCTAGAAACAAGCGAGAAAACCAAGGGCTGATTTTTTGGTATCCATCGATCAGAGATTCACCTGTGGCTGCTGCATACCTGGAACCAAATTCAAAGAATGGCCACTTGAAAAGGTTCGCTGCTATTATGAAACCCACCAAACCGAAGCCGTATTCAGCCCCTGCCCTGGTGCTTTGCACCAAGTGAGACACACCAATGGCTGTGCTGGCAAAGAGAATGCCGGGGCCTAACGTCTGTAAAAATCCTTTAATATTCAATTGGTATGTAATAGCTTATTCCAATGCTACACCTAGTTTATCACCCAGTGCACGTAGGTCTTCTACCACTGCTGTTAATAATGGTATCCCGTTGGCTTTTCTTTCTTGTTCTAATTCCCTTTCAGGGTCACCTGGGATCAACACTTTTTCTTGACCATCCACCGGTGAAGCCTCTCGGAACCGGCTGATCCAATTGTCCATATGTTGTTTGAAATCATCTGCAGGCCTGAAGGCATCCACGCGCATTGCGCCGAAGAAATGACCCAAACCTTCCCCAACAGGGTTTGGGTGAGGTTCTAAAAATGCAACGAAAGGGGGGACCCAAGGGCCGTAATTGGCTCCTGAAAGTACTGCGGAAAAGATATCGACTACCGCTCCCAATCCATAACCTTTCTGAGAACCATGTTCTCTGTCGCCACCTAGGGGCAAAAGTGCACCACCATCTTTCACCCCTAAAGGATCTCTGGTTGATTGCCCATTCTTGTCTTGGATCCAGCCTTCAGGAGCTTGTTCTTTTTTCCTTTGGAGGATTTCCAGTTTGCCATTGGCGGCAGTAGTTGTTGCCATGTCCAACACAAAGGGAGGTTGCTCATTGGCCGGAATGGCTACCGATATGGGATTGGTGCCCAAAAGGCGCTCTTTTGAAAAAGTAGGGCTTACCAAGGGGCTTGCATTCGTTAGTGAAATGCCAATCATGTCGTATTGCAAAGCTTCCATAGCATGAACACCCGCTATGCCGTAGTGGTTGGAGTTTTTTACAGATACCCATCCGGTACCAGCTGTTTTGGCTTTTTCTATGGCCACTTTCATGGCATAGGGGGCCACCACCAAACCTAAACCTGCATCGCCATCCACAACGGCCGTACTTGGAGTCTCATGCACTACCCTAATATTAGGTGAAGGATTGATACGTCCCGCTTCCCATAGTCTGACGTATCCTGACAATCGAGCAACTCCGTGGGAGTCTACCCCTCTTAAGTCTGCGGACAACAAGACGGAGGCAGCAGTTTTTGCATCAGTCTCAGGGCATCCTATTTTTTGTAATACGGCAAAGGTAAATTTTTCTAATTGTTGGTGGGTGAAGTTCATTATTGGACAAGAAATTGGGTGATCGATGGTGCAAAAATGCTAAAAGTTAAAGCCTAATGGAAGAACTTTCCTTTTTTATTGGGTAGGTGTAAGGCTGGTGCTTTTTATTTTTTCCGTTTTGGTCATTGCTTCCGAAACAGCACCTTCCTTCAAGGAGTAAGTTGAACAAACCAACTGATCCGTTGGAACCCATTGAGTGATGAAACGAATCAGACAGGAAGCCACCACAATCATGTCTACTCTTAAAGGAATCATACCGGGGATTTTAAGTCGCTTGGCTTTGTCAAGTAGCAACAGTTCTGAAGCCATGTTTTCAAAGGCTGAAACAGGTAAAATATGACGAATAGTTTTTCTGTCTTTTTTCTTTCCTTCCGAAGCCAGGTACATGTCTGTCAAAGTATCAAAGGTGCCGGAAGCTCCTATTAGTTGTTGAGGAGCATGTGTATTGATGGCTTTTATAAGCGGAGTTAATTTTTCCGCCAGGTAGAGGGATAGTTTTTCCACTTCTTCAGGGAGAATAGGATCATGGTAATGGAACAAGTCCAATAACCTTTGGCCACCTATTTCAAAACTTCCTTTCCAAAGTATTTTATGCACATTTCCAATAATAAATTCAACAGATCCTCCACCAATATCCATCATTAGGGCATTGGCTGAGCTGAGACAAGCACTCAAGCGAATACCTTTATAAATCAGTTCAGCCTCCCGCTCACCGTCTATGATTTGTACATCTATTCCGATTTGTATTTTAATTTTCCGGATAAAAGAAAATCCATTGTCAGCATTCCTTACCGCACTGGTGGCAAATGCGAAAATTTGGGAAATGCCTTCCCCTTTAATGAGGTTGTGAAAATGCTCAAGGGTATGCAATCCACGTTTTTCAGCTTCCGGAAGAATGATGTTTTGATTGATGCCTCCCTGACCGATTTTCACGGGAACCTTTTCTTGGTAGATTACCTCAAAACCATTGCTGTCAAATGCTATCATTAGCAGATGAAAGGTATTGGTGCCCATGTCGATGACTGCCGCCTTTTTTTTCATAAAACCTGGCTTTCAAAAGTTTGTGCGAATATATAAAGTTTCTTGAAAAATTATTCATGCCCGGGATTTTATATTCAAAAAAATGATGTTAAAAACTATTCAGAGAAACTTCAAATTATTATAATCAAAATAATTAGGAGTTTAATTATAGATCATAGATCAGTTTTGGTGGATAAAAGTGATATATTGGCTCAAGAAGAATGGAATGCAAAGTGTTTGGGGCGATGAAGTTTTTCTGAAATACTGAAGGAATAACAACACTTGATTTATGCTATCAAGATTTTTATTTAGATATAGGGATACAGGCACAACATTTGTTTTAATAGTTAATACATCTTCTAAAAGGCTTTCTATTAATGAAAAACCAAATTTTAGTTTTCTTATTATTAACATGGATATTTATGATAGGGCTTTTCTCTTGTGCAACGATCCCAAAAGGGGCGGAAGCAGTGCAATCCTTTGATCAGGAAAAATATTTAGGTAAATGGTATGAGATTGCCAGGATGGATTTCAAGTTTGAAAAAAACTTAAATAATACCACAGCCACCTATTCTATCAATGACAATGGGACGATTAAGGTCGACAATCGAGGTTACAATACAAAAAAAGAAGAATGGACTCAAGCCATAGGAAAGGCAAAATTTGTTGAGACTGAGAATGTGGGGAAGCTAAAAGTGTCATTTTTCGGGCCATTTTATTCAGGGTATAATGTAATCGCAATTGACAAAGACTATCAATATGCTTTGGTTGCCGGGAAAAGTCAAAAATACCTATGGATACTTTCTAGAGGGACGGATATACCTATAAACATTAGGAGTAAGTACCTGAAAATGGCTGAGAATATCGGTTATGATACTTCAACGCTTCTTTGGGTAAGTCATGATAAGATATAAAAATTCTACTGTAAGTTATTACTGTGGAGGCGACCGAACAATGGTCTGAGGTTATAAATTGGCTGGAGGTCTCTGCGGGCAGGATTTTGCTTGTTATAATGTGTGTCGGAATAAAATTATTTTATTATTAAAATATAATATTGCCTTTTCCCAACTGATTAAATTGATGTTGCGCCAAATAGTTTAAAACTTTTTTTTATGCAATAGGTTTATCTTTTGGCTCCTTAAAAATTAAAGGCATAGTAATTGGCTTCGAAATTGAATAACTGAAATTAATATACCATGGAAATTAATAAATATTACGATATTCTTACTCAAAAATTAATTGGATGGCTAGAACTTTTGGTTAAAATGCTTCCAAATTTTGTGGTAGCGATATTGGTGCTTATCGCATTTGTTTTAGTTGCTAGGGTGGTCAAAAATTTAAGCGATAGATTTCTGGGTAAGGCAATTAAGAACGACTCGCTTTCTTCCATAATATCGAAAATAATTTATATCATAGTTATTTCAATTGGTGTCTTTACAGCTTTAAGTTTCCTAAACCTTGACAAAACTGTTTCTTCCTTGCTTGCAGGGGCAGGAATAATTGGTTTGGCTTTGGGTTTTGCCTTCCAGGACATTGCCACTAATTTTATTGCCGGCTTTTTCATGGCCATAAAACGACCATTTAAAATTGGGCAGGTGATCCACTGTGAAGGGTACAGTGGTATTATCAAACGTATTGGCATACGAACCACAGAGCTGACCTCATTTCAAGGACAGGAGGTTATCATTCCTAACAAGATGTTGTTTCAAAATCCCCTGGTAAACGATTCTGAAAACACTTATAAAAGAATAGATTTAAATGTCGGGGTATCCTATGGGGAGGATTTGGAGCGGGTAAGAGACATTGCCATAGCAGCAGTAGAAAACGTACCTAATATTAATAAAAATAAAGACATTGACCTTGTTTATTTGGCCTTTGGAAGTAGCTCCATTGATTTTAGAATTATGATTTGGGTAGCCTTTAAAAGTCAATTGGAGTTTCTGAAGAGTCAAAGTGAAGCTATTATTGCGATTAAAAAAGCATTTGATAAGGAAGATATCATGATTCCATTCCCAATCCGAACCTTGGACTTTGGTATCAAAGGCGGTGAAAAATTGAATCAGGTTTTTCCCAGGGAAAAAATGCAAGCCAATATAAGTGATCAGCGTCAAGACAAGCCGCAAGGAGAGCAATAGGAATTATGTGGAACTAAGGTTTTTACTTTAATCCATGTAGTGGAGTAAATGTTTATTGTTGCTTTACCGGTCTAAGTATTTCAATTATCATTTATGGGGAGGTTAAATTGATTTTAGCCTTTTTTCATAATTAATGTCACAGGATTGGTGAATTTTTCAAACTGCCTTCAATTTTTTTGTATAGTTTTTAATTTGAAGGCTAAACTACAGGGTTGATCTAGTTTAGCCTTTTTATTTACTAAATACACCTCTATAAAACTAATGATTTTAGGTTGTGTGTTTATCTCTCAATTCATTGGATAAAATTATTTTTAAACATTTGAATAGTTGCATATGCAATCATTTAATTTATATTTGCTCAAAATTTGATGGAAATGGATAAGGATTATAAGCCCAATATTAATGAATATGGTATTTTGCCATGGTTAGGAAAGACCATGAAATGGGTAGATATTTTCATTAATGCAAACCTAAAGGAAGCCGGGGTGGATTTGACTAAAAAGCAGATGCTTGTGTTAAAAGCCTTGTCGATGAAGGGGCCTTTACCTCAGAATGATTTGGCATTTATTACAGAAAGAGACAAAGCTTCATTGGCCAGATTTATTAATACTTTGGAAAAGAAAAATCTTGTAGCGAGAATCCCTTCTGCAACGGATAAGAGAATAAACATGGTTCATTTGACCAAACACGGAGAGCAGGTGTTTCAGAATACTGTTCCGATCTTTAGAAAATTGGTATTACAAATCCAGGAAAATATACCGGCGGAGGAGCTAGAACAAACGATAAGAACTTTAGGTAAAATAAAAAAAAATATTGAGAATCTAAAAAGTGGTTGCAATAGCAACTAGTGTATATGAAAAGAAAACTAATCATTATTGGCGTAAGTATTGCGGTTTTGTTTGGCGGGTTTACATTATCTAATATTCTGAAAGAAAGCAAAAAGCCACCATTAAAAAATAAAGGCATTTCCACGGCTACCGTGTTTGCTGAAACCATTAAAAATTCCACATTACCCTTGGGCTTTACAGCTACCGGAAGTTTGGAGGCAAAGAATAGGGTTGAAATTTACGCAGAAGTGCAAGGTGTAATGACATCTCCTATAGGTAGTTTTAAGGAGGGGGCTTTCTATAAAAAAGGAAAGCCTTTGGTTGCCATTGAGTCGGATGTTTACCGTGCTAGTTTAATGTCTCAGAAAAGTAGTCTTCAAAATTTGGTGACTTCAGCACTTGCTGATCTTCGTTTAGACTACTCCTCGTCTTTTGAAAAATGGAATGATTTCCTGAGTCAAATCGATGTAAATAAACCCTTGCCAGCACTTCCGGAACCTGAATCCAATCAGGAAAAGATGTTTATTACCGGCCGGACCATTTATTCTACCTATTACAATGTGAGGAATATGGAATTGACTTTGGCCAAATACAATATTATGGCACCTTTTGATGGGGTATTGGTGGAAGCTTTGGTGACTCCGGGTTCTTTGATTAGGCCTGGACAAAAGTTGGGAGAATTTATTCAGCCAACAGTTTTTGAAATTGAAGCACCTGTGAGTGTTAGCATGATTGATTTTTTAGGGATTGGTCAAAAAGTAACTGTTACCTCCACAAATAACGATTCAAAAGAATGGGTTGGAGAAATTGTTCGAATCAACAGATTGGTCAACAGTGAAACCCAAACGATAAACGTGTATGTACAAGTCACAGGTAAAAGCTTGGAAGAAGGCATGTATGTGAAAACAAATATCATGGCCACGGAGGTTGAAAATGCTTATGAATTGAGCAGAAGTGTGGTATTTGATAAGAATCAAGTTTTTGTGGTTGAGGATTCAGTACTTGTCCAGAAAACAATTGAACCTTTGTTTTATAAGGAAAAGTCTGTGGTGATAAGCGGGTTAAAAGATGGTGAGAAAGTGCTTACAAAGTTGCCTACAGGAGCTTACCCGGGCATGAAAGTAAGTATTTACGAGGAGCAATAACGGTGACTTCTTTTCTGCTTTTTTCGTACAGTTTTTTCACCATTCACTAGATTAAAAATGAAATCAATTATATCACATTTTATAAAATTCCCTGTGGCAGTCAATGTCATTATCCTGGCGGTAGTGGTTTTGGGTACATTTGGGATGTTATCCTTAAAATCCAGCTTTTTTCCTTTGCAGGATTCGAAGTTTATAGACATTACTATCAATTATCCCGGAGCATCCCCACAAGAAATGGAAGAAGGGGTTGTTCTAAAAATTGAGGACAATTTACGTGGGATTGTGGGGATTGACCGTTTTACTTCAGCTTCCTCGGAAAATACGGCTAGCATTTCTATAGAGGCCATCAAAGGTTATGATATAGATATATTATTGGCCGATGTAAAAAATGCTGTAGATAAAGTCCCTTCCTTTCCGGCAGAAATGGAGCCACCGGTAGTGGCCAAAAATGAAAATTTAAATGTCTCCATTGAGTTGGCATTAAGTGGGGAGAATATCCCTTTGAAAACCCTTAAAACCATCGGAAGGGAGATAGAGAATGACTTGCGAGGTATTGAAGGAATATCTCAGCTGACAATTGCCGGCTATCCTGATGAAGAAATTACGGTTTCGGTAAATGAAGAAGTATTACGTTCCTATAATTTGACATTTAGTGATGTTGCCAATGCTGTGGCCAATAACAATATTTTGGTTACCGGTGGGGCTATTAAAACCGAGGCAGAGGATTATTTGATTCGGGTAAATAATCGATCTTATTATGGAAAAGAGCTTAACAATATTATTCTAAAAACCGAGGAAAATGGTGCTATTGTTACTTTAGAAGATGTGGCAGTAACAGAAGATGCCTGGTCTGAAACTCCTGATAGAAGTTATTTCAATAATCAACCCTCTATTTCATTTACAATTAGTACAACTAACAATGAAGATTTAATTGAAGCTGCAGAGAAAACGACCAAATATGCCAAAGAATTCAATGAAACCCACAACAATATCCAGCTAAGTATAACCAATGACAGGTCTCAAATAGTTGTAGAACGTACGGAGCTTTTATTGGTTAATGGTATACAGGGGATAGCTTTGGTACTGTTTTTTCTTTCCTTGTTTTTGCGTCCAAGGTTGGCAGCTTGGGTGGCTTTTGGTATTCCTATTTCATTTATGGGAATGTTTATGATGGCCTCCTATTTTGATATTACCATAAATGTACTTTCTCTATTTGGGATGATAATAGTGATAGGGATCTTGGTTGATGATGGAATTGTGATTGCTGAGAATATTTTCTACCACCATGAACAGGGGAAATCCCGCGTTCAGGCAGCCATAGATGGGACAATGGAGGTTTTACCGGCAATTACTTCAGCCATTCTTACCACCTTGGTTGCATTTTCCACCTTCTTTTATTTGGATGGCCGATTAGGAGAGTTTTTTGGAGAGGTATCTATAGTGGTCATATTAACACTTGCCTTCTCTCTGTTTGAAGCCTTGGTTATTCTCCCTGCGCATGTGGCACATTCAAAAGCACTTTCCGGTAGTCAGAAAGAGTATTGGTTTAATACCAGGGCAACTACATTCTTGAATTTTCTGCGCAATAAGTTCTATAGTCCGGTTCTTCATTTCTGTATGGAAAACAAGGTGTTGGGCTTTTCAATTCTTATCGCCTTGTTTGTGATCACTACAGGAGCCATCCAAGGGGGGATAATTAGAACAACCTTTTTTCCCGTCATAGCATCAGACCAAGTTAATGTTACTTTGAAAATGCCACAAGGAATAAACCCTAGCGTGACAGACTCTATCATAACACAAATTGAGAATGTGGCCATCGAGGTCAATAAGGAATACACGGCAAAGCAGTCAGGTGGCGCCCAGGTTTTTCAAAGTATTATTAAGAGAATTGGTCCGGGTACAGCCAATGCCTCTTTAAAAATCAACTTGCTACCGGGTGAAGATCGTGATTTTACGGCTTCAGAAATAGCCGGATCTATTGCTCAGGCAGCAGGTGAGCACCCTTCTGCGGAGAGTTTAACCTTTGATGCCGGGTCCAGTTTTGGGGGCAAACCTGTTTCTGTATCACTGTTAAGTTACAATATAGAGGAGCTAAAGGCAGCCAAATTTGAGCTAAAAGAAAAAATCAAAGAAAACAGCCTATTGCGTGATATAAGTGATAATGATCCTGCAGGTATAAATGAAATTAATATTGAATTAAAGGACAAGGCCTATGTTTTGGGTTTTACTTTAAATGACGTGATAGGGCAGGTTCGTGCCGGGTTTAATGGTTTACAGGTTCAAAGATTTCAGCGGGGACAGGATGAGATTATTGTCTGGGTGCGTTATGAAAGAGAAGGGCGTTCTTCTATTTTGAATTTAGATAATATGCATATAGTAAGTGCCTCCGGTAATCGTGTTCCCTTAGGTGAAATTGCTACCTATTATATCGCTAGAGGAGAAATCACTATCAATCATTTGGACGGAAAACGAGAAATAAAAGTAGAGGCCGACCTAAAAGATCCTAAGGATAGCTCTTCAGATATTATTGCTGATATTAGGGAGAATGTAATGCCTGAGATCATGGCGAAATACCCAACTGTTTCGGCATTGTATGAAGGTCAAAATCGTGAGGCCGGAAAGGTGACTGCCTCTGCCGGTAAGGTTTTTCCCATCATCATCTTTCTAATCCTGGTTATCATCGCTTTTACTTTTCGTTCCTATTTGCAGCCGATCTTGCTATTGGTGATGATACCGTTTAGTTTGATTGGGGTGGCTTGGGGGCATTGGTTACATGATTTCCCGATTAATATGCTATCACTACTAGGTATCATCGCCCTTATTGGAATCGTGGTAAATGACGGTTTGGTGCTTATAAGTAAGTTTAACAACTTCTTGCAAGAGGGGGTTGATTTTGATGAGGCTTTAATTCAAGCAGGAAAATCCAGATTCCGAGCCATTTTTCTTACCTCTGTGACTACCATCGCAGGTCTGTCTCCCTTGATCTTAGAAAAAAGCAGGCAAGCTCAATTTCTAATTCCAATGGCCATTGCCATTGCTTATGGAATAGCCATCGCTACGGTGCTTACTTTGATTATGCTTCCCATGCTTTTGTCAGTAGGTAATTTGTTAAAAGTTTATTCATTATGGCTTTGGGAAGGAATTAAGCCATCAAAGGAATCGGTGGAGCCAGCAGTGGAGGAGCTGCATGAAAATGAAGAATCAACGCAGAATGTTTAACAAAATGAGAGTAAAAATAAAAAATATCCAAATGGAGTCGCGGCATTCTCAATTATTTACGGTGGTTACTGGGTTGGTTTTATTTGCCTCAAGCTTGGTTGCTAATGGGCAAGAAATGCTTTCACGTGAAGATGCAATGAATCTTACGCTGAAATACAACTATGACATCAAGGTGGCAGAAAAAGACCTGGAGGTAGCCAATAACAATCAAAGCATTTTAAATAGTGGCTACCTGCCTTCAATACAGGCCAATGGGGATATAGGCGTTTCAGGTTATCAAGGCGAAAACAAAACCGCAAATGGGGACTTTAGCTATGATCCGACGGAAGCTTACAATTATAGTGGTTCCGTTAACCTAAACTACATACTGTTCGATGGATTTGGGAGGATGTACAATTACAAACAGTTGAAAGAGTTGTACAATATTTCCGAATTGCAGGCAAGACAAATCATAGAGAATACGGTTTTGGAACTGTCTAATGCTTACTTTTTGATGGCTCAATTGACGGAGGGTGTAAGTATTTTAAAAAATGCTTTGAGTATTTCCACCACCAGAATGCAACGTGCGGCCTATAGTTTTGAATATGGGCAAACCACTCAGATTGATTTATTGAATGCGCAAGTTGATGTAAACAATGATAGCATTAATTTGCTTAACACTACTCAGGATTTGGAGAACGCCAGAAGGAATCTAAATCTGATAATGGGACGTGAAATTGAAACTGAGTTTGTAGTGGATACAACCAATTCTTTTTCTATACCAGGAACCAAAGAGGAGCTGGTAAGTCAAGCCTATCAGCGAAATGTATTGATTGAACAAACCAATAGTCAATTGAGGAACAGTGAGTTTGCATTGAAGGCAAGCCAATCGGGCTGGTTTCCTGCTATTTCTTTAAATGCCGGTTACAATTATTCCGGCAATAGAAATCCTGCCGGAGCATTTGTAACTGGTAGTTATAATTTTGGTCCACAAGCCGGATTGACTTTGAGCTGGAATATTTTTGATGGAGGCGCGACGCGGGTAAGAAATAAAAATGCCAGAATAGAGATCGAACGCCAGCAAGTTTTAAAAGAGCAAACTGAGTATTCTGTGAAAAGGGATGTGCTCAATGCCTATTCTGCTTATCAAAATTCATTGTTTGTTTTTAATGCCGAGAAAGCAAATTTGGAAACAGCTTTAAAGAATTTTGAACGCAGTGACGATTTGTACAAACAAGGACAAATTAATTCAATAGAATTTAGGCAAGCTCAATTGAATTTAAGAAACGCTCAGAATAATTTCAGCATTGCAAAGTACAATGCCAAGTTTGAGGAACTTAGCTTAAAGCAATTGGCAGGAATACTTTTAGAGGGGTTGTAAGGAGTACTGGCGGATCTGGGAGATTATATAAAACAAAAGCGGTCCTGAGATAGTACCGCTTTTGTTTTTAATTACTTATAAATTATTTGGGGGCATAGCTAAGCTGAAAGTGCTATTCCACGTCCCACCATAAATAGGTTTCGCTATTGTCTCCTCCAATGGCCTGTCCTGCTACTGATCGATTTGTTCCATTGAGCGTTTGTTCATTAATAGGATAAATCACCCTCTTAGGAATAACAAGATCACTTGTTCCTTCTATAGATGGGGGTTGCAAATCGGGAGCATCCAGTCTTCTCCATTCAAGCCAGGCATCATAGCCTCGATTGTATAGAGCAATCCATTTTTGGTTGCCAATCTTATCCCGCCAATTACCTGGGGCCGTTGAGTAATCAACTTGAGATTGGGCGAGGTAAGTGTTGGTTTGTTCCTCGGTTCCTCCCCAGTAAGCTATAGAAGCAGCAATTGCTTCGTTATAATGTCCCTCAGCAGTTCCTTCCACATTATACCCTCGCTCAACAGCTTCTGCAAGCAGGAATCTCACTTCTGAATAATCCAATAATAGAGCTTCAAAGGTAGGGTCTGTTATGGTTGGGTTGATGGTGGAGAAATCTGAATAGGAATTTGAAAAACCATAAATCCCCCCTTGGTATTCTCCATCCACCTGAGTGAAATAAAAAGGTCTTCTAGGGTCATTTAATTCATTCATGGCATCTACTAAGGTATTTGCCACCACATAATCCTGCCTGGAGGTAAATAAAGGATTCATCTCTTCCGAAACAGGGTTGTTATTAGGAGGTGCGTTTAAATAAGGGAAGGCGCCATTTTCTGAATTGTCCATAAATACATTTGGAGCAGCAGCTTCTACCACACTTTGTGCCATGCTGCTATTGACATCCGCGATTACCATTCCTAGTTTTAGTTTAAGCGTATTTCCAAACTTCCACCACAGTTCCATATTTCCTTCATATATGATATCTCCTTCGTCAAAACCTATTTCGTCAGTATCAATACGATTAAGAGCGGCATCTAGACGGGTTAAGATTTCTCCATACACGGAGGATGCATCATCATATGCAGGAAGTGAATTTTCCGGATTTAAGGCTTCAGAATAAGGGACATTTCCAAAGGTGTTTAGTAAAACAGACCAGGCAAAAACTTCCATTATTTCTATCTGGGCCATTTGATTGCCTTTCACGGGCTCTGTAGTGAATGCATCTTCTTCCACCAGTCTTTTAGATTCTCCAAGATCTGCCAAAACATCTCTATACAACGCTTGCCATACATTTTGTGGGATGAGCCGGGTGGTCATATTATACCTAGGCTCATCCAAATATTGGGTTGTTGTCCAGTGCTGAACATAAAACCTATAGTTATTGACGTTCACATCAGGTGTAGTAATCACATCCGAAAGCTCTTTTACTGCTCCGGTATATAAGGTGGCAGGCGGTACGTTTGCAGCACTCTTTTGATCCACATTGTAATCTTCTAAATTTTCTACACATGATACCATCAGTATCATGGAGAATATAGTTATAATTATCTTTTTCATCTTTTCAGGTTTAGAAATTTAACCGAACATTAAAACCATAATTCTTTAAAGCAGGATAAGCTCCGCTTTGATAACCTCTACCGGCATTCCCGGAGCTTAATCCTTCCTCCGGATCAGAGAATTCCATGTTCTTATGAATAATCCATAAGTTTCGACCGATAAATTGTAAGTCTACACTTTCGAAAACTCCAATCTTTTGCATCAATGAAGCTGGCAGTGTATAAGTAAGAGCAACTTCTCTTAGTTTTACAAAGCTACCGTCAAAAGTATAAAGTGAGCGGGGGGACTCGCCATAGTTATTTGCAGCATAGCCAAAAGGAGTGATCCCGTCACCATTTAGGTTTTCTGCATAAATATCATTGGGACTGCCATCTTCTTTCACTCCAGGCAGCAAAACTCCTCCACCATCTTCTACAGGTAGACGGGATGGAAACCCTTTTTGATTGATAGCTGCTGTTTTAGGGTATAAACCGGTTCCTTCACCGTAGTATTGATCCAAGGAAAAAACGTCTCCACCACTTCGAATATCAATAAGAAAACCTAAAGAAATGCCTTTGTAAGCAAGGGTGTTGTTGATTCCACCGATCCAGTCAGGATTTGGATCTCCAATGACTTCATCCGAGTTTTCCGAAACCATATAATAGCCGTCTTCATTAACTGTAGGTTGTCCATTGGTATAGATAAAATCCCTACCCTTAATGATTCCATATGGTTCACCGACTGCTGCATTTACCGAAACTCCACCTTGAAAAGAAGCAATTGGTACATTCAATACTTTGTTTTCTCCTTCTCCAAACAAACTTATGACTTCATTTCTATTCCTGGCGTAATTCAGGTTCATGGTCCATGAAAAATCCCTTGTCTGAATAGGAGTCACAAAAGCCGAAACTTCAACTCCTTGATTCTGCACCTCTCCTGCATTGACAAACCTCTTGGTGTATCCACTGGCTGCCGAGGTATTGACAGGTAAAATTTGATTTATGGTATTGGACTTGTAATAGGTGATGTCAAAACCAAATAGACTACTGAAAAAGTCTAACTCCATACCTGCTTCAAAACTTTTTTGTCTTTCAGGTAACAAGGAATTGTTGTTTCTCGTGCTGGGTAATGAAAAAATCGGAATAGAACCGTATCCTGTCTGTGAAGTATATACATTGTATAAACTCAGCGCAGGAGCATCATTACCTACTTCAGCATAGTTTGCCCTGATCTTTCCATGGGTAATCCATGGGACATCAATTAAATTTGAAAACACCAAGTTGGCTGCCGCAGCAGGGTAAAAATAAGTGTTGTTGTCTTCAGGCAAGGTGGTTGATTTATCCTGTCTGGCCGAAATCTCTACAAATAAAGTTTCTTTGTACCCGAAATTGGCATTGGCAAATACTCCGTCTACTCCTATATTTTCTACCTCTTCAAAAGGAGGCTGTATAGGATTTAGTGAGTTGGATAAACTATACAGTCCGGGGACTACCAAGCCTCCATTTGTACTGGCTCTGATGGAACTCATTCTACTTCTTCGGAGATTGGAACCCAATAATCCGGTAAAGCTGATGTCTTCGGATATGTCCTTATTGAAATTTAATAACAAATCAAAGTTGGACTCATTGAAATCCCTATTGAACCTGGTGTATTGACTGACATCTGCACTTCCAATGGCTACCCGCTCTTCCTGTAAGTCAATGGTGGTATTGAAAGATGCCCGCCCCATAACGCTAAGCCAATCATTTATTTCATAGTTTACGGAGGCGTATCCGTAAAAATTGTCTCTGCTGTCGTTGGAGTAATTTTGATACCTCGTCCAGTACAAGTTGTCTGAGTAAATGGGGCCGGTATTGGAACTGTTCCAGTTCCAGGTTATGTTTTGTTCATTTCTCCAGTAGGCTTCTTCCTGTTCCCTTATATCGACATTGGTTTGCCACCATTGCCTAAATTGCTGATTGGGATTCCTGCCGTTATAGCCTGTGCCATATCTACCCATACCTACAGTTCTTGCATAGTTTCCGGAAGCTGAAATGGTCAATTTATCCGAAGCTTTATAGGACCCATTGAAATTGAATTGGTCTTTGTCTATGGTACTGTTTGGAAGATTGCCTTTGATATCATTCCTGGTATATCCTAAGCTAAAAGTAGCATCATTTCCACCACCGCTGATAATGATGCTCTGGTTGGAGTTCAGGCCGGTTTCGTAATAAGTACTTGGATCATTTTGTGCAGCCACCCATGGGGTCATTTTTCCAAAATTGGGAGAAAATGGATCCAATGCATCCCATTGATAAACCATTAGGCCAGGATCAAATGCAGGTCCGTAAGAAGCATCATCTTGAAACCTGACCACCGGACCAACTCCGCCTCCCAGATCCCGGGGTGTTCTGAAAGCATCTATATATCCTGCACCATAGTCTTTTTGGTACCTCACAAAAGTACTTTTGTCAATTGAACTCCAAATGACACCGGAGTTGATGGTGATATCCATGCTGTTTTCCTTACCTTTTTTGGTGGTAATCATGATCACGCCATTGGCTGCACGAGAACCATAAAGCGCTGTTGCTGCTGCTCCTTTCAATACGTTAACTGATTCTATATTGTCGGGGTTTAAATCCGCAGCGGCGTTTCCAAAGTCAGTACCAACGCGTCCAGTTTGTTGGCTACCAAAGCTTTCATTGGCTTCATAAGCTTTGGTGCTGGTATTGTTATTCGCATTACTGATGGGAACGCCGTCGATTACGAAAAGTGCTTGGTTGTTGCCTGTAATAGAGGAGTAGCCCCTAATAATAACATTGGTAGATCCCCCCATTGTATTATTACTCCTGATGTCAAGCCCTGCCACCTTACCTGAAAGGGAGTTGACAAAATCCGGGCTTCTTGTTCGGGTAATCAACTCTCCATCTACCTCCTGAGCAGAATAGGCCAATTCATTTCTATTCCTTTCTACACCTAAGGCGGTAATAACAACTTCTGAAAGTTCATTAACATCTTGTTGTAATACAATATCAATCGTAGATCGATTGCCGACATTTACTTCTTGACTCATATAGCCAACAAAACTAAATACCAATGTGCTTGATCCATCAGGAACAGCCACAGAATAGTTGCCGTCAATATCTGTTATTGATCCTACCATTGAACCTTTAACTAATACGTTTACGCCCGGAATTCCCTCCGGTTCATCTGATGAGGTTACCCTCCCTGTCACTGTCCTGTTCTGAGCAATAGCAGAAATTGTTGTGCATGCGATAAGCACAAAACAGAGTAAAATATTCTTCATAGCTTTATCATTTAAGTGATAATTGATAAATAAATCCTAACCTAAATTATTTAATTATAATAAATTAAGGATAGAGAAATTATTGTCTACAAAAACAGTTCCAAAATTCTATAGAATATTATTTTTATAAAATAGTGTTAGGTTAATTTGATTTAACCAATAATGCCTGTCATTTGTTTAATTGCTTATAGAATATCCTATGGGCATTTTTTTCAATTGAGCTAAAAAAGCAGGTAAATTTGATTTCTGCTCTGTTTTTAGAAATGATAATTTATCTATGATATTTGATATGTACTAAATATTTCTTCTTCTCCGATTTTGTGTGTTTTAAATTGTTAAAAATCAAGTATAATAAAAAATTAGTTATGATTATTTGAAGTTTAAATTATTTAATCTACATTTGTAGAATAAAGTATTTAAATATAGAATAATGATCTATTACCTAATTAAAATTATCGGTTGTTCTGCTTTGTTTATTCTTTTCTACAAGCTAGTATTAGAGGGGGAACATATGTATAAATTCAATAGGTTTTATTTGTTGATAAGCTTGATGCTATCATTTATTATCCCATTTATTGCCTTTAAACAGCAGGTATTGCCAAGGGAGCTCGTTGATGCGGTGGTATTTGAATCAACATTTTCTATTAATCCCGAATCGTTCAAAAATAAACCATATGTAAAAAGTATTAATTATATGATTTGGGGTTTTGGGTTAGTCTATTTTTTCGTTACTGTAGCATTTTTATCGAGGTTTTTAATAAATATTAAATATATATTACAAAAGCTAAGAAAAGGGGTTTGTATACCTTATAGGGGAAGCAAAATTGTTCTCTTTAATCAAAATACGGTGCCTCATAGTTTTTTAGGATATGTATTTCTCAATGAGGAAGCATATACAAGTGGAAATATTGAAGAAGAGATTCTAGTTCATGAACTTGCACATGTATCCCAAAAGCATTCATTGGATATCTTATTCGTAGAAGTCCTCCAAATTTTTTTCTGGTTTAATCCATTTATTTTCCTATTCCGAAAAGCCATTGCGCTCAACCATGAGTTTCTTGCCGATGAGGCAGTGATCAATCAAATCTCTGATATTAAATCCTATCGTTATCTATTGTTTGATAAAGTCAGTGAACAGGCAAGCTCATTTATTACAAGTCGATTTAATTATTCTATTACTAAAAAACGTTTACTTATGATGACCAAAACTAAATCATTCCGAAATGCACTGTGTAAGCAAGTAGCTGTTGTTCCTCTATTGGGTATGGCCGTATTTTTTTTCGGCACAGTAACAATTGCCCAAGAAGAAACTAAAAATGTACAGTCAAAACAAATTGTTGTTCCATCAACGACAGAAGGGGCGACTCCTGCACAACTTGCTGAGTACAGAGAGATTGTTAATAAAGCAAAAAATGATAAAGGGCGTCCTGTGGAATATAAAATTTCTATTGTGGATAGGGAAAGATTACAAGCCTTGTTTTTAATAATGAGTAAGGATCAACAGTCCCAACAAATGATAGTGTTTAGGTCCTCACCTCCACCTATGAATAAAAAGGTGCCTACTGAACAGCAAATCGAGTCATGGAAGGATGCTAATAGGTATGGAGTTTGGATGGATGGAAAACGAATAAGTAATGCAGATTTGGATAATTACACCAATACGGATATTGGGAGGTTTTTTGTAAGCAAACTTGAAAAGAACGCCAAAAATTATGGCAAACATTATTATCAAGTTGACTTGATGACCAATGATTATTATGCGGCTTATTATAAAAAGGCTGTAGTAGATCGACATAAATATTATATGAATTTTCGTGATAATAAATAAAAGAGAGATGTCTTAATAGATGCAGGTTTAATCGTTTTGCAAATGGCCAATAAAGGAGTCCATTATGTCTTCGGATCCTCGGGATTTATTTCTGGCCCACAATCACCTTCTTTTTTGCCTTAGTTTTCTGCTTCTTTAATTGTATCAGGTTTGGTAATATTCCGGTAAAAAATAAGGTAAAAAGCAATAACCGATAATGCCTGTTTATTCCGAACTTTTCTCCAAAGAACTTCAAATTGATCAACCTCAAGTGCCAATTGTAGATATAAGCCATTGGTTAATAATAGGGGTTGATTTTTTTTAATTTGTGTCTCATCGGAAGGATAAAGGAGGTCGGGGGGATAGTTAGCCTTTACTAATTGGTTAATAAAGTTTTGTTGATTGATGTTTTGACCTCAGAAGGGCTGGTTTTGTGAAATTGGATTTCCATGCAATTATTGAATTCTTTAAAGGCTTCCAGCTCTTTGCAGAGGGCCAAGGCAAAAGCGTCCCTGTCTCCCAGACCTTCTTCCAATGCCAAATGATGGATGTTTAAAATGGAAGTTTTTCTATCTGCTTTGCAATCCATTCTTGCAGCAAATGAGCCGTTCCATAATATTGGTAATGAAAAGTAGCCATATTTACGTTTTGTTTCCGGGAGATAACATTCAATCTGGTAATCAAAATCAAAC
This sequence comes from Cyclobacterium sediminis, assembly GCF_054781075.1. NCBI lineage: Bacteria > Pseudomonadati > Bacteroidota > Cytophagia > Cytophagales > Cyclobacteriaceae > Cyclobacterium > Cyclobacterium sediminis. The sequence continues at coordinate 1,011,401 of NZ_BAAGVC010000003.1, read as the reverse complement.
AAATTGAGCATGCGTTTTCGTTGGATGAGCAAATTGTCAAAAGGGGAGAGGATTTTTAGTTGTTTACAGTTCAATGGCTTGTCAAGCAATGCCAAAGATTTCGGCAAAGCAAAATAATCAATCCCATTTACTGTAACTTTTGTTAATTCCCCTGAAGAATGCATTTCCTTCAGTTCGGCAGCAATGTGTGTTTTGGTGTTTTTTAACAGGTAGGAGATCTCAGAAGCTTGCCCAATACCATTGGCCTTAAGGTAATTGTTGATTAAGAATCGATGATATTCTTTCTGAGAAGGCATTCGTAGGTCAATGGCCTTTGGCAATACCCTTTCTGTCAGGTCATAAACCTTGTGAAAGTTTTTGCGAGAGGTGATCATTAATTCCCCCTGCATAAACAAGTTTTCCAAGGCCTGCTTGGCAGGCTTGCTACCCCAGGCTTTAGTTTGTTTCTCTGAACCAAAGTCTTTAGCCATCAGAGGTCCTTCATTTTTGATTCTGTTTAAGACCAGATCCATCAATTGAAGGTCTTTCTTGAACCAATGTTTTTCCTCACCCTTTAATAGGGCATTTTTTCGAAAAAGACTAAACCTGTAATCCTTCATGGGTAAATACGAAGCAGCATGAGACCAATATTCAAATATTTTTCTCTCGGCCACCAATTTATCTATTTGTGCATTTTGATACTTTGGGTTTCTACTCCATAAGACATGATGGTGGGCACGCTGAACAGTAGATATTGTATCTATTTGAATATAGCCGAGCTTTTCTATGGTCAAAAGAGTTTGCTCTATGGCGGGCACATTTTTTCTAGGGTTAAAGATCCCTTGAGACGCAAGGACTAGTTTTTGTGCTTGCTGAAGCGTAAGTTTTTCAGTCATTTTTTCTATTTCTATGATAAGCAATAACTGATAGGTATTTGTGGAGTTTAGCCGATTTCATCTCAATAAGTTATGCCCAGATCATTGTTACGAACATCAACTAATTTACCTTTTAAGAGGCCTTGCATTTCAGCGATCACATTTGTGTATTGGGGGTAGTTTGCCAGATTGTTGTATTGCCCCTGATCATAATTCATGTCATACAATTCCATGCCACCTTCGGCTTCATCCCCATATTGAATATAGGCCCAGTCTGATGAACGAATTAAATATCCCATCCTACCATTTCTTTGGGAAACGGAAAACGCAAAATCCCTTACTTTTAGCTTGGGGTTGTCTATCAGTTTCCCCAAGCTTTTACCTTGGATAGCTTTTGGTGCTTGCAAACCCGCCAATTCTGAAATGGTAGGATATAGATCAATTAATTCTGCAAAAGAATGGCAAACGGTAGGTTTTTGCCCGGGAACTTTAATAATAAGTGGAACCCTTACAGATTCTTCCATCAACCCAACCTTCATCCAAAAGCGGTGTTCTCCTAAAAAGAAACCATGATCTGAGGTGAAAATTACAATGGTGTTGCCTTCCAAGCCCTCGTCTTCCAAGGTTTGCAATACTTTGCCTACCTGCTCATCCAAAAATGAAGTAGAGGCATAATAAGCAGCAATAGCCTTTTTCTCTTGCTCCTCTGTCATTTCTCCGTTCAGGCTGTTTACATAGTTTATTCCCTGCTCAGGAATGTCATCCCAGTCATTGGTGACCTTAGGAGGCAAGACTACTTGTTCGTATGGATAGTTTTCAAATGAAGATTTAGGAGCTACAAAAGGTACATGAGGACGAAAAAAACCGGCGGCTATAAAAAATGGTTCGTTTTTATGCAGCCTTAATAATTGTGAAACTTTATTGGCTGTTTCGGCATCAGTGTGAATTTCATTTTCAACGGTTTTGACAATATTGATTTGATTTCCACCATTCCAATTGCTGTCATTGGAAACTTCAAGCAAACCAAAAGGATTGTTTTGTACCAATTCCCTACTGCCTTTTGCATGGACCTCCGGGGCAGGACTGTTGTACCTTTCAGTCCATGAATCCGGGTCATCTTTGCCATCTCTCCCTTTCATAATATCAACAGATCCCATATGGAAAATCTTCCCTACTCTTGCAGTATAGTAGCCATTGTCTTTAAAAAATTGGGCCCAGGATTGACGTTCAGGGCCTACGTTTTCTCTACCACTTACATACCCATAGGTGGTGGTGGCATTGGGATAATAACCAAACATCATTGAGGCTCTCGAGGGGCCACACACCGGGTATTGACAATAAGCTTTTGTGAATTGGGTGCCTTTAGCAGCCAGTTGATCTATGTTAGGTGTTAGGCTTGCTCCGTTTTCATAGCTGGATATCGCAGTGGCTGTAAGGTCATCGGAGATCATGAACAATACATTCAATTTCCCATGATCTTGGGCTTGTGTCGGTATAACCAACAAGAATAAAAGCGTAGAAAAAAGTAGGATTATGTTTTTTTTGGCCTTGCGAATATCCAATTTTATTTTGTGGTTTTTGTATGTGAAATAGGTCATTAATATTTTTTTTAGCCGATGGCTTGTCAAGCTTATTTCCAGGTGGAAGATGCTATTGACAGCCTCAATATTGTTGTTTCCTCTAATTTAAATATTTCATGGTGTAAAACAGTCATTTAGAATTCTGTAATTCTTCCGGAAAATTGGTTTGAAGGTGGGTGTTTGTCGCAAATGCTTAGATTATAAAAGGTTATAGGACAACAGGTCCTTTTTTTTATTATTTTAGAGTTGCTAAATAAATGTATTTCCGAACTTTTTTCATCATTAATAAAGAATTATGCGAGTAGCATTCATTGTAATTATTGCCTTACATGGGGTAATTCACCTCTTTGGATTTTTGAAAGCGTTTGACCTGTCGGAATTTAATGCCATTTCTCAGCCAATTTCCCGCCCCATGGGGTTGTTGTGGTTGATAACCTTCGTCTTATTTGTTGTTACTGCTTTTCTTCTGGCAATAAAGTTACATTATTGGCAGTTTACAGGGTTAGCCGGCATAGTCCTATCTCAGTTTTTAATTCTAAATAATTGGTATGATGCCAAATTTGGGACAATTATAAATTTGGTTATTCTGGCTGCGATAATTCTTGCCTTTTCCAGTTTTAATTTCAAAAATAAGGTGAAGCGTGAAGTTGAAAAAATTTTTACCGACTCCAAGGCCAACAGTCAAGCCCTTTTATCTGAAGAAATGTTGGAAGGATTTCCTTTAATTGTCCAAAAATGGTTGCGCAACACTGGATCAATAGGCAAACCGATGGTATACTACGTTTACTTGGGACAAGATTTACAAATGCGGTTGAAACCGGAGCAAGAGAAATGGACCAATGCTCAAGCGAATCAATATTTTTCTATAGACCCTCCGGCTTTTAATTGGTCAGTAGATTTACAAATGAACCCATTATTACCTGTGGTGGGAAGAGATAAATTTGAAAAAGGGGAGGGAGAAATGACAATCAAGTTGTGGTCTCTTTTTTCAATAGTGAATACCAAAAAAGAGGATAAAATAAATCAAGCCTCTTTACAGCGTTATTTGGCTGAGATGGTATGGTTTCCATCTTTTGCAGTAAGTCCTTATTTAAAATGGGAAGCGATTGACAATTCTTCGGCCAAAGCAACTATGGAGTATAAAGGAACAATAGGATCCGGTATTTTTCACTTTGATGAGAGAGGGGATTTCAAAAAGTTTGTAGCCATGCGTTATAAAGACTCCAAGGACTCCATTCCTACAGAATGGACAGTTAGTGCCATAAAAACAGAGGAACGTAATGGTATTAGAATCCCTGTTTCTTCCAAAGCAGAATGGAAGTTAGCGCATGTCAATTGGACTTGGCTAAAGCTGGAAATAACAGATATTAAATACAATGTTACAGAAATGCCGTTGGTTTTGGACTAAGGTTTAATCTACATGTGCTACCTTATACATAGGCTGTCTCACTTGATTTCCGAATCATATTTCCATCGCCTGATAGATGGTCTGCTGAATGTTTCAGTTTTATATAAAGGCAACAAAATTTCTATTTAGGAGAAAAGCCCAATTTACTTCCTCCGTATTTTTTGATAAAAATTTCAATTTAGGTGTAATAATTTTTGATTTACACCACTAACCAAGAAAAAAAAGCAGTGAGCAGCGACTTCTACAGATCTTCAATTTTACCTTATGCAGCAATCGTAATTAAGATATGCAGGGCCTATACTAATACACAAGAGGATTTTGAAGATTATTATCAAGAAGTATGCTTACAAATTTGGAAAAGTAGAGACAACTTCCGCCAACAGTCTGAATGGTCTACCTGGGTTTATAGACTGTCTTTGAATGTGTGCTTGACCTTGTTGAAAAAAAAGAAAAACGACTACCAGTATTTTGCTTCAGATGCCCTGCCTGAGGAACTGGTTGAAGATAGCCATGCATTTTCAGATGAGGCGCTAAATCACTTGTATGATGCCATTAAACAATTATCGGAAGTAGACAGAGGGGTGATTTTACTTTATTTGGAGGAAAAATCTTACCAAGAAATAGCGGATATTATTGGTACCAACCCAAACAATATAGGAGTAAGGATAAAACGAATTAAAGAACGATTAAAGAAACGATTAAATGGAAAAGTCAATTGAAACAATTTGGAAAGAAGGATTTATGAAAAATGAGGCATTGGTAGGTCCGAAGGTAATCAACCTATACAATCAGAAATCGATTCATTTCATCGATAAATATAAAAGGATGTTTAAAACTAATTTGAATGCCATTGCGATTGGTTCCATATTGGTTTTGGGTGCTTCCTTTTTTGTAGGAATCCCCATTATGGGGATAGGTCTTTTTCTTGTGGCAGCAGGTGTGTTTGCAGTGAATAAAAAGCTTGTAAAGGGATTGGAGCGCATTGACGAAAATGTCAATAGCTACGAATACCTTAAATCATTCAGAAGTTGGTTGGATGATCAAATATCGGTCAACACAAAAATGGCCAGGTTTTATTACCCTTTAATATTTCTATCGACCATAATGGGTTTTTGGTTTTCAAGTAAAAATGGGCAGCAACTAAACGAAACGGTAATGAATGAATTGATGGTGAAATATCCTGACCTTACTGTGGTTTTTGGAATGCCATTAATCGGACTATTTGCCATGGTGTTAATTCTGGTTGTTTTGGCACTATTTGGAGGAAAGATTTACTACTGGGATTTAAATATTGTCTACGGAAGGGTGATTAGAAAACTTGATGAGTTGATTTCAGATATGGAAGAGTTAAGGGCTTAATAAAGCTAAGTATTTGGATTTAAAAGAGCATGCCATAGCAATTTTACTCGAAGCTTCTGTAAGTTAAACGAGAGTTAAAATTAAGTCGATGACATTTCTTTCTTCAGGCCTGTTTAATTCCTTAACCTTTTTTTATAAAGGAAATATGTGATGACTGTCAAGGTAAAAGGTCTAGATTATTCCAGTAGCTATATAAATTTATCATTTATTGTTAAAAGAATCCTTTGAATGGGAATTATTCACATCCAAAGGATTCTATGATTATTTATTTTTTGGTAGAATATTAATGATGATTCGTTGGTACCTGGTTAGGGCTGGTGAGCCACTGTCCGTTACAGCCACAATTAAATGAGTGGTTTGTGCTTTATTCAATTCAATCCGTTCACCTATGGCTAATGTGACTTTTGCACTATTGGGGTTAGTAATTGTAAGGGGTTTGTACCAATTGAAGGCCCAATAGGTTCCGGGCTCTTTGTAATTGAACCAATGATAGGACAAAGCATCGCCATCCGGATCTGTGCTTCCACTTGCATCAAATTGAATGGATTCTCCGGGGCGAATGGTGATGTTGGTTGTTTTATCTACCTTGACTATAGGAGGGTGATTCGCCTCATCATAGGATTTAACACACCAGTCCATTCTTGCTGCAAAGTCATTTTGGAAAGCTTCCCTCCACCTCCAAATGGTTGCTTGGTTATTAATGTAGATCCTTCCATCTATTCCCATTACTTCGTCACTGGCATCTGTCCAAATGGCCCTTTGCTCTGGTGCTTGGTGGTCAAAATTGCGGTAGGGTTTAAAGCGGGGTTTATACAGCTCATACCGACCACCCCAGCCCCCATAGTCAGGTCTTTCGGGCACATTCAGCCCATTGTCTATCAAGCCTAAGAAACTGGGCGTGTCACCTTCCATGATGTATTCAACTTCGGGATATTGGGCACCCAATGGACCGTGATTTTCCATGATGTTTTTCCTGAGCCAAGGGTTTTCAGCCAGCGATGCATCAGCACCGGAGGCATACTTGCGAAAGGATTCCCCTCCAATTCCATTCCAAGTAGAATGGATGTAATCTTCTCCCGGGCTGACGATATAAAAGAGTTTTGGGAACTCATTTCTCATCCAAACACCTGAATCATCTTGATCTGATATGGTGTAGACCCTTATTTTGGCAACAAATTTATCCAGCTCTTCCATAGTTCTGGTATGTCTGATTTTCCAAAGGGCTTGAGCCAGAACATTGGCACCACCCCACACGGGAACCCATACAGGTCTTTCATCATCTTTATCCACTACTTTAATCAATAATTCGCTTCCTTCAGAATCATTGCCCGGGCCTACAGCATTCATTCCATATTTTGGAAGGCCGGATTTAATTTTGGATTGTAGGTATTCTTCTGTTGGGAAACCATCTTCATGCTTCAGTAAATTATTTCTAACCTCCCCATAGGCTTTGACGATTTCTTTAATCCTCCAAGCTGCTGTTTTATCACGCAGGTGAGTAGAGGTAGTGGCAATTAGGCCTTCCACATGAAACTGATTGCTGTACAATAAGAAACGCACCAAAGATTGGGCATCATCAGGCTCATTTTCAATGTCCGTCAGAACAAATACTCGTGGTTTTTCATTTGTTTGGGCGATAGATGGTGAACCGATGAAAAATAAGAGCATGCCATAAATCAGGCTTGGGAATTTTAGGTTTTTCATTTTAGCTGAATTAGTTATTATGTAAATAAGGTAAAACTTAATCTTACAGTGATTGATGCTGGAGAATTGGTTCGTGGTGAAATTTTATTTGTTTTAATTTGCCATGAATAGCTTTAATCTTTCACCTTAGCAAAATAGTGAATCTGTTAGTAAATTATTTAGTTTTTTTAATATAGTTTAATCCATTTTAGCTCTAGCAGCGGATTTATTTCTTGTTCGATGGAGATTATATAGGTTTTACTAGACAAAAGTTCAATTAAGGGTAAGCTACATTGTTTCTTAGGTGTTTTTGTAGGATTAGTAAGTGTCGAGATTCAAATTTGATACCGATGAATATTAGAATATTACCTGGCCAATGGGTATGAAATAAGTCTTGCAATATATTTTAGATTAATTATTTTAAATCAGTTTTTATTGGTATTTTTATAGCTTTTAATGTAATAATATTTTGATTAAAATGTTTTTCCAGTCGTCTTGGTGTCTTTTATTTTCCGAAAGGATACTGATGTAGAATGCTTAAAAGTTTAATATTTTACTTGTACCATATAAATTTTCAAATGAAGCATCCACTTAAGATTGCGATACTTTTACTTGGCTTAAGTACGCTGACTATTAATGAGGTGATACCCTTGTCATCAGGGGCCAAAGAGGAGCCAAACCTGATTTTGAACCCATCTTTTGAATTCCATTCATTTATGAGTCACCGAACAGGTAAAGCTTCAGATTTTCAATCACATAATGTAGCTTTCTGGAACACTGAGGCATGGGGTGATATTGAAGTAATGCGTGAGTCTCATGTTCCCAGCACCATACGGCCTGATTTTTCAACCCATAACATGGTAGCAATAAGTCCCGGTAAAAAGATATGGCAATTTTTTACCCTTCCCGAAGCGGGGCTGGCTTTTGGTGACGAGTTGAGTTTATCCGTACATGGATACCAGGAAGGGGCCAATCAGCTTAAGTCTGCGATTAAAGTGATGAAGGCAGATAGTGAAGATGGTGAATGGAGTCCTAAGGACTTTGGCATGAGAGACAGTCGTAGTTTTCCCAAACATGCAAGGGGTGAGCTGAATGTGGCTAAAGAATATAGCGGTTCGATGGAGGATACCGGCACCATTAACATCTTGGTAGAGCATGCCTCCATCGTTGGGAAAGCAAGCGTTGGAAACAAGTCAAGTTCAAAAGACATCAATACATTTGGGATTCAGGTTGAATTTGAGAATTTAAGCTCATCCGATACAGTTTGGGTTTATGCTCCAAAGCTCACCGTCAATGGTGCTTCCCAAAACAAAATCCTTACCTCAAGGGAAATGACACCAAACTACAGGTATATTCCAAGAACAATTCAAAAACTATGGAAAGGAGAGCCTATTCATATCATCGTAATGGGATCAAGTATTGACAGAGGAAGCGCCAATCCCCCCATGTATCTATATGACGAGGACCCTGATTCTGAGACTTTCAAACAACCTCTTTCAGAAGACCTCTTTAATGCAGAAAAAGTAGGGAGACCTGATCTAGATGGGTATTTTGGACAGTGGAGGCATTATTACAGTTATGCGGGGAGGTTAAAGCTTGAGCTTATGAAGAAATTTAATCTTCCTGCTGACAAAATTTGCCTAAATTTTATGGCCGCTGATGGATCTAGTATCGGAGAATCACACTCCGGGCTTCAACAGTATTTTTCCTTATCAATTCCACCCAATCCCGGATTAAATGGTCATAAGGAAGGGGAAACTTGGGAAGCATTGTATCCGGATCTTTTTAAGCGCCAAGAAGGAGCAAGACCAGACCTTGTGATTTTTGGAAGTGGAGCCAATGAGAAAACGGACACACCGGATGAAATAGCTGTTTTTGAGGGGGCCATACGGTGGATTCAACAAAATTATCCCAATACGGAATTTTTGTTTAGCCCTTTTCAGAATCAGGGTAAATATACGCCCAATACAGTAGACCTTCAGGCGCTATCTTTAAGATACCAAATTCCCTATATGGATTATCCAAAAATAGCTGATGATCTCACCCGTTGGGGAAACAAGTATTCCTTGGTACCTTCTGACGGTCATCCTCAAGCAGCAAGCCATTATTTATGGTTCAAACAGCTGGAGAAGGCTTTTGAGTGCTGGAATCCGATTTTTACCGGGCAAGCTCAGCTTCAATTGCCTGAACGGCTTCACCAGAATTCCTATGGTTGGGAAGGGGATATGATTACTTTTGATTCCACCAGCTCAAGAATAAAGAACAATAGGTTTATATTTGAAGACAATGCCATAAACAGTTGGGGCAAAACAGACAGTGAGCCTCCTATTCCCTATGTTGATGGTGTAAAATTTTCATCTAGAAGATCAAGCCCGTCCTACAACTTACGCAATTCAATGTTTCGACATGGGCGAACCAGTTTAGGGGACAGACATATTCTTGAAATAGAAGGCGAGAATGCAAAATTGACCTACGTTGATGCAAAAATAAACCCAAACAGACGCTTCTTTTCTGTTTTAAATCCAAACTGGAACTTGATGGGGCAAGCAATAGTGCCGTTCCATTCAGAATGGGGAGCTCCTTATGGTACAGAGAAAGTCACGCTCCAGCCCGGGAAATTCATTGAAATTGAAGTGGTATGCACAGATATTTCTGTGGCTTGGGTAGATAATCCGGATGCAGGTTTACTCGAAATATACGTTGATGAGCAACTTATGAAGACGCAAGCTTGTAATATTGGCTTTACCGATACTGACAAAAAGGTCAATTACCTGGAAAATCGCAAAGGTATATTGGGTTTAGGTTTTGGTTTGCATAAAGTTCGCATACAGGCAAAAGAGTCAGCAGTAGATGTATTGAGCCTTTTCACCTATGATTCTCGTTCAAATCTAAATGCTGAACGTAGGCTAACCGGGTTGGCTGTTGGCGGAGAGACGCTAAAATTCACAAGACCTTTTAAAACCAGACCATTGGTAATATGTTCAGGCGATTTATCTGTAGACACCGAAGACATTTCTAGTACTGAGGTCAGGTTTTCAGGGTCAAATGGAAGTTATATTATCATTGGTGAATGATCGGTAATGCTTAATTGAATTCGCTTTAAAGAGCTCAGCATAAGGTTTTGGCGGTATAGGTGTTTTTTTGCATCAATACTGCCAAATCCCCTTCCTAAATTTTTCTCTAGTCTAAGGGGGTAAACCAAAGGCTATTTCAATTTTAGGGTTTAACTACAGACTTCCAGTTTAACGTACGCTAATCTACCTCTCCCATGCAGACCAGCCTTCATCATGGGTCAAATAGGCACGTCTACCGAATTCCAGCGGTGCAACTCCTACCTCAAAAGCACCCAAGTCCGGAGCCTTCCCCTTAAAATCCTTATTGAATCCCGGAATTTCGATGCCGCTATCAATCAATGGGTTGCGAATTTGTACCACAGGGTCTGTTATATTTCTTTTGACATCACCGAATTGATAAGGCTTTCGTCCCCAGATGATAGAATTAATTCGGGATCGAGGAAAATATTCCAAAGAATACGAAGTCCTGTAGAGTCTGGTTCCGGAAGGTGTGGTACTGAATCCAATTCTGTTTGTTTCTTTGGCCACTCCCTTTGATAGACCTGAAAAATAATCGTAGTCGTAATCACTGTTGTCAACCGTCTCGCGGTCAGCTGCCAGTCTTCCGGGTACATCAAAAATATTATTTCGTGTGACTGTGTTGGAAATCCCATGACCTGAAAAGGCATGAGTAACACCCATTGGTTGTACTACTGTATTATGAAATACATATCTTCGGCCTCCGGCAAATGGTTCACGCTCTCCGGTTTTAATAAAGGCTCCTCCACTGGAATTTCGATGACCTACCCTGCTTTCTCCAACTACATTTCTATAAATATATATTGGCCCTTGGGTAGTAGAAGCCGTAGCGATACCATTGAAAAATTGATGGGCATAATTACCAAATACCCGAACATTCATATTGGCTCCTTCGACTTCAATGGCATCGTCCCATACACTGCGGATCAAATTCCCGTATATATCTGAGTCCCGGTTCATATTGCCCACATTGGAATAATTTGCACCACCGCCGATTCCATCATTGAATCCATGATCCTCTGTAGATAGAATATCGTTGTAACGAATCACATTCCCACCCAGACTTTGTCGAATGGTGATACCTTGAGGGCCTGCCGGGTGTCCCGTTTCCCAATCGTTTGAGGCACCCCTTGGGTCTTCAATCAGGTTTCGTTGGATGGTCAAATTCCATGTGCCATTTTCTGCGTTAATCCCACTATCCGTACTTCCTTCTAAATTTCCGTAGGTGATAGGGCCGCCTATCCTGCCCCAAAAAGTGATGTAACACTGTTCGATAACAATATCATGTCTGTTTTCTTTGATACGAATGCCATCTACTTTCGCATTGCGGATTTCTATTCCACGGACAATCACATAGTCAGCATCAATTTGTATCCCTTCATTGCCTATATTGCCCATATTGAGCAAGGACTGACTGTTCTCAGGTACCGTTACGAGATGATAACCTTCCGGTGTGCCCGACTCTGTAATTAGGATGGGCTCTGTCGACTCCCCTTCCGAGAGGTGGGTTATTTTTCCAATTGGAAATTGATCATTTCTAGTGGTGAACCTTATGGCTGTTTTAGCCTGATCATTGGATAGTTCTACTTGATAGTCGGTGTTTGGGTCAAGGCCAATAATACTCCCCCGGTATTGCCCATCTCTTTCATCAAAGACCAAATCAAGTCCTTGTGTCCAAGTGGATTCCGTTTGTTTTTTATATCTTATAGTGCAATTTCCGGACTTAGGAGTTGTCCAATACAAGCCGGTACATTCATAGGTAGATACTGCATAAGGATTGGGCGCGTTTTCTCCCGGTGATTGACAATACCCATCATTTAAGAAAATCAGGGCAAGGAAGAAGGTAATAAAAGGGAAAGATTTCATGCTAGCTTGAGAGATATTGATGGCTTAAATTTAAACTTATCGGTCGCACATTTCCCTAAATTTTGTTTGGAGTATTATGTCAAAATGAAGACCTTTTATAGGTAATATTACATTGTTTTTTTCAAATAATGGAAAATTTGGACAATCAATATTCAAAGAGCTTGTAAGCTTGTAGAGTAAAGGTTTTGCCAGTTGGTGGTTTTTAACGTCTTGTTTATTCTCCACAATCAGCCAAAAACAAGTGAAAGAATATTCAAAAATTAACAGTTTCAATTATTGTTTTTGACCAACAATCTTTCAAAATAAGGTAACATTAGCATTAGGGAACAGTACTATCTGCTCCTTCTGGGAATGTTTTTCATAATGGATCTCATGTTTTGAATTTATTTGGTTAGATTTAAATTTACTTCTTAATTATTTCATTTTAGAAAAATAATAAAAGTGGAGATCTTTTAATTTTCATTTAAGCGAAATATTTCAAAGTTTAAAAAGTGTTTATAATACAATCTTGTAAAAATAATCGAAATTATAATTAGTCAACCATGGTAAAATTAGTCGTAATGTACGGTCATCCTAAAGACCCTGAAGCCTTTGAGGCTTACTATTCAGAAACACACCTTCCCATTGCTGCTAAAATCAAAGGCTTAAGCAAGGTGGAGTTTACTAAGTTTGTGGGTACCCCGGATGGAGGTAAACCTATTCATTATAGAATGGCAGAATTGTATTTCGAGTCATTAGAGGAACTTCAAAATCAAATGGCCACCCCCGAAGGGCAAGCTGCTGTAAAGGACATTCCCAACTTTGCCACAGGCGGTGTGGATGTGATGATTGGAGAAGTTTAAAATTGAATGAATACCGATTTGGTTTGATACGTTCAATGTTTTTATAAAAAAAAATCATACTAAAAAAAATATTTGTCAATGAGCAAGAAGATAGCTATAAAAATAATGTTTGGCCTGCTAGGGGCAGTTTTAATCTATCATTTTTTGATCTTCTTTGAGTTTATTCCTTATGATAAGGTATGGGCCGGTAGACTTAAGTCTGTAGAGGAAATGAAGACTTTTGAAACCTTCTCCATATTGGTGAATGTCTTTATGATAACAGTGATGATCATCAAGTACCAAAATCTCCAAAATCAGAAACCAAACAGAATAATAGATATTCTGATTTGGGTTTTTGCCTTGTTTTTTTCATTGAATACCTTTGGGAATTTATTTTCACAAAACATCCTAGAGTTAATTTTTGGAACATTGTTTACCCTGATTGCTGCAATCCTTTGCGTGCTTATAGCTAAAAAGAAAAAATGACTGTAATCATTTTTTCTTTTTTCGGACTTTATTAAATTATTTGGAATACTCCCCTACACCCATGAATAAAAGCATATTAATACTGTCCATGGTTGTAGCCATTCAAGGCTGTGGTAATCCAGAGGCAAAAAGGTCCAAGTCTCAGGTCATAGAAGCAGAAACCTTGCCGGAAGCCCAATATGAATTGGTTTTTGACAAGGTGAAGGCATTGCCAAATCAAGCTGAGCTTGCTATTGCCATTATTGAAAATGGGAAGGTTAATTTTGTTGGGGTCAAACGCGAACAGGATTCTACAGTGCTTATTCAAAATAAGGACCGGATTTTCGAAATAGGGTCCATTACAAAAGTTTTTACAGGCACCTTGTTGGCCAACTACCTGGTGGAGGGAGAGGTGAATTTGGAGGATCAAATTGATAAATATTTAGGTTATTCATTGAAGGAGGATGTTAAAATTACACTGAAGCAATTGGCTACCCATAGCTCCGGCTTACCTAGGGTGCCTGCAAGTTTGGAGGCCTTAAGTTTAGAAAACCCTTACAAGGATTTTGGAGAAAAAGAACTGAAAACCTATTTGACCCATGACCTGCGAATGAAGCATAAACCCGGGGAAGTTTCTGATTACTCAAATTTGGGGGTAGGCCTGTTAGGCTATGTGTTAAGCAATAAAGCCCAGATGACTTACGAAGAGATGCTTCAAAGGAAGGTTTTTTCTAAATACGGTATGGATGCTTCAACTACGTTAAGAAGCATATTAGAAAATAAATTGGTTAAAGGACTTAATGATGAAGGAGAAGAGGTGTCCAATTGGGACATGTCTGTACTTGCGGGGGCCGGTGGAATTTTATCCTCGGTAAAGGATATGTCAAAGTTTGCCTTGGCTCAATTTGACAGTTTAAACCGAGAGTTGGTGCTTTCAAGAACAGCATTTTTTGAGGTAACTGAGAATTATTCTATGGCTTTGGGTTGGAGTGTTATCCAAACGGAGTCGGGAGATGTTTGGAATTGGCACAATGGTGGAACAGGCGGTTATACCTCGTCCATGATAATAGATGTGATAGCGAAAAATGGGGTGATCATTCTTTCCAATGTATCCGCTCTTGGTGAATTGACCAATACTATCACAAGCTTGGCACCGGCCTTAATGGGTGCTATTAAAGGTGAGGAAATTGCTTCGGACAGCAATTGAAATTATATCGGGAATCACTTTTTAAAAAAATGGGCGCTTTTAACTACAACATCTCCTTTGGGATAGTATAAACTGCAATGCCGGGATCCTCGTCGGTAGTCAATCCATAAATTTCATTTGTATCTTCATTAATAACAAAATTGATGAGTGACCTATCCAATTTTAAATTCCTGAGGGGTTTTCCTTTGTGATCGAAGACCCAAATTTGTGTAGCCATAACTGCTGTTTTGTTGAAATCAGACTGGCTTACTCCCCCATATAATGCAAAAATATAATTTTTAGTGACAACAGCGTCTCTATAGCGAAAGTGAGGATTTGATCCTAGGTATAACTCATTTCCAATTAGTTCAAATGCTGGCAATGCTAGATCCGGCCCATCTATGATGATAAAGGATTTGTCCCGGTTGTCAAAAATTTCAAGCCTATCTCTGAAAAGTCCCACTCTAATAAAAAGACCTTCCTCAGCATTTCCTTTAAAAAAACTGCCGTTTAAGTGGGACAGTTGGTAATCATTCAGGTCAGGTCTATCCTTTACCTTTTCCCAATTTCCATATCCTCCGATTTTATTACCTTCTTTATCAAATTCCAATATTCGATGTTTATCAACCCTTGAAATACCAAGAAAACTGCTGTCAGATGCCTGGGTAAAAAACCAAAGGTCTCTCATGGGCTCAGGCATTTTCCACTCATTTTTCCCAAGAAGTGTAGTGTCCGACATTGAATATTCCACCAGTTTCCTTCCATTCATAGAATAGGCCCAAAAAGTATTGCCATTTTCTCCTTTATAAAACAAACTAGCATCAATCGCCTCTAAGGGACCTTCTCCATATTTACCCTTTGGCTTGTCATAAGTCCAATTTTGGGAATTGATAATATGAATACGGGGATGTTCCTCGGGAACCCTGTGTCTTTCAGATATTAGAATCTTGCTGTCAATTATTCCAATATTAGCTGGATTGATGATTTCTTCGAAATAATGTTTTTCGGATTTTAAGGGGATTATAGTGAAATCCTCTTTTTGGATAATGATATAATTGTCGTTTTCTTTTGATGTCTCACAGGAAACAAATAGAATTAGGAATAGCATTATTCTGTTCATTCTTTAATATAATATGAATTAGAATGACTTGCAATTAAAAGATTAGTTTAGTTGATAAAGGAAAAGGCCTTAATTTTTTATAATAACATGAAGAAAGAGGCCTTGATTGGCCGGAATATTGATTTTACCCACCAAAAAGTAATATATTTATTTTCTAATTAAGATTGTAGCAAACAGCATTTTCACACTAACAATCTTGTTTGTAACTTTATCCCGGATGATTTGACCAAATAGCTTCACCTTCACTGGAGTCGGTGGCAGAATTAATGGCAGCTATTTTGTGGACAAACTTCAGATACAATTAAAACACTATATGGATACTAACGAAAAATTTCTTTACAAATACCTAAACAATGCCTCTCCAACAGGCTTTGAAGCTTCCGGCCAACAGATTTGGTTGGATTATATTAAACCTTTTGTAGATGATTATTTTACAGATGCTTATGGGACGGCAGTGGGAGTGATCAATCCTGATGCAAAATTCAAGGTTGTCATCGAAGCGCATGCGGATGAGATTAGCTGGTTTGTGAATTACATTACCCCGGAGGGATACATTTATGTGATAAGAAATGGAGGGTCTGATCATATGATTGCCCCTTCGATGCGTGTCAATATCCATACAGACAAAGGTGTGGTGCCCGGGGTTTTCGGCTGGCCGGCGATTCATGTCAGAGATAAAGGGAAAGAAGAGACGCCCAAAATGGAAAATATTTTCATTGATATAGGTGCCAGGTCAAAAGAGGAAGTCCTTGAAATGGGCGTTCACGTGGGAAGTGTCATAACATTTAATGACGAGTTGACAGAATTGAATAAAAAATTCTATTCGGGAAGAGCGCTCGACAATCGCATTGGTGGATATATGATTGCTGAAGTGGCCAGATTATTGAAGGAGCAACAGGTGGAATTACCATTTGGCTTGTATATAGTCAATGCTGTACAGGAAGAAATAGGCTTAAGAGGAGCAGAGATGATTGCGGCTAGGATCAAGCCGGATGTAGCCATCATTACGGATGTATGTCATGACACAACCGCTCCAATGTACAGTAAAATTGCTAGCGGTGATTATACTGCGGGCAAGGGCCCTGTGCTGACCTGTGGTGCTGCAGTGCATAAAAAGTTATTGGATCTGATCATTGACAGTGCCAAGAAAGAAGACATCCCTTTTCAAAGATCAGCATCTTCAAGGAGTACAGGGACTGATACAGATGCCTTTGCCTACTCGAATGGAGGAGTGCCGGCAGCTTTGATTTCATTGCCTTTGAAATACATGCATACTACTGTAGAAACTGCCAGTAAGGAAGATATTGAAAGTGTTATAGAGTTAATGATTGCCTTCTTAAAGGACTTTGACCTAAATTTTGATTTTAGGTACGTAAAGTAAATGTTAATAAAGGCGGGTTATCTCGTCTTTATTAATTTTAAGTATACCTTTTTTTGATAAACTCAAGATTCATGAAAGTTTTTATAAATAAGATTATTCCCGAGATTGGATTTAAATTGCTTGAAGAAGCAGGAATTGAATATACTGTTTGGAAAGAGAAACCTATTTTGGATAGAGGGCAAGCCATTCAGTTTTGCAAAGGTCATGATGCTTTTTTAAGTGTTGGACAGGCTGGATTGGATGCTGATTTTTTCAAGGAATGCAAGCACCTGAAGGTGGTGGCACTACATTCAGTAGGATTTGATGGGGTCGATATAAAAGCAGCCACAGCCAATGGAATACCTATAGGGAATACTCCCAATGTATTGAATAAGGCAACCGCTGAAACGGCGCTCTTGTTGATGTTAACGGTAGCAAGAAAAGCCTTATTCCTTCATAATAAGATAAAAAAAGGACAGTGGGGCGTTTCTCAACCTACTCAAGATCTTGGCTTTGATCTGGCCGGAAAGACCTTAGGAATTGTAGGTTTGGGAAGGATTGGAACAGAATTGGCCAAGATTTGTACCCGATCTTGGGGGATGAAAATTCTTTACCATAACCGAAGTGCCAATGCACAGGCCGAGAAAGAATTTGGAGCCAAGCTGGTGAGTATGGATGAACTATTAACAAGCAGTGATGTGGTTTCTGTTCACACTGCTTTGACTTCGGAGACCAAAGGTATGTTTGGTATGGAGCAGTTCAAGAAAATGAAATCTTCAGCAATCTTTATCAATACTGCCCGTGGAGGTGTACATAAGGAGGATGAACTGATTGAAGCTTTGCAAGAGCAGGTTATTTGGGGAGCAGGCCTGGATGTTACCAATCCTGAACCCATGGCCAAAGACAATCCTTTGTTGGAAATGGATAATGCGGTGGTTTTTCCACACATTGGGTCTGCTACAAAGGAAACCAGAGATGAAATGTCCAGATGTGCTGTAGAGAATATCATTGCCGGACTAAAAGGAGAGCCACTGCCTTATCCTGTTAATCCGGAAGTGCAAAAAGGTAAATAAGTTTATTATCCTAGAGCTACATCTAAAACCATCATGATGATAAAACCACCGATGAAGCCCATTGTGGCCAAGTCGGTGTTTCCATCCTGCTGGGATTCCGGGACAACCTCCTCAATTACCACAAATATCATGGCTCCGGCGGCAAATGCTAAAGCATAGGGTAGGATGGGGGTGAAAATGGAAACAGCCACTGCACCCAATACACCGGCAATAGGTTCAACCAAAGCGGAGGCTTGTCCCATCATAAAGCTTTTCCTCCTGCTTAAGCCCATTCTTCTAAGTGGAACAGCAACAGCTATTCCTTCCGGAAGGTTTTGTAACCCTATCCCTATGGCGAGAATCAAAGCTCCGGCAATGCTGGCTTCAGGAACACCGGAGGCAGCTCCACCAAACAGCACGCCTACCGCCAAGCCTTCAGGGATATTATGCATGGTGATGGCCAAAACCAAAAGAGTTGTCCTTTGCCAAGGTGTTTTAATTCCTTCTGTTTTTTTGAAATTGATATGTACATGAGGCAATATTTTGTCCAGAACAAAAATAAACAAGGCACCTCCAAAAAATCCTACAGCGGCAGGAATGACCTTTGCAAAGCTTTCACCCTCTGTCATGCTAATGGCAGGAGCCAAGAGGCTCCAGAAACTCGCCGCAATCATTACTCCTCCGGTAAAACCCATCATGGTATCTAAGAAAGGTCTGTTCAATTTCTTAAAGAAAAACACAAAAGCAGCTCCAACTGCAGTGACAAACCAGGTAAATGTGGTAGCTATTAGTGCGGCATAAGCCGGTGCAATACTACTTAAATAGTCAACGAGGATATCAAACATTCTTTTTTCTTTAAAATATATTTCTGCTATTATTGGTCAATTGCTAAAAGGAACAAATCTTAATCCAGTGGAAATCACTTGAAACAGTTTGTTTTTTGTGAATTTTAATTTGGGTTTAGCCAAGGCAAATTTATATAGTTAGATTGGGCTAACAAATTTATTTCAATATTTTTTTATCTTTGTTTTGAAATAATTAAAGCAATGAATAACAGCCAATCCATAGAAAATTACTTAAAAGTGATTTTTAACCAAGCCATCGCTTCTGATGATGTCAATACCACAAGTATTGCCCAAGCTCTGGAAGTCAGCCTTCCATCAGTTAATAGTATGGTCAAAAAATTGGCAGGAATGGGCTTATTGGAGTACGAAAAATACAAGCCTCTCAAGATTACTGCTAAGGGGAGAAAGATGGCCGCCATGATCATCAGGAAGCACAGGCTTACAGAAATGTATCTGGTGGAAAAGATGGGTTTTGGTTGGGAAGAAGTACATGAGATAGCAGAGCAGTTGGAACATATCCAATCAACAGCCTTTTTTGATAGGATGGATGAAATTTTAGGTTACCCTGAGAGAGATCCCCATGGATCCCCTATACCAACAAGTAGTGGTGAAATTGCCACACAAAAATTCAGGTTGCTTTCTGATTGTCAGCCTGAGGAGTTGGTAACATTAAAGGCATTAAGCAAGACTTCAGATGAATTTTTAAAATACCTTAACAGCAAAGGCTTGGCATTAGGAGTGGAGGTGGAGATTTTGGAAGTGGAGCCTTATGACAAAAACATGACGGTATCTTACGGCGGACATAAAGAAGTTTTATCAGCCTTGGTATGTTCCAAACTTTTGGTAAGTTAAGAAGGTATGGGAAATAAGCAGGTTAAATATGCTGTAATAGTAGCTGGTGGAGCAGGAGTTAGAATGGGAGGAGAAGTGCCGAAGCAATTTCTCCCAATTGGAGGCTTGCCGGTATTGATGCATACCCTACAAGTGTTTCATGCATACGATGCTGAATTGAGACTGGTTTTGGTTTTGCCGGAAAGTCAGTTCGACTATTGGAAGAAATTATGTGGTGAATACAATTTCAAGGTGCCTCATCAATTGATTCAAGGTGGGACAAGTAGGTTTGGATCTGTCAAAAATGGTTTGAATAGTATTCCCGATTGTGAAAATGGCTTGGTGGCCATTCATGATGGGGTTAGGCCTTTTGTGTCAGAGGAAGTGATTCATGAGAGTTACCGGACGGCGGCCAAAGAAGGAAGCGCTATTGCGGTGATAGGATTGAAAGATTCCATAAGGCAGGTTGATGTCAATGGAAGTTCTCAGTTTAAAAACAGGGATGAATTTAGGTTGGTACAGACCCCACAGACTTTCCAGCTTACAAAGATAAAGGAAGCTTTCCTTACAGAAGAAAAACCATACTTTACGGATGATGCAACGGTATATGAAAATATGGGCTGGGATGTTCAACTGATCCTCGGAAACAGAGAAAATATCAAATTGACCACTCCGGAGGACTTAAGCTATGCCACTTTTCTGTTGACTGAAAAGAAAAGAATCATTTAACCATAAAAATAGGTCGTTTATCGGTATTTTTTTTTGCTTTGCCGAAATGGTTTTTGAAAAGGAGCGTGATTGTAAGACCTTTCGTTCATTATTAAAATACTAAAATCATGAATGGAAAAAGAAATGGTAATTTCGTGCTAGGAGTCATTATATTAGTGGTAGGCGCACTACTTTTACTCAAACAGATGGGCTTGTTTATACCTTACTGGGTATTTTCATGGCCAATGATTCTCATTGCAATAGGTATTTACACGGGGTATAAAAACAGGTTCCAGAGTACAGGTTCGGTCGTTTTAATTCTAATAGGTGGTTTTTTTCTGCTGAAAGATTTCTTATTCTTACCTTTCCATATAGGGCCTATGCTATTTCCTATTGCCTTAATTTTACTTGGCCTTTATATTATCTTTAAAAAAAACAGAAATAAATCTTTTAATATAGAAGGTTGGGAAAAAGGTTTTGACAAGAGTACTGCGGAGACTGAAAATGTTTTTGGTCAGTACAGTCCCGACTTTATCAATGTAGATGCTTTTCTTACCGGAATTAAAAGAAAAGTAATGAGCAAGAATTTTAAAGGAGGAGACGTCACTTCTGTATTTGGAGGAGCAGACATAGATTTAATGCATGCAGATATTCAAGATCAAGCAGTATTGAAAGTCTCTGTAGCTTTTGGTGGTTTGAAACTCATTGTTCCTCCCCATTGGGACGTTCAGTTGGGGGTAACTAACTTGGCAGCCGGTATAGATGACAAGAGGTATTCCCAACAAGGAGCGGCTCAAAACGCTGATAAAAAATTAATCCTCACAGGTTCGGTGATTTTCGGTGGAATAGAAATTACTTCTTATTAAAATTAAGTGCATGATGGAAAAGTCACCTGAATTCTTAAAAGTCAATGAAAATAGTAAGGATCAGGTGATTTTTCTTTTAATGGTTTTTGCAGGGGTTTTTGTCTCTGCCTATTTGAGTCAAGGTAATTTGGAATGGAGCATTGCTGATGGGCTGGTCAGTACCATTTCTGTTGGGTTGGGGGCCATTCTTATCAAACTAATGTTGAATTACTACCCTGTTGGCGTAGTAAAAAGTTGGCCAACCCTATTGTTTTCACTGGTTTTAGCAGCTGTACTTACCTATGGAAACCAAATGCTCTGGGGGTCCGGTTGGCTAGGTTTTGCAGAGAATTTAATTTTATTTAAGGTTACTGTTCCTTTAAGGATCTCCATCGGAACATGGCTTTTTCATCTGGTAGGGATGAATGTGCTATCCAATAGGTCAAGCACCAAAGACATTCATAAACTGCAGCATGAGGAAAGTCGACAAAAATTGTCAACGGATGCAGAGTTGCATTACCTACGGCAGCAAATGCAACCTCATTTCCTTTTTAACAGTTTGAATTCGATCAATGCCCTATTAAAGAGAGACCCGGAGAAAGCGCGCAATATGGTGCAGGGCCTGGCAGATTTTTATAGAAAAAACTTAAAGGCGGATTCAAAAAAATGGACCGTAGTGGCCACTGAGATAGAGGCCATTACTCAGTATTTTTATTTGGAAAAAATTCGCTTTGGACAAAGGCTCAATTATGAGATAGATATACCCGAAAGTATTTTAACTTTAAAGTTACCTTCCCTACTGTTGCAGACCTTGGTAGAAAATGCAGTGAAACATGGCTTGTATGGTGTCACAGGAGAAGTTTCAATCCAGATAGAAGGCAAACTAAAAGAGGGTAACCTTGAAATAACTGTGAGAAACCCCAGTGAAGAGAATTCTAAAAAAGCAACAGGTACAGGCTTTGGTTTAGAAAGCTTAGATAGAAGATTGTTTTTGATTTTTGGTAGAAAGGATTTATTGAGTTATAGCCAAAGCGAGGGGCAGTTTACTGCTATTTTAAAAATTCCACAAATCAAATGATACGCTGTATAATTGTAGATGACGAGCCATTGGCTCAAGACCTACTTCAAGACTATTTAGAAGAATTTACGGATCTTGAAGTGGTTGGTTGTTTTAATGATGGATTTGAGGCTTTTAAAGGAATTGGAGAACTCCAGCCGGACCTGATATTCCTTGATATTGAAATGCCTAAAATTACCGGGTTTGAACTGGTAGAGCTTTTAGAAGAGCCTCCAAAGATAATTTTTACTACAGCTTATGACAATTATGCGATCAAAGCATTTGAATTACAGGCTGTGGATTATTTGCTAAAGCCTTTTTCCAAAGAAAGGCTAAGGCAAGCGATACAACGGGTGACTATAGCTCCCAATGACCCGTCAAAATTGGCAAAACTAAATGAGGAAATGCCATTGGAAGGCTTTTTAAATAGGATTGTTGTAAAGACCGGGAATAGGATTGAGGTTTTAAATGAAGTTACTATTTCATCCATAAGTGCCGATGGTGATTATATAAAGATCAATTCAGCAGGTAAGCAATACCTGAAGTTAGGAACCATGGCTTACTATGAAAAAATGCTTGACCCTCAAAGTTTCACGCGGATCCATCGATCACATATAGTGAATATTTCAGCGATAAGTAAAATAGAGCCTTATCAAAAGGAAAACTATCTGGTATTTCTAAAAGACAATAGCCAATTGCCAGTAAGCAAAAAGGGCATGGTGAAACTAAAAAAAGTCTTAAGGATATAAAGTAGCAAAAAGCCTTCACTAAATAGAGAAGGCTTGATACTTAATATTCATCTTCATTAAAGAAGAAATCGTCTTTTGTTGGATAATCCGGCCATATTTCCTCAATATTTTCATAAGGTTCTCCGTCGTCCTCAAGCTCTTGGAGGTTTTCTACAACCTCTAATGGTGCTCCGGAGCGAATAGCAAAATCAATTAACTCATCCTTGGTGGCTGGCCACGGAGCGTCTTCCAAATAGGAGGCAAGTTCTAAAGTCCAATACATAATCTACACAAGTTTAAAGATCCCCTTAAAGGGGTGCAAAAATAGAAATACTTTCTTAAACTAAAACATTTACGGATTATTTGTTTGTAAGTTCTTTTAAAATACTGTTTTTCACATCGACTTTTCTCTTATGGGCAGCAATTTTTTTCCTCATAATGTGATCAAATTCACCTTCCTGGCTTCTGAAGTTCTCAGCATTTTCCCTTACAGTGACAAGTTCTCTTTGATCTCGGGCAATAAGGTCTTTCAAAAGGTTTATTTTTAGGGAGTTTTGCTCCGCTTCAGGCATTTCTGCAAACCCTTCATATTTTGAATGACAAAGTTTGTCTAGAAATGATTTCTCAAAGATTATTTCTGAAAAGAATACGAAAGAGCCAATACTTTGTTGTGCATTTCTTGGTTTTTTTGGAGGAAGTTTTTTCCATTCCCCCTGTAATTTTTTCGCTTGATTCAATTTGCTTTCATTCACTTCACCTTTGGAGAGTAACCGCATTTCCTCTGCCCACCGATCAATTTTCTTGATCATCAATCCAGGGCTGATTGTGGGCATGCTCTGGCTCATGCGTTTGAATTTACTGAAAATACGGTTGTTAATTTTAGAAAACTCATCCCAAATGGGTTGTCTCTTAGAAGCGGGTACCCGCCCGGAAGTTTTCCATTCTTTCTGTATTCTTTTGCTTATTTCAAAAGCAGTTCTTACATCTGACATATTATAAGCTTCTCTGGCACGTTCCAAGAGGCTTTCATAGACTTTGATGTTTTGTTCTGCTTGCAAAGCCAGGCCGTCAAAATAATTTTTACGATTGCCGTAAAAAACATCGAGGATATCTTGGAATTTTTTGTTGATCTCTTCCTCCAATTCCTTCTCTACAGGACCTGTTTTTAGCCATTTGAGCTTTAGCTCTTTGAATACTTCAGAAGTTTCTTTCCAATCTGTGCTGTCCTTGTAGGTTTCAGCCTCTTGGATAAGTTCATTCTTTATTTCTAAATTTTTCTGGCGATTAGATTGTATGATCTCTTCCAAATAGGCTTCCTGCTCTTCTAGCTCTTTGATTAGTGCAGGAAAATCCCCTAGTCCGTCATAAGACATTAATGAGGACTTAAGGTGAATAAGTTTCATCAAGAAAGAGCCCTTGTTTTGGTTTTCCTGGATGTCACTTTTAAGCTTTTCTACCTTTTGTTTTACGGTGTCAAATCTACCTTCAAAATAGCGAAAGGTGGAGGCTTCATCTTCTTTAACCTCGCCTATCACCCGATCTTCTTGGCCTAAGAAGCCTTTCAGATAGATTTTATCTCCTATAATATATCCAAATGGATGTTCAGTCATGATTAAAAGGTTGGTTGCAAATATTTAGTGGTTTGACGTATTTCTGCAAATTAATTAAATATGGTTCATTTATCCTAAGAAAGCCGATTTTTTACCATCTTTGCCTTTTAAATTAAACATAAATAAACCATGAGTAATGAAAAAATAATTTTTTCTATGGCGGGAGTTTCCAAAGTATACCCTCCACAGAAGAAAGTACTTAAAGATATTTACCTTTCGTTTTTTTATGGTGCCAAAATAGGCGTGCTTGGGCTCAATGGTTCCGGAAAAAGTTCTTTGCTGAAAATAATTGCAGGAATGGAAACCGAATTCCAGGGGGAAGTGGTGTGGTCTCCGGGCTATTCTGTTGGTATGTTACAACAAGAACCGGTATTAGATCCTGCTAAAACGGTAAAAGAAGTGGTGGAAGAGGCTGTCAGTGATACAGTCAACCTATTGAAAGAGTTTGAGCAAATCAACGAAAAATTTATGGATCCGGCTGTCATGGAGGATCCGGATGCCATGCAGAAGCTGATCGATCAACAAGGAGAGGTTCAGGAAAAATTGGATGCCGCCAATGCTTGGGAATTGGAGACCATGTTGGAAAAAGCAATGGATGCGTTGCGTCTACCTCCCGCAGAAGCGATCGTAGAAAACCTATCGGGAGGAGAGAAGAGAAGAGTAGCTTTATGTAGGTTGCTTTTGCAAGAACCGGACGTGCTGTTACTTGATGAGCCTACCAACCACTTGGATGCCGAATCGGTACTTTGGCTTGAACAACATTTAAAAAATTATAAGGGCACTGTTATAGCCGTTACTCACGATCGTTATTTCCTGGACAATGTAGCAGGTTGGATTCTGGAATTGGATAGAGGGGAAGGAATTCCTTGGAAAGGCAATTATTCGAGTTGGCTTGAGCAGAAGCAAAACCGCTTGAAGCAAGAAGAAAAAACAGAGTCTAAGCGGCAGAAAACGCTTGAAAGAGAATTGGAGTGGATACGCATGTCGCCAAAGGCCAAACAATCCAAAGGCAAGGCAAGGCTAAATGCCTATGACAAGCTTGTGGGAGAAGATGCGAAAGAAAAAGAGTCTAAGCTTGAGTTGTATATCCCACCCGGACCAAGGCTGGGAAGCAAGGTTATAGAAGTCAAAGGGGTTTCTAAAGCCTTCGGAGATAAATTGCTGTTTGATGACCTTACTTTTTCTTTGCCACAAGGGGGGATCGTAGGAGTGATCGGTCCCAATGGAGCCGGTAAATCTACCCTGTTCAATTTAATAACAGAAGATGAAAAGCCGGATGCAGGCCATTTTGAAATAGGTGAAACTGTGGAGATTGCTTATGTAGATCAAGAACATGATACTTTGGATCCCAATAAAACGGTGTATGAAACCATTTCCGAAGGGAATGAATACGTGCAACTTGGAAACAAAGAGGTGAATGCCAGAGCTTATGTAAGTCGTTTCAATTTTGGTGGCTCCGATCAAGGTAAAAAGGTTGGTGTGCTTTCCGGAGGTGAAAGAAACCGTGTTCATTTGGCCATGACCTTGAAAAAGGGAGGGAACCTATTACTTTTGGATGAACCTACCAATGATTTGGATGTAAATACCCTAAGAGCGCTTGAGGAGGCATTGGAGAATTTTGCCGGATGTGCCGTTGTAATCTCTCACGATCGTTGGTTCCTTGATAGAATATGTACCCATATTCTTGCCTTTGAAGGAGATAGTAATGTGTATTGGTTTGAGGGGAATTTCTCCGATTATGAGGAGAATAAGAAGAAGCGTTTAGGTGACCTTGTGCCAAAACGAATTAAATATAAAAAGCTTAAATAATTAGCTTTTATAAAAATCCTGTGTTTGTGTTTTCCCTTTGTTATGTTTAGGCGTAGCAAAGGGGTTTTTTTTGTTTGATGTATTCCTTTTTTCAAAATATGGTTCAGTTTATTTTCGTTTTTTGTTTCTTTGTGCTTTAAAGCTAGCATCGCGTATAATTATGATGAGACAATTGCTATTGCGCCCGGGCGCTGAAGAGTTGAACTATGAGATCAGAGGGGTTGTAAAAAAGGCAAGACTGATTGAAGAGCTTGGGTATGACATTACCTGGGAAAATATAGGGGATCCCATACAAAAGAACAATACCATACCCACTTGGATGAAGGAAATCGTTTCCGAGCTTGTCCAAGATGATCATAGTTATGGCTATGCGGATAGCAAAGGCATGCTTGAAACCCGTAAATTTCTGGCCAATTTAAACAACGATAAAGGCGGAGTTAAAATAGAGGCTGAAGACATCTTGTTTTTCAATGGGCTGGGAGATGGTATTGCCAAATTGTACCAGTTCCTTACACCTACAGCACGGATCATAGGACCTTCACCTGCCTACTCTACTCATAGCTCTGCAGAAGCAGCTCATGCCAATTCAGCACCTTTGACCTATAAGCTGGATCCCGATAACAATTGGTATCCGGACATGGAGGACCTGTACAATAAGGTGAAATACAATACTTCTGTGGTAGGTATTTTGATCATAAATCCGGACAATCCTACCGGTATGGTTTACCCAAGAGAAGTATTGGATCGCTTCGTTGAAATTGCAAGAGAGTTTAACTTGCTTTTAATTGCAGATGAGATTTATCAAAATATAACCTATAATGGATATGAGGCCATTGGCTTGGCTGAAATTTTAGGTGACGATTTGCCGGGAATATCCTTAAAAGGTATCTCCAAAGAATTTCCTTGGCCGGGTTCCAGGTGTGGCTGGATGGAATTTTACAATAAACATACCTCAGAGGAATTCACCAAGCTTTGTATTACCCTTGAAAATGCAAAAATGATTGAGGTTTGTTCCACTACCTTACCTCAGCTTGCCATTCCCAAAATCATGAGTCACCCGGCTTATAAAGATTACAGGGTAACGGCAAATGCAGCGATTGGTACAAGGAGCAGAATCATGGAAGAAGTCTTGGGCAATGTAGCGGGAATTAAATTTAATAAAACCAAAGGTGCTTTTTACAATACTGTCATATTTGATGAAGGGGTATTGGATGAAGATCAGTTTCTTCCTGTGGAAAATAAAGCAATAAAATCCCATTTAGAGAAGTGGTTAGAAGAAAAGGATATGCCAAATGATAAGCGTTTCGTTTACAATTTGCTAGCCTCCGAGCGGATATGCGTTGTGCCGGTAAGTTCCTTTTGTTCAGACTTGCGAGGATTTAGGGTTACCCTTTTGGAAGAAAACGAGGACGTCTTTCGCAGTACCTTCGAAAGGCTTGCCAATAGTATAACTTCCTATCTGAACTCCTCCAAAAAGGTGCTTCAGGATCAGTAAAAATAGACTGGTGCTCTCTAACGTTTTTGATTGAATCTTGTGGGCTTTCTATACTGTCGATTTCAATAAATGGTCGAAGGTTTTTCGGCGCCAGTTGTATCAAGTCAGGTTGGCCGGCTAAAATCCAGGCACTGTACCAAAAGTCGGCAATAAGTTTGATCGTCTTTTTCATTTGCCTTTCCACTTGACCGGCTAACATTTGATGGTAGGCTTCGCTGAATGCTCTAGAATAAACCCTGGTGGTAATGCCTCCGCGGTTTTCATAACTGTATTTCTGGTCCTCCGGGAAATTATTAGTTAATGATTTCTCGAAACTAAATACTGAGTCTAAGGCAACATGGGCCATCTCAATGGCTTTCCAAATTTCATTTCTTGGATCATCCATGTATTCGGCTTTCCCAACAAAAAGATCATAATCTTGGGCAAACAATTCCGGTAGCCTGCTTTCCCAAAAGCCGTGGATTCCGTATTGACCTGTATTTTGGCCATTGTAATTTTCAGTGCTATGCAGGGGCACATTGATGTCGCCCAGGTAATGACCAAGATCAGCGGCTAATTTGAGAATGGCTTGGCGGTCTTTTTTTTGAAAGGCGTAGGTGAGGTATTGGAATGTCTGGTAAGTACTCCAGGGTGATATTCCATATTTTCTCAAACTGTCTTCTCCATGCAAAATCTTAGCCTCTTGCCATGATTTGGGCAGTTTAATGATGGCACTGTCGCCATAGACATCAAGGTCTATATAATGTTTTTCTGCTTCCCCCTGAACGGCATAGCGCCTTTTGTCCGGATTTACTGCTTTGTCAGAAATATAGGCTAAATTGGGCTTGAAAAACACCATTAGTTCCGGTGGGAGAGAGAATACTGCTTGACGATTGATTAAGCGATGCGCATAAAATCCCCAGGCGATAGCTTCTTGATGGCAGGTTAAAAATAGAAAGGTACAAAACAAATAAAGTCGCATATTTTACTTGTATTATAATGTCATCTATGAAAATAGTGAAAAAATCAGAGATTGTAAAATCTTCTATTCCTTCATATTTAAACAATTGTTTTGCAATTAAAAATAAAACAGCTAAATTTGCGATCCAATATTAAGCAAAAAAGGAAAAGTTAATTATATATAGTATGGCAAATCACAAATCGGCTTTAAAGAGAATTCGTGCAAATGAAGCCAAAAGGTTAAGAAACAGATACCAGGCCAAAACCACCAGGACTTTCATCAAGAGATTGAGAAATACTGAAGACAAGGCGGAAGCTCAGGAGCTCTTAAACCAGGTTAATTCCATGTTGGACAAACTGGCTAAGAAAAACGTTATTCATAAGAATAATGCAGCTAACAAAAAGTCCAAATTGACCAAGTTTGTTAACGCACTATAAGGTCTGTTTGCATTAGATATTTAAACCCTGCTTTTAAGTAGGGTTTTTTTTATGCCTATTTTTTTATATTTTTAATAGTATTCCCAAATAAATCAGCTGGTTAGCGTTTTTCTAAAAGCCGGGAATTGATTCTTTAAAGGATTTTTGTATCTATTATATGTGTTCTTTTTGCTTATGGATGATTACCGGTCAATAAGGATATCTGCCTTAGCAGAGGAGGATAGGCCTAGAGAAAAACTGCTACTTAAAGGTAAAGCCCAGCTTTCAGATGCAGAATTAATTGCCATTTTAATAGGCTCTGGTTCAAGAAACCTAAGTGCGGTAGATCTTTCCAAGTATATTTTGAAAAGTGTAAACAACGATTTGGCTCAGTTGGCAAGGTTGTCCGTAAATGATTTAAAGAAATTTAAGGGCATAGGTGAAGCTAAAGCTATAGGGATTGTAAGTGCCTTAGAACTGGGAAGAAGGAGAAAGGAATCCGAACCCCAAAAGAAAACAAAAATCACCTCATCGGCAGATGTCTACGCCTTAATGCGGCCGGAATTGTTAGATGAAACTATAGAGTATTTTTACGTTTTGTTTTTGAATCGCAGCAATGTGGTTATTAAAAAACAGTTGATAAGTCAGGGAGGTACTTCTGCTACCATTGCAGATCCTAAATTGATTTTTAAATATGCCATGGAAAACTTGGCAAGTGCCATCATATTGGTCCATAATCATCCCTCTGGAAATTTAAAACCATCCGGTGCTGATATAAGCCTTACCAAAAAATTATCCTTGGTAGGTAAAAATTTAGAGCTTCCGGTCTTAGATCATGTGATTTTCACAGATGTTGGCTATTTTAGCTTTGCAGATGAAAGTTTGATCTAATTTACTATGAATAAAAAATCTTTATTGTTTGTCATTGTTGGGGTGGTAGTCCTTGGCTCCCTGATATATACCTTTACAGGAACCACTGATCCTAAGCTGTATTTAGAGAATGTTGCCGCAGAAAGAGAGCGACAGTTTAAGTTCTTAAAGTATAATATTGATTCGCCTTTAGAAGAAGACCAAAAAAAAGAACTTGACTCTTTGGATTTCTATCCGATAGACCCATCCTATAAGGTTAGGGGAAGATTAGTGCCGGTGCCAAACAAAAGAATAGTTGAAATCCCTATGACGGATGGTACTTTAGAAAGATATATCAGGCACTCATTTGTAGAATTCGAATTGCAAGGGCAGTCTCTTAAACTACTATTGTTGCAGGCAGAAGACGAGGTGGATTTGAGAAACTTTTTTTTGGCCTTTGCAGATGGGACAAGTGCGGATGAAACCTATGGTGGAGGACGTTATATCAATCTTCGCCAGGACGGATCTAGTTCCATAACCATAGATTTTAACCTTGCTTATAACCCATATTGTGCTTATAACCCCGATTTTGCATGCCCGATTCCACCCAGAGAAAATATTTTAGAAATCCCTATTAGGGCAGGGGAGAAAAATTACAATAAATAATCTTTAAGTAGAGGGCAATTATTGTAAATTTGTATCTTAGTCAAAACCGTAATAATGAAAATTTCGATCAATCGACTCAAAGATTATATACCGTTCAATCAATCTACTAATGAAATTGCCGACCTGCTAACTGCCGGAGGCTTAGAAGTAGAAGGAATAACGACCTACGAATCAGTAAAAGGAAGCCTTAAAGGTATAGTAGTTGGAGAAGTGTTGAGCTGTGAGCCACACCCCAATGCAGATAAACTTAGACTCACCACTGTGGACCTAGGGGATGAGGTAGTGCCCATCGTTTGTGGAGCACCAAATGTTGCCAAAGGGCAGAAAGTGCCAGTAGCCACGGTTGGAGCTACCCTATATCCTTCCTCAGGTGAACCTTTTGTAATTAAAAAAGCCAAGATCAGAGGCGAAGTGTCTTTAGGGATGATTTGCGCCGAAGATGAGCTTGGACTGGGAGAAGGGCATGAAGGGATTCTTGTCTTAGATACCACTCTCCCAAATGGCAGTCCGGTAGGTCAGTTGTTTGATATCAAGGAAGTAGATGTACTTGAAATTGGCTTAACCCCGAATCGGGCAGATGCTGCTTCCCATCTGGGAGTGGCCAGGGATTTGAAGGCATTGTTAAACAAAGAGCTGGAATTAAAAGGAGTAGAAAGTTTTGCTATTGACAATGAGGATAAAATTATTAAGGTAAGCGTAGCGGACAGTAAAGATTGCCCCAGGTATTCAGGCCTGACGCTAAGCAATGTAAAAGTAGCGCCTTCTCCTAAATGGCTACAGGATTACCTTAAAGCGATTGGCTTGGAGCCAATCAATAATGTGGTAGATGCTACCAATTATATCCTACATGATCTTGGTCAACCGCTTCATGCCTTTGATGCTGATAAAATTCAAGGAGGTGAAATCAAGGTGAAAAGAATGCCTGAGGGAACAAAGTTTGTCACCTTGGACGGCAAAGAAAGGTCCTTGTCTGGCCAAGAGTTGATGATTTGTGACCAACAAGGAGGGCTTTGCATCGCAGGAACTTTAGGTGGGCTGGAATCAGGTGTAAGTAATGAGACAAGTACCATTTTCTTAGAAAGTGCTTGTTTTGGTACGGATGTGGTTCGTAGAGGAGCCCAATTTCATGGGATCAAGACTGATGCTTCTTTCCGTTTTGAAAGAGGTACAGATCCCAACATGCCTGTTTTTGCGCTGAAAATGGCTGCCATATTGATCAAAGAGCTTACCGGAGCCCTTATTAGTTCTCCAATTGTTGATATTTACCCTGAACCGGTAGCGGATTTTGAAATCCCAGTAAGTTATCGACATATTGATAGGTTGATTGGGGAAGAAATAGGCAAGGACAGGATAAAGCAAATACTAGAGGCATTGGAAATAAAAGTTACCAAGGAAACATCCTCCGGATTTGTGGCCATAGTAAAGCCCTACAGGGTGGATGTTACCCGAGAGGCTGATGTCATTGAGGAGATTTTGCGAATTTATGGATTTGAAGCCATTCCGCTAAAAGAAAATTATCAGGCAGACTTCTTGGCCGAGCATCCGGCAAAGGATGCCAATAAGTTACAGTACCGGGTTTCTGAAATGCTTGCAGGTATTGGTTATAGTGAAATGGTGACCAATTCTCTTAGCAAGTCTAGTTATGCTGAAAATGCTGCTTTCCTTGCTCCGGAAAAAGATGTCTTGATTCTAAATAAATTAAGTGAAGATTTGGGCGTGTTGCGACAAAGCCTGGTATTTACGGGTTTAGAAGTATTGGCACACAATATCAACAGGAGACAAAAAGACTTGAAATTATTTGAGTTTGGCTCGGTGTATGCTAAAGCTTCTGAAGGATATGAAGAAGGGAAAATGTTGTCCATTTTTCTTACCGGTAATGCAAGTCATGAAAACTGGATGCAGGCGGTAAAGCCTGTTGCATTTACAGATTTGTATGCTGTGGTTGAAGGATTGTTAACAAAACTAAACATTCCACAGCCCGAAGTAAATGTCATAGAATCCAGCCCCTTTTCTTTTGGCTTAACCTTAAAAGTCAACAAGCAGTTCATAGGCACAATAGGTCTTTTGTCTTCGGATATTTGCAAATTGGCAGATGTGAAACAAGCCGTTTATTTTGCTGAATTAGATTGGAACAGGCTTAACAAATTGGCTAAATCTCAAGGGAAATTTCAAGAAATTTCGAAATTTCCTGAAGTTAGAAGAGATTTATCTCTTGTAATCGATCAGGAAGTTACTTTTGATCAGATCAGACAAATGGCCACTAAAGTAGGAGGTAAATTATTGAAAAGAATCAATGTGTTTGACATGTACAAAGGGGATAAGTTGGATGAAGGCAAGAAGGCCTATGCGATGAGCTTTTATCTTCAGGACAATCAGCAGACCCTCACAGACAAGGTGATAGACAAGACAATGAGCAAATTAATGCATACTTTTGAGAAAAATGCCGGTGCTTTGATAAGGAAATAATATGAAGGTTTACGAGGAGCTTCAGCGGTTAGACAACCTGGCAGAACAGGTAGAAAATAAAGTAAAATTACTTGAACAGGAAAATACTGCCCTCAAAAATCAACTTTTGGTCTATCAAAAGAGACTTTCTGATCAGGAAGAAGCACTCGAAGATTTTAAAAATCAAATTAAAATTAGTAAAATTGTAAGAAACATACCGGTAGAAAATAAAGCGTCTGCTGAATTGAGGGGGAGAATTGATGACTATATAAAAGAAATCGATAAAATTATTACTTACCTGTCTGAATAATATGGATACACTTTCGATACGAATTAAAATAGGGGATAGAGAATACCCAATGAAAGTGAAAACCGATGAGGAAGCCAGAATCAGGCGGGTGGGTAAATTAATTAACGATAAAATAAAAAAGTACAGAGAGGAATTTGGACTGGAGGATCGTCAGGACTTGCTGGCAATGGTTGCTTTCGATTGCATGGTAGAGTTCCTGGAAATTAAGGAAGACCATACGGAAGGTAGCGAGCAGGTAAAGCAGGTACTCCAACATGTCAACAAAAACCTTGAATCATTGCTTTGATTCTTTTTAGTCTCTATTGCCCAAGCAAGGCAGTTACCCATTCTATCCGGTAGATAAACTCAAATATATCTATGGGAATTTCAATATACATTATTATATCCGGCGCTATTGGCGTTTTGATCGGGGGACTCCTGGCAGGATTATTTATTAAAAATAACAGTAAGAAAATTGAGGAAGAGGCTCGGGAAAGAGCCAAAAGTCTCATCCGAGAAGCTGAAATTACAGCAGAAGGGACTAAAAAAGATAAAATTCTTGAGGCCAAAGAAAAGTACCTTAAGCTAAAATCCGATTTTGAGGAAGAAGTAGGTAAGAAAAAGAACATTCTAATAACCAATGAAAATAAGCTCAAACAGCGCGAACAGATCCTTTCCAAGGAAATGGAGCATGTAAAACGCAAAGAAGCTGAATTAGACAGTAAAAAAGAAAACCTCAATGCCCAGCTTCATGCCGTTCAAATTCGAAAAGATGAACTTGATAAGGTAACCCACCAAAGAATTACTGACCTTGAAAAAGTAGCCTTGCTTACCAGAGAAGAGGCAAGAGAGCAATTGATAGAAATGCTTAAAGATGAGGCAGCCACCAAGGCTTCTTCTCACATTAAAGATATTTTGGATCAAGCCAAGCTTAGTGCAACCAAACAGGCTAAGAAAATTGTTTTGGATACCATCCAAAGAACGGCCACTGAACATGCCATAGAAAACTGTGTGTCTGTCTTCAATATTGAGAGTGACGATGTCAAAGGTAAAATTATCGGAAGAGAAGGACGGAACATTAGGGCGTTGGAAGCAGCCACCGGCGTGGAGATTGTGGTCGATGATACACCTGAAGCCATTATTATTTCAGGGTTTGACCCGGTTAGAAGAGAAATTGCAAGGTTGGCCCTCCATCGGTTGGTGCAGGATGGACGTATACATCCTGCCAGAATTGAAGAAGTGGTGGCGAAAACCGAGAAGAACATCGATGAGGAAATCATTGAAATAGGAGAAAGAACTTGTATTGACCTGGGGATTCATGGCCTACACCCTGAACTGATTAAGATGGTGGGAAGGATGCGTTTCCGTTCTTCTTATGGGCAAAACTTATTGCAACACTCCAGAGAAGTTGCTAAACTTTGTGCGACCATGGCTGCCGAGATGGGCTTCAATGCCAAATTGGCTAAGAGGGCAGGTTTACTTCATGATATTGGTAAAGTATACCCTGAAGAAGCAGAATTGCCACATGCCATCCTAGGTATGGAGCTGGCCAAAAAGCACAAGGAGCATCCTGAAGTCATCAATGCCATAGGTGCTCACCATGATGAGATTGAGATGACTTCCATGTTGTCACCAATTGTTCAAGCATGTGATGCCATCTCTGGATCACGTCCGGGTGCCCGTAGGGAAATCATGGACAGTTATATAAAAAGACTTAAAGACCTGGAAGATTTGGCCTTGAGTTTTGAAGGAGTCAACAAATGCTTTGCCATGCAAGCTGGAAGGGAATTGAGAGTGTTGGTGGATGCCGACAATGTGAACGACAATACAGCAGGTAATTTGTCTTTTGAAATATCTCAAAAAATTGAAAAAGAAATGCAGTACCCGGGGCAGATTAAAATAACTGTAATTAGAGAAATGAGATCAGTGAATTATGCCAAATAATAGCTAATAATTATCTGTTTTCGTTTTGTATAAAAGGCAATTATTCGTTTGGAATAATTGCCTTTTTTTTGATGAGGGATCAGTAAGTTTGGTATTTTTAATAATAAACCTGGATCAATATTTTTTCAAAAAAAAGGATGTAAGGGGGTAGACCTTAGCTCCTGAATGCTTACCAATTATAGCTTTTAGTTTTATTAATGAGCTAATATTTTTGATTTTGAAATTATTTTTTTAGTTTTAATAGAATAAGCCTTAATGACTTTGTAGGTTTGGGTACGGTTCACGATGCTGAAGTAGTTTTGGATTTGCCTATTAAAGGTTGATTTAAGTATAAGGCTGTATGTCTTTTTACCTGTAGGAATATTTAATAGCCTGAAATAGAAGGTTACGATATATTTCTATAAGATTGCAGCAATTAGGAATAAATGGCACAAGTTTAATATTAGGAACTTTACATAAGGGAGATAAATGACACCTTTTCGATTAGTAATCATCTTTTTTGTTGCCTCGATTATTGGGATTGCATTGATCCCAAAATTATCTGTGGACTTAAATCCTCCGGAAAAAGAGCCTGTACTGAATATTAGCTTTGCTGTCAACAATGCTTCCCCGGAAACGGTTGAAAAACTTGCAACATCTCCTTTGGAAGGAGCTTTTACCCAGCTTTCTGAACTTAAAAAAACCACATCCACATCCAATTATGATAACGGCAATATCCAGTTGCGGTTTGACAAGCATACGGATATGGAATATAAGAAGTTTGAGGTAGCCGCTTTGATCAGGCAAGTTTACCCGTCCCTTGACAGCAAGGTCAGCTACCCCAATGTAACCCAATCGTCTCAAAGAAGTATTCAAGAGAAAAAGCCGGTAATAACCTATAGTATTAATGGCCCCTTTGCTTCTTTTGAAATAAAAAAAATAGCAGAAGATGTGTTGGTGACAGCACTTAATGAAATTGAGGAGATTGAAACAATTGAGATACGAGGAGCCAATGATCTGTACCTTTATGTGGTATATGACATACAAAAATTGCAGGCCTTAAAATTTTCAAGGGCTACTTTGGAGAATAGGATTAGAAATGCTTTTGGACGAAGTTATCCGGGCTTGGCCATGAATGTGTCAGGAGAGTCCATGTTTATGGAAATCGATCGATCCATTACAAATAAAAGGGCATTGGAAAACCTTTTATTGGGAAGGGTAGAAGGGAAAGCAATTTACTTGAAGGATGTGGCCACACTTACCCTGGAAGAGTCAGCGCCTCGGAGCTTTTACAGGATCAATGGTAATAACTCGGTAAACCTTACCATAACTAATAGGGATGGTGTAAACAAGGTCTTGCTGGCCCAAAGAATAAAGGAAATAGTGACCGCCTCAAAAGTAAACCTTCCGGAAGGGTTTGATGTAAGGCTTGAATTTGACGACACTTCCTTTTTGGATAAGGAACTCAACAAGATCTATAAGCGGTCAGGATTATCGATTTTGATTTTGGTGATATTTATTTTCTTAATCAATAGAAATGTAAAATACCTGATTACTCTGTTTTTAGGAATAATTGTCAATGTTAGTTTAACTGTGATTATTCTTTACTTATTAAAAGTGAATATTCACATGTATTCACTGGCAGGCTTGACGATTTCATTTGGTCTGATTGTAGACAATGCCATCATCATGATTGATCACTTGCACAAGCACAAAAACAGAAAAGTGTTTTTAGCCTTGCTGGCTGCTTCATTAACTACAATTGTGGCCTTATTAATGGTCTTTTTATTACCTGAAGACGATAGGAGAAATCTAGGAGAGTTTTCGGTGGTTGTTGCTGTTATGCTTGGAGTTTCACTATTGGTGGCTTTGCTTTTTACTCCTGCCATGTACGATTTGCTTTTTGGAGAAAAGCAGAAGTCTGCGAAAAGACTCACCATAAATCAGTTGAGAAAAAGGGTAGTAGCTTTTTCCAAGTTTCAGCAAATTATTGGGTTTACAGCAAGGTTTAGAAAAACCTTTATTGTCCTCCTTGTTTTATTGTTTGGGCTACC
Source organism: Cyclobacterium sediminis (assembly GCF_054781075.1). NCBI lineage: Bacteria > Pseudomonadati > Bacteroidota > Cytophagia > Cytophagales > Cyclobacteriaceae > Cyclobacterium > Cyclobacterium sediminis. The sequence continues at coordinate 974,045 of NZ_BAAGVC010000003.1, read as the reverse complement.
AGTATTTTATCTTCCTTCAAGCTGGGAAGGACAAGAGTGGTACAACAAGACTGTAGGGAATAGTTTTTACCAAGAGGAGATCAGGCCTTATATAGACAAGTCACTGGGAGGCTCTTTTAGGATGTTTGTTCGAGGTGTATTTGAAAAGTCATCATACAGAGAAGCAGAAAGAACGAGATTGTATGTAAATGCTTCCTTGCCTTTTGGGAATACCCTGGAACAAATGAATTTTATCATAAAGGAGTTTGAGGTATTTCTGAAAGGGGTGGAAGGTGTAGATAAATTTGTGACTACAGTAAGTTCTGGTCAAAACGCGCGCATAGAGATTACCTTCAAAGAGGAGCATGAAACTTCTGCACTGCCATATAGATTGAAGGGAAAACTTGCCATGAAATCTACAGATTGGAGTGGTGTACGTTGGGGTATCTATGGCGTTGGCCAGGGATTTTCAACAGGGCCGGGAGGTGAGGGGATTCCTTCCTTTAGAGCAGAAATGAGAGGGTATAACTATGCAGAGCTAGAAAATCAATCCGAAATCTTGGCGGAAAAATTGTTGGCACACCGCAGAATTCAAGAAGTGAATACCAACGAGCGACGAAATTATTATGACAAGAAGACTGAGGAATATGTTTTAAGGTTTGACCAGCAAAGACTGGCCATGGCAGGTGCCAACCAATATGAAGTGGTTACTGCACTTAATGATTTGTCGCAACATGAACAACCATCCCTAATTTTGGAGCTTGATAATGATAAATTTGGAGTTGTTGTTAAAGAGAAAAATTCTGATCGATTTTCAAAGTTTGATCTGGAAAGGAGTAGTTTAATATCCAGTGAAAATAAAATTTTTAAAGTTTCAGGTTTTGGTGCTTTGACCAAAGAAAGCACTACCAATGCTTTACACAAAGAGGATAGGCAATACATTAGGTTGGTTTCATTTGATTATATGGGCTCAGCAAAGTTTGGGGGAGAATACCTGGATGAGGTGATTGAAGAAATGAAAGCTTCCATGCCTATCGGTTATTCGGTTAGCAGGCAATCTTATAACTGGAGTTGGAACCAAGCCAAAAGGCAGTACAGTTTGTTGCTGGTGTTAATTGTGGGTATTTTCTTTATTTGTTCTATTCTATTTGAGAACTTTAAACAGCCATTGTACATTATTTTTATAATCCCCATTTCTTTTATTGGCCTATTTCTAATTTTCTCACTGTTCGACTTCTATTTTGATCAAGGAGGCTATGCAGCTTTTGTTATGTTAGGAGGTTTGGCAGTAAATGCAGCCATATTTATAGTAAACGATCTCAATAATCGAAGAAAAGGCAACTACAACCGGAATGTTTTGAAAGCCGTGGGGGGGAAGGCAACTCCGATTTTATTAACCGTACTTTCAACATGTTTTGGGTTAATACCTTTTGTAATGGAAGGGCAGGGAGAGATTTTTTGGTTTTCGCTGGCCATAGGGACTATTGGAGGCTTGGTGTTTAGCATGGTAGGCGTATTTTTAGCCTTGCCTGTATTTTTATGGAAGAAGGGTATTTAAAAGAAGCTAATCGCTCCAGATCAGGTGGAATTTTACTTTTTATTGTTATGCCTCTATCTGTTTATCGTTATTACTATATAGTAGATATTATTCTGATTTGAAATTACTGAGTTCAATGAGTATTTCAGGGGGCTACTGATAAGAATTTAAACCCAAACGATCACAAATGATACATTTCCGCCATTGCTTAGTTTCTGCATTTATCCTGTTTAGTTGTTCCTCTGAAAACAAAGACCAAGGGCAAGACCCGGAGCGTAAGATGGCCTTTGTTTTAGTGGACAGTGTTGTAGTAGATGTTCTAGAACCCTTAGTTATTGATGATCAACAATTATTGGGTGAAGCATTTTTAATGAGAGGGAGAAATAGTAGAAATCCATATTTCGTGAATAAGAATGGTAAAGTCATTAAGGCCTACGATTTACTAAATGAAAGTCCAAATGGAATTGGATTCAATGGGGCTTTTGGTTACAGTTTTTTGGGAGAAGGTAAGTGGGTAGCTAAAGATCTATTATACAGGTATCAGCTGTATGACCTAGAAGGCAAAAAAGCAAAAGTGATGGAGTCCATAAACTTAGGGCTTTATAGTATGACCATAAGTTTTTACCAAACCTTTTTTAGGGGATTGATAAAAGATGGAGAAGAAATTCTTTTTGGGATTGAGGGTAATTTATTTGATCTAAATTCCTTACCTAAGGAGAACCGGGACAAGCCTATTTATTACGATTCTGTAAAAACGATCTTTACGTACAGGGTAAAGGACCAATTTCTCAAGCAGATGAATGCCTATCCTGCAACATGGGAACCAAGGATAGAGCGAAAGTATGTAGGGAATTCAGCCCCATTCATTGCTTATCATAGAAGCAAGCATCTGATGGCCGTACTCCCTAAAGTGAGTAATCAACTGTTTATTTATGATTTTTCCGGAAATGAACCTGTTCTTTTACATGAGGTAACCCTTAGGCATAAGTATAGGCCTCAGATAATTCCTGAAATCGCTGAAGAAGAAGAATATACTTCTTCTTACCCTCGGTTTACAGGACTTTGGTTTGTTGGGGACAAGATTATTGTTGAGTTTAAAACCAGAATTCCCGAAGATATTTTAAAAAGTTTAATGGCTAAATCACCGATGAGGGTTGATGAGTTGCCGGAGTTCCAAGAAGCGAAAAAGAAATTTGTGAAGACTTTTTATCTGGTAATTGAGGATGGCAAGCAAATAGGCGTGGTGGAAGGGTTGTCTGTTCCCGGTATGTTGGATTATACCTCAGAATCAGGTGAAATTTATGTAAATGATAATATAAACCCCGAGGTGGAACGGGAGTATAATGTGTTTTATCGGTTAAAAATTAAATAATAGGTGTAAAAAATAACCTCATAATTTGAAAAGTCTGTTAAAAACGGTTTTATCGGTGTAAAAAATAATTAAAAAAAATTAAATTTTGATTTTTGGGTAAAATATGGTTGAAATCATACCTGATGCTTCATAGTATGGCTTTGTTTTTAGATTTTATAAAATTTATAAATACATAATATTTTAAGTTTTTGTTATGTATAAGTTAATCATTGTATATTTTTATTGAAATATTTGCAATCTATCAATTGCTCAATTACATTTGTGTCATACTTACGTAAGTCATAAACATAGGAAAAACAAAAGGGATCAAAAGAAGGATAAAACAATTTAGCTCAGTTGAATTAAATGCAAAAAGCAAATACTGCCGGCCAGGGGCTGAAGTAGTATCCGAAACTGATGTTTAGATAAATATAGCCTTCCGTAGATTATCGATTGTAATTTCTAGCTCAATTACCTGCCCAAAGTAATTAGCCTCAAAAAAGAAATGTTAGGAAGTTCCTAGCAGAGGTTTTTAAAGTTAACATACCTTTAAAAATTTACGATCATGAGATTAATTATTGCAACAATTCTCGCTTTCACAATTACGTCATCAGTGTTTGCTACTGCACCTGTTGAGAATCCAATTGTCACCCTTGAAAAAGTAGGGGATAATAAGTTTCAATTAAAATACATGGAAATTCCTGAAGGAAAGGTGACCGTTGCTATTAAAGATAAGTCAAACAGAATTATCTTCAGGGATGTGATTGAAGCAGAAAAAGTTTTTTACAAAAACTACAACCTTAACAAACTTGATATTGGAAAGTACCAAATCGAAGTTTTTAATGGCAAAGATGGAAAATTGTCCGGTTTTGACATTGTTTTAGGAGACCAAAAAGAAGAGAAAACTTTTTATGCCAAAATGATGGAGGTTGATGGTCAGACATTGGCACTTACCATGAGCAACTTGAATGGTAAAGAAAAGACACTTGAAATTTATGACAATGGAAGTCTAATCCATGAGGAAGCCATCTCCGGTTTGACTTTCGGAAAGAAATTTAAATTTACAAACCTGGAATCTTTAAAAAACATCCACGTAAGAATCGTGGAAGGAAACGGAGTAGGTAAATACATCTTTGCAAATTAATACAAAATATTACTAACCACTAACTATCTCAAAGAGGCTGATTTATCAGCCTCTTTTTTATTTTAGACTTTCTACCCATGAATTAATATTAATAGTCCTTATGATTAAGAGCTAAGTTGGTTTTTATTTGTACCTTTTTAATAGGGGACATAAGTAATTGTTGAATAAATTTCAGGACATTTATTCTTTTGAAATTTATTAGGTCAAAGAATTGTTGTAGTGGGATGGTTACAATTCCGATTACAAATATGGTTTGTCCTAGGTGTATCATGGCTGTGGAGGCAGTGCTAAATGATATGGAAGTTTCCTATAGTCAGGTTAGACTGGGTGCGGTAGAGTTTACACAGGAATTTCCGCCAAGTCGGATCAAGCAATTCGAAAAAAAACTTTTGGAACTAGGCTTCTCTATAGCGAAAAGCAGGGAATTGGTATGGGTGGAGACAGTTAAATTTTCTTTGATTCAGCTTTTTGAGAATGAATCTTTGGAATTAAATGTACCAATTTCCGTTTTACTTTCGGAGAAGATTAATGTTGACTATAGCCGGCTAAGTCAATTGTTTAGTAATTCTCAGGGTAAAACAATAGAACAATATTTTATTGACCTAAAGATTGAGAAAGCCAAGGAGTGGCTTAGCCTAGAAATGTTTAATATTAGTCAGATTGCCTGGAAGCTCGGGTATGGTAGCGTTCAATATTTTTCTGCTCAATTCAAGAAAATAACCGGGCAAACCCCAAGTGACTACAAAAAGTCCTCAAAAAAGGACCGTAAATCCTTAGATAGTTTGGGAAAGCAATAACACCGGAAGTTTTTTAGAACAAGCGTATACCGAGGGATAGCATGAGTTGGTTTTGCCGCTGATCGGTCGGAAAACCTACATAGGATTCTCCCAATTTACCCAGGGCTCCTTCATATTTAAAATCTATGATTAGATTGGCAAGGTCAAGCCCCAAGCCTGCCTGATAGGCGATGGTGGCTTTGTTGTAGTCTGGGGCTGCGGTGGTAGTGGCAGTGGAACTCAGGTCGCTATCCAGAATAAATGCAAGGGTAGGGCCAGCTTGCAGCCTAAAGAAATTTGCAATTTTAAATCCGGCCATAATCGGCACATCGATTTTGTCGAATTGAGCCGTATAACTCACTGTGCTGCTTCCTTGAGTGCTTTTAAATTCGCCGCCTGTATTGGTATAGAGCACTTCAGGTTGAATAAAGATATGATTTCCGCCAAGTCGCGCAAATAGCCCTGCATGGTATCCCAATTTGTCATTACTTGTACTAAATGTGTTTCCATTGACTGAAATATTTCCTTGAGAGACTCCAATTTTTGGGCCTATGGAAAACTCCTGAGCTGAAAGCGTAGCAATAGTTAAAATTTGGGTCAAGAAGAAGATTATTGACATCCGTCTCATATGATCTATGATTTGGTTGAATAACAAATCTAATGAAATTCAGACGGTAAACGTAAAACTAGCCTTCTACACTGTTAAAAAAAAATACTTTGTGAGAAAATCTTCATTTTTCAACCTTTTACAAAAAAAATGAACATAAACTTAAGGAACTAGCTTGTTATTTCGCTAAGGTTCCTTTAATTTGTCTTTAAAGACAAGGTTTGATAAATATATCCTTTTATCTAAATAAAGCACTTGGAGTTTTAACGTGATTTTTAAGAAGATAATTGGTATGGCCTTTGAGTATTGAGTTTGTTAGCATTGAAAATAAAGGATAACCGTTTTAAAAAAGGATAAAAATAATTTCCATGATAGAAGTAATAAAGTACCCAAGTGTATTGGAAAGTAGCAATCTTGAACTTAGAAATGTAGCGAGAGATTTAGTTTCAGGACTTAAAATATATCACGATAATATTGGTTATTTAGTTGGGGATTTGGCTTTATCCGAAGGAACATCTCCTCATAGAAATATTAACAGTTCGCCTGATGAAAATGACTACAGGATCTTTTTGAAAGCAGGATTGTTATTGGCCTCTCAGAAGTTGGGGAGTCCTATTACTGTGACTACAGGTTTTCCTTTTTCAACATTTCAGGTGTTTAAAGAAAATGCCTACAGGTTGTTAGAAAATGAACATATAATAGAATACGACACTCAGACTTTTGGTGGCGGCGGCAAGAAAAAAATGGCTGTTGAAGTGGACAGAGTAGCTGTTATCCCTGAGGTTGTAGGGTGTAGTATGGCTGTTAGACAACTTTACAGTGATGCCCCCAAAAACTTTTTCATGATCAGTTTGGGATATGGTACCATGGAAGCTATTTTGAGTACGGAAGGTGGATTGGTTCAAAGGTCAAGTGTTTCTACTTTTGGTCTAAGGTATGCCATCAACCTTATTACTCGAGAGCTTCAGAAAGACAATTATTTAGATTTAAAAACAGAACATCAAATAGACCAATATTTTAGTGAAGGTTCAATAATTCTAAACAGAAAGCGTTTAGATTTAAAGGAATTAAGGAAACAAGTAATTGAGCAATATTACAACGATGTAATTTCCCCTTCTCTTAGAAAAGCTTTTTCTGATAGTGATTTTGCAAAATCTGCAGACATATACCTTGCCGGGGGTGGAGCCAATTATAGTGAACTCGTCGATTTATTTAAGGCTGAGTTTGATGGTTTGTTAAATGTGCATGTGCCTGAGTCCCCTGAGCAAATGGCATCTATAGGTTATTGTTTCAATAGCTTGGCCATTAATGCAGGTGCAAAAGACAAAGCAGTAGGTCTTGATTTAGGGAATAGTTCCACGATATTAACTACTTTTAAACAAGAAAAAGGAGAATGATAATATGAAATTTGGATCCAACAAGCAACAGAATAAAGAAGCCAATGTAGGTAAAGTAACAGTCCTTTCCATGGGATTCGAACTTACAGGTGATATTATTTCCAAAAGTGATATCAGAGCAGATGGTATACTGGTAGGTAGTATTCGCACAGATAAAAAAGTGGTGGTTGGAGAAAAAGCCTCCATAACCGGAGATATCATTGCAGAGGAAATAAGTATTAACGGAGAGGTAGTGGGAGATCTTTACATCAATGGTGATACAACCATTTATTCCAATGCCAAAGTGTCTGGAAATATCACAACCAGCTCTATTCATATTCATAAAGGAGCCCAGATCAATAGTGGTGTGCAGGTGGTTGATCCAAAGGAGGTAGAAGAAGCTTCTAAGTCCAGCAAAATTAATTCGGTAAGCAGAGAAGAGCTCTACTCAATGTTGGATGAAAAAGCTGAAAAGAAAAAAGAGGTACCTGTGAAACCAATAGCAAAACCTCAAGTGAGGACCTATACAGATACTTCTTCCTCAGGAATAGAAGACAGTAATAAAGACCTGCCAAGAACCTGGTAGATAGCTTATTAATATACAAATAAAAAAGGCAACCAGAACGGTTGCCTTTTTTTTTTTGAGATCTATTTATATAAGGTTACCAATTGTTAATGCTTTGAAAGCACCCTTTGTTTCCTTGGGATCCGCAACTTAAGACTACTTTTAATTATCCACCGCTTCCTGGTTCCCCAAAGACTCCTACCATATTGAGTATTACCAATATGATCACAATGGGACATACCCACCTGATAAAAAACATCCATGCCAATCGGGGAAGTCCCTCAAACGAAGTTGTACCCAAAGTAAGTTCTGCAGCAAATGCTTTAATGTTTTTTATCCAACCGGTGTAAAGACTTAACATCAAGCAGATGATTACAATGGCCAAGGTTCCAAAGAAGAAGTCCATAAGATCAAAAAAGCCCATAATGTCTCTACCAAAGAAACTAAAGTGCATGACATTGAAAAAATTTCCTTTGACCGCAGATAAAGAGGAAGGGATACTTAAAAACATGGCTGAAACTCCTAATGTCCAAGCTGCCTTTTTACGTGACCATTTCCTTTCATCAATAAAATAAGCTACAGGTACCTCTAGCATGGATATACTTGAGGTCAAAGCCGCCACTAATAAAAGCAAGAAAAACATTCCGCCTATAATATTTCCAAACGGTTCAATTTGGTCAAAAACTCTTGGGAGTACATTAAAGACCAATGCTGGGCCTTCATCTGGACTAACCCCAGGCAATAAAGCAAAAAGAGCTGGAAATATCATTAAGCCTCCCATAAGGGCGACAGTGCTGTCCATGCCTGCAATCCAAGCAGAAGACTTGATGATATTGTTGTCCTTGGGTAGGTATGAACCAAATGTAATCATTAATCCCCAACCTACGGACAAGCTAAAAAATGCCTGCCCAAGCGCCGATAATATTACTTTGCCGTTGATTTTACTGAAATCTGGGGATAGGTAATACTCAATTCCCTTTCCTGCTCCGGGTAAAGTCACAGCCCTTGCTGCGATAAGAATGATTATAATAAATAAAAGAGGCATTAAAAACTTTGCGGCTTTTTCAATACCTCCGGAAATGCCACCCAAAACCACAAGGATGGTCATGAGTATAAACAACATGCAAAGAGGGATGACATAGAGAGGGGTTTGGATAAACACCTCAAAATCAATGGGTATGTTAATGAGTTCAGTAAAGATATATCCTATGGTCCATCCTGCAATTACAGAGTAATAACTGAGAACAGCAAAGCATACCACCACACATAGTACACCTGAGGATTGCCAAAATTTACTTCCTCCGGTTTCTTTGATTGCTCCCACAGGGTTTTTTCCGGATTTTCTTCCTAGGGCTACCTCATTAAGAAGCAAAGGTAATCCTACTAAAAGAACACATATTAAATAGACAAAGACAAATGCGCCCCCTCCATTTTGACCCGTGATGTAAGGGAATCTCCATATGTTACCTAGTCCAACTGCCGATCCACCTGCAGCCATGATAAAACCAAATGAAGAGCCCCATTGTCCTCGAGAGGGTGTTTTACTAGATTTTTGCATATTGTTGGGTGAGTTGATTAGATTTCAAAATAAAAAAATAATTATATTTTATAATTAGCTAATTTAATTTGTTTTGCCATAATTTCAATCCCTTCTTCAAAAGTTTTAGGCTTGAAATCCAGAATATTTTTAGCCTTAGAAATATCTAAGCCTGTCCTCAAAGGCCTACTGGCTACCTGAGAAAATACGCTGGAGTCGGTTTTCTTAATTCCTTTTGGGTCTAATTCAAAAAAATTGACAGTAAGCATGGCCATATCGTAGGGAGTAAGTAACTCATCACCGGAAATATTAAAAATTCCAGTCGCATTTTTTTCTACGATAAGCAAGCAGCCCTTTGCTAAATCTTCTGCCAAGGTGGGCGTCCTAAATTGGTCATCAACTAGGCTAAGTTCTTTGTTCTGTTCCAAACCTTTTTTTACCCACAAAACAATATTAGAGCGAGACATGTCGTGGGCAATTCCATAAACCAAATTGGTTCTTACAATTGTCCAGTTGTGGGTGTATTTTTGAACTTCAATTTCAGTTTCGATTTTAGTCTTGCCGTAATAGTTTAGTGGATTTGGCTTAGCCTGCTCATCATATGGCCCATTTTTTCCATCAAAAATAAAATCAGTAGATATGAATATGAGGTGAGATTTGGTCATTTCACATCCTTTCATAATATTTAAGGTTGCCGTAACGTTTTGTTCAAAACAGGTATGTTTGTTTACTTCACATCTGTCTACGTCTGTCATTGAAGCGGCGTGGATAACGTATTGGGGACTATAGGCTTTAAATATAGCCATAACCTCCAGTGGTTTGGTTATATCCATCTCTTCATATACATAACCACCCCATTCAGTGGGGAGGCGGCAATCACCTCTACCGGTGGCTATGGCTTCATATTTTCCTTCAATAAGTATTTCTTTTATGATTTTCTGCCCTAACAAGCCATTCGCTCCTGTAATCAGTATTTTTGGTTTTTTACTTTTGAGGATATTGATATCCATATTCTTTTGCTATTTTCTTTTTTGAGATAAATTCAACATTTACTTTCATGTAAACTGGTGTAATTGGTAAGTCATTACTCCCTGTTTCCAAAGAAGCAATTTCATCCAGAACATCAATACCTTTAATTACCTTACCAAATACAGTATAGGTGTCATCCAAATGCGGTGTACCTCCCACTGTAGTATAGGCTTCGACTTGATTTTTTCTTTTGTCCAATCCCAAATTTAAGTTAAAAAATTTTTCCAACACTACTTTATGGGAAAGCATTAATGAATTAATACTGTCGTATTCTCCTTTTTGGTATAGATCGGCGTATTTTTCTCTAAGTTCTAAATTGGTTTCTAGTTGAAGATATTGAGTAAAAGCTTTCTGAAGTTTCCTCAAATCTGTAGTCAATTCAGGTTCCTCATAAACCTTTCCTTCTACAATATAGAACTGACAGCCACTGGATCTCATTTCGGGGTTAATTTGATCGCCTTGCCGAGCGGCAGCTATACTGCCCTTTTCATGGATCAAATTTTCATTAAATTCGGAAGGTAGGGTGTACCAAACTTTCTGTTCCATGTTTTCTTTGTTAAAAACATCCCCACCTTGAATCATAAAGTCTTCAATGATTCTGTAAAAAGTGGTGGAATCGTACCTCCCTGCTTCTGCCAGTGATATAAAGTTCTCCTTATGAGCAGGTGTTTCATCGTAGAGTATGGCGTACATTTTTCCATATGCTGTATCGATCGTAATGAGATAGTCTTTCTCACTCGCACAGGAGGTTAACGATAGGACAATTAAAATTCCTGCAATTCTTCTTAATAATGAAATCCTAGCCATTTAGTCTTTTCTTAATTTCTTTTAATAGTAGGTCTCCTCCTTGAGATTTAATAGCTTCAGCAAGCTTTTTGCCTAATAAACCAGCTTCCTCTCCGGTTCCACTATGGGAGGCAAAGAGTCTTTCTTTACCATCAATTTGCATGAGTCCTCCTTCAAGTATTAATTGATCCTCTTCCCAACGGGCAAGGGCAAAGGCCGGAATACTACAACCCCCTTCTAAAACGCTTAAAAAACTTCTTTCCGCTTCTAAACATGCCGCGGATTCGGGATGGTTAATAGCAGATTTTATAAGCGTTTTTAGCTCATGGTCCATGCCTTTATGGATTTCCACTCCTATACTACCTTGACCTACTGCAGGGATAAATTCTGTTAGGGGTAATTCTTTTTTGATCAGTTTGTCGTAACCCATTCGGTGAACACCTGCATAGGCCAAAAGCAAACCATCACAAAGCCCTCCTTCCATTTTGCTTACCCTTGTTTGTAGGTTGCCTCTTACATCGACGGTTTTAATATGTGGGTAAAAATATTTTAATGTTGCCACCCTCCTGGTTGCTGAGGTTCCCAATACTAAAGGCTTACTCCTGTCATTTAGGTCAGGGAAATCATCCTTGTGGCTGATGATGACGTCATTTACCTTTTCTCTTTCAGTAAAGGCAATTGTTTCGAACCCTTCAGGTAAACGTGAAGGAAGATCTTTTGCGCTGTGCACGGCGATGTCAATTTCTCCGGCCGCTAATTTGGCTTCCAACTCTTCTGTAAAGACACCTTTGCTACCAATTTTTGAAATGGAAACATCCAATACCTTGTCTCCTTTGGTTTCTATTGTTACGATGGTAGTGCTCAAACCATTCTTGTTCAATAAATCCGCTACATAATAAGCTTGGTATAAAGCCAATTTACTTCCTCTTGTTCCTATTTTAATTGATTTCATTACGAATCCGATTTCCTTCTTACTTGTTTTTTTTGAACGCCACTTTCTATAAATGAGACAATATTTCCTGCAATGTCCAATCCGGTGGCCTTTTCTATACCTTCCAGCCCGGGTGAGCTATTAACCTCTAAAATCAGAGGACCCCTGTCTGATTGTAATAGATCCACTCCGGCAACCGAAAGTCCCAAAGCCTTGGCCGCATTTAATGCAGCGGACTTTTCAGCCCTCGATAGTTTGATCACCTCAGCTTTTCCTCCTCTATGCAGGTTGGAGCGAAACTCTCCCTCTGCCCCTTGCCTTTTCATTGCGCCAACTACTTTGTTGTTCACAACAAATGCCCGGATATCTGCCCCTTTGGCTTCTTTTATAAATTCTTGAACGATTATTCGCGCTTTTAGCCCATGAAAGGCCTCAATTACGGATTGTCCGGCTTTTCTTGTCTCTGCTAAAACCACACCTAAACCTTGGGTGCCTTCCAGTAACTTGATGATTAATGGGGCACCGCCAACCATTTCCACAATTTGCTTTTCTCCACCTTTTGAAAAATTAGTGAATGCCGTTTTCGGCATGCCCAAACCTTCTCGTGAAAGAATCTGCAAGGACCTCAATTTATCTCTGCTGCGAACAATTGCCTGAGAGGCTACCACAGAAAAAACACCCATCAGTTCAAACTGTCTGACTACGGCAGTCCCATAAAAAGTGACTGAGGCTCCTATTCTTGGGATAATCGCATCAATTCCATTGAGCTTTTCTCCTTTATAGATAATGTGTGGACCTTTTTGTTCAATGACTAAGTCACAAGCAGAATGATCGATGACCAAAGCTTCATGGTTGGCCTCCTGAATGGCTTGAACGAGCCTTCTGGTGGAGTACAATTGTGGATTTCGAGATAATACCGCTATTTTCATTCTGCTTTTGTAAGGTTTACCTTTTCAACATCTACCAAAAATCTGCCTGCCAATATTTTGCGGCCTAATAATACATTGTTTTTCATTTTGCCTCTGTCAGAAAGCGTAAAACCTGCCTTGAACTGTTGATCTCCAAGTGTCATCATGGTTTTGATTAAAAAACGCTTTTCAATTTGGCCAAAGGAGTTTTTCACCTTTTTTATTTTGTAGTTGTCAATGTTAATTGTTTTTCCGGTATACCTATCGTCTTCAGGATCCAAAAGAATTACCTCCAGTTCTTTCCTATTGTCTTTAAGTACCTCTTTCACAGAGGTGACATGAATAGAACAATTGTAGGCTCCGGTATCAATTTTTGCATTGATTGCTGTTATATTCCATTCAGGGAGGTCGATTTTTTCTTTCCTTCCGATAATTGTTTTTTCCATGACTCAAAGTTAAGCTTTACTTGAACAATAGTCATGCTGGATGCGCAATTATTGCATCAGGCAGCTTTGATTATACGCGCCAAGTTAAACCCTAAATCCAAAAATAATATTTTAGGGTTCACATTTCTTTCTATGTGGTAATGGGCTTCATTTAAAGCTGTGTAGATTTTGGTTAGCTTTTCCTCATTTAAAACAGAATTGCTGAATTTGATAATGAATTCTCTGTCCTCATCAGTTGTTCGCATTAACTCAGCTAACTGGGCTTTATTTAATAAAGACTCTCTGATTACATTAATTCCGGTTAACAATAAAGATCTTTGGCCTTCTTTTGAGAACCTAGTGATTTGTTCTGAAAAATTAACTAGTTCTTGAATCTTAACCGAATAGCAGTCCCTTAGCCAGTCTCTGAAAATCATGGTGTTTTTGTCTTCGGTGTTTTGGGATAGCAGCATGGCTTCTCTTAAGTTTCCATCTGCAAGAGGGGCAATTTGTTGGGCAGCAACTGCTGTTGCCAGGCCATTCTCAACAAGGTAGCCTTGTATTTCATTGTCTGTAAAATTCCTCACATGAACCTTTTGCGTTCGCGAAAGAATGGTTGTCAATAGGCTTTCCGGCTGCTGAGTAATCATAAGGAAGAGTGTTTTTTCCGGAGGCTCTTCTAAAACCTTTAGGAGTGCATTGGCTGCAGCTACATGCATGGTTTCCGGTGCCCAAATAAGCATCATTTTATACCCCCCTTCAAAAGATTTCAAAGAGAGCGTTTTAACGATCTGCTTGGCAGCTCCTTTTGTGATGCTTAATGGTTTGTTGATTGCCAAATGATAATTCCAATCCTGCAGGTTGCCATAAGGGTTTTTCAATACAAAATCTCTCCAGGAAGAAAGAAGGTCTGTGGTTTCTTCCTCATCTTTTTTCTTCGCTGCAGGAAGAGGCATTGCAAAATTTAAGTCAGGATGCACCAGTTTCCCCATTTTAATACAAGAAGGGCATTTCCCACAAGCATCATCAGGGCCCGGATTGGCACAATTTATATAAGTAGCCATGGCCAAGACCAATGGCATACTAGGGCTCCCTTCTTTTCCATGGAATAATAATGCATGAGCCAGGTGATCATTTTTAATGGCATTGATAAGCTTGACTTTTGTTTCTTCAAGCCCCGGAATTGATGAAAAAAGCATGTTTTTTTATTTATAATTCTTTGTCCCAAATACGGTAAGGCCTGGTTATTTCAAATACTTTTTGCAATATAGCTCTTTCATTTTCATCAAACTCTTTGCCCTTTAATTCCATAACCTTTTGAGCAGTTGCTTCAAATTTCATAAGCTTAAAAGTACTAAAACCTGCAGAACCACCACCCCATGCAAAGGAGCTAACAAATTTTCTGGGAAAGCCCTCCCCAAATACGTTTGATCCAACGCCTATTACAGTGCCTGTGTTGAGTGTGGTTCCTATGCCAAGTTTGGTGTGGTCAGCTACCATTGATCCACAAAATTGTAAGCCAGTATCTCCATACCCACCTTTGGTATAATCCCAAACCTTGACAGGCATTAGATTATTCTTCATATTGGAGACCACAGTATTAGCACCGAAGTTGCACCATTCACCTACTACGCTATTGCCAATATAGCCATCGTGTGATTTGTTGCTATGACCAAAAAAAACGGTATTGGAAACTTCTCCACCGACTTTGCAATTAGGGCCAACGGTGGTGTTTTCACGGATTTTGGATCCCATACTTAGAATGGCACCATCACATAAGGCAAATGGACCTCTAATCACGGATCCCTCAGATACTTCTGTGTTTTTACCAATATAAATGGGCCCATTCGTAGCATTTAAAATTGCCGCACGCACTTTAGCCCCCTTTTCGATAAAGATATTGGGTTCATTGTACATATGTGTGTGGGGGTCGTCTGTACCCCAAGAAACCCTACGTTTGCTTATAAGGGTGAAATCCTTTTTTATTTCATCTCCATTCCATAGAAAAATCTGCCAGTTTCTGCTAAGTAACCTAATATCACCCTCAAATTCAATTCTCTTTTTAGTAGGTAAATGGTCGTTGTGAAAGTCCTCAGGTTTGTCAAAAAATGCAGCCAATAAAGTGTCTTGGTGCCAAAGAGCTTCGTTTTCATTGAGCGAGTCAATGGTGCTTATAAGGTCCTCATCTGGACATAAAGCGCCATTAATATAGAGGGCCTTATGGCTTAATGGGGGGTATTTTCCTTGTAAGTAATTTTGTGTCAAAAAACCCAGGTCTTTGGCGTGAAGTGCGTTTTGCCACTTTTCACTGATTTTAAAAATGCCTATCCTTATTTCGGCAATAGGGCGGGTAAACGTAAATGGCAACAAGTTCCCTCTACTCTTGGGGTCATCAAATAAAACGATATGGTCCATATTACAAAAATAAAAAAGTCTACCAGAATTATGCTTCTGATAGACTTTATCTCAAAGAATAATATGAAAAACTTACTTTTTCTTATATCTCCTATTAAATTTCTCAACTCTACCAGCAGTATCCAAAAGCATTTTCTTACCGGTATAGAAAGGGTGAGACGCAGAGCTAACCTCTACCTTTACCAATGGGTAATCCTCGCCATTTTCCCAAGTAATGGTGTCATTTGTTTCAATGGTAGACTTGGTGATGAACTTATAATCACTAGAAGTGTCTAAGAAAACTACTTCTCTGTAATTTGGATGGATTTCTTTTTTCATTGTATAAACTATTATTTTTTTTCTTCTTCAAATTGAGGCACAAATTTACCCCTTTTTATAATTTTCTCCAAAACATTCCCTTTCAAATATAAAATACTTCGCTAATTTTATATCATAAATGGCCAATTCAGTCAATAGGCTAGTTTTCAGTAAAATCTAAAATGTGATTTTTTATCCACAATACTGGTTATTCAGTGTAAACTTAAGTTTTTATGAAGTACTTTTTTCTTTTTTTTATGTTTACAGGTTCCTTTGTCTCAGATGTTTTGTCACAAAGTCCATATTTGCCGTTCAATAGGGATTACTATTCTCTTTTGGAAAGGTACGAAATAAAAAATGGAGCTTTTAATGAATTTTTCCATACAGGGAGCAAGCCTTACAGAAGAGATGAGGTGGTCCAGTTTCTCGAGAAATACAAACAAACGGCCGGCCCCCTAAGCAGTAAGGATGAGTTTAACCTTAATTATTTATTGCAAGATAATTGGGAGTATGCCTCTGATACTATGGCTCTTTCTAAACTTTCCTTAGGTAAACACATTTATAATAGGCCTTCAGATTTTTATGGTTACAAGAATAAAGATTTTGATGTACACTTAAATCCTGTCCTGTATTTACAAGGGGGAGCTGAAATCGACAGTGATCAGATGCCTTTTCGAAATACCCGAGGATTGGCAATACATGGGAGTATTGACAATAAAATCGGTTTTTACACCATGCTGGCTACTACCGACTTGCTGTTCCCCTCTTGGGTAAACGATTATGTGGGAAGTCATGGGGCCATTCCGGGGCAAGGCTTTTGGAAAAGGTATGGTGACAGGGGCTATAGTTTCTTCTCCGCACGGGGCCATATTACTTTTTCTGCCACAAGACATGTAAACATTCAAATGGGGCATGACAGCCATTTTATTGGAGAAGGCCTTAGGTCTTTTATATTGTCAGATTTTTCGAATCCCTTTGTGTTTGTGAAAGTCAACACAAAGATAGGGAAGGTCAATTTCACTAATTTATGGGGGCAAATGACGGCCGATATCATCACATCCAGGGGAGTGCCTACAGATGGGCGGTACCCACAAAAGTGGTTTTCTTTCCACAGGTTAGGGGTTAATTTAGGAAAAAGGTTTAACCTGGGAGTGTTTGAATCAGTAATGGCGGATAAAGCAAACTGGAATTATTTCAATCCCTTGATTTTTTATCGGTGGGTAGAGCACCAATTAGGCACTCCGGATAAAGTAATGCTCGGAACAGATATGAAATGGAATGTTGGTAGTGGAATGCAATTTTATGGGCAGTTTGTCCTTGATGAATTTGTCTTTGATGAGTTTTTTCATATTACCGAAAGTGGTTCCAGTAGAAACAAACATGGTGTCCAGTTAGGATATAAATACATTGATGTAGCCGGTATAGATAACCTTGATTTTCAGTTGGAGTACAACCAGGCGAGACCCTTTACTTTTCAAGAGAAGTTTGACTATCAGTCTTATACCAATTACAGCATTCCACTTACCCACCCAAGAGGAGCTAACTTTAGAGAGCTTTTGGCAGTGATGACTTATCAGCCTTTGCCAAAGTTGACGCTTCGAGGAACAATGATGTACCAAATGTATGGCGCAGACCCTACGAAAGAAGATAACTATGGAGGAGACATCTTAAAAAACAGAACCCAAAATAGTACAGGTTTATATGGTAATTATATTGGGCAAGGGCAAAAAAACAAGGTCGGCATGGCAACTTTACATTTGCAATACTTGTTACGGCATAACTTATTCATTGATTTATCTCAAACAATGCGGCAAGTAAATGCCGATGGAGAGATAAGTTCCAAAACCTCCTATGGCCAATTGGCGTTGCGATTAAATATTTCCAGATTTGACCAACAATTTTAATTGGTAAGGATTAATTAGCAACCCTTCCATCCAAAAATTGGTAAATTGCGCAATTATTGTGGCAATTTAGTTTCGAAATGAATTTGATGTACCAAAATAGATTTGCTTATTTTCTTAGGAATAAACATTGCCTAAGAATAACCGGGTATTGAAATTCCCTCAATCCTATTCACCCTTGATTACAATTTGTATTAAAAATACCATATGAAGACTTACTTAAGAATCTTGGCCTATGCGCGCCCCTACCGGAGGTATTTGCCCGTGTATATTGCTTACGCGTTATTGGCCATCGTTTTTGGATTGCTGAACTTCACCCTTCTAAAGCCACTTTTTGATGTGATATTTGAACAAGTGGGGAAAGAGGAGTTACAGGTATATGCCAATAAGCCTGACTTCGCTTTAAGTGTAAACTATTTCATGCATTTATTTAACTACTATTTTCTGCAAGTTGCCAATATTTATGGGCGGTTTGGGACTTTGGTGTATGTCTGCATCATCATTGTAATATCGGTGTTTTTGAGCAATTTATTTGCTTACTTATCAGGAGTGGTTTTGGCAAAAGTGCGTGCTGACATTATCCAAGGAATGCGTGTTCATATTTTTACAGCAGTGAGTAATATGCATTTGGGTTATTTTTCTGATGAAAGAAAGGGGGATTTGATCAGTAAAATGACCAATGATATTCAGGAGGTTGAGAATAGTATTGTCCAGTCTTTGAGGGTGATATTTAAAGAGCCTGTTACGGTTATCCTTTATTTTGCAGTTTTGTTTTTTATGTCATACCAGTTGACATTGTTCACGATATTGCTTATTCCGGTATCAGGAGCCATCATTGGGTATATTACCAAAAAATTAAAAAAGAAAGCGGAGCAAAGTCAAGAATCTTTGGGGAGAATTGTGAATATATTGGATGAAACGATTGGTGGCATGCGGGTTGTCAAGGCCTTTGGAGCCAGGAGTTTTGTTCAAAATAAATTTGAGGGTGAAACAGATTATTATGCTGATGTTAATGTCTCTATGGCAAGGAAGAATGAGCTGGCATCACCCGTTAGCCAATTTTTAGGCGTTTCGGTTGTCGCTGGGATTTTATTATACGGAGGCAATTTGGTATTGAATAATACCTCATCATTAAGTGCCAGTGAGTTTATTGCTTATATCATATTGTTTACACAGGTACTAAATCCTGCCAAAGAGATTTCCAGAGCGCTCAGTAGCATACAAAGGGGACTGGCCTCTGCTCGAAGGATTTTTGCAGTGGTGGATACCCAACCAATGATTGTAGATGTGGCTTCCCCACAAGCTTTGAAAGGATTTACACAGTCTGTAGTTTTTAAAAATGTAGGCTTTGCCTATCAGGAAAATGCGGTATTGAATGATGTTAATTTCGAGTTGAAAAAAGGTCGTACTATTGCATTGGTAGGGCCATCAGGCGGAGGAAAGTCAACATTGGCAGATTTATTGCCTAGGTTTTATGATCCAAGTCAAGGGGAGATAACCATTGATGGCATAGCTCTTAAAAATTGCAGCATAACAGATCTCAGGAGTTTGATGGGAATTGTTACCCAAGAGTCTATCCTTTTCAATGATACGGTTTTTAATAATATAGCCTTCGGCATGGAAGGGGTTTCTTTAGAGAAAGTTCAGGAAGCTGCAAAAATTGCCAATGCGCATGATTTTATTGTGGAGCTTGAGAAAGGCTATGAAACCAATATCGGAGAGCGAGGAGGTAAATTATCAGGTGGGCAAAGGCAACGCATTAGTATTGCGAGGGCTGTTTTAAAAAATCCGGAAATTTTGATTTTAGATGAGGCCACATCAGCACTTGATTCTGCATCCGAAAAACTGGTCCAGGAAGCCTTGTCCAATTTAATGAAAAACCGCACTTCTTTGGTGATTGCACATCGCCTGAGTACCATCCAACATGCAAATGAGATTCTGGTGATTGAAAGTGGACGTATAGTGGAAAGAGGGACGCACGATGAATTGATCCAAAAAGGAGGATTATATAATAAACTTTCCCAAATGCAGTCTGTTTAGTATATTGTGTAAATAAACCCATATAAAAAGCATTATGAAAAAAGTCAACAGTATATTTCAGTTATTAACAGCTTTGTTTTTCGGTATAGGATTGGTTTATTTTCTCACCTATGAGAAAATGTGGGGAGGAACGCCAATGACAGGAGAGGTTGTTTCTTGGTTGTTGGCTGGATTGGTGATTTATCTGATCACTTGGGGAACAAGTTGGGGATATGTAAGTAGCCTAAACAGCCGTATCAAAAAGATAGAGTTGGAGAAAAAGGATCTGAAAGCATTGGTTTTTGACCTTGAAAGGGGAGGGAAAGTTAGTCCAGTAGAAAAGAATACGGAATTAACTAAGGATGAAACAGAATCTTCCGCTATTAAACCAAGAGAGAATTTCAAATAGAAATTGCTTAATAGCCGGGTATGGATAGTCACACAGTATAAATAACAAGGATGGTAGCAAAAACTTTTGGTAGTGCAGTCTCAGGAGTAGATGCCAAGTTGATCACCATTGAAGTAAATGTAGGTCAGGGGACCAGTTTTTTTATGGTAGGTCTCCCGGATAGTGCCGTGAAAGAGAGCCAACAGCGTGTTGAGTCAGCTCTCAAATACTATGGCTACAGGATGCCTAGGCAAAAAGTTGTCATCAATTTGGCGCCTGCAGATATCAAAAAGGAAGGTTCATCTTATGATCTTCCTATTGCCATAGGTATAATGCAGGCATCTGAGCAAGTGTTTTTTCCGGAATTAGAGCAGTATGTGATTATGGGTGAGCTGGCTCTTGATGGGAAGCTTAGAAGAATTAAAGGTGTGCTGCCCATAGCAATAGAAGCAAGGAAAAGAGGGTACAAAGGCTTTATCCTTCCCAAAGAAAATGCACAGGAGGCCTCTATTGTAAATAATCTTGATGTAATTCCGGTAGAAACCCTTCAAGAGGCCATTCATTTTTTGGAAGGGAAAGAAACAATAACTCCTCTAGTCACCGATACCAGAAACCTCTTTTATGACTCTATAGAAGAAAATGATTTTGATTTTGCTGATGTTCAAGGGCAGGAAAATATCAAGCGGGCGATGGAAATAGCCGCAGCAGGCGGACACAATGTAATCATGATAGGCCCTCCCGGTGCCGGCAAAACCATGCTTGCCAAGAGGTTGCCTTCCATATTGCCTCCAATGAGCCTACAGGAAGCATTGGAAACAACCAAAATTCATTCGGTGGCAGGTAAGTTGGGCGCCAGTTCTTCATTGATCGCCCAAAGACCCTTTCGCTCTCCACACCATACTATAAGTGATGTGGCTTTGGTTGGTGGGGGAGGCAACCCACAACCAGGTGAAATATCCCTGTCCCATAATGGCGTATTGTTTTTGGATGAATTGCCTGAATTCAAAAGGACTGTTTTGGAAGTGATGCGTCAACCACTTGAGGAACGAAGGGTAACCATTTCAAGGGCAAGAGTTACGGTAGACTTCCCTGCGAATTTTATGTTAATTGCAAGCATGAACCCATGTCCATGTGGATTTTATAACCATCCGGACAAAGAGTGTGTTTGCGGTCCGGGTATCGTTCAAAAATACCTCAATAAAGTGAGTGGCCCTTTGTTAGACAGGATAGACCTTCATGTGGAAGTGACTCCGATAAACTTTGAGGAAATGACTTCCGATAGAAAATCTGAATCGAGTAAATCTATCAGAGAGCGGGTGTCGGGAGCAAGGGCTTATCAACAAGCAAGGTTTGAGAAGAATCCAGAAGTCCATTGCAATGCAATGATGCCATCTCACATGGTGAAAGAGGTAGTGAAAATTAATCAGGCCGGCAAAACTTTATTGAAAACGGCCATGGATCGGCTGGGACTTTCTGCCCGTGCTTACGATCGAATTTTAAAAGTCTCCAGAACTATTGCAGACCTTTCAGGGTCAGGAGATATAAAAGCTGAACACCTCGCAGAAGCCATTCAGTACAGGAGTCTCGATAGAGATGGATGGGCGGGATGATCTTTATGGATATACCAAGTTGGTTTTACCCGTTAAAGTCAAATATGTTTTGCTTATATTTGCCTGACCATCTGGGTGATGTTTATAATTGTAGATGGTTTTGAGTAGTATCTAGAAATAATTGAGTTGATTTTATGTGGACTAAAGAAACTAAAATTCAAGCAGAGATGGAGATGGCCAATTCAACTTCAGTATTTGCCCCTGGATTATCAATCAAGGGAGATATTGAAGCAGTTAGTGATATTAGGATTGAAGGGGATGTATTGGGAGATGTCTCCACACCCAAAAAAGTAATTATTGGTATCTCAGGTAATGTGGAAGGAGATATTAAAGCCTCTGAAATTTGTGTAATGGGCAAGGTTTTAGGAGACGTCTTTGTCGAAGGCTTGGCCAGGTTTACCGCTGAAGCTAAAATGAGAGGAAAGATTTTTTCTGAAAAAATAGAGATAGAATCCGGAGCGGATATGGAAGTAATGGTTGCTAAATACAAGACTTTCCTGAGCCAGGAAAAAGAAAAACAAACAACCATGCCTCGATCAAACCCATTGATCAACGAAAGGCTATTTGATCAATCCATGGCGAAGATGAGTGAATAGTTTATGGCTTAAATGTTTCTTTAAAGGCTTGATCCAAGTCCTCTATCAGGTCTTCACAATTTTCAATTCCTACAGACATTCGGATAAGCTGATCAGGAATTCCTGGGTCACCCACCTGAACTTTTGATCTTCGTTCTATTAGGCTTTCTACTCCGCCAAGGCTAGTGGCATTACTAAAAAATTTGAGTTTCCCTATTAAATGATCTGCCTCATTTGCGTTTCCCTTAATTAGAAAAGATAACATGGCGCCATACCCTTCCATCTGAAATTGGGCAGTTTCAAAACCTTGATGGCTGGAAAGCCCGGGATAATAAACTTTTTCTACGTAAGGATGATTGTCTAAGAATGCGGCAATGTTATTGGCATTGAATGCATGCGCCTTCATGCGGTAGGGAAGGGTTTTAATACTTCTAGTGAGAAAGTAGCAGTCCATCGGAGAAGGCACTGCCCCTGCAAGACCCTGCACATTTTTTATGTTTTGCCACAAGTCATCCTTTGCCTTAGTCACGAGAATTCCCCCTAGGATATCACTGTGTCCACTGATGTATTTGGTACTGCTATGCATCACAACATCAGCCCCCAACTTCAAAGCTTTTTGATATACAGGAGTAGCAAAGGTGCTGTCACAGACCACTTTTAGATCGTTTTCTTTGGCAATGGAGGCCAATGCCTTGATGTCAGAAATTTTTAAAAGTGGATTGGATGGTGTTTCAATCCACAACAAGCCAGTATTTTGTTTGATGGCCTTTCGGAGATTCTCCTTGTCGGTTAGGTCAATGAATTGCACATCAAGTTTACCTGCATGTACGGTTTGAAGTAGCATTTTCATCCCATGGTACATGTCATCCGGAGCGATGATATGCGTGCCGGCCGGTAAGGCTTGAAAAACAGCATTTCCAGCGGCATTTCCAGAAGCGAATGCTGCCGCATCAGCACCTCCTTCCAGCGATGCCATTACAGCCTCAAGAGATTTCCTGTTAGGGTTTTCCAATCTTGTATACAACATTGAATCCTCTTGATGCGCAAAAGTTGTAGAGAGCGTGATCGGCTGAATGATTGGTTTTAATGTGTCGGTGACAACATTTCCTCCATGAATAGCAATGGTTTCTATTTTCATCTTGAACGGAACTTTGTTACCTGCCAATTCATTTAATCCAACCGGACAGGTAATTTAACGAATTCTATCTACTGAGCGAATTAGCATTTCATCCTTTCGGATGAATCTATTGGCGATGAGATTCATGATTAGGCCGAACACAATGCAGTAAAATCCTATCAAAAATGCACCTCCTACAGTAGGGTTGAAGTTTTCGTTGGCCTGGAAACTGGTGTAGACGGCTAAACCTAAAGTGGAGCCCATCAATAGGGCATTGATCATGTTGATCAGCAATTGTTTTTTTCGATTTTTATATTGTAGTAGGCTATATATGGCCAGCCCTGCAGAGATTAGAGCCAATATCCCGATGTAAATATTATTGGATTGAGAAATAATGCTTTCCTCAACGGTGTCGGTAATAGTGGTGAACCATGCCGTCATCTCCATGGATTGGGTTTGGTCTGGATTTACTTGTAACCAAATGGGAAATAAGGTGGAAGTAACCATTGAAATAGCTACTAAAAGTAGGAATACACTTTGAATTCTTTGAATCATCTTTTAATCTTTTGACAAAGAAAATGGGTTATTTGAATTTTCGCAAGGAATATTCAAAATCCAACTTGAAATTAGGGTATATTTTTATCTTTGCAGATGAAATGAATGAATCTCCCCGCTATTTTATAGAATTGTCCTATGACGGAAGCAACTACCATGGCTGGCAAAAGCAAAAGAATGCCGTTTCTGTACAAGAAGAATTAGAAAATGCTTTGTCAATCCTTTTTCGCCGGCCCATGAGTATTATGGGAAGTGGCCGTACGGATGCAGGAGTCCATGCCTTGCAACAATTTGCTCATTTTGATGTTAATTTAGATTTCACTAAAGAATATTTCCTAAAAAGAATTAACGGACTATTACCTGATGATATCGCTGTTTTTGATGTTATTCCTGTACATGAAAAAGCTCATGCCAGATTTGATGCCGATTTCAGGAGGTATGAATACCATATTACATTTAGGAAAGACCCTTTTATGATTGGAAAAGCCTGGCATTGTTATTATGACCTTGATTTGGAGGCTATGGCTTCGGCAGTACCGTTACTACTTGGAAGACAGGATTTTGAATGCTTTAGTCGAAAGAAAACAGATGTAAAAACATTTGTGTGTGAAATTAATCATGCTTCCTGGGAACAAACAAGTAACGGTTTGGTCTTTCATATACAGGCCAACCGATTCTTGAGAGGAATGGTTAGGGCAATTGTTGGAACGTTGATAAAAATAGGCAGGGGGCAATTAGAAAGCAGTAGTTTGTCAGAGATAATATCAAGCAAAGACCGAAACTTGGCTGGAAGTGCTGCTCCAGCTCATGGCTTGTTTCTAAGCAAGGTGAATTATCCGGATCTAATTTTAAAGTAAAATCTACCATATTGGGACTTGAAAAAGAAAATATAAAAAGTGGTGACATCATTGACACCAAAGTATTAAAAAAGCTATATACATTCGTAACTCCATATAAAGATCGATTTTATCTTTTGGTGGGACTTACTTTATTACTGGCTTTATTGGCACCAACTCGCCCATTGTTAATTCAAAAAGCCATCGATGATTATGTTACCATAGGTGATGGGGCCGGCTTACTGAAGATGACTTATTTGTTGGTTGGTTTATTACTGGTTCATGCTTTAGTCCAATTTGGACATACTTATCTTTCCGGTTGGATTGGTCAAGTTATTATCCGAGATATTCGGGTAAAATTGTATCGACATTTGTTGAAAATGCGATTGAAATATTTTGACAACACGCCAATTGGTCGGTTGGTTACCAGGAATATATCGGATGTAGAATCACTCTCTGATGTTTTCAGTCAGGGATTGGCTGAAATCATTGGTGACCTTTTGCAGCTGGTAGCCATTTTGGGGGTGATGTTTTATGTGGACTGGCAGCTTACATTAGTTAGTCTTTGTACCCTACCGCTACTAATTATTTCTACTTATATATTTAAAGAAAAAGTAAAAAAATCATTTAACGATGTTAGAAATGCGGTATCTAACTTGAACTCTTTCCTTCAGGAACATATAACCGGAATGAATATTATCCAGGTTTTTAATAGGCAAGAAAGAGAGTATGAGAAATTTCAGACGATCAATAAAGAGCATCGAAAGGCCCATCTTAAGTCTGTCATGTACTATTCTATTTATTACCCCGTTTCTGAAATCATTCAGGCCATCGGGATTGGTTTGGTAGTTTGGTATGGAGCCACTGGTGTATTTGACCTTGAAATAAAAGTTGGGGTCCTCATCTCTTTTATTATGTATTTGCAGTTGTTTTTTAGACCCATAAGAATGATTGCCGACCGATTTAATACGCTTCAAATGGGAGTGGTTAGTTCTTCCAGGATTTTCGGTATATTAGAAAATGACGAGCAAATCCCGGATGAAGGCAATGATTCTCCAGAAAAGGTAAAAGGGAACATTGCTTTTGAAAATGTTTGGTTTGCTTACAATGAGGAAGATTGGGTGTTGAAAGACATAAGTTTTAAAGCCAATCATGGAGAAACCATAGCCCTGGTAGGTGCCACGGGGGCAGGCAAGTCTTCTGTTATCAATCTTATCAGCAGGTTTTACGATATCAATAAAGGTTCGATCCTCCTGGATGGAAGCCCAATAAAGGAGTTTGATTTGGCTACATTACGCAAGCATGTGGGGGTTGTGTTGCAAGATGTTTTTTTATTTTCAGATACTATTTTTCAAAACATTACCCTTGGAAACCCGGATATTACGAAAGAACAAGTTTTGTACGCAGCAGATTTGGTTGGAGCTAGAAGGTTCATAGAGCGTTTACCCGGAGGCTTGGAATACGATGTAAAGGAAAGAGGAGGAACTTTGTCTGTAGGCCAACGTCAACTGATATCCTTTGTAAGGGCTATGGTATATGATCCAGAAATAATAATACTGGATGAAGCAACTTCTTCTGTGGATACAGAAACGGAAGAATTGATTCAGGCTGCCATAGAGAAAATGATGCATGGTAGAACTTCTATTATCATTGCACACCGGTTATCCACCATCCAAAAGGCTGATAAAATATTAGTTCTCAACAAAGGAGAGATCGTAGAACAAGGGACACATGATGTATTGCTAAAGAAAGAAGGATTTTATTCACAATTGTATCAAATGCAGTTGAAATCTGTTGTAGTGGATTGATAAGTATAGGTTTTAACAGAAATGATTTATTCTGTTTTTAGATGAGAAGTCAGATTGATGCACCATTCAAAAATACCCTGAAAAGGAATAAATGATTTGTTTTTAAATCATTGGTAAATTATCAGCTAAACTGTAACTTGTTGACAGGGCATCCGTAAGAATGGAACTATTAAAGTAGCTCAAATTTAGTCAGAACACATGAAATATGTATTGCCTTTACTATTGATGCTTGTTTCTATCGCATCCTTTGGTCAGCAGCATCAGCTGGGTTTAAGGTTAGGTGATCCCTATGGAATTACCTATAAAATACCGTTAAACGACAATTTTTCGTTTGAAGGTGTTGTAGGAAGAGGAAGCCAAAATAGCGGGC
Source organism: Cyclobacterium sediminis (assembly GCF_054781075.1). Taxonomy (NCBI): domain Bacteria; kingdom Pseudomonadati; phylum Bacteroidota; class Cytophagia; order Cytophagales; family Cyclobacteriaceae; genus Cyclobacterium; species Cyclobacterium sediminis. The sequence continues at coordinate 947,203 of NZ_BAAGVC010000003.1, read as the reverse complement.
AATATTACAGACGTACATTTGAGAATAACAGACCGGTAAGTTCCGCACGATATTTTACCCATCAAGTGTCGGGAGCCGCTTCCCTTCAAGCAAGAGGTATTTATGAAGAATCTTTTTCTGAGGATTTTAATATTTCGAATGGGGAATTGACCGTCTATGCTGGTTTAGGACTTCAGTTTCGATCTGTAAGTATCGATTACTTTTATAACACCCCCAATGCCACTGAAGGTGCCACAGAATTAATACAAAGTCGTTCAAATATTGATTTAGGGCCGGAAATTTTTGTTGGTTCATCCTATTACCTGGATGATTTGCCAATTGCCTTATTTGTTGAAGTGGGCTTTTTGACAGAAATTGTAGACAGGTTGCACCTCAAAGGGCAAGGGGCGATTGGAGCAAGATATTTATTTGGTAATTAATGGTAAAGATAAAAGTTGTTGCAATACTAATCGGTGTTTTATTGATGGTTTTGACCTTGGCGTATTTTTATATGGGAGGATTCAAACCAATTAGCACTAGGCTTACCGATTGTAGTCAAATTAATTTGATAGGGGTGGACTTTGTTGGGACGCCTCAAGATAAAAAGATAGGAAAGCATTTTCAGATGGTTGAAGAAGCAAGAGAAGACAATCCTTTACACACCATATATTATAAAGAGCCGGAAGGAAAAAGAGATACGCTGCATGTTTTTATAGGATATGAACCGAATAATTTAAAGGAAGATAGGGTTGTTAAGCCTTGGAGCCATAAGACCATCCTCTGTACACAAGCCATTGTTGCCAGCCTGGAAATGAATCGTTTTGTAATGCCCGGACCGGAAAAAACCAAAAAAGAAATACTTGCATTTGCAATGGAACAAGGCCTTGAACTAGAAGGTATTTTTATAGATAAAATTATTTCAAACGATTATGTAGAGGTTTGGGCACCCATCAAACCTTGAAAATGAGGCTTGAGAATTACTTTATGCCAATAATATGGAACTAATATTTTATTGTTTATATGTTTTTTTGGTATGGTTTTGGATTTCAAAAAATTAAAATAGGTCAATTAAATTTTAAAATTATGAGTAAAAGTAGTTATTTAATAAGTGCCAAGATGTTTTTGGTTTTTGTCACCGCCTTGGTATTGGTAAGTTGTGAAGGACCTATAGGGCCAATAGGCCCTGCAGGTGAAGATGGAGTAAATATTGTGGGAGAAGTATTTGAAATTGAAGGAGATTTCAATCAGTCCGGCAACTTTGGTATAAGTGGGCAATACGGATTTGATATCTTGGAATCAGACAAAGTACTTATTTACAGATTAGCGGGATTGGATCAAAACAATAATGATATTTGGAAATTGATTCCTCAGGTTGTTTTCCATAGTAATGGTATTTTCTCCTATGATTATGATTTCACTTTTTATGACTATGCGATTTATATGAATGGAGACTTCGACCTCAATACTTTAGAGTCCGGTTATACAGACGCTCAAATATTCAGGGTTTTGATTGTTCCTGCTGATAGAATAGATGTTAGGATGGATTATTCAGATCATAAGGCAGTATTGGAGATGTTAGGTGTAAAAGAAAAAGAGATTGTAAGAAGGAATTCAAATTAAACATCTTTTAAAAGGGGATAAGTAAGGATTTAAACAGTTTGCCTAAGGGTGGACTGTTTTTTTTATATTTTGTTGTAATTCGGGATTTTACACATTATCTTTCATGAAATGCTTGGTGAAATATTGATTTAAATTAAGTTCTATGAAAAAAATTGTATACCTAATTGCCTTGGTGACCATAGCGGTTCTGCCGGCATGTGAAGGTCCTGAAGGGCCACAAGGACCTCCTGGGGTAGATGGGGTTGATGGTGAAGATGGAGTAGATGGAGTGGATGGGATTTCTCTTATAAACCTAGTAGCTGAAACAGAGGTAGACTTTACAGAAGAAAATAGCTTTTCTAATTCATTTGGATTTGAGATAGCTGATAGCGACAACCTTTTGGTGTTTATGTTGTGGAATGTGATTGATGACAAACCACTGTGGAGACCTCTGCCAAACACAGTTTTTCTGGAGGATGGAATTACATTGATGTATAATTATCAGTATACAGCAGATTTTATCAATGTTTATATGACCGGAAATACGGATTTAACTACCGTTTCTGATGATTGGACCTTAAATCATTATATTAGGATTGTTTATTTGCCTGGAGAATTTTTGCAAGAGAATGCCAAATTGGATTTAAATGATTATGAGGCGGTAACCGCAGCTTTAGGTGTTTCTGAATCGGATGTAGTGAAAATAGATTGAGAAATAAATAGCGAGATGAATATTTCAAGAAGGCCATCTCTGAATTTTCAGAGATGGCCTTTATTGTTTATGTCTTGTAGTTCTTTTTTGTGTTAAGTTGAATTATATTTGTGGCATGCAAATAAAGAATGATTTACTCCTTAGGGTTATCAAAGGTGAAGAGGTAGAAAGAACTCCTGTTTGGTTAATGCGTCAAGCCGGTAGGATTTTACCAGAATACAGAGCTGTAAGAGCAAGTGTAAGTGGTTTTATTGAGTTGGCTCAAACACCGGAGTTGGCAGCTGAGGTCACCATCCAGCCTGTGGATCTTTTGGGAGTGGACGCAGCAATCATTTTCTCTGATATCTTGGTGGTTCCTGAAGCTATGGGGCTTCCATATAAAATGATAGAAAAGAAGGGGCCTTGGTTTCCTGAAACCATTGGTTCTTCAGCTGACCTTAAGCGCTTACAAATTGCAGACCCCGAAGAGTCCTTAAACTATGTATTAGAAGCAATTCGCTTAACAAAGAGAGGCCTAAATGGACGTGTGCCATTAATAGGTTTTGCAGGAGCTCCTTGGACTATATTTGCTTATATGGTGGAAGGGTCTGGGAGTAAAACTTTTTCTAAAGCCAGGGGGATGTTGTATCAAAATCCCGAATTGGCACATCAGCTTTTAGATAAGATCACAAAAACAACCATCAAATACTTAAAGGCCCAAGTAGTGGCGGGTGCAAACTTGGTGCAAGTGTTTGACAGTTGGGCAGGTATTCTACCTCCTTATCAATACAAAGAATTTTCAATGGAATATATCAAGCGAATATGTGAGGCAATCACTGAGGTGCCTGTCACTGTTTTTGCAAAAGGTGCCTATTTCGCTTTAGAAGATATTAAGAATCTAGCCTGTGATGTGGTAGGGCTTGATTGGAACATGGATATCAGAACCGTAAGTGCTCAAATGAAAGGAGAAAAGGTTCTACAAGGTAACCTGGACCCGGCTGTCTTGTATGCTTCAGATGAAGTACTGATCAGACAAACTAAAGAAATGCTTGATCAATTTAAAGGAGAAAGGCATATTGCTAATCTAGGTCATGGCGTGTATCCTGATATTTCCCCTGAAAAAGTAAAACTCTTTATTCAGACCGTAAAAGAATTTACCAGCTGAATTAATTAGCGTACATCTGTATAGCAGTTTACCTTTAATTAACAAATTGACCCACCCGATAGGCCCAAATCAGGTGGGTCTTTGTGGTTTTGTATGGGTTTGTCTGATTATAAATCTTTTAAATTATTTGTAAATTCCGGCATTGCTGAATATATTTGCTTTATTGTATTTCAAATACATTAAAACGAGTTATGGTTTTTACCGGTGATTTACAAGTCATATCATGGAACAATTTTTAAGAAAAAAGGACGAGCCGGAATTTTTATCGAAGAGACTTAGTGGCTATATTACTCCAGATGGAAGAATTTTTCTTAGTGATAATTTTAATCTTTTAGTAAAAAGAGGTTTTGACCTGGTTTTTTCAATGGTTTTTATAACCTTCATCATGTCTTGGTTATTTCCCGTAATAGCCCTTTTAATAAGACTGGATTCTAAGGGTCCGATTTTGTATAAGCAGTTGAGACATGGCAGAGGAAACAAAACATTTAGGTGTTATAAGTTTAGGACCATGATTAAAAACAAAGAGTCTGACACCAAGCAAGCTACCAAAGATGATATTCGTATAACCAGATTTGGGAAATTTTTAAGAAAGTCAAGTCTTGATGAAATCCCACAGTTTTTCAATGTCTTACTTGGAGAGATGTCCGTGATTGGTCCGAGACCGCATGCGGTCCCGATGAATTATATGTTTTCTACAGATATTAGCAATTATATGTTTAGGCATGCAGTAAAGCCTGGCATATCAGGTTTGGCTCAATCAAAGGGATTTAGAGGAGAAATTTTAAGTTTTTATGATATTTACGGCAGAATAAAACTAGATCATTTTTACATCAGGAATTGGTCATTAGTTTTTGATTTTAAAATTTTGTTTTGGACTATTGGTGCTGTTCTAAGAAAAAATGGGGCTGCCTATTAATTTCTTGGTTTTTTTTATATTTCAGTTCAATGCTTTGGTTCACTTAATTGGTTTGTGTTAAATTTTAGTGATTTACGGGAATACACCGAATCTTTCATTCATTCTAAAAGGATTTATTATAGGCAGTTCGTGTCTTGATATTTGTTTTTGAAACCACAAAAATGGATTTTATATACAAAAAAAACCTTTTTAATAATTTTTTTTTCTTTTTTTCCTTGCATTGCGAAAAATGCTTTATATATTTGTAAAAATGTATTTCAAACATACATTAATGTTTTTTAAATAGATAATAAGGTTTCTGTGAGGATTCGTAAAGATTGTTAGAGATGGAAAATGTTTTAATAGACCAAAAAATAGGTCGAACCTTAGAAGAGAAAAATTTTGTAAAAGCTCCAGTACACAAAGAAATCGAAATTCTGTATGGTCGTAATGATAAGTACAGTAAAAGATTGGGAAAAAGGATTTTTGATATAGGAGTATCTGTTTTCACTTTAATTTTTGTGTTGTCTTGGTTGTTTCCAATTATTGCTATTTTAATTAAAATGGATTCGAAAGGCAGCGTGTTTTTCAAACAATTGAGGCATGGGAAAAATAATCAGTTGTTCTATTGCTATAAATTTAGAACTATGGTTAAAAACAATGATGCTGACACGAAACAGGCCACAGTAAATGATGCTAGAATTACTCGGATAGGGCGGTTTTTAAGAAAATCTAGCCTTGATGAATTGCCTCAAGTATTTAATGTAATTTTAGGAGATATGTCTATAGTTGGGCCTAGGCCTCAGGCTGTTCCAATGAATATTGAATTTGCTAAAGAAATAGATAACTTTATGTTTCGGCATCATGTTAAACCTGGAATAACAGGTTTGTCTCAAAGCAAAGGATATAGAGGGGAGATTTCAAGTTTTACTGAGTTGTATTCTCGATATAGGTTAGACAGCTTTTATGTAAGAAAATGGAATTTAATTTTTGATATAAAGATAGTAATCGAAACAGCAGTATCATTAATATCTAAAAGTGACAAAGCCTACTAAAAGTTAAAAAAAGGGTCAAACAGCTGAATAAAATCAAATCCTTTCTCCCGGAGGTGGGGCGGTATAAGTGCAGATGTAGGAACTGAATTTGAAGCCGACTTAGCTTAGATAAGTGAAATCAGAATAAGCAAGTTTCTAAAAAAGGCTTAACTTGATCAAACATCAAATTTAATAATTTTGTGTCGGTAAAAAGTTTACTAAATAGAAATTATTTTTTTAGGCACTAAGTTTAAATTGTAATGGGTAGATTTGTCCATTATTCTATTAAATTCTTACTTCTCAGTTCTTATTGTTCTGATAATTAAGTAACTTGCGGGGTGTTTAAATAAATGTCCATTAAACTATTTTTAACTTTTTTCCCAATTTGACCATTCAACGGCTAAAACCCATTAAACAGTTTTATTAACAAATGAAAAACAATAGCTTAATTAGAATTTTGACTTTTATAATCCTCTTTTCGGGAATATTTGGATGTGCGAAAAGAAACCTGGTTTATTTCAGTGATATAGAAACAGGTAGTAGCTACTCTACTAATATAAGTCAGGTTGAGGAACCGGTTATCCAAAGTGGTGATTTAATTAAAATTGTGGTAAGTACTCAAAGTCCGGAGTCGAATTTACTTTTCAATTCAGGGGTTATTTCTAATGATTCGCAGAATAGGATGATGAGTCAGCAATTGCCTGCCAATGAGGGGTATCTAGTAGACAAAAATGGTCAAATTAACTTTCCTGTAATTGGGAAGATTGATATTGAAGGTTTTACAAGGGAAGAAGCAACTTTAAAAATGACAGAGTTGCTAGAAGAATATGTAAAAGATCCAATTATTAATATTCAATATTTGAATTTTAAGATTACGGTAATTGGCGAAGTGGCTAATCCCAATACTTTCACCCTAGCTACAGACAGAATCAGTATTCTTGAAGCTTTAGGTTTAGCAGGTGATATGACGCAATACGGTAAGAGAGAAAATGTACTTCTGATCCGTGACCAAGATGGAGTTCGGAAAGCAGTTAGGCTCAATCTTAATGACAAGTCTATATTAAATTCTCCTTATTTTATGCTTCAGCAAAATGACGTTTTATATGTGGAGCCGGATAAAATTAAATCCGTTCAAGCAAGCACCAATCAACGAACGTTAACTATTTTAAGTATTTTAGTTTCATTTGGAGTTTCCCTAATGTTTAATTTACGGTATATCCTTAACGAGTAAAAGTTTAACCTCACCTTTTTATATAAATAGAAAATTAACCTGGTTGTAAACCATCGGTTCAAATTGTGAACCTTATGAAAAAATCTGATATTTTATCCGATCTATTACTGGATGGATTTATAGACCAAGACGCAAGACCTATGGATTTTAAATTGATAATATTGAGCTACGTAAAATACTGGTGGTTGTTTTTGCTATCCATTATCTTATTTATAAGCTTGGCCTTTGCATACTTGTTCTTTTCTACACCCTTGTACAGTATATCTAGCTCCATTCTTATTAAAATAGATGGGAGCTCAGATTTCACGCAAAACACAGTGTACAGCGAATTAGAAGCTTACGAGACTAATAAACAGGTGGAGAATGAAATGGAAATTTTAGCATCTTACAGCTTAATGAGAGATGCTGTTGAAGAATTGCCGCTTGACTATTTTTTCTATACAGAAGATAAGTATTCTAGGTTGAAGGAATTGTATGGCTATAACGTTCCCGTAAGCGTCAAGACATTATTAAAAAAGCCGGATGTTGGTCAGTATCCTGAGGAGGTAAGGGTAAGTGTGAAACCATTTGATGATCACTTTATTTTAATTCAAGAAAATAACAAAGAGAAAGCTTACCAGTATGGTGAGTTGATAGAAAATTGGTATGGTGAGATTAAAATCAATAAATCGGAAACTTACCAAGGTGAGATGCCGGAACTTCTCCATATCTATTTTAAAAATAAAGACTATGTCGCCGGGTTGTATAGAGGGCGAATACAGGTTAATTTATCCCAAAGATTTGCATCTGTATTTAATATTTCATTAGTAGATGCTGTTCCAGAAAAAGGCAAAGATGTACTAAATAAGTTGATTGAACAATACAATCTTCAGGCAGTAAAAGAGAAAAACGTAACTGCAAGTAACACCATTGATTTCATAGATTCTCAGTTGGATACTTTAACGAAAGAGTTAAATAACATTGAAAGGAGAATCGAAGAATATAGGAGGTCGAACAATATTTCTGACATGGGAACCGAAAATTCTCTGATGGTTCAAAATAGTAAAGAAATTGAAACTCAACTTTCAGAAATCAAAACTCAGATGGAGGTTTTGGACTACTTGGAAGAATACCTAAGGGATCCGGCCAGCTCTGGAGTGGAAGTAGCTTCAAACTTATCTATAATTGATGAGACATTAACCAGTTTGGTAGATGAGTTTAACCGGCTTCAAAATGAAAGACAACGCTTATTGAGGACAGTTCAACCAAATAACCCTTTGGTAACTACTATCGAAGTTCAATTGGAGAGCCTTAAAAACAATATTGGTACAAATATCGCCAATATGAAAAATGGTTTAAGAATTGAAAGTCAAAATCTTAAGGCTAATTTGGATCAAATTAATAGTAGAATTTCAAATGTGCCTGAAATTGAAAGGGGATTATTGGAGTTATCCAGGGAGCAAAGTAGGAAACAAACCCAGTACAATTACCTTCAATCTAAAAAAGAAGAAGCAAATTTATCTTTGGCCACAACTACTGTTTCAAATGCCCGAGTAATCGATAAAGCGTCTTCTAGTGCTTCACCAGTAAAGCCTAATAAAATGGTAATTATTGGAATGGCCCTCATTGTAGGTTTTATTTGCCCTCTAGGATTTGTTTATATTAAAAATGCTTTGAATAGTAAAATCACCCACAAGTCTCAAGTACAAGACATTACCGAAGTTCCAATACTATCTGAAATAAGCAACTACCCTAACGGTGGTGAATTATTGGCTATTTCTGAGAAGAGAAGAACGCCAATTGCTGAGCAATTTAGATTGTTAAGAACCAATCTCAAGTATGTAGCTGAAGGCAAAGATGAAAGGGTATTAATGATCACTTCCAGCATTAGTGGTGAAGGAAAGACGTTTTTTAGTTTAAACCTCGGCGCAAGTTTGAGCATTGCTAAAAAGAAAGTGGTAGTACTTGAGTTTGATTTGCGAAAGCCTGCGCTACTTAAGAGTGTAAATATGAAAACCAAGCTTGGCATTGCTGACTATTTGTCTAATGACAATGTGAAAATAGATGATATAATCCATGATTTTAAGAAGGTTGATGGACTATCTTTAATTGGATGTGGAAATATCCCTGAAGATCCTGCAGAATTAACCTTAGATGATAAGGTTGAGGTACTAATTAGCCGATTGAAGGAAAGATTTGATTATATAATTATTGATACTGCACCGGTAGGAACGGTCACAGATGCATTTAACTTGGCACCCTATTGCGACAGGACATTGTTCATGGTTCGATATAATTTTACGAGAAAGGAGAATATTATTTTTATGGAAGACATTGACATAAAACATAAGCTAAGAAATACTTCTTTGGTCATGAATGATGCCAAACAAGCCAATGGCTATTATGGTTATTCGTACGGTTATTATCCGGAAGATAAAAAAACTGCAAAAATTTCTGTGTGATTTTTTAAGCTATTGTATATATTTTTCTATTTCGAATGAGGAAATTGTTTTCATCTATTTATCAATACTTTAACAAATTTCTTGCTAAAGGTAATGCACGAACTGTTCTTGCCAAAAAGAATATTATTGGCTCTATTTTAATAAAAGGGGGGAGTATTGCCGTTAGTTTGGTAATGGTACCATTAACCATTGATTATGTCAACCCTACAAGGTATGGGATATGGTTGGCATTAAGTTCCATTGTAGGCTGGTTTAGTTTTTTCAATGTTGGCATGACCCATGGGTTGAGAAATAAATTTGCTGAAGCCAGAACTAAAGGAGATAAAGAAGCTGCTAGGATGTATATTAGTACAACCTATGCCGTTTTAACCATAGTTTTCACTGCTGTATGGCTGGTGTTTTTAATCGTAAACCCCTTCCTGGATTGGGTTGAAATTTTGAACGCTTCATCCGAAATGAGGATGGAACTTTCCATTCTAGCCATTATAATATTCACCTATTTTTGTATGCAATTTGTATTGAAAATTATCAATACATTGGTGACTGCAGACCAAGCACCGGCTAAAGCTTCGCTTATCAACTTTTTAGGCCAAATTATTTCATTATTGGTAATAGTCATTTTGGTTTACACCACCGAGGGCTCACTTATTAATCTTGGACTCGCATTATGTATTGCCCCGATCGCAGTACTTCTTTTAGCCAATTTTTTCTTATTCAAAACGGATTATAAAGAATTTAGGCCATCAATTAAGCATGTCAATTTATCCCAATCCAAAAATTTATTTAGTTTAGGTCTGGTTTTTTTTGTGATTCAAATTGCAAGCCTAATTCAATATCAAACCTCCAATATTATAATTGCACAAAGTTTCGGTCCTTATGAAGTGACTACTTACAATGTGGTTTATAAGTACTTTAATATTTTAGGCATGGGATTTGGGATCTTCCTCACACCATTTTGGTCCGCTTCTACCGATGCATTTTTTAAAAACGATATCAAATGGATTAAGAAAGCGACAATTAAATACTTACAAATAGGTTTATTATTTGTATTGGGTGGAGTAATAATGTTGCTCATTTCTGACACGGTTTACAGGGTATGGTTAAAAGGTCAAGTAGACATTGATTTTACACTTTCATTGTGGGGGTTATTGTTTTTTACTTCCTTTATGTTTGCCAGTATTTTTGTAAACTTTTTAAATGGGATTAGTGCACTTAAGATACAGTTTTGGGCAAGCCTAATAAGCCCTTTGGTATTTATTGGTTCAGCATATTTGCTTATTGATTATTATGGTATGGGAGTACACGCACTTTTCATTTCCTCGTTGATAGCTAGTTTTAATGGAATAATTGTTGCGCCACTGCAATATTACCTTATTATATACAAGAAAAAGAAAGGAATATGGATCAGGTAGACGGTGTAAATACCATGGGAAAATTGGATCAATTGGAAAATTGGGGAAAAAATAAGCGTGTTGTTCATTTGCAATACGGTTCTAGTCCCTCAGGTAATTATGTTTTAAGGTATCACGAAGCCTTTTTAGAGCGAGGTTTTGAATCTTATGTGCTTTCTTTACATTCTAATGTTCATGGAGATCCAAGGGTTCAAGCTGTTGGGAAAAAAGGAGTACTCATAAGAAAAGTAAACCAAAAAATTCAGGATTTCTATACCCGAAAAATTGATAAAAATGCCGGAGGTTTTGCCCTTTCCCTTTTAGGGAGTGATGTAACGAAACACGAATGGATCCTAAAAGCTGATTTTATTTATGTTCACTGGATTCTTGGAGGCTTTATCAGTATTGATGGCCTAGAAAAAATTGCTAAATTGAATAAACCGATGATATTGGTCATGCATGACATGTGGACCATCACCGGGGGCTGTTTTCATAGTTTCGATTGTCAGAAATTCTTAACACATTGCGGGAATTGCCCTATGTTTCCGGAGGATAAAGAAAAAGACTTGTCTTATAAACAGTTTGATGAGAAATTGAAATTTTATTCAGGTTATAACAATTTGTTCTTTGTAGCTCCTAGTAAATGGCTCTTTAATCTTGCGAAAAAAGGTGCATTGCTAAAAGATAAGCCTGTTTTTCGGATTCCAAACCCATTGGATACTAATCTATTTAAGCCATTTGATAAGAAGGTTGCCAAAAAGATCTTGAATATTGATAAATACCAACATGTCATTTCTTTTGGAGCCAATAAAATTACCAGCCCTTATAAAGGTTGGAAATACCTGATGGATGCGTTAAAAAAATTGAAAAATAACCATCCAAATCTTGACGTATGTCTTTTAATTTTTGGTAGTGGTCCAAATAAAGAAATCCAAGAGTCCATTCCATTCCCATGTAAGTTTATGGGCTTTATAACTGATGATTATACCACAAATCTTGTCTATAATGCATCCAATGTTTTTGTGGCACCTTCCTTAGCTGACAACTTGCCCACCACCATATTAGAAAGTTTGGCCTGCGGTACAGCTGTGGTAGGCTTTGATGTTGGAGGAATTCCGGACATGATTGCCCACAAGAAAAATGGATATTTGGCCAAGTATAAAGACGAAAATGATCTATCTAATGGGTTAAACTATTGCCTTTCCAATGAGTTGGAGGGTTACTTGTTGCCAGAGTTTCAAAAAGCTGAAGTGATAAACCAGCACATTAGTCTAATGAAAAATGCTGACAATAATAAAAGTTAGTGAGAAAAGCAGAGAAATATAATGCCGAATTAAAGCAGTTTTTGCAGTCCGATAGGAATGAACTTATCGCGATAAATGTATTCTGGCTGGGGTTTATTACCTATATCGCTAGTTCTACAATACTTTCTACCAAGGAAATGCCTTTTATGCTGTTCCAGCCGCTACAGATGTTAGGTTTGCTAGCTATTTTTTCCTCCAGTACCTATTTAGTTAAACCCAATTTTGAATCTGAATATTTAAAGATATTTTTCTTTCTATTTGCATTTTGGGCCCTAGTGATTCTTTTTAGAGGGTTTTCATTTAATAAGGATACTTTAAAGTTAATTCTATTGAATCCATGGTTTGGGGGGATGTTTTATTTAGTGCCTCTTATTTTACTATTTAGAAGAAGTTTCTTATTATATAAAAAAATATTCTCTGTTATTATTATCCTTAGTGTTATTTTTCTTTTGTACAGTTTATTGTTTCGAGGGATACTAACAGAGGTTATTCCTGATGATAGAAACCGTAGTGTAGTTGAGTATTTTACTAAATCGTTGGGTATAACAGCTTTGTTTATGCTTTTTACTCATATGTACCATTCCAAAACCAAGAACTTAATTGCTTTTGTAACAGTTTTGGTTGTTTTGGTTCTAGGGGTAATTCGGGCGAGAAGGGGAGTCTTGTTTATGGGAGTTTTGGGATTACTCTTTGCCGGATTTCTCTATTTTATTAGTGCCAAATCTAAGCTTTTGTCTGGTACCTTGCTTGTAGGCTTGCTTTTAATAGCAATTGTTGGTGGGGTATATGTATTTTTAAATGTTGAACTTGAAGCCTTGTACTATTTACAGGATAGGGGGGTTACTGATACCCGTACAGGCATCGAGGTTTATTTTTACAAAGACATGCAAGGTTTGGATTGGGTGATTGGAAGGGGTATGCTGGGGCAATATTATTGTCCTACTATGGAATCAGGGAATTATAGAGGGACTGTGGAAACGGATTACCTAAATATGATTTTAAAGGGCGGGATTATTAATCTTGGTTTATTGCTAGTGATTATTGTACCGGCCATATTTTTGGGTTTATTTAGTTCCAAAAATTATTTAACCAAAGCATTTGCCTTCTGGATTTTATTTTGGCTTATAAATACCCATCCCTCAACTGTTCAGGTGTTTACGTTAAATTATATTTTAGTATGGTTGGGAGTAGGGGTTTGTTACTCCTCTTTTATAAGAAATATTCCAGAAAAAGAGATGAAATCCTTTTTTAAACCTGTTGATTGATATTAGATTTTTAGATAAAAAGATCAGGATTTACTATGAAAAATATAGCGATAGTTACCAAACCAAATTATTCAAGTCCCAGAATCTTGGCAAATTGCTTGCACAATTTCTTTTCTCAAGCAGAAGGGGTTCGATCTGAGGTGTTTTACGAACTATTTGTTTTTAAGCGACTGTTGAGTTATTCCAAGGTAGCTAAGAATTATAATTACTTTATTTGGAAGGGCTATCAATTGATGCATTATATTCAAGATCAATTGTTTTTGCGGAAATTAAAAAAGTATGATGCCGTAATAATTGTTGAATGCAGCCCCAAGGCCTTCTTAAACGATTCGTTTGATTTCGTTAGGTTAAGAGATAAATTACCTGGAGTGCCTCTCATCTTTCACGAGGTATATTATTTAGGGAATGCCCCAACAATGGTTACCTATTTAAATGAGGGGGTGCACCATCAAGAAGATATTTTCGATTGGCATTTATCAGTTTCAGAAGTAACTGAAATTAGGAGTAAACCAAAGGCTCCTTGGAGCCAAGTAGGTTTATATTTGAAAAGTACGGGATTGGCCCCGGTCCCCAAAAAGGAACACCTAGCTCTTATAGATTTTTACAGAGAAGGATACGAAAAAGAACGAAATGAGCAAATAAAGGCACTGGAAGCCGTAGGTATTCCTTATATTGAATTGTCCGGTACTTATACTATTGATGAAATCCGAGAAGTATATAAAAAGGCTACTTTTTATTTTTTACAATTCCCGGAATCTTTTGGCTTGCCAATTGCTGAATGCTTAAGTTGTGGGGCCTATGTTTTCACTCCGGATACTTCTTGGGGAATGGCTTGGCGTCAAAATGAAGAAGTGGAAATTCATGGGCCCGGTAAACTTGCAGATTGTTTTGTAGTGTATAATGGACAGGAAGATTTGCAAAAAAAATTGCAAAAATATAAAACTGAATACGATTTAGAGATAACACCGGGAAAGGTTTTTCAAATATTTACAGACAATTATCCAGATTATTATTATGGAAATAAGGCTGAGCTAAATCAGTTTATCAACAAGTTGAAAAGTGGTACCTTCTAAATAGTTAAAACCTTCTTTTTATTAATAATCAGTTTATCATAATATGAATTTTCCAAAAGTATTAATTCTTAATCAACCTTTTAACAATGTTTCCGGAGGAGGGATTACTTTGTCAAATTTGTTTAAAGGATGGGAAAAAGATCATCTTGCAGTAGTTTGTTTGGGTACTCTTTTAAATGAGAAGACGAGGTTAGATATTTGTGATCAATACTATCAATTAGGCGAAAAGGAACATCTGTGGAAGTTTCCTTTAAGCTTGATGAAAAGGAAGTATCCTTCCGGGCCAATTAGCTTAAACGAAGAGAAAAAAAATGTCCAAACTATCCAAAAATCACCCCTTAGGGTGAAACTTTTAAAGGAGTATATCAACCCTGCCTTAAAATGGTTAGGCGTATCGGATTGGGCATCTACCATTCAGTTATCCCCTGAATTGAAAAAATGGCTTGATGGCTATAATCCCGATGTGATTTATGCACAAGCTCAAAGAAGGGAAGCCATTGTATTTTGTACCCTTATCCAGCGTTATCTAAATAAACCGATGGTATTCCATATGATGGACGATTGGTTGGAGGTTTTACCTGAATATGGTATGCTAGGTGGGTATTGGCATAAAGTAGTCGATCAGGAGTTTAGGAAAATGTTAGGGGCCTGCACCAGACATTTTAGTATTAGTGAACCTATGGCTGAGGCTTATCAAGAAAGGTACGGGTACTCTTTTTCTACGTATCATAATCCCATAGAACTTGATTTTTGGAGTAAAAGTCAGCGGACAAAATTTGAATTTGGAGATAAGATCCAAATACTATATGCCGGCCGGATGGGCTTGGGGATTCAGAGCTCCCTTGAGACTATGGCAAAATGCTTGGAGGAAATCAATAAGGAAAGCTCAACAGCTATTGAGTTGGTACTTCAAGTTGGGCAGAAACCGGATTGGATTAATAAATACAGTTGTGTTACCCATCGTGGTTTTGTGCCTTACGAGGAATTGCCCAATCGATTTTCAGAGGCAGATATTTTGTTTTTACCTTATGATTTCACTCCTTCTGCTAATGCCTTTATCAAATATTCCATGCCTACTAAGGCATCAGAATATATGATTTGCGGAACACCGGTGCTGATTTTTGCTCCGGAAGATACTGCTTTGGTTACTTATGCGAAAGCTTACCAATGGGCTCAGGTAGTAACAAAGAATGAAGTTCAGGCTTTAAAATTGGGTCTGTTGGAATTAATCAACAAGAAATCTTTGAGAGAGGAGATTTCAAAGGCAGCTATAAAAATAGCAGAGGAACGCCACGATGCAACTAAGGTTAGGAAACAATTTAGGGAAGAACTTTCTGCATTAGTCAATTAGAACAATCAGTAAAAACCAGATTAAAATGGCAGCTATTTTTTTATATCCAAAGATAGATAAGGTGATTGGCTCACCCAATCCCTATGTTTCCAATTTTCAGGAAGCATTGGCCAAAAGTCACCATGTGGTTAATGCCAAGTCACCAAATCGTGGGATTTTGAGTTTTTTCACCCATTTTTTTAAAGCAGATTTATTCATTCTTAATTGGCCTGAAACCATTCCGGAGAAAAAGTTTGGAGGTGTTCAAAAAAAACTCTTCATGTTGTTTTTAAAGTTGGTAAAAGGTTACTCCAAAAAGATTGTATGGATTTTGCATAATAAAGGTTCCCATCATAAGGGGGATAATCCAGTGACAAAAAAAATGTTTGATGTGCTTATGTCACATTCAGATTATATTATTACACATTCTTATGCGGGTAAAGATTTTGTTTCGTCAACTTATCCAAATTATATTTCTAAAGTGCATGTTATTCCTCACCCATTGACAAAAAAACTAGGGGAATACCGACAAGGAGAGAAAAAATTTGATTTTCTTATTTGGGGAAGTGTTTTCCCTTACAAAGGCATTGATGTCTTTTTAGCCTATTTGCAAGAAACCCCTGCCCTTAAGAAGGCAAAAGTATTGATAGTAGGAAGGTGTACTGATGCTAAATATAAAAGTAAAATTCTTTCAATTTTGCCTAAAAATGCTGAATTTAAAGATGAATTATTGAGTTTGGAAGAGATAGCAGCTTATACGGCCCAAGCACGATTTACCTTGTTTACTTATAAATCTCAAACGGTTATAAGTTCCGGTTCATTGATAGACAGTATACGAATGGGTGCCGTAATTCTAGGTCCGGATCACGGGGCCTTTAAGGACATGAAAGATTTGGCATTTATGCACACATTCAAAGATTTTAATGAAATTCCCAAGATAATCTCTGAATTTGATCCCGGTGATGAACAAATAGAAGGAGATAGAAATACTTTTATGAATCAAAACACCTGGTCTAATTTTGTTAAAAAAATTGGAAATATTACAGGTATCTAAACATTATTTAATTTATTCTTTAAAGCAATGAAACAAGTTATTCAAAATTTTAAAACTGGAGAGCTTTATGTAGATGAGGTTCCTGTTCCTGCGATTTCTGAGGGGATGGTATTGGTTGAAAACGAATATTCACTCATAAGTGCCGGTACGGAAAGAAGTACGGTAAAAGTAGCCCAAGCAAGCTTAATAGGAAAGGCTAAGCAAAGGCCTGATCTGGTGGCTCAAGTGATTCAGAATATCAGGAAAGAGGGATTTTCAGCTACCATGAGTAAAGTTAGAACCAAGCTTGATTCATTAAAAGCTTTGGGGTATAGTACTTCCGGAAAGGTAATAGCCTCAATGGATAATAATGGAGCATTTAAACCTGGTGACAGGGTTGCTTGTGCCGGTGCAGATTATGCTTCTCACTCCGAAGTGATTTCTGTTCCTCAAAATTTGGTAACCAAAATACCGGAAAATGTAAGTTCTGATGAAGCAGCTTTTACTACTTTGGGATCCATAGCGCTTCAAGGGGTTAGACAAGCAGATCCTAAATTAGGCGAAAAAGTTTGTGTGATTGGTTTAGGCCTACTCGGTCAAATAACTGTTCAACTTTTAAAAGCCAATGGCTGCTCAGTTTTTGGGATAGACATGTCTGAGAAACTGATAGAATTGGCGAAAGAATCAGGTGCGGGTCAGTCCATGCACAGGAATGACTCCAATTTAATTGCCGCCTGTGAGAATTTCACAAACGGAAGAGGGTTTGATTCTATAATCATAACAGCTGCAACTCCAACAAATGATCCGATTGTACTTTCTACTGAAATTGCACGGAAAAAAGGTAAGATTATAGTCGTGGGTGCGGTGAAGATGGAAATCCCTAGAGAGCCTTATTTTTATAAAAATGAGCTTGAACTTAAAATTTCATGTTCCTATGGACCGGGAAGGTATGATGTGGATTATGAGGAACTAGGTAAGGATTACCCTTTTGCCTATGTTCGCTGGACCGAACAAAGGAATATGGAAGCCTTCTTGGATTTGATCGCTGCAAAGGCAATTAATATCAAGCCCCTGATTACCCATTTATTTGATATCGACGAAGCAGAGAAAGCTTATGATATTGTGATGGGTAAAGTACAAGAACCTCATATTGGGATATTGTTAAAGTACCAAGAATCTGCCTCCAAGCTTGAGTCCATTACTAAGGTAAACAATGAACCTATCAAAGAGATCAATGCAGGTTTTATAGGCGCGGGGAGCTTTGCACAAAGTTACTTGATTCCGAATGTTAAATCTTGGGGTGGTTCATTAGATGGTGTAGTTACTTCTAAGGGAATAACAGCCAAGAGCGTCTCTGACAAGTTTAAGTTTAATTTTTGTTCTTCTGATGGAAAAGATGTGTTGAACAAAAATGATATCAATACCATTTTTATTGCTACACCGCATGTATCTCATGCGCCATATGTAATTGAAGGATTAAAATCCGGGAAAAATGTATTTGTAGAAAAACCTTTGGCAATGAACATGGATCAACTGAAAGAGGTAGTCCATGCCGAAAAATCAGCAGATAAATTATTGATGGTAGGTTTCAATAGGAGATTTGCCCCTGTGTCTGTAGAGTTGAAAAAAGAGTTCATAAACACTGGAGAACCTCTGGTGATTAATATTAGAGTAAATGCCGGTTTTATTCCTAAAGACCATTGGTCTCAGATTCCTGAGATTGGAGGAGGACGAATTGTAGGGGAAGTTTGTCACTTTATTGATTTAATGCAGTACTTTACTGACTCTGAACCTGTTAAAGTATATGCTGACTCTATTAATACATCAAACGAGCAAATCACTTCCGCAGATAATATGGCAGTAACTGTCAAGTTTAAAAATGGTTCGGTTGGAAACTTAACCTATTTGGGCAATGGAGATAAGTCCTTACCTAAGGAGAATATTGAAGTTTTTTCCGGAGGAAAGGTTGGAATAATTCATGATTTTAGAGCAGGTAGTCTTCATAAAGATAATAAATTGATTAAGCTTAAGTCCAGTGGAAAAGGCCATTTGGAGGAAGTACATCAATTTCTAGATCAGGTAAAGGCTGGTAAAGAGAGCCCAATTTCCTTTGAATCAATTTGCCTAACCACGCTGACTACATTTAAAATCTTAGACAGTCTCTCCACAGGTATGCCTCAGGACATAAGGCTTGAAGAAATTCTGTCCTAATTAATTTTATATCTGGTGGTTTAGTAATTTAAACCACAACTTAGGATGTGTTCCAAAGTTTTGGGATACATCCTTAAGTTTAGTTTATTGCCTAAAAGGAAAAAGTGGGATAGCTTTAAAAATTACCCGATTACCCTATCGAGTCAATTATTAGAAAATCTGAATGAGTGGTAAATAAAACAATACTGATAAATTTTTTAACCGAAGAATGATATTAAACTGATGGAATTTATTGTTTACACCAATACCGAATGGGATGGACCTCCTAGAGCGAGGCATCAATTATCCAATGCCTTGGCAAAAAGGTTTAAAGTGACTTTTGTTGCTGCAAATACCATTGGTTTACCCGGATTAAAAAGTGAAAAAGTAAAGGATAATTTTGAATTACTTACACCCTCTTTTCCATCTAGTTTTAGGTTAAGGTACCGCATGCCTGTTTTGAATGAAGCTTATCAGGTTTGGTTGTACCAAAAGCTTAAAAAGCGTTTTGAAGGCAAGAATGTTGTCTTTATTTGTACAGATTTTGGCGGACACCTGATAGGTAAATATTTCGATAAATTTATTTACATGGCCAATGACGACTTTATAAACAATGTCAAAGTACCGGGCTGGATGAAAGCTTATACCACTTTTACCCAATCTAGGTTGGTAAAAACGGCAACATTTAATTTGGCCACTGCAAAAAAATTGGTGAATGACTTTGCGGAAATTAATCCCAAATCGTATGAGTTACCTTTAGGGGCACCAGAGTTTTCAAAGGTTGATATCACCAAACTATCATTGAACAATAGCGGGGACAAAGTGAAGGTGGTTTTGCTTGGTTTTATAGATAAGAAAAAGACACCACTGGTACTTATCAATAAAATTCTTGAGATTGATAATGTAGAATTACATTTGATTGGGCCGATTAAAGATGATTTTCTAGATCATATTTCTAAGGTGGAAAAAGTAAAAGCTCACGGAGTCATGACAGGAGATCCTCTTAGTCTAAAGCTTTTGGAGATGGATGTGGCTATTGCTCCCTATTATATGGATGACCCTAATACAGGCAGGACACCTAATAAAATGTGGCAGTATTTGGCTACAGGAAGACCTGCTGTGATAACAAATCTGCCAAATGTAAGGCATTGGGAGTTTCCTGAAGGAACTGTTTACAAAGCCAATAATGACGATGAATTTGTGGCTTATATAAAACAAGCCCATAAGGAAAACACGATGGAATTGATGAAAGAAAGAATAAGCATAGCTTCAAATAACTCTTGGACCAAAAGAGTAGATCAGCTCTTGGCTTATATAGAAAGCTATTATTAAGGGCCTGTATGGGGTTGGCTTGTTTAATGAGGTAACTATTGGAATCTTTTAATCATTTGATTTCATAGGGATTGAAGGACTTATCGACATGGGACTTGCTTTTTTTTAAGCGGATTTCATGGATTAAAAAATACTTGTATTAAATTGAGGTTGAGCAACTTGAAAAGTGTGGGGCCTTGGTTTTGCTTAAAAAATAACTGTTGTCCAAGAGATTTTTTCTCTAGGTAATAAGCTAAAATTAACGAATGCTACCTAAAAACAATAAAAATGAGTGAATCAATAGATTTTTTCAACTCTTTTGAAAAATTGGCTGCCTTTTGTTCTCACGAGGAGTATAAGGGATATGACCCTTACGATAGTTTAAACAGTAAGCTGTTTCAGGCAGTTCCTTTGCTTTCTACCTCACGAATTGCAAAGCTTGCCTGGACTCAATTCTTTAAAAGAGCACCTTTTAACTTAAGACCATTAGTGGGTGTACCAAAAGAATATAACCCAAAAGCATTGGGTTTATTTCTAACAAGTTATTGTAATTTGTATGAAATTGATTCTCAGTCAGCCTATTTGGATCAAATCAATTTCTTTGGAGATAGAATATTGGAACTGCAATCCAAAGGGTGGAGTGGAAGCTGCTGGGGGTATAATTTTGACTGGCAAGCTAGAGCATTTTTCCAACCAAAATATACGCCCACAGTGGTGGCTACTACCTTTATTGCTTGCGCCTTGCTTGATGCTTATGCCGTCACTAAGCGGGATGAGTTTTATAAAGCTGCAAGAAGTGCTTGTGATTTTGTGTTAAAAGATTTGTATCGTACCTATGATGATAAAGGAGACTTTTCATTTTCCTATTCTCCCTTAGATAAAAGTGTAGTATTCAATGCCTCACTATTGGGAGCCCGTTTATTAAGCAGGGTGTATTCCATTTCAGGAGAAAAGGAATTGTATGAAGAAGCAAAGAAAGCAGTCAATTTTGCTTGTGGATATCAACAAGAAAATGGTGCATGGAGCTATGGTACCCTTCCATTTCATCAATGGATTGATAATTTTCACACCGGGTATAACCTTGAATGTCTATCTGATTTTGCAAGGTTTACCGGAGATCATTCATTTGATAACTATTTAGAAAAGGGCTTTGATTATTATATTCAAACTTTTTTTACCCCTGAGGGCATTTCAAAATACTATAATAATAGTGTTTATCCTGTTGATATACATGCACCTACCCAATTACTGATTACCTTGGATAAGTTAGGCTGTTTTGAAGCACATAAAGAAATGGCCACTAAAGTCATGGGGTGGACCATAGAAAACATGCAATCTCCGAAGGGATATTTTTATTATCAAATCAACAAGCATTTTACATCGAGAATTCCATACATGCGCTGGGCCCAGGCGTGGATGTTTCTTTCCTTTACTGTTTTGTTTAAAAATGATAAAAGCCTATACGGCCGAAAAAGTGACGTTATTTGATTAACCAATATTTAATATTTTTATAATAAACCCAGAGGAAATTAATAAATAGATTGTTTAGATTATTAAAACTAAAGTCTGATGAAAGAGGTAAAAAGAATTAGTATTTGTAATGTTCCTGTAGATTCCCTTACTATGGATGAAACAGTAGCATTGATAGATCAAAGCATCAGGAGGAAAGAAAATTTACATCATGTTGTGGTAAATGCAGCCAAGCTAGTGAATGCTCAAAAAGACCCTGAATTAAAAGCGTCAATAGTGGAGTGTGATATAATAAATGCAGATGGTCAATCCATTGTTTGGGCCGCGAAATTTCTTAAGGAGTATTTACCTGAAAGAGTTGCAGGCATCGACCTTATGGATAATTTGGTGGGGCTGGCAGCTAGGGAGAATTACAAGATCTTTTTTCTTGGTGCCAAAGAGGATGTTGTAAATAAGGTTGTAAAAATTTATTCCGATAAATATTCACCGGAAATAATTGCTGGTTATAGGAATGGTTATTTTGGAAAAGAGGAGGAGTTGGGAATTGCCAAGCAGATCAGGGATTCAAAGGCAGATATCTTATTTGTGGCGATGAGCTCACCCAAAAAAGAAATTTTCTTAAATAAATACAAGGACATCATGAATGTGCCTTTTATTATGGGTGTAGGAGGTAGCTTTGATGTAGTTTCAGGTAAAGTGAAAAGGGCTCCGGTATGGATGCAAAACATTTGTCTTGAATGGTTTTATCGGACCATGCAAGAACCGGGGAGGATGTGGAAGCGCTATCTTACAACAAATATTGCCTTCGTGAAATTACTTGTCACGGAACGCTTTTTTCCTACTAGCAAAAGCAAAACCTAGTTTAACCTAACCATCGAAATATTGAAAGTCAAGGAAAAACCAAGATTGCTTTTGGTTAATAACTATAACATGGAGAAGGCTTATCATCTTTGGGAAAAGGGTGAAAGTGGGAGTCACCATGTATGGGGAAAAGTTGAGTTGGAAAAAAGAGGGAAAGTAGAAGTAATAATATTCCCCCATGAAAAATACCGTATTCTAAATAAAATTGGTAATGTTTTTAAAATAAAACACCTTGACCAACAGTTGAGAATATTATTTTATGGTAAGCATTATGATATTTTATATGCTCCCTACTCTTTGTCAAATACCAGGTTGTTGATTGTATTGAAACTATTAGGTATCTACAGAAAGCCTATTCTAGTAACCATACACCAGCCTTTTATGAAGACAAACTCCACCAATAAATTTTACCGCTGGTTGAGTAAAAAATTCCTGTTTCAATATGATGGTATCATCTTTCTAAGTGAAAAATTGAAAGAGATTGCAGTGAAAGCATTGGATATAAGGGACAAGGATCAATTGGCTAGGATTGATACAGCTCAGTGGGGACCTGATACTAATTTTTATAATAAAATCACATGCAAAGAAGGAGATAAATTAAATTATTTCATTAGTGCAGGCCATACTTCAAGAGATTATGTCACCTTAATAGAGGCTTTCAAAAAGATGGACCATGAGCTTAAAATATTTTGTACACCAAAATCTAAACCTCAGATGGATAGGCTGCCTTCTAATGTGACCATTAACTCTTCTTTCATTCCGTATGAAGCATTGCTCAAATACTACAAAGAGTCAATTGCTATATTAATTCCCTTAAAATATCCACTGGTTCAAGAGGGGTGTCAAGGGATGACTAGTTTACAGGACGTTGTAGCTTTAGGTAAACCAACGGTAATTACTGAAAATCCATGCATAAATATTGATGCTGCCAAAGAAGGGTTTGGGATAACAGTGGGTAAAGGAGACGTTCAAGGCTGGATTGATGCAGTCGAACTTATAGCTAATGATAAGGCTGTTTTTCAAATGATGAGTAACAGAGCAAGGTCGGTGTATAAAGAAAAATTTAACGCTGAATTATTTGGAGAAAAATTAGAGAAAGCTGCTCTCAAAATTCCTTTAAGATAGTTATATTGGGCTTTTGTAAAAAGCCTAGAAATCTATTGACATTTTTAAATTAGTAAACAGAAATTTAAGGTATGAAATTGTTTGGTTTAACCAATGTTTCAATTGAAGACAAGTCGGATTATCGATTTGAGGAGTTGAATGAATCTAGGTTTATAAAAAATGTGATAGATGAATTAAAGGACCTGCTTCAGGAGAGGTTTGATGATTTCGAATTTTTTATTTACTCAAATCACCGGGTGAATAAAAGAGCTCCTGATTCAGGAACTGATATTATGCCCCCAAGTGGGAACTATAAGTCCGATAAAAAGAAAATTCTTCTTTATTTTTCAGATGAAAGAGGTTTAGACCCTAGCTATTTTTCTGATAAATATTTTGCGATTTTTAAATCATATATTGGGATGAAAGCTGTTGCGAAAAACGTTTTTCCTTTGGCTTTGGGCTATGTTAATGCAGTCCCTGAGTTGCCAAATAAGCCGTTAAAGGATAGAAAGTACAATGTTTTTTTTAGAGGAAATTTAAACATGAACAGAATTAATTTCTATCGTGTGTTTTCTAAATTGGGGAAACTACTACCTTCCGAAAGCTTATTGACTCATGATTATTATAGAAAGTTTTTGTTGAAATTGAAAAGTGATTTCAGTTCATTCTTTCCGGAATCATTAATTATTTTTAATAATGGGTTTAAAGCTGGGTTTACTCCGGTTGAATATGGAGAGGTACTTGCTGATTCAAAAATCGTATTGTGCCCCAAAGGCTTCTTTATGACAGAGTGTTTCAGGCATTTTGAAGCAATGCGAGCGGGCTGTGTCATTATTTCAGAACCTTTGCCAGATACTCCATTTTATAAAAACTCTCCACTTATTCAAATAAAAGATTGGAATGAGGGATGTAAAGTGGTTAATGAACTATTGAATGATCAGGACAAGCTCGAAGAAATTCATAAAAAAACGCGTTCTTGGTGGAAAAATAAGTGTTCAGAAAAGGCTACTGCCCAATACATTGTGGAAAATATTAACAATTTGGAGCTAAAATAAATTGCCTGCAGTCTATGAAGGGAAAAATTAAAGTTCTTTTAATAAACTCTTACTCCTTTGAAAAAATCCTTGACAATTGGAAAAAGGGAATTAATCCGAGTCATTACCTCATGGGTAAAATTGAATTGGAAAAATCCGGAGAGTTTCAGGTTGATATCCACCCACACCAAAAGTACAAATGGCTGGATACGGTTGGAAAGGTTATTAAAATCCCGTTTTTTGATCAGCAGGTTAGAGCTTTATCAAAAATAAAAGATTATGACCTTGTTTACATGCCCTATCCCATATCCATCAGTAAGTTATTTACCTTATTGAGAATTTTTGGGTTGCTTAACATTCCGGTGGTTGGCTTAGCCCATCAAAATTTTATTTATTATAAAAATAAAAATTCAATTCTGAATAAGTTGGGAGTGAAGCATCTGCGTCAAATTGATGCTTTTGCATTTTTTTCAAAAAACCTGATGCTAAAAACCCAAAAGGATTTAAATTACAATCAATTTGAAAAAGAGAATAAATGTTTTTCAGTGAGTTGGGGAGCTGACATTGATTTTTACAAAAACATTCAATCTGGAAAGGAAAGTGATGCTGTACCTTATGCCGTTTGTGCAGGTACAGCAGACCGAGATTATGATATACTCATCAAAGCATTTGAAAATATTCCTATCAATCTAAAAATTTATTGCACCCCTAAAACAATTCCTGCATCTACCCATTTACCCCCCAATGTTTCCGTAGATACTTCATGGGTGCCTTATGATCAGTTGTTAGAAGAATATGTTAATTCTTCATTTATCATTATTCCTTTAAAGGAAGAAATCAGAAAAAAGGGGAATACTTATGGATTGACCGTACTACTGGATGCCATGGCCGTAGGCAAACCTGTGTTAATGACGCAACATTCTTTTTTAGATATTGATATTGAAAGTGAAAATATTGGCCTTTGGGTGGAGGACAACAGCCCGGAAGGATGGAATAAAAAACTTCTTCAGATGATTGGAAATGAAACTGACCTTGAAGCGATGGGGAAAAAAGCAAAGCAGCTTCATTTGGAAAAGTATAACATTCAAAATTTTGCAAATCAAATGGCAGATGTATTCAGGACTGTGCTAAGTCGCAAACGAAAAAAATAAATAACTTGCTAACATAAATTTTTTCTGTATTTCTACTATCCATTGAGGTTTCATTAATTTTTATGCCTTCATTTAGAGGCTTTTTCCTCGCTTGGATTGTTTTTTTAAGATTAATATGGCTTCAATTCTTTATTAAATATTAATTGGTTTTTCTTGTAAACATAAAATCCCTGAATTTTCAGGGATTTTATGTTTACAAGAAATTTTATAATTTTTCAATTATGGATTAACAATAAGTCGCTGTTTATTGATGATGGTTTGCTCATTGCTAACACTTACCAGGTATATGCCTTGTGAGAGGTTGTCTAGCGGTACATTGAATTGATTGTTGGAAGTTTTGATACTTTCCAAATCAAAATGGCTTACCAATTGACCATTCATATTGTGAATGATTACTCTTCCTTGACCAATCTCAGCATTAAGTTCCAAAGTGGCTCGACCTTTAGCAGGGTTAGGGAAGATTCTAATTTCGCCTTTAGTGGTTGTTTCAGTTTGAACATCCATTTCTTTATATCCCCTGTTATACATTTCTTTATATCCTCGGTTGAAGGAGTTTTGAGCTGTTCTCAAATTGGCTGCTATATCAGTGCTTTTTGCTGCATTCCCTATAATTGCAATTCCAGATATACTCGCATTATTTGCCTCAGCATTCAATTCTAAAATCATCTTACCGTCGGTTACATCTATATTTTCAAAAGAAAGAACGGTAGGAGCATTATTGTTTTCTACAAATAGATCAAAATCATTTTTCAATAACTCACCCTGTATAGAGATGTCGTAAACTCTTTTGCCAGCCCGAGCAGCGCTTCCGGCATGTCCAAACCAAATCTCATGATGCATGGTAAAGACAGTATAGGTTCCATTCGGCACAGGAATTGTATATGTCAAGTTTTCCCCACTTCTTTCTGTATGGAAAAGTGCATTGACATCGGTTATTTCATTTTTATAGCTGTTGGTACCGTCGCTGTAATATTTTTCAGTATTGGTCTCTCCCAGATAAGTGATGCCATTTAATGTAGCATCTGATTTGTCACCGGTATTCAAAAAGAAAAGGTAATCTGAATCAATAGATTGCATTACTTCTTCAGATTCTTTGATAATGGAGATACCAGAAATTGATACATTATTAGAACTAGCTATTAAACTTAAGTCTAGAGCGCCATCAACAACTTTAATTCCTTCGAAAGTAAGGACGGCTTGTTGGTTATTGTTATAGGAAAAGATGTCAAAATTATCCATAGCCAAATTGTCTTCTAAGAATATGTCGAAGACCCTTTTTCCTTCTCTAGCAGTAGAACCACCTTTACCGAAATACAACTCATTGTGGTAAGTTTTAACAGTGTAAGTTCCATTATCAAGTGGTACTACGAATTCCAATGTAGAAGCATATCTTTCAGCTTGAAAGATTTTGTCGTTGCTTGCACTTGCATTGGTAGATGTTTTAGAGTTAGCCGAGCTAATGAAAGCTGTTACGGGCTCAAAGACGTTATTCTGAAAAGAGACTGCATCTTTATAGCCAGTATTCAGGTGGATAGAAATTCCTTCTTGCTTCTCTGAGGAATCGGGTACCTCTACAGAGGGTTCTTCAATTATTGGTGATCCAACAGGAACTATAGCTATTCCAGAAATCAGACTGTTGTTGGCTGAAGCATTAAGCTCCAGGTCTAGGATTCCGTCCTTTATCTCTATGGAATTGAAAGTAAGGGTAGTTTCTTGGTTTTTGTTTTCAAGGAAAATATCAAAATCTTTCTTTACAATATTTCCTTCAATAGAAATATCAAATACCCTTAGACCGGCTCTTTCATATTTCCCATTGTTTCCAAAATACATTTCGTTGTGGTAGGTACTGATGTTATAAGTGCCATTTTCCAAAGGAATTTCAAACTTAAGGTTTTTGTTGAACATTTCAGTTTGAAATAAAACTTCGTCACTTCCAGATGCGTTGGTAGCAACATTCACACCTGATGATTTAATGAATGTCTTGTTTATCGCTTCGAATTCTTGGCCTTCATAAATGACTGTTCCATTGTAACCCACATGATAATAAATCCCTTCTAATGTATGGTCTGTTCCATTTTCAACAGGACTTTTTTCAACTTCCTCAGTCACTTTGGTTTTTGCTGTAAATGTGATTTCGGAAGAAGTGCTTATATTACCATCTATGTCTGTTACAGTAGCCCAAACGTAATTTTCACCGGCTGGTATTTCCGGAATAATTGCCTGATAAGGTGATTCTTCACAAGAACCTATCAATTTCAATCCACAATAGAAATCTACTTTTTCGACCTTATCGTCCAAATTTATAATCTCACTTCTTAATGTTACATTGTCACCTTCTGTAAGCTGTGAAATATCTTCACTTACGATTAGGTTGATTTCTGGTGTTTTGGGAACTTCAATTTCCTCTTCGGATTCAAAATCTCTAGCTATTCGAATAAGTACTATTGAACCATAAGCTGGAATTGTAACATTTCCTGAGAACCTTTCCAATTTGGCATTAACATACTCACCAGATAGTGCAATAGTTTTGCTGTTTTTAGTGGGGTTGTATTCAAATAAAATTTCTTCATCAGGATTAATAAATGATGCTTCAACTTCTACAAACTCTAAATCATCTAACCAGTAGGTGAAGTTTTCTTCTGTAGTTGTAATCAAAAGGGATACGTCATTTACATCTGCATATGGAGAAACAAGTACCTCATAACCATCAAGGCTAGTATTTACTTCAAATGTGGTCATGGCAGACAATTTTTCCCAAGGGCTACCGGTGTACCTTAAGTAAGTGGAAATGTTTCCCACTTTATTAGCCAAGGCATTGAATTTTAATAAGTAAGTTTTATCCTTTTTCAATTCTCCCAAGACTATTTTAACAGCACTTGATCCGGAAGTGGTAACTTTAAGTGCTCCACCATTTGTCTTACTATTTGACTCCCACTGTTGTTTACAATTGCTACAGTATACCCCACTCACATTTTGCTCGAAGGAAGAATTGGCATAATAGCTCGATCCAATTTTTTTGGTGATGGTATAAGTGGAAATGTCTACGGAATTACTAACAGAATTGATATCTTTTCCGAATTTAGCACTCCATTGTTCTAAGTTGTCTATAGCCGCTACTTTTTGTCCATTTCTAATGTATTGATTTTCAATGCTGAATTCATCACCTAGTGGCCTGAAAAAGTAGTTTTTGTCAAAGCTACTCAATGATTGCATATCATCTTTGTAAGTTTTAATAGAGTAGGAATTTTGATCGGAGGTTTTTAGAAAAAATTGATTGTTAATGACGTTATTGTTTCTAGTGTCTTCTCCGATAACGCTATTTCCTATAGTCAAAGCTGAATGAGAATTGAAGAAAGTGTTGTTTGAGACAAGGATATTGTTCACATTAGACATCTTTAAACCAGAGTTTTCAGTATTTCCAATGGTGTTGCCTATAATCTCAATGTTGTTGGAGTTGTCATCAAGGAAGATGCCTTCAGCCAATGGCCTGTAGTTAACCCCTTTGTCAGGAGTACCTCCTTTACTTCCAATGCTATTTACCACAATATTACCTTCAATTTTACGGCCTTTATACCCTTGATACTGTACCCCGCCAAAGGTGTAAATTCCTCCACCGTCACCCTTTATCTGGCAAAAAGTATCAACAAAATTATTTTTGACAACTGAATAGTTTCCATTGAACTGGATGCCGTTGAAACCTGAATTAATGATGGCATTGTTTTGAACCAATACATTTTCTCCATAGGCAAATATACCTATGCCTGCAGCATCTTCATTTTGAGTTCTCCCAGCGACCAACGCCGTTTTAGTTATTTCATTATCTCTAATTATTGCATTGTCATTACCATACCTTAGGTACATTGCATTGTTATAAGTGCTGTTGATATTGTTCTTTTCTACCAACAAGTCTAATACTTCTAGGGAAAGGATCCCATTCTCTCCAGAAAAGTTAATTTCAGAATTCGCAATTTTGATATTGCTTCCTCCTTCTAATTTGATGGCGTCTTTGTTGGCACCTTTAAAGTTGATGTTTTCAATAGAAACATTAATATCCCTATAATCCTTAATAAGTAAATTGTCCAAAGTACTTACTTCTATTTTCATAGCCGAAGGATTGCTGGATCCGAAGAAAACGTTAATTTTCTTAGTTGAAGGATTGAAATACCATTCTCCAAAGGTATCAAGGGTCTTGATGTGGTTCTGAATAAAAAAACCGTAATCTCTTTGAGCTGGATAAGCACTGATGTTTCCATTGTAGCGAATCTGACTTCCGCTATGTGAAGAAATTTGGTGGGTATCAATTATCCATTGGTTTTTTTTGATGACTACCTCTCCACCATTCCAGTCAGGTGATCCACCTAGCTCACTACTTGAAAGCAAGTAATTACCACTTACATCATCAATGTTTAAATACCCTTCATTAGCAACATTATTGTTTGGAAATCTTCCTAATTCATAAGCTTTACCATTGATCAAAAGAACCTTAACAGTAGAGGTATTGATAGGAGAGTTGCTCTCATAAATTCCATTGCCTATAGCTTTCCATTCACTCACAGTTTTTAAAGAAGTGATGATTGGCTTGGCTCCAGAACCGTAAGCTCCAATTTTAATGGGAGCATTTAAAGAACCTGAGGCACTTATATGTAATGTACCATAAAAAGTTTCGCCTCTATTGAACAAAATGGCATCACCGGGCTTAAGGTAATTGAAAAGTGAATTTACCTTATCAATAGACTTCCAAGGGGTAGCAGGGTTTTGAGCTTCTGCTAAAGACCGATTGTCATTTCCTTTTTCTTGAGATACATAATAATTGGCTGCAAAAATATTAGATAATGGGGCTGCCAAAACTATTAGAAAGGAAATGGAGAAAAGTAACGCTTTCATGACATTGTAGTTTTAAGTTATTATTATTTTCATTTCACAATCACCTTTTGATTCAGGTGCTTGTTAATTTTGTCCTACTTTTTTTGATTTATGAAGTCTCAAAATGGTATTTTGATTAAAAGAATCTTGTTTTTTGATTTTCATATATATCAAAATGAAATTCTAAAAAAGAATATCATATCAATAATAAGCAGTATAAAATTCTTATTTGCAAATGTTAGCTTTGGGTGAATGCCTTGCGTGTAGGGAGAAATAATTGAATAATTTCAATAGGTCAAAAGTATATTGCTTTTGGAAAGGTGAATTTTGTTGATGATCTAAAATTCAGTAGAGAAAAAATTTTTTTAATTTTTTTTACTTCTTCAATTAATTTCTAATAGGTTTAGCTATTCTAAGGAATTGTGAGAAACTATGCCCAAATAGTGGGTAGGAAGTATAAGAAGTGAATTAAGAGGAAGCTGATAGGTGAAAATTTTAATTATAAAGGAATTTATACATTAAAAGGGACTTGACCTGTTAATTTTAAGTCGACGGATGATGGTGTCGGCAGGAGGTGGATTTTTGAAAATGGCTTTTGCTTAATTATAACTTCTGAATATTACCTAAGTCCTACAAAGATAAACCAATAGCATTGATGGGTTGGAGGATTAAATCATTGAAAGCCTTTGGTATGACTTGTCCTTTGAGCCTATTATAATAATTGGAAGTGATTAAATAATGTAGGATGTAAAGAATAGGACTCTAGCCGGCTGGAAACCTTAAGGATATTAGCCTGTTTTTCGAATCAAGCTGCAGAATGGTAATGGTACGAATGAAAAACTAATTTGGAAATGGGTTGACCCAATTACAAAAGAATCGTGTAATTTGGCCTATATAGAGGATTGATTTGATTATAATTAACCAATAGGAATTTAAAAATATTAAAGTAAAAAAAAGGCCTTGTATATTACAAGGCCTTTTTTTTATCGTCATTTAATTGGTTTTAAGGCGTAACTGCAAGTCTCAAGCGCTCTATTACCCCGATGTCAGATGTAAGTGTAACAATATATATACCTTGTCTTAGGTTTTGAACAGGGATTTCGTAATTGCCATCTGAATTTTTTACTTCTTCTGCATTAGTAAAAGAAATAAGCTGTCCGTTAAAATTATGAATGCTAATATAGAAATTACCCAAATCTTCTCCAGTTTGAAGGATAGCATAAGAAATAGCTGGATTTGGATAAATTTTATTTTCTAAAGTGGGATTAAAACTATTCTCCCTTGCTTCATTCACTGTCAAAATTTCCTCAGTTTCGATAAACAATTGTCTTAAGTTACTATTACCTAAGTTGATTTTACCACTTGGGAAAACTGCGATTCCTGAAACTAAGGCATTGTTTACAATTCCCTCAAAATCGAGATTTAAATTACCATCAGATACTTTGATGTTTTCGAAACGCAAAGAGACAGGTCTATTTGAGTTTTCAATGTATAAATCTACATTATTCTTGACTGTAGTATTTTCAATATTGATATCGAACACCCTATTGTTTACCCCTGTTTTAGAAGTGATTTCACCGAAGTAGTTTTCATTATGGTAGGTGATTACTGTGTACTCTCCATTCGATACCGGAAATTGATATTTCAAGGATTTACCATAACGATTGGATTGAAACAATTTGTCTGAACTTGAAGCCGGGACATTATACAGGTAAGAATCAGCTGGTATCTGTACTTTACTGTCTTCAGATACGAAGTTAACTCCCTGGTAGTCAGTGTCAGTGTCGCTTCCGACGTTGATGAAAAATGAATCTGTGTCCAACTCGTCATAAAATCCACTCATAGGAATGATAGCTATTCCAGCAAGTAGCGCATTATTTACGGAAGCTTTAAGCTCTATTTTTAGTTCTCCATCCTTTACAAGTATGTCATTGAAGATTAAGCTTGTTTCTTGATTGCCACTTCTGGCATAGAGGTCAAGATCATTTCTAACCAATTCATTTTGAATAAAGATATCAAACACTCTCATACCAGCTTTTCCATCAGGGTGTGTAACTCCAAAATAGTTTTCAATATGGTAAGTTTTAACCCTATACGTGCCATTTTTAACTGGAATCGTGTAAATTAAATTTTCTGAAAACCTTGTGGAATGGAACAAGGGCTGATTTGAAGCTTTAGTATTTTCAGAAATTCCTGATGGAGAGAAATGCTTGTCAATATAATCCGACACAAAAACATCCCCATTGTAATTCTCGCTTGTTGTTCCTCCTACATTGATGAACTTTGCCCCTTCAGTTGGTTCCGGAACTTCTGTAGATAGACCTCTCTCAACAATTGAAATGGCAGAAATAATTGCGTTATTAGCCGAAGCAATTAAATCTAGGTTTAAGGTACCATCTGTTACCTCTATGTTTTCGTGAGTCAATATTATTTCTTGATTTTTACTGAGCGCATATAGGTCAAGGTCTTTGTATTTCGTTTCTCCATCAATAATGAGATCAAAAACCCTTTTTCCATTACTTCCTGCAACACCATTTACCCCAAAGTGAACCTCTTGATGGTAAGTCTTTACAGTGTAGGTACCATTAGGTACGGGTATTTTATAGGTAAGATCTTCATTAAATGAAATGGACTTAAAGATTGATCCTGAAAAATTGGTTAGTTCTAAAGAGTTAGATACACCAGTTGATACATTGGTTTGACTTAGTGGGAGAAATTTATTTCCCTCATATATCTCTGCGTCATTTGAGCCAATATTAAGGAATAACGAAAATCCACTAGTAACAGGGCTTTCATTATCAGAACCTGTTGTACCTGGATTAATTTTTATAGGAATGAGATCAGAAGTTGCTA
The DNA here is from genome assembly GCF_054781075.1 of Cyclobacterium sediminis. Classification (NCBI taxonomy): domain Bacteria; kingdom Pseudomonadati; phylum Bacteroidota; class Cytophagia; order Cytophagales; family Cyclobacteriaceae; genus Cyclobacterium; species Cyclobacterium sediminis. The sequence continues at coordinate 913,935 of NZ_BAAGVC010000003.1, read as the reverse complement.
CTTCTGTATTGGAAGTATTGATAATCACCGCACTTACTTGATGATTACCCGCATTTCCTTCTTCCCAAGAAATACTATATGGTTGATCTGTAGCACTACCAATCAGTTGACTGCCGCTGTAAAATTCTATTTTACTAACATTATCAATATTTGGAGTTATTTCTGCAGTTAATTCAATTTTTTCACCGAATTCAAAACTGCTGTTGGCTGTAAGTGATGTGATTTTTACTTCTTGTTGAATATCAGGCTCATTTACTGGGGGAAGCACAACGTCAGAAGTTCTTACCAATAAAACTGAGGAATAAGGTTCAATTTGATAATTGCCTGAAAATGTATTTCCTTTTACGTCTTTAAATGTTCCATCTAAAAATATGGACTTCTTAGATTTAGAAGCGTTGTATTCAAATAGGAATACGTCGTCCGGGTTTGTTAGCTCTACATTAGCCTCTTTAATTTCTAAATCATCAATCATGTATTCCCAGTCGCCGACATCAGAAATAAACATGATTACCGGATTAGGAACATTTTCATATGGCTTTAGTAAAACAGAAAATTCTTGTACCTCAGGACTTACTTCAATTGCTGTACTCGGTGAAATTACTTCCCAAGGGGTTCCGGCATACCTCAAAGCTATCCTAAGGAATCCTTTTTTGTTACTTTTGGCTTTAAATTTAGCTACGTAGGTTTTGTTCTTTTCCACACTTTCTATCCTAGCCAGTGCAGAGGAATATCCCGGACTTTTGACTTTAATGGTTCCATCTAAAATCCCATTGGGTTCCCACCCTAGGGTACAGTCGTTACAGTAAAAATCATCTATGCCTTTTAGAAACGATAAATTATTATACAGGAGCTCTCCTATAAGGTTTAAAAGACTAAACTGTTTAAACTTATCTTGCTTGAATGTAGTTGAAGTATTGTCTTTGCTGAATGTGCTTTTCCAATCATCTAAGTTTTTAATTTCCTGTAACTTCTTACTATTCTGATAGTGAGTTACATATATACTATGTTCATCACCAAGGGGCCTGGCGAAATAGTTCCGATCAAAAGTACCAAAGCTTGGTATGTCGTTCTCTTTATATGTGTTAATTCGGTAGGAGTATTGGTCAGTTTCTTTAGAGAAAAGGACATTATTCGAAAAGGTTACATTTCGGACGTCTGTCCCCCTTTCACTGTTGCCTATCAATGCTTGGGTGTATGAATTGTAAAAAACGTTTTCTTTGACTGATACATTAAAAACATTGGATGCTTTAAGCCCAGAATAATTGGTGTTAGCGATAGTGTTTTTATTTATTGATACGCCATTTGCATTGTCATCTAAGAAAATACCACTTCCTTGAGGATGGTGGTTGGATACATCATGGTAGGGGGTTCCATTATTGGAAGAAAAACCATCCACAATAATATTATTTTCAATTACACGGTTGCTAAAAGTGGAAACTGAATTGCCACCAAATGTGTAAATTCCACCGCAATCATTTTTTAAGAGGCAAAATTCCTGAATCAAATTGTTTTTGATGGAGATATTATTTCCATTAAAATGGATGCCATTAAACCCTACACTTTTTACAATATTATTCTCAATTATAACATTATTACCTGATAAAAATATACCGTTACCATTATTGTCTTGATTTTGCCCACCTCCAGGAAAAGGGAAACTATTTTCAATGCTATTGTCCTTAATAATGGCATTGTCATTTCCATACCTTAGGTTTAGTCCTGTGTTTAGGGAATAATTAATTCGACAGTTTTGAATAACCAGGTCCTTGATGTTTAATGAGTTAACCCCATTTTGACCCGAGTACTCAATGTCGGTATTGTTCAAAACGATATCACTACCTTCCCCGATATAAATTGCATTTTTATTTGCACCTTTAAAGTGAATACTCTGAATTAATAGGTGGTCGATGTTATAAGATTTTACAAGGAGATTTTCTAATGTACTAACAAGTACAGTGTGATTGTTAGGATTTGAATTGCCAAAATATACATTTAATTTTCTGGAATTATTGTAAAACCACTCACCGAATTTATCAAGAGTAGAAAGGTGATTCTGAATAAAAAAACCAAATCCGGTGCTTGGGCTATATGCCCCTGAACCATTAAAATTAACAGTTGAACCTGAATTAGACTTAATCAAATGCCTATCCAGTATCCATTGATTCTTTCTAATAACTATTTCTCCATTACTGAAATTTGGCGCACCTGATAATTCGTCACTACTTATTGAAGCGTTTCCGGAAAATGAGGAAACAGTTAAATATCCACCATTTTTTTCGTCACTATTTGGAAATCGACCCTTCTCATACAATTGATCGTCGATGGTGACTATATTGGTTTCGTAACTAGAGAATGTGTTAGTGCTCTCATATCGGCCATTTCCAATGGATTTCCAGCCACTTACCTTTTCGAAGGAGGTGATAATTGGTTTAGGCCCCGACCCATAGGCATCTATTTTAATGGGATTTCCAGGACTCCCGCTCTGATTTGCTTTTATAGTGCCATAAAAAACATCCCCTCTTTTTAAATAAATTGCATCTCCAGGCTTTAAACTACTAAAAATGGCATTTAATTTGTTGATAGATTTCCAAGGAGTATCCGGATTTTGTGCTTCCGATGTACTTCTCGAATCGTTACCATGTTCAGTTGAAAAATAGTAGTCTGTTGCAATTGCATGTAAACTAAAGAATAGGAGGCTGAAACAGAGAATAAGTTTAGATAAATTTTTATTCATTGGAACTTGTATTTAGTCGGTGGTTGGTTAATATTTCTATTCAACTAAGGTTTGATATATCTATTCTATAGCCCATAATCATTTGATTAGGACAAATTGTTTTACCAGTGAAGTTTTAAAATAGGCCACTTCATCTCGATTCGATTCCCTTCTAGCTTAATTTTTACTCGCACTTAACTAATGCCTTCGCTTGGGTAATTAAAATATCGCGTTGGCATTGATGTGCTATGAAATTTCGTACCAAAATTTCATATTCAATCTGTTTTTATAATCTCAGTAACATTAATAGGTGAAATAGTTGGCGGTAATTTACTGAAACTTAATTATACATATAAATTTAAGTATGTAATACTAATAAAAATGCATTTAATATACAACGGGTTGGTTTATAATTTTTTAGAGGTTTTTTTTTTACCGATGCATCGGCTCATTTAATACTAATTTTTTTGTGGGTTGAACCCACAAAATGGTCAATTTCTCAACAAGTTTATAAATTTATTCGTTAAAGAGTAAATTATTTGCTAAAAATTACTGTTAAATTTTGAAATTAATGCGGATATGACCGTGATTTATTTCTTTTTTCGTAAATATCGCCAATTTATTTATTATCAATTATTGTTTTGGGAAAATTATTGATTTTTGCTTAAATCAATAACAAATGCTTTAAAAAACAATGATTTTTTAAGAAGGGTTTACTAAGTATTATAAAAAGAACACCCCAAATCATATGTGTACAATTTGGGGTGGTTATTGGTAAAGATGATGATTCAATTCACTTTACATTTTAAAAAAAAAAAATTGGCGTAAGCCCACAGTTTCTTTTACCAGTGGTAATTTGTTATCTATGAAAGTATTGTTGTAGGCAAACGCTTAACTGCTTAGCCTTTTAAGTTTTCTGCTTCCTGATCTTCTTCCCCAGCTGAGGAATTTTCAATCTTTAAATTTTGACCATTCTCGTTTCTTACGTATAATGTACGTGTTGGGAATGCAATAGAGATACCCATTTCTAAGAATCTATCAAAGATTTCGAAATTGATTTGCTGTTGGATGTCCATATAGGTATTATAAGCCGCGTCTTCTATATAGTAAACAACTTCAAAATTAAGACTTGAATCTCCAAATTCTTTAAAATGTGCTCGGTCAAAAGTAATGGGTTGTTGATGGTTTACGATCTCTTTTAAAATTATAGGTATTCTTTTTAAGTCTTCATTGTTTGTCTCGTAACTTACCCCGACGCTAAACAGAATCCGCCTTCGTTGCATCTTTTTGTAATTGTGAATTCTCGAGCTTGTCAAGTCACTATTTGCAATGACTAGTTGTTCCCCCGAGAGTGTCTTTACGCGTGTGGTTTTAATACCGATCTTTTCTACAACTCCATTCTTGTCATCTATTACAATAAAATCACCTATTTCTATGGGCCTGTCAAAAAATATCACAAAATAATTGAACAAGTCACCTAGTATATTTTGAGCAGCAAGGGCTACTGCTATACCACCAATACCCATACCGGTAACAATTGCGGTTACGTTGTAACCTAAATTGTCAAAGAGGAATAATATACCTAATCCCCATATTAATACGTTGATAATGAGAATGATTCCACCTATTTGCTTGACTTTTTCTTCTCCGTTCTCTTGTTCTCTTACCCAGGTTTTTAATAACAAGATCAAGACGCTGGAAACTAGCCTTACGATATAATAAGCGAGAATTACCTTGTGAGCATTGGCAAGGATTGCTCTAAACCCCTCAGAAATAGTCAGCGTTCTTATGCCAAAAAATACTATAGAGATATATAATGCCGGAATAACAAACTTCTCTATTGCCTCCAATAAAAAATCATCCAAGTTCGTGGCTGTTTTCTCAGTCAGAGATTTAATTTTTTGAAGTATTGTTTTCTTAAAAATTCTGACGATTAAAATGCCAATAACAATGATTCCCAACGCAATTAAATAATCTTGGGTCGTATTGTTCCAGAATTCGAAATTGAGGTATTCTTCTAACATATCATGATTAGTTTTAAAGTTTAAATCAAAAGAATTTTGGGTTCTTGGTAATGATTTTATGAGTAGGTGTATATGGGATCTTGGTAATGGTTTTTAGGCAAAAGCCCTATAGTTATTTTAGCTTTAATAGTACAATTCTTTTTGTCAAGTCTTATTAAGCCAGATTTCTGATATTACTCAGGTGTAAATAATTGTACCTTATGATAAAAAGCATTTCAAACAATGGGTTTTCTTTTTTTTAACAACCTAACCAATTAATGTAATAATCAGACAACCTATAAAATAAAAGGAGGCACAATAAATGTGCCTCCTTTATTATTTTAAGTAGAAAATTTTTATTAAGCTGGGCTTACCGCCTCTGTTTTTTTAGAATTCTTTTGCCAGAAGAAGAAGATGGTAAACAATACGATCAGTAATATGGGGAAAAATGCCATGTTTTGAAGCGTCGCTTGACCAGCAGCCAACTCCAATGCGTCTCCTGATAACCCTTCAGCACTTTTTTCTGCCCTAGAGGAATCAATCCACCCACCGATGATAGGTTGGAAAATTGCCGTTGAAAACATTCCTATTCCTCCGATAATAGACATACCCAAGGCTCCACTTAAAGGTACTCTTTGTGCTACCGCACCGACCATGACAGGCCAGAAGTAAGCAACACCCAAGGCGAAAATGATGGCTACAATATAAGCTATGGGGCCAGTAACTACACTGAAAAGTAAAATGCCTAATGTGGCCAAACAAGCTCCGGTTAATAACACTCCTGTTTGACCTAGTTTTTCAACTACTGGTCCTGCAAAGAATCTTGCTACGGCCATTACTCCTGTAGTCAATGCCAATATGATCATTGCATCAGCACCACTGCTTGCTAAGACGATATTTACCCATTGCTGTGGGCCGAATTCGGATATAGCTGTAAATGCCATGCACACAAAAAGAAATAGAAAGACCGGACTAAACAATGCTTTGAAATTATTAAGCAAAGAAGTGGCTCCTTCCACTTTTGCCTTTGGAAATGTTTTTCCAAAAAACAATACGGCATAAATTACTGTAGGAATCATTGTCACCCACATCTGAGCTTCCCAGCCCAGGTTTAACCCTGTCATAAAACTTGAAATCAATGCTCCAACCATAATTCCCCCCGGGAACCACATATGAAACCGGTTCAACATTTTATTCATTTTTACTCCAGAGTACATGTCCGCAATCATTGGATTACATGCAGCTTCGGTACATCCGTTACCAAAGCCAATAAATAAAGTTGAAATGAGAAGTGTTGTATACCCTCCGGCATATATGGTTAATAAAATACCAAGCGTGTGGGCCACAAATGCTACCCTCATGATATTTTTGGGGCCAAATGAGTGGTAAACTATTCCTCCAATGATCATTGAAATTGGAAAGCCTAAGAACCACATTGAGTTTATAAAACCTAATTGAGCTGCAGAAAGACCGAAATCTTCTCCTAACTGTGGTAGAATGCCGGCTCGTATACTAAAGGTGAATGCGGTGGTAATCAGTGCGAAACAGCTCCCGTTAAAGAGCGCACTTTTGTTAATGTTTTCGTTCATTGAATTTGGGTTTAGAAGTTTTATACATTTTTTTCAGATGGTTGATCAATTTAATTGGACAATATATAAAAAAAATAAATTTACCTTTTGCCCTTTTATGTAAATTATCCTTAAAAATTTGGTGAATCTCTCTTCAATTGCTTGAATGTATGTATTTTATGGGTTTTTATGAATTTTTACTTCTGATCACTTTTGGTCTGCTTACTTTTTATAATGGCCAAATTAATAGTATTTCATTTGTTTGGTTCAATTCAATTTTTTGATAATCAAATTTTCTTAAATAATAATTGAGCCTAAAGAAAAACAATTCAGTATTTTTTATTAGATTTGAAATGATATCAAAATAATATTAAAATAATATGGAAAAGACAATCAAACCCCAATCCGGATACTTTATGGTATTCATAGCCTTCTGCCTCTTGGCACTTATCGCTTTTAGCATTATTGGTAAAGTTGTGTTTCTACTTATACCAACTGTGTTGCTGTTTGCCTTCATTATTTCCGGGTTTTTTATAGTAGAGCCCAATAAGGCCATGGTGTTGCTTCTGTTTGGTTCTTACAAAGGGACAGTAAAAGACGATGGGTTCTTTTGGGTGATTCCCTTTATGACCAAGAAAAAAATTTCATTGAGGGTTCGGAACTTTGAAAATAAGCCTTTAAAAGTCAATGATAAAATAGGTAACCCGGTAATGGTGGGCACCATTGTCGTTTGGCAGGTGGCAGATACCTTCAAAGCCTCATTTGATGTGGATGACTATGAGAATTTTGTGCACTTACAAGCCGATGCGGCCGTTCGAAAGATGGCAGGGACTTATCCTTACGATAATTTTGAAGATGCACATGCGGAAATAACACTTCGGTCCGGGGTGGAAGATGTGAATAAATCGCTTGAAGATGAGATCAGTGACCGCTTGCAGCATGCGGGAATTAAAGTCATTGAAGCTAGAATTTCCCATTTGGCCTATTCGTCTGAAATTGCATCTGCCATGCTGCAAAGACAGCAAGCAACTGCAATTGTTGCTGCCAGAAGAATGATCGTAGACGGAGCAGTAGGGATGGTGGAGATGGCCTTGGAGGATTTAAAGATAAAAGGAATTATTGATTTTGAGGATGAGAAGAAAGCAGCAATGGTAAGTAACCTGATGGTAGTCCTTTGCTCCGACAAAAATGCCAGCCCCGTGGTGAATGTAGGTACTTTAAATCAATAAGTATGGTGTATAATGAGTCCCAGGCCTTAAAGGATACTTGGTTTATACCTGTTTTTTTTGGTCTTCAGTTAATAGTATCTGCTGTTTCATTGGTTTATGGTGTTGTTGAAGCAGAGGAATCTACGAACATCATGGTGCTAGCGATTGTTTTATTTGTTTCTTTGCTTATAGGTTGGATGATTGTTAGTATGAAGCTTGAGATCAGGATGGATCCTACTGCACTTTCTTATAAAAGCCCTCCATTTATTAATTCCTGGAAAAAATACAAATGGGAAGAGGTGAAAAATATCCAACAAATTAAGCAGAGATCGATTTGGAATGGGGGAGGGTTAGGTATACGCTATGACCTCAAAGGGGAGTGGAAATACCTATTCAGTACATCTTATGTAGTGAGAGTATCACTGAAAGATAGTAGTTTTGTATGGAGTACCCGCAATCCGAATAAAATTCTGGATGCTTGGGAAGAATGGAGAAGTGAAAGGTAATATATATGGCACAGAAGAAACCTTTTGCCTTGCGAATAGATGAGCGGCTAATGAAAGCCATGGAAAAATGGGCTGAAGATGAGTTCAGAAGTACCAATGGACAACTGGAATGGCTGATTCATGATGCTTTAAAAAAAGCAGGCAGGTTACCAAAATCAAAAGATGAAAAAAAATAAATCAGATCGACAAACTTATCCTCCCTGTTATGGATATAGCTCAATAGAACTTAATTATTGATAGTAATAAGCCCAATATACAAGGGGGAAACAAAGAAATTTTGCTTAATTTGTTTGCTTAAATTTAAAACAAGTGATTACCTTAAATATGGACAGTACTGAAAATAATCATATAGATCGATTAATTGGAAAATTGCTCGATCAATCAAATGAGGATCCAATGAAATATGGTGATCAGTTGGTACGGATAGGAGGAGAGGAAGTACAAGGAAAGTTGATCCATGTGCTTAAGTCAGGTGAAATGGATGAGGCTTTTTTGGCTACCAAGGTGCTTTCAAGGATGGAAAATAAACAAATAACTTTAGATGCCTTATTTGATGTGATTCACCGGCCGGCAAACCAACACCAAAATGGAGGTTTGGTCTCTCTGGTGGAAGAGTTTGATATCATTGATAAATTTGTTGATTTATTTAGGGTTTATCTTTTTGGGAACTTTAAATCGTCAACCTTAGCTAAGGTTCATTTGGATTATGCTGAGTTTGACATAACGCCGAGAACCCTTAAAAAGGCCAAAAAACATTATAATCATTTTCTCAACAATTCGTCTAAAGGAGACGATTTTGAATTAAAAAAAGCTGAAGCAGAGACAATTTTAGCAGAACTTAAAGACTTGCTTGATGAAGAGGAATAAAATTAAAAGTTAAATATATTTTAAACCCAAATTCAGTCCTAAACAGATATCTCCTGAATTTCTAATCGAAAGAATTAAAATGAACCCAATCAAGATCAGATTTTACATTTTTTCACTCTTATTATTATTTGGATACCATTCGTCTTTTGCCCAACAAAGCTGGAAAGAAATCACCTCAATTAAAGAATTATACAGGTCTTACCCATACTTGGTAGAAGGTACTTTTAATCATATGGATTTGGAGCACAAAGGGCTGGGAAAAGTAAAGACAGCAGTTTCAAATGAGAACTGGGTGCTTGCTGCCAATGAATTGTTGGCCTACTATAAAGTCTCCGAAAATGGAATGGGGCTTAGGAAAACCCTGCCTAATGCTTCGTCCAAAACAGTAGCAGCAGCTGATACCATTCTAAAAGATGTTTTCACTATTCAGAATGTAAAAGGTAAAGTTCCTTTACTGGAAAATGGACACAGGGATTGGTACTATAAGGGGCCAAATAATGATAGAGAATGGGCTTGGCTCTCCAATCGACATAGCCAATTATCCAATGTTATGGGAGCTTATTTTCAAACTGGCAATCCAAAATACGCACAATACATGGACCTGTTTTTAAGAGATTTTATCCTTGCAAGCATGCCTTACCCTGCAGAGAAGAAATCTGAATCAATTTGGAGGGGACTTGAAGTGGCTGCAAGAGTGAAAACTTGGACCAGGGTTTTCTATGGCATGATGGAAAGTGAATATATCTCACCGGTAACCCGATTTTTAATTTTGAGTAGTTTACCTGATCATGCCCATTACAATAGAAATTTTCATAGTGGCAACAATTGGTTGACGATGGAAATATCATCTTTGGCCACCGTTGTGGCCTATTTCCCGGAATACAAAGCTACCGATGAATGGATGGATTATGCGATTGCTACCATGACAGAAAGCATGCGGGGTCAGGTTTATCCTGATGGAGTCCAAACCGAATTGTCTTCTCATTACCATAACGTTTCCTTGAATAATTTTGAGCTGTTCAAAGACTTGTGTGATGAGGCGGGTCGTGAACTCCCTCAATATTTTACTCAGACCATAGAAAATATGTATGGTTATGTTGCAAAAGCAATAAGGCCTGATGGGTATAGAATATTGAACAATGATGGTGATAGAGGAAGTGATCGAGCGTATATTTTAAAAGCTGCTAAAAAATACAATAAACCGGAATGGGCTTTTTTAGCTAGTAATGGGACTGAGGGAACAAAGCCTGCTGACGGACCTTCTTACTTTATCCCTTGGGCAGGACAATTGATTTCCAGAAGTGGTTATGATGCCATGGCCCACTGGTCCTTTTTTGATATAGGCCCTTGGGGCAGTGGTCACCAACACAATGATAAACTGCACCTGTCTCTTTCAGCTTTCGGAAAGGATTTTCTTGTAGATGCAGGTAGATATGCTTATACCGGAGAGATAGCAAAGAAATTTAGACCTTATGCGTTAAGTAGCAAGGGCCATAATTTGGTTTTGATCGATGGGAAAGTTCAGGAGGATGGCCCACGTTTGGCAGACAAACCGGTGGATAGCAAGAGGGTTAAACTTACAGAAGACTTTGATTTTGCCTCTTCTTCCTTCGATGATTTCATTGATTTAGATGGGAAAGCAAGTCACAATAGAAGTCTCTTTTATGTTAGAGGGGCGTTTTGGGTAGTAGTAGATAGGATCCGAACTGAGCAGCCCAGGGAAATAAGTACCTTATGGCATTGGCATCCGGATGCAGATGTCAAACAAAACGGCAATATTACCGTGGGAAGTTATTCGGAAGGTAGCCTGGAAATTGTTCCTGTTGGGGATGTCGCATTTGATATTCAAATGATCATGGGGCAAGAAGAACCTGAAATTCAAGGTTGGTACAGCCCTGAATACAATTTATACGAACCAAATGTAGCCAGCATCTACAATAGTAAAATAAAGGATAACGACACGACGTTGGTTTGGTTGTTGATTCCCTCTCCGGGAAACGCAAGTAAGCATAAAAGCAACGCTAAAATTATAGGAGAAAGTCAAAATGCAATTGAACTTGAAGTGAGTCACAATGGACAAACTTATGAACTTTCTATCCCTTTTGAGGACAATAGGTTTGCCAAGTTTAATAAAAAATAAACCACTATTGGTTGTGTTTTCTATAAGGCTATTTCAGAAAGTCTAAAGAATAAATAAATAAAAAAAGAGGCAGGTTTCTGTGAAGAAACTTGCCTCTTTGATTATACCCTGGAGAATATTTCTTTTTCACAAGGTCAGTGTCTTACTGATCTTGGATCAAAGTCCTGTATAATTGAATGGTGTTATTTCCTTTAACTCCTTTTTAATTTCTTCAGACACATTGAGGTTATTGATAAATGTAGCTATTGAGTCTTCGGTAATTTTTTCATTGGTTCTGGTAAGTGCTTTCAGCGCCTCATATGGTTTAGGAAAAGCTTCTCTCCTAAGCACTGTTTGGATGGCCTCTGCCACTACAGCCCAGTTTTCATCCAAGTCTTTTTCTATGGCAACTTGGTTCAATTCCAATTTTTCTATGCCTTTATCCAGAGAAAGAAAAGCAATTTGCATATGTGCCAATGGAACACCTATTACCCGAAGAACAGTACTGTCTGTCAAATCTCTTTGGAGACGGCTGATGGGAAGTTTTGCCGCCAAATGCTCCAATAAAGCATTGGCTATCCCAAGGTTTCCTTCTGCATTTTCAAAATCTATAGGGTTGACCTTATGTGGCATAGCTGATGAACCCACCTCACCCGCTTTGATTTTTTGTTTGAAATAATTCATGGCCACATACTGCCAAATATCTTTACTGAAATCTAGTAAGATGGTGTTCAATCTTTTGAGGCCATCAAAATGAGCTGCAAAATGATCGTAATGTTCAATTTGGGTCGTTGGGTAACTTCTGCTTAGGCCTAGGTTTTTAGAGACCAGGTTGTTAGCGAAGGTGTTCCAGTCAATTTCCGGAAAAGCCACGTGATGGGCATTCATGTTTCCGGTAGCACCACCAAATTTGGCTGCAAAAGGAATGTTGTTTAATAATTCCAATTGGGAAGAAAGACGGCTTACAAAAACATCAAATTCTTTTCCCAAGCGAGTTGGAGAGGCAGGCTGCCCATGTGTTTTGGCCAACATAGGAACTCTTGCCCACTCTTCTGCACGAGATTTGATTTTATCGAATACTTGGGTTAAAGCAGGAAGGATTACTTCTTTGATGCCATCCCTGTACATCATGGGGACGGCAGTATTGTTGATGTCCTGTGAGGTCAATCCAAAATGGATAAATTCAACAACCTCTTCAAGCCCTAAAGCGGTGAATTTATCTTTTAAGAAATATTCAACTGCCTTGACATCATGGTTGGTGGTTTTTTCAATGTCTTTAATTGCCTGGGCATCTGCCTCGGTGAAATCCTTTTCTATGGACCTGATAACCTCAAATTTTTCCGGTTTCACACTTTTTAATTGGGGAAGAGGTAATTCACACAGGGCAATGAAATATTCAATCTCCACTTTAACCCTATACCGAATCAATGCATATTCAGAAAAATAGGCCATTAAAGGGCTTGTTTTGGAGGCATATCTGCCATCAATGGAAGAGATTGCGGTAAGCGGATTAAGTTTCATCATTTGTCTGTAAATCAATTGAGGCACAAAAATAATTGTTATTATTCAAAAGACGAGGCCAAGACCAAATTAATATAAAATAAAAGGGGACCCTGTTTCCAGGATCCCCTTAAAATAAACATTGTTAAGTTAACTAATAGTTGGGATAGTTTCTTATCAATTGAAGGCGAAGGGCTTCTGCGGAGTTACTATCTGCACCCAATTTACCTCTGATGACTACCGTATAAATTCTGCCTTCCCTGAGGTGAATGTCATTTAAACGGATCAGCTCATTCTGGTCATCAGAAGAAACCTTTAGAATAAGGTCTGTTTCTCCGATGTCAACATTGACAAAATCGGTAAATTCCAAAAAGGAAAGCTCCTCCAAAACTGCATCTTCATTGTTCCTTTGGTATAAATCCACTTCCGGTCCATCAGCTGCTAAGTGAACGAGTCTTATCAGAGCTTTACCATTCACCGGGTTTTCCAAACTGTCTTCAATAAATAGGGTAGTGTATTCGTCTCCTGTTTCTGTAAGAAAAAACGAATAGGCCTTTTCAACTCCTAAGTTTACAGCAGTGTCTAATAGGGATTGATCTGAATCATTGTCTACAAAAGAGAAATTTCTTTCACCTGTATAGAAATACCAATAATCTATGAATTCGCCAAATTCAAAAGACTTGCGATCATATACTGTTGTATCGACCTCTATTTGAATATCCGATGATTCGTTAGTACCATTATAAAAAGAAACATAGGCTGTTGGTTCATAGGCTGAGTTTGGTCCTTCATCGTCAAGGCAAGAGAAAGTAATGGGGAGGATCATTAGTATTAATAAGTATTTTCCTGTTGCCGAAGCTTTTTTCTTTAAATAATTGATTTTAGTATTCATAATCTTATAGTTGTTTTGTTTTCTAAAGCCAGTACGAATGGATGCTTCTAAATGCTACAATGGAATAAGAAATTCTTTGGAATTTGAAGGAAAGTAAGGCTTTTGAGTTAAAGTTTGGTAACTATTTTTTCTCGCAATAGGTAATTGGAAAAGAGTATGTTAATTTTGTATGAATTGCTCATCAAACTATTCCTTTTATTGTAATGCTGTTTAAACTATTTAAGAAGAAAAAGGATGATCTCGAAAAGGATGATCATTACCTTACCCTCAGAATTAGGGAAACTGTCCAAGAAACTTCTGATACCGTAACCATATATTTTGACCAGCCGGATCCCATCATGGATTACCTGCCCGGTCAATTCCTTACTATAATTGTTGAAGTTAACGGAAAACAAGAGCGAAGAGCTTATAGCTTGTCGACCTCGCCTTTTGTGGACCCTTTTCCGGGGATCACTGTGAAGCGTCTGGAAGGCGGATTGGTTTCAAATTTCATTAATGACACTTTCGTGCCTGGTAAGCGGGTAACTGTCATGAAACCCTTAGGTAATTTTACTGCTGAGTACCACTCGCAAAACAAGAGAAAGTACGGTATGTTTGCCGGAGGAAGTGGCATTACTCCAATTATGGGGATTATCAAATCCATATTGATTAATGAGCCGAAATCTGAAGTGAATTTGCTTTATTGCAGCCGTTCTCAAGACATGATTATTTTTGATAAGGCGCTCAAGGAACTGGTAGAAAAATACCCCGGTAAATTAAATATTACCCATAACCTTACCCAACCCAAAGCAGGATGGGAGGGGGCTTCAGGGAGGTTAAACCAGGAAAAAGTCAATGAATTTTTTGATAATCATTTCACTCATTTTGCCGAAAACCAACGCTTTTTTGTATGCGGACCGGAGGGAATGATGGAAACTGCTCAGGAATGTTTGGGGAAGCTGGATGTCAAAAAAGAATTCATCCATAGTGAAAGCTTTTACCTCGAAAAAGAGGAAAGCCAAGATGATGTTCCAGTTGAAGGGGTGATCAACAGACCTGTGAAAATTTTATTGGAAGGGGAGGAGTATAGCTTTGACGTTGGTCCGAGTAAAACCATTTTAGAGGCCGGATTAGACGAAGGATTAAATATGCCTTATTCTTGTCAGAGTGGGCTCTGTACTGCATGTCGAGGGAAGCTGCTTTCCGGAACAGTGGAAATGGAAGAGGATGCAGGCTTAAGTGAAAACGAGATAAAGGCCGGCTATATCCTTTGTTGTTCCGCAAAGCCTACCAGTGCAGAGGTTAAGATTCAGATTGACTAATGGCAGAAGAAAATCAAATTAAGACAATGAAGAAAGATTTTCGCTTGTTGGAGCGAAATGTCTTGCTATTGATTGCAATACCTTTACCTCTTTTTTCTTTTGCTTATTTGTATGTGACAAGCGGCAACCTGGACTTTAATTTACCTGCACTCCCGGAGGTGTTTAACTATATTGTCCTAGGTTTGGTAAGTGCAATGCTTGTGGTCCAACAATTTGCTTTTACCAAGCGAATTAGGGCCATCAGAACAAGCGGAGTGCCGGTAAATCAAAAAGTCAAAGGATACGCCAAGGCGACTTTTTTGAGGTATTGGCAGTTGTTTTGGATAGGCGTGTTGTGCGCTTTCGGCTTGTTTTTCTATGAAAATCAAGGTTTTACAATTGTTTACGCAGCCACTTTATTGTTTGTTTCTTTGGCTAAACCAATGCCGGGCAGGATTGTAAGTGTCTTGCGTCTAAAAGGAGAAGAAAAAGAGCAAGTCATGGAAATCCAAAAAAGAGATGCTTTGGACTAATAAAAATAACCGCCAACCCTTTTGAAGCAATTTATTACAAGGGTTGGCGGCTTTTACCTTTTTATAATGGTTGAATAGAGATATTACCTGAACCAACTTTTCCGACGATCATTCCATTTTTGCCATTGTCAATATAAACGGTACTTTTACCCGATTGAGTTCCTACCCTAATGTTTCCGCTACCTGCTTTTAAGTCAAAATTATAATTCGATAAATTACTACCGGTATAGATTTGAATATTTCCTGAGGAGGCGTTCAAACTGGTGTCCAGTCCAAGTCCGGCATTATCTGCTCTGATATTTCCTGAACTTACCTCCAGGTTACCTAATTCCCCTATTTGGTTTAATTTTATGTTCCCGGATGTGAGTTTGGCATTTAATAGTCCTGACAAGGAATTGATTTTTAACTGCCCACTGGTAGCTTTAAAGTTCATGTTTCCCATTACATCTTCAATTGTGGCATTCCCGGAAGTAACTTTGCATTCCAGATTGCCTGTTAAGCCTGTCAATTGGACATTTCCCGAGGAGGCTTTTAAGCTTAAGTCCCCGCTGATGTCTGATGCCTTAATTAGCCCGGAACTTGCCTCAATCTGATGTGATGGTGCGCGTACTCCGGAAACGTAAGTAGCTCCGGAACTTGATTTTATATTTAATTGAATATTTGAAGGCCCGGTTAACCTAAGGTATCTTTTGCTTTTAGGGCGTGAATTGTTTTTGCCATTAAAGGCAATTTTTAAGGTGTTACCCACCGTTATCATCACCAGGTCCTTGTCTGCATTTTCTTCATGGCCTAAAAATGCTTCTAAATCTATCTGGGCTAAATTATCTTGTCCTTCATATTGGATCTCTATAGCTCCGGATTTTATTTCAAGGATTTCTATACCGGAAAACGATTTATTGATGACTTGTTGGCCTTGCGAAGATCCTAGACCGGTAAATAGCAGGGCTATTAGCAATAGCAGGTGTTTTAATTTATATTTCATAGTTAAGTGGGTTGTTTATTGTTAGAAAACCAATCCAAAGGAAAATGGACTAAGGCTTGGGCTAAGGGGCTTCTGGAAAAATGGGTTGAAATCATAAGTGCTGTAGAAAGTAACACTTCTAAAACCAATTTCGCCTCTAAGCCCATACCTGAAATTGCTGAGATAGCCACCCGCTGATGTTTTGTCTTTTTTTCTGCCTGACCCTCCGATCTCTCTGTAAACAAATTTGCTTCTGCCTCCCAACCTATATCCTGCATAGGGTCCGATAGCGACTCTCAATCCATTTTTACCACTGTCATTCAGTTTTCCAAAGTCTAACTTGTACATGGTCAATACATTTAAATAGGATGCTGATACCTTGCTTTTAAAGCCATTTACGTCAGTTCTGTCTACAAAAGAAACTCCGTTTTCAGTGCCTAGAATTTGGTAGTTGGCATTGTCCAATTTGAAATTATACCAACTCAGCCCAAGGCCGAAATCCCAGTACCTTCCCTTGGATAATTTTTGGCTGGCCATCCAGTTCCAACCTATATTCCAGCTTCCCCAACCTTTGGTACTATAGGGTTTTATTCCCCCCGGTATATTTCCGTTTTCAAAAAATGTGTTGATACCCAAGTCCATATTGATATAAGTCCTAAATTCAGGGTCTTTCTCTTTCTTTGGTTCGGTGATAAGCCGAACTTTGGTTTTAGAACCTTTCTCGTCCACAATTACCTTATATCTTCCTACAGTAACTTCCGTTTCCTCTTTGTCCTCATAGATAGTAACAATTTCTTTGTTTCCCTCCTTGTGTTTGATTTCAACTACTGTGAGTTCACCGTCTTTGCTTGTTTCCGGGAGGTCAAGTTCTTTGATGATTTGGTTGATGTCCATATTCTTCAACCTTTCAAAATCATCCGGATTGTCGATCACAAAAACCATTTTTCCTGAATGGCCAAACTCCACAATGATGCTATCATTTACGGGCCTATCATCCGGAATTTCAGGGTTGCCAAATACCATTTGTGCCAGTGCCATCAGAAGAATGACAATAATGTACCTTTTCATGTCTGTAAATATCTAGTTAGTTTTTCTTTTTTTCTCGTTTTGTAGTCAGTGAGGCAAAGAGGTTGTTTTTAGCATCCCGAAGGTCACCAAACCCTTCGTCCACTTTGGTGAAAAAACCACCGATTTTATTTTCAAGCTCAGCCACCAATTGTTCCTTTTCAGGTTGTATGGCATATCCATTGGAAATTATTTTTACTTTATACCCCTTGTATGACTTGTCCGGTGTTTCTTTTCTATCAATAGTGGGATTGAGAGCCATCTGTTCGCTAATTGTTGCCGTTAATTCGTCTTTGTTAAGGGGCTCCATTTGGGCCAAAACTGGAGGCAATTGCTCTCGCACTCTTTTGATACTTGGCCTAGTTTTTTCAGTTAAGGGCTTTTCCAATTTTTCTTTAGATTTCAGTTCTCCACTTTCTGGAATTGGTTCCTTAGCTACTTTTTTTGATTGGCTTTTAATTTTTTCTTTTCCGGCAATATCTGTAGAAGCGGAAATGCTGAAAGGATTTTTTTCTGATATTTTAGTGTCTTGAATAGCCAAAGAAGGATCCTGAACTTCCACAACAAAAGAGTGATGGAATAGCCAAAATGAAACCAAAACTACTGCTACAGCCGCTGCCCATCTCCAAGGAGTAAATAAGAATCCTTTGTCTTTATTGTCCAAAGAAGCGGATAATTTATCCCAAACCTCCGGAGCCGGACTTGTGGTATGATTGCTCAAGGCATTTTTGAACAATTTGTCCAAATCATCTATGTTACCTGCCATTGCTTTTTTGTTTAATTGAATGAGGGGCGATTTGCTTTTGCAAAAGTGACCTGGCCCTGCTCAGTTGAGACTTTGAGGTGCTTTCTGAAATCCCTAATAAATTGCTTATTTCACGGTGGCTATATCCTTCTATGGCATATAAGTTAAAAACTGTTCTATATCCCACTGGCAAGGAGGCTACTAGTTTTAACAATTCATCTGCTTCTATTTTCCCAAAAACCAAATTTGAAGAAGTGATATGGTCTTTATCATCCCAATCTACTTCCATTAATAATTTCTTATTCTTTCTGAGCGTTTGCAAAGCTTGGGTAACCATGATTTTTTTCATCCAGCCTTCAAAACTCCCCTCTTGTCTGTAAGTGTCTAACTTTTCAAATATTTTCATGAACCCCTCTACCAATACATCCTGTGCCAAGTCTTGGTCTTTGATATACCGCAAACAAATGCTTAGAAATTTACCTGAATAAAGCTCATACAAACCTCTTTGGCTTTTTCTGTCTCCTTCAAGGCAACCTTTGATCAGGCCGAGCACTATTCCTGTATGGTTTTCTTTGATTGGCATTTATTTTTGTCTTCAATAAGGTAGATACCCAAAGTATAAAAATGGTTGCATGCCAAAGTTAAAAAAAATTAATTGTTGTTTTAAAATATTGTAATTCAGTTAATTATAATTAGAAGGTGGCCTTGTAGTTGATGGTTATGGCCACCTTACTCCATTCGCCTTTCTCTACTTTTACAGGATGAATATAACTGTCAAGATCAAAGATGCTCGCGAAATAGCCATTCTCTTCTACCGTGAATAGGGAATATTTACCCGGGGGGAGTTCTACAGAAAATTCTCCCGCCTCATTGGTCTCTATGGAGGCAACAAGGGGTGTCTCGATATTTCCAAAAAGATAATCGCCTAAGCTTGCTTGATTGATATGGGTCAATTGATGGATATGTATGGTTCGCTTAACCGGCTTTTGGGAAGCAGGAGAAAGACTTGAATCTTCTCCTTGGGAAGCTTGTGGCATTTGGTTTCCTTCAATCCAATAAACATTCCCATGAATACCCTGATTTTTCATTTTCTGAGGTTTACAAGAGGCTAAAAGCACTAATCCGAGAAAACACAAATAGGTCAATTTAGAGAAGTTATTCATTGATGCTTGATTAAGTTTAGTTTTCCATTTGATCCAATGAAATACACCCTCTAAATTCCGGAAAATAATAGGAAAGATTCCATATAAAGCGGGCTGATCGTATTCCAGTTTAATTTGTCTTTCAAAATTCCGGCCAATTCTTCTCTGGCCTCAGGTTCTCCATGTATTAAAAAGGTGAATTTTGGTTTTGAAATAAAATTGTCACACCAATCTACCAGCTCGGTCTGGTCGGCATGGGCAGACAAGCCATCTATATAGTAAGGCCTAGCTTTTACAGGTACATCTATCCCATAAATTCTACACGTTTCTTCACCTTCTAGGATCCTTCGCCCCCTGGTCCCTTCTGCCTGATAGCCGACAAAGAGTATGCTGTCTTCTTTATTGGGTAATCTATTGTAAAGGTGGTGTAATATTCGTCCTCCTGTAGCCATTCCACTTGCCGAAATAATAATGGCATTGTTTTTTATATTATTTAGGCTGATGGAAGATTCCTGATCTCTGTAATAATGTAGGTTTTTATGTAAAAAAGGATTGGCGTTTGAATTTTCAAGCGAAGGGCCTAAATGGTGGTATTCAGGGAAGTCTTTGTACAAGCTTGTCACATCAATGGCCATGGGGCTGTCTACATAGATAGGGATTTGAGGGATAAACCCCTTTTGTTGAAGTCGGTGCAAGTAAAACAATATCATTTGTGTCCTGCCAACAGCAAAGGAAGGAATTAATGAAACCCCTCCATTGTAATAGGTGTCCCGAATTACCTTTCCTAACTTTCTATCTATCCCGGTTGATTCGTTTACCCGGTTTCCATAGGTGGTTTCTAAAAACAATACATCTGCAAAAGGTATTTCTGCCGGAGGGTTTAATATGGGATCTTTAGTCCTACCTAGATCTCCGGAAAACACAATGCTTTTTTCCTGTTTGTCCCCTTTGACCTGTAATTTTAGTATTGATGCACCGAGAATGTGACCCGCATTGTATGCAGTGATGCTTAACTGATCATTAATTTTGACCGCTTGATCAAAGGAAATGGGTTTGAGTTTTGGGAAAACTTTTTCTGCATCTTCCCGGGTAAACAAAGGTTGTGGGTTTGAATGTTTGGAGTAGCCCTTCTTTCGGGCAAACTTGGCTTCTTCTTCTTGTAGTTTGCCTGCATCCAGTAATAAGATTTTTACCAATTCTAAAGAAGCTTCAGTCAGATAAATGGGCCCCTGATATCCTTCTTTTACTAATTTAGGCAAGTATCCCGAATGGTCGATATGTGCATGCGTAAGTAAAACAATGTCAATTGTTTCAGGTTGAACAGGGAAGGTGTCCCAGTTTCTTAGACGGTTTTCCTTCAGGCCTTGGAATAAGCCGCAATCAACGAGAACCCTAAAAGATCCGATCTCTAAAAAAAAGCGAGAACCTGTAACGGTTCCTGCGGCGCCTAAAAATTTAACTTTAACATCCATAGTGCTATAATTTTGGGCAATTGACACTGATTAACCTTTGTGATTCAGGTCTGATTTATGTTTAGTTAAAGTATTGCTTTAAAACCTATTAACCTAAAAATCAAACAGGAATTTTTTCTTTTTCAATAGCATCTAATAGAAGGTCAATTAGGAAAATCGAAATAATTGATCTGAGTCATAATGAAGATGTGGTGGCTTTATAATGGAGTGATCTCTGGTCAACTCGGTGAAAAGGCATGTTTACAAGTGCTGAGGTTGATAAAAAATCCCCCCGCTTATTTAATTAAATAGGCGGGGGGATTAATATGTACAGAGTGATAAGTAGTTGTTAGCCTAGCCTGCTATTTTTTCATTATAAAACTCTCATTGTATAAAGATCTGGAAAGGCTATCGGTAGAAGATTGTTTGTGGTCATTGACACAATTCAAGCAAAGCAAGCCATTTTCATTATATACCCAATAGTTTTGACTATTGATATCTCTGTTTTTATATCCGTCTTTTCCTAAGGTGTTTCTTAAAATTGAGAGTAAATTACGATCAATTACAAAGGCCTTGTTATAGGGGATAAATAATGTCTGCTCCAAGTGTTGCATCCTAAACTTTGCTGTGTCGGGAAAGGTCAGGGATTTATCGAAAATCAACAGGCTGTCAGTAAGTTGTAATTCGTAGGCTACTTCCGAAGCATTTTCTATGGCGTCACTTCTATTGGAGCCCTTGGAAATAAACTTTTGCTTCACTATCAAGTCATCCTTTTCATGCCCTTTTAGTTGTAGTTTAACAAAGCCTAGTTCGCCTTCATCTATTCCACTACTTTCGGCGCTTAATAATAGTGTGTTTTCAGGAACTTCAAGATTTTGGTCAACCGTAAAACTGCCTTCACTTTTAAATTGACCAATTATTTTTGGTGCTTGGAAGGCGCCTAAAAGAATGCACATGATCCAAATGCCGAAGATAACAAGACCAAACCTTCCATCGATGAGGTTCCTTTTGATTAATACACTAATGCCTAAAAGAACCAATACTATACTTGGTATAAAGACAATCACAGATAGCGCAATTGCCAACCATACAGGTAAAAGCTCAGCAATGGTATTGATTGGGAAACCGTCCCACATATAAGCCCAATCATTGCTAATGATCAATTCACTGTAAAGTCCTAAAAAGGCAAGTGGGATTATAAGGATTACCATTCCTAAGGTAAAAATCAAGAGACCAAAAAATACCCTTATGACTGCCAATAAGAATGCTCCAAATGGGCCAAGTGCTTTCCCTATAGCATTAATTGCTTTTCCTAGGAACCTAAACGGAGCGAGCACTATTCTTTTTGAAGTAGACTCCTCCTTGCTGCTTTCGGTAGATAGATTTTGCTGGATGGTGGTCTCAATATTACTTAAAGTTATAGCTCCCCCTTTCATCTCAATCCTCTCTGTAATGGATTTGGCCATAGGTGTAATTATCCATAGGATAAAGTACAATACAAATCCTGAACCTCCGGCAAAAGTAAGACCGAAAAAAGCCAGCCGTACCCAAATGACATCTATATCGAAATAAGCAGCCAAGCCACTACCTACCCCTCCCAATACCCTATCATCAGGGTTTCTGTAAAGCTTCTTGATGTTTTTATCTTCCGGTTTATCATAGGAGACCGGAAGAATAATCCATAGTAAGGCATAAGCAATTACCGTCCACCAGCCGATGGCAGTGTTCAAATGAAAGCCTTCAGAAAGGAAAGGTAAGCTTAGTGCATTTAAATTTAAGCCGCCGCTAAACAGCATTAATATGGTGATGAGTCGGGTCCAAAGCGGGTCTATGGAGAAATAGTTTGCAAAGCCGGCACACACTCCTCCCAGTATTTTACCATGGACCAGGCGGGTTAGTTTCTTATATCCTTTCCCTGAATTTTGATCCGGAGGAGTTACGTATTTATAAAAGTCATTGTTTGGATCCTCAGTCTGTTTTTCCTCCTCCAAGTCCTGTTCAATAGCTTTAAAATCCGCTATTGTTCCCATTTTTTGGATTAGGTTAGAAACATTGTCTGCTGTAATAACCTGCTTATTGTTTTTTAGATTACTTAGGAAGATTTCGGCTATCCTATTTTCAATGTCGGTAATAATTTCTTGATTATCCTCGTAATGGGAGAAATGTTGATTGATGGCATCCAGGTAATTTTTTAAGGCGGTATATCCATCCTCCTCAATATGGAAGAGAATGCCACTGATATTTATGCTAATTGTCTTTTTCATGATTTAAATGACTAAGGTCAAGAAAATATATATTAATTACTTGATCGTTCCTATTCGTTTTTTGCTTTCGCTATTATTTGATTGACGGATGTGTCCAGGTTTTCCCATGTCTGCTGTAAGTCATTTAAGAATTCCAGCCCCTGAGGCGTGATAGAATAATATTTTCTTGGTGGACCTGCCTCTGATTCCACCCATTTATAGGAAGCTAATTTGGCATTTTTCAGCCTGTTCAAAAGAGGATATAAGGTACCTTCTACAATTATCATCTCAGCACTTTGCAACTCCTCTATCAGATCGGTCGCGTAGACCTCTCCTCTGGAAATGATATGTAATATGCAGAATTCCAAAATCCCTTTCCGCATTTGGGTTTGGGTGTTTGAAGCTTTCATGTTTTATTGTTCAAAGAAATATACTAGTTCACAATTATTTTAATCGATTGATCTCACCTATTGGAAAAATAATACCAACTTTTTACCTGCTAGTAGGTATTGCCTAATTCCATGATATGCAAAGATCGAAGCAATACCCAATTTTGGGCTAAAATGCGTTAATTTTTGTTTTAAAAGCAGATTATGGTAGGGCTAATAAAATATTAAAATTTTGCGTTTTTTTTATTCTAACTAGTATTACCAATAACCAAAGTATTTTTTTGGATGTCACCGTACAGTTTATTGTTCAGATGTGAACAATTCCGAACAAAGCATTCAATAATTTTTTAATTTCAGAATATTTACAATGGTTTTTTCTTTTTACTTTGCGAAAGGATTATTATTTAAACTCATGTTTGGTAGGGTAAATTTTTGTGTGTTGGTGGGGATTTTGCTATCAGGAGCCGTAAGAGCCCAAGGGATAGCCCCTAAATATTCCAACGAATTCATGAACATTGGGATTGGAGCTAGGGCTTTAGGTATGGCCGGAGCCCAAGTGTCAGCAGTCAATGATGTTACCGCCGCCTATTGGAATCCTGCAGGTTTGCTTGGGATCAAGCACGAGCACGAATTCTCTTTGATGCATGCTGAGTATTTTGCGGGAATTGCAAAATTTGATTTCGCAGGTTATTCTACAAATATTCAAGAAGACAATCAAATAGCTGTTTCACTCATTAGGTTTGGGGTAGATGATATCCCAGATACTCGATTTTTATATGATGCCAATGGAGCCTTAAATTATGACAATATCCAGTTTTTTAATGCTGCGGATTATGCATTGCTTTTGTCCTTTGCTAGGGATATTAGTGATTATTTAAAGGTGGGAGTGAATGCAAAAGTAATCCATAGAAATGTAGGTAAATTTGCCAAGGCATGGGGTTTCGGGTTAGATTTTGGAGCTATTTATATGGAAAATGGCTGGCGTGTTGGCTTAATGGCCAGAGACATTACTACCACCTTTAATGCCTGGTCTCATAACGCTGAATTGGTAAGAGATATTTATGCCCAAACCCAAAATCAAATTCCTATCAATAGTATAGAGCTTACCCTCCCAAGAGCTACCCTCAGTTTTTCCAAGAATTTTGAGCTAACAGAGGAGATTGATTTTTTGACGGTATTGGATGTAGATTTAACCTTTGACGGAGAAAGGAACGCATTGTATGGAAGCGACCTGTTTAATTTGTCTCCTAAAATCGGAATGGAGCTGGGGTACAGGCAGACTGCATTTTTTAGGATTGGAGCGGGAAATGTGCAAACATTGAAAGATTTTGATGGTTCCAAATACACTTCTTTTCAACCCGGTTTTGGCTTGGGGTTTAGGGTAAGTGAGGCCGTTCTAGTGGATTATGCCCTTACTGATATAGGTAGTATTTCAGAAACGCCTTATTCTCATGTTTTCAGTGTTAAAGTTTCACTTAACCCATTAAAGTCTGGTTTTAGATTATATGATGGATTATAGAATAAATAGTTTTAAGGCCTTGCGTATGACCTTCCTTTTGGTGGGGATTTTTCAACACTTTTTTGTGAGTGGGCAGTCAAATGATTGGTTGAATTATGATAGAGACTATTATAAAATACCTACAAGCTCGGATGGAATTTATCGATTAAGCTATACCACCCTTTCTGCATCAGGCCTGTCAGTAGATGATTTGGATCCCCGAGAGATCAAAGTTTATCACCGGGGTGAAGAGGTGTCGGTGTACATTAGTGGTCAAGAAGATGGCTCATTTGACCAGAATGATTACCTGGAATTTATAGGGAAAAGAAATGATGGAACATTAGACAAATTATTGTATGAAGATGAATCTTGGATGACCAATCCTCATTACAATACACATAATGATACTACAGCATTCTTTCTTACAATAGACCAGGGTAATTTGGGTAAAAGAATTCCAACTCCTGCTGCAGGAGAAGGCTTAGAACAAGTCGAGATATATGAGTTGGAGTCTATACAGCATTTTGCTGAGCAATATGCTTTGGGAAGAGAATATTTCCCCGGAGTACATTTATCCATATATGACCAAGGCCAAGGCTGGACTTCTTCCACAATTTCTAGGGGAAGAAGTAGAACATTAACTTTTGAAGGCTTGGGGCAGGTAGTGGAAGGCAAAGCTAGTCCGCAGCTGGAGCTTAGCATAGGCGGGAGATCCGAAACCTCCCATAAAATGACAGTTGAGATAGGCCCTACTGTCAATAACTTAAGAGAACTGGGGCAGTATACCTTTGAAGAATTTGAGAACTATGTGCTGGTAGAACAACTTGAATTGTCTGATTTTTCAGCCGGAGGAGAATGTTATATTAGAGTGACTTCCTTGGGGGTTGACAATAACCTAGACAATATTTCCATAAATTATGCGCAATTAAATTACAGCAGTACTGGTGTTTCAGGAGATTTTGAAGAGGAGATATTTACTTTTAGTGAAGGTGGAAAGGCATTGGTAATCAATAATGTAAATGAGGAATATACTGCGTATAACATCGCGGATATTTCTAACCCAGTAAGACTTGAGGTGAAAAAAACAGGTACTGACCTTTACCTTCCTACAGGAGCAACTGCAGGGCAAGTACTGGTTCAAAATCAAAGAAATATACTTGAATTAAATGTATTAGAAAAGGTTAGGTTTAGGGATTTACTCAATCAACAGGCTAATTTTATTATTATCTCTCATAAATTGCTCAGGGAGCCGGCAGACAATTACGGTGACCCGGTAGGGGCATATGCTGCTTACAGGGCCACACCTGTGGGAGGAGGCTATGATACCCTAACAGTGAATGTACAGGATTTGTACAATCAATTTTCTTACGGGGAACAATCACCTTTGGGGATCCGAAGGTTTTTAGCTCTTTATCAGGAGCAATTTGTACCTGAAAATATTCTTTTGGTAGGTAGAGCTTACGGTATTTTCAATACGAAAAGGTCTTCAGGGATTACTTATTTTTATAGAGATAACCCTGCGGTTTTTAGTTTTCAAGAGTTGGTTCCCACCTTTGGGTATCCTTATTCTGATAATCGATTTGTGATTGGTTTAGATCCATCAAAACCATTGGAACGAAATACTAGTGTTGGCCGGATTCCTGCCAGAACCCCCAATGATGTGGCGGCCTATTTGGATAAAATAAAGGAAAAAGAGGCCTTAGGTGTTTCAGAGACTTGGCAGAAAAATTTGATGCACTTAAGTGGAGGAAGATCTGCCTTTGAATTGGAGAGGTTTTATAATTTCCTCAATGGGTTTAAGGTAATCGCTGAGGATGTTTATCTTGGTGGGAATGTGGAGACGGTAAGAAAAAGATCCAATGAAACAACCGAGTTAATTAATATTTCAGATCAGGTAAATGCAGGTTTGAGTTTGGTAACTTTCTTTGGTCATGCCGCACCTTCCACTACCGATATAGATATTGGTTTTGCCAGTGTTAATGAGATGGGATACAGGAACAAAGGAAAATATCCTGTCTTATTATTAAATGGCTGTGATGCAGGAAATGCTTTTGGAGATGCTTATACTTTTGGTGAAGACTGGATCATCACTCCGGAGCGAGGGGCCTCAAATTTTCTGGCACATGCAGATGTGGGGATTGATGTGTATTTAAGGAGATTTAGTGAATCCTTTTATACCACAGCTTTTTCAGACTCCAGCATGATTTATCAAAATCTTGGAAGGGTAAAACTTCAGGCGGAAAAATTGTTTTTTTCCAAATATGGGGATTCTGAAGTAAATCAATCTCATGCCAACCAAATTATCATGTTGGGAGATCCGGCAGTTAGGATTTTCCCTGCCAATAAAGCAGATTATGTGATTTATGCAGATGATATTGAATTAGGAGGAGTAAATGATCAAGTTTTGAATTCACTTTCCGATACTTTAGAATTAACTCTTCCAATTAGGAATTTGGGGATTGTAGATCTAGAAGAGGTGGAGGTAGATGTCAGTCGGCAACTTCCAGATGGAACCCTTATTACCCTGCCCACAAGTACAATTCCTCCTGTATTTAGGTTAGATACTTTGGTGCTCTCTATCCCAAACTCAGGCATCAATTCTTTTGGTGATAACTTGTTTACCATCACTGTAAATAAAGGCAAAGAGATTGACGAAATGACTTATGCCAATAATACAGTGTCGGTTTCATTCTTTGTTCCTTTAAGCGGAACACTGAATTTGTTTCCTTTAGATTTTGGAATTGTTAAAGAAAAAGAAGTAACGTTAATTGCTCAAATCCCGGGATTAACAACAGCGCAAAGAAACCTAACCATTCAGCTGGATACCGCTTCAGATTTCTCAAGCCCAAGAAGGAAAGAAGTACGGATCACTACCAGTAATTTGGCCAGATGGAAAGTGAATTTATTTGAAGATATTCCTCAAGCTGATTCATTGACATTTTATTGGAGGACTAAATTTTCTTCCCCTAGAGAAGGGGAAGATGTAAGTTGGAAAGGGAGTAGCTTTTCTTATATAGAAAATGGACCGGAAGGCTGGACACAAAGAAAATTGCCTCAGTTTTTAGACAATCAATTATCCAATATCAGTATTTCAGCTTCGGATCAACAGTGGCAGTTTCAAGAAACAGCCCTAAATATTGATGTTTTTACTTTTGGTTCAGAAAATGAAGATTATGGTGTGGAGAACACCCAGATTATGCTAAATGGTGTGGCCTATATTTTAGATACCTTTAACCGTTTCTGCCCAAATGGGACACTTGGATTGATGGCTTTTGATCACCAGACTTTAGAACCTTACCTGCCGGTTCCATTGGTAACCATAGATGTATTGGACTCTAGGTCCTGCGGTAGAGTACCTCAGGTTATACAGAGCATCTCCAATGCCAGGATAACAGGTGAAGGCAATACCATGCTATTGGACTTTGTAGATGGAATGAAAGAAGATGATTATGTTATTATTTTCTCAGTTGGGAGGGTGACATTTTCTGATTGGCCTGATGAAGCATATATCAAATTAAAGGAATTAGGAGCAAATGAGGCCACATTAAGAAACTTAGTAACCGGTGATCCTTATATACTTTTTGGAAAAAAAGGCATGCGTCCGGGGGAAGCCATTGAGGTGGTGCCAACCACAGCTGATGAAATTGAAAGAGATTCTCAGGTTATTTCTTTCGAAACAGATATTCAAGGTTATTTTCCTACAGGTAGCATACTGTCCCCAAAGGTGGGGCCTGCATCAGATTGGATTAGCTTTTTCAATGAAGTGAGAGGAAAAGATTTGTTTCAGCCGGAAAATAGTTCCATGGATGTGTTAGGAGTGACTCCTGACGGAGGTGAGGTTTCCTTGTTGCAAGATGTGACCTTGGAAACAATGGACCTTACCGCTTTTGATGCCAATAGCTATCCTTACCTTAGATTGCGTTATTCTTTGGAAGATTTGCCTGATCAAGAGTTACCACAATTGGCCAAGTGGCAGGTTGACTATACCGGTGTGCCTGAGGGTGTGCTGATTTTGAATGATCAAAGAAGCGAAGTGATCTTAGATGAAGGAGAAGAAGATCAATTGACGTTTGAATTCATCAATATTTCAAAACATGATTTCCTTGATTCTATTCAAGTAGACTATTCCTTCCTGAATGTTGACCAACGGAAAGTTACAGAATATTCTATAAAAATACCGGCTGTAAAAGGCGGAGAGTCTACAACTTTCACCATTGAATTTGACTCCAAAGGCAATGGAGGGAATAATTCCTTGAATGTGTTTGTAAATCCAAGGATTTTAACGGAACAAGTTTATAGAAATAATGTGATGGATTTGCCTGAGTTCTTTAAAGTAAATAGCGATGATCTAAACCCGGTTTTGGATGTCAATTTTGATGGTAAATACATAATGAATGGTGACATTGTTTCTCCAACGGTCATTATTTCTGCAAAGGTGAAGGATGAAAATGAGATTGCGCTCAAGCAAGATACCACAGGGATGGAGTTGATGTTAAGGGCACCATGTGAGACTTGTGATTTTGAAAAAATTAGCTTCAGTAATGAGAGGGTAAAGTGGTTTCCGGCTACCGAAAACGCGGATTTCACCATAGAATTTCAGCCCGGACCATTAGATGATGGGATTTATACCTTGAAAATAAATGCAAGTGATGCGGCAGGAAATATGGCCGGAACCGTTCCTTATGAAGTTAGTTTTGAGGTGATCAATGAGAGTCAGATTACTAATTTTTACCCCTATCCCAACCCTTTTAGTAGTAATGTAAGGTTTGTGTTTACCGTTACAGGTGCGGAGATTCCTGATGAAATAAAAATCCAAATCATGACCATAACCGGGAAAGTGGTCAAGGAAATTTTCCAGGATGAATTGGGTCCTGTATCTATTGGGAATAATATTACAGAATATGCCTGGGATGGAAAAGATGAATTTGGCGACCAATTGGCCAATGGTGTTTATATTTACAGGGTTTTGGTAAGAAAAAATGGACAGTTTATGGAACATAGAAATACTTCAGGAGACAAGGCCTTCAAAAAAGGGTATGGAAAAATGTATTTATTGCGTTGATGAAGCCAAATAATAAATTATCAATCCATTTTCCTTGTGTACCCCAATAGTCGGATTGTTACTTAAATCATTGATTTCCATTTTGTTAAAAAGGATGATAATTGCTGCCCCATTTAAAAGTGCTTCTACACTTTTCTTGCGTTCCAAAATGGATTCCTTCTTGCTAAGTTGGTAGTTTTTCCCCTCTATAAACCGGGTTTTTGGAGCAATTTGAAGAACATCATTTTTTAAAAAAGAAAGCATAATTTTTTCAGGAGCATCAGTATAAATCTGTTGGCGATTTCCAATCAGTAGCTTGTCAATGGTTTGCTTTTTTTTGCTGTAATGAAAGTTTTTTGCTGCAAATAAAGATGAAACATCATCTCTTTGCCAAATCAAATAATGGCCCAATAAAGTATGGCCTGTGATAAGAATGGCAATTGTTATCAAGGCCACTACTTTTCTCGTTTGTATCAGAAATAGCCATAGTGCCATTGACAACACTAGCAGGTGCGGGAATAATGTTCTGAAATTAATTTCTTTGTAGCCGATCCACTGTTGAAAGCCAAGAAAAAAAACGCTATATACCAGACTGATCAAGATTAGTTTGTAAATAGGCTCCCTGAAATTATGCCGGAATCTTACAATATAATAGCTTAACCAAATGAAACCCAAGCAGCCTAAGGCAAAGGCTACAGGCATTGGAATGTATTGGGTAATAAAGTCAGAAAAGATTAATCCAAGGCTTACCTGCGCCCAAGTAGCCAAATTTTCATAGAAAAGCTTAAAGGGATTTGTTATAAACATTTCTAAAACTACCTGATTAGACAGATGGATTTGGAGAATATTTTCAGGTAGAACCAGTTGATATACTGCCCATGAACTTAAGAGGGCAGCTATTACAATTAGCCATTGTTTTTCTTTACTAAGGATTAACCAGGCACCTAAAAGTGGAATCAAAAATAAGCTATTAAGCTTGCACCATACCATCACTGCTGAAAGTAGGCTAATTAGAATTATACTCCTTTTGTCATCGGCGTTATTCCGGATAAATAAATATATCCAAAGCAGAAACAAAACATAAAAATGACTGTCTGCATGTGCGCTTCCTAAAATGCGGAAGGACCACCATGAAAGTAGGCTGCAACCCAATGCGTAAAAAATACTTTTGTTTTTAATTTGGGTTTGTTGGTAGAATTTAAAATTAAACAACATAGCGAGAAAAAACATCGCTATTGCCGAAATACTTGCCCTATCAAAAATAGAAAGAAAAGAAAATGGGGGTAAAGAAAGCACAAAGGAATAAAAGGGAGACAAGACACCAAGTTCTTCATAATTGCCTTCAATCATTTTTAAATACCCAATGGTATCAGGTGTGATATATGGGCCGTACTTCCAAAAATCCAACAAGGTGCCAATCAGAATGGCATAAAAAAGTATCTTCAAAGCAGTAACAGTTTTCCTTTCGTTAGGGAGCGAACTTTGACCAGATACCTTTCTATAAAAATTCCACATAAACGTTAGTAGTTTTGAAAGAATGCATAAGCTTTGGGAGGGAAATCAGCGTTTCAGATTTATTAGGATTGGTTTTTATAAAAAATGTAGATTCTTAGAAAGGGTAAAGTTATAAATAATATTAAGCGATTTGAAAATAAGGTGCGTTAGTTGGTTCTTCTGGGAGACTGTTCTTCCTCGTTAGGGAACACTAGCTGAAGGTAATGCAATTTAATTGTCCTATTAAGTCTTAAACCTTGAAACCTATTGATCCCTTCTTGCGCTTCCTTTTGCCATTAATTTTTGTAGTTTTATGGGGCTAATACGGGGATTAACCAAATTCAGAATTGTATTAAATTGGCCAATAATTAAGAAGTAAATAAATGGAGATGAATAGAAGAAATGTACTCAAAACGATGGGGCTAAGCTCATTGGCTGCAATTCAGCCAATGAAATCATTTGCTGCACCAAAAAAGAAAGGCAAGTTTACTTATTGTTTAAATACAAGTACCATAAGAGGTCAAAACCCGGGTTTAGCCAAGTACATAGAAATCGCTGCTGAAGCAGGCTATGATGGGATCGAAATCTGGATCCAGGATTTACAAAAATACCTTGCTGAGGGAAATAGTACTTCTGTTTTGGCTTCCCAAATTAAGGATAGTGGATTAAAAGTTGAGAATGCCATAGGTTTCGCTCCTTGGATGGCTAATGATGAAGAAAAAAGCAAGCAAGGATTTAAGCAGATGGAAGAGGAAATGAATTTACTTGCGGCCATAGGCTGTCATAGGGTAGCCGCTCCGGGAATTGGTGCTGAAGCCCCGGTAGATCTTTTCTCAGCAGGTCAAAAGTTCAAAGAATTAATAAACTTAGGAAGGAAAACCGGGGTCATGCCTCAATTGGAATTTTGGGGCGCTTTCAAACCTTTTCACCATTTAGGGCAAATCCTAATGGTGGCGGCAATAGCCAATGATCCGGATGCACGTTTGTTGCCTGATATTTATCATTTGTTCAGGGGTGGTTCGGGTTTTGATGGATTAAAACTGGTTTCAGGAGATGCCGTAGAGATCTTTCACATGAATGATTTTCCTGCAAATATACCTAGGGAAGAACAAGCCGATAAGGATAGGGTTTATCCTGGCGATGGTGTGGGCCCCTTGGTTCAGGTGGTCAAAGACCTTCAAAATATGGGAGGTGATAAAGTATTGTCACTTGAATTGTTTAATCCTGACTATTGGAAACAGGATCCCTTGCTAGTAGCCAAAACAGGACTCTCTAAAATGAAAGCCATAGTGAAAGAGGCTTCTTAAACCCGAAATATGCAATAGACCTGTTATGATGTGCTGAAATCATTTCTTAGTCAGCTATTTCGTTGCTGTTTTTAATTTCATCATAGTGATGCCATACTAAAATCTTCAAACAATTTAATTTTCTTGCCATTTCCCAACCCTTCCCGTGGAAAGGGGCAGGCTTCACAAATTCTTTAGCATAATCCTGCGTAAAAAATGATTTATAGATAAAAATAAAAAAATGCAGCTTAAATTTTAAGCTGCATTTTTATTAGTGTTTGATGAAAGATATTGCCTTATGAAGCTTTACCTTCTTTAAATATTAACGGTTTAATTTCCTCTTGTAGACCTACTGGACCTTGTAGCTGAAGATGAACTTCTAGAGCTTCTGGAAGAACTACCTACTGTACCCCTGTTTTGGGTTCGGTTACTACTGCTGGAGGACCTGATCCTTGAATTTGTAGATCGCTGCGGTGCTTTTTTTACGCGACTGTTATTTCTTGAAGGAGGAGTAACAGTTCGAGAGTTTGAGCGGTTTCTAGGTGCGCTCCTTACTTCTCTTCTCTGGGCAGGAGTACTCTGTCTTTTAACGTTTGGTTGGCTGCTAACACCACTAGATCTACGATTAGTGGATGAAGGTGAAGTACTTCTTTGGATCACCTTATTTCTATTGGTAGCAGCGTTGCCATTACTTCTTCTTGAATTGGGAGTTACCATAGACCTATTAGATCTCGTACTGTTTGAAGGAGAAACAGCTCTTTGATTCGAATTGCTTCTACCAGGTGTAACGGTACTTCTTGCTGACCTTGAAGCCGGACTATTGCTCTTTCTTAAGGTTTCAGACCGTACATTATTGTTTCTTGAGTTAGTTGCGGAAGATGATCTTCTAATTGAAGGGTTTCCTGCAGTTGATCTCGCATTACTATATTCCCTAGCACTCACATACTTTTTCGGTCTGACGGTATTAGAGCTTCTAGATGAAGACCTTGGAGAAACTTGAGGCCTGTATAGATTGATACTATTGTTTCCAATCGAAGCCCTACCCGGCCTTCTCCCTTGTTTTACTGTAAATACAGGAACGTTTTTTCGGGTAGTTCTTTTTAACTCTGCCCTGCTTGGACCTGCATTGAACCTTACATTATTGTGAACATAGGTATTGTTAATAATAGTTGTTTGATTGTAGATTACATTTACATTGCGTCCACGCATAAAATACCTGTGGATTTTTCTACTTAATAATCTTCTCCTTGGTACGAATACCCAGTGAGAATATCCATAGTGTCTGGCGGTACGGTAAAAGTGTCTTTGTGGTCCTAAAGGAACCCACCCGTAATAACCTCTACCTGATCTCCAGCTAACCCATGCAGGACCCCATTCGTATCCGGGGATCCAGGCCCAACCATAAAAATCACTAAAAAACCATCTACCATAGTGGAAAGGTGCCCATCCCCAATTGTATTGAGATACCCATGTATTTCCATAATTGGACATTACCCAGTGACCATTGGTACTGTAGGGTTGAAATGATTGGTCTACGTAAGGTACCCAAATAAACCCATAATTAGGATCCTCTATCCAATCTCCGTATGGACTTAATTCATCATAAAATACCTGAAATGAAATTGATATAGGGGCTGCCTTTGTATTTTGTTTACTACCAACAAAGAATAATAGTAAAACTAAGCCAATTACTTTTAAGGATGCTACATACCTTGACCAGTTGTTTATTGAATTTTTCATGGCACATAATTATTGGTGATAATATTGATATTACAATAAGTGTTCCAAGTTTTCTTCAATTTTACGCGGGTGTCTTAAAAGATGTTAATAGAGGTAAATCGGTTTGTGATTAGCTATAAATTGAAAGTTAAACAATTGGATTTGTGAAATTACTTAGCTTGGTGAATTTTCAATTTGTCAATTTTTTTTGCAACCTCTTCTGCATCAGCCATTAACTTGTCAGAAAGTTTACGGTCATGATGTGAAGCTTTATGTGCTTTTTCAAGGAAAGATTGGTATTGTTCCTGAAGTTTTTCTAGAGGTGATTTCTTTTTAAATAGTCCAAACATCGCTTTTTATTTAGACAACACGTAAAAGATCAATATGTTCAGACATTAATCAAAATCTTGAAATAAGTCACTTTCTTCGGGAATTTCATTAGGTAAAACTTCATCATCATCAAATTGGATAATATCTTCAAGGTTTCCGGAACGGGTATAATATTTCCAAGGTCCTTCTTTTTTGCCATCCACCATTTTTCCTTCGGAGGCTAACCTTCCGTTATCATGGTAATATTTCCAATTCCCCTCAGGTTTGCCGGATTGGTAGTTGCCTTCCGATTCTTTTGCCCCATTAATATAATAGGTAATCCTAGTGCCATTTCCATCCCTTAAGGTACCCGGATTTAATGTTTTACTGCCATTGTAATTGTTATATTCGCTAATGTTTAGCAACCTGCCAAAATCCCAAGTTTCCTCTTGAGTCAGTTGCTTGTTGTCATAAAATAGACCCCAAATACCATCCTCCTGACCAAGTAAATAACTTCCTACAGACTTCAATTGGCCACCATCGTAATAATAAAACCATTGCCCATGTTCATTGCCCAATTGGTATTTACCTTCGGCAACAAGGATTCCAATTTTATTAAAGTATTTCCACAGTCCTGATTTCAAGTCATTTTTATATTCTCCTATGGAAAATAAGTTGCCTTCAGGATAATAGCTTTTCCAAACCCCGGATCGAAAACCATTTTCATATTGCCC
The DNA here is from genome assembly GCF_054781075.1 of Cyclobacterium sediminis. NCBI lineage: Bacteria > Pseudomonadati > Bacteroidota > Cytophagia > Cytophagales > Cyclobacteriaceae > Cyclobacterium > Cyclobacterium sediminis. The sequence goes on along the minus strand of NZ_BAAGVC010000003.1, from coordinate 878,669 downwards.
TCTGACAGACGGTTTTCCATTGCTGTGATTTTCAATGTATTTACCTGTAGGTACACCTAAGTCATAAATAACCTGCTTTGACAATGATTTATCTGTGAAGAATTCTTCCCATTTTCCAACTGGAATGTCATTTTCGTATCTTTCTACCCTTGCAGTTCTTTTGTTTTCATAGAAATAGGTCCAGGTACCGGTTTTATGGCCTGATTTGTCATAGAGTTTTACGGACTCCACAATATTGGTATTAGGGAAATAACTCGTCCATTTTCCAACTCTTCTTCCCGAATTGTATTCTCCGGACTCCTGAATTCTACCATTTGGTGAGAATCTCTTGAATTCACCATCCGGTTGATTGTTGGTGTAGTTTGCCTCAACAACCAACTGATCAAATGGATCATATTCTTTATAAGGGCCAACCTTTAACCCTTCTTCGTAATTAATCTCAACTGCTTTTTTTCCATTATCATAGTAAAAAACCCATTCGCCGGTTTTTTTTCCATTGATATAATTGCCCTCAGTTTTAACTTGTTTGGGATTGGCATACCCAGACCTGCTTTGGTTACCATAGTATTCTTTATAAGGGCCTACTAATACGCTGTCTTGATAAACCGCATTTTTAATCAAAGCTCCACCTAAATCGTACTCTAAAAAGGACCCATTCCTTTTGTTGTCTTTATACTCTGCTACAATATGTTTTTGTTTGTTTGAAAAATAAATGGTCCATTCCCCATCTTTAAGACCATTTTTAAAATTACCTTGTTGGATGAGACGGTTGGTTTTGGGGTTGATAAATTTCCATAGTCCATCCATTTTGTTGTTTAGCATGACGCCATTGCCCATAAGGGTGGAGTCTTGGTTATAGAGGTTTACTACTTGGCCTTGTCCATACGAAGAAGACACAAAAAAAATCATCAAAAGCCAGGCAAATGTATATTTCATGAGTTTTTTAATCGATTTAGTAAAGTCATACGAAATGGATACAATCTTGGTTCCAATTTACATTATATAGTTAAAAAATTACATTTCATTCGGTGAAAGTTTAACAATATTTCTATTTATAGCTATTGCTAACTTAATTAAAACCAAAAACTAAAATTTATCTCTCAAGATGAAAGGCATGAAAATCTATAAATTCTGCTTCCAATTTTTGACGAAGCGTACTGAGATTATCAAATGAGATTGGTTTAATTATTTGAAAAGGAAATTCACTTTTAAGGTGATTCATCATCAGTTCTAGAGTTAGACTACTGCTTGGAATAATCTTTTTTTGATCGATTATTTCCTTATAATCCCAAAGGCCGGTGGTGCACAAATCAAAAGATTTATACTTTAACCATTTGAATAGTTTATTGGGCTTTACAATTAAGGGGTGATTTGCACCATAAAAGACAAGGAAATAGGCTCCTCTTCCCCACCAATGTAGGATTCTGATATTTAACCCGGTGTTAAGATCAAAATCCCTCACAATGTCTAACACTTGATAGGGGCAGCTTTGCAATTCATTGCCTTGGCTGATTTTAATGCCTTTATGCTCATCATGGATCTCCTCAATTTTATTAAAAGGAATACGATTTCCTACCAGAGACAATGCATGAATAAATTCTTTTTTTGCCCGACTTATGTTTTCAAATAATTCCTTTTCTTTCGTGATTTGAATTAAGGTGGAGATTGAACCAGTATCGTCATGATTTTTTACCATCTTATCAGAGCTGAAGCCCAAGAAAAGCCACTACCAAAGGCTGCCAGACAGACCAGGTCGCCTGATTTGACTTTCCCTTGCTGCATAACTTCACTTATAGCGATAGGAATTGTAGCTGCAGTGGTATTTCCATAATACATGATATTGTTGAAGACCTGTGCATCGCTTAACCCCATTTTTTCTTGGATGTATTGGCTAATCCTTAGGTTTGCTTGATGAGGGATCAATAAATCAATGTCAGAGCTATGGAAACTATTGGCATTTAAAGCTTCTTCAATCACCTCTTTAAACCTCAATACCGCATGTTTAAAAACTGTGTTTCCATTCATTGATAAATTAAAAGAGCCACTTTCGATTAAGGGGGTAGAAAGTCTAATTTCTCGGCTACTTCCAGGGTCTTTAACATATAGTTCTTCAGCAAAATCGCCATCTGCATGCAGGTGAGTAGTAAGGATCCCTCTGTTTTTATCCTCAGTAGCGCTACAAACTACTGCACCTGCCCCATCTGCAAAAATGACGGCACTGGATCTACCCTCATCATTTTTACTTAATGCTGAAGACTGAATTTCTGCTCCTACTACAAGAATGTTTTTGTACATACCTGTCTTGATAAACTGATCCGCAATGGAGAGGGCATAAATAAATCCTGAGCAGGCATTTCTTACATCCAATGCTCCAATGCCCTGTAAACCAAGTTCTCTTTGAAGCAACACCCCATTTCCAGGGATAAAATAATCCGGTGTAACGGTTGCAAAAATGATAAAATCAATAGCGTTAGTTTCAATTCCGGCATTTTGAATAGCCATAATTGATGCATTTTTTGCCATGCTGGTGACAGTGTCCACACCCGGTGTAAACCACCTTCTTTCCCGAATACCTGTTCTCTCTACGATCCACTCATCATTGGTATTCATCATTTTGGAAAGGTCATCGTTTGTTACGACTCTTTCCGGTAAGCAATGGCCGGCACCTGCGATAATTGATTTCAGCATTTTACTATTGATATTAGTTGGACAACAAATATGTTGAATTTAATTGAAAAATCAATTTTGGTGTTTTTGTCAAATTATGAAAATCATAATCGGTTTTCTTTTTTCAATTTCCAATACCTAAGTAAACCTCCTACTGACATCCAACTAGGGTTGGCTAGTTCATATAGCTTCTGAAGATTTTTGTCGGCACCTTTACTTTCCAATTGCTTGGCGGTGTATTTCATAAATTCAGGTGTGATATCATCAACTTGATCCTTATTGTCAAACCTTTTTTTTATCCAACGGGCCCAGTCATCAAGAATTTCTATCAATTGGTCTAGGTGCTCTTTTGGATTGATGATTTTACCAAAATGAGTTAAGTACAATCCCTTAGGTTGGCGATCTAATATTTTGGCAACGGAGGCCTTCCATGCTTCAATATCAATGTCGGGAGGAGGGCAAGGAGGAACTACAGGCCCATCATTTATTTTAACCCCGCCCACATCACCAGTAAATATCATGTCATCTAATTGCCAGGCAATATGGTGGCTGGCATGGCCCGGGCTGTGAATGGGAATGAAGGTTAGGTCTTCAATCAAAACCTGTTCTTTGTCTTCCACAGGAACCAGCAAACTTTGGTCAATACTTTCCATTGGCCCCCATAAGGTATCCATTTGTTCATTGCCATAGATCTTAGCGGCAGAGTTCCAAAGCCTTTCGGGGTTGGATAAGTGTTCCAAACCCTTTGGGTGGAGGTATACCTTTACGCCGGCTTTAGCAAATTCCCATGCAGCTCCGGCATGGTCAAAATGTATATGGGTCAACAGAACAGCAGCTAAATCTTTAGGTTGATAACCAAGATGCTGCAGGCTAAATTTCAACTGAATCCAAGTACTGTGGGGGCCTGTTTCAATTAATACCGGTTTACCCTCGCCTTGAATTAAGAAACTGGCAATAGTTTCTTCAACCTGCTGAAACTTCAAGTCAATTGTCTGGATTGTATACATTATCCAAAAAGGGTGTAATTACCAAACTGATCCATAGGAAGTGTTTTCCTAATTACAAAAGGGCTGTCGTTTACTACTTGGTTAACCATAGGTGATACGGTGTATTTTGTCATTTGCTCATCCGGATAGGGGGCTAGCATATCCAATAGCTCATCTTCGCTACTGTTTAGGTTCAGCCATTTTTCTTCGTTCTCTTTTTTTAAGATTACCGGCATTCTATCGTGTATTTCGGAGGTCAAGCTGTTGGGTCGGGTTGTTAATATGGTAAATGTGTGAGCAATTTCCCCTTTTTCAGTTTCAAACTCTTCCCATATTCCTGCAAATGAAAACAAAGACTCATTAAGAAAGACAAACCTGTAAGGAACTTTGGTTTTTTTTCCCACCTTTTTCCATTCAAAAAAGCCATCTGCCGGAACCAGGCATCTACTTTTTTTAAAGGCGTTCTTAAAAGAAATCTTTTCCGTGATAGTTTCAGCCCTGGCATTGATCAGTTTATTGGCCACAGGTTTGTTCTTTGCAAAGCTTGGGGTGATGCCCCAATAGAAGTGAGAAAAGCCTTTTGGACTATCTGAAGTGATCACTGGAACCAATTGAGAAGGTGCAATATTGTACCGAGGTTTGAAATCTTCCAGCATCTCTGCTTGAAATCTTTCTTCAAGTTCCATTTTTGATTTTGCGAGCGAATATCTTCCACACATATTATTTTTATCAAAATCCTAATTAAAATTTTTATTTTGGATGAATTCCAAAGCCCTTGTTTCCGACCAGAATCTTTCTTTTACTGTTCTTGGGCTAAATCCAACATGGCCTCCATGTTTTGGGTATTCCAGGTACAAGGATGTCTCATATTTATTGGCATTGGTTGGATAACAAGCCCTACTTAAAAATGGGTCATTTTGCGCGTTCAATACCAAGGTGGGGTGTTTAATATGGGGTAGAAAATGCAGGGAGGAACACTGCTGGTAATAATCCGCGGCATCCTTAAACCCATGCAACGGGGCTGTAAATTCATTGTCAAAACCCCTTAGTGAATGAATACCCGAGAGTTTTTTAACCGATAATTTTTCTGGGAATAATAAAGCTTTTTTTCTTATTTTCTGCTTTAACGAATAAAGAAAGTTATAGGCATATAATTTATTTCCAAATTCGTCTATTCTGTCACAAGAGCCTCCCAAATCCAAAGGTACCGAAATAGCAACTGCTTTTTCTATGTATTTTATACTTTTCCAGGTGTGCTCACCGAGGTATTTAAGGGTAAGATTAGCGCCCAAGCTAAATCCTATTAGGTGGATTGTAGGATAATGTTTGGCAGCATGAGAAATTACCAAGTCTAAGTCATAAGTGGCTCCGGAGTGATAAAATACGGGTTGAGTATTCATGGATTCACTACAACCTCTAAAATTCCAATTGAGGACATCGTAACCTGATTCAAAAAACATTTTTGCCATTCCTGTCATATAAGGTCTTTGGCTGTTTCCCTCCAAACCATGACTCAAAATAACTAAACTATCCTTTCCTTTTTTTAACCAGTCAAGATCTAAGAAATCCCCGTCAGTTGTGTTAATTCTCTCCCTTTTAAATGGTAAATCAACTTTTTTTCTAAAGATGGCAGGGTAAATGGTTTGTAAATGGCCATTAAAAAGAAGCTGATTTCGGAGATATTTTGATGTTTTAACTACTGGCATTCTATGACTTTACTCGATTCACTTTTCTATCTTACGTGAAAATACTATTATTAAATTTGAATAAACATATTTTAAGAACTATTTTTGGATTGCTGAAAATATGAATTCGAATAATTTAACTTATGGCCGAAATAATACGAATGCCCAAAATGAGCGACACCATGGAAGAAGGGGTGATTGCTCAATGGTTGAAAAAGGTAGGTGATAAAGTAAAACCCGGAGATATTCTGGCAGAAGTGGAAACTGATAAAGCGACCATGGAACTGGAATCATACGATGAGGGTACCTTGCTTCACATTGGAGTAAAGGAAAAGGATGCTGTTCCTGTCAATGGTGTTATTGCCATTCTGGGTGAAGAAGGTGAGAATATAGACGATCTTTTGAAAGATGTGGACTCAGGAGGAAGCTCAGAAAGTGCTGCTGCTGAAAGTAAAGAAGAAACAGCTGAAGAAAATTCTGAAGATAAAGCTAAGGAAACTACTGCTGAAATAGATGTTTCAGGAATTGCTGCTACGGTAATCACTATGCCTAAGATGAGTGATACCATGCAGGAAGGTACCATCGCCAGCTGGTTGAAAAAGGAGGGAGACGAAGTCAAGGCAGGTGATGTCTTAGCCGAGGTGGAAACTGATAAGGCGACCATGGAATTAGAGTCTTATGATGATGGAACCCTGCTTTACATCGGTGTGTCTGAAGGGGATTCGGTTGAAGTAAATGGAGTCATTGCCATCATTGGTGAGAAAGATGCTGATTATAAGACCTTACTTAAAGCCCACCAACAAAAATCATCTGGTGCTGAAGAGGCAAAATCAGAACCTGCAAAAGAAGAGAAACCAGCTCCAAAAGCAGAGGAAAATAAGCCATCTAGTGCTGTAGCCGATTCTACTTCTAATTCAACGGATAAAGGTAGAATTAAAGCCTCTCCTCTTGCCAAGAAAATGGCAAGCGAAAAAGGCATAGATATTTCACTCGTTCAAGGAAGCGGTGATAACGGCAGAATAATTAAAAAGGACATAGAGAATTTTGATCCTTCAAAAGTTGCAGCTACCGCTGCATCAAGCAGTGATTCGGCAGATGGCGTTGCCATAGGTCAAGAGTCCTATACTGATGTAAAAGTCTCTCAAATGAGGAAGGTGATTGCCAAGCGATTGGCAGAAAGTAAATTCACTGCACCTCATTTTTACTTGACCATGGAAATCAACATGGACAAAGCGATTGAGGCTAGAAAAAGTATGAATGAAGTTGCTCCAGTGAAAATATCTTTCAATGATATGGTCATCAAAGCAGCCGCTGCCTCTCTTAAACAACATCCAGCAGTTAATTCTGCGTGGATGGAAGACAAAATCAGATACAATGATCATGTTCACATTGGCATGGCTGTAGCTATAGACGATGGATTATTGGTTCCTGTTATTCGATTTACAGATAATAAATCCCTATCTCAAATTTCTAAAGAAGCCAAATCTTTGGCAGGGAAAGCCAAAAACAAAGAATTGCAACCAAAAGATTGGGAAGGCAATACCTTTACGGTTTCTAATTTGGGGATGTTTGGCATAGAAGAATTTACTGCCATCATAAATCCGCCGGATGCTTGTATTTTGGCAATTGGTGGAATCAAACAAACGCCAATTGTAAAAGATGGAGAAATCAAAATAGGTAATGTTATGAAAGTTACCTTGTCTTGTGATCACCGAGTAGTGGATGGGGCTGTAGGGTCAGCTTTCCTTAAAACTTTAAAAAGTTTACTTGAAGATCCTGTTAGGTTGTTAATCTGACATATCCAATCATTAAACAATGTCAAAAAGTCCTAGAAATAGGACTTTTTGTTTTAAGTATGGTTTTTGAGAAATAGTTTAAAAACAAAAATGGAAAAAATTAAATCGACTACCGTAGTTGCCATAAAGCATGAGGGGAAAGTAGCCATAGGTGCGGATGGGCAAGCGACGATGGGGAATACCATTGCCAAAAGCAGTGTCAATAAAATAAGAAAACTGCAGGGAGGTAAAATTGTAACCGGTTTTGCAGGATCAACAGCAGACGCTTTTACACTCTTGGAAAAATTTGAAGAGAAACTGGGGGCCTACAGCAACAATATGAAAAGAGCTGCAGTGGAATTGGCAAAGGAATGGAGAACAGATAGAATGCTAAGCAAGTTGGAAGCCATGATGATTGTGGCTGATGCTGAGGATATATTGATTATTTCCGGTACTGGGGATGTTATTGAGCCGGATATGGGGATCGCAACAATTGGTTCCGGTAGTATGTATGCTCAATCTGCTGCCAGGGCATTAAAGAAATTTGCCACCGGCTTAACGGCAAAGGAAATGGTGGAAGAAAGTTTAACCATAGCAGCTGATATTTGTATCTATACCAACCACAATACAATAATCGAAGAAGTAACCAATTAAAATTAAAAGAGGCTTTCTAGTAAGAAAGCCTCTATTTTATCAAACTTCGAAATCATAAATTTTGACCGAAGCCCATTTGTCTTTATGGTCTTTAATAAATTTGAGGTGAATAGGATCTTCTTGATACAGGTCATGATCCGCAATGCTTTCAAAATTAACCATTAGGGCAATATCGTAACTGTCATCAATTACTTCTCGTTTTTCCGTAGCAGCAGGTTTGCCTATGGCGTAACTTTTTACACTCTCTGCTTGCGCAATTTCTTTGCAACCTTCTAGAACTGCGTTTAAATCTTTTTCAGGCTTATGAAGCCAAAAGAATACTTGGTGTACAATCATAATAAATTTTTATTTGAAACTGGGTTTATAAGACCATAATCCCTAGGTGAGACTAGGGATTGTTGAGATAAGCTTTTAAATAGCTTGAACCAATAATAAATAAAGGTAAAAAGATAAGTTTAAAAAAGATAAAAACGCAAAGATTATGAAATGCCTAAATCCAAAAAGAACTAATTCCCTATAGGTTAGGCTTTATTGCTGGGAGAGGTACGGTGATGTAGAACCAATTGCTATAGCCTTTGCCTTATGCGCCATTCTATAAATGTGCAGAGAGTGGTGTGTAATATAAATCCTGGATACAAAAAGAGACTGTAATCTGTATCCAGGATTTAAGTTTACTTGAAATTCAGGCCTTGGACTTGTCACCCATAAGCAATACATCGTTGATTTGGACTTCTGTTATGTACCTTTTTTGCCCGTCTTTGTCTTCATAAGAACGATTGACCAGTTTGCCTTGAATGCAAATTTCAGAACCTTTGTCGGTATATTTGTTTATTATTTCGGCCGTTTTACCAAAGGCCACCAGGTTATGCCAATAAGTTTCTTCCACTTTCTCTCCTTTGCTATTTTTGTAAAACTCGTTAGTGGCAAGGTTTAATTTTACCATCGGAGTGTCTCCTTTTACTGTTTTGAAATCAGCTTTTGCGCCTAATCTTCCAATCAATTGTACATTGTTTCTAATACTGTTCATGATATTGTTATTTAGTGTGAATAGATAAATTCGTTTCCGATTTTGGAACAGTACAAAGTTGGGGAGTGCGGCTACATTTAGTCCGATGTTATACGTTTGTATCCGTTTGTAAACGTTTGTAAACGTTTACAAACGTTTTTTTAAATTTATTTTATACTTATATTAGGTTAAATAAGTGTTTTATAAAAGATGTCTCCTCGAATTCAAAATTGTATAGATTGCGGAGCCCCGCTAAATGGAAGGGCTGATAAACGGTTTTGTGATGATTATTGTAGGATCCATTACAATAATAAAATGAAATCCGGAGGCAATAATTTTATTCGAAACATTAACAATGCCTTGAAAAAAAACAGAAACATTCTTGCAAGTGTGCTGAAAGATGGAGAAGATACAACTAAAATTTCTAGAGAAAAATTATTAAACAGTGGCTTTATTTTTAAGTATGGAACGCATTCCTATACAACAAAAAAAGGCAGTAAATACATTTACTGCTATGATTATGGCTACCTCAAACTTGAACATGACTGGTTTTTGGTGGTTAGATTAAAAAATGAGCATTTGGACAAGCCAAATTCTATCAAAGGATAAAATTTGGCTTGTCTAGTTTTTTGTCAATTCTGTAAGCTGCATTCAATAGTCCTACATGGCTGTAAGTTTGAGGGAAATTACCCCACTGACTACCGGTATGTTGATCCACATCCTCTGAAAATAATTGCAAGTGGTTGCAATATTTACTGAGTGTCTCAAAGCCTTCCAATGCTTCATCCAAGCGATTAACGCAAGCCAAGGCTTCAATGTACCAGAAAGCACATATTAAGAAGGTGGTTTCCGGAGCGCCAAAATCATCTTGATGTTTGTACCTGTAAAACAAGTAGTTTTTGGCCAAAAGATCTTCTTCCAAAGCTTTTAAGTGATTGTTGGCTTTCTCTATATCGTCACCAAAATATCCCATAGTGATTAATTGCAAAGTGCTTGCATCCATGTGTTTAGATCCTATGGCTTGTGCATAAGCTTTTCTTTCAGGAATATAACAAGCCTCTATCTTCTGGATCGACTTATTTTTCAAATCGATGGCTTTTTCCATCATTTCTGTGTCGTTCATCCGTTCTGCTATTTTGATGGCCGCACATGATCCTGCCCAATGGAAAAGGAAGGTGTAGCAATGCTCTTGCTGTAAATTCCTAAATTCCCACAGTCCGGCATCTTTTTCATCCATAGTTTCTTCAATTTTATCAAGTAGGTTATTGATAAAAGGTTTTGAATGACTTTTTTCGGATTCTACAAACCGTTTGTCAGCGTATAGAGGGAGTAAGGTTACCAATACTTGTCCGTAAAGATCATTTTGAATATGGGTATAAGCGTCGTTGCCAAACCTGACGGGTTTTTCACCTTTGTAACCATCCAGATCCGAGATAACCTCAATAAGTTTGGAGGACCCTGTAATGGCATATAATGGCTGGTACCTGCCTCTATTATCAGTAGGAAGGTTTTGTAGATATTCAAAATACCTTTCCAGTTCCTCAAAATGGCCAAGATGATTAAAAACATTTAAGGTATAATAGGCATCTCTCATCCAACAATACCGATAGTCCCAGTTTCTAGTTGAGCCGGGCGACTCCGGTAAACTGGAAGTAGATGAAGCGATTATTCCCCCGGTATCTTCATACTGGTGAATTTTTAGAATCAGTGAAGAGCGGACAACCAGTCTCTGGTGAAAATTTGGAATACTTGTAGATTTAACCCAATTTCTCCAATACTTAAGTGTAGCGATTAAAAATTTTTCAACCGTACTTTCTATAGGAGCTTCTAAGGGGCTGCCATAAGTAAGCACCAGGTATACTGTTTTTTGAAGGTGAAAAGCCTCCTCTTCCATTATATAAGTAATGGAGCAATTGGTGGTAAGTCTAACTTCTTGATCTCTTCCGGAGTATTGGATGTGATTGCTTTCTGGAATTGCTTTTAGTTTATTTTTACCGTAGTTTGAAACGGGATGGCAATTGATTTTGATCTTAGGTTCACCTTTAATGGGTTTGATTTTCCGAATTACCATGGATGGTTTAAAATACCTTTCATAATTGAAAAACCTTGGGGCAAAATCTGTGACCTTATAAGCCTCACCCTCCGCAGTCTCAATAAATGTGTCGAGGATATTAGAATTTTCACGGTATTCTTGACGAGAAGTAAAGTTATTGTCGGGAGGTAGGATAGTAAATTCCCCGCCTTTTTCCTTGTCAAGCATGCTGCCAAATAAAAAATCACTGTCAAATCTTGGCATACAAAGCCAACTTATATTTGTGTTTTTTTCGATGTGAGCGATGTAACTACAATTGCCTATTAATCCGGTGCCGTAGGTATGCTTTTCCATAAAAGTAGGATGTGTTTAGAGTGATTATATTAGTGGTTTTTTAACAATATGAAACCAAAAACTGCCATCGGTGGCACAAGTTATTAAAAATATTGTGCTTTATTAATGAATTGATAATATTTATCAGATGATTTTCAAAAATTTTCTTGGAACATTCACTAGCATACTTTGATTGATACTAGGAATGCGGATGATAAAGTAATCTTGATTAGACTTTTTAATGCATTCTCCTTGTAAGCCTTGTAAAGGCCCGCCAAGAATTTTTACCATTTCTCCTTTCTCAATATTGTCTGTATCTACTTCTACCGAAACCCCTGTATCAATGATACGCTGAATGGTTTCAATTTCTTCTTGCCTTATATAAGAATGTTCTCCGGAAAAGTTGATAAACTTTACAGCACCCGTAACTTGAAGAGATTCCCATAATCTTTCTTTACTAGTATGAACGAAAACGTATCCGTTAAATAAGGGTTTTTGAATTTTTTTCTTTCGATCACTCCATTGTCTAATTTCTTCAACCATAGGGAGGTATACTTCTGTGCCTTTTTCTTTTAGCCTTTCCGCTACTTTTTTTTCTGCTCTTGGGGCGGTGTACATTACGTACCAGTTAAGCTTTTCAGTCATTTTTTTACTAAGGGTTAAAAACCGAAAGTACCGAAAATATCGGCCATACTTCAAATTTGAATGGATAAAAATAAATAATTATACTGATAAGCAACCATAGAAATTCACTACAAATAATAAAAAACGCATTTTAAATATATGATATAGCTATTTGAAAAATTATTAATATGATATTCAATTTTTAATTACTTTTGTACGTGGCTTCAATTCCATCTTAATTTGGTTTTAACAAATTAAAAAGCCTTTAATTTTTTTAGGTATTTTTGTTGTTACCAAGTATTTTTGAAAAATATTAAAGAACCTATTTTAAATTTTAATTGATTATATTTTGTGGAAAGGTAGTCGGATAGGTTATGGTCTACCAATAACAGTGAAAATGCAAATTCATGAAAATCGTTAATGTAATATTATCAGGAGGAGTTGGCAGTAGGCTGTGGCCTCTTTCCAGGAAAAGTAAGCCTAAACAATATCTTCCCATTTTTGAAGGGCAATCACTTTTTGAGAAAACTGTTATTAGAAATTCAAAAGTATGTAACCAAGTAATGGTGGTGGGGGGAGTGGACAATTACCAACTCTCAAGAGATATATTAAATAAAAATGAAAACGCCGATTATTTGGAATTGGTTGAAGCTGCGCCACGAAATACCGCTGCTGCCATAGCATTTGCAGCGTCGTCATTACCAGAAGATGCGATCATGTTGGTTACTCCTTCAGATCATTTAATTGGAGATCAGGAAGTTTATGATGCATCAATAGATCAGGCCATTGACATGGCCAAAAAGGGTTTTTTGGTTACTTTTGGACTTATTCCCAATAAACCCGAAACCGGATTTGGATACATTGAGCATGAGGGGAATGATGTAATTAGCTTTAGAGAAAAACCTGGACTAGCGCAAGCTGAATCGTATTTGGAACAAGGTAACTTTCTTTGGAATAGTGGCATGTTCTGTTTTGAAGCAGGTACTTACCTGAACGAACTGAAAAAACATGAGCCAGAAGTTTATGAAACTTCCTTAGTTGCTTTAGAAAATGCTAAAGATGGCTTTTTACCACTAGATTTAAGCATGAACATTCCATCGATCAGCGTGGATTATGCAGTGATGGAGAAATCGAATAAAATTAAAGTTGTACCTTCAAGCTTTTCATGGTCAGATATGGGGTCCTTTGAAGCCTTGTTTGATTATTATCCAGAAGGAAGCAAAGAAAAGGTAGGTGGCAATTTAGTATTGGGCTCTGGCAAGCATGTTGAATTTGTGGGCTTGGAAGATGTTGTGTTGGTGGAGACTAAGGATGCTATTCTTGTATTGAACCGGAGTAATGCTCAAGATGTTAAAAAAGTATATGAAAGATTAGAAAAGGAAAATCCGAGATTACTAAGTTAAGGAAATGGTAAATAATAACACTAAAATTTATATTGCAGGACACCGTGGAATGGTGGGTTCTGCGATCCATAGGTCACTTGAAAGTAAGGGATATACAAATATAATTGGCTTTAGTAGTAAATATCTGGATTTGACCAATCAGCAAGCGGTTAAGGATTTTTTTGAAAAAGAAAAGCCTCAAATAGTAATTGATGCTGCAGCGAGAGTAGGAGGAATATTGGCCAATAATAATTATCCTTATACTTTTCTTATGGAGAATATGTTGATTCAAAATAATTTGATCAATTATTCCCATCAGTATGGTGTGGAAAAATTTATCTTCTTGGGAAGTTCTTGTATTTATCCCAAGTTGGCACCGCAACCTTTAAAAGAAGATAGCCTACTAACCTCCTCATTGGAGCCGACTAACGAATGGTATGCACTAGCAAAAATTACGGGAGTAAAAGCCTGTGATGCAATTCGTAAACAATATGGCAAAGACTTTATTAGTTTAATGCCTACTAATCTCTATGGGCCTTACGATAATTTTGATTTGGAGACTTCACATGTGTTGCCCGCCATGATCAGAAAATTTCATGAAGCCAAAGAAAATGGCCACAAACCTGTTACTCTTTGGGGATCAGGTTCTCCAATGAGAGAGTTTTTGCATGTAAATGATATGGCAGATGCAGTCGTATTTGCAGTCGAAAACAGCTTTAAAGATAACCTTTACAATGTAGGTACTGGGAAAGATTTAACCATAAAATCTCTAGCAGAACTGATCCAAAAAATTACAGGACATACCGGAAAAATTGAGTGGGATAGTGAGAAACCGGACGGTACTCCACGTAAATTAATGGATGTAAGTAAAATGTCTGATGCCGGTTGGCAGGCAAAAATTGGCCTTGAAGAAGGTGTTAAGGAAACCTACCAATGGTTTTTGAATAATATCGGCCAATATAAACAAGTGAAACTTTAACTATAGAATTTATTTATTTAACAGCTCATTAATTTAGATGTCTATGAAAACGGCGTTAATTACAGGTATAACAGGTCAGGATGGTGCTTATCTTGCAGAACTTTTATTGTCAAAAGGATATATTGTTCACGGAATAAAAAGAAGATCCTCTTTGTTTAATACGGATAGGATTGATCACTTGTATCAAGACCCACACGAGGATGACAAGCGTTTATTCCTTCATTATGGTGACTTGACAGATTCAATGAATTTGACGAGGATCATCCAAGAAACCAAACCGGATGAGATTTACAATCTGGCAGCCATGAGTCATGTGAAAGTGAGCTTTGATACGCCGGAATATACAGCAAATGCTGATGGCATAGGCACCTTAAGGATTTTGGAAGCTGTTCGCCTTTTGGGAATGGAGAAAACCACCAAAATCTATCAGGCATCTACTTCCGAGCTTTATGGTTTGGTTCAGGCAGTTCCTCAATCAGAGACTACTCCATTCTATCCCAGGTCTCCTTACGCCGTTGCAAAACTATATGGTTATTGGATAACTGTAAATTACAGAGAAGCATACGGTATGTATGCTTGTAATGGTATCCTATTCAACCACGAATCTCCTTTAAGAGGTGAAACTTTTGTGACCAGGAAAATCACCAGAGCTGTTGCAAAAATTGCATTGGGTTTTCAAGATAAGCTTTTTATGGGAAACTTAGATGCCAAAAGAGATTGGGGACATGCTAAGGATTATGTTGATGCCATGTGGAGAATTCTTCAGCAGGATGAACCTGAAGATTATGTAATTGCTACTGGCGTGACTACCAAAGTAAGAGACTTTATTAGAATGGCTTTTGAATTAGTCGGGTTTACCTTAAAGTTTGAAGGTGAAGGCTTGGATGAAAAAGGGATTTTAGAATCCATTGACAAAGAAAAAGCCTTTGAGGTTTTGGGGACTTCAACTTTCAACGTGAAAAAGGGGGATGTTTTGGTTAATGTGGATCCGGCATATTTTAGACCTACAGAGGTTGACTTATTAATTGGTGACCCTAATAAGGCAATGACCAAACTGGACTGGAAACCAAAATATGATCTAAAACTCTTGGTAGAAGACATGGTACTTTCTGATGTCAGTTTGTTTAAGAGAGATGTGCACCTAATGAAAGGTGGGCATAAAGTATTGAATCAAGCAGAGTAGTCAGTTCTTTAAATTTACTTTATATAATAAGGAGCAAAACATTTATTTGTTTTGCTCCTTTATGTTTTTACCGTTGTTAAACTTTGTGTTAAAGCCAATTACTCCAGTGTTGTAATTCACTTTTCGCCTATCCTTAAGATGCAGGGGTAAAGAGCCTTTTGTCTTTCACAAACCTTAAAAATGAGATTCCGTATTTACCTATGTTCTCTTTCTTTTGTATAAGGTTCAATTAAATGTTGATTAGCTTGACTATGGATTTAAAAAATCCATTTTATGTTAATTCCATAGGTATTGCTTACTTTTGTGGGGTAATTTGAATAGGGCCAATTTTTGGTACGATTGGACCATTTCAATGATGGAATACTCTATTACTAAATGTAACTGAGGTGGCGAAGCTGTAGGTTTTTGTAAGCACAATTCTCCATCAGTTTTCATTTTTCCTTTAATTTAAAGAATCTATAAAATGATCAGTAAATTCATCCATAAATTAAGATTTTCACCGATAATATTTCTTCTTTTTATTGGGTCAATTGGTTATAGCCAATCTATTCAAGACATTCAAAATCTTAAAGTTGATGAGCTGTCGGATGCTCAGATTGAGCAGTTGATAAAACGGGCAGAATCTTCCGGTATGAATGAAATACAACTGGAAGCCATGGCCAGAGAGAAAGGTATGCCGGCATCTGAGATTGCCAAATTGCGACAGCGAATTGATTCCTTGAAGAAAGGAAACAATGAATCAGTAGCCGGTAAAGGTAGCGGTAGAAATAGTCAGAGAGAGGTAGTGGGTGCAACCATGCAGCCAAATGTTTTTGATAGCTTGAGAAAAGCTGATCCCTATTATGATTTAAGTCCTCAACAAAAAAAGATTTTTGGCTATACTTTGTTTCACAACCAAGAATTGAATTTCAATCCTAATTTAAATATCCCTACACCGGAAAGTTATATACTGGGGACAGGCGATCAAATCTTAGTAGATGTGTATGGTGCATCTCAGGCAACTTTTGACATGACGGTTTCCCCTGAAGGTAAAATTTTAATCCCAAATGTTGGGCCTGTTAATATAGGAGGTGCCAGTGTGGAAAGCGCTAGATTAAGGGTTAAAAATGCATTGGCACAAATTTACTCAGGATTGAAAGGATCAAACCCAAATACATTTTTACAACTGCGGGTTGGAAATATTAGGAGTATTCAGGTCACTATGGCCGGAGAACTAAACAAACCGGGAACTTATACTTTGCCATCCTTTGCAAATGTTTTCAATGCCCTTTATTTGGCAGGTGGGCCAAATGAAATTGGATCGTTTAGAAATATTCAGGTTTATAGAGACAGCAAATCTGTGGGACAGGTTGATGTTTATGATTTTTTGGTTAATGGGAATTCAAAAGGGAATATTGTCTTACAAGACAATGATGTAGTGATTGTTCCTCCCATCCAAATAAGAGTGGAACTGGAGGGGCCTGTACGCCGACCAGGGCTATTTGAAGTCAAAGGGGATGAAAATATCCATGATTTATTGGCTTTTGCTGGAGGTTTCAAAAGCGAGGCATACAAAGAGCTTATAACAGTTAAAAGAACCACCAATCAAAATTTGAGAGTAGATAATATTTTCAATAAGGAATTTGATTCCTTTTCTATCAAGGATGGAGATTTATTTGTGGTAGGTAGTATACTTGAAAGATACGATAACAGGGTCCAGGTTTCAGGAGCTGTTTTCAGACCTGGTGAATTTGCTATTACTGAAGGTATGACCGTAAAGTCTCTAGTAGAGATCGCAGGAGGACTTAGAGGAGATGCTTTTTCTGAAAGAGCCACCTTATACCGAACCAACCCGGATTTTACCATGGAAGTGTTAACCTTAGATTTGGGTGAAATTCTTACCGGAGATGCAGTAGATGTACCTCTTGTGCGAGAAGATATATTAAACATTCCAAGTAAGTATGACCTGAAAGAAGAATATTATGTTCAAATTTCAGGAGAAGTAAATAGAACAGGGGTTTTCCAATATGCAAAAAACATGACCGTTGCCGATTTGATTACCAAAGCCAGTGGTTTTAAAGAGTCTGCATCTAGCGCCAATATTGAAATAGCCAGAAGAGTGAAGGGGGAAGTTGGGGGTGAAATAGCAAAAATATTAACGGTATCCATTGATGAAAACTTAAAAATCAGTGAATCGGAGAGAGAAATTATTTTAGAGCCATTTGATCATGTATTTGTTAGAAAAAGTCCGGGCTTTCAAGAAGAAAAAATTGTGTATGTTGAAGGCGAAGTTTTTTACCCCGGAGGCTTTACCCTTGAAAAAAGAGATGAAAGAATTTCCGATGTGCTGAAGAGGGCCGGGGGGCTGAATAATTATGCCTACCCTAAAGGAGCTACCTTAATAAGGAGAACGGAGTTTTTTAAAACCGAGACCGAGGAAAATATAAAGCTTGAGCAATTGGAGTCCTTACATAGGAACATCATCCGTGAAGATGAAATTGAAAATGCTGAAGCTGAAGGGAAACTTTTAGAAAGGATAGATAATAGAATGGAACTTTTGGTGCAAGAAGAGAGAAAAACCAATGAGAAGTTAAAACAGTCCGATAGTATTTCCGAAGATAAATATCAATTCTTGGGTGAGGGAGACAGCACGGTAATGGAAGTAGCCACGAGAGATAAAGAGCTTATAGGTATTGATCTTATGAAAATTCTTGCTCAACCCGGTTCCAAGTATGACTTGATATTGCAAGAGGGGGATGTGATCAGTATTCCAAAAGAGCTACAAACAGTCAGAATGAGAGGAGAAGTGCTCTACCCAACAACGGCTAGATATGACATGTCACGCGGTTTTAGAAATTATATATCAAGGGCCGGAGGCTTTACCGAACAGGCTAGAAAATCTAGAGCTTACGTAGTCTATGCCAATGGAGATGTCCATCGAACTAATAAGTTTCTGTTTTTTAACTTTTTTCCAAAAATTGAGCCCGGAGCTGAAATTATAGTTCCTCAAAAGCCAAAGCGTGAACCAATGTCTGTCCAAGCTTGGATAGGAATTGCATCAAGTCTTGCAACTTTAGGGATTTTGATAGATAGGATATCCAACTAAAAGAAATAAACCTCTGTTTATCATCTATAAAAGTTTTTCAAAAGGCTAAATTGAAAATAAATATAAGGTGTAAAATGATCTGTGGAACCTATTTCTATTGTTTAAAGCACTTTTAGTCTAATGGCAAAAATATCCATTGTTATACCGGTTTATAATAGGGAAAAACTAATAATAGAGACCTTAAACAGTATTAACAACCAAACTTATCAGGATTGGGAATGTTTATTGGTTGATGACCATTCTACAGACAAAAGTTTAGAAGTTATGAATAACATAGCTTTAACTGAACCAAGAATCAAAGTTTACTCCAGACCTAAAACATTAAAAAAAGGGGCTCCATCCTGTAGGAATTATGGAGTTAATTTAGCAATTGGTGAATTTATACAGTTTTTTGATTCTGATGATTTGATGCTACCTTCAATGCTGAAAATAAAGGTGGACTTTTTGACTTCCAGGAAAAATTTAGATTTTATAGTTTCGAAAATGGCTGATTTTACTACTCCTGATAACTGGGAAACCCCTACTTATAAAACAGAATCACTTACTCCAGCTATTGATAGTTTAAACTATAACATCCGATTTTTAACACCCGGCCCACTATTCTTGGCTTCCTTTTTAAAGAATCAAAAGCAATTATTTGATCCTTTACTTAAAAGAAATCAGGAATGGGAATTCTTTTCTCGAATACTAATGGAAGGAGCCAGATACGATTCCTTGAATGAAGTTACTTGTCTTAGGAGAATCCATCCCAATAGTATAAAATCAAATTTTGAAAATAGTAAAGAGGACGAGCGTGAGGGATATAAATTAATTGCAGTTCATAGGATGAATTTAAATTCTGATAAAAAATTTAAATTACTTTTTATTAAAGTTTTTTGGAGATTTTATATTAGGTCGTTTTTCATTTTTTTAAGAAAAGGGCAAGTATCAAACCTCTTGCTATGGTTGAAAGCTGTAAAAAATTTAGTCTTGTAAAATAACCCTTTATCTATTATAATAAGCTGTTAATTCCGAATATGAAAAAGTACATTTCCCACATGGATCAATTTATTAAGAAATCTCTTCGTGAAGAAGAAATTCTTATTAAAGACTTGATCAATGAAATCATAGCTTTTAAAAAGTGGATAATTATCGTAGCCATAACGGTGTTCACCTTAGGCTTGGTCTATATTTTTACGTCTTCTGATGAATATACTACTACATCCAAATTGTTAATGGAACAGTCAAATGGTATCAACTCCAAAGCTTTGGGAGGCTTGGCATCCATTTCCGGTCTGGGTAATTTAGGAATAGGAAATCAAAACACTGAAGCCTTACCGCCAGAACTGATCCCTGATCTTGTTTTAGAAAGTGACTTTTTAAAACGCCTTATGTACGAGAAAGTATATTATGAGGAAGCTGGAGACAGTATTACCCTATTGCAATTTGTCAATGAATATGAAAAACACAATTTTTATTATCACTTGGTGAGGTTGCCCAGCAAACTGAAGTCTGTGTTTTCATCCAGTTCTGTTGAAACAGATGTTGATTTAAATGCAGAAAAGAACCATGAAGAGGAAGCTATTTTAGCATTTGATCCCAAAGAGAGGAAAACAATTGCGCAGCTTAGGACTCGAATAGACGTGGAAAAAGAAGAACGCTTATTAGTAATTCAAACCAAAATGCCGGAACCTTTGGCAAGCGCCCAGTTCAACGAGATTTTAAGTAGGTTTCTCAAAGCATATTTAACCAAAATAATACTAGATAAGGACGTCCAGAATTTTGAATTTATTAAAGAACGTTCCAACGAAGCTAAAAACAGGGTGGAGCAAACTCAAATGAAATTGGCCAACTTTAGAGATAGTAATAGGGGGATAAACTCTCAGTTATTAAAAACCGAAGAGGATAGGCTTTTGGCTGATTTCAATCTTGAGTTTAGCCTCTATAATTCTCTGGCGCAACAAATGGAGCAAGCTCGCATCAAAGTGCAAAATGCTACTCCTCTAATGACGGTATTCCAGAAACCTCAACTGCCTACCTCTCCAAGTGAACCGAAAATTGTATTATTAAGTATTGTATTCCTGATATTAGGTGGAATTATTGGTCTATTATTCTTTTTTGGGCTTCTAGTTTTAAGAATGCTAACCATACATTTTACGAATGTTTAGTGTAATAATCCCTATTTACAATAAATTTCCACACTTAGACCGTTCCATTAATTCGGTCTTAAATCAGAAATTTAAAGAATGGGAACTATTGTTAGTGGACGACGGGTCTACCGATGGAAGCTTAGAGAAGGCGAAAACTTACAGCGATAATAGAATTCAAGTATTCCAAAGAAATGAACCAGGCCCGGGAGGTTATGCAGCAAGAAACTTGGGGATTGCTAAAGCCAAATACGATTGGGCTGTCTTTCTGGATGCTGATGATGAATGGTTAGACAATCATTTAGAAACTTTTTTTGAGTTAATTAAATTTCAGCCAAAAGCTAAAATTATATCCAGCTCATGGACGGATAATTTTGAAGAAAATAAGGAAGGAAGATTTTTCCCTAACAGTTATCACATAAAGCACAAAGCCAGAGGCGTTCACGAAATTGAAATCAAGGCTTATTTAAAGAATAGTATCATGGGTGCACCACCATTCTGGACCGGAGCTGTAGGTTTTCAGAAGAAATTGCTTAAGGATATAGGAGGTTTTCCAGAAGGCAGGTGTAAAAGAGGAGGAGATGTAGATACTTGGTTAAGGGCAATTTTTTATGGTGAATTAGCCATTTGGTCCCCAGAATTAACTGTGGTATACCACAGGGATTCGGTAAATATGGTAACCAAAGTAGAAGGGTTTGAAATGGGCTGTGAAGCAACTACAGTGAAACATTTGGCTTCTTCAATCACAGATAAGCAAATAATCAGGCTTTTATTCCAGTTTTTAAATGCTAGAATTGTGAGTAGGTGGCTACAAACATTAAGGGTAGGGAGAAACCCGGGTTCATTATGGGGTAAAGTAAAGTGGAAATACCTCACCCGAAAAGGTCTAGTGATCACATTAAGCTCTATTTTACCTTCCACAATTAGCAAGCGAATATACCGGTGGGCGAGTAAAGCCAAATACGATTAATACTAGACATTTGAAATTATCACTTCCGAATAGCATTCAGTTAAAAAAAATCCTACAGTGGGATTTTTTCTCTGTTTTAATAATGGTATTGCTCTTTTTGAGAGTTCTCGTAGACAGAGCGGGATTTGGTGCTGTCATTGGCCTAGCTTTGCTTGGATGTTTTTTTTTATTGTTAATTTTTAAGTTAAAGTTACCCAAATACCTGTTACTTTATTCATCCTTATTTTTCATTCTAATTGGATATGCCTTTATCAATGCCTCGGTAATACATGGTGAACCACTGTATACCATTAGGGGGGTAATTCGCTATTTTTCCTATTTCGCCATGTTTATTTTGGCTTATTACAGCAAGGTCTCTTTCAAGCAAATTTTCTTGTTATATACAATTATTGTTTTAATTGAAAGTGCTTTGGCATTTGTCCAATTTTTATTTATGGGTATGCCAAGGCCGAGTGGGACCTTTATTAATTCAAATCATTTTAGCTATTTTCTTGTACCCTATTTCTCTATTTTATTGATCGTCTATAAAAGGTATATTTCAGCTTTTTTTATCTTCCTCTTGTCGGCGTTTCTTGGAGGGATGGGTGGAGTAATTAGTTTGCTTTTGGTTCTATTTCTTTTTTTATCTCATTATGCCAGAAGGTGGCAAAAAGTGGTGGCCATTCTAGTTTTTCCCGTTTTTATAGCAGGAGCAGGGTTTTTAATGCAAAATAGAGTAAAAGAATTAACAGATGTAACAGCTATCTCGGAAAGGCTTGCAGAAAATAAAGCTGGTGGTGGGAGTTCCTTAGTATGGAGGATCGTTACATGGAAGCTTATGTACGATGAACTTGTTGAAAAGGATGGTTTGTACACCGGTATGGGCTTAGAGTACGCCTCTCTAATCAGCCCTTACTTTTTGGAAAGTAGTATAAGGGAGCCTCACAATGATTATTTGCGCATACTTTTGGAATTTGGCTTGCTCGGTTTTATTCTGTTTTTATATGGGATGTATTATGGTCTCTTTAGAATAAGAAAAAATGCAATTGAACAAAGTTCCTCCTATTACTATGCCATATATGCTGCTTTAGCTGCAATTTATTTAGGAATGATTGTTGGTAATATTGTAGTGTTGAGCACACTTTGGTGGCTGTTCTTAACTATCATAGCTATCATGCATAAAGAAGAAAAGCATAAAGAATCAAAAGCGTTCGTTTAAAATGACAGGAAAACTTGCTATTGTAACACCGGCAAAAAATGAGGCCAAAAATATCCCGAAATTAGTGGGTAGTATGGCTGGACAAACAAAAAGGCCCAATTTATGGATTTTTATAAATGATGGGAGTACAGACAATACTGTTCAAGTATTTGAAGAAGAAATAAAAAAGCATGGCACAGCTTTCGAAAATACCAGCATTCAGTTGATTAATTATGAAGATGAGGATCAATCTTATGCCCTGGGACCAAAATATAGCCGAATTATTAAATTTGGGTTGAATAAGATTTTAACACATGAGAAAGTATCGAAATATGAGTTTGTAGGAATTTTGGATAGTGACGTTTTCCCTGAAAAGGCATACTATGAGATATTATTAAATAAATTTGAGAAAAATCCCAAACTAGGAATTGCTTCGGCAGCAAAGCAACAGGAAGATTATGGGAATGAAATCATCACTAGCTATGTCAACAAAAGCTTCGCTCCAAGTGGTTTTAGAGTTTGGCGAAGGGCATGTCTGGATCAAACAGATTATTCTATATCTGTTTCGCAGGACTCTGTGTCTGCTGCCAGGGCCATTATGTTAGGTTGGAAGGTTCAGTCTTTTCCCGAACTAGAGGTTAGCCTAAGGCAACGTGGTGCAAAATTTGGTTTTGAGTATTATGGCAAGTCTGCCTATATGCGGCATGTCCCGTTTTTGTATGTGCTAGCCGGAGCTTCCAGGATGTATCTTTTAGGAAAAAAGGAAGATGCAAGACAATATATCAATGGTTATAAGAAATCAGCTAAGCAGAAGATTGATAGGATTGAAGACCCTCTTGCTATTAAATACTTTAAAAATAGATTTTTTTATAAACTACTAGGTAAATAATGAAACCTAAAGTTATACTTTTGATTTATGGTTCAGGAGGGCACAGAGCCCAAATGGACAAATTATTAGCAAAAATTAATAAGGAGTATGAGGAGGGAAAAGCAAGCTTCATTGGGATTACTGAAAGTGATGCCTCTATTATTCACCCTGATATTATTGAGACCTATGAACAACCCCCGTTTAGAAACAAGTATTTTTCTTTTATGAATTTGTTTAGTGCTCCTAGAAAGTACTTAAATTTTATTTCCTGTTTTGCTAAAATCAATAAGAATTACAAAGTTCTTTCTGTTATTTCAACGGGTCCGGGGTTGGCCATTCCTTTTTCTATTTTATTTAAATTAAAACGTACAAAAATAGTTTTTATTGAAACTTGGTCACGTTTTGAAACCCAGTCATATGCGGGAAAAGTGATGTACAGAATTGCCGATAAATTCTATATACAGAACAAGTCCTTAAAAAAATTTTACCCTAAAGCCATTTATTCAGGATTATTATGAAAGTTTTG
Organism: Cyclobacterium sediminis; assembly: GCF_054781075.1. Taxonomy (NCBI): domain Bacteria; kingdom Pseudomonadati; phylum Bacteroidota; class Cytophagia; order Cytophagales; family Cyclobacteriaceae; genus Cyclobacterium; species Cyclobacterium sediminis. Next base: position 854,611 of record NZ_BAAGVC010000003.1, on the reverse strand, counting down.
GTTACCGTAGGAACAACCAGGTTTGACTCCTTAATTAAGTATTTGGATGAAACATTTGCGGGGCTATCACATGCATTCACTTTTCAAATAGCTGATGGAAAATACATACCCGTCAACTTTCCCTATTTTAGATTTAGCCCTGATATTAATACCTATTATAAAGCCTCTAATTTGGTGATTTGTCATGCAGGAGCAGGAACTATTTATAAGTTGCTGGAAATGAAAAAGAAAATAATAATAGTTCCAAATACGGAAAGAATTGATAATCATCAGTTAGATATAGCGAGTTATATGGCAGCTAATGGGTATGCTATTTCTGTAAAGGATTTCTCGGAATTACCTCAAGGAATGCAGAGCGCAACACGGTCTGAAATGAAGATTTTTGAAAAACATGATTTTGATAAAACCCGAGAAATAATGTCTTTTTGTACAGGGGATCTTGAAAACAAGTAATAGCAGGGATAAATAAATGACAAACAAATATCAATTACAAAAGGGGGTAAGTATTCTGATCTTCTTTTTCGGGATAATCAATGCTTTTTCTCAGAATCTTGCCCCTGGCACAGCTATTTTGGAAGAGTATGGCAGGAGGGAGCAACTGCTAATAGGAGGATTGGATTCGCTTAAGCAGGACGGTTTAAGGCCTGACCTTTCTCTTCAATCCTTGTTCTTATCTCCTCAAAAAAAGTCAGAAAGTGAGATAAGCTATTCTGTATTCCCGATACAGTCAACCTTATTGTACAACAGTAAAAGACCTTATGGCTATGGTGGGTTTGGTATGCACAATGGAAGAGGGTACGAACAATATATTAGTGCCGGAGTTTATGGTAGACTTGGATTTTTACACCTTCAGGTTCAACCTGAATTCGTTTTTGCCCAGAACAAAAGATATCAAGGGTTTGGAAGCGATTTTCCTACCCAAGTTTTAAACGATAGATTCCATTACTGGAATAGAAACGACAAGCCTGAGTTACTTGCCGAAGGAAGCTCCACCAGGTTTTGGTGGGGTCAATCAAGCCTTACTGCAAGGTTAGGAGGTTTTGAGACGGGGATTTCCACCCGTACTATATGGTGGGGACCGGGACAATGGAGTTCTTTGACATTTTCCGGTAATTCAGAAGGTTTTCCTCACCTTACCTTAAACTCCCACCGTCCCCTAAAAACCTTTCTGGGACATTTTGAAGGACAATTGATCATGGGTAGGTTAGAAAGTTCAGGAATGGCAGCCTCACAAGATGAGGCACTGAATGATTCCTTTTTTCTTCCATTGGATAACGGTTGGAGATACTTGAATGCAATTAATATAAGTTATCAACCCAAATGGGTTCCTGGACTATTTTTAGGTTTTATTCGGACATTTCAACAGTACAACGCCAAACAAGGTAACCAATTTCGAGATTATTTTCCTATTTTTGATGCCTTTCAGAAAAAGGAATTTTTTCAAGATGGTAACTCAGTGGCTTTTGATAATGAGGCCAGGGACCAGCAAGCTACCTTGTTTTTTAAATTTTTAAATAAAAAGGCAAAGTTTGAAATATATGGAGAGTATGGGAGGCGAGACCATGCCTTGACCTGGAGAGATGCCATATTGAATCCTGAACATTCCCGAGCCTATTTAATGGGGTTTCAAAAACTAGTCTCTCTTGGCAAGAAAAACACCTATCTTCAAATTCGTAGTGAGATCCTTCATCAGCAGGAATCTGTAAATAGATACATACGTTATGAAGGCCTAGGTGGGAGAACTCCATGGGCAGCACATTACCAAGTAAGGGGCTTTACCAACAGAGGAAAGGCTTTAGGTTCAGGCATTGGTACAGGAAGTAATAGCCAAACTTTTGAAGTGGCAGTTGTTGATGACTTCAACAAGTTGGGGATAATGGTGGAAAGGATAGCCAACCATCAAGACTTTTATTACCGAGCATTTGGTCAAGATAGTGAGATGTTACCTTGGATTGATTTTACAATTGGTATTCAAGCAAATAGAAAATGGAAAAACTTTTTACTAGGTTCTCAATTCCAACTGGTGAATGGTACAAATTATCAATGGCAAAGTGATTCATCTACCAGCGCGTTATTTCCCAAAGGAAAAGACATGCTTTCATTTCACAGTAAAATTCATTTGGTGTATTTAATGAATGCAAGCAAATAAAGTTTTTTCTTAGCTTATAATTACAAGATTTTATAATGAGTATTTTGATTACAGGAACTGCCGGTTTCATAGGAATGCATTTAGCTAAAGCACTGTTGGATAAAGGAGAAGAAGTAGTGGGTTTAGATAATATTAATGACTATTATGATGTAAGTCTTAAAAATGATCGATTACGAGTAACTGGAATAGTCCCAAATAAAATAAAATATGGGGAAGCAATTAAAAGTACTGTTTATCCAAATTATACTTTTTATAAACTCAATTTAGAAGATAAAGAAGGTTTAGATAAGCTTTTTAAAGAATATAATATTAAGCGGGTAGTAAATTTAGCCGCACAAGCAGGTGTACGGTATTCTTTAACAAATCCTGATGTTTATATTCAGTCAAATATAGTAGGCTTTGGAAATGTACTGGAGGCCTGTAGACATAATAATGTAGAACATTTAACCTATGCATCTTCTAGCTCTATTTATGGATTGAATACTGAAATGCCTTTTTCCATCAACCAGAATGTAGATCATCCGGTTTCTTTATATGCTGCTTCAAAAAAGTCAAATGAACTTATGGCACATAGTTATAGCCACCTTTTTGGTCTGGCTACCACAGGTTTACGGTTTTTTACAGTGTATGGTCCGTGGGGTAGACCAGATATGGCACTATTTCTGTTTACTAAAGCTATAATTGAAGGAAAACCTATAGATGTTTTCAATTATGGAGAAATGCAACGAGATTTCACTTATGTGGATGATATCGTAAATGGTGTAGTAAAAGTTTTAGATAATCCTGCGAAACCTGATGCTAATTGGACCTTAGATAAAGGTGATATTAGTAAATCTAAAGCCCCTTATGCGATTTATAATATTGGTAACTCAAAACCTATTCGGTTAATGGATTTTATATTAGAAATAGAAAAGTGTCTTAATATGAAAGCCAATTTAAATTTACTTCCTTTGCAAGCTGGAGACGTTCCTGCTACCTATGCAGACACCACGGAAATAGAGAAAGAATTAGGTTATAGGCCAGATACCCAGTTAAGTTATGGTGTAAATCAATTTGTAAAATGGTATAAAAGCTATTATAAAGTGTAGTAGCTAATAATTTTTTTATGAAATTTTATAGAGTAATTATAATATTGTAAGATGCTTATGTGTATTTTTGTCAAAATCCTTTTACTATGAACATTTTTCTGGCAACAGTAACTTCATTTTTCTTTGGTTTTTTAATGACTCCTGTTCTGATTTTGATACTTAAAAAGATCAATTTTACTGAAACTCCAGGCGGAAGGAGGATTCATGCAGGCAAGATCCCATCAATGGGTGGTATTGCTATCGTGTTTGCCACTTTCGTAGGATTGTTTGCTTGGTTAAGCTTTGATCAGATCGTTGAAACCCGTTATTTTTTAGTCGCATTAGCAATTATGTTCTCGGTTGGCTTAAGAGATGATCTCATAGAGTTAACAGCGGTACAAAAGTTAATAGGACAATCCATACCGGCCTTTTTCGTAATCGTAATGGCAGATATTCGAATCTCCAGCTTATATGGCTTTATGGGAGTATATGAAATCCCTTACCTTATCAGTGTGGGCATAACTTTTTTTGCAATTTTAGCGCTTACCAATTCCTTTAATTTAATAGATGGTGCTGACGGTCTAGCCGGCTCACTAAGTTTGGTAACCTTAAGTATTCTAGGATTTTGGTTCTACACTGCTGGAATGATTTCTTACAGTTTGATCTCCTTCACATTGGTAGGGGGCATTTTAGCTTTTCTTGTGTTTAATTGGCATCCGGCAAAAATCTTCATGGGGGATACAGGTTCCCTAAGTGTCGGGTTTTGCTTGACCGTATTGGTGATTTTATTTATTGATAAATCTGGCCTAATGGCTCCTTGGGAGGGATTGAAATTAAATGCACCCTTTTCAGCTGGATTAGCTTTCTTAATTGTCCCGATTTATGATACTGTTAGAATATTTATAAAAAGAACTAAAAATGGAAAATCTCCTTTAAAACCTGATAAAAGCCACGTTCATCACTTTTTACTTAGAATGGGTTTACAACATGACCAGGTCTCATTGGTATTAGTGGTTGTGAAGTTGACTTTCATATCAATAGTATTTTTTGGTTATGCATTAAATGATCATATCCTACTTCCTGTTCTTGTATTAATTGCTACATTTTTAGGGATATGGATGGATAAGAAAACCTTACAGAAAGTTAAAGATAATTGTAAGAAAGGACCTCTTATTTCAGAGATGAATTATAATCGTAAAAAAAGGAAACAACCCAAGAGAAAACCTTCTATTGAAAAAAATATATTCTCAGATAATAAGATCAATATGAATTGATAGGTTCTATTTAGCATAAAAAAAGGCGTTGTTAATCAACGCCTTTTTTTATGCCTATACTATTGAAACTAAAAAGTAAAAAACAGGGCTCTTTTTTGTACCCATGAGTGTTATATTCAAACATCGCAAATTTCTACTCCCTGTTGTAAGGAAGCCAATTTATCTGCTCTTTTTGGAATGAATTCTTGCCCAATATATCCTGAATACCCTGTAGCCAATATGGCTTTTACTATCGCAGGGTAATATAGCTCCTGACTTTCATCTATTTCATTGCGGCCGGGCACCCCACCTGTATGGTAATGGGAAATATATGGGTGGGATTCTTTAATGGTGGCTATCACATCTCCTTCCATTATTTGCATATGGTAAATGTCATACAAAAGTTTCATGTTCTCGCTACCCACCTCCTTACATAAAGCCACTCCCCATGCTGTGTGATCAGCTTGGTAATCTTTGTGATCTACTTTGCTGTTTAGTAGTTCCATGCACATAGTGATACCATGTTTTTCAGCGGTAGGCATAATTTTTTTCAAACCCATTGCACAATTTTTTATACCCATTTCATCCGCTAACCCATTTCGGTTACCTGAAAAACAAATGATCTGTTTGTATCCTGCTGCTGCAACCTTAGGTATTACTTCTTTATAACTTTCAATCAATTGATCGTGTAGTTCAGGGTTGTTCCAACCTTTTTCTATACCCAAACCTGCACCCCAAGGCATTGCACAATCTAGTCCATATTTGGAGAGTATTGGCCATTCTTCCGGCCCGGCCAATTCAATGGATTTTAACCCTATTTCTACTGCTGCTTTACAAAGGTCTTCAAAGGCAATGTCACTGTAACACCATCTGCAAACGGAATGATTGACATTGCCCCTTAAGCCTTCCGGTAAGCTTGTCTCTGCCGCTGCCAGTCTGTTTGATAAGGAGGGAATCAGCAAACCTGCTAGTCCCGTTCCTGCCATTTTTTTTAGCACTCTTCTTCTTGGGTTAGTATTTTTCATCGGTTCAATTGGTTTATTGTTAAGCAATTTAGGAGGATTAATGTAAAGTATTAAGTTTTTTGGTCATCTTTCTTTCTCCTTTTATTGTATGTTCATTGTTATAGTAGGGATTTGGAAACGTTTTAAAGTTAATACTCCTAAAAATGAGTATTTCAAAACCTTAACATTAAGTTTCGGGAAAAGTGATACATAGCCTAATTATCTATCGTTTTTGTTTAAGTTTGCTGTTTAAATATTTATTCAGATTTCTTAGTTCTAATTAATCTAATTTCATCCTTTTTCAATATATTGTTTGGGTTTACCACTTAATTGCTGTTTTTAAGTATTAATTATCTATAAGAATTCAATATTTACTTAAGTTAGTGTTTCGGTTGTTGAAATGCAATGGTATGGGTTGTTCTTCCATTAAGAGGTAATTATTCCTTCTTATGCATTTCAGATTGATAGCTATATTTTAATTTTATTTACTATTACTAACTAACACCGTGAAAAGAAGACATTTTATATAAAAAACAGGCCTTATACCGGCTTGACAAGCTTGAGTCTTTCATGCATTTTCAACCGACTTGTTAGCCACTAAGAAAATACGTATCGGAATAGTGGGAGGAAGGTTTGGCGCCTCATTTCAATTTCATGAACACCCAAACTGTATTGTAGAAGCCGTTAGTGACCTTCGGGAGGATAGAAGAAGTCATTTAAAGAAAACTTACAGTTGTGATAAGGCATACAATGCCCTTGATTTACTCTTAAAGGACCCCAATATTGATGCAGTTTTTCTGGCAACGCCTGCTTCAGATCATGCCAAGCATACCCTAGCCAGTTTGAAGGCCGGTAAACATGTGTTGTGCGCCGTTCCATTGGGAATGACCATTCAGGAATGCCGGGAAATAAAAAGGCTGTTTTAAGTACAGGGAAAAACTTTATGATGGCAGAAACCAGTGTGTACATGCAAGGGACCATTACTGTTAGAAAATTTTATGAAGAAGGTCGTTTTGGCGAGATATTTAGCGCTGCAGCAGAATATAATCATCCGGGATTGGAAGTTCTTTGGTTTGAAAATGGCAAACCTACTTGGCGACATGGGTTGGCACCCATGAATTATCCCACACACTGTACAGCATTATTGGTAAGTGTTACAGGTGAAAAATTAAAAAAAAGTAAGTTGCCTTGGGTATGGGAAAGGCTTATTGGAAATTACCCATATAACAATCCATTTTGGAATGAAACTGTTTTTTTTCAAACCGATCAAGGACATCCATTTAGGGTGGAGGTGAACTGGAAAGGAGCACTAAGAAATGCAGAGCGAGCTGAGTGGCGGGGTGAAAAGATGAGCTTCTACCTACCTACAGGTCATTCCTCGGAGCCAACAATGGTCACCAATGCATCGGAGATGGGGAAGGATAATGCCGGTTTTGAACATACAATAAATAAAGTAGCACCTTATGAAGTTACCAAGTGGTGGGAAACCGATATGCTTCCTGAGAAAATGAGCGTAACAGTGGATACGATGGCTCTCAAACCTTTCTTACCCATGAATTTATCCAACCCATAGTGGAAGAGCGTATGCCCAAAATAAATATATATGAAGCCATCGCTTATACAGTTCCCGGTATTGTGGCGCATCAGTCTGCTTTAAAAGGTGGCGAACTGTTGACGATACCCGATTTTGATGATTGATTCATAAGAAGAAGGAATTGACTTGAAAATTCTTCTAGATTCGTTGTTTCCTGAGGCAAGTTCAAATAATGGCCTATTGTTCGGTATATGCCTTCTTTTTTTACCCCGGCTTTGATCATTTGACGAATAGAATAACTTCCATTGGATTTGGATAGTTTTTTTCCTTCTTCTTTATACAATTGATGATGGTAGAAAACCGTCTGATCAAAAGTCTGCTGCCGTAGCAATTGATTTGAAAGGTAAACCTGAGCAAGGGTAGAATCCCATAGGTCTGTTCCTCTAACTATAAAATCCACATCAAAATAAATATCATCTACCAAAGATGCCAATTGATAACTTGGATAGGTATCCTTTTTTTGGATTACAAAAAAATCCATAGCATTCGGGAGTTGATGGACTTGTTGATTTTCAGTATAATGATTGATATTAACTGTTTGGGTTAAATTGGTTATTAACCTAAGAGCAGTTTGGTTTTTACTCCATGGTAAGTCTCGTTGAAGGCAAGTCCCCGTATAAAATCTCTTGGGATGTTTTTTTAAGAGGGTTTTTCTTGAGCAATTACAGGTAAAGACCAGTTTTTTTTCTTTCAATTCGTTAATGTATTCCTTATAAATAGGTAGCCGATTGAGCTGAGAATAATCTTGAATAAATTCCTTGCTGCTCTTGGGACCCTCATCATAGGGGATTTCCAGAAAGTCTAGTGTATCAAAAATATCCTGAATGTATTCCATTCGCACACGCTTTTGATCCAAATCATCTATTCGAAGTAGTATTTTAGCGGCATGCTTTTTAGCCAAGCTGGCAGTAATAAGGAATGAAAGTACATTCCCTATATGAAGGTATCCACTAGGGGTTGGTGCCAATCTGGTTTTGGTAATCTTCATGGCTTGGTTTCCGGGATTTTGTTAATGTCAATAGGTATAAATCTCGCAAAAAGTTCTTCCCTATACCATTTCTCATTTTTTACTTTTTTGATGACCTCCTTATGTGCAGTTCCATAAGCATAGTCCTCCATTTGCGCTTGACTGTTCCAATAGCTGAAAGTAGCTTGTTCTATTATAGGCCATTCTCCTATCCCCTTTGTAAAGATTAGTCCGGATGCTTTTTCTGCAGATCGGCTAGTATTAGGGATGTATTTCAAAAATCGAAAAACTTTGTGCAGTTTCACACGAGCTCTGGTGATAACCATAATTGGCCCCTTAGTTTTTTCATGGCTAGGTTTGAAAGGTTTTTTACCATACCAGGTTCCGTGACTTTGGATACAACGCATCCAATAGGTGAAGTTACTAATGCACTGTTGGTTAAACCTAAGATACGCTTCAGATAAATAAAAGCTTCTGGCAGCTTCGGCGTCCTCCCAAACCATCAGTAAAGCATAAGTGGAAAAGTCCGGCTTAAGTGAGAAGCCAAATCCTCCCCCGGTCCCCATCAATTTAAAGAATTTCTTTCCTTGGACTTTCTTTAATGGTGAGATGGCCAACTGCATTTGATTGAATGCCCACCAACGATTTCTTTTGGGGTATTTAAAAAAGGTAAGAGAAACAATTTCCTTTTTTTTATTCATGACCAAAAAAGATTGGTTATTTTCACAGGCTGATCTTTTTTAACAATATTACGCATGTTGAAATTGAAATCCATAGGTATCAATCGAAAACTTTTTTGATAATTGTTCTTATTAAAAGAATAGCGAGTGCGATTGTGGTTCCTGCAATTACGAATTCCATAGTGTCTATGTCTTTTTATATTTGAATGGACAACTATTGAAATTCGTGGGATAATCTCAGCAATTCAATGGAATGCCATTTAATTTTAAATAACTCAAAAGTTGCCATTATAGTTTGTCGAATTGTTCACAAAAAGTTAAAAATGATTTTTGTTATTCATAGGCTTACTGTCTTACCTTTGTGAATTATTAAAAAATCAATGGTGCAATTAAAAACAAGAAGGATTTCAGCAGGTGCTTTCTTTTTCCTTACAGGATTGTGTTTTTCCTCATGGGCTTCTAGAATCCCTGATTTTCAACAAAAGTTTATGTTAAGTGAAGGGCAATTAGGCTCTGTCCTGTTAGGTCTTCCTTTAGGCTCATTACTTGCTTTACCTCTAGCTACCTGGGCTGTGATTAAATTTGGGAGCAAGCTGGTGATAATGGTGGGCCTTTCACTGTATATATTGGTACTGGTAGGTATAGGGGTTTCTATGGATGCCTTTTTTTTAACCGTCATGGTCTTCATCTTTGGTATGTTGGGTAATATGATGAATATTTCCTTAAATACACAGGCTTTAAACCTTGAGAAAGATTATGGGAGAAATATTTTAGGTTCTTTGCATGGCTTGTGGAGTTTGGCTGGTTTTGCCGGGGCAGGAGTTGGAGGGCTCATGGTTTATTTGTCATTATCTCCTTTTCATCATTATTCTATTATATTTTTGCTTGGAATCGTAGTTGTTTTTTCCTTCAGAAAAGGATTTGTTCAGGAAATAGATGATAAATCAAGCTCCGTTAAGGGAATGGTTTGGAAAAAACCAGATCAAACTTTAGTAAAATTGGGAATGATTGGTTTTTGTGGGATGATGTGTGAAGGGTGCATGTTTGATTGGTCCGGTGTATACATGAATAAAGTGGTGCTAGCACCTGCTTACTTGGTCCCCACAGGATATATATCCTATATGGGGGCCATGGCCTTAGGTAGGTTTGCTGCAGATAAATTGTCGCATCGATTTGGTATGATGAATGTCCTAATGGGTTCCGGCCTTTTGATTTTTACAGGGTTAATTTTGTCAATTGCTTTTGCGCAGGTTGGAGTAGTTATTGTTGGGTTTTTGATGGTTGGTTTAGGTACTGCTGCCATTGTGCCGTTGTGTTTTAGCCTTGCTGCAAACGCAACTTCTCTTCCTACTGGAATGGCCATTGCTATGGTTTCTACCATTTCCTTTTTTGGGTTCTTGCTAGGCCCTCCCTTAATAGGGTTTATTGCAGAATGGACAGACTTGAAAATGTCTTTTGCCTTGATGGCTTTCGTTGGCTTAATGGTCACCTTTCTTGTATGGGTAAGTAAAAAAAGTTTTGCTTTAAAGATTGCCTCTTAGTGCTTTTTCGCATAAAAAAGTAAGGGTATTGTTTTTTAGATATTAATCACTATTTTTACGAAAATTTAATACCATACCAAATTGGTAGGTTTTGTAGAATAATAAATAAAAGCATCTGGTATGCAGGAGTCCACTATATCAAAAAAAGTTTATTCTAAGGAAGAAATTAAATCTCTGAATGATAAATACAGAGATTTATCAGTAGAAGAACGTGTTAAGCAGTTGTATAAGGATTTTGACCCCAAGGATGTGATGCTCACAAGTTCCTTTGCGGCAACTTCTGCTTTATTGTTAAGTGTATTCTCCAAAAGCAATTCAGCGCAAAAAATATATTTTATTGATACAGGGTATCATTTTCCTGAAACTTTGGAATACCGGGAAAAGTTGACAGAATTATATGGATTGAATGTAGAATCTGTCAGTGCAGGAAAAGAAGACCATGCATTTACCAGTAAAAATCAGACGTGGAAAACTGACCCTGAATTATGTTGTTCTATTAATAAAGTGAAGCCCCTTGAGTTAATCAAGCAACGGTTTTCTGTTTGGGTTTCAGGTCTAATGAGTTGGCAAAGTGATCACAGGGCTACTTTGGATATCTTTGAAGATCGTGGAGGGATTCTAAAGTTTTACCCTTTACTGGATGTGACCGAGGAAGAAAGAGATGATTATATCAATAAACATAAATTACCTTTTCATCCCCTAATCGCATTTGGCTACCACTCCATTGGGTGTAAACATTGCACAGTTCCCGGAGAAGATAGAAGTGGAAGGTGGAACAATAGCCCGAAGACTGAGTGCGGTTTGCACCTTTAATCAATCCATCCAACCTAGCTGATCGATAAATTTAAATGTGTTTTTAACACAAAGCCCATCCATTCTATTGGATGGGTTTTGCTTTTTATATAATTTTACTTTTTCTACTAAATCTAACCCAATGAAAAAAAACCTGTTATTAATACCATTAATCCTTGCTTTTTTAGCCTGTAAGCCTGAAAAAAAGGTTGAAATTATTGAGTCTCAAACTTCACCCTCGCTAGACTCACTGAGCCAATCCTTGGAATGGCCTGAGGACTTAGCAGTTCAGGCTTTTTCAGGGCCGGACATAACACCAAGCCCTGCATGTCTTGCAGTTTCGCCTTACGGAGAGGTTTATGTAGGTGTAGATGCCATAGGTTCCCTAGGGAAAACGCCAGGTAAAGGAAGGATAGTCAAATTAATAGACCATGACAATGATGGACAAGCAGATTCCCATACCGTTTTTGCTGAGGTGGATAATCCCAGAGGAATAATCTCTTTAGGAGATAAATTGTATGTTTTGCATACTGTGTTTTCTGAGGCCGACAGTTTGGCCACCGGTATGGATCTTGTTGTTTTTGAGGATAAGGATGGAAATGGTGTCGCAGATGGCCCTTCTCAGCCTTTAATCCAGCATATCAGCTCACCTAAATTCCTTCAGAGTAGAGGAACGGATCATGCCACGAATGGGATTCGTTTAGGGATAGATGGCTGGATATATATAGCAGTTGGGGATTTTGGATTTCACGGTGCAGTAGATAGAGACGGCACTGAATTGACCATGCTCGGAGGAGGGATCCTCAGGGTACGTCCGGATGGTACTGAAATGGAAATATATACACATGGACTTAGAAATATTTATGATGTTGCCATCGATCCTTACATGAATATGTTTACACGTGGTAATACCAATGATGGTGGAGGCTGGAACATACGTTTTATCCATCAGATCCAGTCCGGTGAATATGGTTACCCGGTATTGTTTAAAAACTTCACAGAAGAAATTATTCCCGCATTAATTGATGTAGGAGGTGGCTCAGGAACCGGTTCTTTGTACTTACAAGACGACCGATGGCCCGCCCAATATGACAACAATCCATTGATGGCGGATTGGGGCAGAAGTCAAGTGTTTATACACAAAGTGACAGAAGATGGTCCATCTTATGTTCAAGAAGAAACGCCGTTTTTTAAACTCCCTCAGGTCACCGATTTAGACATAGATGGTTCCGGAAGAATGTTTATGGCTGCTTGGGATGGAGCCGGATATTCGGGAAATGAAAATAAAGGTTATGTCGTAAGAATTGTTCCAAAGGTTTTGGAATACAGTGAAATGCCTGACCTTTCTTCAGCTGATATTGATGACCTGGTGGATTTGTTATTGGAAAATAGCGCTACCATTAGAATTTATGCCCAGCAAGAGTTAATCAAAAGAGGTAGCCAAGATGCAGCTTCTGAAGCCTGGGATTTAGTTACTGATGCTGATGCACCGGATTATTCGAGAGTAGCAGCCATGTATGCCTATAGTCAAATTCTCGGAGAAGAGGCAGTTCCTCAATTATTGGAATTGATGAATGACTCAGCCATTAAAGAGTACGTTATACGGGCAATCACTGACCGAAAAGCATTTTTAAGTAGTTTGTCCATCGCCCCATTTGTTGAGGCTTTGAATGAGCCTTCAGTAAGGGTAAAAGCTGCTGCACTTATCGCTTTGGGTAGGATAGGAGACAAAGCTGCCATTCCTCATTTATTGAAAACTGAAGTACCTGATTCATTTCGAGCACCGGCATTCGGCGAAGAGGGACCACATGCCACACCGAACTCGGAAATTATTTTACCTCACTTGGCGGTGAGAGCCTTAGTAGCCTTAGATGCTGATAAGGAGAGTTTGAATGCTGTGGGTACAGAGAATTCAAAATTAGGCCTTTGGGCCTTGCGCTATATGCACTCCAATGCTGCAATAGAAGGGCTGATTGCCAAATATAATGGTGCCGGAACAGAAGATCTAGAGTTAAAACAAGGTATCCTAACCACATTGGCGAGACTTTATACCAAAGAAGCTCCTTATGATGGTTCTTGGTGGTGGGGCACGAGACCAGATACCCATGGGCCGTATTATAAATCAGTACTATGGTCCTGATCGGCACAAATTAAGGAGCTGTTTGAAAATATTTGGGACAATGGGACCTCAAGCGATCGGGATGTAATTGCAATGCTCAACGAAAAAAACCGAATGGGAATTACAGCATTTGGTGGAGATTTTTCTGTCACAGAAACGATTGAGGAACCAGAAGTTGACTTGGAAAAAATTAAGAATCAAAAAGGCCAGGTGGGAGAATCCTCTATAGAAGATATCCTTTTGGCCATGCAAGAGGTGAAAGGTGACCCAATAAAAGGAAAAGCAATCTTCCAAAAACAAGGATGTAAAGCCTGTCACAGTATATCAGCCGATGAAGCCATGAAAGGGCCTTTTATGGGGCAAATAGGCAGTATTATGAGTAGAGAGCAAATTGCTGAGTCTATTTTAAAACCCAATGCTTCGATATCTCAGGGTTTTGCTACCGTAATGGTAGATACCAAAGACGATAAATCCTATGTTGGATTTGTTACTGCTGAAAGTGCCGAAAGGATAGTGATCCGAAATATTGCCGGACAGGCTTTTACTATTTTGACGGAAAATATTAAAGATAGAAAGGAATTGGAAAATTCTATGATGCCGGAAGGTTTGGCCAATGCATTGTCCTATGAGGAATTTGCTTCTTTGATAACTTACCTTTCTGAACAAAAATAAGCTTTAGCTTTAAAGCTAGGAGAGCCACAAGCAACCCTATCAAAACCTAATATTTCAGGTTTTGATAGGATTGCTATCTTTTCACCCAAATTTTCTGGGCTAGCCTAAAACATTTCTTTCACTTTTTTAAACCAAGAATTGGAATTCTTTTCGTTTTCGTTGAATTGATCGTCGCCAAGTAACATGCCGAAGGGTTTAAGTGGCTCGTAATGATCACAAACAACTTTTAGCATGGCAGCAAAGGGCAAAAATAGTATCATCCCAGCCACGCCCCATACGGATGCTCCAACGATTAAACTTAGAATGGCTGCAAGGGCGTTTATATTCACGCTGTTCCCTACCACTTTAGGACTTAGAAAATTACTTTCTATGACTTGAATAAGCCAGAACATAAGCCCAACGGCTAAAGGTACCCATAGCTCATCTTTAGACATAAAGGCATAAAGTACTGGTATACTTGCGCCGAGGGTGGTTCCTACGTAAGGAATTATGGAAAGAGAGGCTGCTAAAAAACCAAAGAGGAATGGATTGTCAAGGCCTATGATCCATAACCCAATGCTATTGGCAAAGCCTAGAATAAGGATTAAGGTAAGCATTCCTGATAGGTATTTTTGGCCAACGAGCTGGATCTTTTTAAGCATATGAAGGTATTCTGACTCTTTGTCATCAGGAGCAAAACGAGTAAATGCATTTACCAAGCCATCCTTATATATCAAAAATAAAAAGCAGTAAATGATTGTGGTAAACAGGCCTGTAAAAAAGCTAGTGGTACTGCTGAAGGTAGTGCCTATGAGGTCTGTTGCGCCACTTTTAGCCCAAGATTTAGCATCAGATAGAATTTTTTCTTTTTCCAGATTCCCTAGAAAACTTACATTTTCATTTAAATAGACTATAGAATCAGTGAACAAGGTCATCAACTTATCTCTGAAATTGCTCAGCTCATCTGAAAGTGAGATAATCTCTGCAGAAAAGAATGTAAACACTCCAATTATAATCAAGAAAAAAGTGATCAAAACCAAAAATGCCGCTAGAATTAATGGGACACCTTTACGCATCAAAAAGTTATGCAGTGGATGAAGGATAAATGATAGTAATAAGGCAAAGCATAAAGATATTAACACACTCTTGGCCGTAACCATGGCAAACAAAAGGAGAAATACAAAAGCAAGTGCGTAAAAGGATTTTTGGAAGGAGAGTTGCATGGGTATCTTTATTACAATTTTAAGTTAAATAGTTAAAAATTTTAGTGGAAAAAGAGTTTTAAATAGAAGAAGTATATTTTCAGGTATTATGTTTCGTGAAATCATCACATTTCCGTAAATTTACTTTTAGGTAAAATATTAATCAGCATGAAATTTTCTGAAAATTTGAAATCAACCATAGATAGGTTTTCTTTAATTTTTTATAAGAATTAATCAACCTTTTCGATGGGTATTTATTTTCATTTCGCTTATTTGCCTATTAAGGATATGTTAATATTAAATTTTTTAGCTGAACTTAAAATAAAATGTTATTTAATTCTTTTGAATTTCTACTAGGCTTTCTGCCTGTCACCCTTTTAGTTTTTTATTTTTTCGGCCCTAAGCTAAAATCACCTTTCACGGGTATCTGGCTCCTTAGCTGTTCGTTATTTTTCTATGGTTGGTGGAATCCCGCTTACTTGGCGCTGATTCTCTTTTCCATAGGATTCAACTATTTTATCTCCAAAAGAATTTACCCTGGAAAGAAAAAAACACTAGTATTTGGCATAACTGTCAATTTATTAGGCATTGTGTTTTTCAAATACACTGACTTCCTCATTTACAACCTTAATTTTATTCCCGACCTCTCTGTTGGTTATCTAAACCTCGTTCTTCCGCTGGGTATATCCTTTTATACTTTCCAGCAAATTGCCTATTTGGTAGATAGTTATAAAGGAACGCCGAAGGAGAAAAGTTTATTTTCCTACGGGTTATTTGTCTCTTTTTTTCCTCAATTGATAGCCGGGCCTATTGTGCACCATTCTGAAATGATGGGGCAGTTTAGGAAGCCTAATCTTACTAAAATCAATTACGACAACCTGTCCAGAGGTTTGTTTATTTTCATGATGGGGCTGGCAAAGAAGATCGTAATCGCTGACAGCTTTGCTCTTATAGCTAACAAAGGATATGCCAATATTAATTCTTTAGGATCGGCAGAAGCCTGGGCCTCTTCTTTGGCTTATTCCTTACAACTTTATTTTGATTTTAGTGGTTATTCAGCCATGGCCATAGGGCTAGGGCTTTTGTTTAATATTCGGCTTCCTCAAAACTTTAATTCTCCCTACAAATCATTAAGTATTAAGGAGTTTTGGAGGAATTGGCACATGACCTTAAGCCGATTTCTCAGGGATTATGTCTATATCCCTTTGGGAGGAAATAAAAATGGGAATTTGAGAACAAGCATCAACCTGATCATTACTTTTTTGCTTGGAGGTATCTGGCATGGTGCCGGATGGACGTTTATTTTCTGGGGGTTTTTGCATGGAATAGCGCTTGTAATTCACAGAGAGTGGACCAAGTTGGGATTGAACTTACCCAAGGTTTTGGCACTTTTGCTCACCTTTATGTTTGTGAACATCACCTGGGTGTTTTTTAGGGCAGAATCTTGGAATGGCTCCATAGAAATGTTACAGCGCATGTTTTTCAGGATGTCTGGTGAGGAGGGGTTTTACCTCGTAAGTAATTTTTATGACTTACCTGTATGGATAGCCGGTGTGGTATTGCTCTTTATGCCCAATGCCATAGAATTAGGTAGAAGACTGAAGCCTACGTTCACTTATTTAATATTAAATATCTTGTTGTTTTTACTCAATGCGATTTACCTAAACTCCATTGTTAAGAATGACTTTTTGTATTTTGACTTTTAATCTATGGAAAAACAATTCAAGAAATACCTTCAGGTTTTACTCCTTTGTATTGCAGGAGCCATGTTGGGCTTCGGGCTTCTCAATGTGTTTTTGGATGTTTTTGGGTTGTTTGGTTTTAAGAGCAAAGAGCAGGTGCGGGTTTATGGAGAAGAGAGGTTTTCAAAGTACCTGATGACTTTCGAGTTTGTACCACAAAACTTTGAAGGGATGATCTTAGGTCCCTCGCTTTCTGCCAACTTAAACCCCGATCATATTCAGGATAAAAACTATTATAATCTAAGCCTTATGGGGGCAAGAATTAACAATATCTTGTCCTTGGCCAGCAATGTGGTCGATAACAATGGAAACATTGAAGAAGCCATTGTTTGTATCCATCCCTATGTCACCTCAAATGTAGGCATAGATGAGTCAGACTATATGAATCCTGATACCTACTGGAAAGCTTTAGGCTCAGTAAATTTATTAAGAGTGTATGGATTGGCTATTATCCGATATTTCAACCTTTGGCCAAACAAATATCCCAAAAATCAGTATAATACACATGGGAGCAATTCTTTTGAACCACTATTTAAGGTGGAGGATGTGGCCAATAGAATTTTGGAAGAAGTGGACAATGTGAAGGTAAGTGAGTTTGAAATCAGGACTGATCAAAGAAAAGATTTTGAAGAACTATTGAAATTATTGCAAACCAATAACATACGGACTTTCGTTTATTATCACCCGGTACCTTTTCCGATATATAATGCTCACAGAGACAAAATGGATGAATATTGGAAGGATATTCTTTCAAGTGCCAATAGCAATCGAGGGAGCCTGTTGAATTTTTATAATTTCAATAATCCTGAATTCTTTGATTTCTCCAAAGATGTTTCCAATTATATAGACCATGGGCATTTAAGTAAAAAAGGACAAGAAACCTTGATTCAAGAAATAATGACCCGTTGGGAAAATTGAATCTTTGCTTAGCATAGCGGGCAAGGTGTTTAAAGAATTTTTGCCTTAACCAAAATTAACCTCTTTCTTAGGTGCCGGCCTTCAGAATAAGAAGTGTTGTCTATATATTTGAAGATTAAAAAAAATATAAAATGAAATATCTATCTAAAACATTCTTTGCACTATTGGTCTTTTCATTGGTGGGCTGTACAGCAGCAGAAGTCAATAAATTTTTAGCTGCTGCCAGTGAATCAGCACTTACAGAAAATGAAGTTGGCAATGGGCTTAAAGAAGCGCTCATTAAAGGCGTGACCGAAGGAGCTAATTTGGCATCTGCTACAGATGGCTTTTTAAAGAATGACCTGATAAGGATAGCCCTGCCCGAAGATGTGCAACGGGTNCGTTAAGATTTACATACAGCCTTGATTTTTTTGGTTCGTTTTTGTATCAAGACAAAAATGAACAGCTAGAAATTTGGATAACCATAAACATTTGTGATTTTGTCAGTATTGTTGCAGAAAAAAGCAACAATACCGCCAAAACCGGATTGTGCTTATCGTTTTGACCAAGGCTTGCCAGCCTTGGCTACAAAAATGTCACACCTACGGTGTTTTTGGGATTTATGGTTAAGGAGTTTACATATCGGTAATTACGTTTCTTTTTGAAAGAATAACCTATTAGGTTTTATCGGCCTTCAAAGCTTATGGTTTTTGGAGCAGGGNAAAATTTCCAATTGACTGAATCAATTCGGGATCATTCCATGAGGATCAATCACGAATTTCTTGGCAGCACCTCCGTCAAAATCTTTGTACCCTTGAACAGATTCCTGCAAGGAAATTATCTGCACATTCACTGCTTTGGCAATCTGAATTTTGTCGTACAAGATGGCATTCATTAGTTGACGATGGTATTTCATTACCGGACACTGGCCGGTATGAAAGCTGCAGGATTTGGCCCATCCCAGGCCTAAGCGAATGCTTAGACTTCCTTCCTTGGCTGCTTCAGTTGAAGCGCCGGGATCTCCTGTTACATACAAACCCGGAATACCTATATTTCCTCCGGCCCTTGTGATGTCCATGGCTGCATTCAATACCGTAGCAGGCTTTTCTTTGTCAGCATCCCCACCATGGCCTCTGGCTTCAAAGCCTACGCAGTCCACAGCGCAATCCACTTCTGGTTCACCTGTGATTTCAGCAATTGCATCAGCAAGTGGCGTATTGTCTCTCAGGTCAACCGTTTCACAACCAAAGCTTCTGGCTTGAGCAAGTCGCTCAGGAATCATGTCTCCCACAATCACTACTGCAGCACCCAAAAGGTGGCAAGAAGCTGCACATGCCAAACCAACAGGCCCTGCCCCTGCAACATATACGATGGAGCCCGGCCCAACACCTGCGGTAACGGCGCCATGAAAACCTGTAGGGAAGATATCTGAAAGTAAGGTAAGGTCTTTGATCTTGTCCATGGCTTGGTCCTTGTCCGGGAATTTCAATAAATTGAAATCAGCATAGGGAACCATTACATATTCAGATTGACCACCAACCCATCCACCCATGTCCACATAGCCATAAGCTGCGCCTGGTCGGGCAGGGTTTACATTCAAACAAATGCCAGTTTTTTGTTCTTTACAGTTCCGGCACCTTCCACAGGCAATATTGAAAGGAACAGATACAAGATCGCCTTCCTTGATAAACTCGACATCTCTTCCTGCTTCAATTACTATTCCGGTGATTTCATGACCTAAAATAAGTCCTTTTGGAGCGGTGGTACGCCCCCTTACCATGTGCTGGTCACTGCCACAAATATTGGTTGATACAATTTTTAAAATGACCCCATGATCACATTTTCTGTTACCTAAGGCTAGTTTAGGGTAATCGATTTCCTGGACCTCTACTTTACCGGGTTCTAAATAGGCCACACCGTGGTTTTTACACATATTAATTTGGGTTTAGTTGAAAATTGCTTTTAATAATTACTATTTCCGTTTAGAAATTAGTAAAAAAATCCAATAAAGTGTATTTTTTCAACCATTTCCTATGGGCATTCCCTCCAAAAATTAGGGAAAGCTTTATTCCACCCCATTATTTGCGCCAAAAAGCCAAGGTGAAAGGCATGATCAACCCATAACTAAAACAGTATCAATACCTAAAAAAAAGAGTTGCTGTTACATACAGCACCTCTTTTTTTCCTAACAGGTCAAATATCTGGTCTTACCAGATCCTAACCCTTTCCTTAGGTGCGACATACATTTGATCCCCTTCTTTGACATCAAAGGCCTGATAAAAAGCGTCAACATTGACCAATGGACCATTGGCACGATATTGTGCGGGTGAATGAGGGTCAGTTTGGATTTGGGTGCGCAAGGCCTCTTCCCTGCTTTTTGTGCGCCATACAGTGGCCCATGAAAGGAAGAAACGCTGGGAGGGTGTGAAACCATCAATTTTCCCCGGATTACCATGCTCTTCTAAATGTTTTTGTAGTCCGTCGTAGGCCACCAGTACACCACCCAGGTCACCAATATTTTCTCCCAAGGTAAGTTGACCTTTCACATTCAATCCTTTAATAGGTTCATATTGATCATACTGGGCCACAAGTGCTCCGGTTCTCTCCTTAAAGCGTTCAAGATCTTCTTCTTTCCACCAGTTTTCCAAGTTGCCATCCGGACTGTAGCGACTGCCTTGATCATCAAATCCATGGGATATCTCATGTCCGATTACAGCACCTATGCCGCCATAATTTACCGCAGCATCTGCTTTGTAATTGTAAAAAGGTGGCTGAAGAATGGCTGCAGGAAATACGATTTCATTATAGGTAGGATTGTAGTAGGCATTTACCGTTTGAGGCGTCATAAACCACTCTGAGCGATCTACCTCTTTGCCCAGTTTGTCCATGTTTTTGCGGAATTGAAATTGGTTCGCAGCGATAATATTGGACAGGTAACTAGTGGTCTCCTTATTGTCATCCAGTTCCAGGGCAGCATAGCTTTCCCATTTATCCGGATAGCCTATCTTTACTGTGAAGGTAGCCAGCTTGTCCATGGCTTTGGCCTTGGTTTCATCACTCATCCAGTCCAGGTTTTGAATTCGATCACCCATGGCTTCCAATATATTATTGACCATCTCATTGGCTTTTTCTTTGGCTTCTTCGGGAAAGAATTCTTCGGTGTATAATTTACCAATGGCTTCTCCTACAGCCCCTTCTGCACTGCTCAGCACCCTTTTCCATCGGGCTCTCAATGCTTCTGTTCCCTGCAATTCTTTTCCGTAAAAATCAAAATTTGTCTGTACCAATGCATGATTCATATAGGGAGAGGACTTGCGCACTAGGTGCCATTTTAAGTAGTTTTGCCACATTTCAGGATCCGATTCATTGAAAACCCTTTCCAAGGCGACCATAAAATCCGGGCTACTGACAATAACCTCATCTGTGGCTGCACCAAAAGTTTCAAACAAAGCAGACCAATCCAGTGAAGGAGTAGTTGCTTGAAGCTTTTCTACTGAATATTTATTGTATCTACCTTCAGCATCTCGCATTTCGATTCTGGTCTTGCTGGCAGCGGCCAGCTTTGTTTCTATCGCCAAAACATCTTTCGCTACCTTGCGGGCTGCTGCCTCTGAACTGCCTAGTAGTTGAAATACCCTGGAGATATGGGTTTCGTATTTCGCCTTGATTTCTTTGAATTTTTCGTTGCTTTCATCCACATAATAATCCCTGTCAGGCAATCCAAGCCCCCCTTGACTAAGGTATAAGGCATTTTTGTCTGAGTCCTTGGCATCTGAACTTACATAAATATTGAAAAATGCACTTACACCGGAAGGGTGGATTTTGCCTATAAATGCCTGCAGGTCTGCTTTGTTTTTAATCTGCTCTATCTGTTCAAACCAGGGGAGCAAGACATCATGACCTCTTTTTTCTGCCAAGAGGGAATCCATACCAATGGTATAAAATGTTACGGCCTTGTATTGATCAGTTCCTTTAGGATACTCGGAAATATTGGCCTTGGCTGTTTCCATAACCTGCTTTACTCCGGCTATACTTTGGTCTCTAAGTTCCAGAAAGCTACCCCATCTCCCTTGGTCTGCAGGTATTTCTGCCTCCGCTAACCAGGTTCCATTGACATACTGAAAAAAATCATCTTGCGCACGGATAGAGGTATCCATATGGCTTAAGTTTATGGCTTCAATTTCTTCCTCCGTCTCTACTTGCTTTGGAGCACAAGAAAAGACTGTGAATAAAATTAAAGCAGGGATTACACTAGTTTGACTTAGCAATTTCATAGGATCATCAGGTTTGTGATTATTTAAAGTACAAAAAACAAGAAAAAATTGTTCAATACGGATTTGAATTTGTTGCGAAATATAAATTGACGACCATTTATACTGATCACATTTGCTGGTAATCCCTATTCAATAAATTTAAATCAAGCGCATTTTATAAGTGAAAAACGGAGTGTACTGACTTTAGTCTCTAATCAAAAAGCACTATATGAATTGGTCAATGCATTTCCTATATTTAGCCAATAATCCAACCTTTAAACCTAAAATTATATGCGCCTTATATCATTTATTTGCTTCTCTCTAATGGGGTTGATTTTATTCGCCTGCGGTCAGCAATCTCTGGTTAAAGGGGACTCCGTTGCCTACCAAAAAATGACATTTTCATGGAATGGACCGGAGTTGACTGAAGACAAAGCAACATTTTTAAATTATAAAATGGAGGTGCATTTTACCGATCCTGACGGTGAAGCCATAGTGGTGCCGGGGTATTTTGCCGCGGATGGTGATGCCGGTGAGAGTGGAGCAGATAGAGGTACGGTGTGGAGGGCCCACTTATTGCCCCTAAAACCGGGAGAGTGGTCATATCGAGTCAGCTTTTTGGAAGGTGAAAATATAGCCATAGCCACAGGAAATGCCAAAGGGAGCAGTTTGGCCTTTGATGGTGAGCAAGGAACATTCACTGTAACCCCTGCAGATACAAGCCAAGCTGGCTTTTTGGGCAAGGGGAAATTACAATATATTGGGGAGCATTTTCTTCAATTCACCAATGGAGAATATTTTTTTAAAATGGGAGCCAATGCGCCTGAGGTATTGCTTCAATACAAAGACTTTGATGGAACTGATTCTGAAAGGACTTATCAGAAACACATCGCTGATTGGGAAGAAGGTGATCTGCTTTGGCATAAAGATAAAGGGAAAGGAATAGTAGGGGTGGTCAATTACCTTAAGAAGCAAGGGATCAATTCCCATTACTTTTTGCTAATGAGTGCTTATGGCGATGGAAAGACGGCCTTTCCATGGGTTGGGCAAGATGATTATTACCAATACGATGTCTCCAAACTTGATCAGTGGCAAGGGCTTTTTGATTATATGATGGAGGAAGGCATGATGGTTCAATTTGTATTGTCTGAGCAAGAGAATCAATCCTATTTTGAATTTAAAGAAAGGGGTGATTTTGCCAACAGCCGAAAGCTTTTTTATAGAGAATTAGCTGCCAGATTTGGTTACCTTAATGCGGTTACCTGGAATATAGGAGAAGAAAACGGTTGGCAAAAAGATGAAGGTTACGGAAAATCAATTACCACTCAGCAGAGAAAACAATTCGCTGCTTACCTTAAAGATTTACTTCCTTATGATGAATTAATTGTGGTGCACAATGGCCCTTCAAATACAGATGCAATTTTCGAAGATTTGGTGGGAGACCCATCCTATACGGGGATAAGTTTTCAAGGAAATTATCAAGATGTAACGCATGGGTATGACCGAATTTTACATTGGAGAAAAGCCTCTGCTGCTACTGGACATCCTTGGGTGGTTGCTTATGATGAGCCTTATACCGGCCCTGAGTATCCGGAATTGGATGTGTGGAGAAAGCATTCCCTTTGGGCTTCATTAATGGCCGGTGCCGCTGGCACGGAGGTGTATATCGGGAAAGGCGAAGATCTAAGAATACAAGATTACCGAAAATACCAAGCCTATTATGAGCAGATGAATCATGCCAAAAACTTTTTCACCCAAAGTGAAATCCCTTTTCAAGAATTGGCCCCTCAAAAAAATGAAGCTGCAAATGCCTGGTTGCTAGCTGCCAATGATGAAGTATTTGTATATTACCTCAGAGATGGTGGGGAAGGGGAACTCAAATTGCCTGAAGGGGTGTTTGAAATTCATTGGTTTAACCCGAGAACAGGCGCCAGGTCTCAAAATGAGACTTTAAAGCAAGTGTCGGGTGGACAAAATACCTCACTGGGAAAAGCTCCGGAAGAAACTGATTTAGACTGGGTGATTTTGGTGAAAAAGGTTAATAATAAATAAGGTATTCAATCCAAAATCTCCGTTATTTTACCTAGACAAGTGCATTGGTCCCGGTTTTTAGCTAAGTTATTGCAGCAAATAACCAAGACCTTAAGGGGAGCATTGTCCTGAAAATAAAACTAATGCGATCATTTGACCCAGTGATAACTTGGCTTTATACGATTAGCTGAAACCTAGACTGTAGCGCTTTCATATGAATATAAAAAACATAAAAAATGCCGGTTCTGCCAAACTAGGCACCTTTGGTGGGGTCTTTACTCCTTCTTTACTTACCATCTTGGGGGTTATCATGTACCTAAGATTTGGTTGGGTTGTGGGGAATGTGGGTTTGATAGGGACATTACTTATTGTAACCCTTTCAACTGCCATTACCTTTCTGACTTCCTTGTCAATATCGGCCATTGCTACCAATGCACCGGTAAAAGGTGGAGGCGCCTATTTTTTAATCAGTAGGTCTTTGGGAGCAGAAATTGGAGGAGCTGTCGGGATACCCTTATACCTGGCGCAGGCTTTTTCAGTTTCCTTGTATGTCATTGGTTTTTCTGAATCTGTCGTTGCTATTTTCCCTGCTTTGGACATGAAATGGGTAGGGATAGTTACCACCTTGGTTTTAGGAGGATTGGCCTTGTTTTCCACCACGGCTACGATCAAAAGCCAGTTTTTTATCATGGGCTTGATTGCATTGTCTTTATTGTCTTTGGCGTTTGGTAGTCCCATGGAAGACTCCAATGTTGAACTTTGGGGAGTGCCGGCAGCGCAGTCGGTAGATTTTTGGCAGGTATTTGCTATTTTCTTTCCGGCGGTTACCGGGATTATGGCAGGGGTAAATATGTCAGGAGATTTAAAAAACCCTTCCAAATCCATACCCAAAGGTACTTTTATGGCCATTGGTGTGGGTTATTTGATTTATATGATTTTGCCGGTGATATTGGCTAGCAGAGCAGATGCTTCTACGCTGATCGATAATCCTCTTATTATGCAGGATATTGCCATTTGGGGTGGAGCCATTGTGCTGGGGATTTGGGGAGCAACCTTGTCAAGTGCCACCGGTAGTTTGTTGGGAGCGCCGCGCGTTTTGCAGGCCTTGGCCAATGATAAGATTTTGCCTAAATGGGCCGGCGTATTTAGTAAGGTAGGAGGGAAGGAAAAGATTCCTAGAGCGGCAACGATCTTTACCATTGGCATCACCCTATTGACGGTGTATTTTGGTAACTTAAACCTCATTGCCCCTGTACTCACCATGTTTTTCCTTACCACCTATGCCGTATTAAATATAACGGCGGCCACAGAGCGGTTTTTAGGTAGTGCTTCTTTCAGACCCAAGTTTAAGGTTCATTGGGTGTTTTCACTTTTGGGTGCCCTTGGTTGTGCAGGAGTGATGTTTTTGATTAATGCTTTGGCAACCCTTATGGCTTTTTTGGTGATAGGGATCATTTTTGTTTGGCTGGAAAGGAGAAAGATTGAGGCGACGTGGGGAGGCCTGGGAA
Organism: Cyclobacterium sediminis; assembly: GCF_054781075.1. NCBI lineage: Bacteria > Pseudomonadati > Bacteroidota > Cytophagia > Cytophagales > Cyclobacteriaceae > Cyclobacterium > Cyclobacterium sediminis. The sequence goes on along the minus strand of NZ_BAAGVC010000003.1, from coordinate 829,161 downwards.
GAGGGGTTTTTTCCTCTATAATAAGGTATGCTTTGTTTAGGCTAGAGAAAGAGGCCAATGCCAAAAGTTGGCGTCCAAACATTCTTGTATTGTCTGGGTCTCCCGGGAAGAGGTGGCGGTTGATTGAGCTTGCTGATGATATTACCAACGGTAACGCCCTTTTTACTGTGACCACCATTGTCTCTGAATCCAATGTTCCTCAGGAGAAAGTCAAAGACTTTGAGGGAAGAATTATGGATTACCTGGCCAATAAGAATGTGCAGGCCTTGGTAAGAGTGGTTCGGGCATCTGATCCCTTTTCAGGAGCCATGCATATGGTCAATTCTTACGGTTTGGGACAATTGGTCCCCAATACCATCTTGCTCGGTGATACCAGAGAAAACCGAAGCCTGGTGCCCTATTCGGAAATGATAAGACATTTCTATAAATCCAGAAAAAATGTAATTATCGTTCAGGATGAAGGGAATATAGGCTTTAAGGAAAAAAAAGTGATTGATATCTGGTGGGGAGGATTAAAGCGAAATGGAAGCTTGATGATAATTCTGGCTTACCTGTTGAAAAATAGCAGGGAATGGCAACAAGCTTCTGTAAATGTAAAAATGGTAGTTCCGAATAAGGAAGCTTATGCAGGAGCAAAAGATAATTTGGATAAAATTTTTGAAGGGATGCGTACAGGTTTCGACTATCAGATATTGACAGCTGAGGGCCGGAATTTTTGGGATATAATGGCTGAAGAGTCGAAAAACAGTGACATGATCATGATGGGCTTGGCGGTGCCTGAAGAGGAGGGGGCTTTTGAGGATTACTATGTTAAACTGAAGGAACGAACCAAATCTTTGCCTACCAAGGTTTTTGTTCTGGCTGCACAAGAGGTGGAGTTTGACAAAGTATTGGTTTAGTTGCTTAGTGTAATACTATATCAAGTTTATTTTTTAAAATGGTTACGAAATAAATCCCCCTGCACCCCCTTAAAGAAAAAGGGGGATTTGCAGCAAAGGACTTTTAAGGCTAACCTAGAGTGATTTGATTGGGCTGAGAAAGTGAAATGCAATAATATATCAGCTAATCCAAAGGTCACTATTCCCCCTTCAAAAAGGGGGACAAAGGGGGATTTTTTCGTAAACTGTAAATCCAAAACAGTATTTAAACAATAATTTATAAACCTTTCTAGGACGAGTCAGCATGCCGTTCCCCTTAAAATCCTCCTGCACCCCCTTTAGAGAAAGGGGGATTTCGTGCTTAGCGGACATGCGATTTTCGTAACTGATTTTGTATTTCTCATCAGGTTTCACTGATTAAAAATTAGTCTTTACGAATTTTTAATCGTAAAAAATAATTTCCCAAGGCTTGTTGCCGGATCTATTGGGTCCAATTGAAATAAACAAATACTAGGGAAAATAGAAAAAGGAAGCTGATTCCAGTAATGGAAAGCCAACGCATCCAATTCCCAGGTTGTTGTGCTTTAGTGAGATGTTTGCTAAATATCAATTTGTAATTGAGAATCGCAATGATAGGAGCAATTAGGAAGGATATGGTTGTGGCCAATCCTATTAATTGATTAAAAGATGCCATGAAAAAACCGATCACCAGTATTCCTCCGAGTGTTATCAAGGTCAGCCATAAAAGATAGTCAGTATTTTTTTCTTGCCGATTATTCATTACTGCAATTACTCTAGCGGTGGAACGGGCGTAGCCATCCATGGCTCCAATACAGGTGCCTAGCATAATGGAAAAACCTGCTGCAGCAATGACCATAAACGCCCAGGAGCCCAATTGCGTAGCGAATAAATTTACTACACCTGTGGCAAAAGAAACATTATTGTCCGGCAATGAGTCTCCCGTATTGAAAAGTAAAAATGCGCCTAGCACTACAAAGCATATGGAAAGGGCGGAGGAAATCCAATAGCTAAAGTTGAATTCAAAAACGGATTCTTTAACGGTAGGAGCGTAGCCACTTTGCTTTCTTCGAGCGATGGTCCATAGGCTATTCCATGTTGATGCGTCTATGGCTGTGGGCATCCAGCCCATTAAGCCAATAACGAATGGTAAAGATTGAGGTGTCAATTCGATGAAGATGGAATAATCTTCTATAGGAACTTTGGGGCCATTAAAAAGAGCAATAAAGAAAGCCAAAAGTGTGCTCAAAAACATAAAGCTTCCGATGACTTTTATCCCTGAATCGAGCAGAGAATACCTTCCCAAAGCAAGAAATAGAAAAGAGATCAGCAATAATAGTATAGAAGGGACATAGAAATAGTTTGGTGATAGTTCTATTCTAAATAAGTTTTGTAAAAAACCTGCTGCCACAAAGGTAACAGCGGCATTAACAAAAAACATGGAAAGCAAGTTTATGCCTAGAAACAAGCGAGAAAACCAAGGGCTGATTTTTTGGTATCCATCGATCAGAGATTCACCTGTGGCTGCTGCATACCTGGAACCAAATTCAAAGAATGGCCACTTGAAAAGGTTCGCTGCTATTATGAAACCCACCAAACCGAAGCCGTATTCAGCCCCTGCCCTGGTGCTTTGCACCAAGTGAGACACACCAATGGCTGTGCTGGCAAAGAGAATGCCGGGGCCTAACGTCTGTAAAAATCCTTTAATATTCAATTGGTATGTAATAGCTTATTCCAATGCTACACCTAGTTTATCACCCAGTGCACGTAGGTCTTCTACCACTGCTGTTAATAATGGTATCCCGTTGGCTTTTCTTTCTTGTTCTAATTCCCTTTCAGGGTCACCTGGGATCAACACTTTTTCTTGACCATCCACCGGTGAAGCCTCTCGGAACCGGCTGATCCAATTGTCCATATGTTGTTTGAAATCATCTGCAGGCCTGAAGGCATCCACGCGCATTGCGCCGAAGAAATGACCCAAACCTTCCCCAACAGGGTTTGGGTGAGGTTCTAAAAATGCAACGAAAGGGGGGACCCAAGGGCCGTAATTGGCTCCTGAAAGTACTGCGGAAAAGATATCGACTACCGCTCCCAATCCATAACCTTTCTGAGAACCATGTTCTCTGTCGCCACCTAGGGGCAAAAGTGCACCACCATCTTTCACCCCTAAAGGATCTCTGGTTGATTGCCCATTCTTGTCTTGGATCCAGCCTTCAGGAGCTTGTTCTTTTTTCCTTTGGAGGATTTCCAGTTTGCCATTGGCGGCAGTAGTTGTTGCCATGTCCAACACAAAGGGAGGTTGCTCATTGGCCGGAATGGCTACCGATATGGGATTGGTGCCCAAAAGGCGCTCTTTTGAAAAAGTAGGGCTTACCAAGGGGCTTGCATTCGTTAGTGAAATGCCAATCATGTCGTATTGCAAAGCTTCCATAGCATGAACACCCGCTATGCCGTAGTGGTTGGAGTTTTTTACAGATACCCATCCGGTACCAGCTGTTTTGGCTTTTTCTATGGCCACTTTCATGGCATAGGGGGCCACCACCAAACCTAAACCTGCATCGCCATCCACAACGGCCGTACTTGGAGTCTCATGCACTACCCTAATATTAGGTGAAGGATTGATACGTCCCGCTTCCCATAGTCTGACGTATCCTGACAATCGAGCAACTCCGTGGGAGTCTACCCCTCTTAAGTCTGCGGACAACAAGACGGAGGCAGCAGTTTTTGCATCAGTCTCAGGGCATCCTATTTTTTGTAATACGGCAAAGGTAAATTTTTCTAATTGTTGGTGGGTGAAGTTCATTATTGGACAAGAAATTGGGTGATCGATGGTGCAAAAATGCTAAAAGTTAAAGCCTAATGGAAGAACTTTCCTTTTTTATTGGGTAGGTGTAAGGCTGGTGCTTTTTATTTTTTCCGTTTTGGTCATTGCTTCCGAAACAGCACCTTCCTTCAAGGAGTAAGTTGAACAAACCAACTGATCCGTTGGAACCCATTGAGTGATGAAACGAATCAGACAGGAAGCCACCACAATCATGTCTACTCTTAAAGGAATCATACCGGGGATTTTAAGTCGCTTGGCTTTGTCAAGTAGCAACAGTTCTGAAGCCATGTTTTCAAAGGCTGAAACAGGTAAAATATGACGAATAGTTTTTCTGTCTTTTTTCTTTCCTTCCGAAGCCAGGTACATGTCTGTCAAAGTATCAAAGGTGCCGGAAGCTCCTATTAGTTGTTGAGGAGCATGTGTATTGATGGCTTTTATAAGCGGAGTTAATTTTTCCGCCAGGTAGAGGGATAGTTTTTCCACTTCTTCAGGGAGAATAGGATCATGGTAATGGAACAAGTCCAATAACCTTTGGCCACCTATTTCAAAACTTCCTTTCCAAAGTATTTTATGCACATTTCCAATAATAAATTCAACAGATCCTCCACCAATATCCATCATTAGGGCATTGGCTGAGCTGAGACAAGCACTCAAGCGAATACCTTTATAAATCAGTTCAGCCTCCCGCTCACCGTCTATGATTTGTACATCTATTCCGATTTGTATTTTAATTTTCCGGATAAAAGAAAATCCATTGTCAGCATTCCTTACCGCACTGGTGGCAAATGCGAAAATTTGGGAAATGCCTTCCCCTTTAATGAGGTTGTGAAAATGCTCAAGGGTATGCAATCCACGTTTTTCAGCTTCCGGAAGAATGATGTTTTGATTGATGCCTCCCTGACCGATTTTCACGGGAACCTTTTCTTGGTAGATTACCTCAAAACCATTGCTGTCAAATGCTATCATTAGCAGATGAAAGGTATTGGTGCCCATGTCGATGACTGCCGCCTTTTTTTTCATAAAACCTGGCTTTCAAAAGTTTGTGCGAATATATAAAGTTTCTTGAAAAATTATTCATGCCCGGGATTTTATATTCAAAAAAATGATGTTAAAAACTATTCAGAGAAACTTCAAATTATTATAATCAAAATAATTAGGAGTTTAATTATAGATCATAGATCAGTTTTGGTGGATAAAAGTGATATATTGGCTCAAGAAGAATGGAATGCAAAGTGTTTGGGGCGATGAAGTTTTTCTGAAATACTGAAGGAATAACAACACTTGATTTATGCTATCAAGATTTTTATTTAGATATAGGGATACAGGCACAACATTTGTTTTAATAGTTAATACATCTTCTAAAAGGCTTTCTATTAATGAAAAACCAAATTTTAGTTTTCTTATTATTAACATGGATATTTATGATAGGGCTTTTCTCTTGTGCAACGATCCCAAAAGGGGCGGAAGCAGTGCAATCCTTTGATCAGGAAAAATATTTAGGTAAATGGTATGAGATTGCCAGGATGGATTTCAAGTTTGAAAAAAACTTAAATAATACCACAGCCACCTATTCTATCAATGACAATGGGACGATTAAGGTCGACAATCGAGGTTACAATACAAAAAAAGAAGAATGGACTCAAGCCATAGGAAAGGCAAAATTTGTTGAGACTGAGAATGTGGGGAAGCTAAAAGTGTCATTTTTCGGGCCATTTTATTCAGGGTATAATGTAATCGCAATTGACAAAGACTATCAATATGCTTTGGTTGCCGGGAAAAGTCAAAAATACCTATGGATACTTTCTAGAGGGACGGATATACCTATAAACATTAGGAGTAAGTACCTGAAAATGGCTGAGAATATCGGTTATGATACTTCAACGCTTCTTTGGGTAAGTCATGATAAGATATAAAAATTCTACTGTAAGTTATTACTGTGGAGGCGACCGAACAATGGTCTGAGGTTATAAATTGGCTGGAGGTCTCTGCGGGCAGGATTTTGCTTGTTATAATGTGTGTCGGAATAAAATTATTTTATTATTAAAATATAATATTGCCTTTTCCCAACTGATTAAATTGATGTTGCGCCAAATAGTTTAAAACTTTTTTTTATGCAATAGGTTTATCTTTTGGCTCCTTAAAAATTAAAGGCATAGTAATTGGCTTCGAAATTGAATAACTGAAATTAATATACCATGGAAATTAATAAATATTACGATATTCTTACTCAAAAATTAATTGGATGGCTAGAACTTTTGGTTAAAATGCTTCCAAATTTTGTGGTAGCGATATTGGTGCTTATCGCATTTGTTTTAGTTGCTAGGGTGGTCAAAAATTTAAGCGATAGATTTCTGGGTAAGGCAATTAAGAACGACTCGCTTTCTTCCATAATATCGAAAATAATTTATATCATAGTTATTTCAATTGGTGTCTTTACAGCTTTAAGTTTCCTAAACCTTGACAAAACTGTTTCTTCCTTGCTTGCAGGGGCAGGAATAATTGGTTTGGCTTTGGGTTTTGCCTTCCAGGACATTGCCACTAATTTTATTGCCGGCTTTTTCATGGCCATAAAACGACCATTTAAAATTGGGCAGGTGATCCACTGTGAAGGGTACAGTGGTATTATCAAACGTATTGGCATACGAACCACAGAGCTGACCTCATTTCAAGGACAGGAGGTTATCATTCCTAACAAGATGTTGTTTCAAAATCCCCTGGTAAACGATTCTGAAAACACTTATAAAAGAATAGATTTAAATGTCGGGGTATCCTATGGGGAGGATTTGGAGCGGGTAAGAGACATTGCCATAGCAGCAGTAGAAAACGTACCTAATATTAATAAAAATAAAGACATTGACCTTGTTTATTTGGCCTTTGGAAGTAGCTCCATTGATTTTAGAATTATGATTTGGGTAGCCTTTAAAAGTCAATTGGAGTTTCTGAAGAGTCAAAGTGAAGCTATTATTGCGATTAAAAAAGCATTTGATAAGGAAGATATCATGATTCCATTCCCAATCCGAACCTTGGACTTTGGTATCAAAGGCGGTGAAAAATTGAATCAGGTTTTTCCCAGGGAAAAAATGCAAGCCAATATAAGTGATCAGCGTCAAGACAAGCCGCAAGGAGAGCAATAGGAATTATGTGGAACTAAGGTTTTTACTTTAATCCATGTAGTGGAGTAAATGTTTATTGTTGCTTTACCGGTCTAAGTATTTCAATTATCATTTATGGGGAGGTTAAATTGATTTTAGCCTTTTTTCATAATTAATGTCACAGGATTGGTGAATTTTTCAAACTGCCTTCAATTTTTTTGTATAGTTTTTAATTTGAAGGCTAAACTACAGGGTTGATCTAGTTTAGCCTTTTTATTTACTAAATACACCTCTATAAAACTAATGATTTTAGGTTGTGTGTTTATCTCTCAATTCATTGGATAAAATTATTTTTAAACATTTGAATAGTTGCATATGCAATCATTTAATTTATATTTGCTCAAAATTTGATGGAAATGGATAAGGATTATAAGCCCAATATTAATGAATATGGTATTTTGCCATGGTTAGGAAAGACCATGAAATGGGTAGATATTTTCATTAATGCAAACCTAAAGGAAGCCGGGGTGGATTTGACTAAAAAGCAGATGCTTGTGTTAAAAGCCTTGTCGATGAAGGGGCCTTTACCTCAGAATGATTTGGCATTTATTACAGAAAGAGACAAAGCTTCATTGGCCAGATTTATTAATACTTTGGAAAAGAAAAATCTTGTAGCGAGAATCCCTTCTGCAACGGATAAGAGAATAAACATGGTTCATTTGACCAAACACGGAGAGCAGGTGTTTCAGAATACTGTTCCGATCTTTAGAAAATTGGTATTACAAATCCAGGAAAATATACCGGCGGAGGAGCTAGAACAAACGATAAGAACTTTAGGTAAAATAAAAAAAAATATTGAGAATCTAAAAAGTGGTTGCAATAGCAACTAGTGTATATGAAAAGAAAACTAATCATTATTGGCGTAAGTATTGCGGTTTTGTTTGGCGGGTTTACATTATCTAATATTCTGAAAGAAAGCAAAAAGCCACCATTAAAAAATAAAGGCATTTCCACGGCTACCGTGTTTGCTGAAACCATTAAAAATTCCACATTACCCTTGGGCTTTACAGCTACCGGAAGTTTGGAGGCAAAGAATAGGGTTGAAATTTACGCAGAAGTGCAAGGTGTAATGACATCTCCTATAGGTAGTTTTAAGGAGGGGGCTTTCTATAAAAAAGGAAAGCCTTTGGTTGCCATTGAGTCGGATGTTTACCGTGCTAGTTTAATGTCTCAGAAAAGTAGTCTTCAAAATTTGGTGACTTCAGCACTTGCTGATCTTCGTTTAGACTACTCCTCGTCTTTTGAAAAATGGAATGATTTCCTGAGTCAAATCGATGTAAATAAACCCTTGCCAGCACTTCCGGAACCTGAATCCAATCAGGAAAAGATGTTTATTACCGGCCGGACCATTTATTCTACCTATTACAATGTGAGGAATATGGAATTGACTTTGGCCAAATACAATATTATGGCACCTTTTGATGGGGTATTGGTGGAAGCTTTGGTGACTCCGGGTTCTTTGATTAGGCCTGGACAAAAGTTGGGAGAATTTATTCAGCCAACAGTTTTTGAAATTGAAGCACCTGTGAGTGTTAGCATGATTGATTTTTTAGGGATTGGTCAAAAAGTAACTGTTACCTCCACAAATAACGATTCAAAAGAATGGGTTGGAGAAATTGTTCGAATCAACAGATTGGTCAACAGTGAAACCCAAACGATAAACGTGTATGTACAAGTCACAGGTAAAAGCTTGGAAGAAGGCATGTATGTGAAAACAAATATCATGGCCACGGAGGTTGAAAATGCTTATGAATTGAGCAGAAGTGTGGTATTTGATAAGAATCAAGTTTTTGTGGTTGAGGATTCAGTACTTGTCCAGAAAACAATTGAACCTTTGTTTTATAAGGAAAAGTCTGTGGTGATAAGCGGGTTAAAAGATGGTGAGAAAGTGCTTACAAAGTTGCCTACAGGAGCTTACCCGGGCATGAAAGTAAGTATTTACGAGGAGCAATAACGGTGACTTCTTTTCTGCTTTTTTCGTACAGTTTTTTCACCATTCACTAGATTAAAAATGAAATCAATTATATCACATTTTATAAAATTCCCTGTGGCAGTCAATGTCATTATCCTGGCGGTAGTGGTTTTGGGTACATTTGGGATGTTATCCTTAAAATCCAGCTTTTTTCCTTTGCAGGATTCGAAGTTTATAGACATTACTATCAATTATCCCGGAGCATCCCCACAAGAAATGGAAGAAGGGGTTGTTCTAAAAATTGAGGACAATTTACGTGGGATTGTGGGGATTGACCGTTTTACTTCAGCTTCCTCGGAAAATACGGCTAGCATTTCTATAGAGGCCATCAAAGGTTATGATATAGATATATTATTGGCCGATGTAAAAAATGCTGTAGATAAAGTCCCTTCCTTTCCGGCAGAAATGGAGCCACCGGTAGTGGCCAAAAATGAAAATTTAAATGTCTCCATTGAGTTGGCATTAAGTGGGGAGAATATCCCTTTGAAAACCCTTAAAACCATCGGAAGGGAGATAGAGAATGACTTGCGAGGTATTGAAGGAATATCTCAGCTGACAATTGCCGGCTATCCTGATGAAGAAATTACGGTTTCGGTAAATGAAGAAGTATTACGTTCCTATAATTTGACATTTAGTGATGTTGCCAATGCTGTGGCCAATAACAATATTTTGGTTACCGGTGGGGCTATTAAAACCGAGGCAGAGGATTATTTGATTCGGGTAAATAATCGATCTTATTATGGAAAAGAGCTTAACAATATTATTCTAAAAACCGAGGAAAATGGTGCTATTGTTACTTTAGAAGATGTGGCAGTAACAGAAGATGCCTGGTCTGAAACTCCTGATAGAAGTTATTTCAATAATCAACCCTCTATTTCATTTACAATTAGTACAACTAACAATGAAGATTTAATTGAAGCTGCAGAGAAAACGACCAAATATGCCAAAGAATTCAATGAAACCCACAACAATATCCAGCTAAGTATAACCAATGACAGGTCTCAAATAGTTGTAGAACGTACGGAGCTTTTATTGGTTAATGGTATACAGGGGATAGCTTTGGTACTGTTTTTTCTTTCCTTGTTTTTGCGTCCAAGGTTGGCAGCTTGGGTGGCTTTTGGTATTCCTATTTCATTTATGGGAATGTTTATGATGGCCTCCTATTTTGATATTACCATAAATGTACTTTCTCTATTTGGGATGATAATAGTGATAGGGATCTTGGTTGATGATGGAATTGTGATTGCTGAGAATATTTTCTACCACCATGAACAGGGGAAATCCCGCGTTCAGGCAGCCATAGATGGGACAATGGAGGTTTTACCGGCAATTACTTCAGCCATTCTTACCACCTTGGTTGCATTTTCCACCTTCTTTTATTTGGATGGCCGATTAGGAGAGTTTTTTGGAGAGGTATCTATAGTGGTCATATTAACACTTGCCTTCTCTCTGTTTGAAGCCTTGGTTATTCTCCCTGCGCATGTGGCACATTCAAAAGCACTTTCCGGTAGTCAGAAAGAGTATTGGTTTAATACCAGGGCAACTACATTCTTGAATTTTCTGCGCAATAAGTTCTATAGTCCGGTTCTTCATTTCTGTATGGAAAACAAGGTGTTGGGCTTTTCAATTCTTATCGCCTTGTTTGTGATCACTACAGGAGCCATCCAAGGGGGGATAATTAGAACAACCTTTTTTCCCGTCATAGCATCAGACCAAGTTAATGTTACTTTGAAAATGCCACAAGGAATAAACCCTAGCGTGACAGACTCTATCATAACACAAATTGAGAATGTGGCCATCGAGGTCAATAAGGAATACACGGCAAAGCAGTCAGGTGGCGCCCAGGTTTTTCAAAGTATTATTAAGAGAATTGGTCCGGGTACAGCCAATGCCTCTTTAAAAATCAACTTGCTACCGGGTGAAGATCGTGATTTTACGGCTTCAGAAATAGCCGGATCTATTGCTCAGGCAGCAGGTGAGCACCCTTCTGCGGAGAGTTTAACCTTTGATGCCGGGTCCAGTTTTGGGGGCAAACCTGTTTCTGTATCACTGTTAAGTTACAATATAGAGGAGCTAAAGGCAGCCAAATTTGAGCTAAAAGAAAAAATCAAAGAAAACAGCCTATTGCGTGATATAAGTGATAATGATCCTGCAGGTATAAATGAAATTAATATTGAATTAAAGGACAAGGCCTATGTTTTGGGTTTTACTTTAAATGACGTGATAGGGCAGGTTCGTGCCGGGTTTAATGGTTTACAGGTTCAAAGATTTCAGCGGGGACAGGATGAGATTATTGTCTGGGTGCGTTATGAAAGAGAAGGGCGTTCTTCTATTTTGAATTTAGATAATATGCATATAGTAAGTGCCTCCGGTAATCGTGTTCCCTTAGGTGAAATTGCTACCTATTATATCGCTAGAGGAGAAATCACTATCAATCATTTGGACGGAAAACGAGAAATAAAAGTAGAGGCCGACCTAAAAGATCCTAAGGATAGCTCTTCAGATATTATTGCTGATATTAGGGAGAATGTAATGCCTGAGATCATGGCGAAATACCCAACTGTTTCGGCATTGTATGAAGGTCAAAATCGTGAGGCCGGAAAGGTGACTGCCTCTGCCGGTAAGGTTTTTCCCATCATCATCTTTCTAATCCTGGTTATCATCGCTTTTACTTTTCGTTCCTATTTGCAGCCGATCTTGCTATTGGTGATGATACCGTTTAGTTTGATTGGGGTGGCTTGGGGGCATTGGTTACATGATTTCCCGATTAATATGCTATCACTACTAGGTATCATCGCCCTTATTGGAATCGTGGTAAATGACGGTTTGGTGCTTATAAGTAAGTTTAACAACTTCTTGCAAGAGGGGGTTGATTTTGATGAGGCTTTAATTCAAGCAGGAAAATCCAGATTCCGAGCCATTTTTCTTACCTCTGTGACTACCATCGCAGGTCTGTCTCCCTTGATCTTAGAAAAAAGCAGGCAAGCTCAATTTCTAATTCCAATGGCCATTGCCATTGCTTATGGAATAGCCATCGCTACGGTGCTTACTTTGATTATGCTTCCCATGCTTTTGTCAGTAGGTAATTTGTTAAAAGTTTATTCATTATGGCTTTGGGAAGGAATTAAGCCATCAAAGGAATCGGTGGAGCCAGCAGTGGAGGAGCTGCATGAAAATGAAGAATCAACGCAGAATGTTTAACAAAATGAGAGTAAAAATAAAAAATATCCAAATGGAGTCGCGGCATTCTCAATTATTTACGGTGGTTACTGGGTTGGTTTTATTTGCCTCAAGCTTGGTTGCTAATGGGCAAGAAATGCTTTCACGTGAAGATGCAATGAATCTTACGCTGAAATACAACTATGACATCAAGGTGGCAGAAAAAGACCTGGAGGTAGCCAATAACAATCAAAGCATTTTAAATAGTGGCTACCTGCCTTCAATACAGGCCAATGGGGATATAGGCGTTTCAGGTTATCAAGGCGAAAACAAAACCGCAAATGGGGACTTTAGCTATGATCCGACGGAAGCTTACAATTATAGTGGTTCCGTTAACCTAAACTACATACTGTTCGATGGATTTGGGAGGATGTACAATTACAAACAGTTGAAAGAGTTGTACAATATTTCCGAATTGCAGGCAAGACAAATCATAGAGAATACGGTTTTGGAACTGTCTAATGCTTACTTTTTGATGGCTCAATTGACGGAGGGTGTAAGTATTTTAAAAAATGCTTTGAGTATTTCCACCACCAGAATGCAACGTGCGGCCTATAGTTTTGAATATGGGCAAACCACTCAGATTGATTTATTGAATGCGCAAGTTGATGTAAACAATGATAGCATTAATTTGCTTAACACTACTCAGGATTTGGAGAACGCCAGAAGGAATCTAAATCTGATAATGGGACGTGAAATTGAAACTGAGTTTGTAGTGGATACAACCAATTCTTTTTCTATACCAGGAACCAAAGAGGAGCTGGTAAGTCAAGCCTATCAGCGAAATGTATTGATTGAACAAACCAATAGTCAATTGAGGAACAGTGAGTTTGCATTGAAGGCAAGCCAATCGGGCTGGTTTCCTGCTATTTCTTTAAATGCCGGTTACAATTATTCCGGCAATAGAAATCCTGCCGGAGCATTTGTAACTGGTAGTTATAATTTTGGTCCACAAGCCGGATTGACTTTGAGCTGGAATATTTTTGATGGAGGCGCGACGCGGGTAAGAAATAAAAATGCCAGAATAGAGATCGAACGCCAGCAAGTTTTAAAAGAGCAAACTGAGTATTCTGTGAAAAGGGATGTGCTCAATGCCTATTCTGCTTATCAAAATTCATTGTTTGTTTTTAATGCCGAGAAAGCAAATTTGGAAACAGCTTTAAAGAATTTTGAACGCAGTGACGATTTGTACAAACAAGGACAAATTAATTCAATAGAATTTAGGCAAGCTCAATTGAATTTAAGAAACGCTCAGAATAATTTCAGCATTGCAAAGTACAATGCCAAGTTTGAGGAACTTAGCTTAAAGCAATTGGCAGGAATACTTTTAGAGGGGTTGTAAGGAGTACTGGCGGATCTGGGAGATTATATAAAACAAAAGCGGTCCTGAGATAGTACCGCTTTTGTTTTTAATTACTTATAAATTATTTGGGGGCATAGCTAAGCTGAAAGTGCTATTCCACGTCCCACCATAAATAGGTTTCGCTATTGTCTCCTCCAATGGCCTGTCCTGCTACTGATCGATTTGTTCCATTGAGCGTTTGTTCATTAATAGGATAAATCACCCTCTTAGGAATAACAAGATCACTTGTTCCTTCTATAGATGGGGGTTGCAAATCGGGAGCATCCAGTCTTCTCCATTCAAGCCAGGCATCATAGCCTCGATTGTATAGAGCAATCCATTTTTGGTTGCCAATCTTATCCCGCCAATTACCTGGGGCCGTTGAGTAATCAACTTGAGATTGGGCGAGGTAAGTGTTGGTTTGTTCCTCGGTTCCTCCCCAGTAAGCTATAGAAGCAGCAATTGCTTCGTTATAATGTCCCTCAGCAGTTCCTTCCACATTATACCCTCGCTCAACAGCTTCTGCAAGCAGGAATCTCACTTCTGAATAATCCAATAATAGAGCTTCAAAGGTAGGGTCTGTTATGGTTGGGTTGATGGTGGAGAAATCTGAATAGGAATTTGAAAAACCATAAATCCCCCCTTGGTATTCTCCATCCACCTGAGTGAAATAAAAAGGTCTTCTAGGGTCATTTAATTCATTCATGGCATCTACTAAGGTATTTGCCACCACATAATCCTGCCTGGAGGTAAATAAAGGATTCATCTCTTCCGAAACAGGGTTGTTATTAGGAGGTGCGTTTAAATAAGGGAAGGCGCCATTTTCTGAATTGTCCATAAATACATTTGGAGCAGCAGCTTCTACCACACTTTGTGCCATGCTGCTATTGACATCCGCGATTACCATTCCTAGTTTTAGTTTAAGCGTATTTCCAAACTTCCACCACAGTTCCATATTTCCTTCATATATGATATCTCCTTCGTCAAAACCTATTTCGTCAGTATCAATACGATTAAGAGCGGCATCTAGACGGGTTAAGATTTCTCCATACACGGAGGATGCATCATCATATGCAGGAAGTGAATTTTCCGGATTTAAGGCTTCAGAATAAGGGACATTTCCAAAGGTGTTTAGTAAAACAGACCAGGCAAAAACTTCCATTATTTCTATCTGGGCCATTTGATTGCCTTTCACGGGCTCTGTAGTGAATGCATCTTCTTCCACCAGTCTTTTAGATTCTCCAAGATCTGCCAAAACATCTCTATACAACGCTTGCCATACATTTTGTGGGATGAGCCGGGTGGTCATATTATACCTAGGCTCATCCAAATATTGGGTTGTTGTCCAGTGCTGAACATAAAACCTATAGTTATTGACGTTCACATCAGGTGTAGTAATCACATCCGAAAGCTCTTTTACTGCTCCGGTATATAAGGTGGCAGGCGGTACGTTTGCAGCACTCTTTTGATCCACATTGTAATCTTCTAAATTTTCTACACATGATACCATCAGTATCATGGAGAATATAGTTATAATTATCTTTTTCATCTTTTCAGGTTTAGAAATTTAACCGAACATTAAAACCATAATTCTTTAAAGCAGGATAAGCTCCGCTTTGATAACCTCTACCGGCATTCCCGGAGCTTAATCCTTCCTCCGGATCAGAGAATTCCATGTTCTTATGAATAATCCATAAGTTTCGACCGATAAATTGTAAGTCTACACTTTCGAAAACTCCAATCTTTTGCATCAATGAAGCTGGCAGTGTATAAGTAAGAGCAACTTCTCTTAGTTTTACAAAGCTACCGTCAAAAGTATAAAGTGAGCGGGGGGACTCGCCATAGTTATTTGCAGCATAGCCAAAAGGAGTGATCCCGTCACCATTTAGGTTTTCTGCATAAATATCATTGGGACTGCCATCTTCTTTCACTCCAGGCAGCAAAACTCCTCCACCATCTTCTACAGGTAGACGGGATGGAAACCCTTTTTGATTGATAGCTGCTGTTTTAGGGTATAAACCGGTTCCTTCACCGTAGTATTGATCCAAGGAAAAAACGTCTCCACCACTTCGAATATCAATAAGAAAACCTAAAGAAATGCCTTTGTAAGCAAGGGTGTTGTTGATTCCACCGATCCAGTCAGGATTTGGATCTCCAATGACTTCATCCGAGTTTTCCGAAACCATATAATAGCCGTCTTCATTAACTGTAGGTTGTCCATTGGTATAGATAAAATCCCTACCCTTAATGATTCCATATGGTTCACCGACTGCTGCATTTACCGAAACTCCACCTTGAAAAGAAGCAATTGGTACATTCAATACTTTGTTTTCTCCTTCTCCAAACAAACTTATGACTTCATTTCTATTCCTGGCGTAATTCAGGTTCATGGTCCATGAAAAATCCCTTGTCTGAATAGGAGTCACAAAAGCCGAAACTTCAACTCCTTGATTCTGCACCTCTCCTGCATTGACAAACCTCTTGGTGTATCCACTGGCTGCCGAGGTATTGACAGGTAAAATTTGATTTATGGTATTGGACTTGTAATAGGTGATGTCAAAACCAAATAGACTACTGAAAAAGTCTAACTCCATACCTGCTTCAAAACTTTTTTGTCTTTCAGGTAACAAGGAATTGTTGTTTCTCGTGCTGGGTAATGAAAAAATCGGAATAGAACCGTATCCTGTCTGTGAAGTATATACATTGTATAAACTCAGCGCAGGAGCATCATTACCTACTTCAGCATAGTTTGCCCTGATCTTTCCATGGGTAATCCATGGGACATCAATTAAATTTGAAAACACCAAGTTGGCTGCCGCAGCAGGGTAAAAATAAGTGTTGTTGTCTTCAGGCAAGGTGGTTGATTTATCCTGTCTGGCCGAAATCTCTACAAATAAAGTTTCTTTGTACCCGAAATTGGCATTGGCAAATACTCCGTCTACTCCTATATTTTCTACCTCTTCAAAAGGAGGCTGTATAGGATTTAGTGAGTTGGATAAACTATACAGTCCGGGGACTACCAAGCCTCCATTTGTACTGGCTCTGATGGAACTCATTCTACTTCTTCGGAGATTGGAACCCAATAATCCGGTAAAGCTGATGTCTTCGGATATGTCCTTATTGAAATTTAATAACAAATCAAAGTTGGACTCATTGAAATCCCTATTGAACCTGGTGTATTGACTGACATCTGCACTTCCAATGGCTACCCGCTCTTCCTGTAAGTCAATGGTGGTATTGAAAGATGCCCGCCCCATAACGCTAAGCCAATCATTTATTTCATAGTTTACGGAGGCGTATCCGTAAAAATTGTCTCTGCTGTCGTTGGAGTAATTTTGATACCTCGTCCAGTACAAGTTGTCTGAGTAAATGGGGCCGGTATTGGAACTGTTCCAGTTCCAGGTTATGTTTTGTTCATTTCTCCAGTAGGCTTCTTCCTGTTCCCTTATATCGACATTGGTTTGCCACCATTGCCTAAATTGCTGATTGGGATTCCTGCCGTTATAGCCTGTGCCATATCTACCCATACCTACAGTTCTTGCATAGTTTCCGGAAGCTGAAATGGTCAATTTATCCGAAGCTTTATAGGACCCATTGAAATTGAATTGGTCTTTGTCTATGGTACTGTTTGGAAGATTGCCTTTGATATCATTCCTGGTATATCCTAAGCTAAAAGTAGCATCATTTCCACCACCGCTGATAATGATGCTCTGGTTGGAGTTCAGGCCGGTTTCGTAATAAGTACTTGGATCATTTTGTGCAGCCACCCATGGGGTCATTTTTCCAAAATTGGGAGAAAATGGATCCAATGCATCCCATTGATAAACCATTAGGCCAGGATCAAATGCAGGTCCGTAAGAAGCATCATCTTGAAACCTGACCACCGGACCAACTCCGCCTCCCAGATCCCGGGGTGTTCTGAAAGCATCTATATATCCTGCACCATAGTCTTTTTGGTACCTCACAAAAGTACTTTTGTCAATTGAACTCCAAATGACACCGGAGTTGATGGTGATATCCATGCTGTTTTCCTTACCTTTTTTGGTGGTAATCATGATCACGCCATTGGCTGCACGAGAACCATAAAGCGCTGTTGCTGCTGCTCCTTTCAATACGTTAACTGATTCTATATTGTCGGGGTTTAAATCCGCAGCGGCGTTTCCAAAGTCAGTACCAACGCGTCCAGTTTGTTGGCTACCAAAGCTTTCATTGGCTTCATAAGCTTTGGTGCTGGTATTGTTATTCGCATTACTGATGGGAACGCCGTCGATTACGAAAAGTGCTTGGTTGTTGCCTGTAATAGAGGAGTAGCCCCTAATAATAACATTGGTAGATCCCCCCATTGTATTATTACTCCTGATGTCAAGCCCTGCCACCTTACCTGAAAGGGAGTTGACAAAATCCGGGCTTCTTGTTCGGGTAATCAACTCTCCATCTACCTCCTGAGCAGAATAGGCCAATTCATTTCTATTCCTTTCTACACCTAAGGCGGTAATAACAACTTCTGAAAGTTCATTAACATCTTGTTGTAATACAATATCAATCGTAGATCGATTGCCGACATTTACTTCTTGACTCATATAGCCAACAAAACTAAATACCAATGTGCTTGATCCATCAGGAACAGCCACAGAATAGTTGCCGTCAATATCTGTTATTGATCCTACCATTGAACCTTTAACTAATACGTTTACGCCCGGAATTCCCTCCGGTTCATCTGATGAGGTTACCCTCCCTGTCACTGTCCTGTTCTGAGCAATAGCAGAAATTGTTGTGCATGCGATAAGCACAAAACAGAGTAAAATATTCTTCATAGCTTTATCATTTAAGTGATAATTGATAAATAAATCCTAACCTAAATTATTTAATTATAATAAATTAAGGATAGAGAAATTATTGTCTACAAAAACAGTTCCAAAATTCTATAGAATATTATTTTTATAAAATAGTGTTAGGTTAATTTGATTTAACCAATAATGCCTGTCATTTGTTTAATTGCTTATAGAATATCCTATGGGCATTTTTTTCAATTGAGCTAAAAAAGCAGGTAAATTTGATTTCTGCTCTGTTTTTAGAAATGATAATTTATCTATGATATTTGATATGTACTAAATATTTCTTCTTCTCCGATTTTGTGTGTTTTAAATTGTTAAAAATCAAGTATAATAAAAAATTAGTTATGATTATTTGAAGTTTAAATTATTTAATCTACATTTGTAGAATAAAGTATTTAAATATAGAATAATGATCTATTACCTAATTAAAATTATCGGTTGTTCTGCTTTGTTTATTCTTTTCTACAAGCTAGTATTAGAGGGGGAACATATGTATAAATTCAATAGGTTTTATTTGTTGATAAGCTTGATGCTATCATTTATTATCCCATTTATTGCCTTTAAACAGCAGGTATTGCCAAGGGAGCTCGTTGATGCGGTGGTATTTGAATCAACATTTTCTATTAATCCCGAATCGTTCAAAAATAAACCATATGTAAAAAGTATTAATTATATGATTTGGGGTTTTGGGTTAGTCTATTTTTTCGTTACTGTAGCATTTTTATCGAGGTTTTTAATAAATATTAAATATATATTACAAAAGCTAAGAAAAGGGGTTTGTATACCTTATAGGGGAAGCAAAATTGTTCTCTTTAATCAAAATACGGTGCCTCATAGTTTTTTAGGATATGTATTTCTCAATGAGGAAGCATATACAAGTGGAAATATTGAAGAAGAGATTCTAGTTCATGAACTTGCACATGTATCCCAAAAGCATTCATTGGATATCTTATTCGTAGAAGTCCTCCAAATTTTTTTCTGGTTTAATCCATTTATTTTCCTATTCCGAAAAGCCATTGCGCTCAACCATGAGTTTCTTGCCGATGAGGCAGTGATCAATCAAATCTCTGATATTAAATCCTATCGTTATCTATTGTTTGATAAAGTCAGTGAACAGGCAAGCTCATTTATTACAAGTCGATTTAATTATTCTATTACTAAAAAACGTTTACTTATGATGACCAAAACTAAATCATTCCGAAATGCACTGTGTAAGCAAGTAGCTGTTGTTCCTCTATTGGGTATGGCCGTATTTTTTTTCGGCACAGTAACAATTGCCCAAGAAGAAACTAAAAATGTACAGTCAAAACAAATTGTTGTTCCATCAACGACAGAAGGGGCGACTCCTGCACAACTTGCTGAGTACAGAGAGATTGTTAATAAAGCAAAAAATGATAAAGGGCGTCCTGTGGAATATAAAATTTCTATTGTGGATAGGGAAAGATTACAAGCCTTGTTTTTAATAATGAGTAAGGATCAACAGTCCCAACAAATGATAGTGTTTAGGTCCTCACCTCCACCTATGAATAAAAAGGTGCCTACTGAACAGCAAATCGAGTCATGGAAGGATGCTAATAGGTATGGAGTTTGGATGGATGGAAAACGAATAAGTAATGCAGATTTGGATAATTACACCAATACGGATATTGGGAGGTTTTTTGTAAGCAAACTTGAAAAGAACGCCAAAAATTATGGCAAACATTATTATCAAGTTGACTTGATGACCAATGATTATTATGCGGCTTATTATAAAAAGGCTGTAGTAGATCGACATAAATATTATATGAATTTTCGTGATAATAAATAAAAGAGAGATGTCTTAATAGATGCAGGTTTAATCGTTTTGCAAATGGCCAATAAAGGAGTCCATTATGTCTTCGGATCCTCGGGATTTATTTCTGGCCCACAATCACCTTCTTTTTTGCCTTAGTTTTCTGCTTCTTTAATTGTATCAGGTTTGGTAATATTCCGGTAAAAAATAAGGTAAAAAGCAATAACCGATAATGCCTGTTTATTCCGAACTTTTCTCCAAAGAACTTCAAATTGATCAACCTCAAGTGCCAATTGTAGATATAAGCCATTGGTTAATAATAGGGGTTGATTTTTTTTAATTTGTGTCTCATCGGAAGGATAAAGGAGGTCGGGGGGATAGTTAGCCTTTACTAATTGGTTAATAAAGTTTTGTTGATTGATGTTTTGACCTCAGAAGGGCTGGTTTTGTGAAATTGGATTTCCATGCAATTATTGAATTCTTTAAAGGCTTCCAGCTCTTTGCAGAGGGCCAAGGCAAAAGCGTCCCTGTCTCCCAGACCTTCTTCCAATGCCAAATGATGGATGTTTAAAATGGAAGTTTTTCTATCTGCTTTGCAATCCATTCTTGCAGCAAATGAGCCGTTCCATAATATTGGTAATGAAAAGTAGCCATATTTACGTTTTGTTTCCGGGAGATAACATTCAATCTGGTAATCAAAATCAAACAAATTGAGCATGCGTTTTCGTTGGATGAGCAAATTGTCAAAAGGGGAGAGGATTTTTAGTTGTTTACAGTTCAATGGCTTGTCAAGCAATGCCAAAGATTTCGGCAAAGCAAAATAATCAATCCCATTTACTGTAACTTTTGTTAATTCCCCTGAAGAATGCATTTCCTTCAGTTCGGCAGCAATGTGTGTTTTGGTGTTTTTTAACAGGTAGGAGATCTCAGAAGCTTGCCCAATACCATTGGCCTTAAGGTAATTGTTGATTAAGAATCGATGATATTCTTTCTGAGAAGGCATTCGTAGGTCAATGGCCTTTGGCAATACCCTTTCTGTCAGGTCATAAACCTTGTGAAAGTTTTTGCGAGAGGTGATCATTAATTCCCCCTGCATAAACAAGTTTTCCAAGGCCTGCTTGGCAGGCTTGCTACCCCAGGCTTTAGTTTGTTTCTCTGAACCAAAGTCTTTAGCCATCAGAGGTCCTTCATTTTTGATTCTGTTTAAGACCAGATCCATCAATTGAAGGTCTTTCTTGAACCAATGTTTTTCCTCACCCTTTAATAGGGCATTTTTTCGAAAAAGACTAAACCTGTAATCCTTCATGGGTAAATACGAAGCAGCATGAGACCAATATTCAAATATTTTTCTCTCGGCCACCAATTTATCTATTTGTGCATTTTGATACTTTGGGTTTCTACTCCATAAGACATGATGGTGGGCACGCTGAACAGTAGATATTGTATCTATTTGAATATAGCCGAGCTTTTCTATGGTCAAAAGAGTTTGCTCTATGGCGGGCACATTTTTTCTAGGGTTAAAGATCCCTTGAGACGCAAGGACTAGTTTTTGTGCTTGCTGAAGCGTAAGTTTTTCAGTCATTTTTTCTATTTCTATGATAAGCAATAACTGATAGGTATTTGTGGAGTTTAGCCGATTTCATCTCAATAAGTTATGCCCAGATCATTGTTACGAACATCAACTAATTTACCTTTTAAGAGGCCTTGCATTTCAGCGATCACATTTGTGTATTGGGGGTAGTTTGCCAGATTGTTGTATTGCCCCTGATCATAATTCATGTCATACAATTCCATGCCACCTTCGGCTTCATCCCCATATTGAATATAGGCCCAGTCTGATGAACGAATTAAATATCCCATCCTACCATTTCTTTGGGAAACGGAAAACGCAAAATCCCTTACTTTTAGCTTGGGGTTGTCTATCAGTTTCCCCAAGCTTTTACCTTGGATAGCTTTTGGTGCTTGCAAACCCGCCAATTCTGAAATGGTAGGATATAGATCAATTAATTCTGCAAAAGAATGGCAAACGGTAGGTTTTTGCCCGGGAACTTTAATAATAAGTGGAACCCTTACAGATTCTTCCATCAACCCAACCTTCATCCAAAAGCGGTGTTCTCCTAAAAAGAAACCATGATCTGAGGTGAAAATTACAATGGTGTTGCCTTCCAAGCCCTCGTCTTCCAAGGTTTGCAATACTTTGCCTACCTGCTCATCCAAAAATGAAGTAGAGGCATAATAAGCAGCAATAGCCTTTTTCTCTTGCTCCTCTGTCATTTCTCCGTTCAGGCTGTTTACATAGTTTATTCCCTGCTCAGGAATGTCATCCCAGTCATTGGTGACCTTAGGAGGCAAGACTACTTGTTCGTATGGATAGTTTTCAAATGAAGATTTAGGAGCTACAAAAGGTACATGAGGACGAAAAAAACCGGCGGCTATAAAAAATGGTTCGTTTTTATGCAGCCTTAATAATTGTGAAACTTTATTGGCTGTTTCGGCATCAGTGTGAATTTCATTTTCAACGGTTTTGACAATATTGATTTGATTTCCACCATTCCAATTGCTGTCATTGGAAACTTCAAGCAAACCAAAAGGATTGTTTTGTACCAATTCCCTACTGCCTTTTGCATGGACCTCCGGGGCAGGACTGTTGTACCTTTCAGTCCATGAATCCGGGTCATCTTTGCCATCTCTCCCTTTCATAATATCAACAGATCCCATATGGAAAATCTTCCCTACTCTTGCAGTATAGTAGCCATTGTCTTTAAAAAATTGGGCCCAGGATTGACGTTCAGGGCCTACGTTTTCTCTACCACTTACATACCCATAGGTGGTGGTGGCATTGGGATAATAACCAAACATCATTGAGGCTCTCGAGGGGCCACACACCGGGTATTGACAATAAGCTTTTGTGAATTGGGTGCCTTTAGCAGCCAGTTGATCTATGTTAGGTGTTAGGCTTGCTCCGTTTTCATAGCTGGATATCGCAGTGGCTGTAAGGTCATCGGAGATCATGAACAATACATTCAATTTCCCATGATCTTGGGCTTGTGTCGGTATAACCAACAAGAATAAAAGCGTAGAAAAAAGTAGGATTATGTTTTTTTTGGCCTTGCGAATATCCAATTTTATTTTGTGGTTTTTGTATGTGAAATAGGTCATTAATATTTTTTTTAGCCGATGGCTTGTCAAGCTTATTTCCAGGTGGAAGATGCTATTGACAGCCTCAATATTGTTGTTTCCTCTAATTTAAATATTTCATGGTGTAAAACAGTCATTTAGAATTCTGTAATTCTTCCGGAAAATTGGTTTGAAGGTGGGTGTTTGTCGCAAATGCTTAGATTATAAAAGGTTATAGGACAACAGGTCCTTTTTTTTATTATTTTAGAGTTGCTAAATAAATGTATTTCCGAACTTTTTTCATCATTAATAAAGAATTATGCGAGTAGCATTCATTGTAATTATTGCCTTACATGGGGTAATTCACCTCTTTGGATTTTTGAAAGCGTTTGACCTGTCGGAATTTAATGCCATTTCTCAGCCAATTTCCCGCCCCATGGGGTTGTTGTGGTTGATAACCTTCGTCTTATTTGTTGTTACTGCTTTTCTTCTGGCAATAAAGTTACATTATTGGCAGTTTACAGGGTTAGCCGGCATAGTCCTATCTCAGTTTTTAATTCTAAATAATTGGTATGATGCCAAATTTGGGACAATTATAAATTTGGTTATTCTGGCTGCGATAATTCTTGCCTTTTCCAGTTTTAATTTCAAAAATAAGGTGAAGCGTGAAGTTGAAAAAATTTTTACCGACTCCAAGGCCAACAGTCAAGCCCTTTTATCTGAAGAAATGTTGGAAGGATTTCCTTTAATTGTCCAAAAATGGTTGCGCAACACTGGATCAATAGGCAAACCGATGGTATACTACGTTTACTTGGGACAAGATTTACAAATGCGGTTGAAACCGGAGCAAGAGAAATGGACCAATGCTCAAGCGAATCAATATTTTTCTATAGACCCTCCGGCTTTTAATTGGTCAGTAGATTTACAAATGAACCCATTATTACCTGTGGTGGGAAGAGATAAATTTGAAAAAGGGGAGGGAGAAATGACAATCAAGTTGTGGTCTCTTTTTTCAATAGTGAATACCAAAAAAGAGGATAAAATAAATCAAGCCTCTTTACAGCGTTATTTGGCTGAGATGGTATGGTTTCCATCTTTTGCAGTAAGTCCTTATTTAAAATGGGAAGCGATTGACAATTCTTCGGCCAAAGCAACTATGGAGTATAAAGGAACAATAGGATCCGGTATTTTTCACTTTGATGAGAGAGGGGATTTCAAAAAGTTTGTAGCCATGCGTTATAAAGACTCCAAGGACTCCATTCCTACAGAATGGACAGTTAGTGCCATAAAAACAGAGGAACGTAATGGTATTAGAATCCCTGTTTCTTCCAAAGCAGAATGGAAGTTAGCGCATGTCAATTGGACTTGGCTAAAGCTGGAAATAACAGATATTAAATACAATGTTACAGAAATGCCGTTGGTTTTGGACTAAGGTTTAATCTACATGTGCTACCTTATACATAGGCTGTCTCACTTGATTTCCGAATCATATTTCCATCGCCTGATAGATGGTCTGCTGAATGTTTCAGTTTTATATAAAGGCAACAAAATTTCTATTTAGGAGAAAAGCCCAATTTACTTCCTCCGTATTTTTTGATAAAAATTTCAATTTAGGTGTAATAATTTTTGATTTACACCACTAACCAAGAAAAAAAAGCAGTGAGCAGCGACTTCTACAGATCTTCAATTTTACCTTATGCAGCAATCGTAATTAAGATATGCAGGGCCTATACTAATACACAAGAGGATTTTGAAGATTATTATCAAGAAGTATGCTTACAAATTTGGAAAAGTAGAGACAACTTCCGCCAACAGTCTGAATGGTCTACCTGGGTTTATAGACTGTCTTTGAATGTGTGCTTGACCTTGTTGAAAAAAAAGAAAAACGACTACCAGTATTTTGCTTCAGATGCCCTGCCTGAGGAACTGGTTGAAGATAGCCATGCATTTTCAGATGAGGCGCTAAATCACTTGTATGATGCCATTAAACAATTATCGGAAGTAGACAGAGGGGTGATTTTACTTTATTTGGAGGAAAAATCTTACCAAGAAATAGCGGATATTATTGGTACCAACCCAAACAATATAGGAGTAAGGATAAAACGAATTAAAGAACGATTAAAGAAACGATTAAATGGAAAAGTCAATTGAAACAATTTGGAAAGAAGGATTTATGAAAAATGAGGCATTGGTAGGTCCGAAGGTAATCAACCTATACAATCAGAAATCGATTCATTTCATCGATAAATATAAAAGGATGTTTAAAACTAATTTGAATGCCATTGCGATTGGTTCCATATTGGTTTTGGGTGCTTCCTTTTTTGTAGGAATCCCCATTATGGGGATAGGTCTTTTTCTTGTGGCAGCAGGTGTGTTTGCAGTGAATAAAAAGCTTGTAAAGGGATTGGAGCGCATTGACGAAAATGTCAATAGCTACGAATACCTTAAATCATTCAGAAGTTGGTTGGATGATCAAATATCGGTCAACACAAAAATGGCCAGGTTTTATTACCCTTTAATATTTCTATCGACCATAATGGGTTTTTGGTTTTCAAGTAAAAATGGGCAGCAACTAAACGAAACGGTAATGAATGAATTGATGGTGAAATATCCTGACCTTACTGTGGTTTTTGGAATGCCATTAATCGGACTATTTGCCATGGTGTTAATTCTGGTTGTTTTGGCACTATTTGGAGGAAAGATTTACTACTGGGATTTAAATATTGTCTACGGAAGGGTGATTAGAAAACTTGATGAGTTGATTTCAGATATGGAAGAGTTAAGGGCTTAATAAAGCTAAGTATTTGGATTTAAAAGAGCATGCCATAGCAATTTTACTCGAAGCTTCTGTAAGTTAAACGAGAGTTAAAATTAAGTCGATGACATTTCTTTCTTCAGGCCTGTTTAATTCCTTAACCTTTTTTTATAAAGGAAATATGTGATGACTGTCAAGGTAAAAGGTCTAGATTATTCCAGTAGCTATATAAATTTATCATTTATTGTTAAAAGAATCCTTTGAATGGGAATTATTCACATCCAAAGGATTCTATGATTATTTATTTTTTGGTAGAATATTAATGATGATTCGTTGGTACCTGGTTAGGGCTGGTGAGCCACTGTCCGTTACAGCCACAATTAAATGAGTGGTTTGTGCTTTATTCAATTCAATCCGTTCACCTATGGCTAATGTGACTTTTGCACTATTGGGGTTAGTAATTGTAAGGGGTTTGTACCAATTGAAGGCCCAATAGGTTCCGGGCTCTTTGTAATTGAACCAATGATAGGACAAAGCATCGCCATCCGGATCTGTGCTTCCACTTGCATCAAATTGAATGGATTCTCCGGGGCGAATGGTGATGTTGGTTGTTTTATCTACCTTGACTATAGGAGGGTGATTCGCCTCATCATAGGATTTAACACACCAGTCCATTCTTGCTGCAAAGTCATTTTGGAAAGCTTCCCTCCACCTCCAAATGGTTGCTTGGTTATTAATGTAGATCCTTCCATCTATTCCCATTACTTCGTCACTGGCATCTGTCCAAATGGCCCTTTGCTCTGGTGCTTGGTGGTCAAAATTGCGGTAGGGTTTAAAGCGGGGTTTATACAGCTCATACCGACCACCCCAGCCCCCATAGTCAGGTCTTTCGGGCACATTCAGCCCATTGTCTATCAAGCCTAAGAAACTGGGCGTGTCACCTTCCATGATGTATTCAACTTCGGGATATTGGGCACCCAATGGACCGTGATTTTCCATGATGTTTTTCCTGAGCCAAGGGTTTTCAGCCAGCGATGCATCAGCACCGGAGGCATACTTGCGAAAGGATTCCCCTCCAATTCCATTCCAAGTAGAATGGATGTAATCTTCTCCCGGGCTGACGATATAAAAGAGTTTTGGGAACTCATTTCTCATCCAAACACCTGAATCATCTTGATCTGATATGGTGTAGACCCTTATTTTGGCAACAAATTTATCCAGCTCTTCCATAGTTCTGGTATGTCTGATTTTCCAAAGGGCTTGAGCCAGAACATTGGCACCACCCCACACGGGAACCCATACAGGTCTTTCATCATCTTTATCCACTACTTTAATCAATAATTCGCTTCCTTCAGAATCATTGCCCGGGCCTACAGCATTCATTCCATATTTTGGAAGGCCGGATTTAATTTTGGATTGTAGGTATTCTTCTGTTGGGAAACCATCTTCATGCTTCAGTAAATTATTTCTAACCTCCCCATAGGCTTTGACGATTTCTTTAATCCTCCAAGCTGCTGTTTTATCACGCAGGTGAGTAGAGGTAGTGGCAATTAGGCCTTCCACATGAAACTGATTGCTGTACAATAAGAAACGCACCAAAGATTGGGCATCATCAGGCTCATTTTCAATGTCCGTCAGAACAAATACTCGTGGTTTTTCATTTGTTTGGGCGATAGATGGTGAACCGATGAAAAATAAGAGCATGCCATAAATCAGGCTTGGGAATTTTAGGTTTTTCATTTTAGCTGAATTAGTTATTATGTAAATAAGGTAAAACTTAATCTTACAGTGATTGATGCTGGAGAATTGGTTCGTGGTGAAATTTTATTTGTTTTAATTTGCCATGAATAGCTTTAATCTTTCACCTTAGCAAAATAGTGAATCTGTTAGTAAATTATTTAGTTTTTTTAATATAGTTTAATCCATTTTAGCTCTAGCAGCGGATTTATTTCTTGTTCGATGGAGATTATATAGGTTTTACTAGACAAAAGTTCAATTAAGGGTAAGCTACATTGTTTCTTAGGTGTTTTTGTAGGATTAGTAAGTGTCGAGATTCAAATTTGATACCGATGAATATTAGAATATTACCTGGCCAATGGGTATGAAATAAGTCTTGCAATATATTTTAGATTAATTATTTTAAATCAGTTTTTATTGGTATTTTTATAGCTTTTAATGTAATAATATTTTGATTAAAATGTTTTTCCAGTCGTCTTGGTGTCTTTTATTTTCCGAAAGGATACTGATGTAGAATGCTTAAAAGTTTAATATTTTACTTGTACCATATAAATTTTCAAATGAAGCATCCACTTAAGATTGCGATACTTTTACTTGGCTTAAGTACGCTGACTATTAATGAGGTGATACCCTTGTCATCAGGGGCCAAAGAGGAGCCAAACCTGATTTTGAACCCATCTTTTGAATTCCATTCATTTATGAGTCACCGAACAGGTAAAGCTTCAGATTTTCAATCACATAATGTAGCTTTCTGGAACACTGAGGCATGGGGTGATATTGAAGTAATGCGTGAGTCTCATGTTCCCAGCACCATACGGCCTGATTTTTCAACCCATAACATGGTAGCAATAAGTCCCGGTAAAAAGATATGGCAATTTTTTACCCTTCCCGAAGCGGGGCTGGCTTTTGGTGACGAGTTGAGTTTATCCGTACATGGATACCAGGAAGGGGCCAATCAGCTTAAGTCTGCGATTAAAGTGATGAAGGCAGATAGTGAAGATGGTGAATGGAGTCCTAAGGACTTTGGCATGAGAGACAGTCGTAGTTTTCCCAAACATGCAAGGGGTGAGCTGAATGTGGCTAAAGAATATAGCGGTTCGATGGAGGATACCGGCACCATTAACATCTTGGTAGAGCATGCCTCCATCGTTGGGAAAGCAAGCGTTGGAAACAAGTCAAGTTCAAAAGACATCAATACATTTGGGATTCAGGTTGAATTTGAGAATTTAAGCTCATCCGATACAGTTTGGGTTTATGCTCCAAAGCTCACCGTCAATGGTGCTTCCCAAAACAAAATCCTTACCTCAAGGGAAATGACACCAAACTACAGGTATATTCCAAGAACAATTCAAAAACTATGGAAAGGAGAGCCTATTCATATCATCGTAATGGGATCAAGTATTGACAGAGGAAGCGCCAATCCCCCCATGTATCTATATGACGAGGACCCTGATTCTGAGACTTTCAAACAACCTCTTTCAGAAGACCTCTTTAATGCAGAAAAAGTAGGGAGACCTGATCTAGATGGGTATTTTGGACAGTGGAGGCATTATTACAGTTATGCGGGGAGGTTAAAGCTTGAGCTTATGAAGAAATTTAATCTTCCTGCTGACAAAATTTGCCTAAATTTTATGGCCGCTGATGGATCTAGTATCGGAGAATCACACTCCGGGCTTCAACAGTATTTTTCCTTATCAATTCCACCCAATCCCGGATTAAATGGTCATAAGGAAGGGGAAACTTGGGAAGCATTGTATCCGGATCTTTTTAAGCGCCAAGAAGGAGCAAGACCAGACCTTGTGATTTTTGGAAGTGGAGCCAATGAGAAAACGGACACACCGGATGAAATAGCTGTTTTTGAGGGGGCCATACGGTGGATTCAACAAAATTATCCCAATACGGAATTTTTGTTTAGCCCTTTTCAGAATCAGGGTAAATATACGCCCAATACAGTAGACCTTCAGGCGCTATCTTTAAGATACCAAATTCCCTATATGGATTATCCAAAAATAGCTGATGATCTCACCCGTTGGGGAAACAAGTATTCCTTGGTACCTTCTGACGGTCATCCTCAAGCAGCAAGCCATTATTTATGGTTCAAACAGCTGGAGAAGGCTTTTGAGTGCTGGAATCCGATTTTTACCGGGCAAGCTCAGCTTCAATTGCCTGAACGGCTTCACCAGAATTCCTATGGTTGGGAAGGGGATATGATTACTTTTGATTCCACCAGCTCAAGAATAAAGAACAATAGGTTTATATTTGAAGACAATGCCATAAACAGTTGGGGCAAAACAGACAGTGAGCCTCCTATTCCCTATGTTGATGGTGTAAAATTTTCATCTAGAAGATCAAGCCCGTCCTACAACTTACGCAATTCAATGTTTCGACATGGGCGAACCAGTTTAGGGGACAGACATATTCTTGAAATAGAAGGCGAGAATGCAAAATTGACCTACGTTGATGCAAAAATAAACCCAAACAGACGCTTCTTTTCTGTTTTAAATCCAAACTGGAACTTGATGGGGCAAGCAATAGTGCCGTTCCATTCAGAATGGGGAGCTCCTTATGGTACAGAGAAAGTCACGCTCCAGCCCGGGAAATTCATTGAAATTGAAGTGGTATGCACAGATATTTCTGTGGCTTGGGTAGATAATCCGGATGCAGGTTTACTCGAAATATACGTTGATGAGCAACTTATGAAGACGCAAGCTTGTAATATTGGCTTTACCGATACTGACAAAAAGGTCAATTACCTGGAAAATCGCAAAGGTATATTGGGTTTAGGTTTTGGTTTGCATAAAGTTCGCATACAGGCAAAAGAGTCAGCAGTAGATGTATTGAGCCTTTTCACCTATGATTCTCGTTCAAATCTAAATGCTGAACGTAGGCTAACCGGGTTGGCTGTTGGCGGAGAGACGCTAAAATTCACAAGACCTTTTAAAACCAGACCATTGGTAATATGTTCAGGCGATTTATCTGTAGACACCGAAGACATTTCTAGTACTGAGGTCAGGTTTTCAGGGTCAAATGGAAGTTATATTATCATTGGTGAATGATCGGTAATGCTTAATTGAATTCGCTTTAAAGAGCTCAGCATAAGGTTTTGGCGGTATAGGTGTTTTTTTGCATCAATACTGCCAAATCCCCTTCCTAAATTTTTCTCTAGTCTAAGGGGGTAAACCAAAGGCTATTTCAATTTTAGGGTTTAACTACAGACTTCCAGTTTAACGTACGCTAATCTACCTCTCCCATGCAGACCAGCCTTCATCATGGGTCAAATAGGCACGTCTACCGAATTCCAGCGGTGCAACTCCTACCTCAAAAGCACCCAAGTCCGGAGCCTTCCCCTTAAAATCCTTATTGAATCCCGGAATTTCGATGCCGCTATCAATCAATGGGTTGCGAATTTGTACCACAGGGTCTGTTATATTTCTTTTGACATCACCGAATTGATAAGGCTTTCGTCCCCAGATGATAGAATTAATTCGGGATCGAGGAAAATATTCCAAAGAATACGAAGTCCTGTAGAGTCTGGTTCCGGAAGGTGTGGTACTGAATCCAATTCTGTTTGTTTCTTTGGCCACTCCCTTTGATAGACCTGAAAAATAATCGTAGTCGTAATCACTGTTGTCAACCGTCTCGCGGTCAGCTGCCAGTCTTCCGGGTACATCAAAAATATTATTTCGTGTGACTGTGTTGGAAATCCCATGACCTGAAAAGGCATGAGTAACACCCATTGGTTGTACTACTGTATTATGAAATACATATCTTCGGCCTCCGGCAAATGGTTCACGCTCTCCGGTTTTAATAAAGGCTCCTCCACTGGAATTTCGATGACCTACCCTGCTTTCTCCAACTACATTTCTATAAATATATATTGGCCCTTGGGTAGTAGAAGCCGTAGCGATACCATTGAAAAATTGATGGGCATAATTACCAAATACCCGAACATTCATATTGGCTCCTTCGACTTCAATGGCATCGTCCCATACACTGCGGATCAAATTCCCGTATATATCTGAGTCCCGGTTCATATTGCCCACATTGGAATAATTTGCACCACCGCCGATTCCATCATTGAATCCATGATCCTCTGTAGATAGAATATCGTTGTAACGAATCACATTCCCACCCAGACTTTGTCGAATGGTGATACCTTGAGGGCCTGCCGGGTGTCCCGTTTCCCAATCGTTTGAGGCACCCCTTGGGTCTTCAATCAGGTTTCGTTGGATGGTCAAATTCCATGTGCCATTTTCTGCGTTAATCCCACTATCCGTACTTCCTTCTAAATTTCCGTAGGTGATAGGGCCGCCTATCCTGCCCCAAAAAGTGATGTAACACTGTTCGATAACAATATCATGTCTGTTTTCTTTGATACGAATGCCATCTACTTTCGCATTGCGGATTTCTATTCCACGGACAATCACATAGTCAGCATCAATTTGTATCCCTTCATTGCCTATATTGCCCATATTGAGCAAGGACTGACTGTTCTCAGGTACCGTTACGAGATGATAACCTTCCGGTGTGCCCGACTCTGTAATTAGGATGGGCTCTGTCGACTCCCCTTCCGAGAGGTGGGTTATTTTTCCAATTGGAAATTGATCATTTCTAGTGGTGAACCTTATGGCTGTTTTAGCCTGATCATTGGATAGTTCTACTTGATAGTCGGTGTTTGGGTCAAGGCCAATAATACTCCCCCGGTATTGCCCATCTCTTTCATCAAAGACCAAATCAAGTCCTTGTGTCCAAGTGGATTCCGTTTGTTTTTTATATCTTATAGTGCAATTTCCGGACTTAGGAGTTGTCCAATACAAGCCGGTACATTCATAGGTAGATACTGCATAAGGATTGGGCGCGTTTTCTCCCGGTGATTGACAATACCCATCATTTAAGAAAATCAGGGCAAGGAAGAAGGTAATAAAAGGGAAAGATTTCATGCTAGCTTGAGAGATATTGATGGCTTAAATTTAAACTTATCGGTCGCACATTTCCCTAAATTTTGTTTGGAGTATTATGTCAAAATGAAGACCTTTTATAGGTAATATTACATTGTTTTTTTCAAATAATGGAAAATTTGGACAATCAATATTCAAAGAGCTTGTAAGCTTGTAGAGTAAAGGTTTTGCCAGTTGGTGGTTTTTAACGTCTTGTTTATTCTCCACAATCAGCCAAAAACAAGTGAAAGAATATTCAAAAATTAACAGTTTCAATTATTGTTTTTGACCAACAATCTTTCAAAATAAGGTAACATTAGCATTAGGGAACAGTACTATCTGCTCCTTCTGGGAATGTTTTTCATAATGGATCTCATGTTTTGAATTTATTTGGTTAGATTTAAATTTACTTCTTAATTATTTCATTTTAGAAAAATAATAAAAGTGGAGATCTTTTAATTTTCATTTAAGCGAAATATTTCAAAGTTTAAAAAGTGTTTATAATACAATCTTGTAAAAATAATCGAAATTATAATTAGTCAACCATGGTAAAATTAGTCGTAATGTACGGTCATCCTAAAGACCCTGAAGCCTTTGAGGCTTACTATTCAGAAACACACCTTCCCATTGCTGCTAAAATCAAAGGCTTAAGCAAGGTGGAGTTTACTAAGTTTGTGGGTACCCCGGATGGAGGTAAACCTATTCATTATAGAATGGCAGAATTGTATTTCGAGTCATTAGAGGAACTTCAAAATCAAATGGCCACCCCCGAAGGGCAAGCTGCTGTAAAGGACATTCCCAACTTTGCCACAGGCGGTGTGGATGTGATGATTGGAGAAGTTTAAAATTGAATGAATACCGATTTGGTTTGATACGTTCAATGTTTTTATAAAAAAAAATCATACTAAAAAAAATATTTGTCAATGAGCAAGAAGATAGCTATAAAAATAATGTTTGGCCTGCTAGGGGCAGTTTTAATCTATCATTTTTTGATCTTCTTTGAGTTTATTCCTTATGATAAGGTATGGGCCGGTAGACTTAAGTCTGTAGAGGAAATGAAGACTTTTGAAACCTTCTCCATATTGGTGAATGTCTTTATGATAACAGTGATGATCATCAAGTACCAAAATCTCCAAAATCAGAAACCAAACAGAATAATAGATATTCTGATTTGGGTTTTTGCCTTGTTTTTTTCATTGAATACCTTTGGGAATTTATTTTCACAAAACATCCTAGAGTTAATTTTTGGAACATTGTTTACCCTGATTGCTGCAATCCTTTGCGTGCTTATAGCTAAAAAGAAAAAATGACTGTAATCATTTTTTCTTTTTTCGGACTTTATTAAATTATTTGGAATACTCCCCTACACCCATGAATAAAAGCATATTAATACTGTCCATGGTTGTAGCCATTCAAGGCTGTGGTAATCCAGAGGCAAAAAGGTCCAAGTCTCAGGTCATAGAAGCAGAAACCTTGCCGGAAGCCCAATATGAATTGGTTTTTGACAAGGTGAAGGCATTGCCAAATCAAGCTGAGCTTGCTATTGCCATTATTGAAAATGGGAAGGTTAATTTTGTTGGGGTCAAACGCGAACAGGATTCTACAGTGCTTATTCAAAATAAGGACCGGATTTTCGAAATAGGGTCCATTACAAAAGTTTTTACAGGCACCTTGTTGGCCAACTACCTGGTGGAGGGAGAGGTGAATTTGGAGGATCAAATTGATAAATATTTAGGTTATTCATTGAAGGAGGATGTTAAAATTACACTGAAGCAATTGGCTACCCATAGCTCCGGCTTACCTAGGGTGCCTGCAAGTTTGGAGGCCTTAAGTTTAGAAAACCCTTACAAGGATTTTGGAGAAAAAGAACTGAAAACCTATTTGACCCATGACCTGCGAATGAAGCATAAACCCGGGGAAGTTTCTGATTACTCAAATTTGGGGGTAGGCCTGTTAGGCTATGTGTTAAGCAATAAAGCCCAGATGACTTACGAAGAGATGCTTCAAAGGAAGGTTTTTTCTAAATACGGTATGGATGCTTCAACTACGTTAAGAAGCATATTAGAAAATAAATTGGTTAAAGGACTTAATGATGAAGGAGAAGAGGTGTCCAATTGGGACATGTCTGTACTTGCGGGGGCCGGTGGAATTTTATCCTCGGTAAAGGATATGTCAAAGTTTGCCTTGGCTCAATTTGACAGTTTAAACCGAGAGTTGGTGCTTTCAAGAACAGCATTTTTTGAGGTAACTGAGAATTATTCTATGGCTTTGGGTTGGAGTGTTATCCAAACGGAGTCGGGAGATGTTTGGAATTGGCACAATGGTGGAACAGGCGGTTATACCTCGTCCATGATAATAGATGTGATAGCGAAAAATGGGGTGATCATTCTTTCCAATGTATCCGCTCTTGGTGAATTGACCAATACTATCACAAGCTTGGCACCGGCCTTAATGGGTGCTATTAAAGGTGAGGAAATTGCTTCGGACAGCAATTGAAATTATATCGGGAATCACTTTTTAAAAAAATGGGCGCTTTTAACTACAACATCTCCTTTGGGATAGTATAAACTGCAATGCCGGGATCCTCGTCGGTAGTCAATCCATAAATTTCATTTGTATCTTCATTAATAACAAAATTGATGAGTGACCTATCCAATTTTAAATTCCTGAGGGGTTTTCCTTTGTGATCGAAGACCCAAATTTGTGTAGCCATAACTGCTGTTTTGTTGAAATCAGACTGGCTTACTCCCCCATATAATGCAAAAATATAATTTTTAGTGACAACAGCGTCTCTATAGCGAAAGTGAGGATTTGATCCTAGGTATAACTCATTTCCAATTAGTTCAAATGCTGGCAATGCTAGATCCGGCCCATCTATGATGATAAAGGATTTGTCCCGGTTGTCAAAAATTTCAAGCCTATCTCTGAAAAGTCCCACTCTAATAAAAAGACCTTCCTCAGCATTTCCTTTAAAAAAACTGCCGTTTAAGTGGGACAGTTGGTAATCATTCAGGTCAGGTCTATCCTTTACCTTTTCCCAATTTCCATATCCTCCGATTTTATTACCTTCTTTATCAAATTCCAATATTCGATGTTTATCAACCCTTGAAATACCAAGAAAACTGCTGTCAGATGCCTGGGTAAAAAACCAAAGGTCTCTCATGGGCTCAGGCATTTTCCACTCATTTTTCCCAAGAAGTGTAGTGTCCGACATTGAATATTCCACCAGTTTCCTTCCATTCATAGAATAGGCCCAAAAAGTATTGCCATTTTCTCCTTTATAAAACAAACTAGCATCAATCGCCTCTAAGGGACCTTCTCCATATTTACCCTTTGGCTTGTCATAAGTCCAATTTTGGGAATTGATAATATGAATACGGGGATGTTCCTCGGGAACCCTGTGTCTTTCAGATATTAGAATCTTGCTGTCAATTATTCCAATATTAGCTGGATTGATGATTTCTTCGAAATAATGTTTTTCGGATTTTAAGGGGATTATAGTGAAATCCTCTTTTTGGATAATGATATAATTGTCGTTTTCTTTTGATGTCTCACAGGAAACAAATAGAATTAGGAATAGCATTATTCTGTTCATTCTTTAATATAATATGAATTAGAATGACTTGCAATTAAAAGATTAGTTTAGTTGATAAAGGAAAAGGCCTTAATTTTTTATAATAACATGAAGAAAGAGGCCTTGATTGGCCGGAATATTGATTTTACCCACCAAAAAGTAATATATTTATTTTCTAATTAAGATTGTAGCAAACAGCATTTTCACACTAACAATCTTGTTTGTAACTTTATCCCGGATGATTTGACCAAATAGCTTCACCTTCACTGGAGTCGGTGGCAGAATTAATGGCAGCTATTTTGTGGACAAACTTCAGATACAATTAAAACACTATATGGATACTAACGAAAAATTTCTTTACAAATACCTAAACAATGCCTCTCCAACAGGCTTTGAAGCTTCCGGCCAACAGATTTGGTTGGATTATATTAAACCTTTTGTAGATGATTATTTTACAGATGCTTATGGGACGGCAGTGGGAGTGATCAATCCTGATGCAAAATTCAAGGTTGTCATCGAAGCGCATGCGGATGAGATTAGCTGGTTTGTGAATTACATTACCCCGGAGGGATACATTTATGTGATAAGAAATGGAGGGTCTGATCATATGATTGCCCCTTCGATGCGTGTCAATATCCATACAGACAAAGGTGTGGTGCCCGGGGTTTTCGGCTGGCCGGCGATTCATGTCAGAGATAAAGGGAAAGAAGAGACGCCCAAAATGGAAAATATTTTCATTGATATAGGTGCCAGGTCAAAAGAGGAAGTCCTTGAAATGGGCGTTCACGTGGGAAGTGTCATAACATTTAATGACGAGTTGACAGAATTGAATAAAAAATTCTATTCGGGAAGAGCGCTCGACAATCGCATTGGTGGATATATGATTGCTGAAGTGGCCAGATTATTGAAGGAGCAACAGGTGGAATTACCATTTGGCTTGTATATAGTCAATGCTGTACAGGAAGAAATAGGCTTAAGAGGAGCAGAGATGATTGCGGCTAGGATCAAGCCGGATGTAGCCATCATTACGGATGTATGTCATGACACAACCGCTCCAATGTACAGTAAAATTGCTAGCGGTGATTATACTGCGGGCAAGGGCCCTGTGCTGACCTGTGGTGCTGCAGTGCATAAAAAGTTATTGGATCTGATCATTGACAGTGCCAAGAAAGAAGACATCCCTTTTCAAAGATCAGCATCTTCAAGGAGTACAGGGACTGATACAGATGCCTTTGCCTACTCGAATGGAGGAGTGCCGGCAGCTTTGATTTCATTGCCTTTGAAATACATGCATACTACTGTAGAAACTGCCAGTAAGGAAGATATTGAAAGTGTTATAGAGTTAATGATTGCCTTCTTAAAGGACTTTGACCTAAATTTTGATTTTAGGTACGTAAAGTAAATGTTAATAAAGGCGGGTTATCTCGTCTTTATTAATTTTAAGTATACCTTTTTTTGATAAACTCAAGATTCATGAAAGTTTTTATAAATAAGATTATTCCCGAGATTGGATTTAAATTGCTTGAAGAAGCAGGAATTGAATATACTGTTTGGAAAGAGAAACCTATTTTGGATAGAGGGCAAGCCATTCAGTTTTGCAAAGGTCATGATGCTTTTTTAAGTGTTGGACAGGCTGGATTGGATGCTGATTTTTTCAAGGAATGCAAGCACCTGAAGGTGGTGGCACTACATTCAGTAGGATTTGATGGGGTCGATATAAAAGCAGCCACAGCCAATGGAATACCTATAGGGAATACTCCCAATGTATTGAATAAGGCAACCGCTGAAACGGCGCTCTTGTTGATGTTAACGGTAGCAAGAAAAGCCTTATTCCTTCATAATAAGATAAAAAAAGGACAGTGGGGCGTTTCTCAACCTACTCAAGATCTTGGCTTTGATCTGGCCGGAAAGACCTTAGGAATTGTAGGTTTGGGAAGGATTGGAACAGAATTGGCCAAGATTTGTACCCGATCTTGGGGGATGAAAATTCTTTACCATAACCGAAGTGCCAATGCACAGGCCGAGAAAGAATTTGGAGCCAAGCTGGTGAGTATGGATGAACTATTAACAAGCAGTGATGTGGTTTCTGTTCACACTGCTTTGACTTCGGAGACCAAAGGTATGTTTGGTATGGAGCAGTTCAAGAAAATGAAATCTTCAGCAATCTTTATCAATACTGCCCGTGGAGGTGTACATAAGGAGGATGAACTGATTGAAGCTTTGCAAGAGCAGGTTATTTGGGGAGCAGGCCTGGATGTTACCAATCCTGAACCCATGGCCAAAGACAATCCTTTGTTGGAAATGGATAATGCGGTGGTTTTTCCACACATTGGGTCTGCTACAAAGGAAACCAGAGATGAAATGTCCAGATGTGCTGTAGAGAATATCATTGCCGGACTAAAAGGAGAGCCACTGCCTTATCCTGTTAATCCGGAAGTGCAAAAAGGTAAATAAGTTTATTATCCTAGAGCTACATCTAAAACCATCATGATGATAAAACCACCGATGAAGCCCATTGTGGCCAAGTCGGTGTTTCCATCCTGCTGGGATTCCGGGACAACCTCCTCAATTACCACAAATATCATGGCTCCGGCGGCAAATGCTAAAGCATAGGGTAGGATGGGGGTGAAAATGGAAACAGCCACTGCACCCAATACACCGGCAATAGGTTCAACCAAAGCGGAGGCTTGTCCCATCATAAAGCTTTTCCTCCTGCTTAAGCCCATTCTTCTAAGTGGAACAGCAACAGCTATTCCTTCCGGAAGGTTTTGTAACCCTATCCCTATGGCGAGAATCAAAGCTCCGGCAATGCTGGCTTCAGGAACACCGGAGGCAGCTCCACCAAACAGCACGCCTACCGCCAAGCCTTCAGGGATATTATGCATGGTGATGGCCAAAACCAAAAGAGTTGTCCTTTGCCAAGGTGTTTTAATTCCTTCTGTTTTTTTGAAATTGATATGTACATGAGGCAATATTTTGTCCAGAACAAAAATAAACAAGGCACCTCCAAAAAATCCTACAGCGGCAGGAATGACCTTTGCAAAGCTTTCACCCTCTGTCATGCTAATGGCAGGAGCCAAGAGGCTCCAGAAACTCGCCGCAATCATTACTCCTCCGGTAAAACCCATCATGGTATCTAAGAAAGGTCTGTTCAATTTCTTAAAGAAAAACACAAAAGCAGCTCCAACTGCAGTGACAAACCAGGTAAATGTGGTAGCTATTAGTGCGGCATAAGCCGGTGCAATACTACTTAAATAGTCAACGAGGATATCAAACATTCTTTTTTCTTTAAAATATATTTCTGCTATTATTGGTCAATTGCTAAAAGGAACAAATCTTAATCCAGTGGAAATCACTTGAAACAGTTTGTTTTTTGTGAATTTTAATTTGGGTTTAGCCAAGGCAAATTTATATAGTTAGATTGGGCTAACAAATTTATTTCAATATTTTTTTATCTTTGTTTTGAAATAATTAAAGCAATGAATAACAGCCAATCCATAGAAAATTACTTAAAAGTGATTTTTAACCAAGCCATCGCTTCTGATGATGTCAATACCACAAGTATTGCCCAAGCTCTGGAAGTCAGCCTTCCATCAGTTAATAGTATGGTCAAAAAATTGGCAGGAATGGGCTTATTGGAGTACGAAAAATACAAGCCTCTCAAGATTACTGCTAAGGGGAGAAAGATGGCCGCCATGATCATCAGGAAGCACAGGCTTACAGAAATGTATCTGGTGGAAAAGATGGGTTTTGGTTGGGAAGAAGTACATGAGATAGCAGAGCAGTTGGAACATATCCAATCAACAGCCTTTTTTGATAGGATGGATGAAATTTTAGGTTACCCTGAGAGAGATCCCCATGGATCCCCTATACCAACAAGTAGTGGTGAAATTGCCACACAAAAATTCAGGTTGCTTTCTGATTGTCAGCCTGAGGAGTTGGTAACATTAAAGGCATTAAGCAAGACTTCAGATGAATTTTTAAAATACCTTAACAGCAAAGGCTTGGCATTAGGAGTGGAGGTGGAGATTTTGGAAGTGGAGCCTTATGACAAAAACATGACGGTATCTTACGGCGGACATAAAGAAGTTTTATCAGCCTTGGTATGTTCCAAACTTTTGGTAAGTTAAGAAGGTATGGGAAATAAGCAGGTTAAATATGCTGTAATAGTAGCTGGTGGAGCAGGAGTTAGAATGGGAGGAGAAGTGCCGAAGCAATTTCTCCCAATTGGAGGCTTGCCGGTATTGATGCATACCCTACAAGTGTTTCATGCATACGATGCTGAATTGAGACTGGTTTTGGTTTTGCCGGAAAGTCAGTTCGACTATTGGAAGAAATTATGTGGTGAATACAATTTCAAGGTGCCTCATCAATTGATTCAAGGTGGGACAAGTAGGTTTGGATCTGTCAAAAATGGTTTGAATAGTATTCCCGATTGTGAAAATGGCTTGGTGGCCATTCATGATGGGGTTAGGCCTTTTGTGTCAGAGGAAGTGATTCATGAGAGTTACCGGACGGCGGCCAAAGAAGGAAGCGCTATTGCGGTGATAGGATTGAAAGATTCCATAAGGCAGGTTGATGTCAATGGAAGTTCTCAGTTTAAAAACAGGGATGAATTTAGGTTGGTACAGACCCCACAGACTTTCCAGCTTACAAAGATAAAGGAAGCTTTCCTTACAGAAGAAAAACCATACTTTACGGATGATGCAACGGTATATGAAAATATGGGCTGGGATGTTCAACTGATCCTCGGAAACAGAGAAAATATCAAATTGACCACTCCGGAGGACTTAAGCTATGCCACTTTTCTGTTGACTGAAAAGAAAAGAATCATTTAACCATAAAAATAGGTCGTTTATCGGTATTTTTTTTTGCTTTGCCGAAATGGTTTTTGAAAAGGAGCGTGATTGTAAGACCTTTCGTTCATTATTAAAATACTAAAATCATGAATGGAAAAAGAAATGGTAATTTCGTGCTAGGAGTCATTATATTAGTGGTAGGCGCACTACTTTTACTCAAACAGATGGGCTTGTTTATACCTTACTGGGTATTTTCATGGCCAATGATTCTCATTGCAATAGGTATTTACACGGGGTATAAAAACAGGTTCCAGAGTACAGGTTCGGTCGTTTTAATTCTAATAGGTGGTTTTTTTCTGCTGAAAGATTTCTTATTCTTACCTTTCCATATAGGGCCTATGCTATTTCCTATTGCCTTAATTTTACTTGGCCTTTATATTATCTTTAAAAAAAACAGAAATAAATCTTTTAATATAGAAGGTTGGGAAAAAGGTTTTGACAAGAGTACTGCGGAGACTGAAAATGTTTTTGGTCAGTACAGTCCCGACTTTATCAATGTAGATGCTTTTCTTACCGGAATTAAAAGAAAAGTAATGAGCAAGAATTTTAAAGGAGGAGACGTCACTTCTGTATTTGGAGGAGCAGACATAGATTTAATGCATGCAGATATTCAAGATCAAGCAGTATTGAAAGTCTCTGTAGCTTTTGGTGGTTTGAAACTCATTGTTCCTCCCCATTGGGACGTTCAGTTGGGGGTAACTAACTTGGCAGCCGGTATAGATGACAAGAGGTATTCCCAACAAGGAGCGGCTCAAAACGCTGATAAAAAATTAATCCTCACAGGTTCGGTGATTTTCGGTGGAATAGAAATTACTTCTTATTAAAATTAAGTGCATGATGGAAAAGTCACCTGAATTCTTAAAAGTCAATGAAAATAGTAAGGATCAGGTGATTTTTCTTTTAATGGTTTTTGCAGGGGTTTTTGTCTCTGCCTATTTGAGTCAAGGTAATTTGGAATGGAGCATTGCTGATGGGCTGGTCAGTACCATTTCTGTTGGGTTGGGGGCCATTCTTATCAAACTAATGTTGAATTACTACCCTGTTGGCGTAGTAAAAAGTTGGCCAACCCTATTGTTTTCACTGGTTTTAGCAGCTGTACTTACCTATGGAAACCAAATGCTCTGGGGGTCCGGTTGGCTAGGTTTTGCAGAGAATTTAATTTTATTTAAGGTTACTGTTCCTTTAAGGATCTCCATCGGAACATGGCTTTTTCATCTGGTAGGGATGAATGTGCTATCCAATAGGTCAAGCACCAAAGACATTCATAAACTGCAGCATGAGGAAAGTCGACAAAAATTGTCAACGGATGCAGAGTTGCATTACCTACGGCAGCAAATGCAACCTCATTTCCTTTTTAACAGTTTGAATTCGATCAATGCCCTATTAAAGAGAGACCCGGAGAAAGCGCGCAATATGGTGCAGGGCCTGGCAGATTTTTATAGAAAAAACTTAAAGGCGGATTCAAAAAAATGGACCGTAGTGGCCACTGAGATAGAGGCCATTACTCAGTATTTTTATTTGGAAAAAATTCGCTTTGGACAAAGGCTCAATTATGAGATAGATATACCCGAAAGTATTTTAACTTTAAAGTTACCTTCCCTACTGTTGCAGACCTTGGTAGAAAATGCAGTGAAACATGGCTTGTATGGTGTCACAGGAGAAGTTTCAATCCAGATAGAAGGCAAACTAAAAGAGGGTAACCTTGAAATAACTGTGAGAAACCCCAGTGAAGAGAATTCTAAAAAAGCAACAGGTACAGGCTTTGGTTTAGAAAGCTTAGATAGAAGATTGTTTTTGATTTTTGGTAGAAAGGATTTATTGAGTTATAGCCAAAGCGAGGGGCAGTTTACTGCTATTTTAAAAATTCCACAAATCAAATGATACGCTGTATAATTGTAGATGACGAGCCATTGGCTCAAGACCTACTTCAAGACTATTTAGAAGAATTTACGGATCTTGAAGTGGTTGGTTGTTTTAATGATGGATTTGAGGCTTTTAAAGGAATTGGAGAACTCCAGCCGGACCTGATATTCCTTGATATTGAAATGCCTAAAATTACCGGGTTTGAACTGGTAGAGCTTTTAGAAGAGCCTCCAAAGATAATTTTTACTACAGCTTATGACAATTATGCGATCAAAGCATTTGAATTACAGGCTGTGGATTATTTGCTAAAGCCTTTTTCCAAAGAAAGGCTAAGGCAAGCGATACAACGGGTGACTATAGCTCCCAATGACCCGTCAAAATTGGCAAAACTAAATGAGGAAATGCCATTGGAAGGCTTTTTAAATAGGATTGTTGTAAAGACCGGGAATAGGATTGAGGTTTTAAATGAAGTTACTATTTCATCCATAAGTGCCGATGGTGATTATATAAAGATCAATTCAGCAGGTAAGCAATACCTGAAGTTAGGAACCATGGCTTACTATGAAAAAATGCTTGACCCTCAAAGTTTCACGCGGATCCATCGATCACATATAGTGAATATTTCAGCGATAAGTAAAATAGAGCCTTATCAAAAGGAAAACTATCTGGTATTTCTAAAAGACAATAGCCAATTGCCAGTAAGCAAAAAGGGCATGGTGAAACTAAAAAAAGTCTTAAGGATATAAAGTAGCAAAAAGCCTTCACTAAATAGAGAAGGCTTGATACTTAATATTCATCTTCATTAAAGAAGAAATCGTCTTTTGTTGGATAATCCGGCCATATTTCCTCAATATTTTCATAAGGTTCTCCGTCGTCCTCAAGCTCTTGGAGGTTTTCTACAACCTCTAATGGTGCTCCGGAGCGAATAGCAAAATCAATTAACTCATCCTTGGTGGCTGGCCACGGAGCGTCTTCCAAATAGGAGGCAAGTTCTAAAGTCCAATACATAATCTACACAAGTTTAAAGATCCCCTTAAAGGGGTGCAAAAATAGAAATACTTTCTTAAACTAAAACATTTACGGATTATTTGTTTGTAAGTTCTTTTAAAATACTGTTTTTCACATCGACTTTTCTCTTATGGGCAGCAATTTTTTTCCTCATAATGTGATCAAATTCACCTTCCTGGCTTCTGAAGTTCTCAGCATTTTCCCTTACAGTGACAAGTTCTCTTTGATCTCGGGCAATAAGGTCTTTCAAAAGGTTTATTTTTAGGGAGTTTTGCTCCGCTTCAGGCATTTCTGCAAACCCTTCATATTTTGAATGACAAAGTTTGTCTAGAAATGATTTCTCAAAGATTATTTCTGAAAAGAATACGAAAGAGCCAATACTTTGTTGTGCATTTCTTGGTTTTTTTGGAGGAAGTTTTTTCCATTCCCCCTGTAATTTTTTCGCTTGATTCAATT
Organism: Cyclobacterium sediminis; assembly: GCF_054781075.1. Lineage (NCBI taxonomy): Bacteria > Pseudomonadati > Bacteroidota > Cytophagia > Cytophagales > Cyclobacteriaceae > Cyclobacterium > Cyclobacterium sediminis. The sequence goes on along the minus strand of NZ_BAAGVC010000003.1, from coordinate 784,844 downwards.
TGCTTTCATTCACTTCACCTTTGGAGAGTAACCGCATTTCCTCTGCCCACCGATCAATTTTCTTGATCATCAATCCAGGGCTGATTGTGGGCATGCTCTGGCTCATGCGTTTGAATTTACTGAAAATACGGTTGTTAATTTTAGAAAACTCATCCCAAATGGGTTGTCTCTTAGAAGCGGGTACCCGCCCGGAAGTTTTCCATTCTTTCTGTATTCTTTTGCTTATTTCAAAAGCAGTTCTTACATCTGACATATTATAAGCTTCTCTGGCACGTTCCAAGAGGCTTTCATAGACTTTGATGTTTTGTTCTGCTTGCAAAGCCAGGCCGTCAAAATAATTTTTACGATTGCCGTAAAAAACATCGAGGATATCTTGGAATTTTTTGTTGATCTCTTCCTCCAATTCCTTCTCTACAGGACCTGTTTTTAGCCATTTGAGCTTTAGCTCTTTGAATACTTCAGAAGTTTCTTTCCAATCTGTGCTGTCCTTGTAGGTTTCAGCCTCTTGGATAAGTTCATTCTTTATTTCTAAATTTTTCTGGCGATTAGATTGTATGATCTCTTCCAAATAGGCTTCCTGCTCTTCTAGCTCTTTGATTAGTGCAGGAAAATCCCCTAGTCCGTCATAAGACATTAATGAGGACTTAAGGTGAATAAGTTTCATCAAGAAAGAGCCCTTGTTTTGGTTTTCCTGGATGTCACTTTTAAGCTTTTCTACCTTTTGTTTTACGGTGTCAAATCTACCTTCAAAATAGCGAAAGGTGGAGGCTTCATCTTCTTTAACCTCGCCTATCACCCGATCTTCTTGGCCTAAGAAGCCTTTCAGATAGATTTTATCTCCTATAATATATCCAAATGGATGTTCAGTCATGATTAAAAGGTTGGTTGCAAATATTTAGTGGTTTGACGTATTTCTGCAAATTAATTAAATATGGTTCATTTATCCTAAGAAAGCCGATTTTTTACCATCTTTGCCTTTTAAATTAAACATAAATAAACCATGAGTAATGAAAAAATAATTTTTTCTATGGCGGGAGTTTCCAAAGTATACCCTCCACAGAAGAAAGTACTTAAAGATATTTACCTTTCGTTTTTTTATGGTGCCAAAATAGGCGTGCTTGGGCTCAATGGTTCCGGAAAAAGTTCTTTGCTGAAAATAATTGCAGGAATGGAAACCGAATTCCAGGGGGAAGTGGTGTGGTCTCCGGGCTATTCTGTTGGTATGTTACAACAAGAACCGGTATTAGATCCTGCTAAAACGGTAAAAGAAGTGGTGGAAGAGGCTGTCAGTGATACAGTCAACCTATTGAAAGAGTTTGAGCAAATCAACGAAAAATTTATGGATCCGGCTGTCATGGAGGATCCGGATGCCATGCAGAAGCTGATCGATCAACAAGGAGAGGTTCAGGAAAAATTGGATGCCGCCAATGCTTGGGAATTGGAGACCATGTTGGAAAAAGCAATGGATGCGTTGCGTCTACCTCCCGCAGAAGCGATCGTAGAAAACCTATCGGGAGGAGAGAAGAGAAGAGTAGCTTTATGTAGGTTGCTTTTGCAAGAACCGGACGTGCTGTTACTTGATGAGCCTACCAACCACTTGGATGCCGAATCGGTACTTTGGCTTGAACAACATTTAAAAAATTATAAGGGCACTGTTATAGCCGTTACTCACGATCGTTATTTCCTGGACAATGTAGCAGGTTGGATTCTGGAATTGGATAGAGGGGAAGGAATTCCTTGGAAAGGCAATTATTCGAGTTGGCTTGAGCAGAAGCAAAACCGCTTGAAGCAAGAAGAAAAAACAGAGTCTAAGCGGCAGAAAACGCTTGAAAGAGAATTGGAGTGGATACGCATGTCGCCAAAGGCCAAACAATCCAAAGGCAAGGCAAGGCTAAATGCCTATGACAAGCTTGTGGGAGAAGATGCGAAAGAAAAAGAGTCTAAGCTTGAGTTGTATATCCCACCCGGACCAAGGCTGGGAAGCAAGGTTATAGAAGTCAAAGGGGTTTCTAAAGCCTTCGGAGATAAATTGCTGTTTGATGACCTTACTTTTTCTTTGCCACAAGGGGGGATCGTAGGAGTGATCGGTCCCAATGGAGCCGGTAAATCTACCCTGTTCAATTTAATAACAGAAGATGAAAAGCCGGATGCAGGCCATTTTGAAATAGGTGAAACTGTGGAGATTGCTTATGTAGATCAAGAACATGATACTTTGGATCCCAATAAAACGGTGTATGAAACCATTTCCGAAGGGAATGAATACGTGCAACTTGGAAACAAAGAGGTGAATGCCAGAGCTTATGTAAGTCGTTTCAATTTTGGTGGCTCCGATCAAGGTAAAAAGGTTGGTGTGCTTTCCGGAGGTGAAAGAAACCGTGTTCATTTGGCCATGACCTTGAAAAAGGGAGGGAACCTATTACTTTTGGATGAACCTACCAATGATTTGGATGTAAATACCCTAAGAGCGCTTGAGGAGGCATTGGAGAATTTTGCCGGATGTGCCGTTGTAATCTCTCACGATCGTTGGTTCCTTGATAGAATATGTACCCATATTCTTGCCTTTGAAGGAGATAGTAATGTGTATTGGTTTGAGGGGAATTTCTCCGATTATGAGGAGAATAAGAAGAAGCGTTTAGGTGACCTTGTGCCAAAACGAATTAAATATAAAAAGCTTAAATAATTAGCTTTTATAAAAATCCTGTGTTTGTGTTTTCCCTTTGTTATGTTTAGGCGTAGCAAAGGGGTTTTTTTTGTTTGATGTATTCCTTTTTTCAAAATATGGTTCAGTTTATTTTCGTTTTTTGTTTCTTTGTGCTTTAAAGCTAGCATCGCGTATAATTATGATGAGACAATTGCTATTGCGCCCGGGCGCTGAAGAGTTGAACTATGAGATCAGAGGGGTTGTAAAAAAGGCAAGACTGATTGAAGAGCTTGGGTATGACATTACCTGGGAAAATATAGGGGATCCCATACAAAAGAACAATACCATACCCACTTGGATGAAGGAAATCGTTTCCGAGCTTGTCCAAGATGATCATAGTTATGGCTATGCGGATAGCAAAGGCATGCTTGAAACCCGTAAATTTCTGGCCAATTTAAACAACGATAAAGGCGGAGTTAAAATAGAGGCTGAAGACATCTTGTTTTTCAATGGGCTGGGAGATGGTATTGCCAAATTGTACCAGTTCCTTACACCTACAGCACGGATCATAGGACCTTCACCTGCCTACTCTACTCATAGCTCTGCAGAAGCAGCTCATGCCAATTCAGCACCTTTGACCTATAAGCTGGATCCCGATAACAATTGGTATCCGGACATGGAGGACCTGTACAATAAGGTGAAATACAATACTTCTGTGGTAGGTATTTTGATCATAAATCCGGACAATCCTACCGGTATGGTTTACCCAAGAGAAGTATTGGATCGCTTCGTTGAAATTGCAAGAGAGTTTAACTTGCTTTTAATTGCAGATGAGATTTATCAAAATATAACCTATAATGGATATGAGGCCATTGGCTTGGCTGAAATTTTAGGTGACGATTTGCCGGGAATATCCTTAAAAGGTATCTCCAAAGAATTTCCTTGGCCGGGTTCCAGGTGTGGCTGGATGGAATTTTACAATAAACATACCTCAGAGGAATTCACCAAGCTTTGTATTACCCTTGAAAATGCAAAAATGATTGAGGTTTGTTCCACTACCTTACCTCAGCTTGCCATTCCCAAAATCATGAGTCACCCGGCTTATAAAGATTACAGGGTAACGGCAAATGCAGCGATTGGTACAAGGAGCAGAATCATGGAAGAAGTCTTGGGCAATGTAGCGGGAATTAAATTTAATAAAACCAAAGGTGCTTTTTACAATACTGTCATATTTGATGAAGGGGTATTGGATGAAGATCAGTTTCTTCCTGTGGAAAATAAAGCAATAAAATCCCATTTAGAGAAGTGGTTAGAAGAAAAGGATATGCCAAATGATAAGCGTTTCGTTTACAATTTGCTAGCCTCCGAGCGGATATGCGTTGTGCCGGTAAGTTCCTTTTGTTCAGACTTGCGAGGATTTAGGGTTACCCTTTTGGAAGAAAACGAGGACGTCTTTCGCAGTACCTTCGAAAGGCTTGCCAATAGTATAACTTCCTATCTGAACTCCTCCAAAAAGGTGCTTCAGGATCAGTAAAAATAGACTGGTGCTCTCTAACGTTTTTGATTGAATCTTGTGGGCTTTCTATACTGTCGATTTCAATAAATGGTCGAAGGTTTTTCGGCGCCAGTTGTATCAAGTCAGGTTGGCCGGCTAAAATCCAGGCACTGTACCAAAAGTCGGCAATAAGTTTGATCGTCTTTTTCATTTGCCTTTCCACTTGACCGGCTAACATTTGATGGTAGGCTTCGCTGAATGCTCTAGAATAAACCCTGGTGGTAATGCCTCCGCGGTTTTCATAACTGTATTTCTGGTCCTCCGGGAAATTATTAGTTAATGATTTCTCGAAACTAAATACTGAGTCTAAGGCAACATGGGCCATCTCAATGGCTTTCCAAATTTCATTTCTTGGATCATCCATGTATTCGGCTTTCCCAACAAAAAGATCATAATCTTGGGCAAACAATTCCGGTAGCCTGCTTTCCCAAAAGCCGTGGATTCCGTATTGACCTGTATTTTGGCCATTGTAATTTTCAGTGCTATGCAGGGGCACATTGATGTCGCCCAGGTAATGACCAAGATCAGCGGCTAATTTGAGAATGGCTTGGCGGTCTTTTTTTTGAAAGGCGTAGGTGAGGTATTGGAATGTCTGGTAAGTACTCCAGGGTGATATTCCATATTTTCTCAAACTGTCTTCTCCATGCAAAATCTTAGCCTCTTGCCATGATTTGGGCAGTTTAATGATGGCACTGTCGCCATAGACATCAAGGTCTATATAATGTTTTTCTGCTTCCCCCTGAACGGCATAGCGCCTTTTGTCCGGATTTACTGCTTTGTCAGAAATATAGGCTAAATTGGGCTTGAAAAACACCATTAGTTCCGGTGGGAGAGAGAATACTGCTTGACGATTGATTAAGCGATGCGCATAAAATCCCCAGGCGATAGCTTCTTGATGGCAGGTTAAAAATAGAAAGGTACAAAACAAATAAAGTCGCATATTTTACTTGTATTATAATGTCATCTATGAAAATAGTGAAAAAATCAGAGATTGTAAAATCTTCTATTCCTTCATATTTAAACAATTGTTTTGCAATTAAAAATAAAACAGCTAAATTTGCGATCCAATATTAAGCAAAAAAGGAAAAGTTAATTATATATAGTATGGCAAATCACAAATCGGCTTTAAAGAGAATTCGTGCAAATGAAGCCAAAAGGTTAAGAAACAGATACCAGGCCAAAACCACCAGGACTTTCATCAAGAGATTGAGAAATACTGAAGACAAGGCGGAAGCTCAGGAGCTCTTAAACCAGGTTAATTCCATGTTGGACAAACTGGCTAAGAAAAACGTTATTCATAAGAATAATGCAGCTAACAAAAAGTCCAAATTGACCAAGTTTGTTAACGCACTATAAGGTCTGTTTGCATTAGATATTTAAACCCTGCTTTTAAGTAGGGTTTTTTTTATGCCTATTTTTTTATATTTTTAATAGTATTCCCAAATAAATCAGCTGGTTAGCGTTTTTCTAAAAGCCGGGAATTGATTCTTTAAAGGATTTTTGTATCTATTATATGTGTTCTTTTTGCTTATGGATGATTACCGGTCAATAAGGATATCTGCCTTAGCAGAGGAGGATAGGCCTAGAGAAAAACTGCTACTTAAAGGTAAAGCCCAGCTTTCAGATGCAGAATTAATTGCCATTTTAATAGGCTCTGGTTCAAGAAACCTAAGTGCGGTAGATCTTTCCAAGTATATTTTGAAAAGTGTAAACAACGATTTGGCTCAGTTGGCAAGGTTGTCCGTAAATGATTTAAAGAAATTTAAGGGCATAGGTGAAGCTAAAGCTATAGGGATTGTAAGTGCCTTAGAACTGGGAAGAAGGAGAAAGGAATCCGAACCCCAAAAGAAAACAAAAATCACCTCATCGGCAGATGTCTACGCCTTAATGCGGCCGGAATTGTTAGATGAAACTATAGAGTATTTTTACGTTTTGTTTTTGAATCGCAGCAATGTGGTTATTAAAAAACAGTTGATAAGTCAGGGAGGTACTTCTGCTACCATTGCAGATCCTAAATTGATTTTTAAATATGCCATGGAAAACTTGGCAAGTGCCATCATATTGGTCCATAATCATCCCTCTGGAAATTTAAAACCATCCGGTGCTGATATAAGCCTTACCAAAAAATTATCCTTGGTAGGTAAAAATTTAGAGCTTCCGGTCTTAGATCATGTGATTTTCACAGATGTTGGCTATTTTAGCTTTGCAGATGAAAGTTTGATCTAATTTACTATGAATAAAAAATCTTTATTGTTTGTCATTGTTGGGGTGGTAGTCCTTGGCTCCCTGATATATACCTTTACAGGAACCACTGATCCTAAGCTGTATTTAGAGAATGTTGCCGCAGAAAGAGAGCGACAGTTTAAGTTCTTAAAGTATAATATTGATTCGCCTTTAGAAGAAGACCAAAAAAAAGAACTTGACTCTTTGGATTTCTATCCGATAGACCCATCCTATAAGGTTAGGGGAAGATTAGTGCCGGTGCCAAACAAAAGAATAGTTGAAATCCCTATGACGGATGGTACTTTAGAAAGATATATCAGGCACTCATTTGTAGAATTCGAATTGCAAGGGCAGTCTCTTAAACTACTATTGTTGCAGGCAGAAGACGAGGTGGATTTGAGAAACTTTTTTTTGGCCTTTGCAGATGGGACAAGTGCGGATGAAACCTATGGTGGAGGACGTTATATCAATCTTCGCCAGGACGGATCTAGTTCCATAACCATAGATTTTAACCTTGCTTATAACCCATATTGTGCTTATAACCCCGATTTTGCATGCCCGATTCCACCCAGAGAAAATATTTTAGAAATCCCTATTAGGGCAGGGGAGAAAAATTACAATAAATAATCTTTAAGTAGAGGGCAATTATTGTAAATTTGTATCTTAGTCAAAACCGTAATAATGAAAATTTCGATCAATCGACTCAAAGATTATATACCGTTCAATCAATCTACTAATGAAATTGCCGACCTGCTAACTGCCGGAGGCTTAGAAGTAGAAGGAATAACGACCTACGAATCAGTAAAAGGAAGCCTTAAAGGTATAGTAGTTGGAGAAGTGTTGAGCTGTGAGCCACACCCCAATGCAGATAAACTTAGACTCACCACTGTGGACCTAGGGGATGAGGTAGTGCCCATCGTTTGTGGAGCACCAAATGTTGCCAAAGGGCAGAAAGTGCCAGTAGCCACGGTTGGAGCTACCCTATATCCTTCCTCAGGTGAACCTTTTGTAATTAAAAAAGCCAAGATCAGAGGCGAAGTGTCTTTAGGGATGATTTGCGCCGAAGATGAGCTTGGACTGGGAGAAGGGCATGAAGGGATTCTTGTCTTAGATACCACTCTCCCAAATGGCAGTCCGGTAGGTCAGTTGTTTGATATCAAGGAAGTAGATGTACTTGAAATTGGCTTAACCCCGAATCGGGCAGATGCTGCTTCCCATCTGGGAGTGGCCAGGGATTTGAAGGCATTGTTAAACAAAGAGCTGGAATTAAAAGGAGTAGAAAGTTTTGCTATTGACAATGAGGATAAAATTATTAAGGTAAGCGTAGCGGACAGTAAAGATTGCCCCAGGTATTCAGGCCTGACGCTAAGCAATGTAAAAGTAGCGCCTTCTCCTAAATGGCTACAGGATTACCTTAAAGCGATTGGCTTGGAGCCAATCAATAATGTGGTAGATGCTACCAATTATATCCTACATGATCTTGGTCAACCGCTTCATGCCTTTGATGCTGATAAAATTCAAGGAGGTGAAATCAAGGTGAAAAGAATGCCTGAGGGAACAAAGTTTGTCACCTTGGACGGCAAAGAAAGGTCCTTGTCTGGCCAAGAGTTGATGATTTGTGACCAACAAGGAGGGCTTTGCATCGCAGGAACTTTAGGTGGGCTGGAATCAGGTGTAAGTAATGAGACAAGTACCATTTTCTTAGAAAGTGCTTGTTTTGGTACGGATGTGGTTCGTAGAGGAGCCCAATTTCATGGGATCAAGACTGATGCTTCTTTCCGTTTTGAAAGAGGTACAGATCCCAACATGCCTGTTTTTGCGCTGAAAATGGCTGCCATATTGATCAAAGAGCTTACCGGAGCCCTTATTAGTTCTCCAATTGTTGATATTTACCCTGAACCGGTAGCGGATTTTGAAATCCCAGTAAGTTATCGACATATTGATAGGTTGATTGGGGAAGAAATAGGCAAGGACAGGATAAAGCAAATACTAGAGGCATTGGAAATAAAAGTTACCAAGGAAACATCCTCCGGATTTGTGGCCATAGTAAAGCCCTACAGGGTGGATGTTACCCGAGAGGCTGATGTCATTGAGGAGATTTTGCGAATTTATGGATTTGAAGCCATTCCGCTAAAAGAAAATTATCAGGCAGACTTCTTGGCCGAGCATCCGGCAAAGGATGCCAATAAGTTACAGTACCGGGTTTCTGAAATGCTTGCAGGTATTGGTTATAGTGAAATGGTGACCAATTCTCTTAGCAAGTCTAGTTATGCTGAAAATGCTGCTTTCCTTGCTCCGGAAAAAGATGTCTTGATTCTAAATAAATTAAGTGAAGATTTGGGCGTGTTGCGACAAAGCCTGGTATTTACGGGTTTAGAAGTATTGGCACACAATATCAACAGGAGACAAAAAGACTTGAAATTATTTGAGTTTGGCTCGGTGTATGCTAAAGCTTCTGAAGGATATGAAGAAGGGAAAATGTTGTCCATTTTTCTTACCGGTAATGCAAGTCATGAAAACTGGATGCAGGCGGTAAAGCCTGTTGCATTTACAGATTTGTATGCTGTGGTTGAAGGATTGTTAACAAAACTAAACATTCCACAGCCCGAAGTAAATGTCATAGAATCCAGCCCCTTTTCTTTTGGCTTAACCTTAAAAGTCAACAAGCAGTTCATAGGCACAATAGGTCTTTTGTCTTCGGATATTTGCAAATTGGCAGATGTGAAACAAGCCGTTTATTTTGCTGAATTAGATTGGAACAGGCTTAACAAATTGGCTAAATCTCAAGGGAAATTTCAAGAAATTTCGAAATTTCCTGAAGTTAGAAGAGATTTATCTCTTGTAATCGATCAGGAAGTTACTTTTGATCAGATCAGACAAATGGCCACTAAAGTAGGAGGTAAATTATTGAAAAGAATCAATGTGTTTGACATGTACAAAGGGGATAAGTTGGATGAAGGCAAGAAGGCCTATGCGATGAGCTTTTATCTTCAGGACAATCAGCAGACCCTCACAGACAAGGTGATAGACAAGACAATGAGCAAATTAATGCATACTTTTGAGAAAAATGCCGGTGCTTTGATAAGGAAATAATATGAAGGTTTACGAGGAGCTTCAGCGGTTAGACAACCTGGCAGAACAGGTAGAAAATAAAGTAAAATTACTTGAACAGGAAAATACTGCCCTCAAAAATCAACTTTTGGTCTATCAAAAGAGACTTTCTGATCAGGAAGAAGCACTCGAAGATTTTAAAAATCAAATTAAAATTAGTAAAATTGTAAGAAACATACCGGTAGAAAATAAAGCGTCTGCTGAATTGAGGGGGAGAATTGATGACTATATAAAAGAAATCGATAAAATTATTACTTACCTGTCTGAATAATATGGATACACTTTCGATACGAATTAAAATAGGGGATAGAGAATACCCAATGAAAGTGAAAACCGATGAGGAAGCCAGAATCAGGCGGGTGGGTAAATTAATTAACGATAAAATAAAAAAGTACAGAGAGGAATTTGGACTGGAGGATCGTCAGGACTTGCTGGCAATGGTTGCTTTCGATTGCATGGTAGAGTTCCTGGAAATTAAGGAAGACCATACGGAAGGTAGCGAGCAGGTAAAGCAGGTACTCCAACATGTCAACAAAAACCTTGAATCATTGCTTTGATTCTTTTTAGTCTCTATTGCCCAAGCAAGGCAGTTACCCATTCTATCCGGTAGATAAACTCAAATATATCTATGGGAATTTCAATATACATTATTATATCCGGCGCTATTGGCGTTTTGATCGGGGGACTCCTGGCAGGATTATTTATTAAAAATAACAGTAAGAAAATTGAGGAAGAGGCTCGGGAAAGAGCCAAAAGTCTCATCCGAGAAGCTGAAATTACAGCAGAAGGGACTAAAAAAGATAAAATTCTTGAGGCCAAAGAAAAGTACCTTAAGCTAAAATCCGATTTTGAGGAAGAAGTAGGTAAGAAAAAGAACATTCTAATAACCAATGAAAATAAGCTCAAACAGCGCGAACAGATCCTTTCCAAGGAAATGGAGCATGTAAAACGCAAAGAAGCTGAATTAGACAGTAAAAAAGAAAACCTCAATGCCCAGCTTCATGCCGTTCAAATTCGAAAAGATGAACTTGATAAGGTAACCCACCAAAGAATTACTGACCTTGAAAAAGTAGCCTTGCTTACCAGAGAAGAGGCAAGAGAGCAATTGATAGAAATGCTTAAAGATGAGGCAGCCACCAAGGCTTCTTCTCACATTAAAGATATTTTGGATCAAGCCAAGCTTAGTGCAACCAAACAGGCTAAGAAAATTGTTTTGGATACCATCCAAAGAACGGCCACTGAACATGCCATAGAAAACTGTGTGTCTGTCTTCAATATTGAGAGTGACGATGTCAAAGGTAAAATTATCGGAAGAGAAGGACGGAACATTAGGGCGTTGGAAGCAGCCACCGGCGTGGAGATTGTGGTCGATGATACACCTGAAGCCATTATTATTTCAGGGTTTGACCCGGTTAGAAGAGAAATTGCAAGGTTGGCCCTCCATCGGTTGGTGCAGGATGGACGTATACATCCTGCCAGAATTGAAGAAGTGGTGGCGAAAACCGAGAAGAACATCGATGAGGAAATCATTGAAATAGGAGAAAGAACTTGTATTGACCTGGGGATTCATGGCCTACACCCTGAACTGATTAAGATGGTGGGAAGGATGCGTTTCCGTTCTTCTTATGGGCAAAACTTATTGCAACACTCCAGAGAAGTTGCTAAACTTTGTGCGACCATGGCTGCCGAGATGGGCTTCAATGCCAAATTGGCTAAGAGGGCAGGTTTACTTCATGATATTGGTAAAGTATACCCTGAAGAAGCAGAATTGCCACATGCCATCCTAGGTATGGAGCTGGCCAAAAAGCACAAGGAGCATCCTGAAGTCATCAATGCCATAGGTGCTCACCATGATGAGATTGAGATGACTTCCATGTTGTCACCAATTGTTCAAGCATGTGATGCCATCTCTGGATCACGTCCGGGTGCCCGTAGGGAAATCATGGACAGTTATATAAAAAGACTTAAAGACCTGGAAGATTTGGCCTTGAGTTTTGAAGGAGTCAACAAATGCTTTGCCATGCAAGCTGGAAGGGAATTGAGAGTGTTGGTGGATGCCGACAATGTGAACGACAATACAGCAGGTAATTTGTCTTTTGAAATATCTCAAAAAATTGAAAAAGAAATGCAGTACCCGGGGCAGATTAAAATAACTGTAATTAGAGAAATGAGATCAGTGAATTATGCCAAATAATAGCTAATAATTATCTGTTTTCGTTTTGTATAAAAGGCAATTATTCGTTTGGAATAATTGCCTTTTTTTTGATGAGGGATCAGTAAGTTTGGTATTTTTAATAATAAACCTGGATCAATATTTTTTCAAAAAAAAGGATGTAAGGGGGTAGACCTTAGCTCCTGAATGCTTACCAATTATAGCTTTTAGTTTTATTAATGAGCTAATATTTTTGATTTTGAAATTATTTTTTTAGTTTTAATAGAATAAGCCTTAATGACTTTGTAGGTTTGGGTACGGTTCACGATGCTGAAGTAGTTTTGGATTTGCCTATTAAAGGTTGATTTAAGTATAAGGCTGTATGTCTTTTTACCTGTAGGAATATTTAATAGCCTGAAATAGAAGGTTACGATATATTTCTATAAGATTGCAGCAATTAGGAATAAATGGCACAAGTTTAATATTAGGAACTTTACATAAGGGAGATAAATGACACCTTTTCGATTAGTAATCATCTTTTTTGTTGCCTCGATTATTGGGATTGCATTGATCCCAAAATTATCTGTGGACTTAAATCCTCCGGAAAAAGAGCCTGTACTGAATATTAGCTTTGCTGTCAACAATGCTTCCCCGGAAACGGTTGAAAAACTTGCAACATCTCCTTTGGAAGGAGCTTTTACCCAGCTTTCTGAACTTAAAAAAACCACATCCACATCCAATTATGATAACGGCAATATCCAGTTGCGGTTTGACAAGCATACGGATATGGAATATAAGAAGTTTGAGGTAGCCGCTTTGATCAGGCAAGTTTACCCGTCCCTTGACAGCAAGGTCAGCTACCCCAATGTAACCCAATCGTCTCAAAGAAGTATTCAAGAGAAAAAGCCGGTAATAACCTATAGTATTAATGGCCCCTTTGCTTCTTTTGAAATAAAAAAAATAGCAGAAGATGTGTTGGTGACAGCACTTAATGAAATTGAGGAGATTGAAACAATTGAGATACGAGGAGCCAATGATCTGTACCTTTATGTGGTATATGACATACAAAAATTGCAGGCCTTAAAATTTTCAAGGGCTACTTTGGAGAATAGGATTAGAAATGCTTTTGGACGAAGTTATCCGGGCTTGGCCATGAATGTGTCAGGAGAGTCCATGTTTATGGAAATCGATCGATCCATTACAAATAAAAGGGCATTGGAAAACCTTTTATTGGGAAGGGTAGAAGGGAAAGCAATTTACTTGAAGGATGTGGCCACACTTACCCTGGAAGAGTCAGCGCCTCGGAGCTTTTACAGGATCAATGGTAATAACTCGGTAAACCTTACCATAACTAATAGGGATGGTGTAAACAAGGTCTTGCTGGCCCAAAGAATAAAGGAAATAGTGACCGCCTCAAAAGTAAACCTTCCGGAAGGGTTTGATGTAAGGCTTGAATTTGACGACACTTCCTTTTTGGATAAGGAACTCAACAAGATCTATAAGCGGTCAGGATTATCGATTTTGATTTTGGTGATATTTATTTTCTTAATCAATAGAAATGTAAAATACCTGATTACTCTGTTTTTAGGAATAATTGTCAATGTTAGTTTAACTGTGATTATTCTTTACTTATTAAAAGTGAATATTCACATGTATTCACTGGCAGGCTTGACGATTTCATTTGGTCTGATTGTAGACAATGCCATCATCATGATTGATCACTTGCACAAGCACAAAAACAGAAAAGTGTTTTTAGCCTTGCTGGCTGCTTCATTAACTACAATTGTGGCCTTATTAATGGTCTTTTTATTACCTGAAGACGATAGGAGAAATCTAGGAGAGTTTTCGGTGGTTGTTGCTGTTATGCTTGGAGTTTCACTATTGGTGGCTTTGCTTTTTACTCCTGCCATGTACGATTTGCTTTTTGGAGAAAAGCAGAAGTCTGCGAAAAGACTCACCATAAATCAGTTGAGAAAAAGGGTAGTAGCTTTTTCCAAGTTTCAGCAAATTATTGGGTTTACAGCAAGGTTTAGAAAAACCTTTATTGTCCTCCTTGTTTTATTGTTTGGGCTACCAGTATTTTATCTTCCTTCAAGCTGGGAAGGACAAGAGTGGTACAACAAGACTGTAGGGAATAGTTTTTACCAAGAGGAGATCAGGCCTTATATAGACAAGTCACTGGGAGGCTCTTTTAGGATGTTTGTTCGAGGTGTATTTGAAAAGTCATCATACAGAGAAGCAGAAAGAACGAGATTGTATGTAAATGCTTCCTTGCCTTTTGGGAATACCCTGGAACAAATGAATTTTATCATAAAGGAGTTTGAGGTATTTCTGAAAGGGGTGGAAGGTGTAGATAAATTTGTGACTACAGTAAGTTCTGGTCAAAACGCGCGCATAGAGATTACCTTCAAAGAGGAGCATGAAACTTCTGCACTGCCATATAGATTGAAGGGAAAACTTGCCATGAAATCTACAGATTGGAGTGGTGTACGTTGGGGTATCTATGGCGTTGGCCAGGGATTTTCAACAGGGCCGGGAGGTGAGGGGATTCCTTCCTTTAGAGCAGAAATGAGAGGGTATAACTATGCAGAGCTAGAAAATCAATCCGAAATCTTGGCGGAAAAATTGTTGGCACACCGCAGAATTCAAGAAGTGAATACCAACGAGCGACGAAATTATTATGACAAGAAGACTGAGGAATATGTTTTAAGGTTTGACCAGCAAAGACTGGCCATGGCAGGTGCCAACCAATATGAAGTGGTTACTGCACTTAATGATTTGTCGCAACATGAACAACCATCCCTAATTTTGGAGCTTGATAATGATAAATTTGGAGTTGTTGTTAAAGAGAAAAATTCTGATCGATTTTCAAAGTTTGATCTGGAAAGGAGTAGTTTAATATCCAGTGAAAATAAAATTTTTAAAGTTTCAGGTTTTGGTGCTTTGACCAAAGAAAGCACTACCAATGCTTTACACAAAGAGGATAGGCAATACATTAGGTTGGTTTCATTTGATTATATGGGCTCAGCAAAGTTTGGGGGAGAATACCTGGATGAGGTGATTGAAGAAATGAAAGCTTCCATGCCTATCGGTTATTCGGTTAGCAGGCAATCTTATAACTGGAGTTGGAACCAAGCCAAAAGGCAGTACAGTTTGTTGCTGGTGTTAATTGTGGGTATTTTCTTTATTTGTTCTATTCTATTTGAGAACTTTAAACAGCCATTGTACATTATTTTTATAATCCCCATTTCTTTTATTGGCCTATTTCTAATTTTCTCACTGTTCGACTTCTATTTTGATCAAGGAGGCTATGCAGCTTTTGTTATGTTAGGAGGTTTGGCAGTAAATGCAGCCATATTTATAGTAAACGATCTCAATAATCGAAGAAAAGGCAACTACAACCGGAATGTTTTGAAAGCCGTGGGGGGGAAGGCAACTCCGATTTTATTAACCGTACTTTCAACATGTTTTGGGTTAATACCTTTTGTAATGGAAGGGCAGGGAGAGATTTTTTGGTTTTCGCTGGCCATAGGGACTATTGGAGGCTTGGTGTTTAGCATGGTAGGCGTATTTTTAGCCTTGCCTGTATTTTTATGGAAGAAGGGTATTTAAAAGAAGCTAATCGCTCCAGATCAGGTGGAATTTTACTTTTTATTGTTATGCCTCTATCTGTTTATCGTTATTACTATATAGTAGATATTATTCTGATTTGAAATTACTGAGTTCAATGAGTATTTCAGGGGGCTACTGATAAGAATTTAAACCCAAACGATCACAAATGATACATTTCCGCCATTGCTTAGTTTCTGCATTTATCCTGTTTAGTTGTTCCTCTGAAAACAAAGACCAAGGGCAAGACCCGGAGCGTAAGATGGCCTTTGTTTTAGTGGACAGTGTTGTAGTAGATGTTCTAGAACCCTTAGTTATTGATGATCAACAATTATTGGGTGAAGCATTTTTAATGAGAGGGAGAAATAGTAGAAATCCATATTTCGTGAATAAGAATGGTAAAGTCATTAAGGCCTACGATTTACTAAATGAAAGTCCAAATGGAATTGGATTCAATGGGGCTTTTGGTTACAGTTTTTTGGGAGAAGGTAAGTGGGTAGCTAAAGATCTATTATACAGGTATCAGCTGTATGACCTAGAAGGCAAAAAAGCAAAAGTGATGGAGTCCATAAACTTAGGGCTTTATAGTATGACCATAAGTTTTTACCAAACCTTTTTTAGGGGATTGATAAAAGATGGAGAAGAAATTCTTTTTGGGATTGAGGGTAATTTATTTGATCTAAATTCCTTACCTAAGGAGAACCGGGACAAGCCTATTTATTACGATTCTGTAAAAACGATCTTTACGTACAGGGTAAAGGACCAATTTCTCAAGCAGATGAATGCCTATCCTGCAACATGGGAACCAAGGATAGAGCGAAAGTATGTAGGGAATTCAGCCCCATTCATTGCTTATCATAGAAGCAAGCATCTGATGGCCGTACTCCCTAAAGTGAGTAATCAACTGTTTATTTATGATTTTTCCGGAAATGAACCTGTTCTTTTACATGAGGTAACCCTTAGGCATAAGTATAGGCCTCAGATAATTCCTGAAATCGCTGAAGAAGAAGAATATACTTCTTCTTACCCTCGGTTTACAGGACTTTGGTTTGTTGGGGACAAGATTATTGTTGAGTTTAAAACCAGAATTCCCGAAGATATTTTAAAAAGTTTAATGGCTAAATCACCGATGAGGGTTGATGAGTTGCCGGAGTTCCAAGAAGCGAAAAAGAAATTTGTGAAGACTTTTTATCTGGTAATTGAGGATGGCAAGCAAATAGGCGTGGTGGAAGGGTTGTCTGTTCCCGGTATGTTGGATTATACCTCAGAATCAGGTGAAATTTATGTAAATGATAATATAAACCCCGAGGTGGAACGGGAGTATAATGTGTTTTATCGGTTAAAAATTAAATAATAGGTGTAAAAAATAACCTCATAATTTGAAAAGTCTGTTAAAAACGGTTTTATCGGTGTAAAAAATAATTAAAAAAAATTAAATTTTGATTTTTGGGTAAAATATGGTTGAAATCATACCTGATGCTTCATAGTATGGCTTTGTTTTTAGATTTTATAAAATTTATAAATACATAATATTTTAAGTTTTTGTTATGTATAAGTTAATCATTGTATATTTTTATTGAAATATTTGCAATCTATCAATTGCTCAATTACATTTGTGTCATACTTACGTAAGTCATAAACATAGGAAAAACAAAAGGGATCAAAAGAAGGATAAAACAATTTAGCTCAGTTGAATTAAATGCAAAAAGCAAATACTGCCGGCCAGGGGCTGAAGTAGTATCCGAAACTGATGTTTAGATAAATATAGCCTTCCGTAGATTATCGATTGTAATTTCTAGCTCAATTACCTGCCCAAAGTAATTAGCCTCAAAAAAGAAATGTTAGGAAGTTCCTAGCAGAGGTTTTTAAAGTTAACATACCTTTAAAAATTTACGATCATGAGATTAATTATTGCAACAATTCTCGCTTTCACAATTACGTCATCAGTGTTTGCTACTGCACCTGTTGAGAATCCAATTGTCACCCTTGAAAAAGTAGGGGATAATAAGTTTCAATTAAAATACATGGAAATTCCTGAAGGAAAGGTGACCGTTGCTATTAAAGATAAGTCAAACAGAATTATCTTCAGGGATGTGATTGAAGCAGAAAAAGTTTTTTACAAAAACTACAACCTTAACAAACTTGATATTGGAAAGTACCAAATCGAAGTTTTTAATGGCAAAGATGGAAAATTGTCCGGTTTTGACATTGTTTTAGGAGACCAAAAAGAAGAGAAAACTTTTTATGCCAAAATGATGGAGGTTGATGGTCAGACATTGGCACTTACCATGAGCAACTTGAATGGTAAAGAAAAGACACTTGAAATTTATGACAATGGAAGTCTAATCCATGAGGAAGCCATCTCCGGTTTGACTTTCGGAAAGAAATTTAAATTTACAAACCTGGAATCTTTAAAAAACATCCACGTAAGAATCGTGGAAGGAAACGGAGTAGGTAAATACATCTTTGCAAATTAATACAAAATATTACTAACCACTAACTATCTCAAAGAGGCTGATTTATCAGCCTCTTTTTTATTTTAGACTTTCTACCCATGAATTAATATTAATAGTCCTTATGATTAAGAGCTAAGTTGGTTTTTATTTGTACCTTTTTAATAGGGGACATAAGTAATTGTTGAATAAATTTCAGGACATTTATTCTTTTGAAATTTATTAGGTCAAAGAATTGTTGTAGTGGGATGGTTACAATTCCGATTACAAATATGGTTTGTCCTAGGTGTATCATGGCTGTGGAGGCAGTGCTAAATGATATGGAAGTTTCCTATAGTCAGGTTAGACTGGGTGCGGTAGAGTTTACACAGGAATTTCCGCCAAGTCGGATCAAGCAATTCGAAAAAAAACTTTTGGAACTAGGCTTCTCTATAGCGAAAAGCAGGGAATTGGTATGGGTGGAGACAGTTAAATTTTCTTTGATTCAGCTTTTTGAGAATGAATCTTTGGAATTAAATGTACCAATTTCCGTTTTACTTTCGGAGAAGATTAATGTTGACTATAGCCGGCTAAGTCAATTGTTTAGTAATTCTCAGGGTAAAACAATAGAACAATATTTTATTGACCTAAAGATTGAGAAAGCCAAGGAGTGGCTTAGCCTAGAAATGTTTAATATTAGTCAGATTGCCTGGAAGCTCGGGTATGGTAGCGTTCAATATTTTTCTGCTCAATTCAAGAAAATAACCGGGCAAACCCCAAGTGACTACAAAAAGTCCTCAAAAAAGGACCGTAAATCCTTAGATAGTTTGGGAAAGCAATAACACCGGAAGTTTTTTAGAACAAGCGTATACCGAGGGATAGCATGAGTTGGTTTTGCCGCTGATCGGTCGGAAAACCTACATAGGATTCTCCCAATTTACCCAGGGCTCCTTCATATTTAAAATCTATGATTAGATTGGCAAGGTCAAGCCCCAAGCCTGCCTGATAGGCGATGGTGGCTTTGTTGTAGTCTGGGGCTGCGGTGGTAGTGGCAGTGGAACTCAGGTCGCTATCCAGAATAAATGCAAGGGTAGGGCCAGCTTGCAGCCTAAAGAAATTTGCAATTTTAAATCCGGCCATAATCGGCACATCGATTTTGTCGAATTGAGCCGTATAACTCACTGTGCTGCTTCCTTGAGTGCTTTTAAATTCGCCGCCTGTATTGGTATAGAGCACTTCAGGTTGAATAAAGATATGATTTCCGCCAAGTCGCGCAAATAGCCCTGCATGGTATCCCAATTTGTCATTACTTGTACTAAATGTGTTTCCATTGACTGAAATATTTCCTTGAGAGACTCCAATTTTTGGGCCTATGGAAAACTCCTGAGCTGAAAGCGTAGCAATAGTTAAAATTTGGGTCAAGAAGAAGATTATTGACATCCGTCTCATATGATCTATGATTTGGTTGAATAACAAATCTAATGAAATTCAGACGGTAAACGTAAAACTAGCCTTCTACACTGTTAAAAAAAAATACTTTGTGAGAAAATCTTCATTTTTCAACCTTTTACAAAAAAAATGAACATAAACTTAAGGAACTAGCTTGTTATTTCGCTAAGGTTCCTTTAATTTGTCTTTAAAGACAAGGTTTGATAAATATATCCTTTTATCTAAATAAAGCACTTGGAGTTTTAACGTGATTTTTAAGAAGATAATTGGTATGGCCTTTGAGTATTGAGTTTGTTAGCATTGAAAATAAAGGATAACCGTTTTAAAAAAGGATAAAAATAATTTCCATGATAGAAGTAATAAAGTACCCAAGTGTATTGGAAAGTAGCAATCTTGAACTTAGAAATGTAGCGAGAGATTTAGTTTCAGGACTTAAAATATATCACGATAATATTGGTTATTTAGTTGGGGATTTGGCTTTATCCGAAGGAACATCTCCTCATAGAAATATTAACAGTTCGCCTGATGAAAATGACTACAGGATCTTTTTGAAAGCAGGATTGTTATTGGCCTCTCAGAAGTTGGGGAGTCCTATTACTGTGACTACAGGTTTTCCTTTTTCAACATTTCAGGTGTTTAAAGAAAATGCCTACAGGTTGTTAGAAAATGAACATATAATAGAATACGACACTCAGACTTTTGGTGGCGGCGGCAAGAAAAAAATGGCTGTTGAAGTGGACAGAGTAGCTGTTATCCCTGAGGTTGTAGGGTGTAGTATGGCTGTTAGACAACTTTACAGTGATGCCCCCAAAAACTTTTTCATGATCAGTTTGGGATATGGTACCATGGAAGCTATTTTGAGTACGGAAGGTGGATTGGTTCAAAGGTCAAGTGTTTCTACTTTTGGTCTAAGGTATGCCATCAACCTTATTACTCGAGAGCTTCAGAAAGACAATTATTTAGATTTAAAAACAGAACATCAAATAGACCAATATTTTAGTGAAGGTTCAATAATTCTAAACAGAAAGCGTTTAGATTTAAAGGAATTAAGGAAACAAGTAATTGAGCAATATTACAACGATGTAATTTCCCCTTCTCTTAGAAAAGCTTTTTCTGATAGTGATTTTGCAAAATCTGCAGACATATACCTTGCCGGGGGTGGAGCCAATTATAGTGAACTCGTCGATTTATTTAAGGCTGAGTTTGATGGTTTGTTAAATGTGCATGTGCCTGAGTCCCCTGAGCAAATGGCATCTATAGGTTATTGTTTCAATAGCTTGGCCATTAATGCAGGTGCAAAAGACAAAGCAGTAGGTCTTGATTTAGGGAATAGTTCCACGATATTAACTACTTTTAAACAAGAAAAAGGAGAATGATAATATGAAATTTGGATCCAACAAGCAACAGAATAAAGAAGCCAATGTAGGTAAAGTAACAGTCCTTTCCATGGGATTCGAACTTACAGGTGATATTATTTCCAAAAGTGATATCAGAGCAGATGGTATACTGGTAGGTAGTATTCGCACAGATAAAAAAGTGGTGGTTGGAGAAAAAGCCTCCATAACCGGAGATATCATTGCAGAGGAAATAAGTATTAACGGAGAGGTAGTGGGAGATCTTTACATCAATGGTGATACAACCATTTATTCCAATGCCAAAGTGTCTGGAAATATCACAACCAGCTCTATTCATATTCATAAAGGAGCCCAGATCAATAGTGGTGTGCAGGTGGTTGATCCAAAGGAGGTAGAAGAAGCTTCTAAGTCCAGCAAAATTAATTCGGTAAGCAGAGAAGAGCTCTACTCAATGTTGGATGAAAAAGCTGAAAAGAAAAAAGAGGTACCTGTGAAACCAATAGCAAAACCTCAAGTGAGGACCTATACAGATACTTCTTCCTCAGGAATAGAAGACAGTAATAAAGACCTGCCAAGAACCTGGTAGATAGCTTATTAATATACAAATAAAAAAGGCAACCAGAACGGTTGCCTTTTTTTTTTTGAGATCTATTTATATAAGGTTACCAATTGTTAATGCTTTGAAAGCACCCTTTGTTTCCTTGGGATCCGCAACTTAAGACTACTTTTAATTATCCACCGCTTCCTGGTTCCCCAAAGACTCCTACCATATTGAGTATTACCAATATGATCACAATGGGACATACCCACCTGATAAAAAACATCCATGCCAATCGGGGAAGTCCCTCAAACGAAGTTGTACCCAAAGTAAGTTCTGCAGCAAATGCTTTAATGTTTTTTATCCAACCGGTGTAAAGACTTAACATCAAGCAGATGATTACAATGGCCAAGGTTCCAAAGAAGAAGTCCATAAGATCAAAAAAGCCCATAATGTCTCTACCAAAGAAACTAAAGTGCATGACATTGAAAAAATTTCCTTTGACCGCAGATAAAGAGGAAGGGATACTTAAAAACATGGCTGAAACTCCTAATGTCCAAGCTGCCTTTTTACGTGACCATTTCCTTTCATCAATAAAATAAGCTACAGGTACCTCTAGCATGGATATACTTGAGGTCAAAGCCGCCACTAATAAAAGCAAGAAAAACATTCCGCCTATAATATTTCCAAACGGTTCAATTTGGTCAAAAACTCTTGGGAGTACATTAAAGACCAATGCTGGGCCTTCATCTGGACTAACCCCAGGCAATAAAGCAAAAAGAGCTGGAAATATCATTAAGCCTCCCATAAGGGCGACAGTGCTGTCCATGCCTGCAATCCAAGCAGAAGACTTGATGATATTGTTGTCCTTGGGTAGGTATGAACCAAATGTAATCATTAATCCCCAACCTACGGACAAGCTAAAAAATGCCTGCCCAAGCGCCGATAATATTACTTTGCCGTTGATTTTACTGAAATCTGGGGATAGGTAATACTCAATTCCCTTTCCTGCTCCGGGTAAAGTCACAGCCCTTGCTGCGATAAGAATGATTATAATAAATAAAAGAGGCATTAAAAACTTTGCGGCTTTTTCAATACCTCCGGAAATGCCACCCAAAACCACAAGGATGGTCATGAGTATAAACAACATGCAAAGAGGGATGACATAGAGAGGGGTTTGGATAAACACCTCAAAATCAATGGGTATGTTAATGAGTTCAGTAAAGATATATCCTATGGTCCATCCTGCAATTACAGAGTAATAACTGAGAACAGCAAAGCATACCACCACACATAGTACACCTGAGGATTGCCAAAATTTACTTCCTCCGGTTTCTTTGATTGCTCCCACAGGGTTTTTTCCGGATTTTCTTCCTAGGGCTACCTCATTAAGAAGCAAAGGTAATCCTACTAAAAGAACACATATTAAATAGACAAAGACAAATGCGCCCCCTCCATTTTGACCCGTGATGTAAGGGAATCTCCATATGTTACCTAGTCCAACTGCCGATCCACCTGCAGCCATGATAAAACCAAATGAAGAGCCCCATTGTCCTCGAGAGGGTGTTTTACTAGATTTTTGCATATTGTTGGGTGAGTTGATTAGATTTCAAAATAAAAAAATAATTATATTTTATAATTAGCTAATTTAATTTGTTTTGCCATAATTTCAATCCCTTCTTCAAAAGTTTTAGGCTTGAAATCCAGAATATTTTTAGCCTTAGAAATATCTAAGCCTGTCCTCAAAGGCCTACTGGCTACCTGAGAAAATACGCTGGAGTCGGTTTTCTTAATTCCTTTTGGGTCTAATTCAAAAAAATTGACAGTAAGCATGGCCATATCGTAGGGAGTAAGTAACTCATCACCGGAAATATTAAAAATTCCAGTCGCATTTTTTTCTACGATAAGCAAGCAGCCCTTTGCTAAATCTTCTGCCAAGGTGGGCGTCCTAAATTGGTCATCAACTAGGCTAAGTTCTTTGTTCTGTTCCAAACCTTTTTTTACCCACAAAACAATATTAGAGCGAGACATGTCGTGGGCAATTCCATAAACCAAATTGGTTCTTACAATTGTCCAGTTGTGGGTGTATTTTTGAACTTCAATTTCAGTTTCGATTTTAGTCTTGCCGTAATAGTTTAGTGGATTTGGCTTAGCCTGCTCATCATATGGCCCATTTTTTCCATCAAAAATAAAATCAGTAGATATGAATATGAGGTGAGATTTGGTCATTTCACATCCTTTCATAATATTTAAGGTTGCCGTAACGTTTTGTTCAAAACAGGTATGTTTGTTTACTTCACATCTGTCTACGTCTGTCATTGAAGCGGCGTGGATAACGTATTGGGGACTATAGGCTTTAAATATAGCCATAACCTCCAGTGGTTTGGTTATATCCATCTCTTCATATACATAACCACCCCATTCAGTGGGGAGGCGGCAATCACCTCTACCGGTGGCTATGGCTTCATATTTTCCTTCAATAAGTATTTCTTTTATGATTTTCTGCCCTAACAAGCCATTCGCTCCTGTAATCAGTATTTTTGGTTTTTTACTTTTGAGGATATTGATATCCATATTCTTTTGCTATTTTCTTTTTTGAGATAAATTCAACATTTACTTTCATGTAAACTGGTGTAATTGGTAAGTCATTACTCCCTGTTTCCAAAGAAGCAATTTCATCCAGAACATCAATACCTTTAATTACCTTACCAAATACAGTATAGGTGTCATCCAAATGCGGTGTACCTCCCACTGTAGTATAGGCTTCGACTTGATTTTTTCTTTTGTCCAATCCCAAATTTAAGTTAAAAAATTTTTCCAACACTACTTTATGGGAAAGCATTAATGAATTAATACTGTCGTATTCTCCTTTTTGGTATAGATCGGCGTATTTTTCTCTAAGTTCTAAATTGGTTTCTAGTTGAAGATATTGAGTAAAAGCTTTCTGAAGTTTCCTCAAATCTGTAGTCAATTCAGGTTCCTCATAAACCTTTCCTTCTACAATATAGAACTGACAGCCACTGGATCTCATTTCGGGGTTAATTTGATCGCCTTGCCGAGCGGCAGCTATACTGCCCTTTTCATGGATCAAATTTTCATTAAATTCGGAAGGTAGGGTGTACCAAACTTTCTGTTCCATGTTTTCTTTGTTAAAAACATCCCCACCTTGAATCATAAAGTCTTCAATGATTCTGTAAAAAGTGGTGGAATCGTACCTCCCTGCTTCTGCCAGTGATATAAAGTTCTCCTTATGAGCAGGTGTTTCATCGTAGAGTATGGCGTACATTTTTCCATATGCTGTATCGATCGTAATGAGATAGTCTTTCTCACTCGCACAGGAGGTTAACGATAGGACAATTAAAATTCCTGCAATTCTTCTTAATAATGAAATCCTAGCCATTTAGTCTTTTCTTAATTTCTTTTAATAGTAGGTCTCCTCCTTGAGATTTAATAGCTTCAGCAAGCTTTTTGCCTAATAAACCAGCTTCCTCTCCGGTTCCACTATGGGAGGCAAAGAGTCTTTCTTTACCATCAATTTGCATGAGTCCTCCTTCAAGTATTAATTGATCCTCTTCCCAACGGGCAAGGGCAAAGGCCGGAATACTACAACCCCCTTCTAAAACGCTTAAAAAACTTCTTTCCGCTTCTAAACATGCCGCGGATTCGGGATGGTTAATAGCAGATTTTATAAGCGTTTTTAGCTCATGGTCCATGCCTTTATGGATTTCCACTCCTATACTACCTTGACCTACTGCAGGGATAAATTCTGTTAGGGGTAATTCTTTTTTGATCAGTTTGTCGTAACCCATTCGGTGAACACCTGCATAGGCCAAAAGCAAACCATCACAAAGCCCTCCTTCCATTTTGCTTACCCTTGTTTGTAGGTTGCCTCTTACATCGACGGTTTTAATATGTGGGTAAAAATATTTTAATGTTGCCACCCTCCTGGTTGCTGAGGTTCCCAATACTAAAGGCTTACTCCTGTCATTTAGGTCAGGGAAATCATCCTTGTGGCTGATGATGACGTCATTTACCTTTTCTCTTTCAGTAAAGGCAATTGTTTCGAACCCTTCAGGTAAACGTGAAGGAAGATCTTTTGCGCTGTGCACGGCGATGTCAATTTCTCCGGCCGCTAATTTGGCTTCCAACTCTTCTGTAAAGACACCTTTGCTACCAATTTTTGAAATGGAAACATCCAATACCTTGTCTCCTTTGGTTTCTATTGTTACGATGGTAGTGCTCAAACCATTCTTGTTCAATAAATCCGCTACATAATAAGCTTGGTATAAAGCCAATTTACTTCCTCTTGTTCCTATTTTAATTGATTTCATTACGAATCCGATTTCCTTCTTACTTGTTTTTTTTGAACGCCACTTTCTATAAATGAGACAATATTTCCTGCAATGTCCAATCCGGTGGCCTTTTCTATACCTTCCAGCCCGGGTGAGCTATTAACCTCTAAAATCAGAGGACCCCTGTCTGATTGTAATAGATCCACTCCGGCAACCGAAAGTCCCAAAGCCTTGGCCGCATTTAATGCAGCGGACTTTTCAGCCCTCGATAGTTTGATCACCTCAGCTTTTCCTCCTCTATGCAGGTTGGAGCGAAACTCTCCCTCTGCCCCTTGCCTTTTCATTGCGCCAACTACTTTGTTGTTCACAACAAATGCCCGGATATCTGCCCCTTTGGCTTCTTTTATAAATTCTTGAACGATTATTCGCGCTTTTAGCCCATGAAAGGCCTCAATTACGGATTGTCCGGCTTTTCTTGTCTCTGCTAAAACCACACCTAAACCTTGGGTGCCTTCCAGTAACTTGATGATTAATGGGGCACCGCCAACCATTTCCACAATTTGCTTTTCTCCACCTTTTGAAAAATTAGTGAATGCCGTTTTCGGCATGCCCAAACCTTCTCGTGAAAGAATCTGCAAGGACCTCAATTTATCTCTGCTGCGAACAATTGCCTGAGAGGCTACCACAGAAAAAACACCCATCAGTTCAAACTGTCTGACTACGGCAGTCCCATAAAAAGTGACTGAGGCTCCTATTCTTGGGATAATCGCATCAATTCCATTGAGCTTTTCTCCTTTATAGATAATGTGTGGACCTTTTTGTTCAATGACTAAGTCACAAGCAGAATGATCGATGACCAAAGCTTCATGGTTGGCCTCCTGAATGGCTTGAACGAGCCTTCTGGTGGAGTACAATTGTGGATTTCGAGATAATACCGCTATTTTCATTCTGCTTTTGTAAGGTTTACCTTTTCAACATCTACCAAAAATCTGCCTGCCAATATTTTGCGGCCTAATAATACATTGTTTTTCATTTTGCCTCTGTCAGAAAGCGTAAAACCTGCCTTGAACTGTTGATCTCCAAGTGTCATCATGGTTTTGATTAAAAAACGCTTTTCAATTTGGCCAAAGGAGTTTTTCACCTTTTTTATTTTGTAGTTGTCAATGTTAATTGTTTTTCCGGTATACCTATCGTCTTCAGGATCCAAAAGAATTACCTCCAGTTCTTTCCTATTGTCTTTAAGTACCTCTTTCACAGAGGTGACATGAATAGAACAATTGTAGGCTCCGGTATCAATTTTTGCATTGATTGCTGTTATATTCCATTCAGGGAGGTCGATTTTTTCTTTCCTTCCGATAATTGTTTTTTCCATGACTCAAAGTTAAGCTTTACTTGAACAATAGTCATGCTGGATGCGCAATTATTGCATCAGGCAGCTTTGATTATACGCGCCAAGTTAAACCCTAAATCCAAAAATAATATTTTAGGGTTCACATTTCTTTCTATGTGGTAATGGGCTTCATTTAAAGCTGTGTAGATTTTGGTTAGCTTTTCCTCATTTAAAACAGAATTGCTGAATTTGATAATGAATTCTCTGTCCTCATCAGTTGTTCGCATTAACTCAGCTAACTGGGCTTTATTTAATAAAGACTCTCTGATTACATTAATTCCGGTTAACAATAAAGATCTTTGGCCTTCTTTTGAGAACCTAGTGATTTGTTCTGAAAAATTAACTAGTTCTTGAATCTTAACCGAATAGCAGTCCCTTAGCCAGTCTCTGAAAATCATGGTGTTTTTGTCTTCGGTGTTTTGGGATAGCAGCATGGCTTCTCTTAAGTTTCCATCTGCAAGAGGGGCAATTTGTTGGGCAGCAACTGCTGTTGCCAGGCCATTCTCAACAAGGTAGCCTTGTATTTCATTGTCTGTAAAATTCCTCACATGAACCTTTTGCGTTCGCGAAAGAATGGTTGTCAATAGGCTTTCCGGCTGCTGAGTAATCATAAGGAAGAGTGTTTTTTCCGGAGGCTCTTCTAAAACCTTTAGGAGTGCATTGGCTGCAGCTACATGCATGGTTTCCGGTGCCCAAATAAGCATCATTTTATACCCCCCTTCAAAAGATTTCAAAGAGAGCGTTTTAACGATCTGCTTGGCAGCTCCTTTTGTGATGCTTAATGGTTTGTTGATTGCCAAATGATAATTCCAATCCTGCAGGTTGCCATAAGGGTTTTTCAATACAAAATCTCTCCAGGAAGAAAGAAGGTCTGTGGTTTCTTCCTCATCTTTTTTCTTCGCTGCAGGAAGAGGCATTGCAAAATTTAAGTCAGGATGCACCAGTTTCCCCATTTTAATACAAGAAGGGCATTTCCCACAAGCATCATCAGGGCCCGGATTGGCACAATTTATATAAGTAGCCATGGCCAAGACCAATGGCATACTAGGGCTCCCTTCTTTTCCATGGAATAATAATGCATGAGCCAGGTGATCATTTTTAATGGCATTGATAAGCTTGACTTTTGTTTCTTCAAGCCCCGGAATTGATGAAAAAAGCATGTTTTTTTATTTATAATTCTTTGTCCCAAATACGGTAAGGCCTGGTTATTTCAAATACTTTTTGCAATATAGCTCTTTCATTTTCATCAAACTCTTTGCCCTTTAATTCCATAACCTTTTGAGCAGTTGCTTCAAATTTCATAAGCTTAAAAGTACTAAAACCTGCAGAACCACCACCCCATGCAAAGGAGCTAACAAATTTTCTGGGAAAGCCCTCCCCAAATACGTTTGATCCAACGCCTATTACAGTGCCTGTGTTGAGTGTGGTTCCTATGCCAAGTTTGGTGTGGTCAGCTACCATTGATCCACAAAATTGTAAGCCAGTATCTCCATACCCACCTTTGGTATAATCCCAAACCTTGACAGGCATTAGATTATTCTTCATATTGGAGACCACAGTATTAGCACCGAAGTTGCACCATTCACCTACTACGCTATTGCCAATATAGCCATCGTGTGATTTGTTGCTATGACCAAAAAAAACGGTATTGGAAACTTCTCCACCGACTTTGCAATTAGGGCCAACGGTGGTGTTTTCACGGATTTTGGATCCCATACTTAGAATGGCACCATCACATAAGGCAAATGGACCTCTAATCACGGATCCCTCAGATACTTCTGTGTTTTTACCAATATAAATGGGCCCATTCGTAGCATTTAAAATTGCCGCACGCACTTTAGCCCCCTTTTCGATAAAGATATTGGGTTCATTGTACATATGTGTGTGGGGGTCGTCTGTACCCCAAGAAACCCTACGTTTGCTTATAAGGGTGAAATCCTTTTTTATTTCATCTCCATTCCATAGAAAAATCTGCCAGTTTCTGCTAAGTAACCTAATATCACCCTCAAATTCAATTCTCTTTTTAGTAGGTAAATGGTCGTTGTGAAAGTCCTCAGGTTTGTCAAAAAATGCAGCCAATAAAGTGTCTTGGTGCCAAAGAGCTTCGTTTTCATTGAGCGAGTCAATGGTGCTTATAAGGTCCTCATCTGGACATAAAGCGCCATTAATATAGAGGGCCTTATGGCTTAATGGGGGGTATTTTCCTTGTAAGTAATTTTGTGTCAAAAAACCCAGGTCTTTGGCGTGAAGTGCGTTTTGCCACTTTTCACTGATTTTAAAAATGCCTATCCTTATTTCGGCAATAGGGCGGGTAAACGTAAATGGCAACAAGTTCCCTCTACTCTTGGGGTCATCAAATAAAACGATATGGTCCATATTACAAAAATAAAAAAGTCTACCAGAATTATGCTTCTGATAGACTTTATCTCAAAGAATAATATGAAAAACTTACTTTTTCTTATATCTCCTATTAAATTTCTCAACTCTACCAGCAGTATCCAAAAGCATTTTCTTACCGGTATAGAAAGGGTGAGACGCAGAGCTAACCTCTACCTTTACCAATGGGTAATCCTCGCCATTTTCCCAAGTAATGGTGTCATTTGTTTCAATGGTAGACTTGGTGATGAACTTATAATCACTAGAAGTGTCTAAGAAAACTACTTCTCTGTAATTTGGATGGATTTCTTTTTTCATTGTATAAACTATTATTTTTTTTCTTCTTCAAATTGAGGCACAAATTTACCCCTTTTTATAATTTTCTCCAAAACATTCCCTTTCAAATATAAAATACTTCGCTAATTTTATATCATAAATGGCCAATTCAGTCAATAGGCTAGTTTTCAGTAAAATCTAAAATGTGATTTTTTATCCACAATACTGGTTATTCAGTGTAAACTTAAGTTTTTATGAAGTACTTTTTTCTTTTTTTTATGTTTACAGGTTCCTTTGTCTCAGATGTTTTGTCACAAAGTCCATATTTGCCGTTCAATAGGGATTACTATTCTCTTTTGGAAAGGTACGAAATAAAAAATGGAGCTTTTAATGAATTTTTCCATACAGGGAGCAAGCCTTACAGAAGAGATGAGGTGGTCCAGTTTCTCGAGAAATACAAACAAACGGCCGGCCCCCTAAGCAGTAAGGATGAGTTTAACCTTAATTATTTATTGCAAGATAATTGGGAGTATGCCTCTGATACTATGGCTCTTTCTAAACTTTCCTTAGGTAAACACATTTATAATAGGCCTTCAGATTTTTATGGTTACAAGAATAAAGATTTTGATGTACACTTAAATCCTGTCCTGTATTTACAAGGGGGAGCTGAAATCGACAGTGATCAGATGCCTTTTCGAAATACCCGAGGATTGGCAATACATGGGAGTATTGACAATAAAATCGGTTTTTACACCATGCTGGCTACTACCGACTTGCTGTTCCCCTCTTGGGTAAACGATTATGTGGGAAGTCATGGGGCCATTCCGGGGCAAGGCTTTTGGAAAAGGTATGGTGACAGGGGCTATAGTTTCTTCTCCGCACGGGGCCATATTACTTTTTCTGCCACAAGACATGTAAACATTCAAATGGGGCATGACAGCCATTTTATTGGAGAAGGCCTTAGGTCTTTTATATTGTCAGATTTTTCGAATCCCTTTGTGTTTGTGAAAGTCAACACAAAGATAGGGAAGGTCAATTTCACTAATTTATGGGGGCAAATGACGGCCGATATCATCACATCCAGGGGAGTGCCTACAGATGGGCGGTACCCACAAAAGTGGTTTTCTTTCCACAGGTTAGGGGTTAATTTAGGAAAAAGGTTTAACCTGGGAGTGTTTGAATCAGTAATGGCGGATAAAGCAAACTGGAATTATTTCAATCCCTTGATTTTTTATCGGTGGGTAGAGCACCAATTAGGCACTCCGGATAAAGTAATGCTCGGAACAGATATGAAATGGAATGTTGGTAGTGGAATGCAATTTTATGGGCAGTTTGTCCTTGATGAATTTGTCTTTGATGAGTTTTTTCATATTACCGAAAGTGGTTCCAGTAGAAACAAACATGGTGTCCAGTTAGGATATAAATACATTGATGTAGCCGGTATAGATAACCTTGATTTTCAGTTGGAGTACAACCAGGCGAGACCCTTTACTTTTCAAGAGAAGTTTGACTATCAGTCTTATACCAATTACAGCATTCCACTTACCCACCCAAGAGGAGCTAACTTTAGAGAGCTTTTGGCAGTGATGACTTATCAGCCTTTGCCAAAGTTGACGCTTCGAGGAACAATGATGTACCAAATGTATGGCGCAGACCCTACGAAAGAAGATAACTATGGAGGAGACATCTTAAAAAACAGAACCCAAAATAGTACAGGTTTATATGGTAATTATATTGGGCAAGGGCAAAAAAACAAGGTCGGCATGGCAACTTTACATTTGCAATACTTGTTACGGCATAACTTATTCATTGATTTATCTCAAACAATGCGGCAAGTAAATGCCGATGGAGAGATAAGTTCCAAAACCTCCTATGGCCAATTGGCGTTGCGATTAAATATTTCCAGATTTGACCAACAATTTTAATTGGTAAGGATTAATTAGCAACCCTTCCATCCAAAAATTGGTAAATTGCGCAATTATTGTGGCAATTTAGTTTCGAAATGAATTTGATGTACCAAAATAGATTTGCTTATTTTCTTAGGAATAAACATTGCCTAAGAATAACCGGGTATTGAAATTCCCTCAATCCTATTCACCCTTGATTACAATTTGTATTAAAAATACCATATGAAGACTTACTTAAGAATCTTGGCCTATGCGCGCCCCTACCGGAGGTATTTGCCCGTGTATATTGCTTACGCGTTATTGGCCATCGTTTTTGGATTGCTGAACTTCACCCTTCTAAAGCCACTTTTTGATGTGATATTTGAACAAGTGGGGAAAGAGGAGTTACAGGTATATGCCAATAAGCCTGACTTCGCTTTAAGTGTAAACTATTTCATGCATTTATTTAACTACTATTTTCTGCAAGTTGCCAATATTTATGGGCGGTTTGGGACTTTGGTGTATGTCTGCATCATCATTGTAATATCGGTGTTTTTGAGCAATTTATTTGCTTACTTATCAGGAGTGGTTTTGGCAAAAGTGCGTGCTGACATTATCCAAGGAATGCGTGTTCATATTTTTACAGCAGTGAGTAATATGCATTTGGGTTATTTTTCTGATGAAAGAAAGGGGGATTTGATCAGTAAAATGACCAATGATATTCAGGAGGTTGAGAATAGTATTGTCCAGTCTTTGAGGGTGATATTTAAAGAGCCTGTTACGGTTATCCTTTATTTTGCAGTTTTGTTTTTTATGTCATACCAGTTGACATTGTTCACGATATTGCTTATTCCGGTATCAGGAGCCATCATTGGGTATATTACCAAAAAATTAAAAAAGAAAGCGGAGCAAAGTCAAGAATCTTTGGGGAGAATTGTGAATATATTGGATGAAACGATTGGTGGCATGCGGGTTGTCAAGGCCTTTGGAGCCAGGAGTTTTGTTCAAAATAAATTTGAGGGTGAAACAGATTATTATGCTGATGTTAATGTCTCTATGGCAAGGAAGAATGAGCTGGCATCACCCGTTAGCCAATTTTTAGGCGTTTCGGTTGTCGCTGGGATTTTATTATACGGAGGCAATTTGGTATTGAATAATACCTCATCATTAAGTGCCAGTGAGTTTATTGCTTATATCATATTGTTTACACAGGTACTAAATCCTGCCAAAGAGATTTCCAGAGCGCTCAGTAGCATACAAAGGGGACTGGCCTCTGCTCGAAGGATTTTTGCAGTGGTGGATACCCAACCAATGATTGTAGATGTGGCTTCCCCACAAGCTTTGAAAGGATTTACACAGTCTGTAGTTTTTAAAAATGTAGGCTTTGCCTATCAGGAAAATGCG
Organism: Cyclobacterium sediminis; assembly: GCF_054781075.1. NCBI lineage: Bacteria > Pseudomonadati > Bacteroidota > Cytophagia > Cytophagales > Cyclobacteriaceae > Cyclobacterium > Cyclobacterium sediminis. The sequence continues at coordinate 752,155 of NZ_BAAGVC010000003.1, read as the reverse complement.
GTATTGAATGATGTTAATTTCGAGTTGAAAAAAGGTCGTACTATTGCATTGGTAGGGCCATCAGGCGGAGGAAAGTCAACATTGGCAGATTTATTGCCTAGGTTTTATGATCCAAGTCAAGGGGAGATAACCATTGATGGCATAGCTCTTAAAAATTGCAGCATAACAGATCTCAGGAGTTTGATGGGAATTGTTACCCAAGAGTCTATCCTTTTCAATGATACGGTTTTTAATAATATAGCCTTCGGCATGGAAGGGGTTTCTTTAGAGAAAGTTCAGGAAGCTGCAAAAATTGCCAATGCGCATGATTTTATTGTGGAGCTTGAGAAAGGCTATGAAACCAATATCGGAGAGCGAGGAGGTAAATTATCAGGTGGGCAAAGGCAACGCATTAGTATTGCGAGGGCTGTTTTAAAAAATCCGGAAATTTTGATTTTAGATGAGGCCACATCAGCACTTGATTCTGCATCCGAAAAACTGGTCCAGGAAGCCTTGTCCAATTTAATGAAAAACCGCACTTCTTTGGTGATTGCACATCGCCTGAGTACCATCCAACATGCAAATGAGATTCTGGTGATTGAAAGTGGACGTATAGTGGAAAGAGGGACGCACGATGAATTGATCCAAAAAGGAGGATTATATAATAAACTTTCCCAAATGCAGTCTGTTTAGTATATTGTGTAAATAAACCCATATAAAAAGCATTATGAAAAAAGTCAACAGTATATTTCAGTTATTAACAGCTTTGTTTTTCGGTATAGGATTGGTTTATTTTCTCACCTATGAGAAAATGTGGGGAGGAACGCCAATGACAGGAGAGGTTGTTTCTTGGTTGTTGGCTGGATTGGTGATTTATCTGATCACTTGGGGAACAAGTTGGGGATATGTAAGTAGCCTAAACAGCCGTATCAAAAAGATAGAGTTGGAGAAAAAGGATCTGAAAGCATTGGTTTTTGACCTTGAAAGGGGAGGGAAAGTTAGTCCAGTAGAAAAGAATACGGAATTAACTAAGGATGAAACAGAATCTTCCGCTATTAAACCAAGAGAGAATTTCAAATAGAAATTGCTTAATAGCCGGGTATGGATAGTCACACAGTATAAATAACAAGGATGGTAGCAAAAACTTTTGGTAGTGCAGTCTCAGGAGTAGATGCCAAGTTGATCACCATTGAAGTAAATGTAGGTCAGGGGACCAGTTTTTTTATGGTAGGTCTCCCGGATAGTGCCGTGAAAGAGAGCCAACAGCGTGTTGAGTCAGCTCTCAAATACTATGGCTACAGGATGCCTAGGCAAAAAGTTGTCATCAATTTGGCGCCTGCAGATATCAAAAAGGAAGGTTCATCTTATGATCTTCCTATTGCCATAGGTATAATGCAGGCATCTGAGCAAGTGTTTTTTCCGGAATTAGAGCAGTATGTGATTATGGGTGAGCTGGCTCTTGATGGGAAGCTTAGAAGAATTAAAGGTGTGCTGCCCATAGCAATAGAAGCAAGGAAAAGAGGGTACAAAGGCTTTATCCTTCCCAAAGAAAATGCACAGGAGGCCTCTATTGTAAATAATCTTGATGTAATTCCGGTAGAAACCCTTCAAGAGGCCATTCATTTTTTGGAAGGGAAAGAAACAATAACTCCTCTAGTCACCGATACCAGAAACCTCTTTTATGACTCTATAGAAGAAAATGATTTTGATTTTGCTGATGTTCAAGGGCAGGAAAATATCAAGCGGGCGATGGAAATAGCCGCAGCAGGCGGACACAATGTAATCATGATAGGCCCTCCCGGTGCCGGCAAAACCATGCTTGCCAAGAGGTTGCCTTCCATATTGCCTCCAATGAGCCTACAGGAAGCATTGGAAACAACCAAAATTCATTCGGTGGCAGGTAAGTTGGGCGCCAGTTCTTCATTGATCGCCCAAAGACCCTTTCGCTCTCCACACCATACTATAAGTGATGTGGCTTTGGTTGGTGGGGGAGGCAACCCACAACCAGGTGAAATATCCCTGTCCCATAATGGCGTATTGTTTTTGGATGAATTGCCTGAATTCAAAAGGACTGTTTTGGAAGTGATGCGTCAACCACTTGAGGAACGAAGGGTAACCATTTCAAGGGCAAGAGTTACGGTAGACTTCCCTGCGAATTTTATGTTAATTGCAAGCATGAACCCATGTCCATGTGGATTTTATAACCATCCGGACAAAGAGTGTGTTTGCGGTCCGGGTATCGTTCAAAAATACCTCAATAAAGTGAGTGGCCCTTTGTTAGACAGGATAGACCTTCATGTGGAAGTGACTCCGATAAACTTTGAGGAAATGACTTCCGATAGAAAATCTGAATCGAGTAAATCTATCAGAGAGCGGGTGTCGGGAGCAAGGGCTTATCAACAAGCAAGGTTTGAGAAGAATCCAGAAGTCCATTGCAATGCAATGATGCCATCTCACATGGTGAAAGAGGTAGTGAAAATTAATCAGGCCGGCAAAACTTTATTGAAAACGGCCATGGATCGGCTGGGACTTTCTGCCCGTGCTTACGATCGAATTTTAAAAGTCTCCAGAACTATTGCAGACCTTTCAGGGTCAGGAGATATAAAAGCTGAACACCTCGCAGAAGCCATTCAGTACAGGAGTCTCGATAGAGATGGATGGGCGGGATGATCTTTATGGATATACCAAGTTGGTTTTACCCGTTAAAGTCAAATATGTTTTGCTTATATTTGCCTGACCATCTGGGTGATGTTTATAATTGTAGATGGTTTTGAGTAGTATCTAGAAATAATTGAGTTGATTTTATGTGGACTAAAGAAACTAAAATTCAAGCAGAGATGGAGATGGCCAATTCAACTTCAGTATTTGCCCCTGGATTATCAATCAAGGGAGATATTGAAGCAGTTAGTGATATTAGGATTGAAGGGGATGTATTGGGAGATGTCTCCACACCCAAAAAAGTAATTATTGGTATCTCAGGTAATGTGGAAGGAGATATTAAAGCCTCTGAAATTTGTGTAATGGGCAAGGTTTTAGGAGACGTCTTTGTCGAAGGCTTGGCCAGGTTTACCGCTGAAGCTAAAATGAGAGGAAAGATTTTTTCTGAAAAAATAGAGATAGAATCCGGAGCGGATATGGAAGTAATGGTTGCTAAATACAAGACTTTCCTGAGCCAGGAAAAAGAAAAACAAACAACCATGCCTCGATCAAACCCATTGATCAACGAAAGGCTATTTGATCAATCCATGGCGAAGATGAGTGAATAGTTTATGGCTTAAATGTTTCTTTAAAGGCTTGATCCAAGTCCTCTATCAGGTCTTCACAATTTTCAATTCCTACAGACATTCGGATAAGCTGATCAGGAATTCCTGGGTCACCCACCTGAACTTTTGATCTTCGTTCTATTAGGCTTTCTACTCCGCCAAGGCTAGTGGCATTACTAAAAAATTTGAGTTTCCCTATTAAATGATCTGCCTCATTTGCGTTTCCCTTAATTAGAAAAGATAACATGGCGCCATACCCTTCCATCTGAAATTGGGCAGTTTCAAAACCTTGATGGCTGGAAAGCCCGGGATAATAAACTTTTTCTACGTAAGGATGATTGTCTAAGAATGCGGCAATGTTATTGGCATTGAATGCATGCGCCTTCATGCGGTAGGGAAGGGTTTTAATACTTCTAGTGAGAAAGTAGCAGTCCATCGGAGAAGGCACTGCCCCTGCAAGACCCTGCACATTTTTTATGTTTTGCCACAAGTCATCCTTTGCCTTAGTCACGAGAATTCCCCCTAGGATATCACTGTGTCCACTGATGTATTTGGTACTGCTATGCATCACAACATCAGCCCCCAACTTCAAAGCTTTTTGATATACAGGAGTAGCAAAGGTGCTGTCACAGACCACTTTTAGATCGTTTTCTTTGGCAATGGAGGCCAATGCCTTGATGTCAGAAATTTTTAAAAGTGGATTGGATGGTGTTTCAATCCACAACAAGCCAGTATTTTGTTTGATGGCCTTTCGGAGATTCTCCTTGTCGGTTAGGTCAATGAATTGCACATCAAGTTTACCTGCATGTACGGTTTGAAGTAGCATTTTCATCCCATGGTACATGTCATCCGGAGCGATGATATGCGTGCCGGCCGGTAAGGCTTGAAAAACAGCATTTCCAGCGGCATTTCCAGAAGCGAATGCTGCCGCATCAGCACCTCCTTCCAGCGATGCCATTACAGCCTCAAGAGATTTCCTGTTAGGGTTTTCCAATCTTGTATACAACATTGAATCCTCTTGATGCGCAAAAGTTGTAGAGAGCGTGATCGGCTGAATGATTGGTTTTAATGTGTCGGTGACAACATTTCCTCCATGAATAGCAATGGTTTCTATTTTCATCTTGAACGGAACTTTGTTACCTGCCAATTCATTTAATCCAACCGGACAGGTAATTTAACGAATTCTATCTACTGAGCGAATTAGCATTTCATCCTTTCGGATGAATCTATTGGCGATGAGATTCATGATTAGGCCGAACACAATGCAGTAAAATCCTATCAAAAATGCACCTCCTACAGTAGGGTTGAAGTTTTCGTTGGCCTGGAAACTGGTGTAGACGGCTAAACCTAAAGTGGAGCCCATCAATAGGGCATTGATCATGTTGATCAGCAATTGTTTTTTTCGATTTTTATATTGTAGTAGGCTATATATGGCCAGCCCTGCAGAGATTAGAGCCAATATCCCGATGTAAATATTATTGGATTGAGAAATAATGCTTTCCTCAACGGTGTCGGTAATAGTGGTGAACCATGCCGTCATCTCCATGGATTGGGTTTGGTCTGGATTTACTTGTAACCAAATGGGAAATAAGGTGGAAGTAACCATTGAAATAGCTACTAAAAGTAGGAATACACTTTGAATTCTTTGAATCATCTTTTAATCTTTTGACAAAGAAAATGGGTTATTTGAATTTTCGCAAGGAATATTCAAAATCCAACTTGAAATTAGGGTATATTTTTATCTTTGCAGATGAAATGAATGAATCTCCCCGCTATTTTATAGAATTGTCCTATGACGGAAGCAACTACCATGGCTGGCAAAAGCAAAAGAATGCCGTTTCTGTACAAGAAGAATTAGAAAATGCTTTGTCAATCCTTTTTCGCCGGCCCATGAGTATTATGGGAAGTGGCCGTACGGATGCAGGAGTCCATGCCTTGCAACAATTTGCTCATTTTGATGTTAATTTAGATTTCACTAAAGAATATTTCCTAAAAAGAATTAACGGACTATTACCTGATGATATCGCTGTTTTTGATGTTATTCCTGTACATGAAAAAGCTCATGCCAGATTTGATGCCGATTTCAGGAGGTATGAATACCATATTACATTTAGGAAAGACCCTTTTATGATTGGAAAAGCCTGGCATTGTTATTATGACCTTGATTTGGAGGCTATGGCTTCGGCAGTACCGTTACTACTTGGAAGACAGGATTTTGAATGCTTTAGTCGAAAGAAAACAGATGTAAAAACATTTGTGTGTGAAATTAATCATGCTTCCTGGGAACAAACAAGTAACGGTTTGGTCTTTCATATACAGGCCAACCGATTCTTGAGAGGAATGGTTAGGGCAATTGTTGGAACGTTGATAAAAATAGGCAGGGGGCAATTAGAAAGCAGTAGTTTGTCAGAGATAATATCAAGCAAAGACCGAAACTTGGCTGGAAGTGCTGCTCCAGCTCATGGCTTGTTTCTAAGCAAGGTGAATTATCCGGATCTAATTTTAAAGTAAAATCTACCATATTGGGACTTGAAAAAGAAAATATAAAAAGTGGTGACATCATTGACACCAAAGTATTAAAAAAGCTATATACATTCGTAACTCCATATAAAGATCGATTTTATCTTTTGGTGGGACTTACTTTATTACTGGCTTTATTGGCACCAACTCGCCCATTGTTAATTCAAAAAGCCATCGATGATTATGTTACCATAGGTGATGGGGCCGGCTTACTGAAGATGACTTATTTGTTGGTTGGTTTATTACTGGTTCATGCTTTAGTCCAATTTGGACATACTTATCTTTCCGGTTGGATTGGTCAAGTTATTATCCGAGATATTCGGGTAAAATTGTATCGACATTTGTTGAAAATGCGATTGAAATATTTTGACAACACGCCAATTGGTCGGTTGGTTACCAGGAATATATCGGATGTAGAATCACTCTCTGATGTTTTCAGTCAGGGATTGGCTGAAATCATTGGTGACCTTTTGCAGCTGGTAGCCATTTTGGGGGTGATGTTTTATGTGGACTGGCAGCTTACATTAGTTAGTCTTTGTACCCTACCGCTACTAATTATTTCTACTTATATATTTAAAGAAAAAGTAAAAAAATCATTTAACGATGTTAGAAATGCGGTATCTAACTTGAACTCTTTCCTTCAGGAACATATAACCGGAATGAATATTATCCAGGTTTTTAATAGGCAAGAAAGAGAGTATGAGAAATTTCAGACGATCAATAAAGAGCATCGAAAGGCCCATCTTAAGTCTGTCATGTACTATTCTATTTATTACCCCGTTTCTGAAATCATTCAGGCCATCGGGATTGGTTTGGTAGTTTGGTATGGAGCCACTGGTGTATTTGACCTTGAAATAAAAGTTGGGGTCCTCATCTCTTTTATTATGTATTTGCAGTTGTTTTTTAGACCCATAAGAATGATTGCCGACCGATTTAATACGCTTCAAATGGGAGTGGTTAGTTCTTCCAGGATTTTCGGTATATTAGAAAATGACGAGCAAATCCCGGATGAAGGCAATGATTCTCCAGAAAAGGTAAAAGGGAACATTGCTTTTGAAAATGTTTGGTTTGCTTACAATGAGGAAGATTGGGTGTTGAAAGACATAAGTTTTAAAGCCAATCATGGAGAAACCATAGCCCTGGTAGGTGCCACGGGGGCAGGCAAGTCTTCTGTTATCAATCTTATCAGCAGGTTTTACGATATCAATAAAGGTTCGATCCTCCTGGATGGAAGCCCAATAAAGGAGTTTGATTTGGCTACATTACGCAAGCATGTGGGGGTTGTGTTGCAAGATGTTTTTTTATTTTCAGATACTATTTTTCAAAACATTACCCTTGGAAACCCGGATATTACGAAAGAACAAGTTTTGTACGCAGCAGATTTGGTTGGAGCTAGAAGGTTCATAGAGCGTTTACCCGGAGGCTTGGAATACGATGTAAAGGAAAGAGGAGGAACTTTGTCTGTAGGCCAACGTCAACTGATATCCTTTGTAAGGGCTATGGTATATGATCCAGAAATAATAATACTGGATGAAGCAACTTCTTCTGTGGATACAGAAACGGAAGAATTGATTCAGGCTGCCATAGAGAAAATGATGCATGGTAGAACTTCTATTATCATTGCACACCGGTTATCCACCATCCAAAAGGCTGATAAAATATTAGTTCTCAACAAAGGAGAGATCGTAGAACAAGGGACACATGATGTATTGCTAAAGAAAGAAGGATTTTATTCACAATTGTATCAAATGCAGTTGAAATCTGTTGTAGTGGATTGATAAGTATAGGTTTTAACAGAAATGATTTATTCTGTTTTTAGATGAGAAGTCAGATTGATGCACCATTCAAAAATACCCTGAAAAGGAATAAATGATTTGTTTTTAAATCATTGGTAAATTATCAGCTAAACTGTAACTTGTTGACAGGGCATCCGTAAGAATGGAACTATTAAAGTAGCTCAAATTTAGTCAGAACACATGAAATATGTATTGCCTTTACTATTGATGCTTGTTTCTATCGCATCCTTTGGTCAGCAGCATCAGCTGGGTTTAAGGTTAGGTGATCCCTATGGAATTACCTATAAAATACCGTTAAACGACAATTTTTCGTTTGAAGGTGTTGTAGGAAGAGGAAGCCAAAATAGCGGGCAATATTACAGACGTACATTTGAGAATAACAGACCGGTAAGTTCCGCACGATATTTTACCCATCAAGTGTCGGGAGCCGCTTCCCTTCAAGCAAGAGGTATTTATGAAGAATCTTTTTCTGAGGATTTTAATATTTCGAATGGGGAATTGACCGTCTATGCTGGTTTAGGACTTCAGTTTCGATCTGTAAGTATCGATTACTTTTATAACACCCCCAATGCCACTGAAGGTGCCACAGAATTAATACAAAGTCGTTCAAATATTGATTTAGGGCCGGAAATTTTTGTTGGTTCATCCTATTACCTGGATGATTTGCCAATTGCCTTATTTGTTGAAGTGGGCTTTTTGACAGAAATTGTAGACAGGTTGCACCTCAAAGGGCAAGGGGCGATTGGAGCAAGATATTTATTTGGTAATTAATGGTAAAGATAAAAGTTGTTGCAATACTAATCGGTGTTTTATTGATGGTTTTGACCTTGGCGTATTTTTATATGGGAGGATTCAAACCAATTAGCACTAGGCTTACCGATTGTAGTCAAATTAATTTGATAGGGGTGGACTTTGTTGGGACGCCTCAAGATAAAAAGATAGGAAAGCATTTTCAGATGGTTGAAGAAGCAAGAGAAGACAATCCTTTACACACCATATATTATAAAGAGCCGGAAGGAAAAAGAGATACGCTGCATGTTTTTATAGGATATGAACCGAATAATTTAAAGGAAGATAGGGTTGTTAAGCCTTGGAGCCATAAGACCATCCTCTGTACACAAGCCATTGTTGCCAGCCTGGAAATGAATCGTTTTGTAATGCCCGGACCGGAAAAAACCAAAAAAGAAATACTTGCATTTGCAATGGAACAAGGCCTTGAACTAGAAGGTATTTTTATAGATAAAATTATTTCAAACGATTATGTAGAGGTTTGGGCACCCATCAAACCTTGAAAATGAGGCTTGAGAATTACTTTATGCCAATAATATGGAACTAATATTTTATTGTTTATATGTTTTTTTGGTATGGTTTTGGATTTCAAAAAATTAAAATAGGTCAATTAAATTTTAAAATTATGAGTAAAAGTAGTTATTTAATAAGTGCCAAGATGTTTTTGGTTTTTGTCACCGCCTTGGTATTGGTAAGTTGTGAAGGACCTATAGGGCCAATAGGCCCTGCAGGTGAAGATGGAGTAAATATTGTGGGAGAAGTATTTGAAATTGAAGGAGATTTCAATCAGTCCGGCAACTTTGGTATAAGTGGGCAATACGGATTTGATATCTTGGAATCAGACAAAGTACTTATTTACAGATTAGCGGGATTGGATCAAAACAATAATGATATTTGGAAATTGATTCCTCAGGTTGTTTTCCATAGTAATGGTATTTTCTCCTATGATTATGATTTCACTTTTTATGACTATGCGATTTATATGAATGGAGACTTCGACCTCAATACTTTAGAGTCCGGTTATACAGACGCTCAAATATTCAGGGTTTTGATTGTTCCTGCTGATAGAATAGATGTTAGGATGGATTATTCAGATCATAAGGCAGTATTGGAGATGTTAGGTGTAAAAGAAAAAGAGATTGTAAGAAGGAATTCAAATTAAACATCTTTTAAAAGGGGATAAGTAAGGATTTAAACAGTTTGCCTAAGGGTGGACTGTTTTTTTTATATTTTGTTGTAATTCGGGATTTTACACATTATCTTTCATGAAATGCTTGGTGAAATATTGATTTAAATTAAGTTCTATGAAAAAAATTGTATACCTAATTGCCTTGGTGACCATAGCGGTTCTGCCGGCATGTGAAGGTCCTGAAGGGCCACAAGGACCTCCTGGGGTAGATGGGGTTGATGGTGAAGATGGAGTAGATGGAGTGGATGGGATTTCTCTTATAAACCTAGTAGCTGAAACAGAGGTAGACTTTACAGAAGAAAATAGCTTTTCTAATTCATTTGGATTTGAGATAGCTGATAGCGACAACCTTTTGGTGTTTATGTTGTGGAATGTGATTGATGACAAACCACTGTGGAGACCTCTGCCAAACACAGTTTTTCTGGAGGATGGAATTACATTGATGTATAATTATCAGTATACAGCAGATTTTATCAATGTTTATATGACCGGAAATACGGATTTAACTACCGTTTCTGATGATTGGACCTTAAATCATTATATTAGGATTGTTTATTTGCCTGGAGAATTTTTGCAAGAGAATGCCAAATTGGATTTAAATGATTATGAGGCGGTAACCGCAGCTTTAGGTGTTTCTGAATCGGATGTAGTGAAAATAGATTGAGAAATAAATAGCGAGATGAATATTTCAAGAAGGCCATCTCTGAATTTTCAGAGATGGCCTTTATTGTTTATGTCTTGTAGTTCTTTTTTGTGTTAAGTTGAATTATATTTGTGGCATGCAAATAAAGAATGATTTACTCCTTAGGGTTATCAAAGGTGAAGAGGTAGAAAGAACTCCTGTTTGGTTAATGCGTCAAGCCGGTAGGATTTTACCAGAATACAGAGCTGTAAGAGCAAGTGTAAGTGGTTTTATTGAGTTGGCTCAAACACCGGAGTTGGCAGCTGAGGTCACCATCCAGCCTGTGGATCTTTTGGGAGTGGACGCAGCAATCATTTTCTCTGATATCTTGGTGGTTCCTGAAGCTATGGGGCTTCCATATAAAATGATAGAAAAGAAGGGGCCTTGGTTTCCTGAAACCATTGGTTCTTCAGCTGACCTTAAGCGCTTACAAATTGCAGACCCCGAAGAGTCCTTAAACTATGTATTAGAAGCAATTCGCTTAACAAAGAGAGGCCTAAATGGACGTGTGCCATTAATAGGTTTTGCAGGAGCTCCTTGGACTATATTTGCTTATATGGTGGAAGGGTCTGGGAGTAAAACTTTTTCTAAAGCCAGGGGGATGTTGTATCAAAATCCCGAATTGGCACATCAGCTTTTAGATAAGATCACAAAAACAACCATCAAATACTTAAAGGCCCAAGTAGTGGCGGGTGCAAACTTGGTGCAAGTGTTTGACAGTTGGGCAGGTATTCTACCTCCTTATCAATACAAAGAATTTTCAATGGAATATATCAAGCGAATATGTGAGGCAATCACTGAGGTGCCTGTCACTGTTTTTGCAAAAGGTGCCTATTTCGCTTTAGAAGATATTAAGAATCTAGCCTGTGATGTGGTAGGGCTTGATTGGAACATGGATATCAGAACCGTAAGTGCTCAAATGAAAGGAGAAAAGGTTCTACAAGGTAACCTGGACCCGGCTGTCTTGTATGCTTCAGATGAAGTACTGATCAGACAAACTAAAGAAATGCTTGATCAATTTAAAGGAGAAAGGCATATTGCTAATCTAGGTCATGGCGTGTATCCTGATATTTCCCCTGAAAAAGTAAAACTCTTTATTCAGACCGTAAAAGAATTTACCAGCTGAATTAATTAGCGTACATCTGTATAGCAGTTTACCTTTAATTAACAAATTGACCCACCCGATAGGCCCAAATCAGGTGGGTCTTTGTGGTTTTGTATGGGTTTGTCTGATTATAAATCTTTTAAATTATTTGTAAATTCCGGCATTGCTGAATATATTTGCTTTATTGTATTTCAAATACATTAAAACGAGTTATGGTTTTTACCGGTGATTTACAAGTCATATCATGGAACAATTTTTAAGAAAAAAGGACGAGCCGGAATTTTTATCGAAGAGACTTAGTGGCTATATTACTCCAGATGGAAGAATTTTTCTTAGTGATAATTTTAATCTTTTAGTAAAAAGAGGTTTTGACCTGGTTTTTTCAATGGTTTTTATAACCTTCATCATGTCTTGGTTATTTCCCGTAATAGCCCTTTTAATAAGACTGGATTCTAAGGGTCCGATTTTGTATAAGCAGTTGAGACATGGCAGAGGAAACAAAACATTTAGGTGTTATAAGTTTAGGACCATGATTAAAAACAAAGAGTCTGACACCAAGCAAGCTACCAAAGATGATATTCGTATAACCAGATTTGGGAAATTTTTAAGAAAGTCAAGTCTTGATGAAATCCCACAGTTTTTCAATGTCTTACTTGGAGAGATGTCCGTGATTGGTCCGAGACCGCATGCGGTCCCGATGAATTATATGTTTTCTACAGATATTAGCAATTATATGTTTAGGCATGCAGTAAAGCCTGGCATATCAGGTTTGGCTCAATCAAAGGGATTTAGAGGAGAAATTTTAAGTTTTTATGATATTTACGGCAGAATAAAACTAGATCATTTTTACATCAGGAATTGGTCATTAGTTTTTGATTTTAAAATTTTGTTTTGGACTATTGGTGCTGTTCTAAGAAAAAATGGGGCTGCCTATTAATTTCTTGGTTTTTTTTATATTTCAGTTCAATGCTTTGGTTCACTTAATTGGTTTGTGTTAAATTTTAGTGATTTACGGGAATACACCGAATCTTTCATTCATTCTAAAAGGATTTATTATAGGCAGTTCGTGTCTTGATATTTGTTTTTGAAACCACAAAAATGGATTTTATATACAAAAAAAACCTTTTTAATAATTTTTTTTTCTTTTTTTCCTTGCATTGCGAAAAATGCTTTATATATTTGTAAAAATGTATTTCAAACATACATTAATGTTTTTTAAATAGATAATAAGGTTTCTGTGAGGATTCGTAAAGATTGTTAGAGATGGAAAATGTTTTAATAGACCAAAAAATAGGTCGAACCTTAGAAGAGAAAAATTTTGTAAAAGCTCCAGTACACAAAGAAATCGAAATTCTGTATGGTCGTAATGATAAGTACAGTAAAAGATTGGGAAAAAGGATTTTTGATATAGGAGTATCTGTTTTCACTTTAATTTTTGTGTTGTCTTGGTTGTTTCCAATTATTGCTATTTTAATTAAAATGGATTCGAAAGGCAGCGTGTTTTTCAAACAATTGAGGCATGGGAAAAATAATCAGTTGTTCTATTGCTATAAATTTAGAACTATGGTTAAAAACAATGATGCTGACACGAAACAGGCCACAGTAAATGATGCTAGAATTACTCGGATAGGGCGGTTTTTAAGAAAATCTAGCCTTGATGAATTGCCTCAAGTATTTAATGTAATTTTAGGAGATATGTCTATAGTTGGGCCTAGGCCTCAGGCTGTTCCAATGAATATTGAATTTGCTAAAGAAATAGATAACTTTATGTTTCGGCATCATGTTAAACCTGGAATAACAGGTTTGTCTCAAAGCAAAGGATATAGAGGGGAGATTTCAAGTTTTACTGAGTTGTATTCTCGATATAGGTTAGACAGCTTTTATGTAAGAAAATGGAATTTAATTTTTGATATAAAGATAGTAATCGAAACAGCAGTATCATTAATATCTAAAAGTGACAAAGCCTACTAAAAGTTAAAAAAAGGGTCAAACAGCTGAATAAAATCAAATCCTTTCTCCCGGAGGTGGGGCGGTATAAGTGCAGATGTAGGAACTGAATTTGAAGCCGACTTAGCTTAGATAAGTGAAATCAGAATAAGCAAGTTTCTAAAAAAGGCTTAACTTGATCAAACATCAAATTTAATAATTTTGTGTCGGTAAAAAGTTTACTAAATAGAAATTATTTTTTTAGGCACTAAGTTTAAATTGTAATGGGTAGATTTGTCCATTATTCTATTAAATTCTTACTTCTCAGTTCTTATTGTTCTGATAATTAAGTAACTTGCGGGGTGTTTAAATAAATGTCCATTAAACTATTTTTAACTTTTTTCCCAATTTGACCATTCAACGGCTAAAACCCATTAAACAGTTTTATTAACAAATGAAAAACAATAGCTTAATTAGAATTTTGACTTTTATAATCCTCTTTTCGGGAATATTTGGATGTGCGAAAAGAAACCTGGTTTATTTCAGTGATATAGAAACAGGTAGTAGCTACTCTACTAATATAAGTCAGGTTGAGGAACCGGTTATCCAAAGTGGTGATTTAATTAAAATTGTGGTAAGTACTCAAAGTCCGGAGTCGAATTTACTTTTCAATTCAGGGGTTATTTCTAATGATTCGCAGAATAGGATGATGAGTCAGCAATTGCCTGCCAATGAGGGGTATCTAGTAGACAAAAATGGTCAAATTAACTTTCCTGTAATTGGGAAGATTGATATTGAAGGTTTTACAAGGGAAGAAGCAACTTTAAAAATGACAGAGTTGCTAGAAGAATATGTAAAAGATCCAATTATTAATATTCAATATTTGAATTTTAAGATTACGGTAATTGGCGAAGTGGCTAATCCCAATACTTTCACCCTAGCTACAGACAGAATCAGTATTCTTGAAGCTTTAGGTTTAGCAGGTGATATGACGCAATACGGTAAGAGAGAAAATGTACTTCTGATCCGTGACCAAGATGGAGTTCGGAAAGCAGTTAGGCTCAATCTTAATGACAAGTCTATATTAAATTCTCCTTATTTTATGCTTCAGCAAAATGACGTTTTATATGTGGAGCCGGATAAAATTAAATCCGTTCAAGCAAGCACCAATCAACGAACGTTAACTATTTTAAGTATTTTAGTTTCATTTGGAGTTTCCCTAATGTTTAATTTACGGTATATCCTTAACGAGTAAAAGTTTAACCTCACCTTTTTATATAAATAGAAAATTAACCTGGTTGTAAACCATCGGTTCAAATTGTGAACCTTATGAAAAAATCTGATATTTTATCCGATCTATTACTGGATGGATTTATAGACCAAGACGCAAGACCTATGGATTTTAAATTGATAATATTGAGCTACGTAAAATACTGGTGGTTGTTTTTGCTATCCATTATCTTATTTATAAGCTTGGCCTTTGCATACTTGTTCTTTTCTACACCCTTGTACAGTATATCTAGCTCCATTCTTATTAAAATAGATGGGAGCTCAGATTTCACGCAAAACACAGTGTACAGCGAATTAGAAGCTTACGAGACTAATAAACAGGTGGAGAATGAAATGGAAATTTTAGCATCTTACAGCTTAATGAGAGATGCTGTTGAAGAATTGCCGCTTGACTATTTTTTCTATACAGAAGATAAGTATTCTAGGTTGAAGGAATTGTATGGCTATAACGTTCCCGTAAGCGTCAAGACATTATTAAAAAAGCCGGATGTTGGTCAGTATCCTGAGGAGGTAAGGGTAAGTGTGAAACCATTTGATGATCACTTTATTTTAATTCAAGAAAATAACAAAGAGAAAGCTTACCAGTATGGTGAGTTGATAGAAAATTGGTATGGTGAGATTAAAATCAATAAATCGGAAACTTACCAAGGTGAGATGCCGGAACTTCTCCATATCTATTTTAAAAATAAAGACTATGTCGCCGGGTTGTATAGAGGGCGAATACAGGTTAATTTATCCCAAAGATTTGCATCTGTATTTAATATTTCATTAGTAGATGCTGTTCCAGAAAAAGGCAAAGATGTACTAAATAAGTTGATTGAACAATACAATCTTCAGGCAGTAAAAGAGAAAAACGTAACTGCAAGTAACACCATTGATTTCATAGATTCTCAGTTGGATACTTTAACGAAAGAGTTAAATAACATTGAAAGGAGAATCGAAGAATATAGGAGGTCGAACAATATTTCTGACATGGGAACCGAAAATTCTCTGATGGTTCAAAATAGTAAAGAAATTGAAACTCAACTTTCAGAAATCAAAACTCAGATGGAGGTTTTGGACTACTTGGAAGAATACCTAAGGGATCCGGCCAGCTCTGGAGTGGAAGTAGCTTCAAACTTATCTATAATTGATGAGACATTAACCAGTTTGGTAGATGAGTTTAACCGGCTTCAAAATGAAAGACAACGCTTATTGAGGACAGTTCAACCAAATAACCCTTTGGTAACTACTATCGAAGTTCAATTGGAGAGCCTTAAAAACAATATTGGTACAAATATCGCCAATATGAAAAATGGTTTAAGAATTGAAAGTCAAAATCTTAAGGCTAATTTGGATCAAATTAATAGTAGAATTTCAAATGTGCCTGAAATTGAAAGGGGATTATTGGAGTTATCCAGGGAGCAAAGTAGGAAACAAACCCAGTACAATTACCTTCAATCTAAAAAAGAAGAAGCAAATTTATCTTTGGCCACAACTACTGTTTCAAATGCCCGAGTAATCGATAAAGCGTCTTCTAGTGCTTCACCAGTAAAGCCTAATAAAATGGTAATTATTGGAATGGCCCTCATTGTAGGTTTTATTTGCCCTCTAGGATTTGTTTATATTAAAAATGCTTTGAATAGTAAAATCACCCACAAGTCTCAAGTACAAGACATTACCGAAGTTCCAATACTATCTGAAATAAGCAACTACCCTAACGGTGGTGAATTATTGGCTATTTCTGAGAAGAGAAGAACGCCAATTGCTGAGCAATTTAGATTGTTAAGAACCAATCTCAAGTATGTAGCTGAAGGCAAAGATGAAAGGGTATTAATGATCACTTCCAGCATTAGTGGTGAAGGAAAGACGTTTTTTAGTTTAAACCTCGGCGCAAGTTTGAGCATTGCTAAAAAGAAAGTGGTAGTACTTGAGTTTGATTTGCGAAAGCCTGCGCTACTTAAGAGTGTAAATATGAAAACCAAGCTTGGCATTGCTGACTATTTGTCTAATGACAATGTGAAAATAGATGATATAATCCATGATTTTAAGAAGGTTGATGGACTATCTTTAATTGGATGTGGAAATATCCCTGAAGATCCTGCAGAATTAACCTTAGATGATAAGGTTGAGGTACTAATTAGCCGATTGAAGGAAAGATTTGATTATATAATTATTGATACTGCACCGGTAGGAACGGTCACAGATGCATTTAACTTGGCACCCTATTGCGACAGGACATTGTTCATGGTTCGATATAATTTTACGAGAAAGGAGAATATTATTTTTATGGAAGACATTGACATAAAACATAAGCTAAGAAATACTTCTTTGGTCATGAATGATGCCAAACAAGCCAATGGCTATTATGGTTATTCGTACGGTTATTATCCGGAAGATAAAAAAACTGCAAAAATTTCTGTGTGATTTTTTAAGCTATTGTATATATTTTTCTATTTCGAATGAGGAAATTGTTTTCATCTATTTATCAATACTTTAACAAATTTCTTGCTAAAGGTAATGCACGAACTGTTCTTGCCAAAAAGAATATTATTGGCTCTATTTTAATAAAAGGGGGGAGTATTGCCGTTAGTTTGGTAATGGTACCATTAACCATTGATTATGTCAACCCTACAAGGTATGGGATATGGTTGGCATTAAGTTCCATTGTAGGCTGGTTTAGTTTTTTCAATGTTGGCATGACCCATGGGTTGAGAAATAAATTTGCTGAAGCCAGAACTAAAGGAGATAAAGAAGCTGCTAGGATGTATATTAGTACAACCTATGCCGTTTTAACCATAGTTTTCACTGCTGTATGGCTGGTGTTTTTAATCGTAAACCCCTTCCTGGATTGGGTTGAAATTTTGAACGCTTCATCCGAAATGAGGATGGAACTTTCCATTCTAGCCATTATAATATTCACCTATTTTTGTATGCAATTTGTATTGAAAATTATCAATACATTGGTGACTGCAGACCAAGCACCGGCTAAAGCTTCGCTTATCAACTTTTTAGGCCAAATTATTTCATTATTGGTAATAGTCATTTTGGTTTACACCACCGAGGGCTCACTTATTAATCTTGGACTCGCATTATGTATTGCCCCGATCGCAGTACTTCTTTTAGCCAATTTTTTCTTATTCAAAACGGATTATAAAGAATTTAGGCCATCAATTAAGCATGTCAATTTATCCCAATCCAAAAATTTATTTAGTTTAGGTCTGGTTTTTTTTGTGATTCAAATTGCAAGCCTAATTCAATATCAAACCTCCAATATTATAATTGCACAAAGTTTCGGTCCTTATGAAGTGACTACTTACAATGTGGTTTATAAGTACTTTAATATTTTAGGCATGGGATTTGGGATCTTCCTCACACCATTTTGGTCCGCTTCTACCGATGCATTTTTTAAAAACGATATCAAATGGATTAAGAAAGCGACAATTAAATACTTACAAATAGGTTTATTATTTGTATTGGGTGGAGTAATAATGTTGCTCATTTCTGACACGGTTTACAGGGTATGGTTAAAAGGTCAAGTAGACATTGATTTTACACTTTCATTGTGGGGGTTATTGTTTTTTACTTCCTTTATGTTTGCCAGTATTTTTGTAAACTTTTTAAATGGGATTAGTGCACTTAAGATACAGTTTTGGGCAAGCCTAATAAGCCCTTTGGTATTTATTGGTTCAGCATATTTGCTTATTGATTATTATGGTATGGGAGTACACGCACTTTTCATTTCCTCGTTGATAGCTAGTTTTAATGGAATAATTGTTGCGCCACTGCAATATTACCTTATTATATACAAGAAAAAGAAAGGAATATGGATCAGGTAGACGGTGTAAATACCATGGGAAAATTGGATCAATTGGAAAATTGGGGAAAAAATAAGCGTGTTGTTCATTTGCAATACGGTTCTAGTCCCTCAGGTAATTATGTTTTAAGGTATCACGAAGCCTTTTTAGAGCGAGGTTTTGAATCTTATGTGCTTTCTTTACATTCTAATGTTCATGGAGATCCAAGGGTTCAAGCTGTTGGGAAAAAAGGAGTACTCATAAGAAAAGTAAACCAAAAAATTCAGGATTTCTATACCCGAAAAATTGATAAAAATGCCGGAGGTTTTGCCCTTTCCCTTTTAGGGAGTGATGTAACGAAACACGAATGGATCCTAAAAGCTGATTTTATTTATGTTCACTGGATTCTTGGAGGCTTTATCAGTATTGATGGCCTAGAAAAAATTGCTAAATTGAATAAACCGATGATATTGGTCATGCATGACATGTGGACCATCACCGGGGGCTGTTTTCATAGTTTCGATTGTCAGAAATTCTTAACACATTGCGGGAATTGCCCTATGTTTCCGGAGGATAAAGAAAAAGACTTGTCTTATAAACAGTTTGATGAGAAATTGAAATTTTATTCAGGTTATAACAATTTGTTCTTTGTAGCTCCTAGTAAATGGCTCTTTAATCTTGCGAAAAAAGGTGCATTGCTAAAAGATAAGCCTGTTTTTCGGATTCCAAACCCATTGGATACTAATCTATTTAAGCCATTTGATAAGAAGGTTGCCAAAAAGATCTTGAATATTGATAAATACCAACATGTCATTTCTTTTGGAGCCAATAAAATTACCAGCCCTTATAAAGGTTGGAAATACCTGATGGATGCGTTAAAAAAATTGAAAAATAACCATCCAAATCTTGACGTATGTCTTTTAATTTTTGGTAGTGGTCCAAATAAAGAAATCCAAGAGTCCATTCCATTCCCATGTAAGTTTATGGGCTTTATAACTGATGATTATACCACAAATCTTGTCTATAATGCATCCAATGTTTTTGTGGCACCTTCCTTAGCTGACAACTTGCCCACCACCATATTAGAAAGTTTGGCCTGCGGTACAGCTGTGGTAGGCTTTGATGTTGGAGGAATTCCGGACATGATTGCCCACAAGAAAAATGGATATTTGGCCAAGTATAAAGACGAAAATGATCTATCTAATGGGTTAAACTATTGCCTTTCCAATGAGTTGGAGGGTTACTTGTTGCCAGAGTTTCAAAAAGCTGAAGTGATAAACCAGCACATTAGTCTAATGAAAAATGCTGACAATAATAAAAGTTAGTGAGAAAAGCAGAGAAATATAATGCCGAATTAAAGCAGTTTTTGCAGTCCGATAGGAATGAACTTATCGCGATAAATGTATTCTGGCTGGGGTTTATTACCTATATCGCTAGTTCTACAATACTTTCTACCAAGGAAATGCCTTTTATGCTGTTCCAGCCGCTACAGATGTTAGGTTTGCTAGCTATTTTTTCCTCCAGTACCTATTTAGTTAAACCCAATTTTGAATCTGAATATTTAAAGATATTTTTCTTTCTATTTGCATTTTGGGCCCTAGTGATTCTTTTTAGAGGGTTTTCATTTAATAAGGATACTTTAAAGTTAATTCTATTGAATCCATGGTTTGGGGGGATGTTTTATTTAGTGCCTCTTATTTTACTATTTAGAAGAAGTTTCTTATTATATAAAAAAATATTCTCTGTTATTATTATCCTTAGTGTTATTTTTCTTTTGTACAGTTTATTGTTTCGAGGGATACTAACAGAGGTTATTCCTGATGATAGAAACCGTAGTGTAGTTGAGTATTTTACTAAATCGTTGGGTATAACAGCTTTGTTTATGCTTTTTACTCATATGTACCATTCCAAAACCAAGAACTTAATTGCTTTTGTAACAGTTTTGGTTGTTTTGGTTCTAGGGGTAATTCGGGCGAGAAGGGGAGTCTTGTTTATGGGAGTTTTGGGATTACTCTTTGCCGGATTTCTCTATTTTATTAGTGCCAAATCTAAGCTTTTGTCTGGTACCTTGCTTGTAGGCTTGCTTTTAATAGCAATTGTTGGTGGGGTATATGTATTTTTAAATGTTGAACTTGAAGCCTTGTACTATTTACAGGATAGGGGGGTTACTGATACCCGTACAGGCATCGAGGTTTATTTTTACAAAGACATGCAAGGTTTGGATTGGGTGATTGGAAGGGGTATGCTGGGGCAATATTATTGTCCTACTATGGAATCAGGGAATTATAGAGGGACTGTGGAAACGGATTACCTAAATATGATTTTAAAGGGCGGGATTATTAATCTTGGTTTATTGCTAGTGATTATTGTACCGGCCATATTTTTGGGTTTATTTAGTTCCAAAAATTATTTAACCAAAGCATTTGCCTTCTGGATTTTATTTTGGCTTATAAATACCCATCCCTCAACTGTTCAGGTGTTTACGTTAAATTATATTTTAGTATGGTTGGGAGTAGGGGTTTGTTACTCCTCTTTTATAAGAAATATTCCAGAAAAAGAGATGAAATCCTTTTTTAAACCTGTTGATTGATATTAGATTTTTAGATAAAAAGATCAGGATTTACTATGAAAAATATAGCGATAGTTACCAAACCAAATTATTCAAGTCCCAGAATCTTGGCAAATTGCTTGCACAATTTCTTTTCTCAAGCAGAAGGGGTTCGATCTGAGGTGTTTTACGAACTATTTGTTTTTAAGCGACTGTTGAGTTATTCCAAGGTAGCTAAGAATTATAATTACTTTATTTGGAAGGGCTATCAATTGATGCATTATATTCAAGATCAATTGTTTTTGCGGAAATTAAAAAAGTATGATGCCGTAATAATTGTTGAATGCAGCCCCAAGGCCTTCTTAAACGATTCGTTTGATTTCGTTAGGTTAAGAGATAAATTACCTGGAGTGCCTCTCATCTTTCACGAGGTATATTATTTAGGGAATGCCCCAACAATGGTTACCTATTTAAATGAGGGGGTGCACCATCAAGAAGATATTTTCGATTGGCATTTATCAGTTTCAGAAGTAACTGAAATTAGGAGTAAACCAAAGGCTCCTTGGAGCCAAGTAGGTTTATATTTGAAAAGTACGGGATTGGCCCCGGTCCCCAAAAAGGAACACCTAGCTCTTATAGATTTTTACAGAGAAGGATACGAAAAAGAACGAAATGAGCAAATAAAGGCACTGGAAGCCGTAGGTATTCCTTATATTGAATTGTCCGGTACTTATACTATTGATGAAATCCGAGAAGTATATAAAAAGGCTACTTTTTATTTTTTACAATTCCCGGAATCTTTTGGCTTGCCAATTGCTGAATGCTTAAGTTGTGGGGCCTATGTTTTCACTCCGGATACTTCTTGGGGAATGGCTTGGCGTCAAAATGAAGAAGTGGAAATTCATGGGCCCGGTAAACTTGCAGATTGTTTTGTAGTGTATAATGGACAGGAAGATTTGCAAAAAAAATTGCAAAAATATAAAACTGAATACGATTTAGAGATAACACCGGGAAAGGTTTTTCAAATATTTACAGACAATTATCCAGATTATTATTATGGAAATAAGGCTGAGCTAAATCAGTTTATCAACAAGTTGAAAAGTGGTACCTTCTAAATAGTTAAAACCTTCTTTTTATTAATAATCAGTTTATCATAATATGAATTTTCCAAAAGTATTAATTCTTAATCAACCTTTTAACAATGTTTCCGGAGGAGGGATTACTTTGTCAAATTTGTTTAAAGGATGGGAAAAAGATCATCTTGCAGTAGTTTGTTTGGGTACTCTTTTAAATGAGAAGACGAGGTTAGATATTTGTGATCAATACTATCAATTAGGCGAAAAGGAACATCTGTGGAAGTTTCCTTTAAGCTTGATGAAAAGGAAGTATCCTTCCGGGCCAATTAGCTTAAACGAAGAGAAAAAAAATGTCCAAACTATCCAAAAATCACCCCTTAGGGTGAAACTTTTAAAGGAGTATATCAACCCTGCCTTAAAATGGTTAGGCGTATCGGATTGGGCATCTACCATTCAGTTATCCCCTGAATTGAAAAAATGGCTTGATGGCTATAATCCCGATGTGATTTATGCACAAGCTCAAAGAAGGGAAGCCATTGTATTTTGTACCCTTATCCAGCGTTATCTAAATAAACCGATGGTATTCCATATGATGGACGATTGGTTGGAGGTTTTACCTGAATATGGTATGCTAGGTGGGTATTGGCATAAAGTAGTCGATCAGGAGTTTAGGAAAATGTTAGGGGCCTGCACCAGACATTTTAGTATTAGTGAACCTATGGCTGAGGCTTATCAAGAAAGGTACGGGTACTCTTTTTCTACGTATCATAATCCCATAGAACTTGATTTTTGGAGTAAAAGTCAGCGGACAAAATTTGAATTTGGAGATAAGATCCAAATACTATATGCCGGCCGGATGGGCTTGGGGATTCAGAGCTCCCTTGAGACTATGGCAAAATGCTTGGAGGAAATCAATAAGGAAAGCTCAACAGCTATTGAGTTGGTACTTCAAGTTGGGCAGAAACCGGATTGGATTAATAAATACAGTTGTGTTACCCATCGTGGTTTTGTGCCTTACGAGGAATTGCCCAATCGATTTTCAGAGGCAGATATTTTGTTTTTACCTTATGATTTCACTCCTTCTGCTAATGCCTTTATCAAATATTCCATGCCTACTAAGGCATCAGAATATATGATTTGCGGAACACCGGTGCTGATTTTTGCTCCGGAAGATACTGCTTTGGTTACTTATGCGAAAGCTTACCAATGGGCTCAGGTAGTAACAAAGAATGAAGTTCAGGCTTTAAAATTGGGTCTGTTGGAATTAATCAACAAGAAATCTTTGAGAGAGGAGATTTCAAAGGCAGCTATAAAAATAGCAGAGGAACGCCACGATGCAACTAAGGTTAGGAAACAATTTAGGGAAGAACTTTCTGCATTAGTCAATTAGAACAATCAGTAAAAACCAGATTAAAATGGCAGCTATTTTTTTATATCCAAAGATAGATAAGGTGATTGGCTCACCCAATCCCTATGTTTCCAATTTTCAGGAAGCATTGGCCAAAAGTCACCATGTGGTTAATGCCAAGTCACCAAATCGTGGGATTTTGAGTTTTTTCACCCATTTTTTTAAAGCAGATTTATTCATTCTTAATTGGCCTGAAACCATTCCGGAGAAAAAGTTTGGAGGTGTTCAAAAAAAACTCTTCATGTTGTTTTTAAAGTTGGTAAAAGGTTACTCCAAAAAGATTGTATGGATTTTGCATAATAAAGGTTCCCATCATAAGGGGGATAATCCAGTGACAAAAAAAATGTTTGATGTGCTTATGTCACATTCAGATTATATTATTACACATTCTTATGCGGGTAAAGATTTTGTTTCGTCAACTTATCCAAATTATATTTCTAAAGTGCATGTTATTCCTCACCCATTGACAAAAAAACTAGGGGAATACCGACAAGGAGAGAAAAAATTTGATTTTCTTATTTGGGGAAGTGTTTTCCCTTACAAAGGCATTGATGTCTTTTTAGCCTATTTGCAAGAAACCCCTGCCCTTAAGAAGGCAAAAGTATTGATAGTAGGAAGGTGTACTGATGCTAAATATAAAAGTAAAATTCTTTCAATTTTGCCTAAAAATGCTGAATTTAAAGATGAATTATTGAGTTTGGAAGAGATAGCAGCTTATACGGCCCAAGCACGATTTACCTTGTTTACTTATAAATCTCAAACGGTTATAAGTTCCGGTTCATTGATAGACAGTATACGAATGGGTGCCGTAATTCTAGGTCCGGATCACGGGGCCTTTAAGGACATGAAAGATTTGGCATTTATGCACACATTCAAAGATTTTAATGAAATTCCCAAGATAATCTCTGAATTTGATCCCGGTGATGAACAAATAGAAGGAGATAGAAATACTTTTATGAATCAAAACACCTGGTCTAATTTTGTTAAAAAAATTGGAAATATTACAGGTATCTAAACATTATTTAATTTATTCTTTAAAGCAATGAAACAAGTTATTCAAAATTTTAAAACTGGAGAGCTTTATGTAGATGAGGTTCCTGTTCCTGCGATTTCTGAGGGGATGGTATTGGTTGAAAACGAATATTCACTCATAAGTGCCGGTACGGAAAGAAGTACGGTAAAAGTAGCCCAAGCAAGCTTAATAGGAAAGGCTAAGCAAAGGCCTGATCTGGTGGCTCAAGTGATTCAGAATATCAGGAAAGAGGGATTTTCAGCTACCATGAGTAAAGTTAGAACCAAGCTTGATTCATTAAAAGCTTTGGGGTATAGTACTTCCGGAAAGGTAATAGCCTCAATGGATAATAATGGAGCATTTAAACCTGGTGACAGGGTTGCTTGTGCCGGTGCAGATTATGCTTCTCACTCCGAAGTGATTTCTGTTCCTCAAAATTTGGTAACCAAAATACCGGAAAATGTAAGTTCTGATGAAGCAGCTTTTACTACTTTGGGATCCATAGCGCTTCAAGGGGTTAGACAAGCAGATCCTAAATTAGGCGAAAAAGTTTGTGTGATTGGTTTAGGCCTACTCGGTCAAATAACTGTTCAACTTTTAAAAGCCAATGGCTGCTCAGTTTTTGGGATAGACATGTCTGAGAAACTGATAGAATTGGCGAAAGAATCAGGTGCGGGTCAGTCCATGCACAGGAATGACTCCAATTTAATTGCCGCCTGTGAGAATTTCACAAACGGAAGAGGGTTTGATTCTATAATCATAACAGCTGCAACTCCAACAAATGATCCGATTGTACTTTCTACTGAAATTGCACGGAAAAAAGGTAAGATTATAGTCGTGGGTGCGGTGAAGATGGAAATCCCTAGAGAGCCTTATTTTTATAAAAATGAGCTTGAACTTAAAATTTCATGTTCCTATGGACCGGGAAGGTATGATGTGGATTATGAGGAACTAGGT
Organism: Cyclobacterium sediminis; assembly: GCF_054781075.1. Lineage (NCBI taxonomy): Bacteria > Pseudomonadati > Bacteroidota > Cytophagia > Cytophagales > Cyclobacteriaceae > Cyclobacterium > Cyclobacterium sediminis. The sequence continues at coordinate 726,839 of NZ_BAAGVC010000003.1, read as the reverse complement.
AAGGATTACCCTTTTGCCTATGTTCGCTGGACCGAACAAAGGAATATGGAAGCCTTCTTGGATTTGATCGCTGCAAAGGCAATTAATATCAAGCCCCTGATTACCCATTTATTTGATATCGACGAAGCAGAGAAAGCTTATGATATTGTGATGGGTAAAGTACAAGAACCTCATATTGGGATATTGTTAAAGTACCAAGAATCTGCCTCCAAGCTTGAGTCCATTACTAAGGTAAACAATGAACCTATCAAAGAGATCAATGCAGGTTTTATAGGCGCGGGGAGCTTTGCACAAAGTTACTTGATTCCGAATGTTAAATCTTGGGGTGGTTCATTAGATGGTGTAGTTACTTCTAAGGGAATAACAGCCAAGAGCGTCTCTGACAAGTTTAAGTTTAATTTTTGTTCTTCTGATGGAAAAGATGTGTTGAACAAAAATGATATCAATACCATTTTTATTGCTACACCGCATGTATCTCATGCGCCATATGTAATTGAAGGATTAAAATCCGGGAAAAATGTATTTGTAGAAAAACCTTTGGCAATGAACATGGATCAACTGAAAGAGGTAGTCCATGCCGAAAAATCAGCAGATAAATTATTGATGGTAGGTTTCAATAGGAGATTTGCCCCTGTGTCTGTAGAGTTGAAAAAAGAGTTCATAAACACTGGAGAACCTCTGGTGATTAATATTAGAGTAAATGCCGGTTTTATTCCTAAAGACCATTGGTCTCAGATTCCTGAGATTGGAGGAGGACGAATTGTAGGGGAAGTTTGTCACTTTATTGATTTAATGCAGTACTTTACTGACTCTGAACCTGTTAAAGTATATGCTGACTCTATTAATACATCAAACGAGCAAATCACTTCCGCAGATAATATGGCAGTAACTGTCAAGTTTAAAAATGGTTCGGTTGGAAACTTAACCTATTTGGGCAATGGAGATAAGTCCTTACCTAAGGAGAATATTGAAGTTTTTTCCGGAGGAAAGGTTGGAATAATTCATGATTTTAGAGCAGGTAGTCTTCATAAAGATAATAAATTGATTAAGCTTAAGTCCAGTGGAAAAGGCCATTTGGAGGAAGTACATCAATTTCTAGATCAGGTAAAGGCTGGTAAAGAGAGCCCAATTTCCTTTGAATCAATTTGCCTAACCACGCTGACTACATTTAAAATCTTAGACAGTCTCTCCACAGGTATGCCTCAGGACATAAGGCTTGAAGAAATTCTGTCCTAATTAATTTTATATCTGGTGGTTTAGTAATTTAAACCACAACTTAGGATGTGTTCCAAAGTTTTGGGATACATCCTTAAGTTTAGTTTATTGCCTAAAAGGAAAAAGTGGGATAGCTTTAAAAATTACCCGATTACCCTATCGAGTCAATTATTAGAAAATCTGAATGAGTGGTAAATAAAACAATACTGATAAATTTTTTAACCGAAGAATGATATTAAACTGATGGAATTTATTGTTTACACCAATACCGAATGGGATGGACCTCCTAGAGCGAGGCATCAATTATCCAATGCCTTGGCAAAAAGGTTTAAAGTGACTTTTGTTGCTGCAAATACCATTGGTTTACCCGGATTAAAAAGTGAAAAAGTAAAGGATAATTTTGAATTACTTACACCCTCTTTTCCATCTAGTTTTAGGTTAAGGTACCGCATGCCTGTTTTGAATGAAGCTTATCAGGTTTGGTTGTACCAAAAGCTTAAAAAGCGTTTTGAAGGCAAGAATGTTGTCTTTATTTGTACAGATTTTGGCGGACACCTGATAGGTAAATATTTCGATAAATTTATTTACATGGCCAATGACGACTTTATAAACAATGTCAAAGTACCGGGCTGGATGAAAGCTTATACCACTTTTACCCAATCTAGGTTGGTAAAAACGGCAACATTTAATTTGGCCACTGCAAAAAAATTGGTGAATGACTTTGCGGAAATTAATCCCAAATCGTATGAGTTACCTTTAGGGGCACCAGAGTTTTCAAAGGTTGATATCACCAAACTATCATTGAACAATAGCGGGGACAAAGTGAAGGTGGTTTTGCTTGGTTTTATAGATAAGAAAAAGACACCACTGGTACTTATCAATAAAATTCTTGAGATTGATAATGTAGAATTACATTTGATTGGGCCGATTAAAGATGATTTTCTAGATCATATTTCTAAGGTGGAAAAAGTAAAAGCTCACGGAGTCATGACAGGAGATCCTCTTAGTCTAAAGCTTTTGGAGATGGATGTGGCTATTGCTCCCTATTATATGGATGACCCTAATACAGGCAGGACACCTAATAAAATGTGGCAGTATTTGGCTACAGGAAGACCTGCTGTGATAACAAATCTGCCAAATGTAAGGCATTGGGAGTTTCCTGAAGGAACTGTTTACAAAGCCAATAATGACGATGAATTTGTGGCTTATATAAAACAAGCCCATAAGGAAAACACGATGGAATTGATGAAAGAAAGAATAAGCATAGCTTCAAATAACTCTTGGACCAAAAGAGTAGATCAGCTCTTGGCTTATATAGAAAGCTATTATTAAGGGCCTGTATGGGGTTGGCTTGTTTAATGAGGTAACTATTGGAATCTTTTAATCATTTGATTTCATAGGGATTGAAGGACTTATCGACATGGGACTTGCTTTTTTTTAAGCGGATTTCATGGATTAAAAAATACTTGTATTAAATTGAGGTTGAGCAACTTGAAAAGTGTGGGGCCTTGGTTTTGCTTAAAAAATAACTGTTGTCCAAGAGATTTTTTCTCTAGGTAATAAGCTAAAATTAACGAATGCTACCTAAAAACAATAAAAATGAGTGAATCAATAGATTTTTTCAACTCTTTTGAAAAATTGGCTGCCTTTTGTTCTCACGAGGAGTATAAGGGATATGACCCTTACGATAGTTTAAACAGTAAGCTGTTTCAGGCAGTTCCTTTGCTTTCTACCTCACGAATTGCAAAGCTTGCCTGGACTCAATTCTTTAAAAGAGCACCTTTTAACTTAAGACCATTAGTGGGTGTACCAAAAGAATATAACCCAAAAGCATTGGGTTTATTTCTAACAAGTTATTGTAATTTGTATGAAATTGATTCTCAGTCAGCCTATTTGGATCAAATCAATTTCTTTGGAGATAGAATATTGGAACTGCAATCCAAAGGGTGGAGTGGAAGCTGCTGGGGGTATAATTTTGACTGGCAAGCTAGAGCATTTTTCCAACCAAAATATACGCCCACAGTGGTGGCTACTACCTTTATTGCTTGCGCCTTGCTTGATGCTTATGCCGTCACTAAGCGGGATGAGTTTTATAAAGCTGCAAGAAGTGCTTGTGATTTTGTGTTAAAAGATTTGTATCGTACCTATGATGATAAAGGAGACTTTTCATTTTCCTATTCTCCCTTAGATAAAAGTGTAGTATTCAATGCCTCACTATTGGGAGCCCGTTTATTAAGCAGGGTGTATTCCATTTCAGGAGAAAAGGAATTGTATGAAGAAGCAAAGAAAGCAGTCAATTTTGCTTGTGGATATCAACAAGAAAATGGTGCATGGAGCTATGGTACCCTTCCATTTCATCAATGGATTGATAATTTTCACACCGGGTATAACCTTGAATGTCTATCTGATTTTGCAAGGTTTACCGGAGATCATTCATTTGATAACTATTTAGAAAAGGGCTTTGATTATTATATTCAAACTTTTTTTACCCCTGAGGGCATTTCAAAATACTATAATAATAGTGTTTATCCTGTTGATATACATGCACCTACCCAATTACTGATTACCTTGGATAAGTTAGGCTGTTTTGAAGCACATAAAGAAATGGCCACTAAAGTCATGGGGTGGACCATAGAAAACATGCAATCTCCGAAGGGATATTTTTATTATCAAATCAACAAGCATTTTACATCGAGAATTCCATACATGCGCTGGGCCCAGGCGTGGATGTTTCTTTCCTTTACTGTTTTGTTTAAAAATGATAAAAGCCTATACGGCCGAAAAAGTGACGTTATTTGATTAACCAATATTTAATATTTTTATAATAAACCCAGAGGAAATTAATAAATAGATTGTTTAGATTATTAAAACTAAAGTCTGATGAAAGAGGTAAAAAGAATTAGTATTTGTAATGTTCCTGTAGATTCCCTTACTATGGATGAAACAGTAGCATTGATAGATCAAAGCATCAGGAGGAAAGAAAATTTACATCATGTTGTGGTAAATGCAGCCAAGCTAGTGAATGCTCAAAAAGACCCTGAATTAAAAGCGTCAATAGTGGAGTGTGATATAATAAATGCAGATGGTCAATCCATTGTTTGGGCCGCGAAATTTCTTAAGGAGTATTTACCTGAAAGAGTTGCAGGCATCGACCTTATGGATAATTTGGTGGGGCTGGCAGCTAGGGAGAATTACAAGATCTTTTTTCTTGGTGCCAAAGAGGATGTTGTAAATAAGGTTGTAAAAATTTATTCCGATAAATATTCACCGGAAATAATTGCTGGTTATAGGAATGGTTATTTTGGAAAAGAGGAGGAGTTGGGAATTGCCAAGCAGATCAGGGATTCAAAGGCAGATATCTTATTTGTGGCGATGAGCTCACCCAAAAAAGAAATTTTCTTAAATAAATACAAGGACATCATGAATGTGCCTTTTATTATGGGTGTAGGAGGTAGCTTTGATGTAGTTTCAGGTAAAGTGAAAAGGGCTCCGGTATGGATGCAAAACATTTGTCTTGAATGGTTTTATCGGACCATGCAAGAACCGGGGAGGATGTGGAAGCGCTATCTTACAACAAATATTGCCTTCGTGAAATTACTTGTCACGGAACGCTTTTTTCCTACTAGCAAAAGCAAAACCTAGTTTAACCTAACCATCGAAATATTGAAAGTCAAGGAAAAACCAAGATTGCTTTTGGTTAATAACTATAACATGGAGAAGGCTTATCATCTTTGGGAAAAGGGTGAAAGTGGGAGTCACCATGTATGGGGAAAAGTTGAGTTGGAAAAAAGAGGGAAAGTAGAAGTAATAATATTCCCCCATGAAAAATACCGTATTCTAAATAAAATTGGTAATGTTTTTAAAATAAAACACCTTGACCAACAGTTGAGAATATTATTTTATGGTAAGCATTATGATATTTTATATGCTCCCTACTCTTTGTCAAATACCAGGTTGTTGATTGTATTGAAACTATTAGGTATCTACAGAAAGCCTATTCTAGTAACCATACACCAGCCTTTTATGAAGACAAACTCCACCAATAAATTTTACCGCTGGTTGAGTAAAAAATTCCTGTTTCAATATGATGGTATCATCTTTCTAAGTGAAAAATTGAAAGAGATTGCAGTGAAAGCATTGGATATAAGGGACAAGGATCAATTGGCTAGGATTGATACAGCTCAGTGGGGACCTGATACTAATTTTTATAATAAAATCACATGCAAAGAAGGAGATAAATTAAATTATTTCATTAGTGCAGGCCATACTTCAAGAGATTATGTCACCTTAATAGAGGCTTTCAAAAAGATGGACCATGAGCTTAAAATATTTTGTACACCAAAATCTAAACCTCAGATGGATAGGCTGCCTTCTAATGTGACCATTAACTCTTCTTTCATTCCGTATGAAGCATTGCTCAAATACTACAAAGAGTCAATTGCTATATTAATTCCCTTAAAATATCCACTGGTTCAAGAGGGGTGTCAAGGGATGACTAGTTTACAGGACGTTGTAGCTTTAGGTAAACCAACGGTAATTACTGAAAATCCATGCATAAATATTGATGCTGCCAAAGAAGGGTTTGGGATAACAGTGGGTAAAGGAGACGTTCAAGGCTGGATTGATGCAGTCGAACTTATAGCTAATGATAAGGCTGTTTTTCAAATGATGAGTAACAGAGCAAGGTCGGTGTATAAAGAAAAATTTAACGCTGAATTATTTGGAGAAAAATTAGAGAAAGCTGCTCTCAAAATTCCTTTAAGATAGTTATATTGGGCTTTTGTAAAAAGCCTAGAAATCTATTGACATTTTTAAATTAGTAAACAGAAATTTAAGGTATGAAATTGTTTGGTTTAACCAATGTTTCAATTGAAGACAAGTCGGATTATCGATTTGAGGAGTTGAATGAATCTAGGTTTATAAAAAATGTGATAGATGAATTAAAGGACCTGCTTCAGGAGAGGTTTGATGATTTCGAATTTTTTATTTACTCAAATCACCGGGTGAATAAAAGAGCTCCTGATTCAGGAACTGATATTATGCCCCCAAGTGGGAACTATAAGTCCGATAAAAAGAAAATTCTTCTTTATTTTTCAGATGAAAGAGGTTTAGACCCTAGCTATTTTTCTGATAAATATTTTGCGATTTTTAAATCATATATTGGGATGAAAGCTGTTGCGAAAAACGTTTTTCCTTTGGCTTTGGGCTATGTTAATGCAGTCCCTGAGTTGCCAAATAAGCCGTTAAAGGATAGAAAGTACAATGTTTTTTTTAGAGGAAATTTAAACATGAACAGAATTAATTTCTATCGTGTGTTTTCTAAATTGGGGAAACTACTACCTTCCGAAAGCTTATTGACTCATGATTATTATAGAAAGTTTTTGTTGAAATTGAAAAGTGATTTCAGTTCATTCTTTCCGGAATCATTAATTATTTTTAATAATGGGTTTAAAGCTGGGTTTACTCCGGTTGAATATGGAGAGGTACTTGCTGATTCAAAAATCGTATTGTGCCCCAAAGGCTTCTTTATGACAGAGTGTTTCAGGCATTTTGAAGCAATGCGAGCGGGCTGTGTCATTATTTCAGAACCTTTGCCAGATACTCCATTTTATAAAAACTCTCCACTTATTCAAATAAAAGATTGGAATGAGGGATGTAAAGTGGTTAATGAACTATTGAATGATCAGGACAAGCTCGAAGAAATTCATAAAAAAACGCGTTCTTGGTGGAAAAATAAGTGTTCAGAAAAGGCTACTGCCCAATACATTGTGGAAAATATTAACAATTTGGAGCTAAAATAAATTGCCTGCAGTCTATGAAGGGAAAAATTAAAGTTCTTTTAATAAACTCTTACTCCTTTGAAAAAATCCTTGACAATTGGAAAAAGGGAATTAATCCGAGTCATTACCTCATGGGTAAAATTGAATTGGAAAAATCCGGAGAGTTTCAGGTTGATATCCACCCACACCAAAAGTACAAATGGCTGGATACGGTTGGAAAGGTTATTAAAATCCCGTTTTTTGATCAGCAGGTTAGAGCTTTATCAAAAATAAAAGATTATGACCTTGTTTACATGCCCTATCCCATATCCATCAGTAAGTTATTTACCTTATTGAGAATTTTTGGGTTGCTTAACATTCCGGTGGTTGGCTTAGCCCATCAAAATTTTATTTATTATAAAAATAAAAATTCAATTCTGAATAAGTTGGGAGTGAAGCATCTGCGTCAAATTGATGCTTTTGCATTTTTTTCAAAAAACCTGATGCTAAAAACCCAAAAGGATTTAAATTACAATCAATTTGAAAAAGAGAATAAATGTTTTTCAGTGAGTTGGGGAGCTGACATTGATTTTTACAAAAACATTCAATCTGGAAAGGAAAGTGATGCTGTACCTTATGCCGTTTGTGCAGGTACAGCAGACCGAGATTATGATATACTCATCAAAGCATTTGAAAATATTCCTATCAATCTAAAAATTTATTGCACCCCTAAAACAATTCCTGCATCTACCCATTTACCCCCCAATGTTTCCGTAGATACTTCATGGGTGCCTTATGATCAGTTGTTAGAAGAATATGTTAATTCTTCATTTATCATTATTCCTTTAAAGGAAGAAATCAGAAAAAAGGGGAATACTTATGGATTGACCGTACTACTGGATGCCATGGCCGTAGGCAAACCTGTGTTAATGACGCAACATTCTTTTTTAGATATTGATATTGAAAGTGAAAATATTGGCCTTTGGGTGGAGGACAACAGCCCGGAAGGATGGAATAAAAAACTTCTTCAGATGATTGGAAATGAAACTGACCTTGAAGCGATGGGGAAAAAAGCAAAGCAGCTTCATTTGGAAAAGTATAACATTCAAAATTTTGCAAATCAAATGGCAGATGTATTCAGGACTGTGCTAAGTCGCAAACGAAAAAAATAAATAACTTGCTAACATAAATTTTTTCTGTATTTCTACTATCCATTGAGGTTTCATTAATTTTTATGCCTTCATTTAGAGGCTTTTTCCTCGCTTGGATTGTTTTTTTAAGATTAATATGGCTTCAATTCTTTATTAAATATTAATTGGTTTTTCTTGTAAACATAAAATCCCTGAATTTTCAGGGATTTTATGTTTACAAGAAATTTTATAATTTTTCAATTATGGATTAACAATAAGTCGCTGTTTATTGATGATGGTTTGCTCATTGCTAACACTTACCAGGTATATGCCTTGTGAGAGGTTGTCTAGCGGTACATTGAATTGATTGTTGGAAGTTTTGATACTTTCCAAATCAAAATGGCTTACCAATTGACCATTCATATTGTGAATGATTACTCTTCCTTGACCAATCTCAGCATTAAGTTCCAAAGTGGCTCGACCTTTAGCAGGGTTAGGGAAGATTCTAATTTCGCCTTTAGTGGTTGTTTCAGTTTGAACATCCATTTCTTTATATCCCCTGTTATACATTTCTTTATATCCTCGGTTGAAGGAGTTTTGAGCTGTTCTCAAATTGGCTGCTATATCAGTGCTTTTTGCTGCATTCCCTATAATTGCAATTCCAGATATACTCGCATTATTTGCCTCAGCATTCAATTCTAAAATCATCTTACCGTCGGTTACATCTATATTTTCAAAAGAAAGAACGGTAGGAGCATTATTGTTTTCTACAAATAGATCAAAATCATTTTTCAATAACTCACCCTGTATAGAGATGTCGTAAACTCTTTTGCCAGCCCGAGCAGCGCTTCCGGCATGTCCAAACCAAATCTCATGATGCATGGTAAAGACAGTATAGGTTCCATTCGGCACAGGAATTGTATATGTCAAGTTTTCCCCACTTCTTTCTGTATGGAAAAGTGCATTGACATCGGTTATTTCATTTTTATAGCTGTTGGTACCGTCGCTGTAATATTTTTCAGTATTGGTCTCTCCCAGATAAGTGATGCCATTTAATGTAGCATCTGATTTGTCACCGGTATTCAAAAAGAAAAGGTAATCTGAATCAATAGATTGCATTACTTCTTCAGATTCTTTGATAATGGAGATACCAGAAATTGATACATTATTAGAACTAGCTATTAAACTTAAGTCTAGAGCGCCATCAACAACTTTAATTCCTTCGAAAGTAAGGACGGCTTGTTGGTTATTGTTATAGGAAAAGATGTCAAAATTATCCATAGCCAAATTGTCTTCTAAGAATATGTCGAAGACCCTTTTTCCTTCTCTAGCAGTAGAACCACCTTTACCGAAATACAACTCATTGTGGTAAGTTTTAACAGTGTAAGTTCCATTATCAAGTGGTACTACGAATTCCAATGTAGAAGCATATCTTTCAGCTTGAAAGATTTTGTCGTTGCTTGCACTTGCATTGGTAGATGTTTTAGAGTTAGCCGAGCTAATGAAAGCTGTTACGGGCTCAAAGACGTTATTCTGAAAAGAGACTGCATCTTTATAGCCAGTATTCAGGTGGATAGAAATTCCTTCTTGCTTCTCTGAGGAATCGGGTACCTCTACAGAGGGTTCTTCAATTATTGGTGATCCAACAGGAACTATAGCTATTCCAGAAATCAGACTGTTGTTGGCTGAAGCATTAAGCTCCAGGTCTAGGATTCCGTCCTTTATCTCTATGGAATTGAAAGTAAGGGTAGTTTCTTGGTTTTTGTTTTCAAGGAAAATATCAAAATCTTTCTTTACAATATTTCCTTCAATAGAAATATCAAATACCCTTAGACCGGCTCTTTCATATTTCCCATTGTTTCCAAAATACATTTCGTTGTGGTAGGTACTGATGTTATAAGTGCCATTTTCCAAAGGAATTTCAAACTTAAGGTTTTTGTTGAACATTTCAGTTTGAAATAAAACTTCGTCACTTCCAGATGCGTTGGTAGCAACATTCACACCTGATGATTTAATGAATGTCTTGTTTATCGCTTCGAATTCTTGGCCTTCATAAATGACTGTTCCATTGTAACCCACATGATAATAAATCCCTTCTAATGTATGGTCTGTTCCATTTTCAACAGGACTTTTTTCAACTTCCTCAGTCACTTTGGTTTTTGCTGTAAATGTGATTTCGGAAGAAGTGCTTATATTACCATCTATGTCTGTTACAGTAGCCCAAACGTAATTTTCACCGGCTGGTATTTCCGGAATAATTGCCTGATAAGGTGATTCTTCACAAGAACCTATCAATTTCAATCCACAATAGAAATCTACTTTTTCGACCTTATCGTCCAAATTTATAATCTCACTTCTTAATGTTACATTGTCACCTTCTGTAAGCTGTGAAATATCTTCACTTACGATTAGGTTGATTTCTGGTGTTTTGGGAACTTCAATTTCCTCTTCGGATTCAAAATCTCTAGCTATTCGAATAAGTACTATTGAACCATAAGCTGGAATTGTAACATTTCCTGAGAACCTTTCCAATTTGGCATTAACATACTCACCAGATAGTGCAATAGTTTTGCTGTTTTTAGTGGGGTTGTATTCAAATAAAATTTCTTCATCAGGATTAATAAATGATGCTTCAACTTCTACAAACTCTAAATCATCTAACCAGTAGGTGAAGTTTTCTTCTGTAGTTGTAATCAAAAGGGATACGTCATTTACATCTGCATATGGAGAAACAAGTACCTCATAACCATCAAGGCTAGTATTTACTTCAAATGTGGTCATGGCAGACAATTTTTCCCAAGGGCTACCGGTGTACCTTAAGTAAGTGGAAATGTTTCCCACTTTATTAGCCAAGGCATTGAATTTTAATAAGTAAGTTTTATCCTTTTTCAATTCTCCCAAGACTATTTTAACAGCACTTGATCCGGAAGTGGTAACTTTAAGTGCTCCACCATTTGTCTTACTATTTGACTCCCACTGTTGTTTACAATTGCTACAGTATACCCCACTCACATTTTGCTCGAAGGAAGAATTGGCATAATAGCTCGATCCAATTTTTTTGGTGATGGTATAAGTGGAAATGTCTACGGAATTACTAACAGAATTGATATCTTTTCCGAATTTAGCACTCCATTGTTCTAAGTTGTCTATAGCCGCTACTTTTTGTCCATTTCTAATGTATTGATTTTCAATGCTGAATTCATCACCTAGTGGCCTGAAAAAGTAGTTTTTGTCAAAGCTACTCAATGATTGCATATCATCTTTGTAAGTTTTAATAGAGTAGGAATTTTGATCGGAGGTTTTTAGAAAAAATTGATTGTTAATGACGTTATTGTTTCTAGTGTCTTCTCCGATAACGCTATTTCCTATAGTCAAAGCTGAATGAGAATTGAAGAAAGTGTTGTTTGAGACAAGGATATTGTTCACATTAGACATCTTTAAACCAGAGTTTTCAGTATTTCCAATGGTGTTGCCTATAATCTCAATGTTGTTGGAGTTGTCATCAAGGAAGATGCCTTCAGCCAATGGCCTGTAGTTAACCCCTTTGTCAGGAGTACCTCCTTTACTTCCAATGCTATTTACCACAATATTACCTTCAATTTTACGGCCTTTATACCCTTGATACTGTACCCCGCCAAAGGTGTAAATTCCTCCACCGTCACCCTTTATCTGGCAAAAAGTATCAACAAAATTATTTTTGACAACTGAATAGTTTCCATTGAACTGGATGCCGTTGAAACCTGAATTAATGATGGCATTGTTTTGAACCAATACATTTTCTCCATAGGCAAATATACCTATGCCTGCAGCATCTTCATTTTGAGTTCTCCCAGCGACCAACGCCGTTTTAGTTATTTCATTATCTCTAATTATTGCATTGTCATTACCATACCTTAGGTACATTGCATTGTTATAAGTGCTGTTGATATTGTTCTTTTCTACCAACAAGTCTAATACTTCTAGGGAAAGGATCCCATTCTCTCCAGAAAAGTTAATTTCAGAATTCGCAATTTTGATATTGCTTCCTCCTTCTAATTTGATGGCGTCTTTGTTGGCACCTTTAAAGTTGATGTTTTCAATAGAAACATTAATATCCCTATAATCCTTAATAAGTAAATTGTCCAAAGTACTTACTTCTATTTTCATAGCCGAAGGATTGCTGGATCCGAAGAAAACGTTAATTTTCTTAGTTGAAGGATTGAAATACCATTCTCCAAAGGTATCAAGGGTCTTGATGTGGTTCTGAATAAAAAAACCGTAATCTCTTTGAGCTGGATAAGCACTGATGTTTCCATTGTAGCGAATCTGACTTCCGCTATGTGAAGAAATTTGGTGGGTATCAATTATCCATTGGTTTTTTTTGATGACTACCTCTCCACCATTCCAGTCAGGTGATCCACCTAGCTCACTACTTGAAAGCAAGTAATTACCACTTACATCATCAATGTTTAAATACCCTTCATTAGCAACATTATTGTTTGGAAATCTTCCTAATTCATAAGCTTTACCATTGATCAAAAGAACCTTAACAGTAGAGGTATTGATAGGAGAGTTGCTCTCATAAATTCCATTGCCTATAGCTTTCCATTCACTCACAGTTTTTAAAGAAGTGATGATTGGCTTGGCTCCAGAACCGTAAGCTCCAATTTTAATGGGAGCATTTAAAGAACCTGAGGCACTTATATGTAATGTACCATAAAAAGTTTCGCCTCTATTGAACAAAATGGCATCACCGGGCTTAAGGTAATTGAAAAGTGAATTTACCTTATCAATAGACTTCCAAGGGGTAGCAGGGTTTTGAGCTTCTGCTAAAGACCGATTGTCATTTCCTTTTTCTTGAGATACATAATAATTGGCTGCAAAAATATTAGATAATGGGGCTGCCAAAACTATTAGAAAGGAAATGGAGAAAAGTAACGCTTTCATGACATTGTAGTTTTAAGTTATTATTATTTTCATTTCACAATCACCTTTTGATTCAGGTGCTTGTTAATTTTGTCCTACTTTTTTTGATTTATGAAGTCTCAAAATGGTATTTTGATTAAAAGAATCTTGTTTTTTGATTTTCATATATATCAAAATGAAATTCTAAAAAAGAATATCATATCAATAATAAGCAGTATAAAATTCTTATTTGCAAATGTTAGCTTTGGGTGAATGCCTTGCGTGTAGGGAGAAATAATTGAATAATTTCAATAGGTCAAAAGTATATTGCTTTTGGAAAGGTGAATTTTGTTGATGATCTAAAATTCAGTAGAGAAAAAATTTTTTTAATTTTTTTTACTTCTTCAATTAATTTCTAATAGGTTTAGCTATTCTAAGGAATTGTGAGAAACTATGCCCAAATAGTGGGTAGGAAGTATAAGAAGTGAATTAAGAGGAAGCTGATAGGTGAAAATTTTAATTATAAAGGAATTTATACATTAAAAGGGACTTGACCTGTTAATTTTAAGTCGACGGATGATGGTGTCGGCAGGAGGTGGATTTTTGAAAATGGCTTTTGCTTAATTATAACTTCTGAATATTACCTAAGTCCTACAAAGATAAACCAATAGCATTGATGGGTTGGAGGATTAAATCATTGAAAGCCTTTGGTATGACTTGTCCTTTGAGCCTATTATAATAATTGGAAGTGATTAAATAATGTAGGATGTAAAGAATAGGACTCTAGCCGGCTGGAAACCTTAAGGATATTAGCCTGTTTTTCGAATCAAGCTGCAGAATGGTAATGGTACGAATGAAAAACTAATTTGGAAATGGGTTGACCCAATTACAAAAGAATCGTGTAATTTGGCCTATATAGAGGATTGATTTGATTATAATTAACCAATAGGAATTTAAAAATATTAAAGTAAAAAAAAGGCCTTGTATATTACAAGGCCTTTTTTTTATCGTCATTTAATTGGTTTTAAGGCGTAACTGCAAGTCTCAAGCGCTCTATTACCCCGATGTCAGATGTAAGTGTAACAATATATATACCTTGTCTTAGGTTTTGAACAGGGATTTCGTAATTGCCATCTGAATTTTTTACTTCTTCTGCATTAGTAAAAGAAATAAGCTGTCCGTTAAAATTATGAATGCTAATATAGAAATTACCCAAATCTTCTCCAGTTTGAAGGATAGCATAAGAAATAGCTGGATTTGGATAAATTTTATTTTCTAAAGTGGGATTAAAACTATTCTCCCTTGCTTCATTCACTGTCAAAATTTCCTCAGTTTCGATAAACAATTGTCTTAAGTTACTATTACCTAAGTTGATTTTACCACTTGGGAAAACTGCGATTCCTGAAACTAAGGCATTGTTTACAATTCCCTCAAAATCGAGATTTAAATTACCATCAGATACTTTGATGTTTTCGAAACGCAAAGAGACAGGTCTATTTGAGTTTTCAATGTATAAATCTACATTATTCTTGACTGTAGTATTTTCAATATTGATATCGAACACCCTATTGTTTACCCCTGTTTTAGAAGTGATTTCACCGAAGTAGTTTTCATTATGGTAGGTGATTACTGTGTACTCTCCATTCGATACCGGAAATTGATATTTCAAGGATTTACCATAACGATTGGATTGAAACAATTTGTCTGAACTTGAAGCCGGGACATTATACAGGTAAGAATCAGCTGGTATCTGTACTTTACTGTCTTCAGATACGAAGTTAACTCCCTGGTAGTCAGTGTCAGTGTCGCTTCCGACGTTGATGAAAAATGAATCTGTGTCCAACTCGTCATAAAATCCACTCATAGGAATGATAGCTATTCCAGCAAGTAGCGCATTATTTACGGAAGCTTTAAGCTCTATTTTTAGTTCTCCATCCTTTACAAGTATGTCATTGAAGATTAAGCTTGTTTCTTGATTGCCACTTCTGGCATAGAGGTCAAGATCATTTCTAACCAATTCATTTTGAATAAAGATATCAAACACTCTCATACCAGCTTTTCCATCAGGGTGTGTAACTCCAAAATAGTTTTCAATATGGTAAGTTTTAACCCTATACGTGCCATTTTTAACTGGAATCGTGTAAATTAAATTTTCTGAAAACCTTGTGGAATGGAACAAGGGCTGATTTGAAGCTTTAGTATTTTCAGAAATTCCTGATGGAGAGAAATGCTTGTCAATATAATCCGACACAAAAACATCCCCATTGTAATTCTCGCTTGTTGTTCCTCCTACATTGATGAACTTTGCCCCTTCAGTTGGTTCCGGAACTTCTGTAGATAGACCTCTCTCAACAATTGAAATGGCAGAAATAATTGCGTTATTAGCCGAAGCAATTAAATCTAGGTTTAAGGTACCATCTGTTACCTCTATGTTTTCGTGAGTCAATATTATTTCTTGATTTTTACTGAGCGCATATAGGTCAAGGTCTTTGTATTTCGTTTCTCCATCAATAATGAGATCAAAAACCCTTTTTCCATTACTTCCTGCAACACCATTTACCCCAAAGTGAACCTCTTGATGGTAAGTCTTTACAGTGTAGGTACCATTAGGTACGGGTATTTTATAGGTAAGATCTTCATTAAATGAAATGGACTTAAAGATTGATCCTGAAAAATTGGTTAGTTCTAAAGAGTTAGATACACCAGTTGATACATTGGTTTGACTTAGTGGGAGAAATTTATTTCCCTCATATATCTCTGCGTCATTTGAGCCAATATTAAGGAATAACGAAAATCCACTAGTAACAGGGCTTTCATTATCAGAACCTGTTGTACCTGGATTAATTTTTATAGGAATGAGATCAGAAGTTGCTACTTCTGTATTGGAAGTATTGATAATCACCGCACTTACTTGATGATTACCCGCATTTCCTTCTTCCCAAGAAATACTATATGGTTGATCTGTAGCACTACCAATCAGTTGACTGCCGCTGTAAAATTCTATTTTACTAACATTATCAATATTTGGAGTTATTTCTGCAGTTAATTCAATTTTTTCACCGAATTCAAAACTGCTGTTGGCTGTAAGTGATGTGATTTTTACTTCTTGTTGAATATCAGGCTCATTTACTGGGGGAAGCACAACGTCAGAAGTTCTTACCAATAAAACTGAGGAATAAGGTTCAATTTGATAATTGCCTGAAAATGTATTTCCTTTTACGTCTTTAAATGTTCCATCTAAAAATATGGACTTCTTAGATTTAGAAGCGTTGTATTCAAATAGGAATACGTCGTCCGGGTTTGTTAGCTCTACATTAGCCTCTTTAATTTCTAAATCATCAATCATGTATTCCCAGTCGCCGACATCAGAAATAAACATGATTACCGGATTAGGAACATTTTCATATGGCTTTAGTAAAACAGAAAATTCTTGTACCTCAGGACTTACTTCAATTGCTGTACTCGGTGAAATTACTTCCCAAGGGGTTCCGGCATACCTCAAAGCTATCCTAAGGAATCCTTTTTTGTTACTTTTGGCTTTAAATTTAGCTACGTAGGTTTTGTTCTTTTCCACACTTTCTATCCTAGCCAGTGCAGAGGAATATCCCGGACTTTTGACTTTAATGGTTCCATCTAAAATCCCATTGGGTTCCCACCCTAGGGTACAGTCGTTACAGTAAAAATCATCTATGCCTTTTAGAAACGATAAATTATTATACAGGAGCTCTCCTATAAGGTTTAAAAGACTAAACTGTTTAAACTTATCTTGCTTGAATGTAGTTGAAGTATTGTCTTTGCTGAATGTGCTTTTCCAATCATCTAAGTTTTTAATTTCCTGTAACTTCTTACTATTCTGATAGTGAGTTACATATATACTATGTTCATCACCAAGGGGCCTGGCGAAATAGTTCCGATCAAAAGTACCAAAGCTTGGTATGTCGTTCTCTTTATATGTGTTAATTCGGTAGGAGTATTGGTCAGTTTCTTTAGAGAAAAGGACATTATTCGAAAAGGTTACATTTCGGACGTCTGTCCCCCTTTCACTGTTGCCTATCAATGCTTGGGTGTATGAATTGTAAAAAACGTTTTCTTTGACTGATACATTAAAAACATTGGATGCTTTAAGCCCAGAATAATTGGTGTTAGCGATAGTGTTTTTATTTATTGATACGCCATTTGCATTGTCATCTAAGAAAATACCACTTCCTTGAGGATGGTGGTTGGATACATCATGGTAGGGGGTTCCATTATTGGAAGAAAAACCATCCACAATAATATTATTTTCAATTACACGGTTGCTAAAAGTGGAAACTGAATTGCCACCAAATGTGTAAATTCCACCGCAATCATTTTTTAAGAGGCAAAATTCCTGAATCAAATTGTTTTTGATGGAGATATTATTTCCATTAAAATGGATGCCATTAAACCCTACACTTTTTACAATATTATTCTCAATTATAACATTATTACCTGATAAAAATATACCGTTACCATTATTGTCTTGATTTTGCCCACCTCCAGGAAAAGGGAAACTATTTTCAATGCTATTGTCCTTAATAATGGCATTGTCATTTCCATACCTTAGGTTTAGTCCTGTGTTTAGGGAATAATTAATTCGACAGTTTTGAATAACCAGGTCCTTGATGTTTAATGAGTTAACCCCATTTTGACCCGAGTACTCAATGTCGGTATTGTTCAAAACGATATCACTACCTTCCCCGATATAAATTGCATTTTTATTTGCACCTTTAAAGTGAATACTCTGAATTAATAGGTGGTCGATGTTATAAGATTTTACAAGGAGATTTTCTAATGTACTAACAAGTACAGTGTGATTGTTAGGATTTGAATTGCCAAAATATACATTTAATTTTCTGGAATTATTGTAAAACCACTCACCGAATTTATCAAGAGTAGAAAGGTGATTCTGAATAAAAAAACCAAATCCGGTGCTTGGGCTATATGCCCCTGAACCATTAAAATTAACAGTTGAACCTGAATTAGACTTAATCAAATGCCTATCCAGTATCCATTGATTCTTTCTAATAACTATTTCTCCATTACTGAAATTTGGCGCACCTGATAATTCGTCACTACTTATTGAAGCGTTTCCGGAAAATGAGGAAACAGTTAAATATCCACCATTTTTTTCGTCACTATTTGGAAATCGACCCTTCTCATACAATTGATCGTCGATGGTGACTATATTGGTTTCGTAACTAGAGAATGTGTTAGTGCTCTCATATCGGCCATTTCCAATGGATTTCCAGCCACTTACCTTTTCGAAGGAGGTGATAATTGGTTTAGGCCCCGACCCATAGGCATCTATTTTAATGGGATTTCCAGGACTCCCGCTCTGATTTGCTTTTATAGTGCCATAAAAAACATCCCCTCTTTTTAAATAAATTGCATCTCCAGGCTTTAAACTACTAAAAATGGCATTTAATTTGTTGATAGATTTCCAAGGAGTATCCGGATTTTGTGCTTCCGATGTACTTCTCGAATCGTTACCATGTTCAGTTGAAAAATAGTAGTCTGTTGCAATTGCATGTAAACTAAAGAATAGGAGGCTGAAACAGAGAATAAGTTTAGATAAATTTTTATTCATTGGAACTTGTATTTAGTCGGTGGTTGGTTAATATTTCTATTCAACTAAGGTTTGATATATCTATTCTATAGCCCATAATCATTTGATTAGGACAAATTGTTTTACCAGTGAAGTTTTAAAATAGGCCACTTCATCTCGATTCGATTCCCTTCTAGCTTAATTTTTACTCGCACTTAACTAATGCCTTCGCTTGGGTAATTAAAATATCGCGTTGGCATTGATGTGCTATGAAATTTCGTACCAAAATTTCATATTCAATCTGTTTTTATAATCTCAGTAACATTAATAGGTGAAATAGTTGGCGGTAATTTACTGAAACTTAATTATACATATAAATTTAAGTATGTAATACTAATAAAAATGCATTTAATATACAACGGGTTGGTTTATAATTTTTTAGAGGTTTTTTTTTTACCGATGCATCGGCTCATTTAATACTAATTTTTTTGTGGGTTGAACCCACAAAATGGTCAATTTCTCAACAAGTTTATAAATTTATTCGTTAAAGAGTAAATTATTTGCTAAAAATTACTGTTAAATTTTGAAATTAATGCGGATATGACCGTGATTTATTTCTTTTTTCGTAAATATCGCCAATTTATTTATTATCAATTATTGTTTTGGGAAAATTATTGATTTTTGCTTAAATCAATAACAAATGCTTTAAAAAACAATGATTTTTTAAGAAGGGTTTACTAAGTATTATAAAAAGAACACCCCAAATCATATGTGTACAATTTGGGGTGGTTATTGGTAAAGATGATGATTCAATTCACTTTACATTTTAAAAAAAAAAAATTGGCGTAAGCCCACAGTTTCTTTTACCAGTGGTAATTTGTTATCTATGAAAGTATTGTTGTAGGCAAACGCTTAACTGCTTAGCCTTTTAAGTTTTCTGCTTCCTGATCTTCTTCCCCAGCTGAGGAATTTTCAATCTTTAAATTTTGACCATTCTCGTTTCTTACGTATAATGTACGTGTTGGGAATGCAATAGAGATACCCATTTCTAAGAATCTATCAAAGATTTCGAAATTGATTTGCTGTTGGATGTCCATATAGGTATTATAAGCCGCGTCTTCTATATAGTAAACAACTTCAAAATTAAGACTTGAATCTCCAAATTCTTTAAAATGTGCTCGGTCAAAAGTAATGGGTTGTTGATGGTTTACGATCTCTTTTAAAATTATAGGTATTCTTTTTAAGTCTTCATTGTTTGTCTCGTAACTTACCCCGACGCTAAACAGAATCCGCCTTCGTTGCATCTTTTTGTAATTGTGAATTCTCGAGCTTGTCAAGTCACTATTTGCAATGACTAGTTGTTCCCCCGAGAGTGTCTTTACGCGTGTGGTTTTAATACCGATCTTTTCTACAACTCCATTCTTGTCATCTATTACAATAAAATCACCTATTTCTATGGGCCTGTCAAAAAATATCACAAAATAATTGAACAAGTCACCTAGTATATTTTGAGCAGCAAGGGCTACTGCTATACCACCAATACCCATACCGGTAACAATTGCGGTTACGTTGTAACCTAAATTGTCAAAGAGGAATAATATACCTAATCCCCATATTAATACGTTGATAATGAGAATGATTCCACCTATTTGCTTGACTTTTTCTTCTCCGTTCTCTTGTTCTCTTACCCAGGTTTTTAATAACAAGATCAAGACGCTGGAAACTAGCCTTACGATATAATAAGCGAGAATTACCTTGTGAGCATTGGCAAGGATTGCTCTAAACCCCTCAGAAATAGTCAGCGTTCTTATGCCAAAAAATACTATAGAGATATATAATGCCGGAATAACAAACTTCTCTATTGCCTCCAATAAAAAATCATCCAAGTTCGTGGCTGTTTTCTCAGTCAGAGATTTAATTTTTTGAAGTATTGTTTTCTTAAAAATTCTGACGATTAAAATGCCAATAACAATGATTCCCAACGCAATTAAATAATCTTGGGTCGTATTGTTCCAGAATTCGAAATTGAGGTATTCTTCTAACATATCATGATTAGTTTTAAAGTTTAAATCAAAAGAATTTTGGGTTCTTGGTAATGATTTTATGAGTAGGTGTATATGGGATCTTGGTAATGGTTTTTAGGCAAAAGCCCTATAGTTATTTTAGCTTTAATAGTACAATTCTTTTTGTCAAGTCTTATTAAGCCAGATTTCTGATATTACTCAGGTGTAAATAATTGTACCTTATGATAAAAAGCATTTCAAACAATGGGTTTTCTTTTTTTTAACAACCTAACCAATTAATGTAATAATCAGACAACCTATAAAATAAAAGGAGGCACAATAAATGTGCCTCCTTTATTATTTTAAGTAGAAAATTTTTATTAAGCTGGGCTTACCGCCTCTGTTTTTTTAGAATTCTTTTGCCAGAAGAAGAAGATGGTAAACAATACGATCAGTAATATGGGGAAAAATGCCATGTTTTGAAGCGTCGCTTGACCAGCAGCCAACTCCAATGCGTCTCCTGATAACCCTTCAGCACTTTTTTCTGCCCTAGAGGAATCAATCCACCCACCGATGATAGGTTGGAAAATTGCCGTTGAAAACATTCCTATTCCTCCGATAATAGACATACCCAAGGCTCCACTTAAAGGTACTCTTTGTGCTACCGCACCGACCATGACAGGCCAGAAGTAAGCAACACCCAAGGCGAAAATGATGGCTACAATATAAGCTATGGGGCCAGTAACTACACTGAAAAGTAAAATGCCTAATGTGGCCAAACAAGCTCCGGTTAATAACACTCCTGTTTGACCTAGTTTTTCAACTACTGGTCCTGCAAAGAATCTTGCTACGGCCATTACTCCTGTAGTCAATGCCAATATGATCATTGCATCAGCACCACTGCTTGCTAAGACGATATTTACCCATTGCTGTGGGCCGAATTCGGATATAGCTGTAAATGCCATGCACACAAAAAGAAATAGAAAGACCGGACTAAACAATGCTTTGAAATTATTAAGCAAAGAAGTGGCTCCTTCCACTTTTGCCTTTGGAAATGTTTTTCCAAAAAACAATACGGCATAAATTACTGTAGGAATCATTGTCACCCACATCTGAGCTTCCCAGCCCAGGTTTAACCCTGTCATAAAACTTGAAATCAATGCTCCAACCATAATTCCCCCCGGGAACCACATATGAAACCGGTTCAACATTTTATTCATTTTTACTCCAGAGTACATGTCCGCAATCATTGGATTACATGCAGCTTCGGTACATCCGTTACCAAAGCCAATAAATAAAGTTGAAATGAGAAGTGTTGTATACCCTCCGGCATATATGGTTAATAAAATACCAAGCGTGTGGGCCACAAATGCTACCCTCATGATATTTTTGGGGCCAAATGAGTGGTAAACTATTCCTCCAATGATCATTGAAATTGGAAAGCCTAAGAACCACATTGAGTTTATAAAACCTAATTGAGCTGCAGAAAGACCGAAATCTTCTCCTAACTGTGGTAGAATGCCGGCTCGTATACTAAAGGTGAATGCGGTGGTAATCAGTGCGAAACAGCTCCCGTTAAAGAGCGCACTTTTGTTAATGTTTTCGTTCATTGAATTTGGGTTTAGAAGTTTTATACATTTTTTTCAGATGGTTGATCAATTTAATTGGACAATATATAAAAAAAATAAATTTACCTTTTGCCCTTTTATGTAAATTATCCTTAAAAATTTGGTGAATCTCTCTTCAATTGCTTGAATGTATGTATTTTATGGGTTTTTATGAATTTTTACTTCTGATCACTTTTGGTCTGCTTACTTTTTATAATGGCCAAATTAATAGTATTTCATTTGTTTGGTTCAATTCAATTTTTTGATAATCAAATTTTCTTAAATAATAATTGAGCCTAAAGAAAAACAATTCAGTATTTTTTATTAGATTTGAAATGATATCAAAATAATATTAAAATAATATGGAAAAGACAATCAAACCCCAATCCGGATACTTTATGGTATTCATAGCCTTCTGCCTCTTGGCACTTATCGCTTTTAGCATTATTGGTAAAGTTGTGTTTCTACTTATACCAACTGTGTTGCTGTTTGCCTTCATTATTTCCGGGTTTTTTATAGTAGAGCCCAATAAGGCCATGGTGTTGCTTCTGTTTGGTTCTTACAAAGGGACAGTAAAAGACGATGGGTTCTTTTGGGTGATTCCCTTTATGACCAAGAAAAAAATTTCATTGAGGGTTCGGAACTTTGAAAATAAGCCTTTAAAAGTCAATGATAAAATAGGTAACCCGGTAATGGTGGGCACCATTGTCGTTTGGCAGGTGGCAGATACCTTCAAAGCCTCATTTGATGTGGATGACTATGAGAATTTTGTGCACTTACAAGCCGATGCGGCCGTTCGAAAGATGGCAGGGACTTATCCTTACGATAATTTTGAAGATGCACATGCGGAAATAACACTTCGGTCCGGGGTGGAAGATGTGAATAAATCGCTTGAAGATGAGATCAGTGACCGCTTGCAGCATGCGGGAATTAAAGTCATTGAAGCTAGAATTTCCCATTTGGCCTATTCGTCTGAAATTGCATCTGCCATGCTGCAAAGACAGCAAGCAACTGCAATTGTTGCTGCCAGAAGAATGATCGTAGACGGAGCAGTAGGGATGGTGGAGATGGCCTTGGAGGATTTAAAGATAAAAGGAATTATTGATTTTGAGGATGAGAAGAAAGCAGCAATGGTAAGTAACCTGATGGTAGTCCTTTGCTCCGACAAAAATGCCAGCCCCGTGGTGAATGTAGGTACTTTAAATCAATAAGTATGGTGTATAATGAGTCCCAGGCCTTAAAGGATACTTGGTTTATACCTGTTTTTTTTGGTCTTCAGTTAATAGTATCTGCTGTTTCATTGGTTTATGGTGTTGTTGAAGCAGAGGAATCTACGAACATCATGGTGCTAGCGATTGTTTTATTTGTTTCTTTGCTTATAGGTTGGATGATTGTTAGTATGAAGCTTGAGATCAGGATGGATCCTACTGCACTTTCTTATAAAAGCCCTCCATTTATTAATTCCTGGAAAAAATACAAATGGGAAGAGGTGAAAAATATCCAACAAATTAAGCAGAGATCGATTTGGAATGGGGGAGGGTTAGGTATACGCTATGACCTCAAAGGGGAGTGGAAATACCTATTCAGTACATCTTATGTAGTGAGAGTATCACTGAAAGATAGTAGTTTTGTATGGAGTACCCGCAATCCGAATAAAATTCTGGATGCTTGGGAAGAATGGAGAAGTGAAAGGTAATATATATGGCACAGAAGAAACCTTTTGCCTTGCGAATAGATGAGCGGCTAATGAAAGCCATGGAAAAATGGGCTGAAGATGAGTTCAGAAGTACCAATGGACAACTGGAATGGCTGATTCATGATGCTTTAAAAAAAGCAGGCAGGTTACCAAAATCAAAAGATGAAAAAAAATAAATCAGATCGACAAACTTATCCTCCCTGTTATGGATATAGCTCAATAGAACTTAATTATTGATAGTAATAAGCCCAATATACAAGGGGGAAACAAAGAAATTTTGCTTAATTTGTTTGCTTAAATTTAAAACAAGTGATTACCTTAAATATGGACAGTACTGAAAATAATCATATAGATCGATTAATTGGAAAATTGCTCGATCAATCAAATGAGGATCCAATGAAATATGGTGATCAGTTGGTACGGATAGGAGGAGAGGAAGTACAAGGAAAGTTGATCCATGTGCTTAAGTCAGGTGAAATGGATGAGGCTTTTTTGGCTACCAAGGTGCTTTCAAGGATGGAAAATAAACAAATAACTTTAGATGCCTTATTTGATGTGATTCACCGGCCGGCAAACCAACACCAAAATGGAGGTTTGGTCTCTCTGGTGGAAGAGTTTGATATCATTGATAAATTTGTTGATTTATTTAGGGTTTATCTTTTTGGGAACTTTAAATCGTCAACCTTAGCTAAGGTTCATTTGGATTATGCTGAGTTTGACATAACGCCGAGAACCCTTAAAAAGGCCAAAAAACATTATAATCATTTTCTCAACAATTCGTCTAAAGGAGACGATTTTGAATTAAAAAAAGCTGAAGCAGAGACAATTTTAGCAGAACTTAAAGACTTGCTTGATGAAGAGGAATAAAATTAAAAGTTAAATATATTTTAAACCCAAATTCAGTCCTAAACAGATATCTCCTGAATTTCTAATCGAAAGAATTAAAATGAACCCAATCAAGATCAGATTTTACATTTTTTCACTCTTATTATTATTTGGATACCATTCGTCTTTTGCCCAACAAAGCTGGAAAGAAATCACCTCAATTAAAGAATTATACAGGTCTTACCCATACTTGGTAGAAGGTACTTTTAATCATATGGATTTGGAGCACAAAGGGCTGGGAAAAGTAAAGACAGCAGTTTCAAATGAGAACTGGGTGCTTGCTGCCAATGAATTGTTGGCCTACTATAAAGTCTCCGAAAATGGAATGGGGCTTAGGAAAACCCTGCCTAATGCTTCGTCCAAAACAGTAGCAGCAGCTGATACCATTCTAAAAGATGTTTTCACTATTCAGAATGTAAAAGGTAAAGTTCCTTTACTGGAAAATGGACACAGGGATTGGTACTATAAGGGGCCAAATAATGATAGAGAATGGGCTTGGCTCTCCAATCGACATAGCCAATTATCCAATGTTATGGGAGCTTATTTTCAAACTGGCAATCCAAAATACGCACAATACATGGACCTGTTTTTAAGAGATTTTATCCTTGCAAGCATGCCTTACCCTGCAGAGAAGAAATCTGAATCAATTTGGAGGGGACTTGAAGTGGCTGCAAGAGTGAAAACTTGGACCAGGGTTTTCTATGGCATGATGGAAAGTGAATATATCTCACCGGTAACCCGATTTTTAATTTTGAGTAGTTTACCTGATCATGCCCATTACAATAGAAATTTTCATAGTGGCAACAATTGGTTGACGATGGAAATATCATCTTTGGCCACCGTTGTGGCCTATTTCCCGGAATACAAAGCTACCGATGAATGGATGGATTATGCGATTGCTACCATGACAGAAAGCATGCGGGGTCAGGTTTATCCTGATGGAGTCCAAACCGAATTGTCTTCTCATTACCATAACGTTTCCTTGAATAATTTTGAGCTGTTCAAAGACTTGTGTGATGAGGCGGGTCGTGAACTCCCTCAATATTTTACTCAGACCATAGAAAATATGTATGGTTATGTTGCAAAAGCAATAAGGCCTGATGGGTATAGAATATTGAACAATGATGGTGATAGAGGAAGTGATCGAGCGTATATTTTAAAAGCTGCTAAAAAATACAATAAACCGGAATGGGCTTTTTTAGCTAGTAATGGGACTGAGGGAACAAAGCCTGCTGACGGACCTTCTTACTTTATCCCTTGGGCAGGACAATTGATTTCCAGAAGTGGTTATGATGCCATGGCCCACTGGTCCTTTTTTGATATAGGCCCTTGGGGCAGTGGTCACCAACACAATGATAAACTGCACCTGTCTCTTTCAGCTTTCGGAAAGGATTTTCTTGTAGATGCAGGTAGATATGCTTATACCGGAGAGATAGCAAAGAAATTTAGACCTTATGCGTTAAGTAGCAAGGGCCATAATTTGGTTTTGATCGATGGGAAAGTTCAGGAGGATGGCCCACGTTTGGCAGACAAACCGGTGGATAGCAAGAGGGTTAAACTTACAGAAGACTTTGATTTTGCCTCTTCTTCCTTCGATGATTTCATTGATTTAGATGGGAAAGCAAGTCACAATAGAAGTCTCTTTTATGTTAGAGGGGCGTTTTGGGTAGTAGTAGATAGGATCCGAACTGAGCAGCCCAGGGAAATAAGTACCTTATGGCATTGGCATCCGGATGCAGATGTCAAACAAAACGGCAATATTACCGTGGGAAGTTATTCGGAAGGTAGCCTGGAAATTGTTCCTGTTGGGGATGTCGCATTTGATATTCAAATGATCATGGGGCAAGAAGAACCTGAAATTCAAGGTTGGTACAGCCCTGAATACAATTTATACGAACCAAATGTAGCCAGCATCTACAATAGTAAAATAAAGGATAACGACACGACGTTGGTTTGGTTGTTGATTCCCTCTCCGGGAAACGCAAGTAAGCATAAAAGCAACGCTAAAATTATAGGAGAAAGTCAAAATGCAATTGAACTTGAAGTGAGTCACAATGGACAAACTTATGAACTTTCTATCCCTTTTGAGGACAATAGGTTTGCCAAGTTTAATAAAAAATAAACCACTATTGGTTGTGTTTTCTATAAGGCTATTTCAGAAAGTCTAAAGAATAAATAAATAAAAAAAGAGGCAGGTTTCTGTGAAGAAACTTGCCTCTTTGATTATACCCTGGAGAATATTTCTTTTTCACAAGGTCAGTGTCTTACTGATCTTGGATCAAAGTCCTGTATAATTGAATGGTGTTATTTCCTTTAACTCCTTTTTAATTTCTTCAGACACATTGAGGTTATTGATAAATGTAGCTATTGAGTCTTCGGTAATTTTTTCATTGGTTCTGGTAAGTGCTTTCAGCGCCTCATATGGTTTAGGAAAAGCTTCTCTCCTAAGCACTGTTTGGATGGCCTCTGCCACTACAGCCCAGTTTTCATCCAAGTCTTTTTCTATGGCAACTTGGTTCAATTCCAATTTTTCTATGCCTTTATCCAGAGAAAGAAAAGCAATTTGCATATGTGCCAATGGAACACCTATTACCCGAAGAACAGTACTGTCTGTCAAATCTCTTTGGAGACGGCTGATGGGAAGTTTTGCCGCCAAATGCTCCAATAAAGCATTGGCTATCCCAAGGTTTCCTTCTGCATTTTCAAAATCTATAGGGTTGACCTTATGTGGCATAGCTGATGAACCCACCTCACCCGCTTTGATTTTTTGTTTGAAATAATTCATGGCCACATACTGCCAAATATCTTTACTGAAATCTAGTAAGATGGTGTTCAATCTTTTGAGGCCATCAAAATGAGCTGCAAAATGATCGTAATGTTCAATTTGGGTCGTTGGGTAACTTCTGCTTAGGCCTAGGTTTTTAGAGACCAGGTTGTTAGCGAAGGTGTTCCAGTCAATTTCCGGAAAAGCCACGTGATGGGCATTCATGTTTCCGGTAGCACCACCAAATTTGGCTGCAAAAGGAATGTTGTTTAATAATTCCAATTGGGAAGAAAGACGGCTTACAAAAACATCAAATTCTTTTCCCAAGCGAGTTGGAGAGGCAGGCTGCCCATGTGTTTTGGCCAACATAGGAACTCTTGCCCACTCTTCTGCACGAGATTTGATTTTATCGAATACTTGGGTTAAAGCAGGAAGGATTACTTCTTTGATGCCATCCCTGTACATCATGGGGACGGCAGTATTGTTGATGTCCTGTGAGGTCAATCCAAAATGGATAAATTCAACAACCTCTTCAAGCCCTAAAGCGGTGAATTTATCTTTTAAGAAATATTCAACTGCCTTGACATCATGGTTGGTGGTTTTTTCAATGTCTTTAATTGCCTGGGCATCTGCCTCGGTGAAATCCTTTTCTATGGACCTGATAACCTCAAATTTTTCCGGTTTCACACTTTTTAATTGGGGAAGAGGTAATTCACACAGGGCAATGAAATATTCAATCTCCACTTTAACCCTATACCGAATCAATGCATATTCAGAAAAATAGGCCATTAAAGGGCTTGTTTTGGAGGCATATCTGCCATCAATGGAAGAGATTGCGGTAAGCGGATTAAGTTTCATCATTTGTCTGTAAATCAATTGAGGCACAAAAATAATTGTTATTATTCAAAAGACGAGGCCAAGACCAAATTAATATAAAATAAAAGGGGACCCTGTTTCCAGGATCCCCTTAAAATAAACATTGTTAAGTTAACTAATAGTTGGGATAGTTTCTTATCAATTGAAGGCGAAGGGCTTCTGCGGAGTTACTATCTGCACCCAATTTACCTCTGATGACTACCGTATAAATTCTGCCTTCCCTGAGGTGAATGTCATTTAAACGGATCAGCTCATTCTGGTCATCAGAAGAAACCTTTAGAATAAGGTCTGTTTCTCCGATGTCAACATTGACAAAATCGGTAAATTCCAAAAAGGAAAGCTCCTCCAAAACTGCATCTTCATTGTTCCTTTGGTATAAATCCACTTCCGGTCCATCAGCTGCTAAGTGAACGAGTCTTATCAGAGCTTTACCATTCACCGGGTTTTCCAAACTGTCTTCAATAAATAGGGTAGTGTATTCGTCTCCTGTTTCTGTAAGAAAAAACGAATAGGCCTTTTCAACTCCTAAGTTTACAGCAGTGTCTAATAGGGATTGATCTGAATCATTGTCTACAAAAGAGAAATTTCTTTCACCTGTATAGAAATACCAATAATCTATGAATTCGCCAAATTCAAAAGACTTGCGATCATATACTGTTGTATCGACCTCTATTTGAATATCCGATGATTCGTTAGTACCATTATAAAAAGAAACATAGGCTGTTGGTTCATAGGCTGAGTTTGGTCCTTCATCGTCAAGGCAAGAGAAAGTAATGGGGAGGATCATTAGTATTAATAAGTATTTTCCTGTTGCCGAAGCTTTTTTCTTTAAATAATTGATTTTAGTATTCATAATCTTATAGTTGTTTTGTTTTCTAAAGCCAGTACGAATGGATGCTTCTAAATGCTACAATGGAATAAGAAATTCTTTGGAATTTGAAGGAAAGTAAGGCTTTTGAGTTAAAGTTTGGTAACTATTTTTTCTCGCAATAGGTAATTGGAAAAGAGTATGTTAATTTTGTATGAATTGCTCATCAAACTATTCCTTTTATTGTAATGCTGTTTAAACTATTTAAGAAGAAAAAGGATGATCTCGAAAAGGATGATCATTACCTTACCCTCAGAATTAGGGAAACTGTCCAAGAAACTTCTGATACCGTAACCATATATTTTGACCAGCCGGATCCCATCATGGATTACCTGCCCGGTCAATTCCTTACTATAATTGTTGAAGTTAACGGAAAACAAGAGCGAAGAGCTTATAGCTTGTCGACCTCGCCTTTTGTGGACCCTTTTCCGGGGATCACTGTGAAGCGTCTGGAAGGCGGATTGGTTTCAAATTTCATTAATGACACTTTCGTGCCTGGTAAGCGGGTAACTGTCATGAAACCCTTAGGTAATTTTACTGCTGAGTACCACTCGCAAAACAAGAGAAAGTACGGTATGTTTGCCGGAGGAAGTGGCATTACTCCAATTATGGGGATTATCAAATCCATATTGATTAATGAGCCGAAATCTGAAGTGAATTTGCTTTATTGCAGCCGTTCTCAAGACATGATTATTTTTGATAAGGCGCTCAAGGAACTGGTAGAAAAATACCCCGGTAAATTAAATATTACCCATAACCTTACCCAACCCAAAGCAGGATGGGAGGGGGCTTCAGGGAGGTTAAACCAGGAAAAAGTCAATGAATTTTTTGATAATCATTTCACTCATTTTGCCGAAAACCAACGCTTTTTTGTATGCGGACCGGAGGGAATGATGGAAACTGCTCAGGAATGTTTGGGGAAGCTGGATGTCAAAAAAGAATTCATCCATAGTGAAAGCTTTTACCTCGAAAAAGAGGAAAGCCAAGATGATGTTCCAGTTGAAGGGGTGATCAACAGACCTGTGAAAATTTTATTGGAAGGGGAGGAGTATAGCTTTGACGTTGGTCCGAGTAAAACCATTTTAGAGGCCGGATTAGACGAAGGATTAAATATGCCTTATTCTTGTCAGAGTGGGCTCTGTACTGCATGTCGAGGGAAGCTGCTTTCCGGAACAGTGGAAATGGAAGAGGATGCAGGCTTAAGTGAAAACGAGATAAAGGCCGGCTATATCCTTTGTTGTTCCGCAAAGCCTACCAGTGCAGAGGTTAAGATTCAGATTGACTAATGGCAGAAGAAAATCAAATTAAGACAATGAAGAAAGATTTTCGCTTGTTGGAGCGAAATGTCTTGCTATTGATTGCAATACCTTTACCTCTTTTTTCTTTTGCTTATTTGTATGTGACAAGCGGCAACCTGGACTTTAATTTACCTGCACTCCCGGAGGTGTTTAACTATATTGTCCTAGGTTTGGTAAGTGCAATGCTTGTGGTCCAACAATTTGCTTTTACCAAGCGAATTAGGGCCATCAGAACAAGCGGAGTGCCGGTAAATCAAAAAGTCAAAGGATACGCCAAGGCGACTTTTTTGAGGTATTGGCAGTTGTTTTGGATAGGCGTGTTGTGCGCTTTCGGCTTGTTTTTCTATGAAAATCAAGGTTTTACAATTGTTTACGCAGCCACTTTATTGTTTGTTTCTTTGGCTAAACCAATGCCGGGCAGGATTGTAAGTGTCTTGCGTCTAAAAGGAGAAGAAAAAGAGCAAGTCATGGAAATCCAAAAAAGAGATGCTTTGGACTAATAAAAATAACCGCCAACCCTTTTGAAGCAATTTATTACAAGGGTTGGCGGCTTTTACCTTTTTATAATGGTTGAATAGAGATATTACCTGAACCAACTTTTCCGACGATCATTCCATTTTTGCCATTGTCAATATAAACGGTACTTTTACCCGATTGAGTTCCTACCCTAATGTTTCCGCTACCTGCTTTTAAGTCAAAATTATAATTCGATAAATTACTACCGGTATAGATTTGAATATTTCCTGAGGAGGCGTTCAAACTGGTGTCCAGTCCAAGTCCGGCATTATCTGCTCTGATATTTCCTGAACTTACCTCCAGGTTACCTAATTCCCCTATTTGGTTTAATTTTATGTTCCCGGATGTGAGTTTGGCATTTAATAGTCCTGACAAGGAATTGATTTTTAACTGCCCACTGGTAGCTTTAAAGTTCATGTTTCCCATTACATCTTCAATTGTGGCATTCCCGGAAGTAACTTTGCATTCCAGATTGCCTGTTAAGCCTGTCAATTGGACATTTCCCGAGGAGGCTTTTAAGCTTAAGTCCCCGCTGATGTCTGATGCCTTAATTAGCCCGGAACTTGCCTCAATCTGATGTGATGGTGCGCGTACTCCGGAAACGTAAGTAGCTCCGGAACTTGATTTTATATTTAATTGAATATTTGAAGGCCCGGTTAACCTAAGGTATCTTTTGCTTTTAGGGCGTGAATTGTTTTTGCCATTAAAGGCAATTTTTAAGGTGTTACCCACCGTTATCATCACCAGGTCCTTGTCTGCATTTTCTTCATGGCCTAAAAATGCTTCTAAATCTATCTGGGCTAAATTATCTTGTCCTTCATATTGGATCTCTATAGCTCCGGATTTTATTTCAAGGATTTCTATACCGGAAAACGATTTATTGATGACTTGTTGGCCTTGCGAAGATCCTAGACCGGTAAATAGCAGGGCTATTAGCAATAGCAGGTGTTTTAATTTATATTTCATAGTTAAGTGGGTTGTTTATTGTTAGAAAACCAATCCAAAGGAAAATGGACTAAGGCTTGGGCTAAGGGGCTTCTGGAAAAATGGGTTGAAATCATAAGTGCTGTAGAAAGTAACACTTCTAAAACCAATTTCGCCTCTAAGCCCATACCTGAAATTGCTGAGATAGCCACCCGCTGATGTTTTGTCTTTTTTTCTGCCTGACCCTCCGATCTCTCTGTAAACAAATTTGCTTCTGCCTCCCAACCTATATCCTGCATAGGGTCCGATAGCGACTCTCAATCCATTTTTACCACTGTCATTCAGTTTTCCAAAGTCTAACTTGTACATGGTCAATACATTTAAATAGGATGCTGATACCTTGCTTTTAAAGCCATTTACGTCAGTTCTGTCTACAAAAGAAACTCCGTTTTCAGTGCCTAGAATTTGGTAGTTGGCATTGTCCAATTTGAAATTATACCAACTCAGCCCAAGGCCGAAATCCCAGTACCTTCCCTTGGATAATTTTTGGCTGGCCATCCAGTTCCAACCTATATTCCAGCTTCCCCAACCTTTGGTACTATAGGGTTTTATTCCCCCCGGTATATTTCCGTTTTCAAAAAATGTGTTGATACCCAAGTCCATATTGATATAAGTCCTAAATTCAGGGTCTTTCTCTTTCTTTGGTTCGGTGATAAGCCGAACTTTGGTTTTAGAACCTTTCTCGTCCACAATTACCTTATATCTTCCTACAGTAACTTCCGTTTCCTCTTTGTCCTCATAGATAGTAACAATTTCTTTGTTTCCCTCCTTGTGTTTGATTTCAACTACTGTGAGTTCACCGTCTTTGCTTGTTTCCGGGAGGTCAAGTTCTTTGATGATTTGGTTGATGTCCATATTCTTCAACCTTTCAAAATCATCCGGATTGTCGATCACAAAAACCATTTTTCCTGAATGGCCAAACTCCACAATGATGCTATCATTTACGGGCCTATCATCCGGAATTTCAGGGTTGCCAAATACCATTTGTGCCAGTGCCATCAGAAGAATGACAATAATGTACCTTTTCATGTCTGTAAATATCTAGTTAGTTTTTCTTTTTTTCTCGTTTTGTAGTCAGTGAGGCAAAGAGGTTGTTTTTAGCATCCCGAAGGTCACCAAACCCTTCGTCCACTTTGGTGAAAAAACCACCGATTTTATTTTCAAGCTCAGCCACCAATTGTTCCTTTTCAGGTTGTATGGCATATCCATTGGAAATTATTTTTACTTTATACCCCTTGTATGACTTGTCCGGTGTTTCTTTTCTATCAATAGTGGGATTGAGAGCCATCTGTTCGCTAATTGTTGCCGTTAATTCGTCTTTGTTAAGGGGCTCCATTTGGGCCAAAACTGGAGGCAATTGCTCTCGCACTCTTTTGATACTTGGCCTAGTTTTTTCAGTTAAGGGCTTTTCCAATTTTTCTTTAGATTTCAGTTCTCCACTTTCTGGAATTGGTTCCTTAGCTACTTTTTTTGATTGGCTTTTAATTTTTTCTTTTCCGGCAATATCTGTAGAAGCGGAAATGCTGAAAGGATTTTTTTCTGATATTTTAGTGTCTTGAATAGCCAAAGAAGGATCCTGAACTTCCACAACAAAAGAGTGATGGAATAGCCAAAATGAAACCAAAACTACTGCTACAGCCGCTGCCCATCTCCAAGGAGTAAATAAGAATCCTTTGTCTTTATTGTCCAAAGAAGCGGATAATTTATCCCAAACCTCCGGAGCCGGACTTGTGGTATGATTGCTCAAGGCATTTTTGAACAATTTGTCCAAATCATCTATGTTACCTGCCATTGCTTTTTTGTTTAATTGAATGAGGGGCGATTTGCTTTTGCAAAAGTGACCTGGCCCTGCTCAGTTGAGACTTTGAGGTGCTTTCTGAAATCCCTAATAAATTGCTTATTTCACGGTGGCTATATCCTTCTATGGCATATAAGTTAAAAACTGTTCTATATCCCACTGGCAAGGAGGCTACTAGTTTTAACAATTCATCTGCTTCTATTTTCCCAAAAACCAAATTTGAAGAAGTGATATGGTCTTTATCATCCCAATCTACTTCCATTAATAATTTCTTATTCTTTCTGAGCGTTTGCAAAGCTTGGGTAACCATGATTTTTTTCATCCAGCCTTCAAAACTCCCCTCTTGTCTGTAAGTGTCTAACTTTTCAAATATTTTCATGAACCCCTCTACCAATACATCCTGTGCCAAGTCTTGGTCTTTGATATACCGCAAACAAATGCTTAGAAATTTACCTGAATAAAGCTCATACAAACCTCTTTGGCTTTTTCTGTCTCCTTCAAGGCAACCTTTGATCAGGCCGAGCACTATTCCTGTATGGTTTTCTTTGATTGGCATTTATTTTTGTCTTCAATAAGGTAGATACCCAAAGTATAAAAATGGTTGCATGCCAAAGTTAAAAAAAATTAATTGTTGTTTTAAAATATTGTAATTCAGTTAATTATAATTAGAAGGTGGCCTTGTAGTTGATGGTTATGGCCACCTTACTCCATTCGCCTTTCTCTACTTTTACAGGATGAATATAACTGTCAAGATCAAAGATGCTCGCGAAATAGCCATTCTCTTCTACCGTGAATAGGGAATATTTACCCGGGGGGAGTTCTACAGAAAATTCTCCCGCCTCATTGGTCTCTATGGAGGCAACAAGGGGTGTCTCGATATTTCCAAAAAGATAATCGCCTAAGCTTGCTTGATTGATATGGGTCAATTGATGGATATGTATGGTTCGCTTAACCGGCTTTTGGGAAGCAGGAGAAAGACTTGAATCTTCTCCTTGGGAAGCTTGTGGCATTTGGTTTCCTTCAATCCAATAAACATTCCCATGAATACCCTGATTTTTCATTTTCTGAGGTTTACAAGAGGCTAAAAGCACTAATCCGAGAAAACACAAATAGGTCAATTTAGAGAAGTTATTCATTGATGCTTGATTAAGTTTAGTTTTCCATTTGATCCAATGAAATACACCCTCTAAATTCCGGAAAATAATAGGAAAGATTCCATATAAAGCGGGCTGATCGTATTCCAGTTTAATTTGTCTTTCAAAATTCCGGCCAATTCTTCTCTGGCCTCAGGTTCTCCATGTATTAAAAAGGTGAATTTTGGTTTTGAAATAAAATTGTCACACCAATCTACCAGCTCGGTCTGGTCGGCATGGGCAGACAAGCCATCTATATAGTAAGGCCTAGCTTTTACAGGTACATCTATCCCATAAATTCTACACGTTTCTTCACCTTCTAGGATCCTTCGCCCCCTGGTCCCTTCTGCCTGATAGCCGACAAAGAGTATGCTGTCTTCTTTATTGGGTAATCTATTGTAAAGGTGGTGTAATATTCGTCCTCCTGTAGCCATTCCACTTGCCGAAATAATAATGGCATTGTTTTTTATATTATTTAGGCTGATGGAAGATTCCTGATCTCTGTAATAATGTAGGTTTTTATGTAAAAAAGGATTGGCGTTTGAATTTTCAAGCGAAGGGCCTAAATGGTGGTATTCAGGGAAGTCTTTGTACAAGCTTGTCACATCAATGGCCATGGGGCTGTCTACATAGATAGGGATTTGAGGGATAAACCCCTTTTGTTGAAGTCGGTGCAAGTAAAACAATATCATTTGTGTCCTGCCAACAGCAAAGGAAGGAATTAATGAAACCCCTCCATTGTAATAGGTGTCCCGAATTACCTTTCCTAACTTTCTATCTATCCCGGTTGATTCGTTTACCCGGTTTCCATAGGTGGTTTCTAAAAACAATACATCTGCAAAAGGTATTTCTGCCGGAGGGTTTAATATGGGATCTTTAGTCCTACCTAGATCTCCGGAAAACACAATGCTTTTTTCCTGTTTGTCCCCTTTGACCTGTAATTTTAGTATTGATGCACCGAGAATGTGACCCGCATTGTATGCAGTGATGCTTAACTGATCATTAATTTTGACCGCTTGATCAAAGGAAATGGGTTTGAGTTTTGGGAAAACTTTTTCTGCATCTTCCCGGGTAAACAAAGGTTGTGGGTTTGAATGTTTGGAGTAGCCCTTCTTTCGGGCAAACTTGGCTTCTTCTTCTTGTAGTTTGCCTGCATCCAGTAATAAGATTTTTACCAATTCTAAAGAAGCTTCAGTCAGATAAATGGGCCCCTGATATCCTTCTTTTACTAATTTAGGCAAGTATCCCGAATGGTCGATATGTGCATGCGTAAGTAAAACAATGTCAATTGTTTCAGGTTGAACAGGGAAGGTGTCCCAGTTTCTTAGACGGTTTTCCTTCAGGCCTTGGAATAAGCCGCAATCAACGAGAACCCTAAAAGATCCGATCTCTAAAAAAAAGCGAGAACCTGTAACGGTTCCTGCGGCGCCTAAAAATTTAACTTTAACATCCATAGTGCTATAATTTTGGGCAATTGACACTGATTAACCTTTGTGATTCAGGTCTGATTTATGTTTAGTTAAAGTATTGCTTTAAAACCTATTAACCTAAAAATCAAACAGGAATTTTTTCTTTTTCAATAGCATCTAATAGAAGGTCAATTAGGAAAATCGAAATAATTGATCTGAGTCATAATGAAGATGTGGTGGCTTTATAATGGAGTGATCTCTGGTCAACTCGGTGAAAAGGCATGTTTACAAGTGCTGAGGTTGATAAAAAATCCCCCCGCTTATTTAATTAAATAGGCGGGGGGATTAATATGTACAGAGTGATAAGTAGTTGTTAGCCTAGCCTGCTATTTTTTCATTATAAAACTCTCATTGTATAAAGATCTGGAAAGGCTATCGGTAGAAGATTGTTTGTGGTCATTGACACAATTCAAGCAAAGCAAGCCATTTTCATTATATACCCAATAGTTTTGACTATTGATATCTCTGTTTTTATATCCGTCTTTTCCTAAGGTGTTTCTTAAAATTGAGAGTAAATTACGATCAATTACAAAGGCCTTGTTATAGGGGATAAATAATGTCTGCTCCAAGTGTTGCATCCTAAACTTTGCTGTGTCGGGAAAGGTCAGGGATTTATCGAAAATCAACAGGCTGTCAGTAAGTTGTAATTCGTAGGCTACTTCCGAAGCATTTTCTATGGCGTCACTTCTATTGGAGCCCTTGGAAATAAACTTTTGCTTCACTATCAAGTCATCCTTTTCATGCCCTTTTAGTTGTAGTTTAACAAAGCCTAGTTCGCCTTCATCTATTCCACTACTTTCGGCGCTTAATAATAGTGTGTTTTCAGGAACTTCAAGATTTTGGTCAACCGTAAAACTGCCTTCACTTTTAAATTGACCAATTATTTTTGGTGCTTGGAAGGCGCCTAAAAGAATGCACATGATCCAAATGCCGAAGATAACAAGACCAAACCTTCCATCGATGAGGTTCCTTTTGATTAATACACTAATGCCTAAAAGAACCAATACTATACTTGGTATAAAGACAATCACAGATAGCGCAATTGCCAACCATACAGGTAAAAGCTCAGCAATGGTATTGATTGGGAAACCGTCCCACATA
This sequence comes from Cyclobacterium sediminis, assembly GCF_054781075.1. Classification (NCBI taxonomy): domain Bacteria; kingdom Pseudomonadati; phylum Bacteroidota; class Cytophagia; order Cytophagales; family Cyclobacteriaceae; genus Cyclobacterium; species Cyclobacterium sediminis. The sequence goes on along the minus strand of NZ_BAAGVC010000003.1, from coordinate 689,287 downwards.
TAAGCCCAATCATTGCTAATGATCAATTCACTGTAAAGTCCTAAAAAGGCAAGTGGGATTATAAGGATTACCATTCCTAAGGTAAAAATCAAGAGACCAAAAAATACCCTTATGACTGCCAATAAGAATGCTCCAAATGGGCCAAGTGCTTTCCCTATAGCATTAATTGCTTTTCCTAGGAACCTAAACGGAGCGAGCACTATTCTTTTTGAAGTAGACTCCTCCTTGCTGCTTTCGGTAGATAGATTTTGCTGGATGGTGGTCTCAATATTACTTAAAGTTATAGCTCCCCCTTTCATCTCAATCCTCTCTGTAATGGATTTGGCCATAGGTGTAATTATCCATAGGATAAAGTACAATACAAATCCTGAACCTCCGGCAAAAGTAAGACCGAAAAAAGCCAGCCGTACCCAAATGACATCTATATCGAAATAAGCAGCCAAGCCACTACCTACCCCTCCCAATACCCTATCATCAGGGTTTCTGTAAAGCTTCTTGATGTTTTTATCTTCCGGTTTATCATAGGAGACCGGAAGAATAATCCATAGTAAGGCATAAGCAATTACCGTCCACCAGCCGATGGCAGTGTTCAAATGAAAGCCTTCAGAAAGGAAAGGTAAGCTTAGTGCATTTAAATTTAAGCCGCCGCTAAACAGCATTAATATGGTGATGAGTCGGGTCCAAAGCGGGTCTATGGAGAAATAGTTTGCAAAGCCGGCACACACTCCTCCCAGTATTTTACCATGGACCAGGCGGGTTAGTTTCTTATATCCTTTCCCTGAATTTTGATCCGGAGGAGTTACGTATTTATAAAAGTCATTGTTTGGATCCTCAGTCTGTTTTTCCTCCTCCAAGTCCTGTTCAATAGCTTTAAAATCCGCTATTGTTCCCATTTTTTGGATTAGGTTAGAAACATTGTCTGCTGTAATAACCTGCTTATTGTTTTTTAGATTACTTAGGAAGATTTCGGCTATCCTATTTTCAATGTCGGTAATAATTTCTTGATTATCCTCGTAATGGGAGAAATGTTGATTGATGGCATCCAGGTAATTTTTTAAGGCGGTATATCCATCCTCCTCAATATGGAAGAGAATGCCACTGATATTTATGCTAATTGTCTTTTTCATGATTTAAATGACTAAGGTCAAGAAAATATATATTAATTACTTGATCGTTCCTATTCGTTTTTTGCTTTCGCTATTATTTGATTGACGGATGTGTCCAGGTTTTCCCATGTCTGCTGTAAGTCATTTAAGAATTCCAGCCCCTGAGGCGTGATAGAATAATATTTTCTTGGTGGACCTGCCTCTGATTCCACCCATTTATAGGAAGCTAATTTGGCATTTTTCAGCCTGTTCAAAAGAGGATATAAGGTACCTTCTACAATTATCATCTCAGCACTTTGCAACTCCTCTATCAGATCGGTCGCGTAGACCTCTCCTCTGGAAATGATATGTAATATGCAGAATTCCAAAATCCCTTTCCGCATTTGGGTTTGGGTGTTTGAAGCTTTCATGTTTTATTGTTCAAAGAAATATACTAGTTCACAATTATTTTAATCGATTGATCTCACCTATTGGAAAAATAATACCAACTTTTTACCTGCTAGTAGGTATTGCCTAATTCCATGATATGCAAAGATCGAAGCAATACCCAATTTTGGGCTAAAATGCGTTAATTTTTGTTTTAAAAGCAGATTATGGTAGGGCTAATAAAATATTAAAATTTTGCGTTTTTTTTATTCTAACTAGTATTACCAATAACCAAAGTATTTTTTTGGATGTCACCGTACAGTTTATTGTTCAGATGTGAACAATTCCGAACAAAGCATTCAATAATTTTTTAATTTCAGAATATTTACAATGGTTTTTTCTTTTTACTTTGCGAAAGGATTATTATTTAAACTCATGTTTGGTAGGGTAAATTTTTGTGTGTTGGTGGGGATTTTGCTATCAGGAGCCGTAAGAGCCCAAGGGATAGCCCCTAAATATTCCAACGAATTCATGAACATTGGGATTGGAGCTAGGGCTTTAGGTATGGCCGGAGCCCAAGTGTCAGCAGTCAATGATGTTACCGCCGCCTATTGGAATCCTGCAGGTTTGCTTGGGATCAAGCACGAGCACGAATTCTCTTTGATGCATGCTGAGTATTTTGCGGGAATTGCAAAATTTGATTTCGCAGGTTATTCTACAAATATTCAAGAAGACAATCAAATAGCTGTTTCACTCATTAGGTTTGGGGTAGATGATATCCCAGATACTCGATTTTTATATGATGCCAATGGAGCCTTAAATTATGACAATATCCAGTTTTTTAATGCTGCGGATTATGCATTGCTTTTGTCCTTTGCTAGGGATATTAGTGATTATTTAAAGGTGGGAGTGAATGCAAAAGTAATCCATAGAAATGTAGGTAAATTTGCCAAGGCATGGGGTTTCGGGTTAGATTTTGGAGCTATTTATATGGAAAATGGCTGGCGTGTTGGCTTAATGGCCAGAGACATTACTACCACCTTTAATGCCTGGTCTCATAACGCTGAATTGGTAAGAGATATTTATGCCCAAACCCAAAATCAAATTCCTATCAATAGTATAGAGCTTACCCTCCCAAGAGCTACCCTCAGTTTTTCCAAGAATTTTGAGCTAACAGAGGAGATTGATTTTTTGACGGTATTGGATGTAGATTTAACCTTTGACGGAGAAAGGAACGCATTGTATGGAAGCGACCTGTTTAATTTGTCTCCTAAAATCGGAATGGAGCTGGGGTACAGGCAGACTGCATTTTTTAGGATTGGAGCGGGAAATGTGCAAACATTGAAAGATTTTGATGGTTCCAAATACACTTCTTTTCAACCCGGTTTTGGCTTGGGGTTTAGGGTAAGTGAGGCCGTTCTAGTGGATTATGCCCTTACTGATATAGGTAGTATTTCAGAAACGCCTTATTCTCATGTTTTCAGTGTTAAAGTTTCACTTAACCCATTAAAGTCTGGTTTTAGATTATATGATGGATTATAGAATAAATAGTTTTAAGGCCTTGCGTATGACCTTCCTTTTGGTGGGGATTTTTCAACACTTTTTTGTGAGTGGGCAGTCAAATGATTGGTTGAATTATGATAGAGACTATTATAAAATACCTACAAGCTCGGATGGAATTTATCGATTAAGCTATACCACCCTTTCTGCATCAGGCCTGTCAGTAGATGATTTGGATCCCCGAGAGATCAAAGTTTATCACCGGGGTGAAGAGGTGTCGGTGTACATTAGTGGTCAAGAAGATGGCTCATTTGACCAGAATGATTACCTGGAATTTATAGGGAAAAGAAATGATGGAACATTAGACAAATTATTGTATGAAGATGAATCTTGGATGACCAATCCTCATTACAATACACATAATGATACTACAGCATTCTTTCTTACAATAGACCAGGGTAATTTGGGTAAAAGAATTCCAACTCCTGCTGCAGGAGAAGGCTTAGAACAAGTCGAGATATATGAGTTGGAGTCTATACAGCATTTTGCTGAGCAATATGCTTTGGGAAGAGAATATTTCCCCGGAGTACATTTATCCATATATGACCAAGGCCAAGGCTGGACTTCTTCCACAATTTCTAGGGGAAGAAGTAGAACATTAACTTTTGAAGGCTTGGGGCAGGTAGTGGAAGGCAAAGCTAGTCCGCAGCTGGAGCTTAGCATAGGCGGGAGATCCGAAACCTCCCATAAAATGACAGTTGAGATAGGCCCTACTGTCAATAACTTAAGAGAACTGGGGCAGTATACCTTTGAAGAATTTGAGAACTATGTGCTGGTAGAACAACTTGAATTGTCTGATTTTTCAGCCGGAGGAGAATGTTATATTAGAGTGACTTCCTTGGGGGTTGACAATAACCTAGACAATATTTCCATAAATTATGCGCAATTAAATTACAGCAGTACTGGTGTTTCAGGAGATTTTGAAGAGGAGATATTTACTTTTAGTGAAGGTGGAAAGGCATTGGTAATCAATAATGTAAATGAGGAATATACTGCGTATAACATCGCGGATATTTCTAACCCAGTAAGACTTGAGGTGAAAAAAACAGGTACTGACCTTTACCTTCCTACAGGAGCAACTGCAGGGCAAGTACTGGTTCAAAATCAAAGAAATATACTTGAATTAAATGTATTAGAAAAGGTTAGGTTTAGGGATTTACTCAATCAACAGGCTAATTTTATTATTATCTCTCATAAATTGCTCAGGGAGCCGGCAGACAATTACGGTGACCCGGTAGGGGCATATGCTGCTTACAGGGCCACACCTGTGGGAGGAGGCTATGATACCCTAACAGTGAATGTACAGGATTTGTACAATCAATTTTCTTACGGGGAACAATCACCTTTGGGGATCCGAAGGTTTTTAGCTCTTTATCAGGAGCAATTTGTACCTGAAAATATTCTTTTGGTAGGTAGAGCTTACGGTATTTTCAATACGAAAAGGTCTTCAGGGATTACTTATTTTTATAGAGATAACCCTGCGGTTTTTAGTTTTCAAGAGTTGGTTCCCACCTTTGGGTATCCTTATTCTGATAATCGATTTGTGATTGGTTTAGATCCATCAAAACCATTGGAACGAAATACTAGTGTTGGCCGGATTCCTGCCAGAACCCCCAATGATGTGGCGGCCTATTTGGATAAAATAAAGGAAAAAGAGGCCTTAGGTGTTTCAGAGACTTGGCAGAAAAATTTGATGCACTTAAGTGGAGGAAGATCTGCCTTTGAATTGGAGAGGTTTTATAATTTCCTCAATGGGTTTAAGGTAATCGCTGAGGATGTTTATCTTGGTGGGAATGTGGAGACGGTAAGAAAAAGATCCAATGAAACAACCGAGTTAATTAATATTTCAGATCAGGTAAATGCAGGTTTGAGTTTGGTAACTTTCTTTGGTCATGCCGCACCTTCCACTACCGATATAGATATTGGTTTTGCCAGTGTTAATGAGATGGGATACAGGAACAAAGGAAAATATCCTGTCTTATTATTAAATGGCTGTGATGCAGGAAATGCTTTTGGAGATGCTTATACTTTTGGTGAAGACTGGATCATCACTCCGGAGCGAGGGGCCTCAAATTTTCTGGCACATGCAGATGTGGGGATTGATGTGTATTTAAGGAGATTTAGTGAATCCTTTTATACCACAGCTTTTTCAGACTCCAGCATGATTTATCAAAATCTTGGAAGGGTAAAACTTCAGGCGGAAAAATTGTTTTTTTCCAAATATGGGGATTCTGAAGTAAATCAATCTCATGCCAACCAAATTATCATGTTGGGAGATCCGGCAGTTAGGATTTTCCCTGCCAATAAAGCAGATTATGTGATTTATGCAGATGATATTGAATTAGGAGGAGTAAATGATCAAGTTTTGAATTCACTTTCCGATACTTTAGAATTAACTCTTCCAATTAGGAATTTGGGGATTGTAGATCTAGAAGAGGTGGAGGTAGATGTCAGTCGGCAACTTCCAGATGGAACCCTTATTACCCTGCCCACAAGTACAATTCCTCCTGTATTTAGGTTAGATACTTTGGTGCTCTCTATCCCAAACTCAGGCATCAATTCTTTTGGTGATAACTTGTTTACCATCACTGTAAATAAAGGCAAAGAGATTGACGAAATGACTTATGCCAATAATACAGTGTCGGTTTCATTCTTTGTTCCTTTAAGCGGAACACTGAATTTGTTTCCTTTAGATTTTGGAATTGTTAAAGAAAAAGAAGTAACGTTAATTGCTCAAATCCCGGGATTAACAACAGCGCAAAGAAACCTAACCATTCAGCTGGATACCGCTTCAGATTTCTCAAGCCCAAGAAGGAAAGAAGTACGGATCACTACCAGTAATTTGGCCAGATGGAAAGTGAATTTATTTGAAGATATTCCTCAAGCTGATTCATTGACATTTTATTGGAGGACTAAATTTTCTTCCCCTAGAGAAGGGGAAGATGTAAGTTGGAAAGGGAGTAGCTTTTCTTATATAGAAAATGGACCGGAAGGCTGGACACAAAGAAAATTGCCTCAGTTTTTAGACAATCAATTATCCAATATCAGTATTTCAGCTTCGGATCAACAGTGGCAGTTTCAAGAAACAGCCCTAAATATTGATGTTTTTACTTTTGGTTCAGAAAATGAAGATTATGGTGTGGAGAACACCCAGATTATGCTAAATGGTGTGGCCTATATTTTAGATACCTTTAACCGTTTCTGCCCAAATGGGACACTTGGATTGATGGCTTTTGATCACCAGACTTTAGAACCTTACCTGCCGGTTCCATTGGTAACCATAGATGTATTGGACTCTAGGTCCTGCGGTAGAGTACCTCAGGTTATACAGAGCATCTCCAATGCCAGGATAACAGGTGAAGGCAATACCATGCTATTGGACTTTGTAGATGGAATGAAAGAAGATGATTATGTTATTATTTTCTCAGTTGGGAGGGTGACATTTTCTGATTGGCCTGATGAAGCATATATCAAATTAAAGGAATTAGGAGCAAATGAGGCCACATTAAGAAACTTAGTAACCGGTGATCCTTATATACTTTTTGGAAAAAAAGGCATGCGTCCGGGGGAAGCCATTGAGGTGGTGCCAACCACAGCTGATGAAATTGAAAGAGATTCTCAGGTTATTTCTTTCGAAACAGATATTCAAGGTTATTTTCCTACAGGTAGCATACTGTCCCCAAAGGTGGGGCCTGCATCAGATTGGATTAGCTTTTTCAATGAAGTGAGAGGAAAAGATTTGTTTCAGCCGGAAAATAGTTCCATGGATGTGTTAGGAGTGACTCCTGACGGAGGTGAGGTTTCCTTGTTGCAAGATGTGACCTTGGAAACAATGGACCTTACCGCTTTTGATGCCAATAGCTATCCTTACCTTAGATTGCGTTATTCTTTGGAAGATTTGCCTGATCAAGAGTTACCACAATTGGCCAAGTGGCAGGTTGACTATACCGGTGTGCCTGAGGGTGTGCTGATTTTGAATGATCAAAGAAGCGAAGTGATCTTAGATGAAGGAGAAGAAGATCAATTGACGTTTGAATTCATCAATATTTCAAAACATGATTTCCTTGATTCTATTCAAGTAGACTATTCCTTCCTGAATGTTGACCAACGGAAAGTTACAGAATATTCTATAAAAATACCGGCTGTAAAAGGCGGAGAGTCTACAACTTTCACCATTGAATTTGACTCCAAAGGCAATGGAGGGAATAATTCCTTGAATGTGTTTGTAAATCCAAGGATTTTAACGGAACAAGTTTATAGAAATAATGTGATGGATTTGCCTGAGTTCTTTAAAGTAAATAGCGATGATCTAAACCCGGTTTTGGATGTCAATTTTGATGGTAAATACATAATGAATGGTGACATTGTTTCTCCAACGGTCATTATTTCTGCAAAGGTGAAGGATGAAAATGAGATTGCGCTCAAGCAAGATACCACAGGGATGGAGTTGATGTTAAGGGCACCATGTGAGACTTGTGATTTTGAAAAAATTAGCTTCAGTAATGAGAGGGTAAAGTGGTTTCCGGCTACCGAAAACGCGGATTTCACCATAGAATTTCAGCCCGGACCATTAGATGATGGGATTTATACCTTGAAAATAAATGCAAGTGATGCGGCAGGAAATATGGCCGGAACCGTTCCTTATGAAGTTAGTTTTGAGGTGATCAATGAGAGTCAGATTACTAATTTTTACCCCTATCCCAACCCTTTTAGTAGTAATGTAAGGTTTGTGTTTACCGTTACAGGTGCGGAGATTCCTGATGAAATAAAAATCCAAATCATGACCATAACCGGGAAAGTGGTCAAGGAAATTTTCCAGGATGAATTGGGTCCTGTATCTATTGGGAATAATATTACAGAATATGCCTGGGATGGAAAAGATGAATTTGGCGACCAATTGGCCAATGGTGTTTATATTTACAGGGTTTTGGTAAGAAAAAATGGACAGTTTATGGAACATAGAAATACTTCAGGAGACAAGGCCTTCAAAAAAGGGTATGGAAAAATGTATTTATTGCGTTGATGAAGCCAAATAATAAATTATCAATCCATTTTCCTTGTGTACCCCAATAGTCGGATTGTTACTTAAATCATTGATTTCCATTTTGTTAAAAAGGATGATAATTGCTGCCCCATTTAAAAGTGCTTCTACACTTTTCTTGCGTTCCAAAATGGATTCCTTCTTGCTAAGTTGGTAGTTTTTCCCCTCTATAAACCGGGTTTTTGGAGCAATTTGAAGAACATCATTTTTTAAAAAAGAAAGCATAATTTTTTCAGGAGCATCAGTATAAATCTGTTGGCGATTTCCAATCAGTAGCTTGTCAATGGTTTGCTTTTTTTTGCTGTAATGAAAGTTTTTTGCTGCAAATAAAGATGAAACATCATCTCTTTGCCAAATCAAATAATGGCCCAATAAAGTATGGCCTGTGATAAGAATGGCAATTGTTATCAAGGCCACTACTTTTCTCGTTTGTATCAGAAATAGCCATAGTGCCATTGACAACACTAGCAGGTGCGGGAATAATGTTCTGAAATTAATTTCTTTGTAGCCGATCCACTGTTGAAAGCCAAGAAAAAAAACGCTATATACCAGACTGATCAAGATTAGTTTGTAAATAGGCTCCCTGAAATTATGCCGGAATCTTACAATATAATAGCTTAACCAAATGAAACCCAAGCAGCCTAAGGCAAAGGCTACAGGCATTGGAATGTATTGGGTAATAAAGTCAGAAAAGATTAATCCAAGGCTTACCTGCGCCCAAGTAGCCAAATTTTCATAGAAAAGCTTAAAGGGATTTGTTATAAACATTTCTAAAACTACCTGATTAGACAGATGGATTTGGAGAATATTTTCAGGTAGAACCAGTTGATATACTGCCCATGAACTTAAGAGGGCAGCTATTACAATTAGCCATTGTTTTTCTTTACTAAGGATTAACCAGGCACCTAAAAGTGGAATCAAAAATAAGCTATTAAGCTTGCACCATACCATCACTGCTGAAAGTAGGCTAATTAGAATTATACTCCTTTTGTCATCGGCGTTATTCCGGATAAATAAATATATCCAAAGCAGAAACAAAACATAAAAATGACTGTCTGCATGTGCGCTTCCTAAAATGCGGAAGGACCACCATGAAAGTAGGCTGCAACCCAATGCGTAAAAAATACTTTTGTTTTTAATTTGGGTTTGTTGGTAGAATTTAAAATTAAACAACATAGCGAGAAAAAACATCGCTATTGCCGAAATACTTGCCCTATCAAAAATAGAAAGAAAAGAAAATGGGGGTAAAGAAAGCACAAAGGAATAAAAGGGAGACAAGACACCAAGTTCTTCATAATTGCCTTCAATCATTTTTAAATACCCAATGGTATCAGGTGTGATATATGGGCCGTACTTCCAAAAATCCAACAAGGTGCCAATCAGAATGGCATAAAAAAGTATCTTCAAAGCAGTAACAGTTTTCCTTTCGTTAGGGAGCGAACTTTGACCAGATACCTTTCTATAAAAATTCCACATAAACGTTAGTAGTTTTGAAAGAATGCATAAGCTTTGGGAGGGAAATCAGCGTTTCAGATTTATTAGGATTGGTTTTTATAAAAAATGTAGATTCTTAGAAAGGGTAAAGTTATAAATAATATTAAGCGATTTGAAAATAAGGTGCGTTAGTTGGTTCTTCTGGGAGACTGTTCTTCCTCGTTAGGGAACACTAGCTGAAGGTAATGCAATTTAATTGTCCTATTAAGTCTTAAACCTTGAAACCTATTGATCCCTTCTTGCGCTTCCTTTTGCCATTAATTTTTGTAGTTTTATGGGGCTAATACGGGGATTAACCAAATTCAGAATTGTATTAAATTGGCCAATAATTAAGAAGTAAATAAATGGAGATGAATAGAAGAAATGTACTCAAAACGATGGGGCTAAGCTCATTGGCTGCAATTCAGCCAATGAAATCATTTGCTGCACCAAAAAAGAAAGGCAAGTTTACTTATTGTTTAAATACAAGTACCATAAGAGGTCAAAACCCGGGTTTAGCCAAGTACATAGAAATCGCTGCTGAAGCAGGCTATGATGGGATCGAAATCTGGATCCAGGATTTACAAAAATACCTTGCTGAGGGAAATAGTACTTCTGTTTTGGCTTCCCAAATTAAGGATAGTGGATTAAAAGTTGAGAATGCCATAGGTTTCGCTCCTTGGATGGCTAATGATGAAGAAAAAAGCAAGCAAGGATTTAAGCAGATGGAAGAGGAAATGAATTTACTTGCGGCCATAGGCTGTCATAGGGTAGCCGCTCCGGGAATTGGTGCTGAAGCCCCGGTAGATCTTTTCTCAGCAGGTCAAAAGTTCAAAGAATTAATAAACTTAGGAAGGAAAACCGGGGTCATGCCTCAATTGGAATTTTGGGGCGCTTTCAAACCTTTTCACCATTTAGGGCAAATCCTAATGGTGGCGGCAATAGCCAATGATCCGGATGCACGTTTGTTGCCTGATATTTATCATTTGTTCAGGGGTGGTTCGGGTTTTGATGGATTAAAACTGGTTTCAGGAGATGCCGTAGAGATCTTTCACATGAATGATTTTCCTGCAAATATACCTAGGGAAGAACAAGCCGATAAGGATAGGGTTTATCCTGGCGATGGTGTGGGCCCCTTGGTTCAGGTGGTCAAAGACCTTCAAAATATGGGAGGTGATAAAGTATTGTCACTTGAATTGTTTAATCCTGACTATTGGAAACAGGATCCCTTGCTAGTAGCCAAAACAGGACTCTCTAAAATGAAAGCCATAGTGAAAGAGGCTTCTTAAACCCGAAATATGCAATAGACCTGTTATGATGTGCTGAAATCATTTCTTAGTCAGCTATTTCGTTGCTGTTTTTAATTTCATCATAGTGATGCCATACTAAAATCTTCAAACAATTTAATTTTCTTGCCATTTCCCAACCCTTCCCGTGGAAAGGGGCAGGCTTCACAAATTCTTTAGCATAATCCTGCGTAAAAAATGATTTATAGATAAAAATAAAAAAATGCAGCTTAAATTTTAAGCTGCATTTTTATTAGTGTTTGATGAAAGATATTGCCTTATGAAGCTTTACCTTCTTTAAATATTAACGGTTTAATTTCCTCTTGTAGACCTACTGGACCTTGTAGCTGAAGATGAACTTCTAGAGCTTCTGGAAGAACTACCTACTGTACCCCTGTTTTGGGTTCGGTTACTACTGCTGGAGGACCTGATCCTTGAATTTGTAGATCGCTGCGGTGCTTTTTTTACGCGACTGTTATTTCTTGAAGGAGGAGTAACAGTTCGAGAGTTTGAGCGGTTTCTAGGTGCGCTCCTTACTTCTCTTCTCTGGGCAGGAGTACTCTGTCTTTTAACGTTTGGTTGGCTGCTAACACCACTAGATCTACGATTAGTGGATGAAGGTGAAGTACTTCTTTGGATCACCTTATTTCTATTGGTAGCAGCGTTGCCATTACTTCTTCTTGAATTGGGAGTTACCATAGACCTATTAGATCTCGTACTGTTTGAAGGAGAAACAGCTCTTTGATTCGAATTGCTTCTACCAGGTGTAACGGTACTTCTTGCTGACCTTGAAGCCGGACTATTGCTCTTTCTTAAGGTTTCAGACCGTACATTATTGTTTCTTGAGTTAGTTGCGGAAGATGATCTTCTAATTGAAGGGTTTCCTGCAGTTGATCTCGCATTACTATATTCCCTAGCACTCACATACTTTTTCGGTCTGACGGTATTAGAGCTTCTAGATGAAGACCTTGGAGAAACTTGAGGCCTGTATAGATTGATACTATTGTTTCCAATCGAAGCCCTACCCGGCCTTCTCCCTTGTTTTACTGTAAATACAGGAACGTTTTTTCGGGTAGTTCTTTTTAACTCTGCCCTGCTTGGACCTGCATTGAACCTTACATTATTGTGAACATAGGTATTGTTAATAATAGTTGTTTGATTGTAGATTACATTTACATTGCGTCCACGCATAAAATACCTGTGGATTTTTCTACTTAATAATCTTCTCCTTGGTACGAATACCCAGTGAGAATATCCATAGTGTCTGGCGGTACGGTAAAAGTGTCTTTGTGGTCCTAAAGGAACCCACCCGTAATAACCTCTACCTGATCTCCAGCTAACCCATGCAGGACCCCATTCGTATCCGGGGATCCAGGCCCAACCATAAAAATCACTAAAAAACCATCTACCATAGTGGAAAGGTGCCCATCCCCAATTGTATTGAGATACCCATGTATTTCCATAATTGGACATTACCCAGTGACCATTGGTACTGTAGGGTTGAAATGATTGGTCTACGTAAGGTACCCAAATAAACCCATAATTAGGATCCTCTATCCAATCTCCGTATGGACTTAATTCATCATAAAATACCTGAAATGAAATTGATATAGGGGCTGCCTTTGTATTTTGTTTACTACCAACAAAGAATAATAGTAAAACTAAGCCAATTACTTTTAAGGATGCTACATACCTTGACCAGTTGTTTATTGAATTTTTCATGGCACATAATTATTGGTGATAATATTGATATTACAATAAGTGTTCCAAGTTTTCTTCAATTTTACGCGGGTGTCTTAAAAGATGTTAATAGAGGTAAATCGGTTTGTGATTAGCTATAAATTGAAAGTTAAACAATTGGATTTGTGAAATTACTTAGCTTGGTGAATTTTCAATTTGTCAATTTTTTTTGCAACCTCTTCTGCATCAGCCATTAACTTGTCAGAAAGTTTACGGTCATGATGTGAAGCTTTATGTGCTTTTTCAAGGAAAGATTGGTATTGTTCCTGAAGTTTTTCTAGAGGTGATTTCTTTTTAAATAGTCCAAACATCGCTTTTTATTTAGACAACACGTAAAAGATCAATATGTTCAGACATTAATCAAAATCTTGAAATAAGTCACTTTCTTCGGGAATTTCATTAGGTAAAACTTCATCATCATCAAATTGGATAATATCTTCAAGGTTTCCGGAACGGGTATAATATTTCCAAGGTCCTTCTTTTTTGCCATCCACCATTTTTCCTTCGGAGGCTAACCTTCCGTTATCATGGTAATATTTCCAATTCCCCTCAGGTTTGCCGGATTGGTAGTTGCCTTCCGATTCTTTTGCCCCATTAATATAATAGGTAATCCTAGTGCCATTTCCATCCCTTAAGGTACCCGGATTTAATGTTTTACTGCCATTGTAATTGTTATATTCGCTAATGTTTAGCAACCTGCCAAAATCCCAAGTTTCCTCTTGAGTCAGTTGCTTGTTGTCATAAAATAGACCCCAAATACCATCCTCCTGACCAAGTAAATAACTTCCTACAGACTTCAATTGGCCACCATCGTAATAATAAAACCATTGCCCATGTTCATTGCCCAATTGGTATTTACCTTCGGCAACAAGGATTCCAATTTTATTAAAGTATTTCCACAGTCCTGATTTCAAGTCATTTTTATATTCTCCTATGGAAAATAAGTTGCCTTCAGGATAATAGCTTTTCCAAACCCCGGATCGAAAACCATTTTCATATTGCCCTCTGACAGACGGTTTTCCATTGCTGTGATTTTCAATGTATTTACCTGTAGGTACACCTAAGTCATAAATAACCTGCTTTGACAATGATTTATCTGTGAAGAATTCTTCCCATTTTCCAACTGGAATGTCATTTTCGTATCTTTCTACCCTTGCAGTTCTTTTGTTTTCATAGAAATAGGTCCAGGTACCGGTTTTATGGCCTGATTTGTCATAGAGTTTTACGGACTCCACAATATTGGTATTAGGGAAATAACTCGTCCATTTTCCAACTCTTCTTCCCGAATTGTATTCTCCGGACTCCTGAATTCTACCATTTGGTGAGAATCTCTTGAATTCACCATCCGGTTGATTGTTGGTGTAGTTTGCCTCAACAACCAACTGATCAAATGGATCATATTCTTTATAAGGGCCAACCTTTAACCCTTCTTCGTAATTAATCTCAACTGCTTTTTTTCCATTATCATAGTAAAAAACCCATTCGCCGGTTTTTTTTCCATTGATATAATTGCCCTCAGTTTTAACTTGTTTGGGATTGGCATACCCAGACCTGCTTTGGTTACCATAGTATTCTTTATAAGGGCCTACTAATACGCTGTCTTGATAAACCGCATTTTTAATCAAAGCTCCACCTAAATCGTACTCTAAAAAGGACCCATTCCTTTTGTTGTCTTTATACTCTGCTACAATATGTTTTTGTTTGTTTGAAAAATAAATGGTCCATTCCCCATCTTTAAGACCATTTTTAAAATTACCTTGTTGGATGAGACGGTTGGTTTTGGGGTTGATAAATTTCCATAGTCCATCCATTTTGTTGTTTAGCATGACGCCATTGCCCATAAGGGTGGAGTCTTGGTTATAGAGGTTTACTACTTGGCCTTGTCCATACGAAGAAGACACAAAAAAAATCATCAAAAGCCAGGCAAATGTATATTTCATGAGTTTTTTAATCGATTTAGTAAAGTCATACGAAATGGATACAATCTTGGTTCCAATTTACATTATATAGTTAAAAAATTACATTTCATTCGGTGAAAGTTTAACAATATTTCTATTTATAGCTATTGCTAACTTAATTAAAACCAAAAACTAAAATTTATCTCTCAAGATGAAAGGCATGAAAATCTATAAATTCTGCTTCCAATTTTTGACGAAGCGTACTGAGATTATCAAATGAGATTGGTTTAATTATTTGAAAAGGAAATTCACTTTTAAGGTGATTCATCATCAGTTCTAGAGTTAGACTACTGCTTGGAATAATCTTTTTTTGATCGATTATTTCCTTATAATCCCAAAGGCCGGTGGTGCACAAATCAAAAGATTTATACTTTAACCATTTGAATAGTTTATTGGGCTTTACAATTAAGGGGTGATTTGCACCATAAAAGACAAGGAAATAGGCTCCTCTTCCCCACCAATGTAGGATTCTGATATTTAACCCGGTGTTAAGATCAAAATCCCTCACAATGTCTAACACTTGATAGGGGCAGCTTTGCAATTCATTGCCTTGGCTGATTTTAATGCCTTTATGCTCATCATGGATCTCCTCAATTTTATTAAAAGGAATACGATTTCCTACCAGAGACAATGCATGAATAAATTCTTTTTTTGCCCGACTTATGTTTTCAAATAATTCCTTTTCTTTCGTGATTTGAATTAAGGTGGAGATTGAACCAGTATCGTCATGATTTTTTACCATCTTATCAGAGCTGAAGCCCAAGAAAAGCCACTACCAAAGGCTGCCAGACAGACCAGGTCGCCTGATTTGACTTTCCCTTGCTGCATAACTTCACTTATAGCGATAGGAATTGTAGCTGCAGTGGTATTTCCATAATACATGATATTGTTGAAGACCTGTGCATCGCTTAACCCCATTTTTTCTTGGATGTATTGGCTAATCCTTAGGTTTGCTTGATGAGGGATCAATAAATCAATGTCAGAGCTATGGAAACTATTGGCATTTAAAGCTTCTTCAATCACCTCTTTAAACCTCAATACCGCATGTTTAAAAACTGTGTTTCCATTCATTGATAAATTAAAAGAGCCACTTTCGATTAAGGGGGTAGAAAGTCTAATTTCTCGGCTACTTCCAGGGTCTTTAACATATAGTTCTTCAGCAAAATCGCCATCTGCATGCAGGTGAGTAGTAAGGATCCCTCTGTTTTTATCCTCAGTAGCGCTACAAACTACTGCACCTGCCCCATCTGCAAAAATGACGGCACTGGATCTACCCTCATCATTTTTACTTAATGCTGAAGACTGAATTTCTGCTCCTACTACAAGAATGTTTTTGTACATACCTGTCTTGATAAACTGATCCGCAATGGAGAGGGCATAAATAAATCCTGAGCAGGCATTTCTTACATCCAATGCTCCAATGCCCTGTAAACCAAGTTCTCTTTGAAGCAACACCCCATTTCCAGGGATAAAATAATCCGGTGTAACGGTTGCAAAAATGATAAAATCAATAGCGTTAGTTTCAATTCCGGCATTTTGAATAGCCATAATTGATGCATTTTTTGCCATGCTGGTGACAGTGTCCACACCCGGTGTAAACCACCTTCTTTCCCGAATACCTGTTCTCTCTACGATCCACTCATCATTGGTATTCATCATTTTGGAAAGGTCATCGTTTGTTACGACTCTTTCCGGTAAGCAATGGCCGGCACCTGCGATAATTGATTTCAGCATTTTACTATTGATATTAGTTGGACAACAAATATGTTGAATTTAATTGAAAAATCAATTTTGGTGTTTTTGTCAAATTATGAAAATCATAATCGGTTTTCTTTTTTCAATTTCCAATACCTAAGTAAACCTCCTACTGACATCCAACTAGGGTTGGCTAGTTCATATAGCTTCTGAAGATTTTTGTCGGCACCTTTACTTTCCAATTGCTTGGCGGTGTATTTCATAAATTCAGGTGTGATATCATCAACTTGATCCTTATTGTCAAACCTTTTTTTTATCCAACGGGCCCAGTCATCAAGAATTTCTATCAATTGGTCTAGGTGCTCTTTTGGATTGATGATTTTACCAAAATGAGTTAAGTACAATCCCTTAGGTTGGCGATCTAATATTTTGGCAACGGAGGCCTTCCATGCTTCAATATCAATGTCGGGAGGAGGGCAAGGAGGAACTACAGGCCCATCATTTATTTTAACCCCGCCCACATCACCAGTAAATATCATGTCATCTAATTGCCAGGCAATATGGTGGCTGGCATGGCCCGGGCTGTGAATGGGAATGAAGGTTAGGTCTTCAATCAAAACCTGTTCTTTGTCTTCCACAGGAACCAGCAAACTTTGGTCAATACTTTCCATTGGCCCCCATAAGGTATCCATTTGTTCATTGCCATAGATCTTAGCGGCAGAGTTCCAAAGCCTTTCGGGGTTGGATAAGTGTTCCAAACCCTTTGGGTGGAGGTATACCTTTACGCCGGCTTTAGCAAATTCCCATGCAGCTCCGGCATGGTCAAAATGTATATGGGTCAACAGAACAGCAGCTAAATCTTTAGGTTGATAACCAAGATGCTGCAGGCTAAATTTCAACTGAATCCAAGTACTGTGGGGGCCTGTTTCAATTAATACCGGTTTACCCTCGCCTTGAATTAAGAAACTGGCAATAGTTTCTTCAACCTGCTGAAACTTCAAGTCAATTGTCTGGATTGTATACATTATCCAAAAAGGGTGTAATTACCAAACTGATCCATAGGAAGTGTTTTCCTAATTACAAAAGGGCTGTCGTTTACTACTTGGTTAACCATAGGTGATACGGTGTATTTTGTCATTTGCTCATCCGGATAGGGGGCTAGCATATCCAATAGCTCATCTTCGCTACTGTTTAGGTTCAGCCATTTTTCTTCGTTCTCTTTTTTTAAGATTACCGGCATTCTATCGTGTATTTCGGAGGTCAAGCTGTTGGGTCGGGTTGTTAATATGGTAAATGTGTGAGCAATTTCCCCTTTTTCAGTTTCAAACTCTTCCCATATTCCTGCAAATGAAAACAAAGACTCATTAAGAAAGACAAACCTGTAAGGAACTTTGGTTTTTTTTCCCACCTTTTTCCATTCAAAAAAGCCATCTGCCGGAACCAGGCATCTACTTTTTTTAAAGGCGTTCTTAAAAGAAATCTTTTCCGTGATAGTTTCAGCCCTGGCATTGATCAGTTTATTGGCCACAGGTTTGTTCTTTGCAAAGCTTGGGGTGATGCCCCAATAGAAGTGAGAAAAGCCTTTTGGACTATCTGAAGTGATCACTGGAACCAATTGAGAAGGTGCAATATTGTACCGAGGTTTGAAATCTTCCAGCATCTCTGCTTGAAATCTTTCTTCAAGTTCCATTTTTGATTTTGCGAGCGAATATCTTCCACACATATTATTTTTATCAAAATCCTAATTAAAATTTTTATTTTGGATGAATTCCAAAGCCCTTGTTTCCGACCAGAATCTTTCTTTTACTGTTCTTGGGCTAAATCCAACATGGCCTCCATGTTTTGGGTATTCCAGGTACAAGGATGTCTCATATTTATTGGCATTGGTTGGATAACAAGCCCTACTTAAAAATGGGTCATTTTGCGCGTTCAATACCAAGGTGGGGTGTTTAATATGGGGTAGAAAATGCAGGGAGGAACACTGCTGGTAATAATCCGCGGCATCCTTAAACCCATGCAACGGGGCTGTAAATTCATTGTCAAAACCCCTTAGTGAATGAATACCCGAGAGTTTTTTAACCGATAATTTTTCTGGGAATAATAAAGCTTTTTTTCTTATTTTCTGCTTTAACGAATAAAGAAAGTTATAGGCATATAATTTATTTCCAAATTCGTCTATTCTGTCACAAGAGCCTCCCAAATCCAAAGGTACCGAAATAGCAACTGCTTTTTCTATGTATTTTATACTTTTCCAGGTGTGCTCACCGAGGTATTTAAGGGTAAGATTAGCGCCCAAGCTAAATCCTATTAGGTGGATTGTAGGATAATGTTTGGCAGCATGAGAAATTACCAAGTCTAAGTCATAAGTGGCTCCGGAGTGATAAAATACGGGTTGAGTATTCATGGATTCACTACAACCTCTAAAATTCCAATTGAGGACATCGTAACCTGATTCAAAAAACATTTTTGCCATTCCTGTCATATAAGGTCTTTGGCTGTTTCCCTCCAAACCATGACTCAAAATAACTAAACTATCCTTTCCTTTTTTTAACCAGTCAAGATCTAAGAAATCCCCGTCAGTTGTGTTAATTCTCTCCCTTTTAAATGGTAAATCAACTTTTTTTCTAAAGATGGCAGGGTAAATGGTTTGTAAATGGCCATTAAAAAGAAGCTGATTTCGGAGATATTTTGATGTTTTAACTACTGGCATTCTATGACTTTACTCGATTCACTTTTCTATCTTACGTGAAAATACTATTATTAAATTTGAATAAACATATTTTAAGAACTATTTTTGGATTGCTGAAAATATGAATTCGAATAATTTAACTTATGGCCGAAATAATACGAATGCCCAAAATGAGCGACACCATGGAAGAAGGGGTGATTGCTCAATGGTTGAAAAAGGTAGGTGATAAAGTAAAACCCGGAGATATTCTGGCAGAAGTGGAAACTGATAAAGCGACCATGGAACTGGAATCATACGATGAGGGTACCTTGCTTCACATTGGAGTAAAGGAAAAGGATGCTGTTCCTGTCAATGGTGTTATTGCCATTCTGGGTGAAGAAGGTGAGAATATAGACGATCTTTTGAAAGATGTGGACTCAGGAGGAAGCTCAGAAAGTGCTGCTGCTGAAAGTAAAGAAGAAACAGCTGAAGAAAATTCTGAAGATAAAGCTAAGGAAACTACTGCTGAAATAGATGTTTCAGGAATTGCTGCTACGGTAATCACTATGCCTAAGATGAGTGATACCATGCAGGAAGGTACCATCGCCAGCTGGTTGAAAAAGGAGGGAGACGAAGTCAAGGCAGGTGATGTCTTAGCCGAGGTGGAAACTGATAAGGCGACCATGGAATTAGAGTCTTATGATGATGGAACCCTGCTTTACATCGGTGTGTCTGAAGGGGATTCGGTTGAAGTAAATGGAGTCATTGCCATCATTGGTGAGAAAGATGCTGATTATAAGACCTTACTTAAAGCCCACCAACAAAAATCATCTGGTGCTGAAGAGGCAAAATCAGAACCTGCAAAAGAAGAGAAACCAGCTCCAAAAGCAGAGGAAAATAAGCCATCTAGTGCTGTAGCCGATTCTACTTCTAATTCAACGGATAAAGGTAGAATTAAAGCCTCTCCTCTTGCCAAGAAAATGGCAAGCGAAAAAGGCATAGATATTTCACTCGTTCAAGGAAGCGGTGATAACGGCAGAATAATTAAAAAGGACATAGAGAATTTTGATCCTTCAAAAGTTGCAGCTACCGCTGCATCAAGCAGTGATTCGGCAGATGGCGTTGCCATAGGTCAAGAGTCCTATACTGATGTAAAAGTCTCTCAAATGAGGAAGGTGATTGCCAAGCGATTGGCAGAAAGTAAATTCACTGCACCTCATTTTTACTTGACCATGGAAATCAACATGGACAAAGCGATTGAGGCTAGAAAAAGTATGAATGAAGTTGCTCCAGTGAAAATATCTTTCAATGATATGGTCATCAAAGCAGCCGCTGCCTCTCTTAAACAACATCCAGCAGTTAATTCTGCGTGGATGGAAGACAAAATCAGATACAATGATCATGTTCACATTGGCATGGCTGTAGCTATAGACGATGGATTATTGGTTCCTGTTATTCGATTTACAGATAATAAATCCCTATCTCAAATTTCTAAAGAAGCCAAATCTTTGGCAGGGAAAGCCAAAAACAAAGAATTGCAACCAAAAGATTGGGAAGGCAATACCTTTACGGTTTCTAATTTGGGGATGTTTGGCATAGAAGAATTTACTGCCATCATAAATCCGCCGGATGCTTGTATTTTGGCAATTGGTGGAATCAAACAAACGCCAATTGTAAAAGATGGAGAAATCAAAATAGGTAATGTTATGAAAGTTACCTTGTCTTGTGATCACCGAGTAGTGGATGGGGCTGTAGGGTCAGCTTTCCTTAAAACTTTAAAAAGTTTACTTGAAGATCCTGTTAGGTTGTTAATCTGACATATCCAATCATTAAACAATGTCAAAAAGTCCTAGAAATAGGACTTTTTGTTTTAAGTATGGTTTTTGAGAAATAGTTTAAAAACAAAAATGGAAAAAATTAAATCGACTACCGTAGTTGCCATAAAGCATGAGGGGAAAGTAGCCATAGGTGCGGATGGGCAAGCGACGATGGGGAATACCATTGCCAAAAGCAGTGTCAATAAAATAAGAAAACTGCAGGGAGGTAAAATTGTAACCGGTTTTGCAGGATCAACAGCAGACGCTTTTACACTCTTGGAAAAATTTGAAGAGAAACTGGGGGCCTACAGCAACAATATGAAAAGAGCTGCAGTGGAATTGGCAAAGGAATGGAGAACAGATAGAATGCTAAGCAAGTTGGAAGCCATGATGATTGTGGCTGATGCTGAGGATATATTGATTATTTCCGGTACTGGGGATGTTATTGAGCCGGATATGGGGATCGCAACAATTGGTTCCGGTAGTATGTATGCTCAATCTGCTGCCAGGGCATTAAAGAAATTTGCCACCGGCTTAACGGCAAAGGAAATGGTGGAAGAAAGTTTAACCATAGCAGCTGATATTTGTATCTATACCAACCACAATACAATAATCGAAGAAGTAACCAATTAAAATTAAAAGAGGCTTTCTAGTAAGAAAGCCTCTATTTTATCAAACTTCGAAATCATAAATTTTGACCGAAGCCCATTTGTCTTTATGGTCTTTAATAAATTTGAGGTGAATAGGATCTTCTTGATACAGGTCATGATCCGCAATGCTTTCAAAATTAACCATTAGGGCAATATCGTAACTGTCATCAATTACTTCTCGTTTTTCCGTAGCAGCAGGTTTGCCTATGGCGTAACTTTTTACACTCTCTGCTTGCGCAATTTCTTTGCAACCTTCTAGAACTGCGTTTAAATCTTTTTCAGGCTTATGAAGCCAAAAGAATACTTGGTGTACAATCATAATAAATTTTTATTTGAAACTGGGTTTATAAGACCATAATCCCTAGGTGAGACTAGGGATTGTTGAGATAAGCTTTTAAATAGCTTGAACCAATAATAAATAAAGGTAAAAAGATAAGTTTAAAAAAGATAAAAACGCAAAGATTATGAAATGCCTAAATCCAAAAAGAACTAATTCCCTATAGGTTAGGCTTTATTGCTGGGAGAGGTACGGTGATGTAGAACCAATTGCTATAGCCTTTGCCTTATGCGCCATTCTATAAATGTGCAGAGAGTGGTGTGTAATATAAATCCTGGATACAAAAAGAGACTGTAATCTGTATCCAGGATTTAAGTTTACTTGAAATTCAGGCCTTGGACTTGTCACCCATAAGCAATACATCGTTGATTTGGACTTCTGTTATGTACCTTTTTTGCCCGTCTTTGTCTTCATAAGAACGATTGACCAGTTTGCCTTGAATGCAAATTTCAGAACCTTTGTCGGTATATTTGTTTATTATTTCGGCCGTTTTACCAAAGGCCACCAGGTTATGCCAATAAGTTTCTTCCACTTTCTCTCCTTTGCTATTTTTGTAAAACTCGTTAGTGGCAAGGTTTAATTTTACCATCGGAGTGTCTCCTTTTACTGTTTTGAAATCAGCTTTTGCGCCTAATCTTCCAATCAATTGTACATTGTTTCTAATACTGTTCATGATATTGTTATTTAGTGTGAATAGATAAATTCGTTTCCGATTTTGGAACAGTACAAAGTTGGGGAGTGCGGCTACATTTAGTCCGATGTTATACGTTTGTATCCGTTTGTAAACGTTTGTAAACGTTTACAAACGTTTTTTTAAATTTATTTTATACTTATATTAGGTTAAATAAGTGTTTTATAAAAGATGTCTCCTCGAATTCAAAATTGTATAGATTGCGGAGCCCCGCTAAATGGAAGGGCTGATAAACGGTTTTGTGATGATTATTGTAGGATCCATTACAATAATAAAATGAAATCCGGAGGCAATAATTTTATTCGAAACATTAACAATGCCTTGAAAAAAAACAGAAACATTCTTGCAAGTGTGCTGAAAGATGGAGAAGATACAACTAAAATTTCTAGAGAAAAATTATTAAACAGTGGCTTTATTTTTAAGTATGGAACGCATTCCTATACAACAAAAAAAGGCAGTAAATACATTTACTGCTATGATTATGGCTACCTCAAACTTGAACATGACTGGTTTTTGGTGGTTAGATTAAAAAATGAGCATTTGGACAAGCCAAATTCTATCAAAGGATAAAATTTGGCTTGTCTAGTTTTTTGTCAATTCTGTAAGCTGCATTCAATAGTCCTACATGGCTGTAAGTTTGAGGGAAATTACCCCACTGACTACCGGTATGTTGATCCACATCCTCTGAAAATAATTGCAAGTGGTTGCAATATTTACTGAGTGTCTCAAAGCCTTCCAATGCTTCATCCAAGCGATTAACGCAAGCCAAGGCTTCAATGTACCAGAAAGCACATATTAAGAAGGTGGTTTCCGGAGCGCCAAAATCATCTTGATGTTTGTACCTGTAAAACAAGTAGTTTTTGGCCAAAAGATCTTCTTCCAAAGCTTTTAAGTGATTGTTGGCTTTCTCTATATCGTCACCAAAATATCCCATAGTGATTAATTGCAAAGTGCTTGCATCCATGTGTTTAGATCCTATGGCTTGTGCATAAGCTTTTCTTTCAGGAATATAACAAGCCTCTATCTTCTGGATCGACTTATTTTTCAAATCGATGGCTTTTTCCATCATTTCTGTGTCGTTCATCCGTTCTGCTATTTTGATGGCCGCACATGATCCTGCCCAATGGAAAAGGAAGGTGTAGCAATGCTCTTGCTGTAAATTCCTAAATTCCCACAGTCCGGCATCTTTTTCATCCATAGTTTCTTCAATTTTATCAAGTAGGTTATTGATAAAAGGTTTTGAATGACTTTTTTCGGATTCTACAAACCGTTTGTCAGCGTATAGAGGGAGTAAGGTTACCAATACTTGTCCGTAAAGATCATTTTGAATATGGGTATAAGCGTCGTTGCCAAACCTGACGGGTTTTTCACCTTTGTAACCATCCAGATCCGAGATAACCTCAATAAGTTTGGAGGACCCTGTAATGGCATATAATGGCTGGTACCTGCCTCTATTATCAGTAGGAAGGTTTTGTAGATATTCAAAATACCTTTCCAGTTCCTCAAAATGGCCAAGATGATTAAAAACATTTAAGGTATAATAGGCATCTCTCATCCAACAATACCGATAGTCCCAGTTTCTAGTTGAGCCGGGCGACTCCGGTAAACTGGAAGTAGATGAAGCGATTATTCCCCCGGTATCTTCATACTGGTGAATTTTTAGAATCAGTGAAGAGCGGACAACCAGTCTCTGGTGAAAATTTGGAATACTTGTAGATTTAACCCAATTTCTCCAATACTTAAGTGTAGCGATTAAAAATTTTTCAACCGTACTTTCTATAGGAGCTTCTAAGGGGCTGCCATAAGTAAGCACCAGGTATACTGTTTTTTGAAGGTGAAAAGCCTCCTCTTCCATTATATAAGTAATGGAGCAATTGGTGGTAAGTCTAACTTCTTGATCTCTTCCGGAGTATTGGATGTGATTGCTTTCTGGAATTGCTTTTAGTTTATTTTTACCGTAGTTTGAAACGGGATGGCAATTGATTTTGATCTTAGGTTCACCTTTAATGGGTTTGATTTTCCGAATTACCATGGATGGTTTAAAATACCTTTCATAATTGAAAAACCTTGGGGCAAAATCTGTGACCTTATAAGCCTCACCCTCCGCAGTCTCAATAAATGTGTCGAGGATATTAGAATTTTCACGGTATTCTTGACGAGAAGTAAAGTTATTGTCGGGAGGTAGGATAGTAAATTCCCCGCCTTTTTCCTTGTCAAGCATGCTGCCAAATAAAAAATCACTGTCAAATCTTGGCATACAAAGCCAACTTATATTTGTGTTTTTTTCGATGTGAGCGATGTAACTACAATTGCCTATTAATCCGGTGCCGTAGGTATGCTTTTCCATAAAAGTAGGATGTGTTTAGAGTGATTATATTAGTGGTTTTTTAACAATATGAAACCAAAAACTGCCATCGGTGGCACAAGTTATTAAAAATATTGTGCTTTATTAATGAATTGATAATATTTATCAGATGATTTTCAAAAATTTTCTTGGAACATTCACTAGCATACTTTGATTGATACTAGGAATGCGGATGATAAAGTAATCTTGATTAGACTTTTTAATGCATTCTCCTTGTAAGCCTTGTAAAGGCCCGCCAAGAATTTTTACCATTTCTCCTTTCTCAATATTGTCTGTATCTACTTCTACCGAAACCCCTGTATCAATGATACGCTGAATGGTTTCAATTTCTTCTTGCCTTATATAAGAATGTTCTCCGGAAAAGTTGATAAACTTTACAGCACCCGTAACTTGAAGAGATTCCCATAATCTTTCTTTACTAGTATGAACGAAAACGTATCCGTTAAATAAGGGTTTTTGAATTTTTTTCTTTCGATCACTCCATTGTCTAATTTCTTCAACCATAGGGAGGTATACTTCTGTGCCTTTTTCTTTTAGCCTTTCCGCTACTTTTTTTTCTGCTCTTGGGGCGGTGTACATTACGTACCAGTTAAGCTTTTCAGTCATTTTTTTACTAAGGGTTAAAAACCGAAAGTACCGAAAATATCGGCCATACTTCAAATTTGAATGGATAAAAATAAATAATTATACTGATAAGCAACCATAGAAATTCACTACAAATAATAAAAAACGCATTTTAAATATATGATATAGCTATTTGAAAAATTATTAATATGATATTCAATTTTTAATTACTTTTGTACGTGGCTTCAATTCCATCTTAATTTGGTTTTAACAAATTAAAAAGCCTTTAATTTTTTTAGGTATTTTTGTTGTTACCAAGTATTTTTGAAAAATATTAAAGAACCTATTTTAAATTTTAATTGATTATATTTTGTGGAAAGGTAGTCGGATAGGTTATGGTCTACCAATAACAGTGAAAATGCAAATTCATGAAAATCGTTAATGTAATATTATCAGGAGGAGTTGGCAGTAGGCTGTGGCCTCTTTCCAGGAAAAGTAAGCCTAAACAATATCTTCCCATTTTTGAAGGGCAATCACTTTTTGAGAAAACTGTTATTAGAAATTCAAAAGTATGTAACCAAGTAATGGTGGTGGGGGGAGTGGACAATTACCAACTCTCAAGAGATATATTAAATAAAAATGAAAACGCCGATTATTTGGAATTGGTTGAAGCTGCGCCACGAAATACCGCTGCTGCCATAGCATTTGCAGCGTCGTCATTACCAGAAGATGCGATCATGTTGGTTACTCCTTCAGATCATTTAATTGGAGATCAGGAAGTTTATGATGCATCAATAGATCAGGCCATTGACATGGCCAAAAAGGGTTTTTTGGTTACTTTTGGACTTATTCCCAATAAACCCGAAACCGGATTTGGATACATTGAGCATGAGGGGAATGATGTAATTAGCTTTAGAGAAAAACCTGGACTAGCGCAAGCTGAATCGTATTTGGAACAAGGTAACTTTCTTTGGAATAGTGGCATGTTCTGTTTTGAAGCAGGTACTTACCTGAACGAACTGAAAAAACATGAGCCAGAAGTTTATGAAACTTCCTTAGTTGCTTTAGAAAATGCTAAAGATGGCTTTTTACCACTAGATTTAAGCATGAACATTCCATCGATCAGCGTGGATTATGCAGTGATGGAGAAATCGAATAAAATTAAAGTTGTACCTTCAAGCTTTTCATGGTCAGATATGGGGTCCTTTGAAGCCTTGTTTGATTATTATCCAGAAGGAAGCAAAGAAAAGGTAGGTGGCAATTTAGTATTGGGCTCTGGCAAGCATGTTGAATTTGTGGGCTTGGAAGATGTTGTGTTGGTGGAGACTAAGGATGCTATTCTTGTATTGAACCGGAGTAATGCTCAAGATGTTAAAAAAGTATATGAAAGATTAGAAAAGGAAAATCCGAGATTACTAAGTTAAGGAAATGGTAAATAATAACACTAAAATTTATATTGCAGGACACCGTGGAATGGTGGGTTCTGCGATCCATAGGTCACTTGAAAGTAAGGGATATACAAATATAATTGGCTTTAGTAGTAAATATCTGGATTTGACCAATCAGCAAGCGGTTAAGGATTTTTTTGAAAAAGAAAAGCCTCAAATAGTAATTGATGCTGCAGCGAGAGTAGGAGGAATATTGGCCAATAATAATTATCCTTATACTTTTCTTATGGAGAATATGTTGATTCAAAATAATTTGATCAATTATTCCCATCAGTATGGTGTGGAAAAATTTATCTTCTTGGGAAGTTCTTGTATTTATCCCAAGTTGGCACCGCAACCTTTAAAAGAAGATAGCCTACTAACCTCCTCATTGGAGCCGACTAACGAATGGTATGCACTAGCAAAAATTACGGGAGTAAAAGCCTGTGATGCAATTCGTAAACAATATGGCAAAGACTTTATTAGTTTAATGCCTACTAATCTCTATGGGCCTTACGATAATTTTGATTTGGAGACTTCACATGTGTTGCCCGCCATGATCAGAAAATTTCATGAAGCCAAAGAAAATGGCCACAAACCTGTTACTCTTTGGGGATCAGGTTCTCCAATGAGAGAGTTTTTGCATGTAAATGATATGGCAGATGCAGTCGTATTTGCAGTCGAAAACAGCTTTAAAGATAACCTTTACAATGTAGGTACTGGGAAAGATTTAACCATAAAATCTCTAGCAGAACTGATCCAAAAAATTACAGGACATACCGGAAAAATTGAGTGGGATAGTGAGAAACCGGACGGTACTCCACGTAAATTAATGGATGTAAGTAAAATGTCTGATGCCGGTTGGCAGGCAAAAATTGGCCTTGAAGAAGGTGTTAAGGAAACCTACCAATGGTTTTTGAATAATATCGGCCAATATAAACAAGTGAAACTTTAACTATAGAATTTATTTATTTAACAGCTCATTAATTTAGATGTCTATGAAAACGGCGTTAATTACAGGTATAACAGGTCAGGATGGTGCTTATCTTGCAGAACTTTTATTGTCAAAAGGATATATTGTTCACGGAATAAAAAGAAGATCCTCTTTGTTTAATACGGATAGGATTGATCACTTGTATCAAGACCCACACGAGGATGACAAGCGTTTATTCCTTCATTATGGTGACTTGACAGATTCAATGAATTTGACGAGGATCATCCAAGAAACCAAACCGGATGAGATTTACAATCTGGCAGCCATGAGTCATGTGAAAGTGAGCTTTGATACGCCGGAATATACAGCAAATGCTGATGGCATAGGCACCTTAAGGATTTTGGAAGCTGTTCGCCTTTTGGGAATGGAGAAAACCACCAAAATCTATCAGGCATCTACTTCCGAGCTTTATGGTTTGGTTCAGGCAGTTCCTCAATCAGAGACTACTCCATTCTATCCCAGGTCTCCTTACGCCGTTGCAAAACTATATGGTTATTGGATAACTGTAAATTACAGAGAAGCATACGGTATGTATGCTTGTAATGGTATCCTATTCAACCACGAATCTCCTTTAAGAGGTGAAACTTTTGTGACCAGGAAAATCACCAGAGCTGTTGCAAAAATTGCATTGGGTTTTCAAGATAAGCTTTTTATGGGAAACTTAGATGCCAAAAGAGATTGGGGACATGCTAAGGATTATGTTGATGCCATGTGGAGAATTCTTCAGCAGGATGAACCTGAAGATTATGTAATTGCTACTGGCGTGACTACCAAAGTAAGAGACTTTATTAGAATGGCTTTTGAATTAGTCGGGTTTACCTTAAAGTTTGAAGGTGAAGGCTTGGATGAAAAAGGGATTTTAGAATCCATTGACAAAGAAAAAGCCTTTGAGGTTTTGGGGACTTCAACTTTCAACGTGAAAAAGGGGGATGTTTTGGTTAATGTGGATCCGGCATATTTTAGACCTACAGAGGTTGACTTATTAATTGGTGACCCTAATAAGGCAATGACCAAACTGGACTGGAAACCAAAATATGATCTAAAACTCTTGGTAGAAGACATGGTACTTTCTGATGTCAGTTTGTTTAAGAGAGATGTGCACCTAATGAAAGGTGGGCATAAAGTATTGAATCAAGCAGAGTAGTCAGTTCTTTAAATTTACTTTATATAATAAGGAGCAAAACATTTATTTGTTTTGCTCCTTTATGTTTTTACCGTTGTTAAACTTTGTGTTAAAGCCAATTACTCCAGTGTTGTAATTCACTTTTCGCCTATCCTTAAGATGCAGGGGTAAAGAGCCTTTTGTCTTTCACAAACCTTAAAAATGAGATTCCGTATTTACCTATGTTCTCTTTCTTTTGTATAAGGTTCAATTAAATGTTGATTAGCTTGACTATGGATTTAAAAAATCCATTTTATGTTAATTCCATAGGTATTGCTTACTTTTGTGGGGTAATTTGAATAGGGCCAATTTTTGGTACGATTGGACCATTTCAATGATGGAATACTCTATTACTAAATGTAACTGAGGTGGCGAAGCTGTAGGTTTTTGTAAGCACAATTCTCCATCAGTTTTCATTTTTCCTTTAATTTAAAGAATCTATAAAATGATCAGTAAATTCATCCATAAATTAAGATTTTCACCGATAATATTTCTTCTTTTTATTGGGTCAATTGGTTATAGCCAATCTATTCAAGACATTCAAAATCTTAAAGTTGATGAGCTGTCGGATGCTCAGATTGAGCAGTTGATAAAACGGGCAGAATCTTCCGGTATGAATGAAATACAACTGGAAGCCATGGCCAGAGAGAAAGGTATGCCGGCATCTGAGATTGCCAAATTGCGACAGCGAATTGATTCCTTGAAGAAAGGAAACAATGAATCAGTAGCCGGTAAAGGTAGCGGTAGAAATAGTCAGAGAGAGGTAGTGGGTGCAACCATGCAGCCAAATGTTTTTGATAGCTTGAGAAAAGCTGATCCCTATTATGATTTAAGTCCTCAACAAAAAAAGATTTTTGGCTATACTTTGTTTCACAACCAAGAATTGAATTTCAATCCTAATTTAAATATCCCTACACCGGAAAGTTATATACTGGGGACAGGCGATCAAATCTTAGTAGATGTGTATGGTGCATCTCAGGCAACTTTTGACATGACGGTTTCCCCTGAAGGTAAAATTTTAATCCCAAATGTTGGGCCTGTTAATATAGGAGGTGCCAGTGTGGAAAGCGCTAGATTAAGGGTTAAAAATGCATTGGCACAAATTTACTCAGGATTGAAAGGATCAAACCCAAATACATTTTTACAACTGCGGGTTGGAAATATTAGGAGTATTCAGGTCACTATGGCCGGAGAACTAAACAAACCGGGAACTTATACTTTGCCATCCTTTGCAAATGTTTTCAATGCCCTTTATTTGGCAGGTGGGCCAAATGAAATTGGATCGTTTAGAAATATTCAGGTTTATAGAGACAGCAAATCTGTGGGACAGGTTGATGTTTATGATTTTTTGGTTAATGGGAATTCAAAAGGGAATATTGTCTTACAAGACAATGATGTAGTGATTGTTCCTCCCATCCAAATAAGAGTGGAACTGGAGGGGCCTGTACGCCGACCAGGGCTATTTGAAGTCAAAGGGGATGAAAATATCCATGATTTATTGGCTTTTGCTGGAGGTTTCAAAAGCGAGGCATACAAAGAGCTTATAACAGTTAAAAGAACCACCAATCAAAATTTGAGAGTAGATAATATTTTCAATAAGGAATTTGATTCCTTTTCTATCAAGGATGGAGATTTATTTGTGGTAGGTAGTATACTTGAAAGATACGATAACAGGGTCCAGGTTTCAGGAGCTGTTTTCAGACCTGGTGAATTTGCTATTACTGAAGGTATGACCGTAAAGTCTCTAGTAGAGATCGCAGGAGGACTTAGAGGAGATGCTTTTTCTGAAAGAGCCACCTTATACCGAACCAACCCGGATTTTACCATGGAAGTGTTAACCTTAGATTTGGGTGAAATTCTTACCGGAGATGCAGTAGATGTACCTCTTGTGCGAGAAGATATATTAAACATTCCAAGTAAGTATGACCTGAAAGAAGAATATTATGTTCAAATTTCAGGAGAAGTAAATAGAACAGGGGTTTTCCAATATGCAAAAAACATGACCGTTGCCGATTTGATTACCAAAGCCAGTGGTTTTAAAGAGTCTGCATCTAGCGCCAATATTGAAATAGCCAGAAGAGTGAAGGGGGAAGTTGGGGGTGAAATAGCAAAAATATTAACGGTATCCATTGATGAAAACTTAAAAATCAGTGAATCGGAGAGAGAAATTATTTTAGAGCCATTTGATCATGTATTTGTTAGAAAAAGTCCGGGCTTTCAAGAAGAAAAAATTGTGTATGTTGAAGGCGAAGTTTTTTACCCCGGAGGCTTTACCCTTGAAAAAAGAGATGAAAGAATTTCCGATGTGCTGAAGAGGGCCGGGGGGCTGAATAATTATGCCTACCCTAAAGGAGCTACCTTAATAAGGAGAACGGAGTTTTTTAAAACCGAGACCGAGGAAAATATAAAGCTTGAGCAATTGGAGTCCTTACATAGGAACATCATCCGTGAAGATGAAATTGAAAATGCTGAAGCTGAAGGGAAACTTTTAGAAAGGATAGATAATAGAATGGAACTTTTGGTGCAAGAAGAGAGAAAAACCAATGAGAAGTTAAAACAGTCCGATAGTATTTCCGAAGATAAATATCAATTCTTGGGTGAGGGAGACAGCACGGTAATGGAAGTAGCCACGAGAGATAAAGAGCTTATAGGTATTGATCTTATGAAAATTCTTGCTCAACCCGGTTCCAAGTATGACTTGATATTGCAAGAGGGGGATGTGATCAGTATTCCAAAAGAGCTACAAACAGTCAGAATGAGAGGAGAAGTGCTCTACCCAACAACGGCTAGATATGACATGTCACGCGGTTTTAGAAATTATATATCAAGGGCCGGAGGCTTTACCGAACAGGCTAGAAAATCTAGAGCTTACGTAGTCTATGCCAATGGAGATGTCCATCGAACTAATAAGTTTCTGTTTTTTAACTTTTTTCCAAAAATTGAGCCCGGAGCTGAAATTATAGTTCCTCAAAAGCCAAAGCGTGAACCAATGTCTGTCCAAGCTTGGATAGGAATTGCATCAAGTCTTGCAACTTTAGGGATTTTGATAGATAGGATATCCAACTAAAAGAAATAAACCTCTGTTTATCATCTATAAAAGTTTTTCAAAAGGCTAAATTGAAAATAAATATAAGGTGTAAAATGATCTGTGGAACCTATTTCTATTGTTTAAAGCACTTTTAGTCTAATGGCAAAAATATCCATTGTTATACCGGTTTATAATAGGGAAAAACTAATAATAGAGACCTTAAACAGTATTAACAACCAAACTTATCAGGATTGGGAATGTTTATTGGTTGATGACCATTCTACAGACAAAAGTTTAGAAGTTATGAATAACATAGCTTTAACTGAACCAAGAATCAAAGTTTACTCCAGACCTAAAACATTAAAAAAAGGGGCTCCATCCTGTAGGAATTATGGAGTTAATTTAGCAATTGGTGAATTTATACAGTTTTTTGATTCTGATGATTTGATGCTACCTTCAATGCTGAAAATAAAGGTGGACTTTTTGACTTCCAGGAAAAATTTAGATTTTATAGTTTCGAAAATGGCTGATTTTACTACTCCTGATAACTGGGAAACCCCTACTTATAAAACAGAATCACTTACTCCAGCTATTGATAGTTTAAACTATAACATCCGATTTTTAACACCCGGCCCACTATTCTTGGCTTCCTTTTTAAAGAATCAAAAGCAATTATTTGATCCTTTACTTAAAAGAAATCAGGAATGGGAATTCTTTTCTCGAATACTAATGGAAGGAGCCAGATACGATTCCTTGAATGAAGTTACTTGTCTTAGGAGAATCCATCCCAATAGTATAAAATCAAATTTTGAAAATAGTAAAGAGGACGAGCGTGAGGGATATAAATTAATTGCAGTTCATAGGATGAATTTAAATTCTGATAAAAAATTTAAATTACTTTTTATTAAAGTTTTTTGGAGATTTTATATTAGGTCGTTTTTCATTTTTTTAAGAAAAGGGCAAGTATCAAACCTCTTGCTATGGTTGAAAGCTGTAAAAAATTTAGTCTTGTAAAATAACCCTTTATCTATTATAATAAGCTGTTAATTCCGAATATGAAAAAGTACATTTCCCACATGGATCAATTTATTAAGAAATCTCTTCGTGAAGAAGAAATTCTTATTAAAGACTTGATCAATGAAATCATAGCTTTTAAAAAGTGGATAATTATCGTAGCCATAACGGTGTTCACCTTAGGCTTGGTCTATATTTTTACGTCTTCTGATGAATATACTACTACATCCAAATTGTTAATGGAACAGTCAAATGGTATCAACTCCAAAGCTTTGGGAGGCTTGGCATCCATTTCCGGTCTGGGTAATTTAGGAATAGGAAATCAAAACACTGAAGCCTTACCGCCAGAACTGATCCCTGATCTTGTTTTAGAAAGTGACTTTTTAAAACGCCTTATGTACGAGAAAGTATATTATGAGGAAGCTGGAGACAGTATTACCCTATTGCAATTTGTCAATGAATATGAAAAACACAATTTTTATTATCACTTGGTGAGGTTGCCCAGCAAACTGAAGTCTGTGTTTTCATCCAGTTCTGTTGAAACAGATGTTGATTTAAATGCAGAAAAGAACCATGAAGAGGAAGCTATTTTAGCATTTGATCCCAAAGAGAGGAAAACAATTGCGCAGCTTAGGACTCGAATAGACGTGGAAAAAGAAGAACGCTTATTAGTAATTCAAACCAAAATGCCGGAACCTTTGGCAAGCGCCCAGTTCAACGAGATTTTAAGTAGGTTTCTCAAAGCATATTTAACCAAAATAATACTAGATAAGGACGTCCAGAATTTTGAATTTATTAAAGAACGTTCCAACGAAGCTAAAAACAGGGTGGAGCAAACTCAAATGAAATTGGCCAACTTTAGAGATAGTAATAGGGGGATAAACTCTCAGTTATTAAAAACCGAAGAGGATAGGCTTTTGGCTGATTTCAATCTTGAGTTTAGCCTCTATAATTCTCTGGCGCAACAAATGGAGCAAGCTCGCATCAAAGTGCAAAATGCTACTCCTCTAATGACGGTATTCCAGAAACCTCAACTGCCTACCTCTCCAAGTGAACCGAAAATTGTATTATTAAGTATTGTATTCCTGATATTAGGTGGAATTATTGGTCTATTATTCTTTTTTGGGCTTCTAGTTTTAAGAATGCTAACCATACATTTTACGAATGTTTAGTGTAATAATCCCTATTTACAATAAATTTCCACACTTAGACCGTTCCATTAATTCGGTCTTAAATCAGAAATTTAAAGAATGGGAACTATTGTTAGTGGACGACGGGTCTACCGATGGAAGCTTAGAGAAGGCGAAAACTTACAGCGATAATAGAATTCAAGTATTCCAAAGAAATGAACCAGGCCCGGGAGGTTATGCAGCAAGAAACTTGGGGATTGCTAAAGCCAAATACGATTGGGCTGTCTTTCTGGATGCTGATGATGAATGGTTAGACAATCATTTAGAAACTTTTTTTGAGTTAATTAAATTTCAGCCAAAAGCTAAAATTATATCCAGCTCATGGACGGATAATTTTGAAGAAAATAAGGAAGGAAGATTTTTCCCTAACAGTTATCACATAAAGCACAAAGCCAGAGGCGTTCACGAAATTGAAATCAAGGCTTATTTAAAGAATAGTATCATGGGTGCACCACCATTCTGGACCGGAGCTGTAGGTTTTCAGAAGAAATTGCTTAAGGATATAGGAGGTTTTCCAGAAGGCAGGTGTAAAAGAGGAGGAGATGTAGATACTTGGTTAAGGGCAATTTTTTATGGTGAATTAGCCATTTGGTCCCCAGAATTAACTGTGGTATACCACAGGGATTCGGTAAATATGGTAACCAAAGTAGAAGGGTTTGAAATGGGCTGTGAAGCAACTACAGTGAAACATTTGGCTTCTTCAATCACAGATAAGCAAATAATCAGGCTTTTATTCCAGTTTTTAAATGCTAGAATTGTGAGTAGGTGGCTACAAACATTAAGGGTAGGGAGAAACCCGGGTTCATTATGGGGTAAAGTAAAGTGGAAATACCTCACCCGAAAAGGTCTAGTGATCACATTAAGCTCTATTTTACCTTCCACAATTAGCAAGCGAATATACCGGTGGGCGAGTAAAGCCAAATACGATTAATACTAGACATTTGAAATTATCACTTCCGAATAGCATTCAGTTAAAAAAAATCCTACAGTGGGATTTTTTCTCTGTTTTAATAATGGTATTGCTCTTTTTGAGAGTTCTCGTAGACAGAGCGGGATTTGGTGCTGTCATTGGCCTAGCTTTGCTTGGATGTTTTTTTTTATTGTTAATTTTTAAGTTAAAGTTACCCAAATACCTGTTACTTTATTCATCCTTATTTTTCATTCTAATTGGATATGCCTTTATCAATGCCTCGGTAATACATGGTGAACCACTGTATACCATTAGGGGGGTAATTCGCTATTTTTCCTATTTCGCCATGTTTATTTTGGCTTATTACAGCAAGGTCTCTTTCAAGCAAATTTTCTTGTTATATACAATTATTGTTTTAATTGAAAGTGCTTTGGCATTTGTCCAATTTTTATTTATGGGTATGCCAAGGCCGAGTGGGACCTTTATTAATTCAAATCATTTTAGCTATTTTCTTGTACCCTATTTCTCTATTTTATTGATCGTCTATAAAAGGTATATTTCAGCTTTTTTTATCTTCCTCTTGTCGGCGTTTCTTGGAGGGATGGGTGGAGTAATTAGTTTGCTTTTGGTTCTATTTCTTTTTTTATCTCATTATGCCAGAAGGTGGCAAAAAGTGGTGGCCATTCTAGTTTTTCCCGTTTTTATAGCAGGAGCAGGGTTTTTAATGCAAAATAGAGTAAAAGAATTAACAGATGTAACAGCTATCTCGGAAAGGCTTGCAGAAAATAAAGCTGGTGGTGGGAGTTCCTTAGTATGGAGGATCGTTACATGGAAGCTTATGTACGATGAACTTGTTGAAAAGGATGGTTTGTACACCGGTATGGGCTTAGAGTACGCCTCTCTAATCAGCCCTTACTTTTTGGAAAGTAGTATAAGGGAGCCTCACAATGATTATTTGCGCATACTTTTGGAATTTGGCTTGCTCGGTTTTATTCTGTTTTTATATGGGATGTATTATGGTCTCTTTAGAATAAGAAAAAATGCAATTGAACAAAGTTCCTCCTATTACTATGCCATATATGCTGCTTTAGCTGCAATTTATTTAGGAATGATTGTTGGTAATATTGTAGTGTTGAGCACACTTTGGTGGCTGTTCTTAACTATCATAGCTATCATGCATAAAGAAGAAAAGCATAAAGAATCAAAAGCGTTCGTTTAAAATGACAGGAAAACTTGCTATTGTAACACCGGCAAAAAATGAGGCCAAAAATATCCCGAAATTAGTGGGTAGTATGGCTGGACAAACAAAAAGGCCCAATTTATGGATTTTTATAAATGATGGGAGTACAGACAATACTGTTCAAGTATTTGAAGAAGAAATAAAAAAGCATGGCACAGCTTTCGAAAATACCAGCATTCAGTTGATTAATTATGAAGATGAGGATCAATCTTATGCCCTGGGACCAAAATATAGCCGAATTATTAAATTTGGGTTGAATAAGATTTTAACACATGAGAAAGTATCGAAATATGAGTTTGTAGGAATTTTGGATAGTGACGTTTTCCCTGAAAAGGCATACTATGAGATATTATTAAATAAATTTGAGAAAAATCCCAAACTAGGAATTGCTTCGGCAGCAAAGCAACAGGAAGATTATGGGAATGAAATCATCACTAGCTATGTCAACAAAAGCTTCGCTCCAAGTGGTTTTAGAGTTTGGCGAAGGGCATGTCTGGATCAAACAGATTATTCTATATCTGTTTCGCAGGACTCTGTGTCTGCTGCCAGGGCCATTATGTTAGGTTGGAAGGTTCAGTCTTTTCCCGAACTAGAGGTTAGCCTAAGGCAACGTGGTGCAAAATTTGGTTTTGAGTATTATGGCAAGTCTGCCTATATGCGGCATGTCCCGTTTTTGTATGTGCTAGCCGGAGCTTCCAGGATGTATCTTTTAGGAAAAAAGGAAGATGCAAGACAATATATCAATGGTTATAAGAAATCAGCTAAGCAGAAGATTGATAGGATTGAAGACCCTCTTGCTATTAAATACTTTAAAAATAGATTTTTTTATAAACTACTAGGTAAATAATGAAACCTAAAGTTATACTTTTGATTTATGGTTCAGGAGGGCACAGAGCCCAAATGGACAAATTATTAGCAAAAATTAATAAGGAGTATGAGGAGGGAAAAGCAAGCTTCATTGGGATTACTGAAAGTGATGCCTCTATTATTCACCCTGATATTATTGAGACCTATGAACAACCCCCGTTTAGAAACAAGTATTTTTCTTTTATGAATTTGTTTAGTGCTCCTAGAAAGTACTTAAATTTTATTTCCTGTTTTGCTAAAATCAATAAGAATTACAAAGTTCTTTCTGTTATTTCAACGGGTCCGGGGTTGGCCATTCCTTTTTCTATTTTATTTAAATTAAAACGTACAAAAATAGTTTTTATTGAAACTTGGTCACGTTTTGAAACCCAGTCATATGCGGGAAAAGTGATGTACAGAATTGCCGATAAATTCTATATACAGAACAAGTCCTTAAAAAAATTTTACCCTAAAGCCATTTATTCAGGATTATTATGAAAGTTTTGGTTACCGTAGGAACAACCAGGTTTGACTCCTTAATTAAGTATTTGGATGAAACATTTGCGGGGCTATCACATGCATTCACTTTTCAAATAGCTGATGGAAAATACATACCCGTCAACTTTCCCTATTTTAGATTTAGCCCTGATATTAATACCTATTATAAAGCCTCTAATTTGGTGATTTGTCATGCAGGAGCAGGAACTATTTATAAGTTGCTGGAAATGAAAAAGAAAATAATAATAGTTCCAAATACGGAAAGAATTGATAATCATCAGTTAGATATAGCGAGTTATATGGCAGCTAATGGGTATGCTATTTCTGTAAAGGATTTCTCGGAATTACCTCAAGGAATGCAGAGCGCAACACGGTCTGAAATGAAGATTTTTGAAAAACATGATTTTGATAAAACCCGAGAAATAATGTCTTTTTGTACAGGGGATCTTGAAAACAAGTAATAGCAGGGATAAATAAATGACAAACAAATATCAATTACAAAAGGGGGTAAGTATTCTGATCTTCTTTTTCGGGATAATCAATGCTTTTTCTCAGAATCTTGCCCCTGGCACAGCTATTTTGGAAGAGTATGGCAGGAGGGAGCAACTGCTAATAGGAGGATTGGATTCGCTTAAGCAGGACGGTTTAAGGCCTGACCTTTCTCTTCAATCCTTGTTCTTATCTCCTCAAAAAAAGTCAGAAAGTGAGATAAGCTATTCTGTATTCCCGATACAGTCAACCTTATTGTACAACAGTAAAAGACCTTATGGCTATGGTGGGTTTGGTATGCACAATGGAAGAGGGTACGAACAATATATTAGTGCCGGAGTTTATGGTAGACTTGGATTTTTACACCTTCAGGTTCAACCTGAATTCGTTTTTGCCCAGAACAAAAGATATCAAGGGTTTGGAAGCGATTTTCCTACCCAAGTTTTAAACGATAGATTCCATTACTGGAATAGAAACGACAAGCCTGAGTTACTTGCCGAAGGAAGCTCCACCAGGTTTTGGTGGGGTCAATCAAGCCTTACTGCAAGGTTAGGAGGTTTTGAGACGGGGATTTCCACCCGTACTATATGGTGGGGACCGGGACAATGGAGTTCTTTGACATTTTCCGGTAATTCAGAAGGTTTTCCTCACCTTACCTTAAACTCCCACCGTCCCCTAAAAACCTTTCTGGGACATTTTGAAGGACAATTGATCATGGGTAGGTTAGAAAGTTCAGGAATGGCAGCCTCACAAGATGAGGCACTGAATGATTCCTTTTTTCTTCCATT
Organism: Cyclobacterium sediminis; assembly: GCF_054781075.1. Classification (NCBI taxonomy): domain Bacteria; kingdom Pseudomonadati; phylum Bacteroidota; class Cytophagia; order Cytophagales; family Cyclobacteriaceae; genus Cyclobacterium; species Cyclobacterium sediminis. Next base: position 650,384 of record NZ_BAAGVC010000003.1, on the reverse strand, counting down.
GGATAACGGTTGGAGATACTTGAATGCAATTAATATAAGTTATCAACCCAAATGGGTTCCTGGACTATTTTTAGGTTTTATTCGGACATTTCAACAGTACAACGCCAAACAAGGTAACCAATTTCGAGATTATTTTCCTATTTTTGATGCCTTTCAGAAAAAGGAATTTTTTCAAGATGGTAACTCAGTGGCTTTTGATAATGAGGCCAGGGACCAGCAAGCTACCTTGTTTTTTAAATTTTTAAATAAAAAGGCAAAGTTTGAAATATATGGAGAGTATGGGAGGCGAGACCATGCCTTGACCTGGAGAGATGCCATATTGAATCCTGAACATTCCCGAGCCTATTTAATGGGGTTTCAAAAACTAGTCTCTCTTGGCAAGAAAAACACCTATCTTCAAATTCGTAGTGAGATCCTTCATCAGCAGGAATCTGTAAATAGATACATACGTTATGAAGGCCTAGGTGGGAGAACTCCATGGGCAGCACATTACCAAGTAAGGGGCTTTACCAACAGAGGAAAGGCTTTAGGTTCAGGCATTGGTACAGGAAGTAATAGCCAAACTTTTGAAGTGGCAGTTGTTGATGACTTCAACAAGTTGGGGATAATGGTGGAAAGGATAGCCAACCATCAAGACTTTTATTACCGAGCATTTGGTCAAGATAGTGAGATGTTACCTTGGATTGATTTTACAATTGGTATTCAAGCAAATAGAAAATGGAAAAACTTTTTACTAGGTTCTCAATTCCAACTGGTGAATGGTACAAATTATCAATGGCAAAGTGATTCATCTACCAGCGCGTTATTTCCCAAAGGAAAAGACATGCTTTCATTTCACAGTAAAATTCATTTGGTGTATTTAATGAATGCAAGCAAATAAAGTTTTTTCTTAGCTTATAATTACAAGATTTTATAATGAGTATTTTGATTACAGGAACTGCCGGTTTCATAGGAATGCATTTAGCTAAAGCACTGTTGGATAAAGGAGAAGAAGTAGTGGGTTTAGATAATATTAATGACTATTATGATGTAAGTCTTAAAAATGATCGATTACGAGTAACTGGAATAGTCCCAAATAAAATAAAATATGGGGAAGCAATTAAAAGTACTGTTTATCCAAATTATACTTTTTATAAACTCAATTTAGAAGATAAAGAAGGTTTAGATAAGCTTTTTAAAGAATATAATATTAAGCGGGTAGTAAATTTAGCCGCACAAGCAGGTGTACGGTATTCTTTAACAAATCCTGATGTTTATATTCAGTCAAATATAGTAGGCTTTGGAAATGTACTGGAGGCCTGTAGACATAATAATGTAGAACATTTAACCTATGCATCTTCTAGCTCTATTTATGGATTGAATACTGAAATGCCTTTTTCCATCAACCAGAATGTAGATCATCCGGTTTCTTTATATGCTGCTTCAAAAAAGTCAAATGAACTTATGGCACATAGTTATAGCCACCTTTTTGGTCTGGCTACCACAGGTTTACGGTTTTTTACAGTGTATGGTCCGTGGGGTAGACCAGATATGGCACTATTTCTGTTTACTAAAGCTATAATTGAAGGAAAACCTATAGATGTTTTCAATTATGGAGAAATGCAACGAGATTTCACTTATGTGGATGATATCGTAAATGGTGTAGTAAAAGTTTTAGATAATCCTGCGAAACCTGATGCTAATTGGACCTTAGATAAAGGTGATATTAGTAAATCTAAAGCCCCTTATGCGATTTATAATATTGGTAACTCAAAACCTATTCGGTTAATGGATTTTATATTAGAAATAGAAAAGTGTCTTAATATGAAAGCCAATTTAAATTTACTTCCTTTGCAAGCTGGAGACGTTCCTGCTACCTATGCAGACACCACGGAAATAGAGAAAGAATTAGGTTATAGGCCAGATACCCAGTTAAGTTATGGTGTAAATCAATTTGTAAAATGGTATAAAAGCTATTATAAAGTGTAGTAGCTAATAATTTTTTTATGAAATTTTATAGAGTAATTATAATATTGTAAGATGCTTATGTGTATTTTTGTCAAAATCCTTTTACTATGAACATTTTTCTGGCAACAGTAACTTCATTTTTCTTTGGTTTTTTAATGACTCCTGTTCTGATTTTGATACTTAAAAAGATCAATTTTACTGAAACTCCAGGCGGAAGGAGGATTCATGCAGGCAAGATCCCATCAATGGGTGGTATTGCTATCGTGTTTGCCACTTTCGTAGGATTGTTTGCTTGGTTAAGCTTTGATCAGATCGTTGAAACCCGTTATTTTTTAGTCGCATTAGCAATTATGTTCTCGGTTGGCTTAAGAGATGATCTCATAGAGTTAACAGCGGTACAAAAGTTAATAGGACAATCCATACCGGCCTTTTTCGTAATCGTAATGGCAGATATTCGAATCTCCAGCTTATATGGCTTTATGGGAGTATATGAAATCCCTTACCTTATCAGTGTGGGCATAACTTTTTTTGCAATTTTAGCGCTTACCAATTCCTTTAATTTAATAGATGGTGCTGACGGTCTAGCCGGCTCACTAAGTTTGGTAACCTTAAGTATTCTAGGATTTTGGTTCTACACTGCTGGAATGATTTCTTACAGTTTGATCTCCTTCACATTGGTAGGGGGCATTTTAGCTTTTCTTGTGTTTAATTGGCATCCGGCAAAAATCTTCATGGGGGATACAGGTTCCCTAAGTGTCGGGTTTTGCTTGACCGTATTGGTGATTTTATTTATTGATAAATCTGGCCTAATGGCTCCTTGGGAGGGATTGAAATTAAATGCACCCTTTTCAGCTGGATTAGCTTTCTTAATTGTCCCGATTTATGATACTGTTAGAATATTTATAAAAAGAACTAAAAATGGAAAATCTCCTTTAAAACCTGATAAAAGCCACGTTCATCACTTTTTACTTAGAATGGGTTTACAACATGACCAGGTCTCATTGGTATTAGTGGTTGTGAAGTTGACTTTCATATCAATAGTATTTTTTGGTTATGCATTAAATGATCATATCCTACTTCCTGTTCTTGTATTAATTGCTACATTTTTAGGGATATGGATGGATAAGAAAACCTTACAGAAAGTTAAAGATAATTGTAAGAAAGGACCTCTTATTTCAGAGATGAATTATAATCGTAAAAAAAGGAAACAACCCAAGAGAAAACCTTCTATTGAAAAAAATATATTCTCAGATAATAAGATCAATATGAATTGATAGGTTCTATTTAGCATAAAAAAAGGCGTTGTTAATCAACGCCTTTTTTTATGCCTATACTATTGAAACTAAAAAGTAAAAAACAGGGCTCTTTTTTGTACCCATGAGTGTTATATTCAAACATCGCAAATTTCTACTCCCTGTTGTAAGGAAGCCAATTTATCTGCTCTTTTTGGAATGAATTCTTGCCCAATATATCCTGAATACCCTGTAGCCAATATGGCTTTTACTATCGCAGGGTAATATAGCTCCTGACTTTCATCTATTTCATTGCGGCCGGGCACCCCACCTGTATGGTAATGGGAAATATATGGGTGGGATTCTTTAATGGTGGCTATCACATCTCCTTCCATTATTTGCATATGGTAAATGTCATACAAAAGTTTCATGTTCTCGCTACCCACCTCCTTACATAAAGCCACTCCCCATGCTGTGTGATCAGCTTGGTAATCTTTGTGATCTACTTTGCTGTTTAGTAGTTCCATGCACATAGTGATACCATGTTTTTCAGCGGTAGGCATAATTTTTTTCAAACCCATTGCACAATTTTTTATACCCATTTCATCCGCTAACCCATTTCGGTTACCTGAAAAACAAATGATCTGTTTGTATCCTGCTGCTGCAACCTTAGGTATTACTTCTTTATAACTTTCAATCAATTGATCGTGTAGTTCAGGGTTGTTCCAACCTTTTTCTATACCCAAACCTGCACCCCAAGGCATTGCACAATCTAGTCCATATTTGGAGAGTATTGGCCATTCTTCCGGCCCGGCCAATTCAATGGATTTTAACCCTATTTCTACTGCTGCTTTACAAAGGTCTTCAAAGGCAATGTCACTGTAACACCATCTGCAAACGGAATGATTGACATTGCCCCTTAAGCCTTCCGGTAAGCTTGTCTCTGCCGCTGCCAGTCTGTTTGATAAGGAGGGAATCAGCAAACCTGCTAGTCCCGTTCCTGCCATTTTTTTTAGCACTCTTCTTCTTGGGTTAGTATTTTTCATCGGTTCAATTGGTTTATTGTTAAGCAATTTAGGAGGATTAATGTAAAGTATTAAGTTTTTTGGTCATCTTTCTTTCTCCTTTTATTGTATGTTCATTGTTATAGTAGGGATTTGGAAACGTTTTAAAGTTAATACTCCTAAAAATGAGTATTTCAAAACCTTAACATTAAGTTTCGGGAAAAGTGATACATAGCCTAATTATCTATCGTTTTTGTTTAAGTTTGCTGTTTAAATATTTATTCAGATTTCTTAGTTCTAATTAATCTAATTTCATCCTTTTTCAATATATTGTTTGGGTTTACCACTTAATTGCTGTTTTTAAGTATTAATTATCTATAAGAATTCAATATTTACTTAAGTTAGTGTTTCGGTTGTTGAAATGCAATGGTATGGGTTGTTCTTCCATTAAGAGGTAATTATTCCTTCTTATGCATTTCAGATTGATAGCTATATTTTAATTTTATTTACTATTACTAACTAACACCGTGAAAAGAAGACATTTTATATAAAAAACAGGCCTTATACCGGCTTGACAAGCTTGAGTCTTTCATGCATTTTCAACCGACTTGTTAGCCACTAAGAAAATACGTATCGGAATAGTGGGAGGAAGGTTTGGCGCCTCATTTCAATTTCATGAACACCCAAACTGTATTGTAGAAGCCGTTAGTGACCTTCGGGAGGATAGAAGAAGTCATTTAAAGAAAACTTACAGTTGTGATAAGGCATACAATGCCCTTGATTTACTCTTAAAGGACCCCAATATTGATGCAGTTTTTCTGGCAACGCCTGCTTCAGATCATGCCAAGCATACCCTAGCCAGTTTGAAGGCCGGTAAACATGTGTTGTGCGCCGTTCCATTGGGAATGACCATTCAGGAATGCCGGGAAATAAAAAGGCTGTTTTAAGTACAGGGAAAAACTTTATGATGGCAGAAACCAGTGTGTACATGCAAGGGACCATTACTGTTAGAAAATTTTATGAAGAAGGTCGTTTTGGCGAGATATTTAGCGCTGCAGCAGAATATAATCATCCGGGATTGGAAGTTCTTTGGTTTGAAAATGGCAAACCTACTTGGCGACATGGGTTGGCACCCATGAATTATCCCACACACTGTACAGCATTATTGGTAAGTGTTACAGGTGAAAAATTAAAAAAAAGTAAGTTGCCTTGGGTATGGGAAAGGCTTATTGGAAATTACCCATATAACAATCCATTTTGGAATGAAACTGTTTTTTTTCAAACCGATCAAGGACATCCATTTAGGGTGGAGGTGAACTGGAAAGGAGCACTAAGAAATGCAGAGCGAGCTGAGTGGCGGGGTGAAAAGATGAGCTTCTACCTACCTACAGGTCATTCCTCGGAGCCAACAATGGTCACCAATGCATCGGAGATGGGGAAGGATAATGCCGGTTTTGAACATACAATAAATAAAGTAGCACCTTATGAAGTTACCAAGTGGTGGGAAACCGATATGCTTCCTGAGAAAATGAGCGTAACAGTGGATACGATGGCTCTCAAACCTTTCTTACCCATGAATTTATCCAACCCATAGTGGAAGAGCGTATGCCCAAAATAAATATATATGAAGCCATCGCTTATACAGTTCCCGGTATTGTGGCGCATCAGTCTGCTTTAAAAGGTGGCGAACTGTTGACGATACCCGATTTTGATGATTGATTCATAAGAAGAAGGAATTGACTTGAAAATTCTTCTAGATTCGTTGTTTCCTGAGGCAAGTTCAAATAATGGCCTATTGTTCGGTATATGCCTTCTTTTTTTACCCCGGCTTTGATCATTTGACGAATAGAATAACTTCCATTGGATTTGGATAGTTTTTTTCCTTCTTCTTTATACAATTGATGATGGTAGAAAACCGTCTGATCAAAAGTCTGCTGCCGTAGCAATTGATTTGAAAGGTAAACCTGAGCAAGGGTAGAATCCCATAGGTCTGTTCCTCTAACTATAAAATCCACATCAAAATAAATATCATCTACCAAAGATGCCAATTGATAACTTGGATAGGTATCCTTTTTTTGGATTACAAAAAAATCCATAGCATTCGGGAGTTGATGGACTTGTTGATTTTCAGTATAATGATTGATATTAACTGTTTGGGTTAAATTGGTTATTAACCTAAGAGCAGTTTGGTTTTTACTCCATGGTAAGTCTCGTTGAAGGCAAGTCCCCGTATAAAATCTCTTGGGATGTTTTTTTAAGAGGGTTTTTCTTGAGCAATTACAGGTAAAGACCAGTTTTTTTTCTTTCAATTCGTTAATGTATTCCTTATAAATAGGTAGCCGATTGAGCTGAGAATAATCTTGAATAAATTCCTTGCTGCTCTTGGGACCCTCATCATAGGGGATTTCCAGAAAGTCTAGTGTATCAAAAATATCCTGAATGTATTCCATTCGCACACGCTTTTGATCCAAATCATCTATTCGAAGTAGTATTTTAGCGGCATGCTTTTTAGCCAAGCTGGCAGTAATAAGGAATGAAAGTACATTCCCTATATGAAGGTATCCACTAGGGGTTGGTGCCAATCTGGTTTTGGTAATCTTCATGGCTTGGTTTCCGGGATTTTGTTAATGTCAATAGGTATAAATCTCGCAAAAAGTTCTTCCCTATACCATTTCTCATTTTTTACTTTTTTGATGACCTCCTTATGTGCAGTTCCATAAGCATAGTCCTCCATTTGCGCTTGACTGTTCCAATAGCTGAAAGTAGCTTGTTCTATTATAGGCCATTCTCCTATCCCCTTTGTAAAGATTAGTCCGGATGCTTTTTCTGCAGATCGGCTAGTATTAGGGATGTATTTCAAAAATCGAAAAACTTTGTGCAGTTTCACACGAGCTCTGGTGATAACCATAATTGGCCCCTTAGTTTTTTCATGGCTAGGTTTGAAAGGTTTTTTACCATACCAGGTTCCGTGACTTTGGATACAACGCATCCAATAGGTGAAGTTACTAATGCACTGTTGGTTAAACCTAAGATACGCTTCAGATAAATAAAAGCTTCTGGCAGCTTCGGCGTCCTCCCAAACCATCAGTAAAGCATAAGTGGAAAAGTCCGGCTTAAGTGAGAAGCCAAATCCTCCCCCGGTCCCCATCAATTTAAAGAATTTCTTTCCTTGGACTTTCTTTAATGGTGAGATGGCCAACTGCATTTGATTGAATGCCCACCAACGATTTCTTTTGGGGTATTTAAAAAAGGTAAGAGAAACAATTTCCTTTTTTTTATTCATGACCAAAAAAGATTGGTTATTTTCACAGGCTGATCTTTTTTAACAATATTACGCATGTTGAAATTGAAATCCATAGGTATCAATCGAAAACTTTTTTGATAATTGTTCTTATTAAAAGAATAGCGAGTGCGATTGTGGTTCCTGCAATTACGAATTCCATAGTGTCTATGTCTTTTTATATTTGAATGGACAACTATTGAAATTCGTGGGATAATCTCAGCAATTCAATGGAATGCCATTTAATTTTAAATAACTCAAAAGTTGCCATTATAGTTTGTCGAATTGTTCACAAAAAGTTAAAAATGATTTTTGTTATTCATAGGCTTACTGTCTTACCTTTGTGAATTATTAAAAAATCAATGGTGCAATTAAAAACAAGAAGGATTTCAGCAGGTGCTTTCTTTTTCCTTACAGGATTGTGTTTTTCCTCATGGGCTTCTAGAATCCCTGATTTTCAACAAAAGTTTATGTTAAGTGAAGGGCAATTAGGCTCTGTCCTGTTAGGTCTTCCTTTAGGCTCATTACTTGCTTTACCTCTAGCTACCTGGGCTGTGATTAAATTTGGGAGCAAGCTGGTGATAATGGTGGGCCTTTCACTGTATATATTGGTACTGGTAGGTATAGGGGTTTCTATGGATGCCTTTTTTTTAACCGTCATGGTCTTCATCTTTGGTATGTTGGGTAATATGATGAATATTTCCTTAAATACACAGGCTTTAAACCTTGAGAAAGATTATGGGAGAAATATTTTAGGTTCTTTGCATGGCTTGTGGAGTTTGGCTGGTTTTGCCGGGGCAGGAGTTGGAGGGCTCATGGTTTATTTGTCATTATCTCCTTTTCATCATTATTCTATTATATTTTTGCTTGGAATCGTAGTTGTTTTTTCCTTCAGAAAAGGATTTGTTCAGGAAATAGATGATAAATCAAGCTCCGTTAAGGGAATGGTTTGGAAAAAACCAGATCAAACTTTAGTAAAATTGGGAATGATTGGTTTTTGTGGGATGATGTGTGAAGGGTGCATGTTTGATTGGTCCGGTGTATACATGAATAAAGTGGTGCTAGCACCTGCTTACTTGGTCCCCACAGGATATATATCCTATATGGGGGCCATGGCCTTAGGTAGGTTTGCTGCAGATAAATTGTCGCATCGATTTGGTATGATGAATGTCCTAATGGGTTCCGGCCTTTTGATTTTTACAGGGTTAATTTTGTCAATTGCTTTTGCGCAGGTTGGAGTAGTTATTGTTGGGTTTTTGATGGTTGGTTTAGGTACTGCTGCCATTGTGCCGTTGTGTTTTAGCCTTGCTGCAAACGCAACTTCTCTTCCTACTGGAATGGCCATTGCTATGGTTTCTACCATTTCCTTTTTTGGGTTCTTGCTAGGCCCTCCCTTAATAGGGTTTATTGCAGAATGGACAGACTTGAAAATGTCTTTTGCCTTGATGGCTTTCGTTGGCTTAATGGTCACCTTTCTTGTATGGGTAAGTAAAAAAAGTTTTGCTTTAAAGATTGCCTCTTAGTGCTTTTTCGCATAAAAAAGTAAGGGTATTGTTTTTTAGATATTAATCACTATTTTTACGAAAATTTAATACCATACCAAATTGGTAGGTTTTGTAGAATAATAAATAAAAGCATCTGGTATGCAGGAGTCCACTATATCAAAAAAAGTTTATTCTAAGGAAGAAATTAAATCTCTGAATGATAAATACAGAGATTTATCAGTAGAAGAACGTGTTAAGCAGTTGTATAAGGATTTTGACCCCAAGGATGTGATGCTCACAAGTTCCTTTGCGGCAACTTCTGCTTTATTGTTAAGTGTATTCTCCAAAAGCAATTCAGCGCAAAAAATATATTTTATTGATACAGGGTATCATTTTCCTGAAACTTTGGAATACCGGGAAAAGTTGACAGAATTATATGGATTGAATGTAGAATCTGTCAGTGCAGGAAAAGAAGACCATGCATTTACCAGTAAAAATCAGACGTGGAAAACTGACCCTGAATTATGTTGTTCTATTAATAAAGTGAAGCCCCTTGAGTTAATCAAGCAACGGTTTTCTGTTTGGGTTTCAGGTCTAATGAGTTGGCAAAGTGATCACAGGGCTACTTTGGATATCTTTGAAGATCGTGGAGGGATTCTAAAGTTTTACCCTTTACTGGATGTGACCGAGGAAGAAAGAGATGATTATATCAATAAACATAAATTACCTTTTCATCCCCTAATCGCATTTGGCTACCACTCCATTGGGTGTAAACATTGCACAGTTCCCGGAGAAGATAGAAGTGGAAGGTGGAACAATAGCCCGAAGACTGAGTGCGGTTTGCACCTTTAATCAATCCATCCAACCTAGCTGATCGATAAATTTAAATGTGTTTTTAACACAAAGCCCATCCATTCTATTGGATGGGTTTTGCTTTTTATATAATTTTACTTTTTCTACTAAATCTAACCCAATGAAAAAAAACCTGTTATTAATACCATTAATCCTTGCTTTTTTAGCCTGTAAGCCTGAAAAAAAGGTTGAAATTATTGAGTCTCAAACTTCACCCTCGCTAGACTCACTGAGCCAATCCTTGGAATGGCCTGAGGACTTAGCAGTTCAGGCTTTTTCAGGGCCGGACATAACACCAAGCCCTGCATGTCTTGCAGTTTCGCCTTACGGAGAGGTTTATGTAGGTGTAGATGCCATAGGTTCCCTAGGGAAAACGCCAGGTAAAGGAAGGATAGTCAAATTAATAGACCATGACAATGATGGACAAGCAGATTCCCATACCGTTTTTGCTGAGGTGGATAATCCCAGAGGAATAATCTCTTTAGGAGATAAATTGTATGTTTTGCATACTGTGTTTTCTGAGGCCGACAGTTTGGCCACCGGTATGGATCTTGTTGTTTTTGAGGATAAGGATGGAAATGGTGTCGCAGATGGCCCTTCTCAGCCTTTAATCCAGCATATCAGCTCACCTAAATTCCTTCAGAGTAGAGGAACGGATCATGCCACGAATGGGATTCGTTTAGGGATAGATGGCTGGATATATATAGCAGTTGGGGATTTTGGATTTCACGGTGCAGTAGATAGAGACGGCACTGAATTGACCATGCTCGGAGGAGGGATCCTCAGGGTACGTCCGGATGGTACTGAAATGGAAATATATACACATGGACTTAGAAATATTTATGATGTTGCCATCGATCCTTACATGAATATGTTTACACGTGGTAATACCAATGATGGTGGAGGCTGGAACATACGTTTTATCCATCAGATCCAGTCCGGTGAATATGGTTACCCGGTATTGTTTAAAAACTTCACAGAAGAAATTATTCCCGCATTAATTGATGTAGGAGGTGGCTCAGGAACCGGTTCTTTGTACTTACAAGACGACCGATGGCCCGCCCAATATGACAACAATCCATTGATGGCGGATTGGGGCAGAAGTCAAGTGTTTATACACAAAGTGACAGAAGATGGTCCATCTTATGTTCAAGAAGAAACGCCGTTTTTTAAACTCCCTCAGGTCACCGATTTAGACATAGATGGTTCCGGAAGAATGTTTATGGCTGCTTGGGATGGAGCCGGATATTCGGGAAATGAAAATAAAGGTTATGTCGTAAGAATTGTTCCAAAGGTTTTGGAATACAGTGAAATGCCTGACCTTTCTTCAGCTGATATTGATGACCTGGTGGATTTGTTATTGGAAAATAGCGCTACCATTAGAATTTATGCCCAGCAAGAGTTAATCAAAAGAGGTAGCCAAGATGCAGCTTCTGAAGCCTGGGATTTAGTTACTGATGCTGATGCACCGGATTATTCGAGAGTAGCAGCCATGTATGCCTATAGTCAAATTCTCGGAGAAGAGGCAGTTCCTCAATTATTGGAATTGATGAATGACTCAGCCATTAAAGAGTACGTTATACGGGCAATCACTGACCGAAAAGCATTTTTAAGTAGTTTGTCCATCGCCCCATTTGTTGAGGCTTTGAATGAGCCTTCAGTAAGGGTAAAAGCTGCTGCACTTATCGCTTTGGGTAGGATAGGAGACAAAGCTGCCATTCCTCATTTATTGAAAACTGAAGTACCTGATTCATTTCGAGCACCGGCATTCGGCGAAGAGGGACCACATGCCACACCGAACTCGGAAATTATTTTACCTCACTTGGCGGTGAGAGCCTTAGTAGCCTTAGATGCTGATAAGGAGAGTTTGAATGCTGTGGGTACAGAGAATTCAAAATTAGGCCTTTGGGCCTTGCGCTATATGCACTCCAATGCTGCAATAGAAGGGCTGATTGCCAAATATAATGGTGCCGGAACAGAAGATCTAGAGTTAAAACAAGGTATCCTAACCACATTGGCGAGACTTTATACCAAAGAAGCTCCTTATGATGGTTCTTGGTGGTGGGGCACGAGACCAGATACCCATGGGCCGTATTATAAATCAGTACTATGGTCCTGATCGGCACAAATTAAGGAGCTGTTTGAAAATATTTGGGACAATGGGACCTCAAGCGATCGGGATGTAATTGCAATGCTCAACGAAAAAAACCGAATGGGAATTACAGCATTTGGTGGAGATTTTTCTGTCACAGAAACGATTGAGGAACCAGAAGTTGACTTGGAAAAAATTAAGAATCAAAAAGGCCAGGTGGGAGAATCCTCTATAGAAGATATCCTTTTGGCCATGCAAGAGGTGAAAGGTGACCCAATAAAAGGAAAAGCAATCTTCCAAAAACAAGGATGTAAAGCCTGTCACAGTATATCAGCCGATGAAGCCATGAAAGGGCCTTTTATGGGGCAAATAGGCAGTATTATGAGTAGAGAGCAAATTGCTGAGTCTATTTTAAAACCCAATGCTTCGATATCTCAGGGTTTTGCTACCGTAATGGTAGATACCAAAGACGATAAATCCTATGTTGGATTTGTTACTGCTGAAAGTGCCGAAAGGATAGTGATCCGAAATATTGCCGGACAGGCTTTTACTATTTTGACGGAAAATATTAAAGATAGAAAGGAATTGGAAAATTCTATGATGCCGGAAGGTTTGGCCAATGCATTGTCCTATGAGGAATTTGCTTCTTTGATAACTTACCTTTCTGAACAAAAATAAGCTTTAGCTTTAAAGCTAGGAGAGCCACAAGCAACCCTATCAAAACCTAATATTTCAGGTTTTGATAGGATTGCTATCTTTTCACCCAAATTTTCTGGGCTAGCCTAAAACATTTCTTTCACTTTTTTAAACCAAGAATTGGAATTCTTTTCGTTTTCGTTGAATTGATCGTCGCCAAGTAACATGCCGAAGGGTTTAAGTGGCTCGTAATGATCACAAACAACTTTTAGCATGGCAGCAAAGGGCAAAAATAGTATCATCCCAGCCACGCCCCATACGGATGCTCCAACGATTAAACTTAGAATGGCTGCAAGGGCGTTTATATTCACGCTGTTCCCTACCACTTTAGGACTTAGAAAATTACTTTCTATGACTTGAATAAGCCAGAACATAAGCCCAACGGCTAAAGGTACCCATAGCTCATCTTTAGACATAAAGGCATAAAGTACTGGTATACTTGCGCCGAGGGTGGTTCCTACGTAAGGAATTATGGAAAGAGAGGCTGCTAAAAAACCAAAGAGGAATGGATTGTCAAGGCCTATGATCCATAACCCAATGCTATTGGCAAAGCCTAGAATAAGGATTAAGGTAAGCATTCCTGATAGGTATTTTTGGCCAACGAGCTGGATCTTTTTAAGCATATGAAGGTATTCTGACTCTTTGTCATCAGGAGCAAAACGAGTAAATGCATTTACCAAGCCATCCTTATATATCAAAAATAAAAAGCAGTAAATGATTGTGGTAAACAGGCCTGTAAAAAAGCTAGTGGTACTGCTGAAGGTAGTGCCTATGAGGTCTGTTGCGCCACTTTTAGCCCAAGATTTAGCATCAGATAGAATTTTTTCTTTTTCCAGATTCCCTAGAAAACTTACATTTTCATTTAAATAGACTATAGAATCAGTGAACAAGGTCATCAACTTATCTCTGAAATTGCTCAGCTCATCTGAAAGTGAGATAATCTCTGCAGAAAAGAATGTAAACACTCCAATTATAATCAAGAAAAAAGTGATCAAAACCAAAAATGCCGCTAGAATTAATGGGACACCTTTACGCATCAAAAAGTTATGCAGTGGATGAAGGATAAATGATAGTAATAAGGCAAAGCATAAAGATATTAACACACTCTTGGCCGTAACCATGGCAAACAAAAGGAGAAATACAAAAGCAAGTGCGTAAAAGGATTTTTGGAAGGAGAGTTGCATGGGTATCTTTATTACAATTTTAAGTTAAATAGTTAAAAATTTTAGTGGAAAAAGAGTTTTAAATAGAAGAAGTATATTTTCAGGTATTATGTTTCGTGAAATCATCACATTTCCGTAAATTTACTTTTAGGTAAAATATTAATCAGCATGAAATTTTCTGAAAATTTGAAATCAACCATAGATAGGTTTTCTTTAATTTTTTATAAGAATTAATCAACCTTTTCGATGGGTATTTATTTTCATTTCGCTTATTTGCCTATTAAGGATATGTTAATATTAAATTTTTTAGCTGAACTTAAAATAAAATGTTATTTAATTCTTTTGAATTTCTACTAGGCTTTCTGCCTGTCACCCTTTTAGTTTTTTATTTTTTCGGCCCTAAGCTAAAATCACCTTTCACGGGTATCTGGCTCCTTAGCTGTTCGTTATTTTTCTATGGTTGGTGGAATCCCGCTTACTTGGCGCTGATTCTCTTTTCCATAGGATTCAACTATTTTATCTCCAAAAGAATTTACCCTGGAAAGAAAAAAACACTAGTATTTGGCATAACTGTCAATTTATTAGGCATTGTGTTTTTCAAATACACTGACTTCCTCATTTACAACCTTAATTTTATTCCCGACCTCTCTGTTGGTTATCTAAACCTCGTTCTTCCGCTGGGTATATCCTTTTATACTTTCCAGCAAATTGCCTATTTGGTAGATAGTTATAAAGGAACGCCGAAGGAGAAAAGTTTATTTTCCTACGGGTTATTTGTCTCTTTTTTTCCTCAATTGATAGCCGGGCCTATTGTGCACCATTCTGAAATGATGGGGCAGTTTAGGAAGCCTAATCTTACTAAAATCAATTACGACAACCTGTCCAGAGGTTTGTTTATTTTCATGATGGGGCTGGCAAAGAAGATCGTAATCGCTGACAGCTTTGCTCTTATAGCTAACAAAGGATATGCCAATATTAATTCTTTAGGATCGGCAGAAGCCTGGGCCTCTTCTTTGGCTTATTCCTTACAACTTTATTTTGATTTTAGTGGTTATTCAGCCATGGCCATAGGGCTAGGGCTTTTGTTTAATATTCGGCTTCCTCAAAACTTTAATTCTCCCTACAAATCATTAAGTATTAAGGAGTTTTGGAGGAATTGGCACATGACCTTAAGCCGATTTCTCAGGGATTATGTCTATATCCCTTTGGGAGGAAATAAAAATGGGAATTTGAGAACAAGCATCAACCTGATCATTACTTTTTTGCTTGGAGGTATCTGGCATGGTGCCGGATGGACGTTTATTTTCTGGGGGTTTTTGCATGGAATAGCGCTTGTAATTCACAGAGAGTGGACCAAGTTGGGATTGAACTTACCCAAGGTTTTGGCACTTTTGCTCACCTTTATGTTTGTGAACATCACCTGGGTGTTTTTTAGGGCAGAATCTTGGAATGGCTCCATAGAAATGTTACAGCGCATGTTTTTCAGGATGTCTGGTGAGGAGGGGTTTTACCTCGTAAGTAATTTTTATGACTTACCTGTATGGATAGCCGGTGTGGTATTGCTCTTTATGCCCAATGCCATAGAATTAGGTAGAAGACTGAAGCCTACGTTCACTTATTTAATATTAAATATCTTGTTGTTTTTACTCAATGCGATTTACCTAAACTCCATTGTTAAGAATGACTTTTTGTATTTTGACTTTTAATCTATGGAAAAACAATTCAAGAAATACCTTCAGGTTTTACTCCTTTGTATTGCAGGAGCCATGTTGGGCTTCGGGCTTCTCAATGTGTTTTTGGATGTTTTTGGGTTGTTTGGTTTTAAGAGCAAAGAGCAGGTGCGGGTTTATGGAGAAGAGAGGTTTTCAAAGTACCTGATGACTTTCGAGTTTGTACCACAAAACTTTGAAGGGATGATCTTAGGTCCCTCGCTTTCTGCCAACTTAAACCCCGATCATATTCAGGATAAAAACTATTATAATCTAAGCCTTATGGGGGCAAGAATTAACAATATCTTGTCCTTGGCCAGCAATGTGGTCGATAACAATGGAAACATTGAAGAAGCCATTGTTTGTATCCATCCCTATGTCACCTCAAATGTAGGCATAGATGAGTCAGACTATATGAATCCTGATACCTACTGGAAAGCTTTAGGCTCAGTAAATTTATTAAGAGTGTATGGATTGGCTATTATCCGATATTTCAACCTTTGGCCAAACAAATATCCCAAAAATCAGTATAATACACATGGGAGCAATTCTTTTGAACCACTATTTAAGGTGGAGGATGTGGCCAATAGAATTTTGGAAGAAGTGGACAATGTGAAGGTAAGTGAGTTTGAAATCAGGACTGATCAAAGAAAAGATTTTGAAGAACTATTGAAATTATTGCAAACCAATAACATACGGACTTTCGTTTATTATCACCCGGTACCTTTTCCGATATATAATGCTCACAGAGACAAAATGGATGAATATTGGAAGGATATTCTTTCAAGTGCCAATAGCAATCGAGGGAGCCTGTTGAATTTTTATAATTTCAATAATCCTGAATTCTTTGATTTCTCCAAAGATGTTTCCAATTATATAGACCATGGGCATTTAAGTAAAAAAGGACAAGAAACCTTGATTCAAGAAATAATGACCCGTTGGGAAAATTGAATCTTTGCTTAGCATAGCGGGCAAGGTGTTTAAAGAATTTTTGCCTTAACCAAAATTAACCTCTTTCTTAGGTGCCGGCCTTCAGAATAAGAAGTGTTGTCTATATATTTGAAGATTAAAAAAAATATAAAATGAAATATCTATCTAAAACATTCTTTGCACTATTGGTCTTTTCATTGGTGGGCTGTACAGCAGCAGAAGTCAATAAATTTTTAGCTGCTGCCAGTGAATCAGCACTTACAGAAAATGAAGTTGGCAATGGGCTTAAAGAAGCGCTCATTAAAGGCGTGACCGAAGGAGCTAATTTGGCATCTGCTACAGATGGCTTTTTAAAGAATGACCTGATAAGGATAGCCCTGCCCGAAGATGTGCAACGGGTAGAATCAACATTAAGGAAAATTGGTTTGGGATCTCAAGTAGACCGGGTGATCACCACCATTAACAGAGGTGCCGAAAATGCAGCCAAAGAAGCGAAGCCAATTTTTATTGCAGCCATCAAGCAAATGACCATTACAGATGCCTGGAATATTTTAAGAGGAGAAGATGATGCAGCCACCCAATACCTCCAAAGAACCACTACTGAAGAATTAACGGCTCTATTTCAGCCTCATGTTCAGGAGTCTCTAAATGAAGTAGGCGCTACACGTTATTATGGAGATTTGGTCAATAGATACAATGCTTTCCCTACCACCTCACGCAAGTTAGATCCTGATTTGAATGCTTATGTGACACAAATGGCTATTCAGGGTTTGTTTAAGCTAGTGGCCCAAGAAGAAAAAGCCATTCGAGAAAATCCAGCCGAAAGAACAACGGCATTATTGAAAAGGGTGTTTTCTGCCCAAGATAGTTCTGCAGAATAATTTTAGGATTTCGGAACTTGGGATGGTAAGTGCAGCAATTGCAAAGACTTTTGTAAGAGGCTGATCACTCCTTGCTGTTAAACCTATCGTCCAGAAGTTTTAGCCGGGTCAGGGTTTTGTCACCATATTCATGAATTTTGGATGTAAATGTGATTTTGCCCCAGTCATTTTCAATTTTCTTGATTACCGAAGCATACTGTCTCCCCCCTTCCCAGGCAATTTGAAGTTCACCGCTGCTGCTGTCAAATGACCAATTACCTCTCAATCGTGAATCGGGTTTACCATTGATTAGGGCATATACGGTTCCTTCCGGTTGAAATTGGAAGTCGATATAGCTCCCGTACCTGCTCTGCCAGAAAAATTCCCCTGCAGTCAATTTGGATTCAAAATTATCCAGTTCCTCAGTAGATATCCCCATAGGACCATTGCAGCCCCATGTTGTAAATAATAATAAAAGAAGTGAAAATTGAATTAATGGCTTCATGCTTCATTTTCATTTAATTGATGAGGAATTTAATCCTTTTGCAATATTGAAAGAAAATTACAGAACATCAGTTTTAGGGGGTGAAAATTGATTGGTTTATAATTAGGCAGTACCATGCCCTTAAACACACGGTGTTTATTTGCAGGTTAATAAACCGAAAATTTCGGTAAGGGTGAAAGGGTTGGGCTGTGAAAGATCTAACCATTTTCGATGGAATTGGAATATAGAATATTTATCTGTATCTTTGTGTTAACAGTACACACCACGCTACCCGTAGAACAGCGTCCCAGGGTGTGTCTTTTGCTTTTTAAGGGTTTTATCTTAATTTTTGATCATGTTTGATAAGAGACCCACTACTATCAATGAACAAATTGAAATCCTTAAATTCCGAGGACTAATGATTGAATCTGTGCACTAATTCGGCAGAGGGAGATTTATTAGAAATTCCCAAAAGTAATGGCCGTAATTTTTTTATTAAAATCAACTTTTTAAGATGTAATCAATTAATATATTTTCTCAAATATTCAGAAATACCCTCGAAGTGGATGTAAAATTTATCTAGTAAAGCATTTTCACTGTCATTTATGTCCCTAGGAAGATTTTCAGTTATTTTTAAAAACTGGTCACACCATAGACTGGTAGCTAAAGTTTGTTTATTTGAGGTTTCATTATATAGTTGGACTTGTTTTCGTAATACTGTTTCATATTCCTTAATTACAATTGTAATATTTTCAAGGTATCCATTATACAATTCGTTTAATAAAGGATCTTGCAAAAAACTCACGTAAACCTTGAATCGTCGTGAGAGTTTGGTAATTACTCCTTTTTTCTCTTTAAATCTATTCATAACCCAATAGTTTTTATAAAATGGCATTAAAGTGTCTACCCTTTCATAAATATTGTAGCGATTATTTTTGAATTCTAACTTTTCTTGATCAGACATTTCATTAGAAATTACACTTTCCAAGAACTCCTCCAAGTTTATTAGTATCGTAATAATTTCAAATGCATATCTTTCTTGATTTTCCGCTTTTACTTTAGATTTATGATCGGACAAAAAATTCCTGGCAAACTTATATGAAAGGTAAATAATGATAGTTTGGAGAAAAGCAGCGCCCACCAATACTATATGACTTACGATTTGTATTAATTCCACAAGATCCATTTTTTTTACTTAAATATAGCAACTAACCTTTCCATGGGCAATTTTTAAAGTTGACTTTTTAGTTTAAATAACTTTGTTGTCCCATTTCACCTTTTCTTCAATTTAGAGTCAAGTAGGAGGTTGTGCTTCTCAAATCCTTACCTTAACTTAAATCTACAAATTTCAGGCATATACTTTCGATTTTTGGATTAATTACTCATTGGCAATCAAGAAATAAGAGTTACCCTGGACATGATTTTTATCCCTCTTATATTCCCCATTAAATTCAATTTCAAGAAAGGATGTTTCTGTTTCAATCACTTTTGAAAGGATTGATAACCTATGAAAAAAAAAGTCAATATTGGACATTGGGTTTTCTTAAATTAATGACTACTAATACCTCCGATACCTGTGCTAAATAATTTCTGAAGGCCATATATCCAGATGGTAAATAAAACTTTAATTTCAACTTAGTAAATTATTCTTTAGTTTTAGGTGGTTGAAGGTTTTGGCTGGGCTAATGCTATTGCATTTTGCTATCTTCACCACCTTCAATTCGATTTTGTTAACTTAATACTTTTCATTGGGCTTGATTTTTATTGTAAAAATTACAACTGAATCAGGCCTTAAATACACCAAATGATCACCGGAGAATTAAAATCACAAGTAGATAAAATATGGAACTCCTTCTGGACGGGAGGAGTGGCCAACCCATTGACTGTCATCGAACAATTGACTTACCTCATCTTTATCCGTAGGCTGGATGAGATGGAAACACTGGAGGAGAAAAAGGCCAATCAGATGGGAATAGATAAAAAGCTGGAGTTTTTCTCAGCTGATCAACAGGATTTCCGATGGAGCCATTTCAAAGACAAGGATCCTGAAACCATGTTCAACCTGTTCACGCGTCCGGATGCCAATGGCTTGACGGTCTTTGAACACATGAAACAAATGGATAAAAAGGCCGGTGCTTTTGCGGAGTTTATGAAAGGGGCCACTTTTATGATCCCTACAGCCCGCTTACTGGACCAAGTGGTGCAGATGATTGATAAAATCAACATGCAGGACAGAGACACCAAGGGAGACCTTTACGAGTACCTACTTTCTAAAATTGCCACGGCTGGTACCAACGGACAGTTCCGTACGCCACGACATATTATCCGCATGATGGTGGACATGATGCAGCCACAAAGGGAAGATACGATCTGTGATCCTTCATCGGGCACTGCCGGGTTCTTGGTGTCGGCAGCAGAGTACTTGTATGAAAATCATGACGATTGGTTTCTGGATGCGGGTTTTCGCAAGCATTTTCACAATCAAATGTTTACCGGAGTGGAGTTTGATGCCACCATGCTTCGTATCGGGGCCATGAACCTGCAACTGCATGGCATCGAAAGCCCAAACCTTATAGGCAAGGATGCACTAAGTGAGGCCAATGAGGACCAGACAAATCTATATTCCTTGATCTTAGCCAATCCACCCTTTAAGGGAAGCTTGGACTATGATGTGGTGGAAAGTTCTCTGCTAAGCACCACCAAAACCAAAAAGACCGAATTACTTTTTATCTCCCTGATCTTGCGGATGCTTAAGGTAGGTGGGAGAGCAGCGGTGATTGTACCGGATGGCGTACTTTTCGGCTCTTCCAAGGCCCACAAGGAATTGCGCAAAACCCTGGTCGAAGACCAAAAACTCGATGCCATAATCTCCATGCCTTCAGGTGTGTTTAAGCCTTACGCAGGAGTAAGTACAGCCGTATTGGTATTTACTAAGACCAATAGTGGAGGTACGGATCAGGTATGGTTTTATGACATGCAAGCCGATGGTTTTAGCTTAGATGACAAGCGATCACCGCTGCTAAGCAAAAATGAAACAGTAGAAGAAGAAATAGCCGCAGTGCTAGGTTTAGGGATAGCAGCGGAAGAAAAAGTGCCCTATGGACTGAAGTCTACTGAGGAAGCACATAGCAAAAACAATATCCCTGATATCCAAAACCGCTGGCAAAATCGAAAGAAGGAAACCAGCCGATCCCGTACTGAGCAAAGTTTCTTGGTACCCAAGGCAGAAATAGCTGATAACGACTATGACTTGAGTATTAATCGCTATAAAGAAATTGTCTACGAGGAGGTAGAATATGAAAAGCCGGAGGTGATTATTGGGGAGATGGAGAAGCTTGACGAGGAGAGGGGTATCCTATTGGATAAATTAAAGGAGTTATTACGATGAAAAAAACTCTTGGTGAAATCTCTTTAAATAAGGGAGAATACGGTGGAGGCTTTTCTGCCATTGATTTTACAGTTGATAAGCCTCGCTATATTCGTATAACTGATATTAAAGACAATGGGACATTAAATAATGAGGTGAAAGCGCCATCTGGGACAAAATCTGAATGGGAAAAGTACTCTCTCCAAGATGGAGATTTATTGTTCGCTCGATCTGGCGCAACTGTTGGCAAAACGTTTTTATATGACAGTAGTTATGGAAATTGCGTTTATGCAGGGTATCTTATCCGGTTTAGGATAAATCAGTCTATTGCTAATCCAAAATATGTTTATTACTTCACTAAATCTGCGGGGTATAACTCTTGGGTTATCAGTAAACAAAATGTTGTTGCCCAACCAAATATTAATGCAAAGCAATATGGAATAGAGCTTCAGATCCCCCTCCCTCCCTTAGTGACGCAAAAGAAGATAGCGGCCATTTTGGATGCAGCGGATGCCCACCGCCAAAAAACCAAACAGCTTCTCGCCAAATACGATGAACTCGCCCAAAGCATCTTTCTGGATATGTTTGGGGATCCGGTGACCAATCCGAAGGGCTGGGAGGTGAAGAAAATGAAGGATATAACCTCGAAAATAATGAGCGGAAATACTCCGAAAGGAGGTAAGGAAGTGTATGTAGAAAAAGGAATTCTTTTTCTAAGAAGTCAAAATGTCTGGAGGAATAAGTTGATTCTTGAAGATGTTGCATATATAGATGAGGAGACACATCAAAAGATGAAACGAAGTAGTTTAAAGAAGGGAGATATTCTAATGACCAAAACTGGTAGGTTCAATACAGAGAATAGTAGTTTAGGTAGAGCAGCAATGTTCAGAGGAGAAGATAATTCCGCAAATGTAAATGGGCACGTTTATTTCATGAGACCAAAAACAAGTGTTAATGGTGATTTTGTCCTTTATATTCTAACGACTATTCAATACCGAGAATATATAAGGAGAATTTGTGTTGGTGGAATTGATAAAAGGCAGCTAAATAAAGATCATCTAGAAGATTTCCCCATTATTTATCCAAACCGAGAACTACAAGACTCATTTACAGAAAAGCTTAAACTGATAAATCAGCAAAAAGAACTTCTTGGAAAAGAAAGTATACGCTCCAATCATTTATTCAATAGCCTATTACAAAAGGCATTTAAAGGAGAGCTAGTGAAATAAACCAGTAAACAATGGAAACCCAAAAATACAATCTTCAACAACCACAAATAGGAACACTTCTGGCTTGGATAGACTCAAAAGACATTGCCATTCCGGAAATACAGCGGCCTTTTGTATGGGATGCGACCAAGGTGAGAAACTTGCTGGATAGCATTTACAAGGGTTTCCCTATTGGCTATATCATTACCTGGCTTAACCCGAATGTAAGACTTAAAGATGGCTCTACTTCTGTTGGGAAAAAGGTGTTGATAGATGGACAGCAGCGCATAACAGCCCTTACAGCCGCTCTTAAAGGACAAGAAGTGGTGACCAAGGAGTTTAAAAAAGTTCGTATTAAAATTGCTTTCAACCCCATTGAAGAAAGATTTGAGGTACTTACCCCGGTACTCAGTAAGGAGCCAAAGTGGATTTCGGATATATCGAATTTATTTACAGGACCTGGTAATCAGTATACTTTTATCAATGACTACCTTACTAAAAATCAACCGGAAAATCCTGACCAGGTAGCAGCCAATATTGGCAAGCTGGCGGGCTTGGTTTCCATGACTATCGGGATGATTGACCTGGCCCCGGAGCTAGACATTGAAACAGTCACAGAAATCTTTATCCGAATAAACAGTGCCGGAGTAGAACTAAGTCAGGCAGATTTTGCAATGTCAAAGATTGCGGCTTCGGAGGAGTATGGAGGTCAACTATTGCGTAAAGCCATTGATTATTTCTCTCACCTGGCTGTTGCTCCTGAGTTTTATCCCTTCATAAGGGAAAATGATCAGGAGTTTACAAAAACAGCGTTTTTTAAAAAGATGGAGTGGCTCAAATCTGAAAAAGAAGACTTGTACGACCCCACTTATACAGATGTGCTAAGGGTGGCTTTTACCAAAGAGTTCCAGAGAGGTAAACTTTCAGATTTGGTGGCTTTGCTAAGCGGTAGAAATTTTGAAACCAGAAAGTTCGAAGCAGAAATAGCAGAAAATTCCTTTGGAAAGCTGAAAAAGGGAGTCATTGATTTTATGAATGAAACCAGTTTCAAGCGCTTTCTGATGGCTATACGCTCAGCAGGCTTTGTCACGGCCTCCATGATTCGCTCCCAAAATGCAGTTAATTTCGCCTATATCGTTTACCTTACACTTAAGGAGCAAGGGGAAAAACCGGAGAATATTGAGCACTTGGTTCGAAGGTGGTACGTAATGTCTGTATTGACTGGTAGGTATTCCAGTTCCCCCGAATCACAATTTGATTTAGACATCAGGCGAATTGGGGAAAGCTCGGTAGAAGAGAGACTTCGCGATATAGAAGCAGGGGAATTGTCAGCTGCTTTTTGGGAGGCTTCACTTATTCAGAGTATGAATACTTCTGTGGCATCGAATCCTATTTTCAAGGTATATCTGGCTGCTCAAGTGAAGGCTGGGGATCGGGGTTTTCTTTCAAGAGATATCACGGTTCAGGATTTGTTACTATTTAGAGGAGATGTGCACCATGTATTTCCTCGCAATTACCTTAAAAAAGAAGGCCTGTCAAGAGGTAGGTATAATCAGATTGCTAATTATGTTTATATGCAGCAAGACATCAATATTCAAGTAAGTAATCGGAAACCCAGTATTTATTTTAACGAAGTATTAGAACAATGCAAGACAGGTATCACCAAATATGGAGGGATTACCAATGAATTTGAGCTGATGGAAAACCTCCATCAAAATTGTGTACCGGAAACCATCTTCACCATGGATGTTACAAATTATGATGAATTTTTGATAGCGCGCAGGTCATTGATGGCGCAGAAAATTAAAGGTTATTTCGAAAGCTTATAAATGAGTAACTTCCAGTTTATAGCGTCCGAGTTTCCAGCCATAGCCGAGAAGGCCCGGAAGGCAGAGCATTTTGCCCTGACCAGCCCGGTAGAATCTTGTTTTAATGCAAGGGCAGCATTGGAATTGGGGGTAAACTGGATGTATGAAAATGATGCAGAGCTCCATTGGCCCTTTGATAAAAACTTGTCAAGTTTAATGTTTGAGCCAAGCTTTAGGGAGATTTTTCATCCTTATGGTAACCTTATAAGAGAGCTTCATCTGATCAGGAAAATTGGTAATAGCGCCGTTCACAATGAGAAAATAAAGGCTGAAAATGCGGTGCATTTATTGAAATGCTTGTTTCGCTATTCAGCCTTTATGGTGGCTGCCTATGCGGATGAAGAGATTAAGATTCCGGAATTTAATGATGCCCTGATTCCTACAGGGGACGAGCTAAAGAAAACCAAGAAAGAAGTAGCCCTGCTCCGAGAAAAACTTATAGAGCTGGAGGAATTGCGTGAAAGGGAACGCCTTGCACTCGAAGAAAAAGAGGCGGCCAATGAACTGTTAAGAATCAATCATCAAAAGCATCAGCAACAGCTCAGTGAACTCAGAAAGGCCAGGGAACAGAAATCCATTCCGGAGGCCATGCCTACAAGCCCCTCTGAAGCTTTTACGCGCCAGCAATACGTAGATTATGCCTTAAGAGATGCCGGATGGAAGGTCCTGAGAAACGGCTATGAATTGGAGTATGAAGTGACCGGCATGCCTCTGTCCACCAATCCTACAGGTGTCGGCTTTGTAGATTATGTACTATGGAGTGACAATGGCTTGCCTCTTGCGGTAATCGAGGCAAAGAAAACAACGTTTAGCGCCAAAAAGGGCAGGCATCAAGCCACGCTTTATGCAGATTGCTTGGAAAAGAAATTTAAACAACGACCGCTAATCTATTATACCAATGGCTTTGATTTTTACCTCTGGGATGATCAGTTTGCTCCCGATAGAAAAGTCAGCGGCTTTATGACCAAAGATCAATTGGAATTGGCCATTAGAAGGCGTGTGGAGCGGTTTGATCTCAGGGGGTTTAAAATAAACCCTGACATCACCGGTCGACCCTATCAGGCCGAAGCCATACAGCGGGTGGCAGAAAATCTTTCCGTAATCAAAGATGGTAAATTAAAGCAAAGGCATAGAAAAAGCCTGTTGATAATGGCTACGGGAAGTGGTAAAACTCGGACAGCTGCCTCCATAGTAGACATGATGGTAAAGTGCAATTGGGCCAAAAGGGTGCTTTTTTTAGCCGATAGAAATGCCCTGGTTACCCAGGCAAAAAACGCTTTTACCGAACACCTGCCTGACCTGACAAGTATCGACCTGACCAAAGAGAACGAAAACGATGCCACCAGGTTGGTTTTCTCTACCTATCCCACCATGATCAACCAAATCGATAAAGCCAAAGACGGCGAAGGAAGGTTTTATGGGGTGGGGCATTTTGATTTGATCATTATTGATGAAGCCCATCGATCAGTTTACCAAAAGTACCGAGCCATTTTCCAATATTTTGATGCTTTTTTGTTGGGCTTGACGGCCACACCCAAAAAAGATGTGGACCACAATACTTATGAGCTTTTTGATATTGAAGACGAGGATCCAACCTTTGCCTATGAGTTGAAGGAGGCTGTTAATGATGGTTTTTTGGTTCCACCAAAAGCGATCAGCGTACCGCTAAAATTTATGCGGGAAGGGATCAAATATGCAGAGCTGTCCGCAGAGGATAAGAAGGAGTATGAGGAGATGTTTGGTGATCCAAGCAATGAAGAAGCAGAACCGGGGATAGACAAAAGCCAATTGTACAAATGGTTGTTTAATTCCAATACGGTGGATCAGGTGCTTTCTCATTTGATGACTTCCGGAATTAAAGTAGATGGCGGGGATAAAATTGGAAAGACCATCATCTTTGCCAAGAATCACCAGCACGCAATTTATATAGAGGAGCGTTTCAATAAGAATTACCCTGAATATTCAGGAAAGTTTTGCAGGGTGATTGACAACCAAACTGAAAAAGCCCAGGATCTTCTCGAGCGATTTGTGCTTAACAAGGAAGTGAAAGAGCCGCAAATAGCCATTTCTGTAGACATGATGGATACAGGGGTAGATGCGCCACGAGTGGTGAATTTGGTGTTTTTTAAGCCTGTCAGGTCAGTAGTGAAGTTTTGGCAGATGATAGGGCGTGGGACCCGATTGAGACCCAATTTATTTGGCCCGGAGAAGGATAAAGAAAGTTTTTTAATATTTGATTATTGCGAGAATTTCGAGTTTTTTGAAGTCAACCCGGAGGCGAGTGGAGGATCGGTTGGTCTTTCTTTGACCCAGCAAGCCTTTCAGCTGAGGCTGGACCTGGCGCTTGCGCTTCGCCAGTCCACTAGTAAACCCGAAAATGATTTTGCAGAAACCTTAATCGATTTGCTTCATTCCCAGGTGGTCGCATTGAATGACAATAATTTTGTAGTCAGGCATCACCTGGAGTATGTAGAGAAATACAGGAAAAAGAAAGAATGGATGGATATTGGTCCTTCCAAATTACAAGAAATAGCAGAGCATATTGTCCCCTTGCTTAGTCCGGACGAAAGCGATCACGTGGCTGCCCGAGGATTTGATGTGTTGATGCTCAATTATGAGCTGGCACTTAAAGGTGGAAGAGTCACTGCTAAATATGAGAACCGACTCACTACAGCCTGCCGGGTATTGGAAAAGAAGGGGAATATACCCTTAGTGGAAGCCGGAATGCCTACCATTAAAAAGGTGCTGATGGAAGGCTACCTGCAGCAGGCAAATGTAGTTAATTTGGATGAAGTGCGGGTGGCAATACGTGAGTTAATGCAGTTTATGGATGAAATAGATCAACCTATCATCGAGACGCATTTTCAGGACTACCTGGATCTCTCCAAAATAGAAGAAAGGGATATTGTCCGGGACAGTACGCTTGAACCCTACAGAAGGAGAGTGGAGCGTTATTTGGAAGCGCACAAGGATCATTTGGTAATTAGTAAAATCAAAAATAACCAGCCCATCACAGCAGCAGAACTTGCTCAACTCCAGGCTATCTTTTTCAATGCCGAAGAGGTAGGTTCCAGAGAGGAATTTGAAAAGGAGGGCAAAGGGAAAACTTTGGCTTATTTTATAAGAGAGTTGATAGGTTTAGATAAAGAAGCGGTACAAGCTGCTTTCGCAGAATTTATTCAGCAACACAACCTTAATGCCGCACAGATCAAATTTTTAGATTTGATCATTGGGTATTTGACTCAGAATGGGGTGATTGACAAAAGAGCCCTGTTTGAATCCCCTTTCAAAGATATAAATGATAGCGGCCCTTTTGGCTTGTTTGATGATGCACAGGTTACCAAGATTATCAGTATTTTGGACAGGATCAATGGGAATGTGGATGCGGGGTGAGAGTTCTTGGTAAAACCAACCTGGATATCTTCTGGCTGAAAGATAATAGGTTAGCAGACCTAAATAATCTTCCTGATTCTGATGTGCTGGCAGTTAAAATTCTAGAAGATGTGGAGGCAGCATTGGATGGGTTTAGGGGGATTTTTTGGATATTGGAAATTAAAGAATAATAATAGTAATTGTCATGAGAGAGTTCATATCAGAATATTTAAAGTTCGGATTAAATATTGCATCGCTTAGTGTATTTGGTGTTTTGATTATTGTTTCATCCATAACATATCTTAAAGCTAGAAAATCAAGAAAGTGGAGAAGTTTTTTTAAAGTTCAACCAACAATATGGACAGCGGCTGGAATTATTGGAACCTTTTTTTCTTTGTTAGTAGGCTTTTCAGATATTCAAAATCTGTCTAAAAATAGTGAAGCAATTAATGATCTGCCAGTAATATTATCGAATGCTTTTGTGACCTCTATCCTTGGCTTAATTGGCGCTATGATTATTAATGTCATTCTTTCCCAAATGGAAGATACAAATGGGGAAGAAGAACATTTTATCGAACCTCCTGAAAAATTTCTATTTGATCTAAAAAATAACTCATTCGCTCAAAATAACAGTATCATAGATGCTTTGCATACTCTCAATGGCAATCTGATCGCCATTGATAAACGGCTAGAAGCAAGTTCCACTTCTTTGGTAGAAAAGTTTGATCAAACAATGAAGTCAGTTTCTCAAAGCGTGAAGCAAAATATAAATGAGATTAACAAAGATATGTTTGATCAAATATCGGGAGTATTTACTGAGTTTAAAGATATTTCAAATCAAGCAGGCTCTCATTTTAAAGAATTGAATCAAAATAATGTTTCTATTATAACTGCTGAGATGAAAACTTTGATGAAAAAATTATCAGACGAGGTTTCTAAAGTTCAGTCAAACATTTCTCAGGAGAGTGAGGGCTTTATCAAAACTCAACAAGAGAGCTTATTAAAGCAAGTGGAGAAAAATGAAGCATTTCAAAAGATTTCATTGGAGAAAAATGAGGCGTTTCTTAACGATCAACTGATCAAATTTGAGAGTGTAACGAAGAGCTTAAATAATTTTTCAAAATCCCAACAGGAAGTCCAAGCTGAAAACTTTAAGGCAGTTAATACAAGCCAAAAAGAAGCTGTCGAAAGCTTTTTAAAAGAAATTAGTGCTATCAAACAAGAGTCCATCCAATCTTCTGAAAAAGCGAATGAATCACTTTCTAAACTAATCGATTCAATAGAAAGCAAAACTAAGGAGGTGTTAGAGACTATTCATAAGGATTTTGAAAAAGTAAGTAATGGTCTACAAAATTGGGCGACTTTGACTGAACAGGGGCTAAATGCAACTGCAGCGAGGTTAAAAGACTCTGTGACCTCCTTTGATGATCAAAGAGAAAATCATAAGAAGACTATTGAGCAAGCCGAGATTCATCTAGCTACGCTTGTAGATCTGTCAAAAAGTGAAGAATTGTATTCCCAAAGACTGGAAAGTTATGAGGAAAGGACGAATGAATTAGCTTCTGCAGTTATTCAGTTGAAAGAACTTGTCGAGCTTCTAAAAGAATTTAAGGAAACAAATGGTAAGGTCAGTGTTTAGGAGTAAGAATAATCCAGTAAACGTTTGGATGAGTTTTTCAGATTTGCTGACGGGGGCTTTAGTAGTGTTTATGTTGATCACAGTAGTCCTAGTAATCAAAACACAAACGGATATAAATACTATCAAAGAAGCAACGGAGGGTATCACTAACAATTTCACAACTAAATTAACTGGAATTCCAGGAGTTACAGTAACTGATGATGGTACTATACGATTTTATTCCCAAAGTAATGGAATAGAAGATCAATTATTCGAATATGATTCCTATGAATTGACTTCAACTTTTGTTGCTGGTCTTGATTCAATTACTCCAGTTTTTCTAAACGAATTAGAAAAGGTATTTGACGAGTTGGGGAATTCTAAAGTAGAGATTAAAGAAATTAGGATTGAAGGGCACACAGATTCAAAGGGGAATGATGATTATAATCTTAGATTATCTCAAGAGAGAGCTACCCAAACTTGGTTTGAAATAAGGGACAATATTTTAAGTAAAAGAAGCCCAAAATTTCAAGAATACTGTAAAAGTAAAATAGTAACTGTAGGCTTTGGAGAAACAAAATTACTTAATATTAAAGGAGAGTTAATTGATAACAATGGTGGGGTGGAGAATTCAACATTATCAAGAAGAGTAGAGTTAAGCGTGCTTTTTAAAGGCTTTGGTAAAGAATAGATTTAAATGAAAATTAGGGATTTAAGTGAATATATTAAACAGAAGACTAATTCTAAAATTGATTATAGCTCCGGATTAGAGTTATTGACTAAAAATGACCTATTACTAAAAGAGTTGTATGGCTCTTTTGATGATCCTGAAGGTTTTTTGAAAGGAGAATTGTTGAAGTTATCTTCTTTTGCTGAGGATTCTCAGGATCAAGTTTTTTATGAATTTTTACAAAATGCTAAAGACTCAGGGGGGGCAGGGCTTTGGGTTTTTTCTGATCCGAAGTTAGGATTGTTAGTTTTAAATGATGGAGAGCCTTTTCATACAAATCCGGAAATTACAGATGGTTCGTTATTTAGTTTTTTAGGTAAAGGAAAAGGTGTAAAGTTTAAGGATTCAAGTAAGAGTGGGAAAAAGGGAGTTGGATCAAAACTCATGTATAACCTGCT
Organism: Cyclobacterium sediminis; assembly: GCF_054781075.1. Taxonomy (NCBI): domain Bacteria; kingdom Pseudomonadati; phylum Bacteroidota; class Cytophagia; order Cytophagales; family Cyclobacteriaceae; genus Cyclobacterium; species Cyclobacterium sediminis. The sequence goes on along the minus strand of NZ_BAAGVC010000003.1, from coordinate 620,090 downwards.
TGTCCCTCATGGTTCATCTGATAATTTGAAAGGTATGAGTGAACGAGTTGCTATGGCTCTTGGTAAAGATTTGCTTGCACCTATATTATTTTCTTGGTCTAAAAATGATATTAATGCTTTGAGAGGAATATTGGAGGTGGATGACATCTCTAAAATTGAGGTAGAAGCCCCAGGGAATTCAATTTTATGTAAGCTTTTTTTAAGTTATTTTCCTGCATTACCAAATGAATCACTCAGCTATCTTGGTAAAACTGTAGTCCCATTTGGTCAATATGAATTTAATCAATTTAAAAACTGTTTGTCAGCAGCATTAAATGCGTTTAAAAGCGATGAATTATTTTATTCACCGGGTACAATTTTATATATACCTGCACATGAATCTACAATCCATCGCTTAGAAAAAGAATTTGATGGAATATCGCAAGGTTTAGCACAATCATTATCGGTGCTTTCAGTAGATGGATCACTAAACAAGGTGAAAAGGATTCACATAGGTACTAAAAAAATTGAGAAGGGAGAATTTCAGTCCATTTCTATAACAGTCCAAGATGGTGAACAAGATATAAGTGCGTCATTTATTTTTAGTGTGAAAAGGAATGAAATACAGAAGACCCTATCTAATATTTTCACTGATTATTTTCCTGTATCAAAGGAGATTCATGGACTTGGTTATATCATTAGATGTAAAGATTTTGACATCCTCGACAACCGACAAAAACTTAGGTCTGAGCCAAATAAATTCTCAGCATTTGCTCGCAAATTGATTGAAGATTGGGATTATATTCCAGACTCTAAATATTTTCCATTTTTAGGAAGTTTGGCAATTTCTGATGATCCCGAGGAAGGTGAAGATGTGTTTAGTTTTCATGAAACAGTAAAAGAACATGCTGTAAATCATTTGCGAGTAAACCATTTTAATCTAAAACGAGCAAAAGCAAATCAGGTTTTTGTGTTACCGAGTGGGTTTGAAAGTCTGAATACAAGTAGTCTCTTGTCTAATAAATACCTGCTTCATCCGAGGTTAAATGAATATTATAAAGATGGTTTAGATAAATGGGGAGTTGAGAGTTATTCATTATCAAAATTATTCAATGAAGCGGGGGCAGAAAAGACCAAAACGTTTTTCAAAGAATGTGATGAATTTACGAAAATAATTAAGCAACTTGAACTTGAAAATGAGGGCGATTTCCTTTTCGAAATACCATTTATCCCTACTTCCAGTGGCTATTTATCAGTAAAAGACTTTTGTGAAAAGAAGGATACATTTTTGCTTTTTCCCCAAAATCAATTTGGATCTTTTAAAAAGCAATGTGAAAAAGGAAATGCACCCATTACCTTTAGTAGAGGTGTAGATAAGTTTCTGAATTTAGATTATTATCCAAATATCACATCACTGATAGGGGGCAATTGGGATGCTGAAAAGATTTTTGAGCGGTTTAATGATTTTTTTGAAAATGAAAAGATTAGCTTTTCCCAAGAATTAAAAAACCTCAGTCTTTCGGTTCTCTATTCCTTTAACAAGAAAGAATTTTCTTCATGGGTCAGTGATAAATTTGCTTATTTTTCTAATAGAAAAGGGGATAGCGATTTATTAATTAGCCATACATTTAACGAAGCCATCAACGATGACTTTTTCAAAGATTGGAAATTGCCGATAGAGCAGGAACTAAGTATTCTTAAATCTTTTCAGGCTAAAAAGAATGGTGTTTGGGGAATAGTTTCAAGTGATAGAACCTATTTGATAAATAAAATTAACAAGTTGAAAAAGTCCGATGTAATAGAGCCTGTGTTATTGCAACTTTTGGAATCGTTTAAGCATAGGTCTGATAAAGAGAATGATGATATCTTTTTTTCTTCACAAGAAAAGCTTGTATTTACTTACGATGATTTATGGGAGGATTTTGGGAAAAAGATATTCCACAAAGGATTTCAGAATCTTTCAGCAGATGAATATCGCTTAGCGAGTGAGCTGTTTTTTAAGTTTGGATATCGACTTCCAAATTTTGACTTATTAACTGTTTATAGTTCCAAAGAATTTCAGAAGCTCTTTGTAGTAAAGTCATTGCAGAATTTAAGTTTGAAATGGGTTACTATATCAACCGAGGAGATTCTAATTTTGAAAAAGCTATCAAAAATAGAGGGTTGTAAATTCTTTGATTTATTCACACTGAAACAAAGTAGAGTTCGCAGTTTTGAAATTAAATCCAACACTGAATCGTCTCGCCAGTTTTTTAATTCACCAACTGAAGTTTCTGAGTTTCTCGTGGAGCAAAATCAGTATTTCGAATTACCCGAATCGTTATTGAATTACTTCACTTTAAAAGATGGGTTGTGGGATGTAAGTAGTGAGCAGTTTAAACAAGAATTATTAGATGAATTTGGATCAGAACGGGTCTTTCTTATCTTATTTGAAAGAGCAAGTGATATTCTTAAATCATCCTATATCGAAAAAATTGAATTGATTGAAATTAATTCGAATGATCAGCAGATTCTTGAAGAAGACAGTTTTGAGGTCAGATTTGTAAGTGCTTTTGGGAATGATGAAATACTACTAGCTAAGGTTAAGAAGAAAATCCAAATCGATGGGCAAACTATTAGTCACGACGGCTATCGTGATACCATAAAAATAAATTCCCATGAATATGTTCTTTCAGAGCTGCTAAATGATCAAAAGGGGGCTTTAGAAAGAATAAACAAGGCTGCAAAGATATTTTCCTTACTCAAAACAAATGTTAAGGAAAAGTTTTTAGGATTAGTTGATAAACCCTTAAAGGAGATTAAGGATGAAATTTTGATGGTTGAAAAGGGGGAACCAGTTCATGTTTCTTTTTTGATTGATTATTTAGAGCAAATCAAAGAAGATGATCTGGAATTAGGTTTGGAAGACTTGCCTGACTTTTTGAAAATTGGAGTTCAAGAGCTTTTTACTGAGTTTAAGTATAGAGATATCAATTGGAAAGAATATTGGGAGAAGGATTGGTTTGGATTTAACCCAGATTATCAAATTATTCCTACTCAAAATGAATATTGGTTGGATTCAGAATCGATTCCTGAAGATCTTTTAGAGTGGGTAAAAAAATCGGGTGATAACAGCAAATATTTGGCTGCGAAACTAGATAACCAAAACTATGTTCAGAAAAGTGAGAGCTTCAGATTGTCACTTAGCCTAGGAAAAGTTCTAGATGATATTTATTTATCCAAAAAAATGTGGTCACGAGCTTTCGAATGGGGTATTTCCAGAGAAATTGATCTTTTAGAAAAAGAAGGAGAAAAACTCTGGACTATTATTGAAAATCAAAGGTTGTGGGAGAGTTATTTGGTGTCTTACACGTCATGGGGAGAGAGAGATGAGAGAACTCTTCGACTGAATAAATTTGGGACTTCAATTAAGTATTATTTTGATGGCACATCTCATTTTGAGTATCTACCAATGTCAGAAATGTCTCCAGGAAGTGTCGCAAATTTAGGCACAAGCTCTTCTTCAAAAAGAAGAAAATATGCAAAACAGCTTAAGCTAGAGCAATTATCTATACAAATAAGGGCAAAGGGAGATTTGCCTGATAAAACTGAATGGAAGGCGGGATATTACAATAGATGGAAAGATAATAGACCTTTCAATCATTATACGTATAGGATTTATACTGTAAATAGTATGATAGAATCTTCTGCCGTCATAGTTAAGAGCGGAGAATCATTTATGGAAATTAACTCTGTTAAAGACGAACCCAGGTTAAGAGTAAAAAAGGAAGGAAGCAGACGAGACTTATTTATATACTTGGATGACTTGGGAACTTTATCACTGAAATACTTGGAAGAATTTCAAAATGATCTTTTTGTTGGTGAAAGTGAATCAAAGGATTTAGTTCGACTTTTTTCAATTGCAAATGAATTTCAGGAAGAAGCCTTATCAAGACTAAAGTCAAGGGGGATTATTGATGAGGATTGTAACCCAATTTCTTTACCAAATACAAGCAGTGCTGATTCAAGTCCGAAAACAAAAAAAAATGTTTATTTAGAAGGGTTTGAGAATCTAAAAGATCCTCAGGTACTTCACGATAATTGGGATTTAATAAAGCAACTTATTGACAAATTCGGGGGTGATCTCGGTAATAAACTTCAGGAGACCCTTGAAAATGAGATAGATGATTCAAGACCGAATAAACTAAGTGGTTTTATTGGGGAGCAATTGGCAAGGGTATGGCTTGAGAAAAATCTTGATCAAGATGTTGAGTGGGTAGGGGATAAAGTTAATGAATTTGATATTAAATTAGGGGATAAAGTTGCGGTAGAGATTAAAACTAAAATTAATACTTTGTATGATGAATCAGTAGGAGGATCAGGGACAACCGCAATTTATCTTAGAAAAAGTCAAATAAGTTTTATAAGTAACCAACAAAGTTTTGAATACTATCTAGGGTTGATATCACTTGAAGATCTGGGGCTAAGAGAAAAGTATAATTTATGGTTGGAGACTTGGAAAAGTGAAGGGGGAAAAGATCTTTCCTTAGTACTTCAGGAAGAGATAAAAGCCTTTGCTGTAAATTTCATGAGCGACAACAATAATTTAGATTTATTCACTTTAAAAACAAGCTTTATCTCTTTGAAAAATGGGGGTAATATTGAAAGTTGTTATATTGGCTAATAAGTGTTTTTGTAGCCTAAAAAACACCTCAACTTAGGGCTAGGATTATTTTTAAAAATATACAAACTAAAAAACCCCTCCAAATTCACATCTGAAGGGGTTTTGTGTACCCAGGGCCGGTACATTTTTTATTTTGTAAGCCTTTTATTTTCATTGTGATACATTTTTTGTGTGAAAAAAAGGAATTAATCTTCTTTCATTTTGTCCATTAAAAGCTTGTTGTGGGTTTCTAATAGCTCTATGTATTTTTTTTGCCACAGCTCCTTTTCTGCTATGCATTGAGCCAGATCTGTGTATTTATATTTGTCTTTTTCTTCGGAAGAGAATCCATACTCTGTCAACATCTCCGGAAATTCTTGGGTAAAGTCATGTCCGATTGCCCTTCCGTATTTGTGAATTATGCTATAACTGAGATCATCTTTTATGAAGTGCCTATATGCGCTTGATTGATGATATCCGGCCTTTTTTGCAATAGAAAGAATGCTTACAGCATGTTCTCTGGCATACTCATCTAGTCTTTTCCTTACAATTTCTCCTCGGTGAACTTTCATGATTTCAAAGTTCTTTAAAAAATAATTCCTATTTCGAGACGATTTTAATTGCATAATATTCTTAAATGACGCATATTTGACGCATAGTTAATGCATAATAAGAATTAACGCAATACCAAAATATAAGTATGCTGACCCAACAAGAACTTAAAGACCTGAAAAATTCACTGCCTTATGGGTATTTTTCAAAGGTGGAAAAAAGGGTAAATGTGTCAAAAAGGACTATTTCTAACTTTTTTTCTGAAAAAAATCACAGATACAATACCGAGGTACATAAGGCAGCTCTAGATGTAATTGAAGAAAGCAAGGAATTGATTAACCGTCTTAAAAAGAGACAAAATAAGATTGTAAATGCGAAATAAACCCATCAAAACCCAAATGATCAACTTTAGCAGTGGCAAATTACCTGCGGGTATAGCAGATAAGAATGTTGAATTTTTCGCAAAAGACGAAAAAATATTCGCATTGATAGATGGTAATATAGCACCTCCAAATGAATGGCCTGACTGGCTATATGAAGGGGTTTTCAGGGACATGGAGAAGCATCCGGAGGCAGTTGAAGCACTTGTGAAAGCTGGCTTCATCACGGATGCTGAAATGGTCTCCCAATATATTAAGTGCCGGTATTCCGCTTTGGACAATGATCCTGATATGGTAGAAGGAAAGCTCCAGGATAGTGAATACATAGATTGCAATCTTAGAGGGAGCTGTCCTTATGAAGGAAGGATTTGTTCACTGCTCAAAGCTAAGTATGGAACCTTAACACCCCGTGAAATAGAAGTGCTGAAATTAATACCTGAAGGCCTTTTGGATAAAGAAATAGCTACGAAAATGGGTATTTCTGTTCTCACGGTTGGGGTATTTATGAAGAATATTAGAGAAAAAACAGGCTATAAAAACAAGGCTGAACTGGTCAGATTTGCCTTTGAAAAAAACCTTATATGACATTGCCGGATGTTCTATCCACGTTTGATCGACAATCAACTTTCCCGGGGCCATGCCGGCATTGGTCCCGGGATTAATTCAAAACACCATGGACAACTCAAGAATTGAAAAATTATTAATCGACCATGAATTTGCAATGAAAAAGAAAAATTTCTGGCAAGAAAAAGCTCATGGATTAGGTGGGATCCTCAGGCCAATGAATAACCTGAGTGCTCATAACTGGATACGAGTTGAAGTTAAACTTCGGATGAATATTTATCAGGTAGCCGATGAAATCATAAGCAACAATAAACTCTATAATGACCTGGATAATGGATCAAAAAAGACAGCTTGAGGATTATTTGTCTTTGCTAGAATTTGCAAGGCAAGAGTTAAAATTAGACCAAAAGAAGTTGGTCGAAACTAGAGATGTTTTAGGCTCTGATGAGTTAGACCGCCTGGAAAAGGATATAGAAACCTTGAAAATGGGGATTGACAGGTATCAAAAGAACATCAAAACATTAAAAACAATAATCAATGATAGTGACTGTCAATAAAAAACTAAGACATGAAAACGTTCCATGCACTTCAGCCTATTTTGAAACAAACATCAAGTCCCAGCCCCTTAGAGTTGTTTACCAAAACAACGATTACTACCGGGTCCGAGACATACGAAATGAAGAGTGGGGTTTCTTTGAAAGTCAGCTCGACCTCCAAGCGGCGACGAAAACAAAAAACATACAAGCGTCGGTATTACCTGGCCAGCAAACTAAAGGATAAATTTCAGGTAGACATGAAATCTCTTACCATTAATACCCCTTACAGCTCAGTTGAAGATATCCCCAGTCCCGAAAGATACTATGTCAGACAGGCACTTAAATCAGGCTTTCAACATCAATTATCGATTTTTTAAATGTTTATAAACCAAGCAGACATATTTGAAGCGACCGATGGTGGTCTCAATATTATCCTTTACTACTTTCCACAAGCTCAAAATTGTGTAGGAGTAAAGGGAAAGAAATTTAAAGTTCGTGAAAGTGAGAAAACGGCCAGTGCCACACTGAAGCAGCTGGAGGATGGCAATTGGGTGGTAACGGATTTTGGGGGAGATCAAAAACCAAAAAATGGTATTCATGTCTGCATGGAAGAAGAAGGGCTTGACTTTAAAGAAGCTCTCGAAGTACTTGCCGAAAGGTATAATGTTTCCGGAGAAACCACCTTTGAAATTTTAAAACCAGAAATTACAAGTAGGGATGCAAGGGCAGAGGAGAATGATGGGGAATGGTATTTTGAAGTAAGGAATGAGTTTACAGATTTTGAGATAAGAACTGTCCTGGCAGAGAAGGTCATCCCTGTGATGAGAGATAAGGAAGGGAAAGTTATCCGGGACAGTTCTGGAATTGTAGCAATAAATACCGATAAGGTTTATAAAATTTTTCGTAGGTATCATTTTTACTCCCTTATTTCTTACTCCATAGTGAAAAACCGGAAGGTGATTACGATTGAGGCCACAGATAAATACCCAATTTTCATGTGGGATGAAGGGGATTTTAAGAAAATTTATCAACCCCTCAGTCCTGATAAGAGTCGTAGGTTTATGTACTACGGCAAACGCAAAAGTGACTTTTTACATGGACTATCTGTTTGCAACGCTGCCTATGAGGAAATTCAAGAGGACGACAATTTTGAAGACCAAGAAGAAGGTAGTAAGCCAAGAAAGAAAAAAATGCTACCTGAAATCATATACTGCAGTGGTGGTTCTGATGCTTTGAACTTGGCCATGATCAGTTATCAGGTAGTCTGGCCAAATTCCGAAACTGCAAAGCTTACTGATAAACTTTTTAAAAAGCTTCAGGCCATTGCTGAAAAAGTAATGAACATGCCGGATATAGATTTTACAGGCAAAAGAGAAGCTCATCGGCTGGCCATGGAACACCTGGACCTGCACACAATTACACTGCCCGAAAAATTAAAAGAATTTCCGGACAAAAGGGGTAATCCTTCCAAGGATGTAAGGGACTATCTGAAGCGCTTCAGTGCCTACGAGTTCAAGCAATTGGTACGCACTGCTATACCTTATAGGTTCTGGGATGAAGTTTATTGGGTAGACAAAGCAGGTAATTGGAAATCTAAGTTCCAGGAAAAAAACACCAGGCTTTATAATTTCCTTACCAAAAATGGGTTCTATAGGCTTGAAAATAAGAATGAAAAGCAAGGGTATATTTTCATTCAGATCAAGGATAATATAGTCCGTGAAATTGAGGTGAATGAAGTAAAAACGTATGTAAATAAGTTTCTTGAGGAACGGCATTTAGATGAAGGATTAAGGGATGTTTTCTACAGAAGCAGTCAACTTAAAGAAGCCTCCATGTCCAATTTACCAATGACAGAAGTGGACTTTACCGATTTTGACCGAGAGTCCCAATTTTTCTTTTTTGGCAACAAAACAGTGGAAGTCAATAAAGGTAGGGTGAAGGTTCATAAGCTTGGAGAAGTGCAAAAATATGTCTGGCATGATGAGGTGATAGACCATCGATTTAAAGAACAGGATCCACATTTTAAAGTTTCCCAAAATAAAGATGGCCGCTGGGATATAGAGGTATTGAAGAAAGACAACACCTTTTTTAATTTCTTGATCAATACCAGTCGAACTCACTGGAGAAAAGAACTAGAAGAAAGGCTTGCCGGTAAATCGGCTGAGGAGATTAAAAAATACAAGCAGGAAAACCTGTTCAATATAGCAGGACCTAATTTGAATCATGACGAAATAATGGAGCAGAAGCACCATTTGGTTAATAAAATGTATGTGCTAGGCTATCTATTACACAGGTATAAAGACCCTTCCCGTCCCTGGGCTATTTGGACAATGGATCATCGGATATCTGATGAGGGAGAATCTCATGGAGGATCCGGTAAATCTATAGCCATGGGATCTGTGTCACGCTTTATGAAGTCGGTGACGTTACGTGGCCGGGATCCCAAAATGACAGAAAATCCCCACATGTACGACCGGGTCACTATTCATACAGATTACATCCTGGTGGATGATGCCAACCAGTATTTGAAGTTTGATGTGTTTTTCTCTGACATCACCGGAAATATGATCGTCAATCCCAAGAATAACAAGTCCTATGAGATCCCTTATGAAGAGTCGCCAAAGTTTGCTTTCAGCTCAAATTTTCCCTTGAGGAATATAGATAGTTCTGTACTACGGAGGGTGTTGTACTGTGTGTTTTCGGATTATTACCATCAGAATAAGGATGGCTATTTTAATGAAAGCAGGAATCCCAGGGAGGAGTTTGGAAAGAATATCCTGGGGCCGGACTATACAGAAAAGGAATGGAATGACTTTTACAATTTTATGATTCAATGCTGTCAGCTATACATGCAACACGGCAAAATAGATCCACCTATGGAGAATGTGGAGAAAAGGAATCTACTAAGTGAAATGGGTCCGGCCTTTCATGAATGGGCTGATACCTATTTTACAGACCGGCTGAATGATTTTGTGGTTAAAAAATATGCCTTTGAGGACTATACCAAAACCACTGCAAGTAAATGGACCTCACAAAAGTTTACCAAAGCACTTAAAGCTTGGGCTAGGTTCTATGGCTACGAGCTGGATCCTGAGGAATTCAAAAACTCATCTGGAAGAATAATCCGAAAAGAACAGATTAATGGTGTGGCCACCTCTGTAGAAATGATATATGTCAGCAGTTCCGGAAGTAGTCCGGATGCAAATCATAGGGCTGTCAATCAGGTAGTGATGCCACCTTCTCCGAATGATGGTTTGGCACCAGGGGATGAAGAAGATTTAGCTACTTTCTAAGATGGAAATAACTTTAAAACTTAAACCGGTAATGTCGATAAAGGAGTTTGTCGACAAACAAACCAAGACCAGGAAAAAGGGGCTGGTATACTTCCAACTCCTAGAGGGCGAGTCTGCGGTAATTACCCGTGTGATTTCAGATCAGACAGACAAGCTCTGGCTGATCAGGATGATAAAGCAGCGGAAAATATTTATGCAAACCTCTCAGAATATAGCCGAAAGCTCCTAATCACCTGTGCATTTCAAACCAGAAAAACAATTCGTAACCCTGTAACCCATAAAATAATGAAAAGAGAAGATAAAGAGCTTACCAGGTATGAAAGAAGAATCTTGGGCTTAGCTATTATTACCAGTTTTGCAATAATTCAGGCTGTTTTATTGGTAATTGTAATACTTGTTTCAGTTTTTCAATTATCTGGATGAGTTTAAATGCTATTGAAGAAAGCTTGATTCCTTATAGTTGAAGTTCAAAGAGTCTTGAATTGAAATCTTCCAAGATGAAAATCCGGTTGAACCCACATTTTATTAAAAGATTTTCATCAAATTTTTGTAAGATTTCGTATGAGCTTTTTGCTGCGCTACCTATAACAATTAATAACCATTGTTGATTTAGACCTGTGTTATTGATGTATTTTTGACGTTTACTTTCTTTTTTAAGTATTGCCGTAATCAAATGTTCAGGTTTTAAAGATTTCTTAATAAAGCCTCCAGATGGAATGCTATTAAACGTTAAATTTGAATCTTCCTGGCAAGTAATTCTATTTACTAAGTCGTTTCTTTCAAATTTTCCATGGATTAGGTGTTTTTCAACGATGGTTACTATAGAGTCTGCGTAAAATATTTTATTCTTTTTATTGAGTTTTTTTTTAATATTCACCCTGATGTTTACTAAAAACTTAAAGGTAGGAAATCGCTCCTTAAATTTATTTTCAGCAATTTTAACAATATCTTCAAAGCTTCCTTCAATTTTCTTTTGAGAGTGATCCAAAAGAATTTCGTGTTCCAATCCAATAAAATTATTGTTTGTAGATTTAATTATAAAATCAGGCTGTTCACCTACTGAATCGATCTGAAAATTAGCATTAAATAACATTAAGAATTTACCAACATGACAAATCTCTAAAGTTTTTTTTGGAGTATTTGGATCTAACTCATCCAGCTCTTTTAAAAAACTACCTATTAAATTGTCAAGGTTTTTTGCCTCACTAGGAGACGCTTGTCTTTTTACAATCTGTAGCATAACTCTTAGGTTTTAATCCGCATAGTTAATATCTTCTAAAGAAGTGTTTAACTTATTAGAGTTTGTCTAAAAATTAACAAATTTAACTTTGTCAATCTCCTTCATCAGTCTATCCGTTCCCATTAGAGCCACAATGATTTTTTGATAGTGTAGGATGTCTTTTAACCCTAGATCACAACCTTTGCGGTAATTTGTGACTTGAATAATTACACTGTCATGTCTGAGAAGAAATAGATATAAATTCATCCTTTCCTATTACCTCAAAACGCAACCCATAATCCGATGAACCGCCGTATAAGAGGCCTGTACTTAGGGTGTTGTGTGAGACACTTCCCTTCAGAGGAATCTTACGGGCCGTCTACACGATTAGGTAGCGTTGGTTATTAGATCAGATATTATATTAATAGCAATTCCCAATAGGACTACTCCAAAAATCACATAAGCTATATTTCTCCTTTTTCGATATTCTTTAACCTGTTTACCTGTTGCAATGAATAGAACAGGGAATAGAAAGTTCCTAAATAAATTGATGAAATAACCAGATAAGTAAATTGGAATCCACCACGCTACACCAACTATCCAACTAGAATTATTACTTCCAGAATTATTATAGTCAGTGTTAGTTAAGCCAGTTAAGCCAGCAACTTTTAAAAGATAATCTACGGAGAAGAATAGAATTGCAATAGCAACTAATAATAGCGGTAATCCCATTTTTAGATCCAGGTAAGTCAGAAAACTATAATATGGTCGAAACTCTTTAAGTTCTTGTCTTAAGTCATCTTCAAATTTGAAGCCCCAGTTTTGATTGTTATATCTGAGATAGTAAGATATAACCTTTGGTTTAAAGAAAAATCTATCATTTTGAAATTTTATGTCTACGGATTGTTCTTCATTTGAGCATGTTAATTCAAATTCAACAATTTTTCTCTTTTCAAAATTGGAATACGATATGAATTCGTTTAAATCGGAAAAATTGATATTGGTTCCATCTTTTGTTTTTCCGTTTATAGCAATTTCGACAAAGTCTTTAGCTAAGAAATCAACAAAGCTTCTTAATTCCGTTTCTAGAATTAAAACTGCTCCATAGAGCTCTCCGTGTTTACTATGTTTTTTAGTGTAACTCATGTATTGTGACTAGTGGCTCTGGCAAGTACGGGGTTTTGAAACCGATTCTATGTCCGCCAGATCGAATGTTATTAAGTTGTAATATCTTCATTTTTAAGTAGTCAGCCGCATTTCCTATAGCCCTTGTGTATGTATTGAATGATGAATGTAGGTCAAAAAGTTGACCTTTGCAACGGATAAGAGTCCGTTAGGTGCGGGAGTCGTTGCCCGAAGTCAAGCAAGTGAAAAGCTGGTTTGCCGTGAGGTATGCAGGGAAGTGAGCCAGACTCCGGTTTCTATACTGACTGACAGCAACCATATACTGGAGCCATGAGATCTGGCGAGGAGCCACATCACGCCGAGATCTTAGCATTAATAAGGAAGTGTTCAAATGGTAGGTAAGGAAGTGTTAGACACAAGGATATCACCTTACGGAGGGAGGTCTTGGAATAAATTTGGTTTCTATTAGCCAAGAAGTCGGCTGAGGTCATAGTAGTTGCCGGTAACGAGCTATAGGATTTAAAGAGGTCTAAAGCTCGCCCGCATAAACATTCGGACGATGACTGACTGTAAGGTGAAGTGAAGATTCAATAAATTGCCCATACGTAGCCTTATTTTAGAAGTAGGGAATGGGTAATATTGGTTAAAAGAGCAGTATTCATATCCTTTACGGACCGCTGGATAAAGTCTGTCCAGAATTTTTATCGCGACCCGTATAGCCTGCTCCGTGTTTTAGGGCCCCGGTCGTGAGAATCACAACCTGAGCTATTTAGAGCAGGTTGGGTTACTCATTAGGGTTTTTAATTTTCAGTCTCATTTTGAGATCCCTTATTCTTCAAATTCGGACCTTCATCTAAATTTTTTCTAATCCCTTTAACATCTTGTTTGATTTCTTTGACATCATTATCGAGGTTTGAATATGCGAAATAACCAACTGCCCCAAGTATGGAAATAAGGATTCCAATCAACCAAAAAAAGAGACTTCTAGAGACAAACATCGTTCGTAAATCGATCCCTTCGGTTCTAATCATTTCAGCAATTGTATCGAATCTTCCACGTACATAATTTGATTCTTCTCGAATTTCACCTCTTATCTCGGATACCTTGTTATCAATGGTATTCTTTATAGACTCTATTTCAATTGAAACAGATTTTTCAGGGTTTGAGTTGGTTTGTTCGTTATTAAAGTTGTTTTTCTTTTGGTAAACTGGTGAATCCTGTTGTTGAATTACCTCAGGAGTAGTTTCACTGTTGTAATTGAAACCATATTTCTCTTCGAGATTGATTAATCTTTTTTTCAGGCTAATAACCTCATTTTCCTTTTTCCCTTTACCCATAAATGCTGGAAAGTTTAGTAAATAATGTTTCTTCTACTTGAATGGAAGTTTCGTAGATATTCTTTGTTTCATTACTATTAATACCGCTTTTACTAGTGTTGTCAATAGCATAGTTATCTGTATCAATTGCAAACCCTCCTTTTTCAACTTTCTTGTCGTGTCTGAAGTTTTGAAGAACCCAGTTATCGTCCTTACGAATTGGCCCAATTGTGTATCGACCTGAAGAATAAGTTATGGTCAAACTAATATCTCTTACAGGAAAGTCTTTAATCAAAGCCTCATCATTAAAAACATGAAGAAACTTACCTACAGGAGTATTGATATTACCATTTTCAGGTTTATAGGAACCCATTATTCGGCAGCCAATTCTTCTAATTGTTGGCTTTTTAAGAAGGGAGGTAAAGACTTCAAAAATTTTAAGAAACGTTTCATAGAACGTTTCATGTTCAATCGCATATTCGTCAATGAAAGATAGACGATTCATACCTATGAAAACCCTTTTTGTAATATTGTTCTGATTCTCAGCGTTGAAAGCTTCAATGGTATCATTCGATATTTTCCAAGATTTACAATTCAATTCTGGAATTTCAATGAGTTTATCAGAAAATTGACCTCTCTTGTCAATAATAGCAGGCACTGGGTCGTAACGCAGTTCCAAAATTAGTTTTCTATTATGAATTAATTTTGATTTCATTATAATTTCTATATGGTATTAACTTTAATTGCTATGCTAATAAGGGTAAAGCTGTTAGTTTGGTTTTATAATTTTTTACGATAACTGCCAAAAGATTTTATCAAAATTAAAATCTTATTGTAAACTCTTAATAATAAAATTGCTACTATGATACTTCGCTTGTTTTAAAAACCATATTTCTTTTGTTGATTAATCAGGTAAAGGATACAATCTCTATAACTTTGGTTATTCTTTATCTTTTTCATCATATTATTAGCATTTTCTATCATCACATTTCTACCTTCTCCAAGTGCTAAAATAAATGTATAGTCCTCATCTCTACTGCTGTCAAAAATAAAATATAATTGATTGTTAAGTCTATCCAAGAAAACAAAATGACCTTCCAAATTTTCACCTATAATATAAGATTTTGTTATTTTTGAAGTTTCTAATATTTCATAAGCAAGGTTCGGATGACTTCTGAATTTGATAATCTCCTCGTCAAATTCAATCTGTAAATTATTTTCCTCTTTTTTAAACGAGGTTGCTTTATCTTTTGAAATACTGTGAGATACATAATAAAAAGGCTTAATATTAATTATATTTTGGGAATAAGCTGTAAAAGTCAAACAAAATAACACGAAATGTAAAATCCCTTTTTTCATAATTTTTCAGCTTAATAATTTGGTGGAGACAAGCGGGTTGAGTGATTACCCATAGCTACTTGGTTGAAAACCTTTTTTTCTCATTTGATAGGTTACTAAACAATCTCTTGACCCTCTTCCTGGCTCTATTGGTAAATAAAATAACTGTAACATCATAACACACTCGCTCCCTTCCCAGTCGTACTGATCATCACTGATCCCGGACGGCTAACAGCCCGGTTACAATATAGTTTAGTCTTTACTACAGTGCTGCAATTACGGCTCTGATCAGCGCCTCTCCCAGGAGCCGGGAGGGACGCCGTTTATGGATCAAGGACCAAGTATGGCCGCCCTTTCTGCCTTTCCTTCCCCCATTAAAATCTTAATTTACACTAAATTTTTGTAACTCTGTAACTAAAGAATGAAAACTATATAAATACCCCTGAAAATCAACAAAATATTTGGTTACAAACAGTGATTATTTTTAGTAACAAAAAGCGATAGGTTACAAAAATGTTTGTAACCAAAAAATACCAAATTTTAGGTTACAAAAATCTGTAACGGCCACATCTTTTTATGATTCAAAATGTAACTTGGTAAGTTCTTGAAAAATAAGATAATAGAATCAAAAGGCTACATGGATACAGGGTTACATATTTTTCTAGCTTAATTTATATTAGTCTGTTTTGAACTTTTGTATATTATTTTCTCAAAAAGAGATAATATTGCGATAAATGGGAGAATTGATTAAATTGTTAAAAAAAACAATGGACATTCAGCTCACCATCTCCAAGCCTTTATTGCTGGCATATCTTGATTTTCTTTTTCCAAAAGATGATTCGGGAATATATACTGTGGGTCGTACCAGCGATTTTGGTAAGGTGCTTTGTAGTTTCGTGCGGTATACCAGCGAGAAACCTAATCACCTTCCTGATGCGGTTCAATTGACTCTTCCTCGTTCAGATGGTCTTAAAAATGCGTCCAACTACTATTTATACTATTCCAGAGAAGATCTTGTAAGGATCAATGACCTTTTAGATGTGTTTTTTCACATAGATTTTGACCGCTATTACCTGAAGGGGAAAAAATTGGGGATGTTACAAAAGGATATCATTGAGTCCTTCATTGTAACCAGGAAGCTTGCCAATTTACTACATGACCATGAGACTCTAAAAAAGAAAGAATATAGGGATGAGATGAAGTTGCTAAAGCAGCGATGTAATATGCTCGTGCGAAAAGCATACTACAGGAATGAGAAGATTGAAAGAGGAATGGAGGATATTCTTATTAATTAATTATAAAATATTTCGTAAAAATCGGGGAATCGCCTAAAAAATAATTTCATGCTAGGACCAATCAACCATATATGCAGGGTGCGCTATGCTTCCATCAATGATGTAGCGCAGTATAGCTCCAGTCCTGTAGGTGGTGTAATGGTGTCTGCTGCATGGCAAGAACTGGCCATCAGTAAGCCTCCTAATCTTACCATCAGTGAAGAACATAGCAAAGCAGGTCGAAGCTATACCAGTACTTTTCGCACCTGGTTGAAAGAGCGTCGAATGATAACAGCTCCGGTGATCATTCGAATGGATTTCAGTGATGGCAAACCTACGCTTATTATAGGCAGTATTGATCATCCTGTATTTATTACAGAGGATCACAGCCTGACACAGAAAAACCTTCAATTCACCCATAAATTTTGGGCTTATCCGTTCAAGCTTGTCAATGTTAGCGGAACGGGGATTTTCACACCTGAATTTACACAAGAGTTTACTTAAAAAGTCATGACAGCGCTATCCGACAATCAACTAATTGCTAAGGCTAATTCCATCGGTAATAAGACCGAAGAAAACACCATAGATCCTAATATGGTGGCTCAGATGTTTAGAGAATTAATTTTGAGCAAATACAATAAGGACCAACCTCTTCCGGTAGGTCCACAAGGCCCTCAAGGGGTACAAGGTCCTGCGGGTTCTCCGGATACCGGTGCCATGATCGTGGATAAGCTCAAAGCCATAGATAATGAAGAGGAAAAGCTCCCTTCATCAGCATTACAAGGTACGCCAATGAATGACCTTCATTTTTTTCATAATAAGGAAATAGGTGCCTGGGAAATCATTAGAGAGGATGTTCCTAGCAAGGAAGGTATGGGATTTATGGCGGGGGCTGATTTGTGGAAATATGAGGCATCTGCAATTCAAGGACGGAAAGCCAAGGTATTTACTTTTTCTGAAACTGCGGACACAAAGGAGGTAAGCTTTAGGAAAATTATTGGTAGGAATGGGTATTTCTATGCGGTAAGTAGCTCAGGTGGCAGCAATAGGTTTTACATTTCTTCGGAAGGGAAAGTTTTCCTCGAAGGAGGGGATACCGGTTACCTCGAGTATTATGGCTTTGATATCTCAGACTGGGGAACCATCATTCTGGTAGGTAGATCTGGCGGCCCGGATAATATTCGGCGCAGTGAAGATGGAGGACGCACCTTTACCACCATTACAGCTCCCGGTACTTATGAATTTATTGATGTCACATTTATCGCCAATGGAAGATGGGTAGCATGCGCCCGAACAGGTGAGGCAGTTTATAGTATTGATGATGGGGTGACCTGGTTAGCTGCCACAGTAGACGGAGCGAATGCTTTCCGAGGAGTAGCCTATAATGAGGGCACGGTAGTGTTGGTTTCCAGTGATGGAACAAATAGAGTGCAGCTTTCAAATGATTTAGGAGAAACGTTTACTTCCACTTCACCTTCTACCAATAGGTATTTTTCAGGTGTAGCATTTTTTAAGGGGAAAATTATTCTACGGAGAGGTGGTACATCTTCCGGTGGCTATGTGACGGTAAGTACAGATAAAGGCTTGACATGGGAAGAGAAATTACCTCCTGAAGACAGTAATCAAGAAACCTCCGGAATGGCTGTCATAGGCGATTACCTGTACCTGTATGGTGCCAATGGTTTTATTATCCGTAGTTCTGATTTGGAATCCTATGAAGTGATCCCCTCAGGGACTACCAATAAAATATCAGCTATGGGTTGGACCATGATAAATGGGTTTCCGGTGGCCATGTTCGGTTGTGACACAGGTGACAATGAAGACCGTGTATTTAGCACCCTGTAATTATGAATTTTAAACATCCCATCACTCATACGGAGGATATTCGTACAGTAGCTGAAATTGCATCTGGCGTTGCTGAGTACAATCAATATTATATACTTCCGGACAATTGCGAAAACGATGACAATGTAGGGAAAGTAAATTTTCTGTGGTCGCACCAGAAATTTTACAATAGAAAGTTTGGCACTTCAATCATGGATGGATCCTATACATTTACTATTGTAGGAGGTAATGGAGACGGTGCATTCTCGATCGGGCATAACAGTGGGGAACTTTATATTGATAATGCTTCGCTCTTTACATCATCAAGGTTACTTACTGTAAGGGTGAAGCTATTTGAATCCTATTATCAGGATACAATTTGCAAGATTGATAGAATTGCAGCAACAGATTGTGTTTTCTTCGATAGTGGGGTAAGCGGTAACTCCGGATCGGGAACCAAAGCAGATCCTTACTCCGGATGGTCGGCACATTTTTACGGAGGAGACTTAATAGAATGGGGAACCGCAGGAAAATATTATTTATGGAAGCGCGGACAAACCTTTGAAGACTGGACGAAAATAAGAAACCCATTAGTAGAAGGGGTAAGGCCTGACTACATTACGCTTGGGGCCTATGGTAAAGGTGACAGACCCAAAATAAATGGAAGTAATAACGCTACAAGCGAGCGGTTTTGTGATGTTTCGGACTCCAGGTTAAACGGAACGAGTTATACGGCTACCAGTAACCCCGAAATGGTTGCCTATAATGTCCGGATCATGGATATAGAAACCACTTTTGACGGAAATGGAAGTTGGTATCCTTATCAGGTGGGAATGTATGGGAAAGGATTGAGGTTTCACAGACTTAAATCTTCCATGGTAACAGTTTGGGAAGATGGCTTCTTCTGGGTGAAAAACAATCCAGGTTCTGTGGGGGCCGGAAATATTGAGGCACTTTTTCAAGATATAGAAACGTATGACAGTAAATACCGGGGGATTAAATTTGAATCGGGCGGTATCATGGGAAGGAATTTTCGCTGTTATACTTCATTGTCAGATACAGAAACGCCATTAAGTCCTGCCAATGCTCCCTACGTTGACCTGAAATATATTGATCAGCAAGTAAGCGATAATCAACGTGGCTTAGGCATGCAGATCAGGGCCACCCAACATGTCATCCAATGGGCCTACCTGAAAGGTTACCGTGATGCCATGAATCCTTTTCGTCATGAGGCCCATAACGGCCTGGATGATAGTTACCGGTTAAAAAACTCAGGCTTTAAGCATATCCTAATTGACGGTTGTACCCGAAATATTGGTCAGTTTGTAAGCAATGGAGGGGATAAGGTGCCTAGAGATAATTTCTTTAGTCATATAGATGTGATCAATTCCGAGAATGTGAGTTTTGGACTCCATATTCATGAAGATGCAGAGAATACGCTGATAGAAATGTGTAACCTTGGGAATACTCCTGGTATAGTTGTTTTTGGCGATGCTTCCGGAACCCAGATCCGTAATTGTACCATTCCGGGAGTTATAGACAGGCGTTCGCCTGTAACCATCATTAACTCGGTTTATGGTAACTTGGTAGGTGTTGGTGGTGGCTTCGTGATCAGTAGTATTTCTCCACTGCAAGAGGCGTTCTTTAAGAATATGCAAGCTAAGGACTACCGGCCAGCTGAAGGTTCTGTTTTGATTGGAGCAGGGACGGATATTGATTTGGAATTTGACCTTGATGGGAATGATGTGCCAGGCGCTCCTTCTATTGGTGCTTATGAATACATTGAAACAGATCCGGACCCCGACCCTGATCCCAATCCTATCCCAGATCCTGAGCCGGTACCCGGTAAGGTATTTTACAGAGGTATCAGGTTCGTAACATTAAGTGATAGGTATGGAGAGGCAATATTCAATGCCTATAAACGGGTCAAGATTACAGATGCCAAGATGGGTGCTAGGCTTGCAGACGTAAAGCCAATAGTGGATAAAATATTAGCTTTTGGCTGGGATATGTTAAATGTACCCTTTGCAAATAAAGGAAATCAGCTTTATAGTCTTATCGGTCCTGACCTAACCGTGACTGGTGGCGGTGGTGGAAGCCGCTTTGACTGGGATAGATTA
The DNA here is from genome assembly GCF_054781075.1 of Cyclobacterium sediminis. NCBI lineage: Bacteria > Pseudomonadati > Bacteroidota > Cytophagia > Cytophagales > Cyclobacteriaceae > Cyclobacterium > Cyclobacterium sediminis. Next base: position 599,928 of record NZ_BAAGVC010000003.1, on the reverse strand, counting down.
TTACAGACCCAACTACCCGACAATCAGCCCCGGTTTACTTTTAATCCGGACACGGGGATTTTCGAAGGTGTGTTTTTGGAGGTTGAGTCAACGAACGAAATTGATGTTAGTCAAGGGGATGTTCAAGTACCAAGTCCATGGGGTAACTTAAATTGTTTTGAAATGAATAATTCATATGCTATTCAAGAATTAACATTTCATGGGAAACATACCGTTTCAGCTTTATTTAAAAGAGCTGACGGGGCAGGTATAAACTTCAGTGAATCAACATCAGGTTCAGGGGCATATGATGTTGTCTTTTTTATAAATGGGCTGCCGGGTAATGGGGCTGGTGCTTATAATCAGATAGAATTTTTCGAAAGAAAGGAAATCGGGCAAGGATGGGTCCAAGTTAATGTAATTACGGAACATAACCCCTCTTTTTCTAATTCTGCATTTTACATAAGGAACTCATCTGGAAACCCTGTCTATGTTTCTTTAGTGGACGATAAAAGAGGTGATTATTTGACCTCTTATATAAACACAACTGGATCTCCGGTTACTCGTCCTGCTGATCAGTACACTATGCCAGGGCTTATCGACACATCCGGCCCTTATTCATTATTCGAAATTAGGAATAGGTCATGTATTTTGAAATATGTCATTCCTGCCTCAGGAGTAATGAAAACTTATCAAGATGGAGTCTACATGGGGGAAGAGTCCATTTCTCCAACTGAAGATTATGAAATTCTATCCGAGGGTTCAGATAAAGTGCTTGCCTTTGGCTACTACTCAGGAGTTCTTACTGAGTCAGATAGGTTACATAGGTCTAATTTGATGGACTAGGGCTGTCCTTTGCCCTGAAATTGTATGTTGGTAAACTTGTGTCAAACAAGCATGTAATGACAAAACTAGCAGCTAACTGGCAATTTCTTCTAATGAATCAGATCCTACGGGGTAAGTATTTTATGCGTCCGGAGATAGCTCTGGGCTTGGGAATGCAGGCTTCTGAGGTACTCAATAAGGTGGATCGAAATTCCAGACAAAAAAGGTCTATCAACCTCTCCACCATGAGCATTTCAGGTGTGGAAAGTTCCCGCCTGATGATGGATTTGGATGATGAGGGGGAAGAGGATAAGGACTCCGGAAATATCTATGATGGTGCTCCTGAAGGCTCCGTGGCCATGGTTCCCATCAAGGGGAACATGATGAAATACGGCACCATGTGCGAATACGGCATGGTGGAGATAGCCGAATACATTACAACAGCTGCGGTTCATAAGAATATTGGCGCCATCGTCCTAGACATAGATACAGGAGGTGGTGGTGTGGATGCCATAGCACCCATCGTGGACGCCGTTAATCTCGCTAGAGCCAACGGAAAACCTGTAGTCGCTTCTGTAGACATGGCTTGTTCGGCTGGCTACTGGGCTGCATCTGTTTGTGACTACATCGTCGCTGATAACAATATCAGCTCGGAAGTAGGATCCATTGGCGTGATGTGTACCTTTCACGATTTGCAGGGATACTACGAAAAGGAAGGCATCAAAGTACATCACATCTACAGCTCAGAGAGCGAAAACAAGAATGAAGCCTTTCACCTGGCACTTAAAGGCGAATATGATCTCATCAAAGAGTCTGAGTTGGATCCTCTTGCTAGGAGTTTCCAGAACGCCATCAAAACAAATAGAGCAGGGAAATTGGATCTTTCCGCAAAAGGAATGCTCAATGGTAAAACTTACTTCTCAGACGAAGCCCTGCAAATCGGGCTTATAGACAGAGTAGGCAGCAAATCAACGGCTATAGACATAGCCCTGGCAAAGTCTCACGTAAAGCAATACCTATAAATTTTTAAAGCATGTTTAAAAAAATGAAAGCCATTGTACTCGGCTTATTGGGGATCAAGGAATTCTCAAAAGATGAGTCCGGTAACCTTACACTTTCTGTAGAGGAAAGCAATGTGATTGCCGATGTGCTTGGTCAGCCATTTGTTGACAAATTCAGGGAGGCCATGGCTCAGGAAAGCGTGGATCCGCAACCGCTCCTAGATGCGATAACGGATCACAATGCCACCCAGAACAGTGAGCAACTTACAGCACTACAAACACAGCTGGACCAGGCAAATAAAGACAAAGAAAGGCTACAAGCCAGTATCCTACAGCTAAGTAATGATCCGGAACCAGAAACAACGGCATTGGTAACAAATATGCCTAGAAAACAAGGGGTAAAGTCCATTATGAAAGTGGATATGAGCAAACCCCACTATCAGGCACTTTCAGGTTTCTTGAAGAGCGGATACATGGCTGCAGGGGCCACAATAAATGTGGATGATTTGATGTCTGAGTTTGGTACTTACCTGAGTCAAGGGTCGAATAATTTTGCAATGCTTGATAGTATCTTCAATGGGTTTACTTCCTCAAAACTATTCACTGAAGAGCCGGCTGTTACTGAATTTAGGTCTGTTATGCCATTGATCACTTCTGTTTCACAGCAGTTTGTGAACAAATGGACACCAAGCGGGGAATCCAAATTCGAACCAATGAAGATCCAAAACCGAAGGCATAAGCTCAATGTACCGATTATTCCTTCAAATGTTTTGACTTCCTATATTTTCAAGTTGTATAGAGAAAATCTGGCAGTAGATCAAATGCCAATTTTTTACTACATCTGGCAAAACTTGATTTATCCTCAATTGATGCAAGACATTGAATTAAGGATGATCTGGAAAGGGAGATTTGAGGAATTGCCTTGGAGTGGTGTTTCCGAAGGGGACCCAGGACAAGCTCCTGAAAAATCCATGGATGGAGCCGAGACTATTGTGGCTGATAATTTTGAAGCAGGTAACCCTAACAAAATGAACTACTTTGACGGAGGCAACTTCGATTGGTTTACAGCTACTGATGAGGAAGTACTGGAATTTGTTGCTGAGTATGATGCTTGGATGGCACCTATCTTTCAGTCAATGGTTTTCCCTGTATTGTGCTCTAAGGACGTTTGGAGAAGGTATCGAAGGGCCTACAAAAACATTTGGGGTGAAAAGTCCGGGACCGAAAACCACAACTTTGGATCAAATGCTATTGATTTCTCTAATAAGTACTTGGTACCTGTGGATGGCATGTATGGTTCTCCGGATCTAATTGCAACGCCTCCTGTTAATTTGGTGAAGTTGAGACACATCAACGGGGTGCCTGCCGTGGTGAATGATGTCCAGAAAAAGGATTATGAAGCCAGAATATTTGGAGAGTACTGGATGGGTGCAGGTTATCAATATGGGCCAATGGTATTTGCATACCATAAGCCTGGATACGACCCGCATTCTTTGGTAACATCTGTATATGGAGATCATGATGATTTTCAGCAATTCAAGGGAACTGATCCTAACAAGTCAGTTAATAGCTTTGGTAGTGGATCTGCAGGAGCAGGCATTTAAAAGAAAGGAGGAATTATGACTTACGTAAAAGTATCAATACCAAAAAATAGAGTGGGGGCAGGCTCTCCCAAGCCAAAGGAGCCTAATGTAATATTCATGCTTTCTGAGGAGGTGGAATCCATGCCAGCCAAAAATGGTGTGGTCTCCACCTCATCGATAGTAATGAAGGAAGGCAAGAAAGGGATGGCTGTATACCTCAATCCAAAATCCATCAATCGCTTTGATTCCTCTGAAGGGGAAGCCAGTGAGGAAATGGCAGGTTGGATTAGCAACTTTGAAGGAAAGCGGCCTGGTGATGATGAGCACTTTGCAGCATGGCTTCAGGAGCACCTAAATGAAGGTTTCTTGATCATGAGCAAAGAATGTGGTGATGCTAAAGGTGTAAGGCTTCAAGGGACTCCTTGTAATCCCCTCTTCATGTCCGTGACAGGTCAGGATAACACTGAAGGGATAAGCAGTACACTTACTTTCGCCTCAGGACAGCAATCCTTCAATAAGATGATCCATTACAGGCATGATGATCCCCCTGTATATGATCCTCCGTCAGATGGCAGTGGATCCGGTGGATCAGGAATCTAATTTAAATCAATCAGGCGTAGCCCTCCGGCCCGGACATCCGGACGGAGGGCTTTTTATTTTAATCCAATACATATTATGAATACCAAGAATCAAAAAAAAGATACAGATGTAAAGAAAAAGGGAGCATCTGTAGATGAAATTGTAACTAGTGAGCAGGATAAAATTGAAAATGCACCTAAGTCCAAAGCCAGTACAAAGAAATCTACACCAAAAAAAAAGACTGTGGACAATGCGCAGAATGCTGCTGCAGTAAAAAAGGCTAATGCAACAAGTATTGTGATTCCCTATCTGGCAGGTAAGGCTAAAGGTGAAGAGCTTCTCTATGCTGTTCGCGCCTGGGCAAAGCATTTTTCTGAAGGAAATGTGGTGATTATTGGAGACAAGCCACCTTGGGCAAGTAATGAATTGCAGCACATTCCACACAAGCCACAAAGCAAAAACCCTCAGATAGATGTGGCTCATAAGATGATAGCAGCAATCGCTTCTGATAAGGTGAGTGATGTATTTATCTGGACCAATGATGATATTTATACCTTATGTCCGGTGGAGATTGCGGATATTATTACATTGAAAGCACACGGTAAACTTTTAAAACGTGGTGTTGCCAATGGTATTTATGCAGAAAACTGTCAAAACACAGTAAAGGCCCTAAAAAAGGAGGGAATTACTGATCCTTTTGATTACGCTACTCATACGCCCGTGGTGATGGAAAAAAGTAGTTTGGCAAAGGTGGTTACACACTATAGTTGTGATAAAGAGGGGCACCTTATTTATTCGCTTTATGCTAATTCGATTTTTCCGGATTACAGACCGATCATTACTAAAAATGATGGCAGTGGATCCATCTGTGCAAGTGTATATCGAGGCAATCCAGATCCCAAAATCCTTAAGCGAGTAATAGCTACAAGGAAGTGGTTAAATAACAATGATGCTGGTTGGAAAGCAGTGGAGCCTCAATTGAAAGTTTTATTTTCAGACAAATGTAGGTTTGAAAAGTAATGGAAAAGGCTAATGTATACCAATGGCTTAAGGCCGGAGCTCCTCTGAGTGAGGGGCTTCGGCTTTTTGCTGAGGTTGCTGGAGAAAGACATCCATTCACAAGTCTTATCAGACACAACCATCAAGTGGCCTACCCCATCTTAATTCGTGAGTTGGCCTTTCGTTCTGGAATCAGCCTAAGCGAAGTCAGACGCATTCGGCAGGAGAAGGGAACCTTCCGAGAAAACTGGCCCTTTCTTTCTGATCCAGCCTGTCCTCCTGAACTTAAAGTCCTAGCTGCTGACAAGATCACTGCTTATTGGAGCTATGTTCGAGCTCATGAGCAGCTTTTCGACTGTGTTAGTCGTGAGGAGCAACTGGCCACGGTGAAAATGCTAATGGATAACTACAAGGAAAACAAAGCGATCATAGCAGAATTTGTCCACTACAAGGAGCATGGTATTGTCTTGGGTAAACATTCGGTTTTTAAGGAAATGAAAGCTCTGGAAAAACTTCGGGAATTGGGACCGATAGACCTTATCAAAATGGAAGAACGCTTGGAGCATAACCTTTGGCGTATAGAAAATGAATTGAAAAAAAACAGAAAACCCCATCTCCGGGCGGAGAGAGAAAGGCGAATACGGATTAAAAAACGTCAATTGGAGGAAGTAAGGAGATTGATCAAACAGTTTAAATGAAATTATTTAATGTCAATGAACTGGTTCCGTCCAGGACAACAGAAGGCAAGGAAGAAAAGGCCATGTTGCATTCTTCGAAATTTGAAAGCAAACACCTATCCAAAATAGCCTCTCTCAAGCAGTTAATTGGTAATTTGCCAGAAAGTGGGGAAGCCTATTTTTTATACACACTAAAAAGTTTCAATGCTTTCACATTTATTACTTATGTCATCAAGCACTGTGGTGAAATAGATCATTTGACCTTTAGTACTTACTCTATAAATGAGAGGATTCTTTCCAGTCTGTTGAGATGGTATGATAAGGGGAGTATTAAGAAAATTAGCATGTCCATATCTGATTCTATCAAGCACAGAATGCCAAAGGTATATGACTTGATAGAATTGCAAAAAAGAGAAAGGGACTTTGAAGTAAAGTACTGCTGGAACCACAGTAAAATTACACTCATTGCTAGCCAGGGGAATTATTTTGTGATTGAGGGAAGTGGGAATTTTTCGGAAAATGCTATGCACGAACAATATGTATTTATTAATGATAAGGGGGTTTATATGTTTAGAATGAGCTGTATAATGAGTATTGAATTGTGAATTGTATTAGTTAATCATCTAAAAATTTAATAATTAAATAATTCAATTAATTTAGTAAAAGATCATGTTAAATTTATTTAAAATAAAAAAAATGCAAAATATATACATTAAAATGTTGTTTAAAGATTAATGGTTGGTTAATTTTGGTTTATAGTTTAATGAAGAGAGTAGGCGGTTAAAAAGGACTAAAAAAATTGCCCAAAATATCCTCATAATTTCCGTCTCCTAGATATTGCGGGCTTATAACAGCAATTTGATATGGCAGAAAAAAGGCGTAAGCGTTTGGTTCTATTAGGAGAACAGGTTGAATTATTACACATGTTTGAGCGAGATTTTCTCCCCTATGTCTTGACCCTGGGGAAGATTTGTGTTTTGATTCGCTCTATTCCGATTTTGAATAGATATGTGAGCAAGGATGAGGTGCAGCATCTCTTGGTCATCAAAGATTTTTTTAGAAAGTGTAGGGAATTAAAAAATCAAAAGGCAGATTAATCGGATGTCCTTCCTTTACCAAGGGAGGACATTTATTTTTGAATATGAGTTTTTCGTTTCCATTGGATGATGAGCGTATTGCCGAACTGGAAAACCTGGCTTCCTTAGGGTATAGCCTGGAACAAATGTCGCTTTACTTTGACGTAGACAAATACTTTTTTATAGAAACGGCACAAGATGTAAATAGTAAGGTTTATTACCATATCCAACGTGGACAGCTAATGTCAGTGGCAAAAGAGCAGATGGCTCTTTTAGGGGACGCCGAGAAGGGGAATGTAACAGCCTCTCAGCAGCTTGGCAAGATTAGAAGGTCTAGGGGATGGAATATTTCCAAAATGGATATTTTTGGTGGAGCCTTAGATAAAAATAGACTCCGTAAACTGGAAAATTATATTCAGGGAGGCAGTGTAAATGATCTGAAAAATGAAGAGCAAATTTACCTTGAGGCTCTGACATTAATAAACTCCCTGAGCCGGAAATATGGTCGTAGGAATACGGTAAAGTTTTTTACCAGGGCTCCCTGGAATTTACAACATAGGAGAGCTTCTGAAATGTACGATGAGGCCGTTACGCTTTTTTATACCAATAGAAATGTTGAGAAGAAAGCACTGCGGAATATGTATGCAGACCAAATGGATGAGGCTGCACTAATTGTTAGAGATAACGCTGAATCTTCCAAAGATTGGGAGGTTTATGGAAACCTGACAGAGAAAGCGTACAAAATGCGAGGATTAGATAAGGAGGATCCTAAAAAGCTGGATAAAGGCGTGTATCTCAAGCCTCTCAGGTATTATTCCCTTGACTCAACGGTGGTAGGGCTTCCGGAGATCAATCGGCAGGAGCTGGCCAGCCAGATTGAAGCCCTGGAAATCCCTGAACGAGAAAAGTCCCGATTAAGAATGGAAGCCAATATGGAGCAAATCAAAATAGAAGAAAGACTTAATGAGCTGGAGAAGGAAGCCCAAGGCGGAGAGTAAAGGAGTTGACCGGGTATTTGCTAACTGGCTCAGCCAGTTGTGCATGATGATTCTGCCTAAGAGTTTGGCTATGGTGGCGGGTCGAGGATCTTCCAAGACTACAGATATTCAAGTCGAGCGTTTAATTGAAATGGTCTATGATATGCCGGGGGCTCCGGTTGCCTGGGTAGCTGATACCTATGCCAACCTGCAAAAGAACGTACTCAGAACGGTGAAAGAAGGCCTAAAGGCAAAAGGATTAATCGAGAATATACACTATGTGATTGGGAAACGACCTCCGGAAGTGAATCCCGAAGAATTGACAGATTTGCCAGAAAACATCAAAGAACATTTTTGGAAACCATACAATGAACTGGCCAGCTACAATCATACCTTTACCTTTTTTACCGGTTTTAACATCACCTTTGGTTCCCTGGATCGTCCTGCGTCATTGGCCGGTGGTAACTATGTGCATGTCTTTGGGGATGAGGTAAAGTACTTCCGAAAGGAAAGGATTTTGAACCTGCAGAAAGCAATCCGTGGGATGCGTGTAAAATATGGTAACTCTGTATTCTATCGAGGGCATACCTTCACCACAGATATGCCCAATGTGGACCACGTGGGAGAATATGACTGGATCCTGGAAAGAGGGACTCGGATGAATGCTGCTGCCTTGTTAAGGGTACTCAAGACAGCTATAGTAGCCAATGAATCCCTTGGGGAATACTTTGCTGCCTGTGAGTCTGGAGATACTGAAGAAATCATCAAAAAGAAAAGGGTCTGGCAGCGATGGACAGAAAGATGGGTGGCCACCCGTCTGGTAAAAGAAGCCCAACACTTGTTCTATATTGCCAGTTCTTATGTGAATGTCGATATTTTAACGCCCGAGTGGTTTGAAGATGCCTTTAATGATGATTTTATAGACGCCAAGACTACAGTGCTGAGTTTGAAACCAAGCCCTGAGACAGGGGAGTTGTTCTATGCCAATCTAGGAGAACGACATTTCTATATGGACGGTACCAGTCCTGACTGGGAATTACGCTTTGGGCTTCAGGATGAAGAAGATTGTAGAATCCTCAAGTATCATGATCGCCGAAAAGCCATAGACATGGGATTGGATTTTGGTAATATGAATTCCATGACCCTGGCTCAGGAATTAGGGAAGTTTTATCGGGTTCAGAAATTCATTTATACGCTTTCACCTGAGTGGATTCGGGAACTGGCAGACAAGTTTCTGGCCTTCTACAGGCCCCATCGAGAAAAGACCATTTATTTGTATTATGATAGAGCCGCCAATAACTATAAAAAGGCGGGGCAGGATCTGGCTACTCAGTTGAAGAATGCCCTGGAAAAAGACAGTGAGGGGAAGCCAACCGGCTGGAAAGTAATCTTGATGAGTGAAGGGCAAGGAAATATTGGACAGCCTGAAGAGTATAACTTTATGATGGAGCTTTTCCAAGGGCATAATCGCAAGTTACCAAAAGTGATGATAGACTATTTTCACTGTAAGCCATTGAGATCTTCCTTGCAACTGGCCAAAACCAAAAAGCGAACGGACCGAGGCAGAAATATTATAGGCAAAGATAAAAAGAGCGAACAGCTTCCCATCCATCGCCTTCCTCTGGAGAGTACCAATCCCTCAGATAGTTTTAAGTATCTGATGATGCGTAAAACCTGGAGAAGACATGTAAGAGGAGCGAAGAAACCTGAAGTGGGAATTGCGAGTGTTAGGGGTTAGGTTTAAATGTTTTTGACGCATAGATTGAACTTTTTTTCACATTAATTTGTATTCAATATACTATTAAATATTGAATTAAGATCTTGACATGATACCAACAATGATAATTCTATATTTATGTAGATTTTTTTCCAAAATTTTAATAAAATTTTTAACAACTAAAATTAAATTTATTATGAAGAAGACGTTTAAAATGTTGAAAAAAGGTAGTATTAGGATTTTAGATTATTTTGTTTATATTGTAGCTTCCAGTTTGGGGATAAATCGACCGGGTCAGGTCCTCAATTTGTAGTCAATTTTTGCAGGTTTTATTTAGTTTTGGAAGTATAAAATTGTTGGTAATCGTATGGATTTATCTCCATCTGGTCGACATTCGCCCCCATATAATATGGGGGCTTTTTTGTTTTTAGACAATAATGGTTGTTTTTTTATGCCAATTTTCAGATATGGGTAAATTAAGGAAAATGATATTATCAGCAGGTTTAGGGAGCTATGGAGAGTAGTTAACCAAGACTGTAATTTCAAAGGCAAAGACAAAAAGAGCGAACAGCTCCCTATTCATAGTTTAGTATTTGAACGTACCAATTACTGGTTGCATTATAAATATATTATGATGTAACCAACGGGAGCAGGCATGTTAGAGAAGGGAGGCTGATGTGGGTTTTGGTAGTTTGAGAAGTTAATCTAAAAATAAAATTTGGATGTCTTCACTTGATAAGAAGCTACCGACTTCATCCTTTATTATTATTCTAAAAGGATTTTTTGATGCAGTTTCAATGATTGATTTATTTTCTAATTCAAAGTACAAAGTATTTTTTGCTGGACTACCTGGATAAATAGTTTCTCCTAAAAAGGTAGCGTCTTCTTTTAACAATAATATTGTATGTTCTGAAGGAATTCCCTTATCAAAAAATACGATTTTACCATATTTTATATGAATTGGTTTTTCAGAGATATTGAAAATTTCAACTTTAAAATACAATTCTATATGGCTTTGATTTATTGATGGATCAACCCCTTGTTGAACCAAATAGAATTTTAGTTTTTTTTCTTTTGACCTATTTCTTTCTTCATCTTCAATAGCATCTCTCTTTTTATTACGTTGGTATTGCTTCCAATTAAAAAATAGCGAGGTTAAAAGTCCGATAGCCAGTAATATTGTATCCCATTCTAAATGCTTCATTTTTAAATATAATAAAAAAATGTCCTTTCAAAACCCCATTTCCCTCACGAAATTAGCTTAATGAGTAAGCTAACGGTATATGAGGCCATCAATAGGATGAGAGAGCTTTCAAGAGAAGGCAAGACTTTTTCCTTTTCTTTTATGTCCTATTCAGAGGAAAAACAGACTACGGATGGCATAGTGGAAGTTCGCAATGGGAGGCTAACTACAAAATCCGCACGATCGGAAATCCAAAACGCAGACCTTCTTCAACCTTATACAGACTTAGACCTCTTGGAGCCAAGGCGGTTCTACATTCCTGCCCTTATGACCTTTAACGGCCAAAAAACTACATTACTATGACAGAGAATGCTGAAAAAGTGAAAGAAGTAGGTAAGACCAGGCTGCTAAATACGGAGGCAGGAGCCTTTGTGATGGGGCAGAATCCATTTTCGGGTTTTGATGAGTTTGTTGGATTGTCAAAAAACATAGACTGGGAAGCAGATCCCGCTATCATCAATGGCAGAAAGATAGTTCCTCACGGCGTGAATAATGATCTTCCGGTGATTATCCGGGATATTATGGATAAAAACAACTTGGCGCCAGGCATACTCGAAAGGGAAATGGGTTTGCTATATGGTAATGGTCCCCAGCTGTACAAAGTCATCTATAAGGAAGGAAAAGTGAGTCGGGAATATGTGGAAGATAAAGAAATTCAGGCTTGGCTCGACAGTTGGAATTACAAACGCTATGTGGATATGGCCATGGTGGAATTTAAGTATATGAAAGGCATATACGTAAAACGGGTAAGAAATAAAGGGCCACGCATAGGAGGTGTAGGGAAAATTAAATACCTGGAAGTAATACCAGGAACTGATGCCCGTTTGGAATGGCCTGAAGTAGGACCTAAGCGACTGGAATCGGTAAAACATATCCTTACCGGAGACTTTCAGAATCACTGCCTGCATACCGGTATTACGAGCTATCCTGTTCATGATCCTTGGAAACCTTTCAGACATGGAATTTCCATAGGGTATCATAACAAATACAGTTTTGGTAGGAATTTTTATAGTGTACCTAGTTATTACGGATCCCTTAACTGGATCATGCGCTCATCTGACATTCCTGAAGTACTGAAGTACCTCAGTGAAAACGGGATCACCTCGGCTTATCATATACATAGTCCTGCGGGCTATTGGGAAGACAAGCTGGAGAAACTGGAGAAGATGCATCCCGGTAGAACTGATGCACAGATAGACAAGCTTCTGGAAGAGTTGAAAGATAAGACTTTCAGTAAAATGGCTCAAGTGCTTACCGGAAAAAGGAATGCAGGCAAGTTTATAGAAACTGTAGATTTTTATGATGAAGAGGGGAACAAGAATGAGTGGAAAGTAGAAGCCATAGACCAAAAAATCAAGGACTTTGTAGAGAGCCAGGTTAAAATTGGGGAAAAAGCAGATTCAGCTACAACCTCAGGTATGGGCTTGCATCCTTCACTTTCCAACATCATCGTAAATGGTCAGCTCAGCTCCGGCTCTCAAATGTTATATGCGCTAAATCTGTACATGGCCAGCGACACCTCAATTCCTGAAGAAGTGGTTTTTGAACCCATTAATCAAGCCATTACAGCTAACTTTCCTGGGAAAAATTTAAAGATGGGATTTTACCACGATGCTGTGATGAAAGAGCAGGAAGTGAGCCCGGAGGACAGATTAATCAATAAAGAAACCCCTTGATACATGTTATTTAATAAAGCCAATAATGGAGCAGTGGAGCTTAGGGATCGGACAGGATCCTACTACGCAAATAATAAATTTGATCGGATCGCTACAGATGTGATGCTGGCCGAGCATGCAATAATCAAGCTTGTTGGCCAAGGTATATACGACAGGGCGCATGATCATTATATGGGCAATGAATACCAGACAACAAACCCTACTGCAGCCCAAAAAATCAATGATCAATTGGTATTAATGCTGCAGATCCCCATTGGCTATAGAGCTACGTACAATTACTACCAGTCAAATATTGTTTCTCATGAGGATGCAGGCAGAAAACTAAAACTAGATCCGGAAAACGAAAAGGTGCCATGGGAGTGGATGTTGGACAGGGATGACCGTGCGCAAGTAAGCAAGGGGAATAAAACTACCGATATGTTGATTTCCTGGTTAGAAGAAAAAAGGATTCCGGAATGGCTTGAAAGTCAGAATAGAAAGATAGCTAGGGAACTGTTTGTATGGAATGAGGAAATCTTTCAGGATGCTTACCCCATTGATCAAAGTCCAAGATTTTTTTATACCACATTGGCATGGAATAAAGAAGTTCAGGAACGCGAAATCAAAAAAGCCCTTGGCAGTAAATATGCTGATCTTATGGCTTACCATTTGGAGTTAAATGAAGGGAGTGGATCAGGACTGGCAGGTATACCATCTGTAAATAATGGTGAATTGGAAGAGCTATTGAAGCTGGTTCAAAAAGCAATCCCTCTTTTGGTGATGGTAAAAGCTGTGAAGCGCCTCTCCCTGCAGGTGCTTCCTGAAGGAGTGGTGCAGCAATTTATGAGTGAAACAGAAGGGAGAGGTGCTAGTCAGGCGGCTCTTCTGGAGGTGATCAAATACCAAGTGAAGCGATTGGAAGATGATGCCTCAGATATTTTTGATGATGTAAAGCTTTGGCTGCAACAGGCGGATCCTTCGTCCGGAGAATTTCAATTGTTGCCGAATAACGAAGAGACTGATAAATTCTTCCGGACATGAATATCCTCGAATTATCAGAAAGGAATATTCGCCTTGAAATCCCTTCTCACTGGGACGAAATGGATTCGGGGCAGTTGCATTATTGCCTAAAACAGGCGGTAATGTGTACTTCAGGTGTTATAAGTATGGATGAAGCTAAGGTAAGGTGCTTTTATCATTTAGCAGAAATCAAAAGAAATGTGAGGGCTGTGGCTGTGGAAAGGGTGATGAGTAAGGAAATGTATGATGAAAAAAACAGTAAGGTGGTTTTGCTAGCAGAGCAGCTGTGTGGCTTTATGTTTAAAAAAAATGATGAGGGCCAAACTGAAATCTGTTATAATACAATCTATAATCATTTTCCCCTATTACAATCCGGGAAGACCAGGCTTCATGGCCCGCAAGATTTATTGGCTAATCTGAGTTTTGGGGAGTTCAGAGCGGCTCTAGAAGAAATGAAAGAATTTTTCCGGACAAAAGAGGCAAGTGACCTCAATAGAATGTTGGCATGTCTTTACCGTCCGGAGCGGATGGATTATGACTTAATTAGAAAAAGGGATGATTTTGATGGAAGTATTAGAGAGCCTTTTAACAGGGCAAGAATAGAGATGAATGCAGTTTATTTCAAAGAAGTTTCTCAGGTGTGGAAAACGGCTGTTTTGCTGTGGTTCACTTTTATGATTAATTATATACAAAAAGAAGAGTTAATACTAGGTGGTGAAGTGGTAAACTTCTCAGGGCTTTTTTCCGGTGAAGAAACGGAAGGTCGTAGACCTGCAGGAAGTGGTTGGGTGACAATACTACATCAAGTTGCAAAGGAGGGTCCCTTTGGGGATGTTGAAAAAACAGACAAAATGGGGCTATATGATGTGCTGTTGTATATGAAAGATTGCCACGAGCAAAATGAAGAGATCAAAAGAAAGTCCCGAAAATGATAGGCATTAGAGATTACAATACGATATGTGAAAACTGGGTGGATGAAATTCATGAATTGGTGAAACATCACCTAGTAGCACAGGACAATCATGCTGTGAATGCACTAAAGGACGAAAGGGGGATACAGCTGGTGGCCGTGATTCCATCAACAACAGCGTCAGGATCTGATCCCTCGAGCATTTCAGATAATCATAGTGCTTTATTTTTTGTGCTTAGCAAAGGATGGACAGGTCAAACTAAAGTTGAGGAACTTGATCAATATGAAAAAACACAGGCAATCACCCTGGAAATTAGAAGCAAAGTACTTGAAAGTTTTGAAGAAGGCTGCGGCCCATTTTGGCAACTTAGCTCTGAAAATATACCGATCGATCCGGAATACAATATATTCGGAGGTTGGAATGGCTGGTCCATGTCTTTGTCATTTTAGAAAGTGTGAGAGGAGTCAATTTGATGGCAGGGTAATAGTTGAAATTTGCAAAGAGTGTGGAAAGATAAAGTGTTTTCGTATTGAGTGATCCGAACTTTTAAAACCATCTTAATAGGATCCTAGGCACGGCGAAAACTGTGCTTTTTTATATATAAATATATGGTTATATTTGTATATGGGTTCTTTCAGAAATATAATTGTAATCAAAACTGGCGGAAAAGAAGAATTTTGGTCGAATCTGAAACTTTTGTGTGAACACCATCCTGAATTTTCTTATGAATACATCAAGTCCAAAAAGTTTCCATTTGAGTATAAGGAGTGGAGTTTTAGGAAAGTTGAGGTTAATAAAGTAATATGAATTTTTACGATAAAAATTGTTGTAAAGATTAAAGAATGCCTTCTCATCAAAATGATCATTTGACATATTTTTACAGATGACTACAATTTGTAAGCTTTGCAAGCTAAACACAGCTGATAAAACAGGATCTCATATTGTACCCCATTTTCTTCTAAAACGAATTGAAAATATTAAGGGTAAAACCGGGAGAGGGTATGAAATTGGGTTCGTTATTAATAAAGCCAATACAAAATCCTATTTTGGTAGAGAAGTGCTTCCGGAAAAACTGGAGGATGTTTATGGAGATCTTACGGAAAAAGAGCTAAGTGAAAATTCGCATTCGTTAATAATTGATAATATATTCTGTTCAGATTGTGAGAAGAAGCTAGCAGTCATTGAAGGAAGATACTCTCAAACCTTACCAAAAACAGATGATATTAATTATTCTTCAGATATTAATTCGGGTTATGGTTTTCTTTTTTGGTCAAGTTTAATTTGGAGACTATCTATTTGCGGAGTGGCGGGAATGAGCCTTACCCATAAACAGAGTGAAATTCTTAGAAGAATACTTTCTGAAACTTTAAAGCTGGATTTAAATAAAATAGACTTAAATCAATTGAAAAGGATAAAATTTGCAAAAAAAATATCATATAAATTGTTTAGATCACCTGGTTTTTCAGAGGAAGCTCCAACATACCTTCATTTTTACCCTAACTCTAAAAATCCATATTCCCTATTAATCTGGGAGTATATTTTGTTCTTTTCTTTTAATGATAATTATAATGACTTTTTACACAAAAAATTCTTCGGAATACAGAATGAAATTTTTTCCGCCCCTACAAATAAACTTGAAGATAACGAACAGATTTACTTTTTCGCAAATGAGTTAATGATGAAATTTCATAAAAACCTTATTGATTTCATAAAATCATTAAGATCAAACCATTTTTCTTCAGTTTTAGATAAATTACATATAAAAATGGGAGGTATAGGTAGTAAAATGCCTAATTACATAAAACAAGAGATAATAAATGAAATTACATCAGACGAAAAGAAAATAGGTAGGGCATATACATCCGAAAGTTTGTCTAGCGCAGTAATCAAAATATTAAATAAATATGTGAAAAAATGAGGTGTATTGATTGGGGTATCTTTGTAATCAGTTTTTACAGTCAAGCCTTTTTCCATTCAACATTTATTGTAGCAGGTGGGGAGAAATGTTGAAGGGCAAAAGCAGACCAACACATCCATTTTTCCCCAGATCCTATACGGTAGTATTAATTTTTTGTAAAAAAAAATCCGACGGATGTCGGGGGACTGGGGAAAAATTCCGATTCCAGCGCGCGAAACTACCTACTTAGTAAGTAGTTCGCGTTTAAGTAATAAAAGTAAATTAAATTAATCCTTCATCCGCAAAAGAGTAATAGCCACTATTGGCAAAAATCAGATGGTCCAAAATGGGCATTTCCAGTTCCTTACCTACATTTACAAGTTTTTTTGTGATAGCAATATCAGCCTTTGAAGGTTTTAAATTTTCGCTAGGGTGGTTATGAATTAATATAATGGCCTGTGAATAGTTCTCAATAGCAGATTTAAAAATTAGCTTGGAATCTACCACGGTTGCCGCTGTACCTCCGGAACTTATAAGCTTGTGATTTATTACCCTGTTAGCTCTGTTAAGCATTAGAATATAAAAATGCTCCTGTTGTTCATCTAAAAGAAATGGCCGAATGTATTCATAGGCATTATTTGAGCATTGAATTTTAAATGCTTTTGCAGGATCTATTTTATATCTTCTTCTCCCTACTTCAAAGCTGGCCACAATTGAAGCCGCTTTGTTTGCTCCGATGTTTTTAAACTTCATTAGGTCATGAAAGGAAAGTTTGGCAATATTTGCTAGTTCATTTTTTGCCATATCAAAAATTTCATTTACTGTTTGGTCTGGCAATTGAAAGGCTGTAGAAAATAGCATTTTGTCATTTAGTGCCATTTTTCCAGAGGTCAATAAAGTTTGTGCGGGTTCTCTTAAAGTTTTCATTATAATACAATGTCTAGTTTAACGGAATTGAAAAATTTTTCTGTGGGTTCTTGGGCTTTTGAAACCGTTTCTTTTTTGGTTTGTTCCCGTTCTTGGCTTAGCTCTTCGGCGGTAATTACCTGCTTATCAGAAAACAGGTAACAAAGCGGAAAATATTTATATTCTGCCTCGGGGTCATTTGGGTTTTCTTCTTCCTTATCCTCGTCATTTTTTTTGTAAATGGGTTGACCCCATACTAAAAAAGCTTTGGATCCTTTTTTTACTGTTGCTCCTTGCTCTTTCCATTGTTTGAAGGTATTAAACTCTGTGGCTCCATCAGTATTATACATATGGTTTAGCAACATATAATTGATGGTTTTAGAAGCCCAAAAAAGGGCTTCATTTTCGGTTTCGGATGCTTCTTCCATCGTTCCCCTGAGTTCCTTGGCTTCGTTGCTTAAAGCTATTAATTCAGCTCTTTTTGGGTTTTGTGGTTTCTCCATTTTAGGCATTGATTTGGTTTTGAATTTCTGTTCTTTTGTCCTGAATTTTACCAATGGCGAAGCCTAGAACATCTCCAATTAATTTTGGGTGGGCAATGGTTAAAACATCTTTTGGGGAACCATAAGAATTTTGTTTGTATTGGATTTTTAATTGAAAATGATCTGATAAGAAGACGTCGTTTTCTTTTAATGATTCATTAATTTGTTCCTGAACATTTAAAAGGTTTTCGGCATAGTCATTTAGAAGTCTGAGACGTTTTATCATTTCTTGTTTTTGTTGGAAAAATTTTATCTTTTCTTCTAAGCTTTCGGGTTGGAGGTCCAATTGGCTTTTCAATTTTTCGATTTCCTTTTTTAGTTTTTCTACTTCGTTGGTTTGTGTTATGGTTGGCTTGCCTGACTTTTTAGGCTGTTCGTTTGTCTTGCTTACTTCCATCACTTTACTTTTAGTTTGATTTTTCATTTTTAGAAAATTTAAAGGTGTTATTTCGTTTGATTTGATGTATAAATATAGGCAAATATTTATATATTTCAAACATGTTAAAACCTGTTTATTAGTATGTTATGGGTAAATGTCTTTGTGCTTAGGGTGTATTAAATGACTATAGGGTTAAATAAAATTTTACCTCTTTTTTCTAATGAAAAGGCCAAATAGGCCTATAAAAAGGCTAAAAATGTGGTGTTTTTGACACTGTAAAATTATTTAAAAAACTGAATTTCAGTGGTTTAAGGTTTTGGTTACTTTTTTTAAAAGTAATTCAGTCAGAATTGACCCCGACTCCGCCCCAACATTGGTTTGCAATTGCAAATCTTGGTTTTCAAAAGGATATATGATCCCCCGCCCCCTCTTAATAAAAATAAGGCCTCTAACTATACCAATCCAAATCCCACCATTAACACTAAAAACCCATAAAATCCCACCATTAATTAAATTATGCCCTAGGGTTATGAATTAGATCTTGGCTTAAGGATAGCAATGGTTAGCCCACAGACTTCTTAAAAGTCGAGGACTATGAATGGATAGCCTGGTTCGGCAGAAAAGCCCCAATACATTGTCCTTTGTAAAGCTAATAGGGAAAGATAGTTTAGTAAAAAAAATAAAGGTTTGGAAGGGGTAATTATAAAAAAGGCATTCGTTCAAAAAATACTCAGAGAAGAGTCTCAGCGACTAGAAAGGAATCAGGGTCTAGAAATGAGGAAGCTTTTGCACTTCCATACTGGTCTACTGGAAAGAGAAAGGGACTTTAAAATAAGTACAGAGAGTGGAATGGATGGCCAATTAAGATTTAAGCACAAGGCTTATCAAAGGTTTCTAGACCTAAGAAAAAATCCAAAAATAAAAAATGGAAGGAGGATCAGAAAGCGTAATTACCCTATACATAACAGGTTTGTTTTTGGGCATTATTATGTGATTGCGAATAGGTTGATGGTAGAGTTTACAAAGGAGGTTATGGACGGAATTAAACGTGAAATAGAGAATAGCCATGGGTAAAAAACTTAGGGATGAGGATCTAGTCCTTAATATCGTAGTCAATGGTGATCGCGGCCAAAAAGAAATAGGGGAGCTTGAACGAGCAGTAAAGGACACAAATAAAGAATTACAAGCTCTTGAGCGTTCCGAAAAGAAACTTCGTAGGTCAGGTAAATTGAATTCTGAACAGTACAAAGCTGTAACCCAAGCCATCGAAGATAAAAATAAAGCCCTAAGCCTAGCTCAAAGTAGATTGCAATCCTTGCGTTCTCAGGTCGATGTTAATAAGATGTCATTGGTCGATCTTAGAAGAGAGATGTACCGGATCAGGAGGCTGCGAGATTTGGCGGTGCCATATACCAAACAATGGATTGAGCATGAAAAACGATTGAATCAGGTAAATACCAGATACCAGGAATTAAATGGGCGTGCAAGGGAAACTGGTAGTTCTCTACAGAAAATGGCAGGAAGGTTTAATCATTACATTGGCGTAATGACTGCAGGTTTTGCTTCACTAATAGCCGCTATTAGTGGTATAAGGAAAACAATAAATGATTTTGCAGAATTTGATGATAAGCTAGCCGATGTAATGAAAACTACCAACCTTACCAAGATTGAGGTTCGTGAGTTGAATGAAGAATTAAAGAAAATTGATAGTAGAACATCACAGAATGATTTACTGGGCCTTGCTAGAGTGGCGGGAAAACTAGGTATACAAGGCAAAGAAGATATTTTAGGGTTTGTCAGAGCTGCTGATCAGATAGGTGTAGCCCTATCTGAAGATCTAGGAGGAGATGTTGAATCTGCCATTACTCAAGTAGGCAAATTAGTAGATATTTTCAAGGTTTCTGAGGATATACCTCTTGAACAAGCCCTTTTAAAAGTGGGCTCTTCGATCAATCAGTTAGGAATGGCCACAACTGCGAACGAAGGCTATATTGTAGAGTTTACACGAAGAATGGCTGGTGTTGGACCGTTGGCAGATATTAATATAACCAAATTAATGGGGATGGCTGCAACTTTGGATAGTCTCGGTCAAACCTCAGAGGTTAGCACAACAGCCCTATCCAAATTGTTTTTAGAAATGGCCAAAAATTCGGATGCCTTTGCCAAGTATGCATCGATGGATGTGAAAGCCTTTAAAGAGTTGTTGGATACGGATGCCAATGAAGCTTTTATCAGGGTATTGGAAGGTGTTAAAAGAAATAGTGATGGGCTAACCAGTTTGTCCGAAACACTTGGTGATTTAGGCCAAGATGGAGGCAGGGTGATTGGGGTTTTAGGTTCATTGGCTAATAATACTCAACTATTAAGAGAACAGCAGGAATTATCTAACCAGGCATTTGAAAAGGGTACTAGCCTAACAGAAGAGTTTGGATTAAAGAATGAGACAGCTCAGGCACAATTGGATAAGGCAAGAAAGGGCCTTCAAAACATGGTTGTTGAGTTAGGTGAAAAGCTATTGCCTGTGATGACAGTAAGTACCAATGGCTTTAGTTATTTTGTCAGGATTTTATCTGTACTTTTTGATTTCGTAAGTGATAATTGGAGAGTTCTTTCACTCCTAACTGTAGCCTTGGTAAGTTATAGCACTGCATTGCTTGTAAGTAATTCCTATACCAAAATTGCAATTATACAGGCTAAGCTAAAGGTATTTTGGGACAATGCCATGCTAGCATCTACTCAATTGCTTTCCGCTGCGCAAATGGTATTAGCTGGCAATATTAAAGGAGCGACACAAGCCATGAGGGTTTTTAACTCAGTAGCAAAAATTAATCCTTGGGTGGCACTGGCTTCAATAATAGCTGTTGTAGGAGTGGGAGTTTATCAATATAGCAAGGGATTAACTTCAGCTGAAAAAGCACAACGGAAATTGAATGATATTCAGGTAAGTGCTGAAAAATCCATAGTTCGGGAAAAACTTGAAATGGAAAGATTGCTTGCAGTGGCTAGAGACAAGACAAGGTCTGATGAAGATAGACTGAAAGCAATTCAAGCGCTTCAAAAATTATCCCCTCAATACCTGGGCAATCTTTCCCTGGAGACAATTAACACCAAGAAAGCTACAGAAGCTACTGACGCTTACATTGCTTCTCTGCTTAAGAAAGCATTAGTACAGGCTGCTGAAGATGAACTGGTAGATCTTCAGAAGAAACGAATCGAGGCATTGAAGACCGGGCAGGCTGAGGAGCTTAGTTTTTGGCAAAAAACAAAATTAGCGGTATTGAGCTTCGGTAATGAAGAAGCCTTGGTCAATGATGTTCGTGAGCAGTACAGGAAAGAGAATAGGGAAGCCATGGAGGCTGATTTTCAGGCACAGGAAGAGTTGCTTACTGATTTTATTCAAAAAAACATTGATCTAAACAAAAAGGTAAACCCTGTCATCAAAGATGACACCACCACTACAACTACTACAAATGGAGGGTCAAATAAGCCCAAAACCAATTCCAAATCAAACCTGGAAAAGCAACTCCAACAGCAAGCTGAATACCGCCAAAAAATCATCGACGGCCAAAAATCTCTCGTAGAGCAGGAAAAACTCGCTTATGAGGAAAGGCTTAGGCAAGCTGGAATCTATGGCAAAGATGTCACAGAGCTAACAGCTGAGGAAAATACCGTCCGAGAAGCCCTTCAGGAGCAATATTACAACAATATCAACCAACTGGATGCTGAGGCGGTTGAAGGCTTTATCCAAAACAATCAATCGAGATTCGAACGAGAGCTGCAGCAGCTCCGCACGCTCAATAATGAGAAGTACAAGGAGATCAAAACCCTCGAAGATGCCAAAGCACTCCTTCAGGATGATCTTTCCCAGGAAGCACTGGACGGTCTCAAAAACCTACGACAGGCACAAAAGGAAGTAGACAAGAAATTCATCCGTGATGAGGAGCAGATGGTCAAGGAGCATTTGCAGGGCCTCATGGCTCAGCTCAATTCCCTTATGGCTGGTGGTGAGGTCGAAGGTCTCGACCTTGCAGACAAGCTGCTTTCTGAAGAGGAGCGCCAAGTTCTTGCTGATCGAATTGCAGATGTTAAGGAACAGCTTAGTGAGCTTGGACTGAAGTCTGGCACTGAGATAGCAGAGGACGAAGGGCTTAGAAATTCAGGTGTCGATGTGCTTGGTTTCTCTGCTGAGGACTGGGATGCTTTTTATACCAGGCTTGAGGGTGGCAAGACCCGAATGGACGACATCGCCCAGGCTGCCAATGCGCTCGGACAGATCTGGACGCAATACAATGAATTCAAAGCAGCAAGTGAACGCAAGGAGCTTCAGGAATACAAGCAGGTCAATGACCAAAAACAGGCATCGCTCAAGAAACGACTAGACCAGGGGGTTATCTCTCAGGACGAATACAACGAACAGATTGACGAACTCAATCTGCAATTAGACAAGAAGACGGCGGTTCATGAGCGTAATCAGGCGAAGCGTGAGCGCAATGTTGCGCTTATGGCCGCTATCGTCAACACTGCCCAGGCTGTTACTTCCGCACTCACAGCGGGACCGGTCATGGGGCCTATCCTTGCAGGTATCATCGGGGGCATGGGCTTATTGCAAATCGCCAAAATCCGAAACGAACCACTTCCGGAGATACCCGGGGCAGAAGATGGGGGGTACATGGATGTGGTACGAAGCCAGGATAAAAAAATGTTCCGTTCTCGGGGTTTCATCAGGTCTGGTTTCGTTGACAAGCCAAAGGTTTTGGTGGGTGAAAATGGAACGGAATTCGTCGCCAATAATGAAGCCTACCAGAACCCAACCATCCGTCCGGTACTCGACGCCATCGACACCGCACAGCGAAACGGTACTATTTCCTCTATCAATTTGGAAAAGGTAATGGCCAAACGCATGGAGCTCTTCACACTTCCGGGAAGACAACGGGGAGGTTATTCTAGGAAAAAGAGTCCGGTACCTGTTCCTTCTATACAGCCGGATCCTGAGGTAATGGATTTGATCAGGCGAAACAATGACCTGATGAACATCCTTCAAAAGCAGATTAGCAAAGGCATCCGCGCAGATGTTAGCCTACTGGGTAAGCGGGGATTCTACGAAGCCGAAAAAGATTATAATGAAATCAAAAACAACACTGAACTGTAATGCTTAAGATGTTGCTCAAAGGTGTACCCGTTAATTACAACCCGGACATCGCTCTCAATCTCATATATGAAAATCCTTTTTTCTACAATGATCGAATTCCTTCCACCCATTCCCTTAACTTTGAGCTTCCGGCCACCAGGCACAACCTTAACCTATTCCTGCATCCAAACAGGATTAACACTTACGGAGCTTTCAAAGAATACGACGGGTTCGACATCTATTTCTCCACCGTCAAGATTCTCACAGGGGTACTTGTAGTTCAGGAGTTCGAGAAGAATATTAAGTGCTTTTTTCGTGGCTCTGTCATCACCGATGAAATGCGCAAATCCCTCCCCGATGTAGAGATGGAGCAGTTCAACTTTGGCGGAGAGAGGGATTCTCATGATTTTTATTCCACAGATTTTTACGGATATTTCTATAGAGAGACCATCCAAGGCACGCTATCCAATCCGGATGCCAGGTTCGTGGCGCCACCGGTAGCCGTCAAGGATATCAAGTGGCCAAGGCTCGAAAATCAAGCAATCGTCCCGGAATGGGGTGGAAATCTGGCGGCCAATCTTATGTACTTCAATTTCTTTAATGCCAGGGATGAGGAGTACATGCTTTTTGACGATGTCAATACAGCTCACACCATTGTTTTCCCTGCTGTTAAGATATGGTACATCTTCGACCATTTCTTTGGGAATAGCCTGGACCAAAACCCTTTCGCTTCCGGAGACCTTAAGCGACTTACTCTCCTCAGTACCTTTCATCCACGCTGGAAGGAAAGAATGGGGTACAGCGGTTATCAGTCCATGTTGCTTGATGTGTACCCTAGCGATTTGTATGAAAATGAAGGGTATTTCTATCTCAATTCATTTCTCCCTCAGCTCCCTGCAAACGACCTTATCAAAGAATCACTCAAATTAATCTGTCATTCTCTCTATCCTGCCGGCAATCGCTTCAGGGTCCGGTCTAATGAGGCAGTACTTGCAGGTACCGATTCCGTAAACTGGTCAGGTAAACAGATAGGAAGGCTTACCCTCTCTGATCAGGAAGGCCAGACCTATACATACGGTTATGCGGAAGCTGTTCCGGATATTAATCCTTCAGACTATGACAATGTAGTCAGCACCATCCACCAGATGTTTCAGTATCCTATGGGTGGAGAGGAAGATCTGGAGATTTACGTCACATCCACCAAGGAGGCTTACAAGAAGATCCTTCGAGAGAAGGCAAATTCTGGGACTCCCGATAGATTTGATTATGAACTTATAGGCTCAGCCATGGGCAGGGGTGAGGGTACCTCAGGTTTCGAGATGAAATCAAACATGGTACCGGTCACCATGTCTATAAAAGAATACTGGGCAGATCATTATGATGATGTCGGTATCAAGTTTGGTTCCTGGTATGTACCTGTATGGGAGGGTGACAGACTCCTTCGTCCGGACAAGCTGCATATAGGTCTTTTTCACGGTCTGCAAGATACGCACACCGAACTTCCCGGAGGGTCTGAAAACAACCCTAACCGATACCCATTAATGGCTCCGCATAATTACAATGCTTATGGAGAGCGTCAGGGAGGACTCTCCCTGGAGTGGGAGGGACCATACGGCTTGATTAATTTGTACCATCGTGCCTATATGAACTATATGCAGGCAAAAAAGAAAAAGGTAAGCAGTCTTTTCACACTCAGTGCCCTAGATATCAAGAACATGGATATGAGCAAAAAAGTCCACCTGCGGGGTGTCAACTTCCTTATCGAAAAGATCGAGCTTACCATCCGTCAGCGCAAGATGGAGCCTGCCTCCATAGATTTGATTGAGTCTGATATCGAGGGGATCTTTGATGGACATGAATCTGCCGACAGTTCCGGAGGCGGTATAGGTCCCGAGCTTGGCGACTGCTACACCATCGAGATAGACACTGAAGTATTCGATACCGAATCCCAAACACTCACCGTACAGCGGCAGAGACCGGGGGCAGAGCAGGAGGAAAGGTCTTGGAACTCTTATTTCTACACCCAGGAAGGTTTTATCATCACTGTAGCTATTTGCTCTGTTTCAGCCCCGGTGCTAAAGGTAGATGGTATCCTAATAGACCCTATTCTGGGCGTAACTGTCAATACCGGCGGAACATGTTCTTCGGATGCTACTTGTTTGAGTTAAGCAGGGTAATGCTTTTTATTATTGTAATATTTAATAATTTTGTGGTGCTCACAAAAGTTAAATGTTTACTATGTACAGAAGTCAATTTTATGCTAGAAATAGGATAAATCCCGGCGGAGCCGTTTGGAGCGGCATCAATCCTTCGTACAATACGTTTGGCTTTTGTTGAGCAGCCGCTGGGATCCTTTTAATTTTATTGTTATGCTCAACAAAAAGCCATTAAAAAAAAAGAAAAATCTCCAAAGGTGTTATTTTATTACCTATAGAATTGAAACACCCAATTTACAAGAGGTAAAGCAATTAAATCTGGAGGTAAAATCCATTTCTGGATTGGAGCCTTTTAGTGTAAAAGATGAAAGTGGGCAAATTGTATCACTCTCTTAATTTATCCAAAGAAATTTGAATGGAATTAGCTTCCCCTGGAATACCAGGGGATTTTTTTTGTCCTTTGGTTTCAACCCACTTCCGGCTACTTTAGAACTGAAATTAACAATATTCTATAATGGCTCAACAGGCTATCAATAAATCACACAGGCTAATGAATATCCACGTATTTCAACAAACGAGGGACATTCTGGTAGATTTACTGGATAAGGGAAAGTGGGCAATAATTACAATTCCCCTATTCACCTTTTTCCAGACCTATATTTTTAATGATTTCGATTACCTTATGTGGCTTGCAGTTCTAGTAAGCCTTGATACTGTTTTAGGGTTTGGCTTAGCCATATTTAAAAGGGAAGTGGAAAAAGAAAAATTTGGAGATATCCTCATTAAAATGATTGTTTATAGTTCTTGTCTTATAGTGGGGCATGTTTTAGAGAACTTCACTGTTTCGGGTCAAACCATGTCGGGCGGAGAATACCTCAAGTTCATCATATACATTGCCATACTTATCAAAGAAGCCATATCAGTACTTACCAATGCGGGTAAAGTCTCCAAAAAACTGGTTCCGGTCTTTATTCTAAAGCGGCTTAAGGGCTTCAATGAGACCGGTGATCTTACACACCTTACGCAGAATTTTACCAGTCAAGATGGAGAAAAATCAGTACAACACACTAATTCTGATCAGGGACCAGGTCTCTGATAAACAGATTATAGGCAAACTCTTGGTTAAAGATGAGTTTAACGCCATTCTTTTCACCTGTTTTACCTTAGAGCTTCCTTGGCAAGGAAACCAAAGGAATATTTCTTGTATTCCTGCAGGTATCTACAAGGCAAAGAAGAGAAAAAGCGAAACCTTCGGTAGACACTTCCACATATTAGATGTTCCAAATCGTGATTACATCCTAATCCATGAAGCCAACCATGTGCATGAGCTCAGAGGATGCATAGCAGTAGGGGACCAGGTGCTAGACATAGACGGAGACCAGCTCCCCGATGTGCTCAATTCCATCAAGACCAAAAATAAACTCCTGGGTTTACTTCCGGATAGTTTCCAAATCATAATCTCATCATGAGACTAATATTCGTTATATCGCTATTATACTGCTTCCTGGCCTGCACCACCCAGAAAGCCATCACCAGATCACAAGATCACCAGCTCACCACATCCCAACACCATCAAATCCAAAGTCATGAACAAGCAAATCAAACAACGGGGAGTTTCGATCAGGAACGTATCCGACTCGACTACTCCCAAACCTTCATTGATATTGTTCCCAGGGGAACTTTCAGAGTTTCACCTGATGGCAGCTTTGAGGGCGAAGCATCTAATATTAGGATCCATCATCGAGATAGCTCCAGACAGGAAGATCAAACCAAAGTAGACCTTACCAGCTCAGACAGCAGCGCCTCTTTTGCACAGCTAGACAGCGCAGCATCAGACGAAAGCTCTTCCGATGACCAGGAAAGGGAAGTCAGTCGAAAGCCAGACTTTTGGCTATACATAGGCATTGCCGTCGCTGCACTTATCATCATAGCAGGTCTCCGGTTTTTCCCAAAATTCAAATTATTCTAGTATGGCCATCACTGTCACACAAGCTCCTTCAGCACTCTGTTTTGCCGGCAATATCCCGGACATACTCCTCACCACATCTGACCCGGGTCATGATGTCACCATATCCACAGACGGCACTGACATCTTGGAGGAGTACTACACAGCAGATGCAGATGGTAATATCAGCATCACGCTCAAGCATCTTATAGAAAAGCAACTCAGTGTTCGCATACCGGATGCAGACCTATACAATCAAGCCGACGCATTGGCTGATATTGTATGTGATATAGACGGCACCGAGGTTACCTTCAGGGCTATTAAGGGAGGTGTGGATAGAAAAAATTTCACAACCTCAGATTTCCTCACACTCAACTGGCTCACTTGGCAGCCACAGATCAAGCAGGTCAAGTACTTTGATCCCGAGTATCTCAGCTATTACGCCCAGCAGGCACTAGAGGTGAAGGTAAAAGGCTATTTCCAGGACAATACCGACAGCACAGCCACGGCCTACACCCTCCCGGCAGATCAGCTCAGCACTATCAATGTATCCTTCGAAAAGATGCACGCCCTCTTTGAGGAGCAGCCCCTGTACTTCGACGTTTGGGTAGAAGATGGAGAGGGTGGAGAAAACACTTGGTACCAGCGTTATGTACTTACAGACAATTTCTTTGAGCACAATGATCTTTTCGTTTTTGAAAATAGCCTTGGAGCCATTGATACCATCCGCTTCACAGGACAAAAGACCCTACTAAATAGTCAGCAGTTTGATTCAGGGCTTTTCTTTGACGAATACGAACATGAGTACGAGGTCAATCCGGACAAAGCTTATGAAAAGAACACCGGCTACTTCCGTAGCAGAAAGCAGCTTTTCTGGTCTCAGGATTTCTTTTCCAGTCTCCAAAAGTACCACTTGGACGGTGTAGAGCTTAAGCGAATACTCACCAGAGAGCCTAGCTTCGAGGCAGCTCAGTATGACCTTATCGCATTTGATTTTACTTTTGTATATACGCGCCAAGTCATATACCTGGATTGGATAGAAGAGCAGCCTTCCAATGTGCTCGTTATCGTAGGGCCGGACCAGGAGCTTTATTATTTGGTCCCACGCATGTGGCTCTTCCCAATGCTCGAAGACCCAACAGACGCCATTTTTCCGGTACAGGTTGCCGGAAAGCAGGATTGGCATGGGCTTTCGTTTTCTGTTATTTTGGATTTTCTTAGAAATGAATTAGAAATACCGAATGGAGACAGGGTAATTACTCCTGGTAGCTTTGAAATCAATAGCCCTACCTCAGGTACAATAAACGGGGCTTCCTGGGTAAGGAATGGAATTGTTTATAATTATTCAGGACCTGTAATACTTAATGATGCTCCTGATGATCCGTATAGTAGGTTTGATATAATATACACCCAACCATCCAGTACAGTTGGGTATCAAGCCGGTGCTCCAGATGAGGACCCTATCATTCCAAACCCGCCCAGTGGTGAAATGGCTCTCCATGTTATCTTAAGATTAAATACTGGGGAAGCTATTATCACACCAGTGGATGAGGTGGATCCTGAGACTAAAAACCAAACTGGGAGAACAAATGAGTTTGCCTTGATATGGAGGCAGACCTTAAGTCAGAACACCTATTATGACTTTAAACTTTCTTTTGTCGGTTGGGCATCAAGCTATTCAGAATTTGACGCCCGCCCGCTCAATGGAATGTTATTGGTCAATTTCGTTACCGGAGCCTCCGATACCGAGATAGATCCCGACAGGATCAGCATTCAGACCAGGGACATCAGCACCAAGTCAGGCGACTTCGTGATAGTCCAGACTTCACCTACCCAGGCATCGATCTACGTCCGAAAGACCGCCTACTTCCAGACCGTTACTTTCAACTACCTCGGAGTCAAAACCAACAATGTTAAGGATGATAGTTTGCTAGGCAATCAAGGCTATGCAGCCCTTCCGGCTGGCGATGCCTACCATTCCTGGAATGGAAAATCCTACGTCCCATCCATCGGTAATACCATCAAGTTTGACAAACCTCGGGCCTATGGGCTGTCAGGCACGCCTATTACAGGTAATCTCACCATCGCCATCGCCTATGCAGATGATAGCAACATGGCCAAAGTACTTCATAACGACAGCACCGAACCAACCATCATCACACCGGCAGGAGTGGGTAAACGGCTACTTTCCGGCGAGTATTTTAAAGATGAAGACAATTACTACCTTTTCATCATAGACAAGGATAGTTCCGGAGACGTAAAAGCAGTTAATTACACCATTACCCAGGATCTGCTATGAGGACAGTTAATCAATTTTTCAGATCAACCCTAGCCGCTCAACAGACCCCGTTTATTTCGGAATGGAATACAGAAAATATAAGTAGCGGAAGCTCTCCGGTATCTACCATACAGCTACCTCTAAGGTCTTCAGGGGAAGAGTATAATCTTTTGGTAGACTGGGGAGATGGGAATCATAGCAGAATTACATCATTCGATGATGTTAATGCAACGCATACCTATAGCTCAGGAGGGATATATACTATCAAGGTTTATGGTAAAATCCATGATTTCCGATTTGGTAATACTAGGGATAGATTGAAAATTTTAAGCATTTCACAGTGGGGAAAATGTTCGTTTCTTGGAACATCTGCTTTTTATGGCTGCGAAAATCTTCAATTGTCGGCTTCTGATGTGCCTGATTTGAGTAAGTATAATAGGATTCTTGTGGACATGTTTAGAGGGTGTACTGCTTTTACGGGTTCTCCTTCAATGAATGACTGGGATGTTTCAAATCAAACATCAGGGTTAAGGTGTTTCTTTTGGTGTGAGAATTTCAATGCATCCATTAATAATTGGGACACATCCTTATTTTCCTCCTTTGTGAATATGCTCAATAGGTGTTATGATTTCAATCAAGATGTTTCCGGACTTTCTTTTGAAAGTGCTATCTCATGTTTAGGCTTTATGAATAATACAACTTCTTTTTCAACGACAAATTATGATTTATTCCTCAATTCCCTTGCTGGACAATCGCTCAATAATGGCGTGAAATTAACAATGGGTTCGGTGGAATATACAGCTGCAGCCGCAGCTTCTAGAGCTTCAATAATAACTAACTATAACTGGACAATTACAGACGGAGGACAAACATCATGAACACACTATCCAACCCTACCAAGATCAAACACAGACATTCTGACTACCTAATCAAGCTGGTGCATGACAAGTTGGAAATAGAGAAAGACCTCGAGATGAGAGCATATATCAGGATTGAGTTCTGGACTAAAGACGAAAATGGTGATTTCGATAAGCCGGTTCTAGAGGTAATTGCCGATGATCCATCACTATCAGAATCGCAAAAAAGAAATGATTCAGAAGTATTCAAAACCCGTATTTGGTCCAGCACTACTCGAGGTTCTATGGTTGATCCGGAGACGGGTGTTTTTGTTTATCCTAATGAAAATGGAATCTACCCGGAAGGAACTATTACGCAGCTGCAGTATTGGCAAAGCCTTCCTGCATCGGCCTTTCCAGGCAATACACTCGCTGCTAAAGTGTATAGCGCACTTGTGGCTAATATGCAGGAAGTTTATGATTTGCAGAATATTTAGTCTTGCATTAGGAGCATTTGGTCAAAAATTTCCTTTTCTTCAACATGGCCATAAATCATGGTAGTGCTCATTTTTGCATGACCAAGAAGTTTCTGTAAAACCTGGACTTTGCCACCCCTTCTCAAGAAATCTGTAGCAAATGTATGTCTGGCTACATGAGTTGTGAGGTTTTTTCTAACCTTACACTTAAATGCTATTTCTTTAAGTATTCTATTGGTTGGTTGCATGGCCATAGTATTGAAAAGCTTTCCTTTTTGGTTTTCAATGTATTGAAAAGCATCTTCCACTATCCTAATGCTTACTCTTTTTTCAATATTCCTAGTCTTATAGGGTTCGAAAGTCAATACTTCTCCATCAATTTCTCTCCAAGTGACTCGTTCTATATCTGAAAACCTAAGCCCAGTTTTACACGAAAATAGAAATTGACCTAAAACTCGTTTTTCTGAAGGTTTGATTTCTGAGCTTTGGTAAAAATTCTTTACCCGTTCCAGTTCTTCTGCAGTGAGGTATACGATTCTGGATTTCCCTGAAGGGAGAGAAAATTTTGATATACTATCAATATTAACAGCTATTCCTGATTCATGGGCGATTCTTGCATAAACCTTTAAG
Source organism: Cyclobacterium sediminis (assembly GCF_054781075.1). Classification (NCBI taxonomy): domain Bacteria; kingdom Pseudomonadati; phylum Bacteroidota; class Cytophagia; order Cytophagales; family Cyclobacteriaceae; genus Cyclobacterium; species Cyclobacterium sediminis. The sequence continues at coordinate 568,513 of NZ_BAAGVC010000003.1, read as the reverse complement.
GTTTTAAGAATTGCACCAACTGTGTTAAGCTTATAACCTTTTACATTTTTTAACCAAGCCTGCAGGTTTTCAAGAAAGCCATAATCAATCTCTGAAAATTTTATTTCGGGTTTCCATTCCCTTATTTTTTTAAGGTTGGAAAGTGAATTTTTCTTAGTTTGAAGGGCTATTTTGTTTAATTCGAACCTCTCTTCTATTTCTAAATTCGCCCAATCTAGAAAATTTTTCTTTGCTCCAAATCTTTCAAATTCCTTTAGAAATTGATCAATCGTAAGTTCAAAATCAGAATGCCTGTAATACATGAAAATCTCATTTATTTTTGAGATTTCCTTTTTCACCAGCATGTTATAATCATTTGCCTCCTGATCATTTCGTTTTCGATCAAGGAAAATTCCGGACTTATTATCAAAAAAATTAAGATCCCAACTAACTCCTAATGGGATAGTGGTTCTACTTGAGTTGATGATTACTTGAAGGTATACTGGAGCTAATCCCTGTTTATTTGGTCTGTCAGACCGGATCCTGCATAAAACACTAGCCCGCATACTTCCTTTAAATTTCGTGTGAAAAAAAGGAGACATGCGGGCTTGTGAAAGACCTCTTAAAGATGATTTGGACACTTTCTGTGAATTTTGTGTGAAACGAAAATCCATGTCCAATCGACAATCTGGCCATTTTTGGCCTTGTGGTGTACCCAGGGCCGGAACATTTCCATCTTTATAAACATCTATAAACCAGTTAAATATAAATTTCGTGTGAAAAACAAGACTTAGTCTTTGTCCAATTTCTCCATCAATAGTTTGTTGTGGACTTCTAGCAGCTCTATGTATTTTTTCTGCCAAAGTTCCTTTTCGGCCACGCATTGCGCCAGGTCTTTGTACTGGTACTTATTACTTTCCTCTTCAGAGAAACCGTACTGCGTTAGCATTTCCGGAAATTCTTGAGTAAAGTCATGTCCAATTGCCCTCCCGTATTTATAGACGATATGATAGCTCAGATCATCTTTTTCAAAATGTCTGTAGGCACTTGACTGGTGGTAACCCGCTTTTTTTGCTATTGCCAAAATGCTTATAGCATGCTCCTTAGCATACTCATCCAGCCTTTTTCTTACGATTTCTCCTCTGTGAACTTTCATGATATCAAAGTTCATTAAAAAAAAATTCTTATTTCGAGACGATTTTATTTGCATTACATTCTTATTTGTTGCACATTTACTGCGCAAGTAACGCAAAATAAGAATAAACGCTATACCAAAATTCAAGTATGCTATCTCCTGACGAACTAATATCGCTCAAAAAAAACCTCCCGTACGGCTATTTTGCCAAGGTGAAAAAACGCACAAGTCTCTCTCCTAGAACTATTTCGAGCTTTTTTTCGGAGAATAATCACAAATACAATCCGGAAGTGCACCAAGCAGCTTTGGACGTGATTGAGGAAAACAAAAAATTGATCAACAGTCTCAAAAAGAGACAAAAAGAGATAATCAATGAAAAATAAACCCCACAAAAACCAAATGAGAGAATTCAAAAACGGAAAATTACCCGCTGGAATCGCTGACAAAAACGTCGAGTTTTTCGCAAAAGACGAAAAAGTATTCGCAATAATCGACACCAAAATCACTCCACCAAACGAATGGCCCGATTGGCTGCATGAAGGAATCCTAAGAGACATGGAGAAAAACCCCGTTGCTGTAGAAGCATTAGTCGATGCAGGATTTGTCACCGACTCAGAAATGATCACACAGTACATCAAATGTCGCTATTCCGCCCTGGACAACACACCAGACATGATCGGAGGCAAGCTCCAGGAAAGCGAATACATAGACTGCGAGCTTCGTGGTTCTTGCCCTTTCGAAGGGCGTATCTGCTCTCTACTCAAAGCAAAATACGGCACCCTCACTCCCCGTGAAATCGAAGTACTTAAGCTTATTCCCGAAGGATTGCTAGACAAAGAAATTGCAGATCGGATGGGAATATCAGTCCTCACGGTCGGGGTGTTTATGAAAAATATCCGAGAAAAAACAGGCTACAAAAATAAGGCTGAGCTAGTCCGCTTCGCCTTTGAAAAAAACCTCATATGACATTGCCGGAATGTTCTTACCACGTTTGATCGACAATCAACCACAGGAGCCTGACCGGCACAGGCTCCTGATTTAATCCCAAGACACCATGAACACAGACAAGCTATTGCAAGACCATCAGTTCGCCATGAAGAAAAAGAAATTCTGGCAGGAAAAGGCCAAAGGCCTGGGAGGTATCATGAACCCCATATACAACCTTTCCGCACACAACTGGATCCGCAACGAAATCAGAATGCGGACAAATATCTACAACGTTGCTGACGAACTGGTCAGTGATCGTCAACTCTATAAAGACCTGGACAATGGATCAAAAAAGACTGCTTAAAGACTACCAATCACTTCTAGAATTTGCAAAAGAAGAGCTTGAAGAAGACAATAAGAAGCTCATGGAGCTCAAGAAAAGAAATCAGACTTCCACTGAAATAGAAGAATTGGAAAAAGAAATTGAAACCCTTGAGAAAGGGATAGACAGGTATCAACGAAATGTAATTACGCTAACAAAATCCATCCATGAGAGTCAGAATCCATAAAAAATTGAGACATGAAAACATCCCTTGCACCCCGCAGTACTTCGAAGAAAACTTCCGAGACAAAAGCCTCGAAGTTACCCACAAAGCTGAGCAATACTACAGAGTTCGCGATCAACAAAATGAAGAGTGGGGCTTCTTTGAAGGGCAGCTTATCCCCGAAGCAAAGGAAAAGGAAAGTTTACAAAAAGAGGCAATACCTGACCAGTAGGCTTAAAGATAAATACAAGGTAGACCTCAAGACCTTAACCATCCACACCCCATACCACTCAGTAAATGATATCCCCGAGCCGGATAGGTATTATGTAAGGCAGGCAATCAAATCAGGTTTTCAGCATCAGTTATCACTTTTCTAAATGTATATAGAACAATCAGACATATTCAAAGCCACCGATGGAGGCCTTAAAATTCTCCTTCACTACTTTCCCCAGGCCCAGAGCTGTGTAGGTAGGAAAGGCAAGAAATTCAAAGTCCGTGAGACCGAGAAAACAGCCAGCGCCACGCTCAAGCAGTTGCAAGACGGAAACTGGGTCGTTACGGATTTTGGAGGGGATCAAAAGCCCAAAAATGGCATTCACATATGCATGGAAGAGGAGGGGGTAGACTTCAAGGAAGCCCTGCAGTTACTCGCTTCCAGGTATGGCGTCTCCGGAGAAACCAAATTTGAGATCCTAAAGCCTGAGATTTCCAGTAGAGACGCAAAGCCTCAGGAGAATGACGGAGAATGGTACTTTGAGGTAAGAAAGGATTTCACAGAATTCGAGATCCGCACAGTGCTTGCAGAGAAGGTAGTCCCTGTCCTTAGGAACAAAGAAGGCAAAGTCGTCAAAGACAGCTCAGGTATAGCCGCCATCGATACAGACAAGGTGTACAAGGTTTTCCGAAGGTATCATTTCTATTCCTTGATTTCCTACTCCGTAGTCAAAAACAGGAAGGTCACCACCATTGCAGCTACAGAGAAGTATCCCATCTACATGTGGGACGAAGGAGATTTCAAAAAGATTTACCAACCACTCAGTCCGGATAAGGGGCGCAGGTTCATGTATTATGGCAAGCGCAAAAGCGATTTCCTTCATGGGTTGAGCGTTTGCAATATGGCCTATGAAGACCTGCAGGAGTCAGACGATTTTGAAGATGATGAGGAGCAGACCAAAGCCAAAAAGAAAAAGAAACTTCCGGAGATCATCTATTGCTCAGGAGGGTCAGATGCCATGAACTTGGCCATGATCAGTTACCAGGTAGTCTGGCCAAATTCCGAAACAGCCAAGCTTACTGACAAGCTTTTCAAAAAGCTGCAGGCCATCTGCGAAAAGGTAATGAACATGCCAGACATAGACTTCACCGGTAAGCGTGAAGCCCACCGGCTGGCCATGGAGCACCTGGACCTACACACCATCACGCTACCGGAAGACCTGAGGAGTTTCCCGGACAAAAGAGGCAACCCCTCCAAAGATGTCCGCGATTACCTCAAGCACTTCAACTATTATGATTTCAAGCAACTTGTTCGCACAGCCATTCCTTATCGTTTTTGGGACGAAGTGCACTGGGTAGACAAGGCCGGAAACTGGCAGTCCAAGTTCCAGGAGAAAAACACCAGGCTATATAATTTCCTAACCAATAATGGTTTCTACCGGCTTGAAAACAAAAATGAAAAGATGGGCTACATCTTCATTCAGATCCAGGACAACATCGTTCGGGAGATAGAAGTGAATGAAGTCAAAACGTATATCAATAATTTTCTTGAAAACAGATACCTGGACGAAGGACTCAGGGACGTGTTCTACAGAAGTAGCCAGCTAAAGGACGCATCTATGTCAAACCTACCCATGACAGAGGTAGATTTCACGGATTACGACAAAGACACTCAATTCTTTTTCTTCGAAAACAAAACAGTCGAAGTCAGCAAGGAAGCCATAAAGGTCCACAAGCTCGGGGAGGTGCAAAAGTACGTCTGGCATGATGAGGTCATAGAGCACCGGTTCAAGCCTCAAGACCCTCACTTCAAGGTGTCCAAGACAGATGATGGGCAGTGGGACATTGACATCCTGAAAACAGACAATACCTTCCTCAATTTCCTGATAAATACCAGCCGGACACACTGGCGCAAGGAACTAGAAGATGCACTGGAAGGCAAAACAGCCGAGGAAATAGCCAAATACAAAAAGGAGAATCTATTCAATATCGCCGGGCCTAACCTGGACAAAGAAGAGATCTTGGAGCAAAAGCACCACCTCGTGAATAAGATGTATGTACTCGGTTATCTGCTTCACAGGTACAAGGATCCTTCCCGTCCCTGGGCCATCTATACCATGGATCATCGCATTTCAGACGAAGGAGAATCTCACGGCGGTTCGGGTAAGTCCATCGCCATGGGTTCGGTAAGTAGGTTCATGAAATCAGTGACCCTTAGAGGCCGTGACCCCAAGATGACAGAGAATCCGCACATGTATGACCGGGTAACGATTCATACAGATTACATCCTTGTAGATGATGCCAATCAGTACCTGAAGTTTGATGTTTTCTTTTCCGATATCACCGGAAACATGATCGTCAACCCCAAGAACAATAAGTCCTATGAAATCCCTTACGAAGAGTCTCCCAAGTTTGCTTTCAGTTCCAATTTCCCACTAAGGAACATAGACAGCTCTACGCTCAGGAGGATCCTGTATTGTGTTTTCGCAGACTATTACCACGAAAACAAAGACGGATATTTCAATGAAAGCCGTAATCCCCGGGAGGAATTTGGCAAAAACATCCTTGGCCCGGATTACACAGCAGAGGAGTGGAACGACTTCTACAATTTCATGATCCAGTGCTGTCAGCTGTACATGCAGCACAGCAAGATAGATCCGCCGATGGAGAATGTGGAGAAAAGAAACCTTCTTTCAGAAATGGGGCCCGCCTTCCATGAGTGGGGAGACACTTACCTCGCAGACAGGCTAAATGAGTTCGTGACTAAAAAATACGCTTTTGAAGATTATATCAAGACTTCTGGCAGTAAGTGGACATCACAAAAATTCACAAAAGCATTAAGAGCCTGGGTAAGGTATTACGGCTATGAGCTGGATCCGGAAGAGTTCCACAACGCATCAGGCCGGATAATCAGAAAGATAGACGTCAATGGCACACCTACCTCTATGGAGATGATCTACATCAGTTCTTCAGGAGAAGAGGGAAACACCGAAACACCTTCAGCAGTCAAGATCCCTCCCACACCAGGTAATGAAAACCTGACACCGGGAGACGACACAGAAGCCTTAGAAGCATTTTAATATGTATGAAGAAATCCCACTCAAACTCAAAACAGCGGCATCTATGAAGGAATTCATAGACCCGGTTCGAAACACCAGAAGAATGAACATGGTGTACTTCCAGAAACTAGAAAACGGTACCGGGCTCATTACCCGGGTGGTATCCGACAAGACAGACAAGATCTGGCTTAGCCGGATGATCAAGCAAGGAAAGATATTATTACAACCAGAACTAAACATCGCAGAAACATCATGAAAATCACAGTAGACACCAGCTTCCTGATAGCAGTCAAAGACATGCGAGAAGAACAAACCAGATTCTTTGCCCTAAGCAAGCAAGCCAAAGCCATGGGTAAAGCCAACCCAAAATTATGGTCGGAACGAAAAGCCTGTCTGGACGCCTCCCGACAAATGGAGTCCCTTGTAGACGCCAGGCTAAACGGCTACCTAAACAACAGCCCCAAACCCGACCCCTAACCCGATCACCAGATCACCGATCACCAAATCACTAAATCACAGATCACAACATCACAACATCACTAAACCCCAAAAAATCATGCAAAGCAATAATAAACAAAGTACCGGATGTTTCACAAGCAGCCTTATAGCAATAATTATCTGGCTGATGCTAATAGTAATGGTAACCAGTTCATGCGCACAGCGACAATACACAGGGCTAATCCCGGAGGGCCGGGTGATTCAGCAGGATGGAGACAGACTTCTAATCCTCTTCAATGCCCTGGACAATCCCGAAGTACGGGCATACGAATGGTTTCATTTTCCCGGCATCGGTCCTGTAGAATTTTGGGACATGGACGCCACCATACAGCTTAGAAGAAGAAATTATGCAAAGGACTAAGATAACACCGGAAATAGAAGCATTTATCCGGGAGAACCACCAGCACATGACCGGGAATGAAATGGCCCGTCACTTTGGTGTAGGGAAAGGTGTGGTCCATAGGTATCAAAAAAAACATGGATTGAAAACACCCAAAAGCGTAAGTGACGCAAAGCGAGGCAACCCCGTAGGCACCACCACATTCACGGCTGAGGAAGACAAGTACATCCGAGAACATTATCTCAAGCTCCCTATCAAATCCCTTGCTTCAGACATGAACAGAAGCTACACCGGGGTAATGGGACGAATCAAAGCCATGGAATTGGAGATCCCGGAAGAAGTAATTCAGCGAAACAAGCAGCGCTCTTATTTCAAGAAAGGCCAGGAAGCTTTCAACAAAGGCAAGAAGCAGACCGATTACATGACGCCGGAGCAGATAGAGAAAACCAAGCCCACCCGATTCCATAAAGGAAACAAACCCCACAACACCAAGGAGGATGGAGCTATCTCTGTTCGTGAAGACAGTAAGGGAATCAGTTACCAGTGGATTAGGATCTCAGAAGCCAACTGGCAAATGCTCCATGTGGTCAGGTGGGAAGAGCTCCATGGTCCAGTCCCTGAGGGAAAGATCCTCAGAGCAAAAGATGGGGACAGCATGAATGCAGCTCCCGAAAACTGGGAGCCTATCAGCAGAGCAGAACACATGGAGAAGAATTCAGGAGCGCTCAATCTTCCTGACGGAATGATAGCCCTATACCTCTCCCCAAAAGACAAGGAACTCAGACAAGAGCTGCTCAAACATCCCAAACTAATCAGTATCAAAAGAAATCAAATCATTCTAAACAGAAAAATCAATGAAAATCTACGAAATGGAAACCTATCTAAACAGTCTGAAAAATAAAAACATCAGTCTGGACGGAAAGTCCGGACGCCTGATCAGGTGGGCAATGGGAGACAAGACACTCAAGCTAACCCTGGACAGCCAGGACATCGTTATTCTGGCAGGTGATGTGGCCGAGTCAATGGAACGAATTCAAGTAGTAGAAGGGGGTGAATTAGTAAAAGTTGCCCCTGTCCCTCTCATCCAGCGATCAGGATCCAAGATAGAAGCCATCCTGATGGACAACATAGAGAATATCCAGAAAAAACCGGAATACCTGGAACAAGCCAAGGAGATCAACGCCAACGTCAAAACACTAATAGATCTGGCCAAAACAGAGGTAGATTACATGAAAACCATCGCCTCCTTCACCGCCCAGTCCAATCCAAAAAGTCAGTAACCCTGTAACCCCTAACCCCATGAAAAACAATCCCAAAATAACCGATTCAGATGATGCGCTACAAGCATTGGCAGCAATCATCGCCTTCGTTGTTCTGCAGTTCTTTCTGATAGCCTGCATGATTGTCTTATCCTTTTACCTTTCACCAGATCACCAGATCACCAAATCACAAGATCACCAAATCACAAGATCACTAAATCCCTAAGCCCATGAAAAAAGCAATCTTCATTATCGCAATCCTCCTACTAAGCAGCTGTGCAAGCTACCGAACAGAGCCATACAAAAACAATCCAAGAAACCCGGCAAAGGCCTACCAAAAAGCCCACAAAGCAAAATGGCCTGTCTACAAAAAAAGATAAACCATGTTCGAATCAGACATCAAGCGACACCTAAGAAACATTAGGCATGAGCTATTCCCCAGGCGAAGAGTAAAAGCATTCTTCGCCAATATCTTCGAAATCTACATCTACCTCTCCCTCCTGGCCACCACCGGCACCATCCTGCTCATAGCCATCTTCGGAGGAGAAGTAAGCATCCAGATATACTGGGACTCCTACGACCACATCCAATCAATCATCAATCACATCAAAAACCTTTGGAAATCATGAAAAAATACAATGTGATATATGCAGACCCACCGTGGAACATTAAAGCAGGAAGACCTATAGGTGGATACGTTCTGAAAAATGGAACTCAAGTGTTTGTGCCTCATTCTAACAAAAGCAGATCACTTAGTTATCCATCAATGACAATTGAATCTATAAAAAATCTAGATGTCAAATCCATTTCAGCTAAAAACGCCCATTTGTATATTTGGGTAACTAATTCCCATTTACCGAAAGTATTTCAAATTATAGAAAGTTGGGGGTTTAAATATTCAACAACTATTGTATGGGCCAAGAATAGAATGGGGGGAGGTCTAGGAGGAGCATTCAGGATAACCACTGAATACCTGATTTTCGCTAGAAAGGGAAATCTTAAAGCAGACAAATCAATAGGAAGCACCTGGCATAATGTAAAGAGAACTTATGAAAATGGAGCTCCTAAGCATTCAAAAAAACCTGAGTATTTCTACAATCTTATAGAAGAAGTATCTCCAGGTGATAAAATTGAACTATTTGCTAGGCAGAAAAGATCAGGATGGGGCGCTTGGGGAAATGAAGTCAGCAGCGACATAGAATTAAACTCCATCACCGATCACCACATCACTACATCACAAAATAACATCATCACTAAATCATCATGAAAAAAACAATCAGCACCATCATACACCTGTTCCCACACGCTGAGAAGATCCTGCTTCACTTCCCTCTAGGAGCTGTAGCAGCTGCGCTGGCACTATTCTACACAGACAGCCCCTGGTAGATGATCCGAAACGCCACAGAAATAGGCATCATGAAAGAAGTCTGGGACTACGGTCGCAACAAGACCATAACCTTAGAAAACTGGATGGATCTCTTCGCTACCATGATGGGAGGCGTTCTGGTCGCTATTTGGTTTATTTAATATCGTGGCACATCCGCCACGATATAATAGAGCAAAACAGGAGCTAATCGCCTGCCATTTGGCAGGCGATCAAAACTTGATCGACCACCAAATAGTGTTCATTCAAAAGCTAATCAAGCACCATATGGTGCTCATTTAAATTTATTCTCCACCCAAATGGTGGGAGAATAATGAAAACCAGGTCGTCCAAAAAAGCTAAAAACGACCCAATTATAGGACCTGCATTGGCTGTACAGCCAATGCAGGTAGCCAAAAATAGTAAAAAACAGACCAAATAATATATCTGAACTTGCTATACAGCAAATGCAGGTACGAGTAATTTAAAACCTAAAACATCAAAATGAAAGTTATAAAATTTATTTACGAAGAAAAGGAAGTAGACTTCCTCCCATCAGGCAATGACAGTGTAATGGTTAACGCCACCCAGATGGCTAATATTTTTGATAAGAGAATTGATTTTTTTCTTAAAGCCGATCACACTAAAAAATTTATTGAAGCTCTTTTATTGACTCCAAAAAGCAACAATAAAGAAGCGTTATCCCCTCCATATGGAGGAGATAACTCGGAAATATCCACACCAAATGGTGGGGATAAATTCAAATACTCCCTGTAGGTGTAAACTTAGATCCAATACCAAAAACAAATTAAACAACCAAAACCCCTTAAAATCATGAATACGCATCAAAAATTCTTATCCTTCAATGGTAAAAACATCATCTTCCTAAATGTAGATGGTACTTACTGGATAGCATTAAAGCCGATTTGTAAAGCTTTAAATATTAACGCGGACAGGTCCTATAGAAACGTAAAAAAAGACCCGATTTTAGGACCTGCATGTGCTATACAGCACATGCAGGTAGGCGAAAAAGGCAATAATCAACTCCGAAAAATGACCTGCATTCCTGAAAAATACGTCTACGGATGGATATTTTCTCTCAGATCTGACAGCGAAGAACTCAATAAATACAAAGAAACCTGCTACAACTTGCTGTATGACCACTTTCACGGCACCATCACCAATCGTAAGGAGCTCCTGCTACAGCGTAAGGAAATAGATACGCAGATCCACACGCTCAAGGAATCGCTGAAAGAAGAGGACGTAAAATACAAACAGCTGCAGGAACTACAGAACAGGAGGAAAACGGTAAGCACTCAACTCAGCTCTATTGATAAAGAGCTTATAAAACAACCGGAACTGTTTAAACCCGAAATGAGTCAGTAACGAATCACATATGAGATGAATTTCATCGCAGTATAAGAATTCTTTTGTCCGTATATTAGCAGCGACTTACATTCTAAGAGGCAGGTATCTTGCTTGCCGTGATAGCGCTGCAGGCATTTTTTATGCCCGGGCCTTTCTTATATACTCGGCTCAGTACCCCCGTGCAAACCTGTAATAGGTTTGCTGCCTCTTAGGTGTAAGTCAACGGGAAAGGCTGAGCCGTTTTCTTTTTCAGCCTATTATCTAAACATTCTGTAAAATGACTTACACAGAACAAGCAAACATCACAGAAGACTACGGCAGAGCCGTGGAGAACCTTCGCAGCATCCACGGATCATTCACACCACCACTGATGGCACTTGTCCGGATCAGCACCGCCTGCTCCCTGGATACGCCACTCTCAGAGGTACTGGATCATGAGGACCGGCAGACCGTCGCACTGCTCATGGAGCACCTCGGAAGCTTGTTGGCCATCTATGACCGACATCATCCCCACCGCCATCTCACAGATGAAGAGGTGGAAGCTACCAGGCGCACCATAAATCAGTAAAACACACAACCCACCTGCAGAACCCTCTGCAGGTGTTTTTGCATCCCTCCCCCTCACCCCTCCAAATCACCCAAAAATCCTGTAACCCAGTAACCCCTCATCACCAGCCCAATCCCTCACAGTCGTACTGATCAACCCAAGGTCCCGCCACACAGCTCAGCCCGGTTACAAACCACCAAAGCCCCGCTCACTTATCACCAGGTCAACCCATCACCAGACCACGCAGGGACGCCGCTTTGTATTCTCATTAGGGGAGACCCGTTTTTGTATGCTTTTTCCTGCACCTTATAATTTATATTTTACACTAAATTTTTGTAACTCTGTATCTAAAAGATAGAAAACTATTATAATACCCCTGAAAATCAAATAATTACAAGGTTACAAACAGCTTATTTTTTTTGTTTCCTAGGAGACAAGGTTACAAAAAAGTTTGTAACCTGAAATCTCCAATTTTTCGGTTACAAAAATCTGTAACCACGGCACAAAATGATTTTTAAGAATGTAACTTTTTAAAACACTGACAATCAATAAGATAGACACCTAAAGATACAAGGTTACATGGTTACAAAAATTTCCAGCCTTACTCAAGTTATTCTGTTTGGAAAAAAGAAAAAAAAATAAATTTCGCAAAAAGAGAATGATTTGCGATGGTTGGGAGAAATGGTTAAATTGTTAAAAAAAACAATGGACATTCAGCTCGTAATCAATAAGCCCCTGCTCCGTGCCTATTTTGATTTTCTTTTCACCCAAGATGAATCCGGGAACTATGGCATAGGTCGTGCCAGTGATTTTGGTAAGATCCTTTGCAGTTTCGTTCGCTACACCAGTCAGAAGCCGGAACCCATCCCAGAGGCGGTCAATCTCACCCTACCCAAATCTGACGGCCTAAAAAACGCCGCTAACTACTATATGCGTTATTCCAGGGAAGACCTCATTAGGATCAATGATCTGCTGGAAGTATTCTTCAATATAGACTTTGACAGGTATTACCTGAAGGGCAAAAAGCTGGGTTTGCTGCAGAAGCATATAATAGAGTCCTTCATTATTTCACGCAATCTTACCAACTTGATGCATGACCACGAGACACTTAAGAAGAAAGAGTATCGGGAAGAGTTGCGACTGCTCAAGGAGCGATGTGGAATGCTTACAAGGAAGGCGTACTATAGAAATGAGAAAATTGAGTCAGGTATGCAAAACATTTTAGTCAATTAAGCGAAAAAACATTTCGTAAAAATCGGGATTTTACCCATAAAAATAAAATATATGCTAGGTTCTCTTAATCACATATGCAGAGTGCGTTACGCATCTATAGATGAAGTGGCCCAGCTCATGTCTAGTCCTTCCGGAGGGGTGTTGGTTTCTGCAGCATGGCAGGAGCTGGCCATCAGCAAGCCTCCCAGTCTCAGCATTAGCGAAGACTATGGCAAAGCCGGGAGGAGCTATACCAGCAGCTTCCGCACCTGGCTCAGTGAGCGCAGGCTTATTGCAGATCCCGTGATTGTCCGGATAGACTTCTCAGATGGCAAGCCCACACTTATAATAGGTAGCGTGGATCATCCCGTCAGATTCACGGAAGACCACAGCCTATCCCAAAAGAATCTTCAATTCACCCATAAATTCTGGTCTTATCCATTCCGACTGGTGAATGTCAGCGGAACGGGCATCTTCACACCTGAGTTCACTCAGGAATTCACCTAAGAAATCATGACAGCTCTATCAGACAATCAGTTAATCGCAAAAGCGAATGTCATCGGTAACAAGACCGAGGAAAACACCATCGACCCAACCATGGTGGCGCAGATGTTCAAAGACATAATTTTGAACAAATACAATACAGACGAACCTCTTCCCGAAGGGCCTCAGGGACCACAAGGAGAGCAGGGGCCGGCAGGCTCTCCCGACACGGGGGCCATGATCGTGGATAAGCTGGCAGCCATCGAGGATGAGGAAGACAAACTTCCAAGCTCAGCCCTACAGGGTACCGGTCTCAATAGCCTTCAGTTTGAAAAGAATAAAGACATAGACGCATGGGAGATCATGCGGGATGCCACGCCTACCAAAGGATCAATGAAATTCCTGGCATCGGCAGATCTTTTCAAATATGAAGCCTCTGCCATCCAGGGAAGAAAGCCCAGGGCTTTCACTTTCTCCGAGACGGCAGACACAAAAGAGGTTTCTTTTAGAAAAATAATAGGTAGAAGGGGTTGCTTTTATGCCATTTCAAGTAATGGGACTGGAAATAGGTTCTATGTATCACAAGATGGTAAGTTATTCATAGAAGGTGGAGCAACGGGTAGCTTGGAGTATTACGGGATGGATATTTCGGATCAGGGAACAATCATTTTGGTAGCCAGGTCCGGAGGTCCTGGCAATATAAGAAGAAGTACAGATGGTGGAATTACATTTTCAACGATCACCGCCCCAGGTACTTATACACTTACTTCCGTCAAGCACATTGCGCTAGGAAAGTGGGTAGCTTGCGCCCGGTCTGGTGAAGCGCTCTACTCCACAGATGATGGAGCCAGCTGGACAGCTGCTACTGCAGACGGAGCCAACGATCACATGGGGATAGACTACAGCGATGGGCAGGTGGTGATGGTTTCTCAAGACGGAACAGACCGTGTGCAGCTTTCAGATGATTTTGGAGTGACTTACACAGCCACTTCTCCACCTACCAATCGGATTTTTCACGGCGTCACCTTTTTCAAAGGAAAGATCATTCTCAGAAGAGGAGGGGTGTCCTCAGCCGGATACATCACTGTAAGTGAGGATAAAGGGACTACCTGGTCAGAGAAACTCACTCCTGACGATCCTGATCAGGAGACTTCCGGGATGTCTGTGATTGGCGATTACCTGTATCTATATGGTGCAGATGGCTTTATTCTCCGGACTTCAGACCTGGAATCTTACGAAACACTCACTCCCGTTACCGCTAATAAAATAGCAGCAATGGGCTGGACCATTATGAATGGATTTCCCGTGGCCATGTTTGGCTGCGACACCGGAGACGATGAAGACCGTGTATTTAGCACCCTGTAACTATGAACTTCAAACACCCGATCACCCATACTGACGACATCCGAACGGTGGCAGAGATAGCCTCCTCTGCTGATGTATATCATCAATATTACATCCTGCCGGACAATTGTGAAGATGATGATAACGTAGGCAAAGTAAACTTCCTATGGTCTCATCAGAAGTTTTACAACAGAAGGTTTGGCACCTCTGTAATGGATGGTTCCTATACCTTTTCCATCATCGGGGGTAATTCAGACGGTGCATTTTCGATTGGGCATGGTACGGGTGAGCTTTTCATAGATGATGCCTCGCTCTTTACGGCATCGAGATTACTCACCGTGAGGGTGAAGCTCTTTGAAACCTATTACCAAGACACCATTTGCAAGGTGGACAGAATAGCAGCTGCAGACTGTGTTTTCTTTGACAGTACCGTTACCGGCACGAATGGATCCGGTACCAGGGCAGATCCTTACCGAGGATGGAGCAATCACTTCTATGGAGGAGACTTGATAGAGTGGGGCACAGCGGGGAAATATTACCTTTGGAAGCGAGGCCAAACCTTTGAAGACTGGACAAAGGTAAGGAATCCGCTAGTGGGTGGATCAAGACCGGACTACATCACGCTAGGGGCATATGGGAAAGGTGCCAGGCCCATCATAGATGGGAGCAATAATGCTACCAGTGAACGTTTTTGTGATGTTTCTGATTCTACGCTCAATGGAACTACTGTTACTGCAGGGGATTATCCAGAACGGGTAGCTTATAATGTCCGGATAATGGACATTGAGACCACATTTGATGGTGATGGATCTTGGTATCCTTACCAGGTAGGAATGTATGGCAAGGGGCTTAGATTTCACAGGCTGAAATGCTCCATGGTCACAGAATGGGAAGATGGGTTTTTCTGGGTGAAAAACAATCCCGGATCTGTAGGAGCAGGAAACATAGAGGCTGTGTTTCAGGATATAGAAACCTACGACAGCAAATACAGGGGCATCAAACTTGAAGGAGGGGGAATTATTGGAAGAAATTTCCGATGCTACACCACGCTTACCGACACAGAAACACCCCTAAGCCCTGCCAATGCCCCATATGTTGATCTAAAATATATAGATCAACAAGTCAGCGACAATCAGCGTGGCTTAGGGATGCAGATAAGGGCAGAGCAGCACGTGATAGAATGGGCTTACCTGAAAGGCTATAGAGATGCAATGAATCCCTTCCGGCATGTTTCGCATAATGGGCTGGACGACAGCTACAGAGTCAAGAATTCCGGCTTCAAAAACATCCTGATAGATGGATGTACAAGAAGCATATGTCAGGTAGTGAGCAATGGAGGCGACAAAACGCCTCAAAATAATTTCTTCATTAATATAGATGTAATCAACTCAAGTGGATCCAGTTATGGGCTGCACCTGCACGAAGGGATGGAAGACACCCTTATTGAAATGAGTAACCTGGGAGACTCTCCCGGGATAGTAGTCTTCAGTGACACCTCAGGCACCATCATCAGGAACTGCACTGTGCCCGGCACCATAGACAGGCGATCATCCACCACCATTATCAATACCGTATATGGGAACCTGATCGGTTCCGGAGGTGGATTTGTGATCACCAGTCTTTCTCCACTGCAGTCAGCGATGTTTGTAGACATGGCTGGTAAAAACTACCGACCTGCTGAAGGTTCCGCACTTATCGCTGCAGGTACGGACAGTGATTTGGAATTTGACTTGGATGGAAACGATGTGCCCGGAACGCCCGGGATAGGTTGTTATGAGTACGTGGAGCCTGATCCTGACCCGGACCCGGATCCAGATCCAGATCCCGACCCAGACCCGGAGCCGGTCCCTGGCAGGGTGTTATTCAGAGGTGTTCGTTTTGTAACACTCTCCGACAAATATGGAAACGCCTTATTTGACGCCTATGCCAGGGTAAAAGCCACCGACGGCACCATGGGCGCCCGGCTTACGGACGTGAAACCAATAGTGGACAAGGTCCTGGCTTTTGACTGGGACATGATCAATGTACCCTTTGCTCACAAGGATAAGAAGATATACAGCCTCGTGGGTGATGACATCATCTCCTCAGGAGGAGAAAATGGCAGTGCATTTGATAAGAATGGAATACTGAAAACAGGCTTAACTGGTGGACCGAGGTTTACTTATGATCCTGCGGATGTGGGGAAATATCTGGGGGTTGATTTGGAGGTTGAAGGAACTAATTTAATAGAGAATAGTTCAAATTTAAACTTAAATACTGGGCTTTCAAACATTACTATAACTGACGGTGAACAATCACCTGAAGGTTTATTAAACGCACAGAAATTACAAGCTGGAACGGGTGTTGTTAATTTAAGATACGAGGAATTAAATTTAAATGAGGAATCTTTTTATAATTTTAGTTTATTTAATAAAGCGGGCGATCATGATCAAAATTTTATCCGTTTTTATAATTTGAATGGCGAATGGGTTGGCGTTAATTTCGATGTTAATTTGGGTGTTATTTTGCCTGTTTATGACAGTGATAAAGGGTCTATTCAAAAAATAAAAAATGATTGGTATAGAACTTCTGTATTTCATTTTTCCGAAGTTGGTTCCTCATCTCCTTACATTAGAATGTTTGATTACACTGTTTCTGGATTTGAAAATTCCTTTATGTTTGGTTTTGGCGTCCAGCTGACTAAGGGTGAGGTGATGACCTCCTACATCGCCACTTCCGGCTCCCCCGTCACCCGCCCTGCCGACATCTACTCCGCTCCGGGTCTTATCAATATTGCTTCCCCTTACTCCCTTTTCGAAATCCGAAACGGGGAAGGTGTCCTGAAGTACATCGATCCGGTGGCTGAGACGGTGAAGACTTATAAGGATGGGGTGTATATAGGTGAGGAAGCGGTGGTGCCATCCGCAGACCTGACGGTTTCCTCTGAGGGATCGGACAGGATCCTGGCTTTTGGCTACCACTCTGGCGCTCTCACAGAGCAGGAAAGACTCGATAGATCCAATCTCCTGGCATAGTGCTGTCCTTTACGTTTTGGGTGTCTCATAGTAAACTTGTATCAAACAAGTACTACTATGACACGTCTAGCAGCTAACTGGCAATTTCTACTAATGAATCAGATCCTCCGGGGCAAGTATTTTATGCGTCCGGAGATCGCTCTTGGTCTGGGAATGCAGGCTTCTGATGTCCTCAATAAGGTGGATAGAAATTCCAGACAAAAAAGGGCTATCAACCTCTCCACCATGAGCATTTCGGGTGTGGAAAGTTCCCGCCTGATGATGGATCTGGATGATGAAGAGGAAGAAGAGCAGGCCTCCGGCGGTATCTATGATGGTGCTCCTGAAGGCTCCGTGGCCATGATTCCCATCAAGGGGAGTATGATGAAATACGGCACCCTGTGCGAATATGGAATGGTGGAGATCGCCGAATACATCAGAGCAGCTGCTACGCACAAGAATATTGGTGCCATCGTCCTGGACATAGACTCCGGCGGGGGTGGTGTGGATGCCATAGCGCCCATAGTGGACGCTGTCAATCTCGCCAAAGCCAACGGCAAGCCCGTGGTGGCTTCTGTAGACATGGCTTGTTCGGCGGCCTACTGGGCAGCTTCGGTCTGTGATTACATCGTGGCAGACAATGGCATCAGCTCAGAAGTAGGCTCCATTGGTGTGATGTGTACCTTTCACGATGTGCAGGGCTACTACGAAAAGGAAGGCATCAAAGTGCATCACATCTACAGCTCAGAGAGCGAAAACAAGAATGAAGCCTTTCACCTGGCACTTGAGGGGAAATACGAACTCATCAAGGAAACCGAACTGGATCCACTTGCCAGGAGCTTCCAAAATGCCATCAAAACAAACAGGTCCGGTAAGCTAGATCTCTCTGCAAAGGGAGTGCTTAACGGCAAGACCTACTTCGCACAGGATGCTCTAAACATAGGGCTGATCGACAAGGTAGGCAGTAAATCAACGGCTATAGACATAGCCCTAGCAAAGTCTCACGCAAAACAATTCATATAAATTTTTATTCCGATGTTCAAAAAAATGCAAGCCATCGTACTCGGACTTCTTGGACTCAAAGAGTTTGGGAAAGATGAGTCCGGCAATCTTACCCTCTCTGAAGAGCAGGGACAAGTCATTGCCGATGTGCTCGGTCAGCCATTCGTTGACAAGTTCAAGGCATCCATGAATCAGGCTGGCACAGATCCGCAACCGCTTATCGACGCCATCACTGATCACAATGCAGCACAGAATACCGAGCAGCTAACAGCCCTGCAGGCACAGCTAGCCCAGGCGCAGAAAGACAAGAAAACACTGCAAGCGAGCATCGTGCAGCTCAGCAGTGCTCCGGAACCCGAAGTGCCACCGGTGGCCGCCGCCATTCCCAGGAAAGAGGGTGTAAGGTCCATTATGAAAGTAGACATGAGCAAGCCTCATTATCGTCAGCTTTCTGACTTCCTGAAAAACGGATACATGGCAGAAGGGGCCACTATAGACGTGGCAGACTTGATGCAGGAATTTGGAACCTACCTAAGCCAGGGAGCGAATAACTTCGCCATGCTGGATACCGTGTTCCAGGGATTCACCAGTTCGCAGTACTTCACAGAGACGCAAGCCGTGACAGAGAGAAGGGCTGTTCAAGCTTTGATCACTTCTGTATCTCAGCAGTTCAGCAACAAATGGACACCGTCTGGTAAGTCCAAGTTCAGACCGTTGAAAATCCAGAACCGTCGTCACAAGATCAACGTGCCTATCGTGCCTTCTGAGGTGCTTACCTCGTACATCTTTGATATGTACAGGGAAAACTTGG
Source organism: Cyclobacterium sediminis (assembly GCF_054781075.1). Lineage (NCBI taxonomy): Bacteria > Pseudomonadati > Bacteroidota > Cytophagia > Cytophagales > Cyclobacteriaceae > Cyclobacterium > Cyclobacterium sediminis. The sequence goes on along the minus strand of NZ_BAAGVC010000003.1, from coordinate 549,435 downwards.
CAGTGGATCAAATGCCAATCTTCTACTACATCTGGCAGAAGTTGATCTATCCTCAATTAATGCAAGACATCGAGCTGAGAATGATCTTCAAAGGAAAGTATGAAGAACTAGACTGGTCTGGTGTGACTGCAGGTGATGCGGGTCAGGCTCCGGAGAAATCCATGGACGGCCTTGAGACCATCCTTGCAACCAACAGATCAGGAGGTAATCCGGACAATATCCGATTCTTTGACGGAGATGGATTTGACTACAAGACTGCTACTGACGCAGAAGTATTGAAATTCTTTTCTGACTTCTTCAAGTGGATGGCGCCTGTATTCCGCACAATGCCTATGAATGTAGGTTGCTCTTATGAGCTTAGGATGAGGTACAGAGAGGCCTACAAAAACAAGTGGGGCACGGGCTCTGGCACACAGGATCATGACTATGGTTCTGATAGAATCGACTACAGCCGACATATCCTTACGGAAATGGACGGTATGTATGGTTCTCCTATCTTGTTCGCCACTCCTAAGGCAAACATGGTGAAACTTCGTCACATCAATGCACCTAACAAGGTGATCAATGACGTGCAGAAGCAGGACTATGAAGCCAGGATCTTTGGTGAGTACTGGATGGGTGTAGGCTTTGATTATGGTGAGGCAGTATTTGCTCACTGTCCTAAGGATTACGATCCGCATGCGGAGATCACTAAAGTTTATGGTGAATCTACTACTTACCAGCAGTTCAAGGGTACCAACCCTGACATGACTGCCAGTGACTTCGGTAGTGGTTCTGGTGGAGCTGGTATCTAAAAAAGGAGGAAACATGACATACGTAAAAGTATCAGTACCGAAAAATCGAGTGGGGGCAGGCTCTCCCAAACCAAAGGAGCCTAACGTGATCTTCATCCTCTCTGAAGATGTGGAAACCATGCCAACGAAAGACGGCGTGGTCTCCACTTCTGACATCGTCCTGAAGGCCGGTAAGAAAGGGATGGCAGTGTATCTGAATCCAAAATCTATCAATCGTTTTGACTCCTCCGAGGGAGAAGCCAGCGAAGAGATGGCAGGCTGGATCAGTAACTTCGAGGGCAAGCGCCCTGGGGATGACGAACACTTCGCCGCCTGGCTACAGGAGCACCTCAATGAGGGATTCTTGATCCTGAGCAAGGAATGTGGAGACGCACTAGGTAAGCGACTACAGGGCACGCCTTGTAATCCGCTTTTCATGTCCGTGACAGGGCAGGACAATACCGAGGGAATCAGCAGCACCATGACCTTTGCGTCCGGGCAGCAGTCTTTCAATAAGATGATCCACTACAGGAACGAAGACCCTGAAGTGTACGATCCGCCTACAGAAGGTAGCGGATCCGGTGGATCTGGCATCTAGCTTAGCAAACAAATAGGCGTAGCCCTCCGGCCCGGACATCCGGACGGAGGGCTTTTTATTTCAATCCCAAAAAAAAAATCAAAATGTCTACCAAAAAACAAAATACCGAAAAAGAGCAGGTCACAGATAAGGTATCCCAAGATCACCAAATCACCGATCACAACATCACCAAATCACCAGATCACAAGATCACAGATCACTCCATCACCAAATCACCAGATCCAAAGGGGTCAAAAGCAACTTCTAAAAAAAAAGCTGCCTCAACTGCAAAACCTGCAGATGCTCCCGCTCACCCGATCACAGATCACCAGATCACTAAATCACCAGATCACAAGATCACTGATCAACGCACCTCCATCGTTATCCCTTACCTGGCCAGCAAAGCCAAAGGAGACGAACTCCGCTATGCAGTACGTGCCTGGGCAAAGCACTTCCCTGAGGGAAATATTGTGATCATAGGAGACAAGCCCCCATGGGCAGGAAAAGACCTGGTGCATATCCCGCACAAGCCACAGGACAAAAACCCGCAGATAGACGTGGCGCATAAGATGGTGGCAGCCATCGCTTCCAAGAAAGTGAGCGATGTATTCGTCTGGACCAATGACGACATCTACACCCTCTGCCCGGTGGACTTTGCAGACATCATCACGCTCAAGTCTCACGGCAAGCTCCTCAAGCGAGGCGTGGCAAACGGGATCTATGCAGACAACTGCAAGAACACCGTGACAGCCCTCAAGAAGCAGGGCGTCAAAGACCCTTTTGACTATGCCACCCATACGCCCGTGGTGATGGAAAAGAGCAGTCTGGCAAAAGTCATCGAGCGCTATGGCTGTGATAAGGAAGGGCACCTGGTCTATTCGCTCTATGCCAATACCGTATTTCCAAATCACCGCCCCATCATCACCAAGAATGACGGCAGCGGCTCCATCTGCGCCAGCGTATACCGGGCCAATCCTGACCCTAAGATCCTCAAGCGAGTGATAGCAAGCAGAAAGTGGCTTAACAACAATGACGCAGGCTGGAAGGCCGTGGAGCCGGCACTTAAGGTCTTGTTTGCAGACAAGTGTAAGTTTGAGAAGTAATGGACAAGACTGCAACCTATCTATGGCTGAAGGCCGGGGCACCTCTCAGTGAGGGGCTTCGGCTTTTTGCTGCCGATGCCGGGGAAGATCATCCCTTCATAGGACTGCTCAGGTATAACCATCAGGTGGCTTATCCTATCCTAATCCGTGAGCTGGCATCCAGGTCAGGGATCAGCCTCCGGGAAGTGCAGCGCATCCGCCAGGAGAAAGGCACCTTCAGAGAACACTGGCCCTTTCTCTCAGATCCCGGCTGTCCGCCTGAGCTCAAGGTACTGGCAGCAGACAAGATCACCGCCTACTGGAACTACGTCCGCGCGCATGAGCAGCTCTTTGACTGTGTGAGCCGTGAGGAGCAAGTGGCCACCGTCAGGCTACTGATGGACAACTACAAAGAAAACAAAGCCATCATAGCCGAATTTCTCCACTACAAGGAGCATGGCGCCGTCCTGGGCAGGCATCCCATCTTTAAGGAGATGCAGGAGCTGAATAAGCTCAGGAAGCTTGGTCCCATCGAGCTTATGAAGATGGAAACCCGTCTGGAGCATAACGTATGGAGAATAGAGAATGAACTCCAAAAAAACAAAAAGCCACACCTAAGGGCCGACAGAGAGCGCAGAATGCGGATAAAAAAGAGACAACTGGAAGAAGTGAAAAAACTACTTAGCCAGATGAAGTAAAAGAATAGGTAAATTCACTTATAATTAAATTCTATCACCTAAAAAATCAATTGTAAAAAGATAATATAATATAAATTATACAACATATCAAAAAAATGTAATTTATATACCGAAAAATGTTGTTTGTCAACTATATTTTATGCAGTTTTGTTTTAGTGAACATTTACCCAAAATAATACTGAGCAATGAATCAAATACCCCACAAAACAAAAAAAACCGCCTCAGGGAGACGGCTTTTCTTTTTTCGAAGTATCAAGCCCTTTTTGGATTAGCTCGATATATATTTCTTCCAGGGACTTCTTGATCCCCTCATCTTCATAATCCAGTTGAAGCCTTTTAATTTCTCGATGTAATTCATCCGGTAACTTCTTTAATGTAATAGCAGTCATTATATACGGTTGTTTTATTTACTACAAATAAAGTAAAAATAATTTTTACTTACTAATTTGTTTTTAAATAAATAAATACTTCCTTTGTAGTAACGAAAGTAAAAACAGTAAAAACAGTATAAAGAAAATGCAAAGACTTACTTATGATTACCAAGACAAACAAATCGAATTCCTGCTAGGTGGGGATATGATGGTAAATGCCACAGAGATGGCAGCAGTGTACGGAAAGCGAGTTGTGGACTTCACTAGGCGTGAAGAGACCAAAAAATTCATAGAAGCGCTTTCAAAAAGGGCGATTGGAGAGTTTAAAGGTGCGGATTTCTCACCTTTGATTGCTGGATTCGGCAATTTGTCTCCTGATAAAGTAGTCAAAGGTGCGAATGGAACACCCATTTTGATCACTATTCCTGGGAATGAAGGGGGTACTTGGATGCACAGATGGTTAGCTATTGACTTTGCTATGTGGCTAGATCTTGATTTTAAGATCTGGGTTATGGAAAAGATCGATTACCTGATGATTAATTTCTCAAACAAGCAACGAGAACTGATATCCCGAAAGAAAGAGTTATTAAAGGCAAAGGAATTGATGTTAGAAGAGCAAAAGGATAATCCTATTGTAATAAAACTTAATGACATCAACGAGGAGCTTAAAGGTGTCGCCAATAAAATGGCAAAGTCCACAAAGGATCAGTATTCAATTTGGAGCAACTTAGATAGATAAAACCTTATTGCTCCCAAAAAATCTAAAAACAGGAGCAATAATAAAACAAAAAACCCTCGGTATTCCCGTACCGAGGGCGAAAAATAAATTTTCATTCTTAACAAAAAATAACGATGACAAACTTAACGACAATTTTCGACATTTACGAGCATCACCGTCAGGAAGATATCCTGCACAGACTAGTAGAAACCAAGGTCTACCTAAACGAAGGAGCCAAAGCCTTCGCCTCCAAGGTGAGGCCTATCGACACAGAAGAAAGCCAGGAGTTTGTGAGCAAGCTGGAGAAAGTGTTCACCTCCATGTCATCCGCCGGAAACCAGCAGTACCTGCTCAGCTGTGGCAGAAACTCCTTTTCCCTGGATTACCTGCTATCGAACTTTGACCCAACCACCGTCAAGTCCTACGCCAACGACATCAAGCTCCTCCTCACCACCCTACGCATGATCCTAAACGAACAAAACATCCACCAGTATCAGCGGCTCGCCGAGTTCTACGATTTTTTGTGTGCGGTGTTTGAGAGTATGGGAAGAGATAAAAAATCAGTGATGGAGTGATTTAGTGATCTGTGATAAAAAATAAATAGAAAAATGGGGATAATTAAAGAAGAAATCAGTCATCCAACTATTAATGATGTGGAAATTACAGTTGATGAACATGCAAAAGATGAACATCGTGAGCCTTACGATATTGTCAATCTTGATATCTCATTTGGCTCAATTTCCACCCCTGACGAATTAGTAGATCTTGGTAGATGGCTTATTGAACAAGGTCAACGTATTAAGAAACAATACACTTCAACTGGTAAGCCAAGGAAGAATGTATCAGACACTTACTGCAAGCACTGTAATGCTGATCCATGCAAAAGAAAAGGTGTAAATCCTTATCCGGGAGATGAAGAGTAAATCACCACATCACAAAATAAAAAAAGTCATGAATAGATTTATAAAATGGATACTGTTTAGTGTTGGTTTCGCGGGTATAATCCTGCCAATACATTTAGAAATATTTCGCTCGGTATGGGTTTGGATTTCAGTTTCGCTTATTATTGGATTTTTCGCCAATACATTGAATGAAATGCTACACATCCTAAGAAAAGAAGAGGTGAAAAAGGGCAGCGTTCCACGAATGCAGAATCCACCACCACCGCCAAAGCCTAAAGCAACGAAGGTCATAAAATGCCCAAACTGTGATTCATCGGATATATTTTCCGCAGTAGACAACAATCATCACTGCAAAAAATGCATGATGACATGGCACGGTAATCCCGACAATTTTGCACAGCTAGGCTAACTGTTATTTATGCGGAAACCATACAAGTCAAAGAAGCGTAGGGATGAATTTAAAGCTGCTTATGCAGAAATTGGTGAATTGAACCAAACCATAAATAACTACGAAATTGAGATTAGAACATTTATTTCTAATGCAGCTTTTGACGAAGCTATAATAAGACAACAAAGGGTTAATGAAATGAAATTACGATTATTAGAACTCGGAAAGTGTGGGTGGGATATTGAATACACCACGCCAATGGTTACAGGATTAGAAGTTAAAGTAACCACACCAGAGCTTAAATAATTGTTTATAACACCGAGATAAACCCCGTTTCAATGGGGTTTAATCGAATGTTAGGCTCACCAGATCACAGATCACCAAATCCCTCAATCATTAACAATTAATCATTATGAAAAAGTTAACAGCAAACAGTGTGTCAGGTGGTAAATCATCTGCTTACATAGCTGCTCATTATCCGAGTGATATTGAGATATTTTCATTAGTTTGTGCTGACGATTATAGGCTGTCTCATCCGGACAAAAAGTTGATGCAGATGGCAAATGACAGGTTGTCTAATTACACTGAAAGATGGGGTGAATTTATAGGGACAACAGAAGATCCGATTATAATTAAAACCATTTTTGATTTAGAGCAACATATAGGTAGGGAAATAGTTTGGGTTCGTGGTGAGTCATTTGATAGTATCATAGACAGAAAGTCAATGATACCTAATAAGCTGACAAGATTTTGCACCGATGAAATGAAGTTGAAACCAATATTTGAATATTTCTATCTAAATCACGACTTAGAAGCAATTCCATTAGAGACACCAAAATTCAGCAAGGAACGACCTTATTTATGTAAAAATCCAATTGAAATGAAAATTGGGTATAGGTATGATGAAAAAGAGAGATGTGATAGGTTCTCTACTGATTTTGAAATAGCTACTCAATGTGCCAATTATGGAGAGCATAAAATGAGAAATAAGATTTTCAAGAATTGGAGAACAGGAAGGTTTGACTTAGTAGATAATGGAATAACAGTATTTCCGGTTCAAAAATATTGGAAGGATAAAGATGTTGAATTTGCAATAGAGAGTAACTGCAATAATTGCTTTTGGAAGCCATGGCAAAAACTACAACAATTATATCACAGAAGGCCTGCTCTTAGAGACTGGACTAGATCAAAAGAAATAAAATTAGGGCATACTTTCCATTCCGATTTAAGCGTTGATCAGATTATCAATTTGCCTATTCAAACAGGGTTGTTCGATGTTGGATTCTATTGTAATTCCGGAAACTGCCATGATTGATCCAAATACCCGATCACTACATCACTACATCACCGATCATCGCTGTCCTTAGACCTCCCATTGCCTATTTGTATTTTTGATAAGTGGAAATAAACAACTACATATCGCTAGACGAAGAGCAACTGGGAGAACTGGAACAGCTCGCAGCACTGGGCTACAGTCCTGAGAAAATGGCCGTCTACTTCAAGAAAGACAAGGCCATGTTTGTGCAGGCTGCGCTGGATGTGAACAGTAATATCCACTACCACATAGAGAGAGGCAAGCTTATGTCTGTGGCCAAAGAGCAGATGGCCATGCTGGAAGGAGCTGAAGGTGGAGATGTGAAGAAGTCGCAGCAGCTCGCAGAGATCAGGAGGAGCAAGGGCTGGCAAATGTCAAAGATGGACATCTTTGGCGGTGGCATAGACAAGAAGCTCCTCCGGAAGCTTGAGGACTATATACAGGGAGGCAGTGTGAATGACCTCAAGAATGAGGAAAAGATCTACCTCGAAGCCCTCACGCTCTTCAACTCCATGAGTAGAAAATATGGGCGCAGGAACACCGTCAAGTTCTTTACCCGGGAGCCCTTCAATCTTCAGCACCGTCGAGCTTCTGAAATGTACGATGAGGCAGTGACCCTGTTCTATACCGACAGGAACATAGAAAAGAAAGCCCTCCGGAACATGTATGCAGACCGGATGGACGAAGCAGCACTGATCGTTCGTGACAATGCCGAGTCCTCCAAAGACTGGGATGTGTACGGCTCCCTGACAGAGAAAGCCTACAAAATGAGAGGTCTGGACAAGGAGGATCCGAAGAAAATGGACAAAGAAGCTTACCTCAAGCCGATCAGGTATTATAGCCTTGACTCCACCGTGGTAGGTCTTCCGGAGATCAACCGACAGGAGCTGGCTAGACAGATAGAAGCCTTGGAAATCCCTGAGCGAGAAAAATCACGCCTAAGGATGGAAGCCAAAATGGAACAAATCAAAATAGAAGACAGACTCAATGAGCTACAGAAAGAAGCCCAAGGCGGAGAGTAAAGGCGTAGACCGTGTGTTTGCGAACTGGCTCAGTCAGCTCTGCATGATGATCTTACCCAAGAGCCTGGCGATGATAGCAGGGCGTGGATCTTCCAAGACCACCGATATACAAGTAGAGCGCTTGATAGAAATGGTCTATGACATGCCCGGCGCCCCAGTGGCATGGGTAGCAGACACCTACGCCAACCTACAAAAGAACGTACTCCGAACAGTGAAAGAAGGGCTGAAAGCCAAGGGGATGATAGAGGATGTGCACTATGTGATAGGAAAGCGTCCACCTGAAATCAACCCCAGTGAACAGCCCGATCTACCGGCAGACATTAAGGAGCATTTCTGGAAACCCTATAATGATCTGGCAAGCTATAATCACACCTTTATATTCTTCACAGGCTTCAATATCACCTTTGGCTCCCTGGATCGTCCTGCATCCTTGGCCGGTGGTAACTATGTGCACGTTTTTGGCGATGAGGTGAAATACTTCCGAAAAGAAAGAATCCTCAACCTCCAAAAAGCCGTCCGTGGCATGCGCGTAAAATATGGTAACTCCGTGTTTTATCGGGGCCATACCTTCACCACAGATATGCCCAATGTGGACCACGTTGGGGAATATGACTGGATCTTGGAAAGAGGCAGTAGAATGAATACACCTGCACTGCTCCGGGTGCTCAAGACGGCCATAGTGGCAAACGAGGCTCTGGGCGAATACTATGCCGCCTGTGAAGACGGGGATACTGAAGAAATCATCAAGAAAAAACGCATCTGGCAACGATGGACAGAACGATGGACAGCCACCCGTCTGGTGAAAGAAGCTCAGCACATGTTCTACATCGCCAGCTCCTATGTGAATGTAGATATCCTTACGCCCGAGTGGTTTGAGGATGCATTCAGTGATGACTTCATAGACTCCAAGACCACCGTGCTCAGCCTCAAGCCCACACCTGAGACAGGGGAACTCTTCTATGCAAACCTTGGAGAAAGGCACTTCAATACCGATGGGACAGCTCCTGAGTGGGAAATGCGCTTTGGGCTACAGGATGAGGAAGATTGCAGGATCCTAAAGTACCATGACCGGAAGAAATCCATAGACATGGGTATGGACTTCGGGAACATGAACTCCATGACATTGGCCCAGGAGATAGGGAAATATTACCGCATCCAAAAATTTATCTACACCCTATCACCGGAGTGGATCAGAGAGCTTGCAGATAAGTTTTTGACCTTCTACAAGCCTCACAGGGAAAAGACCATCCACCTCTATTATGACAGATCTGCAAACAACTACAAGAAAGCCGGTCAGGATCTAGCCACACAGCTAAAGAATGCGCTGGAAAAAGACAATGAAGGGAAATCTACCGGCTGGAAAGTAATCCTAATGAGTGAAGGTCAGGGGAATATAGGCCAGGAAGAAGAGTATAATTTCATGATGGAACTATTCCAGGAGCATAACAGGAAGCTGCCAAAAGTGATAATCGATTACTTCCATTGCAAACCACTCAGGTCTTCCCTGCAACTAGCTAAAACCAAAAAGCGAACGGACAGAGGTCGAACAACACTGGGGAAAGACAAGAGCACCGAAAAGCTCCCCATCCACCGCCTACCCATGGAAAGCACCAACCCAACAGACAGCTTCAAATACCTAATGATGCGTAAGTCCTGGAGGCGTCACGTGCGAGGAGCCAGAAAACCGGAAGTGGGGAGTGCAAGCGTGAGAGGGTGATGTGATGTAGTGATCGGGTGATCTGTGAGATAATTAACAATTAAGCATTAACAACTACCCCCTCTCTTTGTCCTTTGCATACCTATCTGATCTTTCGAAATTAGCTTCATGGGGAAATTAACCGTATATGAGGCCATTAATCAGATGAGGGAGCTGTCCAAAGCGGGCGAAGCTTTTTCATTCTCCTTTATGTCGTATTCTGACAGCAAGCAGACCACAGAAGGTATCGTGGAAGTTCGCCGGGGAAGGCTTACCGCAAAGTCCGCAGAATCGGACATCAAAAACGCAGACCTTCTACAACCTTACACAGACCTGGACATCATGGAGCCTCGCAGGTTCTACATCCCCACGCTCATGACCTTTAACGGTCAAAAAACAAGATTGCTATGACTGAAATCGCTGAAAAAGTGCAAAAAGTAGGGAAAACCCGCCTCCTAAATACAGAAGCAGGTTCCTTTGTGATGGGACAGAACCCATTTTCGAACTTTGATGAGTTCGTAGGTCTTTCCAAAAACGTAGATTGGGAAGCAGATCCGGCCATAATTGGAGGCAGGAAGATTGTTCCTCACGGCGTGAACAATGACCTACCGGTGATTATCCGGGATATCATGGACAAAAATAACCTCGCACCGGGCATTTTGGAACGAGAAATGGGCCTTCTGTACGGGAATGGCCCGCAACTGTACAAAGTCATTTACAAAGACGGAAAAGTAAGCCGAGAATATGTAGAAGATCCTGAAATCCAGTCTTGGCTGGACACCTGGGACTACAAGCGATACATCGACATGGCCATGGTCGAGTACAAGTACATGAAAGGTGTATATGTGAAGCGAGTCCGTAACAGAGCCCCTCGTATAGGAGGTCAGGGGAAAATAAAGTACCTGGAAGTGATACCGGGAACCGACGCCAGGCTAGAATGGCCTGAGACAGGACCAAAGAGACTGGAATCCGTGAAACATATTTTGGTCGGAGACTTTCAGAACAATTGCCTGCATACAGGAATAACCAGCTACCCAAAATATGACCCTTGGAACCCCTTCAAGCATGGAATTTCCGTCGGTTATCACAACAAATACAGCTTTGGTCGGAACTTCTACAGCGTGCCTAGCTACTACGGTTCACTGAACTGGATCATGCGATCCTCAGACATTCCAGAAGTGCTGAAGTACCTCAGCGAAAACGGGATCACCTCAGCATTCCACATTCACAGTCCGGCAGGCTACTGGGAAGACAAGATGGAAAAGCTAGAAAAAATGTATCCGGAAAAAACAGAGGCGCAGATTGACAAGCTTCTGGAAGAGCAGAAAGACAAGACCTTTACCAAAATGGCTCAAGTGCTTACCGGAAAAAGGAATGCCGGAAAGTTCATAGAGACCGTGGACTTCTACGACGAAGACGGGAATAAAAATGAATGGAAAGTTGAGGCCATCGACCAGAAAATCAAAGATTTTGTAGAAAGCCAGGTGAAAATAGGTGAAAAAGCCGATTCAGCCACCACCTCAGGCATGGGCTTGCACCCTTCCCTGTCCAATATTATCGTAAATGGACAGCTCAGCTCCGGCTCTCAGATGCTCTATGCGTTGAACCTATATATGGCCAGTGACACCTCCATCCCCGAAGAAGTAGTATTTGAAGCCATCAATCAGGGAATAGCGAACAATTTTCCCGCCAAAAAACTAAAAATGGGCTTCTATCATGACGCCGTGATGAAAGAGCAGGAAGTAAACCCAGAAGACAGAGTAATTAATCAAGAAACCCCATAAATGATGTTTGAAAAGCAAATTTATTTCCGAGAAAACGCCTTACGAGGTTATTGTCATGTAAAAGTAAGGCTAGTAAGAAAGGCGAAAAACAAGGTTCTTAGATCGATTAAAGAGATTAAAGAAAAGGGATCATACACCCCGGCAGCAATATTAATTACAGCTTTTGCTGTATTGGTTGCACTGATTATTCTAGTGGATATTTACATTAAAATGCACCACAATGTTATTCAATAAAGACAATAATGGAGCTGTAGAACTCCGGGACCGTACCGGATCCTACTATGCAAACAATAAGTTTGATCGGATAGGAACCGATGTGATGCTAGCAGAGCGGGAAATGATCAAGCTAGTAGGGCAGGAGGTCTATGACCGGGCGCATGACCACTACCAAGGCAGCGAATACCAGCTAGAAAGCCCCAGCGCAGCGCAAAAGCTAAATGATGACCTAGTGCTAATACTCCAGATACCCATTGCTTATCGGGCTACTTATAACTACTACCAGTCGAACATCGTCTCGCATGAAGATGCAGGACGGAAAATGAAACTGGACCCGGAAAATGAAAAAATGCCATGGGAGTGGATGCTAGACAGAGATGACCGGGCACAAGTAAGCAAAGGGAACAAAACAACCGACATGCTACTCTCCTGGCTGGAAGAAAAGAGTATTCCCGAATGGATGGATAGCGAAAACCGGACAACCGCAAGGAGTCTGTTTGTGTACAACGAAGAGATTTTCCAAGATGCCTATCCTATTGATCAGTCACCAAGATTCTATTTCACCACACTTGCATGGAACAAAGAAGTGCAGGAGCGTGAAATCAAGAAAGCCCTGGGCGCCACTTATGCAGACTTGCTCGAATACCATATAGGGTTCACCACTGGAAGTGGTTCGGGAATGTCCGGCATCCCTTCAGAGGAAGACGAGGAAATGGAGGAGCTGCTTAAGCTAGTACAGAAAGCCATTCCATTGTTGGTAATGGTGAAGGCTGTTAAGCGACTATCCCTGCAGGTGCTTCCTGAGGGAGTGGTTCAGCAGTTCATGAGTGAAAGCCAAGGGAGAGGAGCCAGTCAGGCGGCATTGCTTGATGTGATCAAATACCAGGTGAAGCGATTAGAAGATGATGCTGAAGACATCTTTGATGATGTAAAGCTTTGGCTACAGCGGGCAGATCCCGAGTCCGGAGAATTTCAGCTACTTCCAAAAAACGAGGAGTCAAACAAGTATTTCCGCACATGAACAGGATCACGCTAAGCGAAAAAGGCATTGACATCGAAATCCCTTCCCACTGGGATGAGATGAATAAAAACCAATTGCTTTTCTGTATGAAGCAGGCGGTAATGTGTACCTCCGGGATAGTGAGTGTAGACGAAGCAAAAGTCAGGTGCTTCTATCATCTTGCAGATATTCAGCGAGACTATAAGAGTGTGGCTATAGAAAAGGTAATGAGTGAGGAGATAGTGCAGGAAAAGAACAGTAAAGCGCTATTACTTGCAGAGCAGCTGTGTGGGTTTATGTTCAAGGAAAATGAGCAAGGTCAAACAGAAATTAATTACGACACCATCTACAATCATTTTCCATTCCTGCTATCTGGAAAAGTAAAGCTTCATGGCCCGATGCATTTGTTTGCAGACTTGACCTTTGGAGAATTCAGAGCAGCTATAGAGGAGATGAAGGAATTCTTTCAGTCGAAGGAAAACAGTGATCTGAATAGGATGATGGCTTGCCTCTATCGGCCTGAGCGGTCAGATTATGACAAGGTCAAAAAAAGAGATGACTTTGACGGCAGCATAAGAGAACCTTTCAATCGAGCGAGGATTGGTATTAATGCAGACTATTTCAAACAAGTATCGCACGTAGTGAAAACTGCCATCTTGCTGTGGTTTACCTATATGGTGGATTATATACAGAAAGAAGATTTGGTGCTAGGAGGTGAAGAGGTTAATTTCTCAGGGATTTTTCAAGGCGGAGAATCTGAAGGAAGAAGACCTGCAGGTAGTGGATGGATAACAGTGCTACATCAAGTAGCTAAGCAAGGCCCTTTTGGCGATGCTGAGAAAACGGATAAAATGGGGCTGTTTGATGTACTGCTGTATATGAAAGACTGCCATGATCAAAATGAAGAACTTAAACGAAAATCACGCAAAAAATGATAGGTATCAAAGATTACAACTCGATTTGCGAAGGTTGGGTCAATGCAATTGACGGATTAGACGGGCATCACTTGGTAGCTCAGGACAACCATGCCGTGAACAGTTTGAGAGATCATAGAGGGATAAGGTTGGTGGCTGTCATACCTTCTGCTACTGCTTCCGGAAGTGATCCTTCAAGCATCTCAGACAATCACAGCATTCTACTATTCGTAATAAACAAAGGTTGGACAGGTCAAACTACAGAAGAGGAGCTCGATCAATATGCAAAAACACAGGAAATCATTTTGGCAATCAGGGAAAATATTTTGGAAAGCTTTGAAGAAGGTTGTGGCCCGTTTTGGCGATTGGATTCTGACAATATTTCCATCGATCCGGAATTCAATGTTTTCGGAGGATGGAACGGCTGGTCCATGTCATTGTTGTTCTAGTAAGTTTGAAAAGAATGCGTTTGATGGTAGAGTGATTGTAGAATCGTGTAGCGATTGTGGTAAAGTTAAATTTTTTCATATAGAGTGATTGCTCAGGATTTAGGGGTTTAGACTGGGTATGCGTATAGTGAAAACTATGCGCATTTTTTATATATTAGGGGTATGGAATCGAAGAAGGATAAAAATCCATTCAGTAAAAATGCCTACCATTTTCATAAGGTGATAGAAGGTTTTAATTGGTTGGTCGAAAAAAAGGCCGTTGTGATTGTAGAAAATAATTTTCTGATTTATAACGAGGTGCTTCCTTCGGATCCAGAGAAAAGAAAAGCATGGGTTAAAAATGCCTACATCTACGCACGATTAAAATTGAATTTACCAGAAGGAGTAGACATTAACATTAAGGATATTGAAACTGGAGGATTGATTGAACCATGATTTTTTAGTTTGTCCAAAAATAATGTCACAACAGGCGAATGTCTTCTGATCTCTTATGATTGGAAGACATTTTTAATTATAAGCTACTGGTTAAAAGCTGATTACCTCGTTTTTTAGGCTGAAATAAGCCCTTCTATTTTACTATTTTTTCATTAAAAACCTGAAAATCAGACAGATAAAACAATATTTTTATATTCGTTTTTAACTCGGTGAAAATCGAGCCCGACTCCGCCCTAGATCCTTAATGCAATTGCAAATGACCTTTTTGAAATGGAGATATGAGGAAGGGGCTGTCCTTTACCTTGACAGGATGTTCATTTAGCTTAGTATCTAAATGATAATGCTGTGAACGATTCTATCATAAAAAAAGAGTTTGTGCGGATGATTCTGAAAGAGGAAGCACAAAGGCTAGACAGAAACCAAGGGATTCAAATGAGGAAGCTATTGCAATTCCACACAGGTGACATTGAGAGGGACCGTAGCTTCACAGTCACTCAAGATGACAGCATGGACGGTAAGCTATCGTTCAGGCATAAGGCCTATGAAAGATTCCTTGACCTGAAGAAGAAGCCTCGGATATCAAATGGAAATAAGATAAAGAGGAAGAACTACCCCATCCACAACAAATATGTGTTTGGCCATTACTATGTAATAGCCAATAGGTTGATGGTAGATCTCACCAATGATGTAGCTGAGGGAATCAAACATAAAATGGAACAATAGGATGGGAAAGAAACTAAGAGATGAAGACCTTGTCCTTAACATAATCGTAAATGGCGATAAAGGGAAAAAAGAGATTGGAGCCCTTGAGAGAGCTATCAAAGACACGACTGCAGAGTTAAGTGCATTGGAGAGCCAGGAGAAAAATCTTCGTTTATCAGGAAAAAAGAACACTGAACAGTACAAGGCTGTCACAGCTGCAATCAAACAAAAGAACGACGCTCTAGTCCTATCAGAGGCTAGGCTGAAATCACTCAAACAAGGCCTTGATCTTAACAGCATGTCTCTTCGGGATCTAAGGTCTGAAATGAATCGAATTTCTAGATTGAGGAATATCGCTGATCCAGGCAGCAAGAATTGGCAAAAACACGATGCTCAATTAAAAATTGTCTCAGATAGATACAGACATGTCAGAGCACAGTCAGAGCTCACTGGTAACTCTATCCAAAGCATGTCCTCAAAAGCTACCAGAGCCATAGGCGCAATTGCTGCCTCTGTCACTACTGTTATTGCAGCTTTTTCCGGTATAAGGAAAGCAACGGACATGTTTGCTGCATTTGATGACCAGGTGGCTGAGGTGATGAAAACAACCGGGTTGCTGAAAGAAGAGGTTCTCGAAATAGATCAAAACCTTCGAAACTTTGATACCAGATCTTCTCAGGAGGAATTGCTTGGTCTTGGCCGTGTAGCCGGTAAGCTAGGGATCGACATGCAAGAAGATGTCGAAGGCTTCATCCGTGCAGCTGATCAAATCGGGGTCGCTCTTTCTGAAGATCTTGGAGGAGATGTGGAGAAAGCGATCAATGACGTTGGTAAGCTTGTCGACATTTTTGGTCAAACAGAAGAATTTGGCATCGAGCAAGCTCTCCTAAAAACAGGATCTGCAATAAACGAACTTGGAGCTTCTTCTACTGCAAATGAAGCCTATTTAGTTGATTTCACAAAACGCCTGGGCGGTGTGGCCCCGGCTGCCAATATAGCCATTTCCGACATCCTTGGACTTGGAGCTACCTTGGACCAGTTCGGGCAAAGCGTAGAAACTTCCGGAACGGCCATGTCTCAGCTTATTGTCAACATGTTTGATGATACGGCCAATTACGCCAAGATAGCAGGCATGGAGGTTAGTGATTTCACTAAGCTTTTGGAGACAGATGCAAACGAAGCACTTATCACCCTACTTGAGGCGGTCAAAGGAAACGATTCCAGCATGACCGCCCTTGTGGGGAGACTTAAAGAGCTGGGAATCGATGGCGCCAGGGCTACTCAGGTAGTATCTGTTTTGTCTACCAATACGGAGACACTTAGAGAACAGCAAATCCTGGCAAACCAAGCTTTCGAAGAAGGGAATTCCATTTCAGACGAATTCGCCATCAAAAACGAGACAGCAGCTGCAAAACTCGAAAAAGCAAGAAACCAGGTCAACCTGCTTTGGGTAGACCTTGGTCAAAAGCTCTTCCCAGTCATCACAGCAGGGAATCAGATTTTCTCCACCTTCCTATCCACCATCATTACACTTATCGGATTCATTCAGGAAAACTGGAAAATCATCTCAGCCCTTACTGCTGCCATCGTTACTTACAACGCAGCGCTATTCATCACCAACACCTACACCAAGATTGCAATTGTACAATCAAAGCTGAAGGTATTCTGGGACAATGCAATGAGAGCGTCTACTTTGCTTGCTGCTGCTGCTCAGGCATTGTTTGCAGGGAATATTACTCGTGCTACTGCTGCAATGAAAATTTTTAATTCTGTTTCAAAAGTAAATCCCTGGGTTGCTCTTGCTTCTGTCATCATTGGTGCAGGTGTAGCCATCTACCAATTTTCCAAACAACTCACTTCTGCTGAAAAGGCTCAGCGTAAGCTCAACGACGTGCAATTGCAAGCTGAGAAAGCAATTGTTCGTGAGAAAATAGAGATGGAACAATTGCTTGCAGTAGCCCGAGACAAGACCAAGTCTGATGAGGAACGATTGAAAGCAATTGAAGCGCTTCAAAAATTATCTCCAAAATACCTGAGTAATCTTTCCCTGGAAACAATCAACACCAAGGAATCCAAGGCTGCTACGGACGCTTACATTGAAAGTCTTCTCAAAAAAGCTTCTGTACAGGCTGCGGAAGATGAACTCGTAGAGCTTCAGAAAAAGAGACTGGAAGCCATGAAGACCGGGCAGGCTGAGGAGCTGAGCCTATGGCAAAAAACCAAATTGGCAGTATTAGCAGCTGCGAATGATCAATCGCTTGTTAATGATGTTCGTGAGCAGTACAGAAAAGAGAACAGGGAAGCAATGGAGGCTGACTTCCAAGCACAGGAGGAACTTCTTACTGGTTTCATCCAAAAAAATCGTGACCTAAATGAAAAATTAAAGCCCGTCACCGAAGAGGATGATACTACCACCACTACAACTACGATTACTACAAATGGAGGATCAAAACCCAAAACCAATTCCAAATCAAGCCTAGAAAAGCAACTCCAACAGCAAGCTGAATACCGTCAAAAAATCATCGACGGTCAAAAATCTCTCGTAGAGCAGGAAAAACTCGCTTATGAGGAAAGGCTTAGGCAAGCTGGAATCTATGGCAAAGATGTCACAGAGCTAACAGCTGAGGAAAACACCGTCCGGGAAGCCCTTCAGGAGCAATATTACAACAATATCAATCAGCTGGATGCTGAGGCGGTTGAAGGCTTTATCCAAAACAATCAATCGAGGTTCGAACGAGAGCTGCAGCAGCTCCGCACGCTCAACAATGAGAAGTACAAGGAGATCAAAACCCTCGAAGATGCCAAAGCACTCCTTCAGGATGATCTTTCCCAGGAAGCACTGGACGGCCTCAAAAACCTACGCCAGGCACAAAAGGAAGTAGACAAGAAATTCATCCGTGATGAGGAGCAGATGGTCAAGGAACATTTGCAGGGCCTCATGGCTCAGCTCAATTCCCTTATGGCTGGTGGTGAGGTCGAAGGCCTCGACCTTGCAGACAAGTTGCTCTCTGATGAGGAGCGTCAAGTCCTTGCTGATCGAATTGCAGATGTCAAGGAACAGCTCAGTGAGCTTGGGCTTAAGTCCGGCACTGAGATAGCAGAGGACGAAGGCCTTAGAAATTCAGGTGTCGATGTCTTGGGCTTCTCTGCTGAGGACTGGGATGCTTTCTATACCAGGCTTGAGGGTGGCAAGACCCGAATGGACGACATTGCCCAGGCTGCCAATGCGCTTGGGCAGATATGGACGCAATACAATGAATTCAAAGCGGCAAGTGAACGCAAGGAACTGCAAGAATACAAGCAGGTCAATGATCAGAAACAAGCAGCGCTCAAGAAACGACTAGACCAAGGGGTTATCTCTCAGGACGAATACAACGAACAGATTGATGAACTCAATCTGCAATTAGACAAGAAGACGGCGGTTCATGAGCGTAATCAGGCGAAGCGTGAGCGCAATGTTGCGCTTATGGCCGCTATCGTCAACACTGCCCAGGCTGTTACTTCCGCACTCACAGCGGGGCCGGTCATGGGGCCTATCCTCGCAGGTATCATCGGAGGCATGGGCTTATTGCAAATCGCCAAAATCCGTAACGAACCGCTTCCGGAGATCCCCGGCGCTGAGGAGGGCGGTTATTTGGATGTGGTCCGTGCCCAGGACAAAAAGATGTTCCGCTCTCGTGGTTTCATCAGTTCGGGATTCGTAGACAAGCCAAAGGTTTTGGTTGGTGAAAATGGAACGGAATTCGTCGCCAATAATGAAGCCTACCAGAACCCAACCATCCGTCCGGTACTCGATGCCATCGACACCGCACAGCGAAACGGCACCATTTCCTCTATCAACCTGGAAAAGGTTATGGCCCGCCGTATGGAGCTCTTCACGCTTCCGGGCAGACAGCAGGGCGGTTATTCCCGGCCAAAAAATCCGGCACCTACTCCCGCTCCTCAGCCTGATCCGGAGGTAATGGATCTCATCAAGAGAAACAATGACCTCATGAACAGCCTAAACAAGCAAATAAGCAAGGGTATCCGTGCAGACGTCAGCCTATTGGGCAAGCGTGGATTCTATGAAGCTGAAAAAGACTATGACGAAATCATTCAAAACACAGACCTCTAATGCTTAAGATGTTACTCAAGGGCGTTCCGGTTAATTATAGCCCGGATATCGCTCTCAATCTCATATATGAGAATCCTTTCTTCTACAATGATCGGATTCCATCCACTCATTCGCTTAACTTTGAGCTACCGGCTACCAAGCACAATCTCAACCTATTCCTGCATCCAAACAGGATCAACACTTACGGCGCTTTCAAGGAATACGATGGTTTCGATATCTATTTCTCCACCGTCAAGATTCTCACAGGTGTACTTGTAGTTCAGGAATTCGAGAAGAACATAAAGTGCTTTTTTCGTGGCTCTGTCATCACAGATGAAATGCGAAAATCCCTCCCTGATGTAGAGATGGAGCAGTTCAATTTTGGCGGGGAGAGGGATTCTCACGACTTCTACTCCACAGATTTTTATGGATATTTCTATAGGGAAACCATCCAAGGCACATTATCCAATCCGGACGCCAAGTTCGTAGCCCCGCCCGTAGCCATCAAGGATGTCAAGTGGCCAAGGCTCACCAATCAGGCCGTGGTGCCGGACTGGGGAGGAAATCTGGCCGCCAATCTTATGTATTTCAATTTCTTCAACGCCAGGGATGAGGAGTACATGCTTTTTGATGATGTCAATACAGCCCACACCATCGTTTTCCCTGCCGCCAAAATTTGGTACATCTTTGACCATTTCTTTGGAAATAGCCTGGACCAAAATCCATTCGCCTCCGGAGACCTTAAGCGACTTACGCTCCTTAGTACTTTTCATCCACGCTGGAAAGAAAAGATGGGCTACAGTGGTTACCAGTCCATGCTGCTCGATGTGTACCCTACGGATCTGTATGAAGATGAAGGCTATTTCTATCTCAATTCCTTCCTTCCTCAGCTCCCTGCAAATGACCTGATCAAAGAATCCCTCAAGCTTATCTGTCATTCGCTCTATCCTGCCGGCAATCGCTTCCGGGTTAGGTCCAATGAAGACGTACTCGCAGGTACCGATTCGGTCAACTGGTCTGCAAAACAGATGGGCAGGCTTACCCTATCCGATCAGGAAGGGCAAACCTACGTGTATGGTTATACAGAAGCTGTTCCAGAGGTAAACCCTTCAGATTACGACAATGTCGTCGGGACCATCCACCAAATGTTCCAGTATCCCATGGGGACTGAGGAAGATCTTGAGATATATGTCACATCCACCCAGGAGGCGTACAAGAAAACACTCCTGGAAAAAGCCAATTCCGGAACTCCCGACAGGTTCAGTTATGAACTGATAGGCTCAGCCATGGGCAAAGGGGAAGGCACCTCCGGCTTTGAGATGAAATCAAACATGGTGCCGGTCACCATGACCATTGGTGAATACTGGGCAGATCATTACGACGAATCAGGTATCAAGTTTGGTTCATGGTATGTTCCGGTTTGGGAGGGTGACAGGCTCGTTCGTCCGGACAAGCTTTATATAGGGCTTTTTCACGGACTGCAAGACACACACACCGAACTGCCCGGAGGTTCCGAAAGCGATCCTAACAAGTACCCGCTCATGGCTCCGCATAACTACAATGCATATGGAGAGCGTCAGGGAGGGCTCTCCCTGGAGTGGGAGGGGCCATACGGCTTGATTAATCTGTACCATCGTGCCTACATGAATTACATGCAGGCCAAAAAGAAAAAGGTAAGCAGTCTATTCACGCTCAGCGCTCTGGATATCAAAAACATGGACATGAGCAAAAAAGTCCACCTGCGGGGCGTCAACTTCCTTATCGAAAAGATCGAGCTTACCATCCGTCAGCGCAAGATAGAGCCGGCATCCATAGACCTTATCGAATCAGATATCGAGGGGATCTTTGATGGACATGAATCCGCCGACAGTTCCGGAGGAGGCATAGGTCCTGAGCTTGGTGACTGCTACACCATAGAGATAGACACTGAAGTATTCGATACCGAAGCCCAAACCCTCACCATCCAGAGACAGCGACCGGGAGCAGAGCAGGAAGAAAGGCCATGGACTTCCTATTTCTACACCCAAACAGGTTTCACTATCACCGTCTCCATTTGTTCCGTCACCGCCCCGGTACTCAAAGTAGACGGCATTCTCATAGATCCCATCCTCGGAGTCACCGTCACCACCGGCGGCACCTGCTCCTCTGATGCTACTTGTTTAAGTTAACAGAAAAAATAAATTTTAATTAAATATTCATTGCATGAAAACTTTCTTAATAATTCAAATGTCATATATTGGCACCCAATTAATTTACGCTTTGTCTGGTTCGAAGGTCATAGGACGTATTACTATAATTATAGGCATAATTCTCATAGTGAAAGCAATTCAAATTTGCTTTTCTCTTAATCGTCGCTGAAGACTCTTATCTATCTGGTCTACACCTAAATCCATTCGCATAGCGTCCAGTAATTCAAATAATTTGTTATGCATTAATTTTTCTTTCTCGAGAATCAAGCTTCCGTCAAAATAATAAGCTTCAATTACCATTCTAGTAGCATACAATGAAAAATCATTCAAGATGTTAAGGATTTTCTCAGGAAGAAGCAATCCGTAATCTTTTTGAAGTGAAAGGTGTAAATTCATCCCTAGATGTAATAATGGACCTATGTTTTTACCATGAAATTCCTGCCATTCTTCTTCTGTTTTAATTTTATGAATTGCATCAAAAGGATATGATGAATAATCAAGTTTTTTTGATATGTCATAAACTCTATCTATAATAGATTGGTAGGTTGAAAGCTTCTTTTCAAATAAGGTGTCTTCAAACTTGCGTTTCCGCTCAGATATAAATGCTTTATAAATAAAAATACTGTTTACAACTAATGCTAGAATATTTAGGCTGTCAATTATTAGATCGTCCATTATTGTATTTTTTTACCATTCAATCTCGTAATTAATGTGATCATCAATTAATTCCAAATCCGCAATCTCACAGCGCATTCCTTTTGCTTCCGATTCTAGAAAGTTCGTATAGTCTTTGTATTCCTCAGAGTGAGAAACTCCACGATTTAATAATTCAGGTAACTTTCTAAAGTTTAGTTTACCTCCGCCAAGTTTAATGTAATCTATATTTATACTTCTCATAAACTGGTAAATGTATTCGTTCCCAGAATAAATTCCATCGTCTATGAATTTCTTTAATTTTTTTGCCCCAACTTCGTCATAAGTATTCATAGCCTTCTCTGTCCAAAATTCTAGAAGTAAAATAGTAGCAATATCAAATTTACTTTTCTCATAGAAACGCATATTATATTTCCAGGCATGTAAAGAAAAAATTAAATGCACCCAAGATATTTGACAGCCTAAATGTTCGATCTTATCGAAATGGAAATGGCTATTGTTTCTTTTCAATCTACTTCCCTCATAGGCTTTTCTAAGCTCAAACGAAAACCCACTTAATAACTTATCTCTAGATTCAAAACCAATATCATTATCCCGGTTTTCATCATTCCAAAACTTTGAAAGGACCGTGTATACATTAATAAAATCCTCATATGGCCCCCATAATTCTACTCCTATTCCTTTTTTTGTCGGTATGATATAAAACATATTGATAGGCCTCTAAATTTCATTACAATAAATAAATATAAAAACTTAAATTATTTTTTTAAAAAAGTCCTCGGGTCACTCCCTTACAGCTATCACCAAATAAACACTCAAATAAGACCCGTCATATTCTATTTTATGGATAAGGGCTTTGTGATTTTGAGAAATCAACTCGTTAGCTTCATCCAGATCTTTTTCAGCTATATATCCAATTCTTTCCTCATTGTGATGTACTGCGATGGCTTGACCGGAATAAGGGTTGTTTTTCTCTGGTATTAATTCCAGATCATCATATTCATCACAATTCTCTAAAATGTAACTTTTCCTCACTCGTGTATGAACACCCTTTACTTCAAATTGAATGAAAGTTTCAAACCGATTACCATCGCCTTCTTTTAATTCTTCCGATAAGGCACGGGTGGGCTTTGTTTCTTCCATGTCAGCATCTATTTGTCTGGATGCCTGTGTGTAATAATCATTTGTCAAATTCCTTTTAGGTTTACGAGTAGAAAGTATAAGTAGGACTGCAAATACAAAACCTAAAAATAAGATCCCAAATACGATGTATGCCTCCATTTTTCTAACAATTAAAAATTAAAAAAAGCCCATCCCTCACAGGACAGGCTTCCCTAATATCACAGATCACCAGATCACCAGATCACCAGATCACCAAATCACTCTCTCACCCGATCACTCATCCTCCGCATCTGTTCTATCATCTGCTCCTGCGTCACCTCTATCCCCTCATTGTACTTCTCACCGATCACAAACAGCCGGTAATAGTGCTCTGAGATAACTGTTAGCCTCGTCAGGTCGTCCTCGTCTATGATCGACTGCAGCGGTGCATTGCATGCGTAGGCCGCTATTAGCCGATTGATTAGCATCATTTGCTGAGTAGATGAGCCATTGTAGGCCATCAGCTTTTCTGTGGCCCGCCCATAAGCCATCAGTCTTTTCTTTTTTCCGTTTGCTTTTACACTTGCTTTTGTCATGGTAATAGGTATTTATAAGGGCCCCGACGGCTGACAAAAACAAGTAACGTACATGGTACGAATTGAAGATACCGCTCCTAACGGCCCCGCCGGGACTTGTCTTGATTCGAAATTTAGTTTGATTAATACGCATGTAAATAAGCACTTGTTTTTGTCACTTCAAATCTACCAAAAACAATATTCCTATCCTGCGATGAATTTCATCCCGTGTCTATCGCAAAGTTAGCACAGTCATTGCATTACTATATACTAATAAGAAGGTAGACATTCATTCTGTCCTTTGTCTCGCTACACTCATCAGCTAAATTAGTTTCAATTTAAAACGGCACCGCTATGGCTCAGGCTATTCCACAAACACACAGAATTATGAATCTCCACGTGATGCAGCAGACGAAGGGAATTCTGGTAGACCTACTGGACAAAGGGAAGTGGGCCATCATCACCGCTCCCATCTTCCTATTCTTTCAAACTTACATTTTCAATGATTTCGATTACCTCATGTGGCTGGCTGTCCTGGTCAGTCTGGACACCGTCCTGGGTTTTGGTCTGGCCATTTGTCGCCGGGAAGTGGAAAAAGAAAAATTTGGCGACATCCTCATCAAGATGATCGTCTACAGCTCCTGTCTGGTAGTAGGCCACGTCTTAGAAAACTTCACCGTCTCCGGACGTACCATGACAGGGGGTGAATACCTCAAGTTTATTATCTACATCGCAATCCTCATAAAAGAAGCCATTTCAGTCCTTACCAATGCCGGTAAAGTCTCCAAGAAACTGGTACCGGTCTTTATTCTTAAGAGACTCAAGGGATTTAACGAAACAGGAGACCTTACACAACTCACACAGAACTTCACCAGTGATGAAAAAAAACCAGAACAACACCCTCATTCTGATCAGAGAACAGGTATCTGACAAGCAGATCCTTGGCAAGCTGTCTATTCAAGACGAATTCAACAGCACTGTTTTTTCCTGCCACAGCCTTGAGCTTCCCTGGAGAGGCAATCAGAGAAACATTTCCTGCATTCCGGAGGGTGTCTATCAGGTTCGGAAGCGCAGAAGTGACGCCTTTGGCACTCACTTCCACATCTTAGATGTTCCAAATCGGGATTTCATCCTTATCCATGAAGCCAATCACGTGCATGAGCTCAGGGGATGCATAGCAGTAGGAAACAAGCTGATGGACATAGATGGAGACCATCTCCCGGACGTGATAAATTCCATCAAGACCAAAAACAAATTGATCAGCTTACTTCCGGACCAGTTTAAAATCATAATCTCATCATGAGAATAATCTTCATTATATCGCTCATATACGGCTTTCTGTCCTGTACCACCCAAAAAGCCATCAAAAGATCACAAGATCACTCCATCACCACATCACAACATCACCAAATCCAAAGCCATGAACAAGCAAATCAAACCACGGGGCGTATCGATCAGGAACGTATCCGACTCGACTACTCCCAATCCTTCATTGATATTGTTCCCAGGGGAACTTTCAGAATTTCAGCTGATGGCAGCTTTGAGGGCGAAGCATCTAATGTTAGGATCCATCATCGGGATAGCTCCAGACAGGAAGATCAAACCAAAGTAGACCTTACCAGCTCAGACAGCAGCGCATCATTTGCACAGCTAGACAGCGCCGCATCAGACGAAAGCTCTTCCGATGACCTGGAAAGGGAGGTCAGTCGAAAGCCAGACTTTTGGCTATACATAGGCATTGCCGTCGCTGCGCTTATCATCATAGCAGGTCTCCGGTTTTTCCCAAAATTCAAATTATTCTAGCATGGCCATCACTGTCACACAAGCTCCTTCAGCACTCTGTTTTGCCGGAAATATCCCGGACATACTCCTCACCACATCTGACCCGGGCCATGATGTCACCATCTCCATGGATGGAAATGACATTTTGGAGGAGTACTACGTTGCAGATGCAGATGGTAAGATCAGCATCACGCTCAAGCAGCTTATAGAAAAGCAACTCAGTGTCCATATTCCGGATGCAGATCTATACCAGCAAGCAGACGCAGTCGCAGACATTGTTTGTGATATTGACGGCACAGAGGTAGCTTTCAGAGCCATCAAGGGAGGCGTGGACAGAAAAAATCTGGACACATCAAATTTCCTCACCCTCAACTGGCTCACCTGGCAGCCACAGACCAAAAATGTCAAATATTTTGATCCCGAATACCTGACCTATTACGCACAGGCAGCCCTTAGTGTCAAGGTAAAAGGGTACTTCCAAGATGGAACAGACACCACCATTACGGCATACACCCTCCCCGCAGATCAGCTCACCACGGTTAATGTAACCTTTGACAAGATTCACGCCCTCTTTGAAGAGCAGCCCCTGTATTTTGATGTATGGGTAGATGATGGAGACGATGGGGAAAATACCTGGTACCAGCGGTATGTGCTCA
Organism: Cyclobacterium sediminis; assembly: GCF_054781075.1. Classification (NCBI taxonomy): domain Bacteria; kingdom Pseudomonadati; phylum Bacteroidota; class Cytophagia; order Cytophagales; family Cyclobacteriaceae; genus Cyclobacterium; species Cyclobacterium sediminis. Next base: position 523,343 of record NZ_BAAGVC010000003.1, on the reverse strand, counting down.
CAGATTCTTTTTTTGAATACAATGACCTTTTTGTCTTCGAAAACAGCCTTGGAGCCATTGATACCATTCGCTTCACGGGCAAGAAAACACTGCTCAACAGTCAGCAGTTTGATTCCGGACTCTTCTTTGATGAGTTCGAGCACGAATACGAAGTCAATCCGGACAAGGCCTACGAAAAGAATACAGGCTACTTCCGTAGCAGAAAGCAGCTTTTTTGGTCTCAGGATTTCTTTTCCTCTTTGCAAAAGTACCACCTTGATGGCACCGAGCTCAAGCGGATCCTTACCCGTGAGCCCAGCTTTGAGGCTGCGCAATATGACCTTATCGCATTTGATTTCACCTTCGTATACACCCGACAAGTCATCTACCTCGATTGGATAGAAGAGCAGCCCTCCAATGTCCTCGTTATCGTTGGACCTAGCCAGGAGCTGTATTACCTTGTTCCTCGCATGTGGCTCTTCCCTATACTGGAAGATCCCACAGGAGCCATATTCCCGGTGCAAGTCACCGGAGAGCAAGATTGGTACGGGCTTACCTTTTCCACCATTCTTGAGTTTCTCAGGGAGGAATTGGAGATCCCTACCACAGACCGCATCATCAGCCCCGGTACATTTGTTATAAATAGCGACATATCCGGCACCCTCACCGGAGCTTCATGGGTTCGTAACGGTGTAACTTATTCCTACACCGGTCCCGTAGTACTCACCACCACTCCGGACGATCCCGACAGCAGATTTGATATCATCTACACCCAGCCATCCAGCACAGTAGGTTATGAGGACGGCGAAGCGGACGAAGATCCTATCATCCCAAACCCTCCCTCCGGAGAAATGGTACTGCATGAGATTCTCCGGCTAAACACAGGTGAAAACATCATTACACCAATAGACGAAGAAGATCCAGAAACCAAAAGCCAGACAGGCCGTCAGGACCAGTATTCTCTTATATGGAGGCAAACCCTTCAGCAAAACACCTACTATGATTTCAAGCTTTCTTTCGTAGGATGGGCATCCAGTTACACGCAGTTTGACGCCCGACCGCTCAATGGCATGCTATTGGTCAATTTCGTCACCGGCGCATCCGATACCGAGATAGATCCAGACAGGATCAGCATCCAGACCAGAGACATCAGTACCAAGTCTGGAGACTTCGTTATCGTCCAGACTTCCAGTAATCAGGCATCCATCTACGTCCGCAAGACCGCCTATTTCCAAACCGTTACTTTCAACTACCTCGGAGTCAGAACCACCTCCGTCAAAGAGGATAGCTTCATCAACAATCAAGGGTACAGCACCCTTCCGGCAGGTGATGCTTACCACTCCTGGAACGGCAAGTCCTACATCCCATCCACCGGCAACACCGTCAAATTTGACAAGCCACGAGCCTATGGACTATCAGGCACACCCATCACAGGAAACCTCACCATCGCCACCGCCTACGCAGACGACAGCAACATGGCCAAAGTGCTCCACAACGACAGCACCGAGCCTACCATTTCCGTCCCAGCAGGCGTCACTAAGCGATTGCTGTCTGGCGAATATTTTGAAGACATAGATAATTTCTTCCTCTTCATCATAGATATAGATGACTCAGGAGATGTGAAAGCAATTAATTACACTATTAGTCAAAATGATCTATGAGAACTGTTAATCATTTTTTCAGGTCAACCCTATCCGCTCAACAAACCCCATTCATTTCCGAATGGAACACAGAGAACACAAGTAGTGGAAGTTCGCCATCTTCAACTATACAGTTACCTCTAAGATCTTCAGGGGTAGGTTATAATCTATGGGTAGACTGGGGTGATGGGAATCATAGCAGAATCACTTCATTTGATGATGATAATGCAACGCATACTTATAGCTCAGGAGGGGTATATACTATCAAGATTTATGGTAAAATACATGACTTCCGCTTTGGGAATACTAGGGATAGATTGAAACTTTTAAACATATCACAGTGGGGAAAATGTTCATTTCTTGGAACATCTGCTTTTTATGGCTGCGAAAATCTTCAATTGTCGGCTTCTGATGTACCTGATTTGAGTAGGTATAATCTAATTCTTGTGGACATGTTTAGAGGGTGTACTGCTTTCACGGGATCTCCTTCAATGAATGACTGGGATGTATCTAATCAGACATCAGCGTTACGTTGCTTTTTTGTCTGCGAAAATTTCAATGCTTCGATTAACAATTGGGACACATCCTTATTTTCCTCCTTTGTAAATATGCTCAATAGATGTTATGCTTTTAATCAAGATGTCTCCGGACTTTCTTTTGAAAGCGCTATCTCCTGTCTAGGTTTTATGAATAATACAACTTCTTTTTCTACGACAAATTATGATTTATTTCTCAATTCCCTTGCTGGACAATCGCTCAATAGCAATGTAGATCTCACAATGGGAGACGTGGAGTACTCTGCATCAGCTGCCGCTTCTAGGGCTTCAATAATAACTAACTATAACTGGACAATTACCGACGGAGGACAAACATCATGAATTCACTATCCAACCCTACAAAAATAGAACACAGACACTCTGACTACCTCATTAAGTTAGTACATGACAAGCTGGAGATTGACAAAGACCTCGAAATGCGAGCCCATATCCGGCTTGAGTTCTGGACCAAGGATGAAAACGGAGACTTTGACCAGCCTGTGCTGTCTGTCATTGCAAGTGATCCCACGCTCTCAGAATCGCAAAAGAAAAATGATTCGGAAGTATTCAAGACCCGCATCTGGTCCAGCACCACCCGGGGATCCAGGGTAGATCCCGAGACAGGCGAATTCGTCTTTCCTGACGAAAATGGCCAATACCCGGCCGGTAGTATTACCCAGCTGGAATATTGGCAGAACCTCCCTGCAGCAGCTTTCCCCGGAGACACACTAGCTGCTAAGGTGTACAGCGCACTTGTGGCTAACATGCAGGAAGTTTATGATTTGCAGAACATCTAGCCCTGCATTAGTCGCATTTGCTCAAAGGTTTCTTTTTCTTCTGTATGCCCATAGATCATCGTAGTGGTTATTTTTGAATGACCAAGCAGATCTTGCAAGTTCTGCACCTTCCCACCTCTTCTGAGGAAATCAGTCGCAAAAGTATGCCTGGCCACATGAGTGGTCAGGTTTTTTCTTATCCGGCATTTCAGCGCTATATCCTTCAAGACCCTATTCGTAGGTTGCATGGCCATGGTGTTAAAAAGTTTCCCCTTCTCATTTTCTATCAAATCAAAAGCATCATCCACCAATAGGATCCTCACACGCTTCTCAATGTTCCTGGTCTTATAAGGTTCAAAATCCAAAACATCCCCCTCTATCTCCCGCCAGGTCACCCGCTCTATGTCAGAAAACCTCAGCCCCGTTTTGCACGAAAACAAAAACTGCCTAAGTACCCGCTTCTCAGAAGGCTTGATTTCATCACTCTCATAGTAGCGGTTCAGTCGCTCCATTTCTTCCACCGTCAAGAACACCACCCTGGACTTCCCGGAAGGGAGAGAAAACTTCGCCACACTGTCTATGTTCACCGCTATTCCCGCCTCATGCGCGGCCCTCACATATACCTTCACCGTCTTCAGGATCGCTCCCACGGTGTTAAGTTTGTAACCCTGTACATTCTTAAGCCAAGCCTGCAAGTTTTCCAGAAAAGTATAATCAATGTCCGAAAACTTAATTTCAGACTTCCATTTTCGAATGTTCTTAAGATTAGAGAGGGAATTTTTGCGCGTCTGCAGAGCTATTTTGTTGAGGGAAAACCGCTCTTCTATTTCCAGCTCAGCCCAGTCCAGAAAATTCTTCTTAGCCCCATACCGGGCAAATTCCTTCAAAAACTGCTCAATCGTCAGCTCAAAGTCAGAGTGTCGATAATACATGAAGATCTCATTGATCTTCGAAACCTCCTTTTTCACCAGCATATTATAGTCCAGCGCCTCCTGGTCATTGCGCTTCCTTTCCAGGAACAGACCGGACTTTCTATCAAAAAAATCAAGATCCCAACTCACGCCGAGAGGGATGGTAGTTCGCTTTGAGTTGATGATTACCTGTAGGTACACAGGAGCCAGCCCATTTTTGTTTGGGCGGTCAGATCGGATGCGGCACAATACACTAGCCCGCATGTGACCAATTTTCTTTGTGTGAAAAAAAGGCGACATGCGGACCCGTGAAAGTCCCATTGTAGTAAGTTTGGACACTTTGTGTGATTTTTGTGTGAAACAAAAAACCACGTCCAATCGACAACAAGGCAGATTTGCCTATTTTTTGTACCCAGGGCCGGAATCGAACCGGCACGCCCGAAGGCATTGGTGTTTGAGACCAACGCGTCTACCAGTTCCGCCACCTGGGCAAGTGGGGTATTTCCCGTTCCTTGCTGAACGGGATGCAAATATGGGCAAAGAATTTTTTACAAACAAATATTTTGCCCCTCCGAAACCTCGATTTTTTATCTTTTTTATGGCCCAATCACACAAGGCCTATACTGCCAATGGGTTAATCCATTAATTATCAAAAATTTAAACTTCAAAATTGATAAAAATAGGACTGTCGTACCTTAAACCTAATAATTCTGCCCCATGCCCATGGTTAATGCCAATTTCCAATAAATCCAAGCTATTGAAGAACGCCCAACAATCGCCGGGTTCAACTTCATCGTAATTGGTTTGAAGTTGCTGAAGGGATTCCCTGCCAAAAACAATCTCAAATTTTCCCGGATTTAATTTCTCAAAGACCTCCTTGGGAATATTGGTGATCAGGTTGCCATAGATGTCTACCCGGAGCACATAGCCTACTATTTGTTTCTTGCTCGCCTTAAAGTGTCTTCCCATCATCTTTTTGATGGCTTGTAAAGGACCTCCAAAGTCATGAATGGCTGCACCACTGGCCACTTTGGCGGCTATTGGTGCTAGAATATCTTTTGCCGGAAAGGAACTGTTTTTTATATGAATGTCTGAAAATTTAACAATAATGCCGGGATCATGATCTGCAAGCATGCTCAATACCCCATTGTTTGGCCCTATAAATATATGTTCGTTAAGCTTGATGCCGATATAGCCGTCTGTAATGCTACTTGTAGTATTTAAGGCAACAAGGTGAACAGTGCCCTTAGGAAAATCGTTATAAATAGACCGCAATAGAAAAGCGGCATGGGCGATGTCATACAAAGCAATTTCATGGCTAATGTCAACAATGGTTAACTGGGGATTGATGGATAGCATTTTGGCCTTGACTGCTGGTACATAGTAGTCTGAGTTGCCAAAATCTGAAATGAATGTTACCAAAGCCATATAAGTAAGTCAATTAAAAATTCGTACTTTTGCGTTAAGGATGCACAAAAATAGGTATTTTTAATTTGTTTTTAGAATTAGGTAAACAGAAGAAAACATATTGGTAGAAAAAGTCATTACATTGGAAAACGTTTCCCTCCTGGATTTCCTGGGCTCGGAAAACGAAAATATCAGGCAGATTTCTGCCGCTTTTCCCCAGAGTAAAATTGTTTCTAGGGGCAATGAAATCAGAATCAAAGGGCAAGCGCCGGAAATTCTTAAAATCAATGATATTTTAAACATGCTTTTGGAGCATTTTAACCGCTATGGCTTGGTTACTCCAGAGAATGTGAAGGAATACATTGATTTGGAAGGTGCCCCTCAAAAAAAATCTGAAAACATCAATGCAGTTATTCTCTATGGAAACAAAGGGGTTATCGTTCGTCCCAAATCCCCTAACCAGAAAAAACTTGTCGATGCTTCTTACAAAAATGACCTTGTTTTTGCTTTAGGTCCTGCCGGTACCGGTAAAACCTATATAGCCGTGGCTTTAGCAGTAAGGGCTTTGAAAAATAGGGAGGTAAAAAGGATTATCATTACCAGACCTGCAGTGGAAGCGGGTGAAAACCTTGGTTTCCTTCCCGGAGATCTTCAGGAGAAATTAGACCCTTATCTAAGGCCCATTTATGATGCTTTGAGTGATATGGTGCCTACCGAAAAGCTAAGGTTTTATCAGGAAAATAGGGTGATTGAAATCGCTCCTCTTGCCTATATGAGGGGGCGGACCTTGCATGATGCCTTCGTTTTACTGGATGAAGCACAAAACACCACCTCAGAACAAATCAAAATGTTCCTCACTAGAATGGGGCCTAATTCCAAAGTGATTATCACAGGGGATCAATCCCAGGTAGACCTTCCTACCCGGCAAAAATCAGGTTTACGAGAATCCCTTCGAATTCTAAAAGGAGTAAAAGGAATAGGAGTGGTCAACCTTTCAGGAAGCGATGTGGTACGACATAAACTCGTAAAATCCATTATTGAAGCTTACGAGAAAAATGAAGTGGAAACGAAACCTTCCAAATGACCTTAGCAGTAAAGAAAATCACAGAGGAAAGTTCACTGGAAAAGGCTTTTTATATTCGTGAACAGGTTTTTGTAAAAGAACAAAATGTGGCTCCGGAAGAGGAATATGATTCCTACGAAAACTTGTCCACCCATTTTCTTGTTGTGGAAGGAGACATAGGCGTCGGGACTGCGCGGTGGAGGTTTACCAAAACTGGCATCAAACTTGAAAGATTTGCTGTATTAAAAGCTTACAGAGGGCTTGGTGTAGGTGGAATGTTGGTGAGAGCAGTCTTGGAAGATGTGTTGAAAAATCCCTCAAATAAGAATAAAACAATATATTTGCATGCCCAAGTGACAGCCTTGGGCTTGTATGAAAAGCACGGGTTTGAAAAAGTAGGGGAGCGCTTTATGGAATGTGATATTGCGCATTACCTTATGTATTATAAACCAATAGGAGAATAAACAGAGTATTTAAATTATAGTTAACAGGTTTTTTTTATGAAAAATTTTATAGGTGCATTGTTGTTGGTAGTGTTTTTTGGAGGTATTGAGGCGAAGGCACAATCTCTAGAAAATCCCGGTCTTCCTCAGAATGAGTTGAAATTAAATATTTTCAATACAATCATTAATGGCTCCTTGGAACTTGGTTACGAGCATTTTCTTGACCAAAACCAATCTATTGGTTTGGGAATGACATTTATGGACCGCTTTGCATATGTGTCTGATCAAGGGGAGGGGAAAGATTTTCAGGCCACGAGTGCCACCTTGTCTTACAATTATTACTTTGTAACAGAATCAAACCCATCAGGAATTTATGTGTTTCCATTTTTGAAGTACAGGGGAGGGTCCTTTACGGAAGGCTTGGAGGACGTTGGAACTGTAGAAACTTCCATGAATAGTTTTATTATTGGATTTGGTGCCGGGTATAAATGGGTACACAATGATAAGTTTGCGCTGGGTCCATACATAAGTTTAGCCAGAGGATTTAACGACGAGGTAAGCGATCGCTTTGAGCCGGTAGAATTCAATGGTGGCTTTACCATTGGTTTTAGGTTCTAAAAATACTTTCAATACCTTCTTAATTAGAAGCTCATCAAATCCGGCTGTTTATGCTTGATTTGATGGGCTTTTTCTTTTTTAATATTTTCATATTAGTTGCTATAAGCAGGATGTTTTTCCGATAGTTGATTTTATCCTAAAAGTTAACTAAATTCTATTTCGAAAGTCTTTGGACAAGTTTACACAAAAGAGATATGTCTCTCTCGATCTAAAGATTCATGGACAACTGTCCATCAAGTTGGCCGCTTAATTTTCAGTTAAGCAGTCAGGAGCTTCTGGAGAATACATCAGAAGATTTGTAAGCGTTAGGGTTTTAGGTGTTTTGCCGTCCAAAAATGAAATTCAATGAATTTCCCTTTATTCGCTATACCATTTTCTTTGTTGTTGGAGTTTTATTGTACCCAATAACAAAGCAATTTTTTGGTGAAGCAATTTTGGCTATTCTGCTTTCTTGTTTAATGGGTTATATAGGGTTGACATTTTCCTACAGTCCAAAGAAAAGGACTTATTTTAAGGTGCTACTCCCCTCATTGGCCTACCTCGGTTTGCTTTTTTCCGGAATGTATGTGGCATCATTAAGAGATGTGAATTTAATTCCTGATCACCTGATTCACTTTTCTGAAATTAAAAGTTATCTCGCAAAGGTGGAGGAGGTAGATCAAATCAAACCGAATAGTCGCGGGAATAGACTGTCGGTACAAGCTGTTGAAACCAGCGATGAATGGTTACCGGCTCAAGGAGAAGTTCAAATTTATCACCAAAGTACCATGACTTTAGCGCCGGGAGATGTGATTTATATAGAAGGTGCCCCTCGTTTAATTGCTCCTCCTGCCAACCCGTCCATGTTTGATTATTCGGAATACATGGCCAGAAAAGGGATTTATTTCAGTCATTTTATAGGGAAGAAATTCAAGCTGGTATCTAGGCCGGAAAAAGCCTCTTGGTCTTCCGTAATCGTTGCTTGGCGACAATACTTAAAGGAGAAGATCGAGTTCCATATCAAGGATTCTCAGGCGAAACAAATCGCTTCAGCTTTATTATTAGGGCAAAAACAAGATTTGGATAAGGGGCTGAGCGAAGCTTATGCTACCGCGGGAGCCATGCATATTTTGGCCGTATCAGGTTTGCATGTAGGTATTGTGTATGGCTTTTTTTTCTTACTGTTTAGGCCCACAAAAATGGAAGGATTTAAAAGGGCAGGCTACCTAATTGTGATTGTCGGGGTGATCTGGTTTTATGCCATTTTAACCGGCCTTTCTCCTTCAGTACTTAGGTCGGCCACCATGTTTACTTTTATTTGTCTGGCACAAATGAATTCCAGAAACCCTTCTATTTTTAACCCTTTGGCCCTTTCAGCTTTGTTGCTCTTGGTTTATGACCCTTTTTTGATTTATGCTGTAGGTTTTCAGTTAAGTTATGTAGCTTTATTGGGAATCTTATTGTTTCAACCGCTTATTAGAAAAATGTGGTATCCCAAAAGCAAGGGGCTTAGATACCTTTGGGACATCACCAGTGTTGGGCTGGCGGCGCAATTGACCACTTTCCCTCTTGCGGTTCATTATTTCCATGTATTCCCTACCTATTTTATTTTTACCAATCTGCTAGCTATTCCGGCAGCATTTGTCATCATGTCCATTGGTGTTCCATTCTTATTGTTTGCAGCCTTTCCCGGTTTGGCCAACGTCCTTGGTTGGCTTTTGGATTATGCCATTCAATTTCTGAATCTGGGTATATTCGGTTTGCAGAAACTTCCTTTTGCTCGCATGGATGACTTGTTTATGCATTTGCCTGAAATGATTTTGTACTGGGCCTTTCTTTTTTGCCTTTATCACTGGATTTTGGACAGGAGAAAGCACCGGCTTGTGGCGATATTCGCCTTGGTTTTCGTATTGGGGTTTTATCGGATAATTTTAAGTTTAGATAGGACTTCAGAAGAATATATGGTCATCTACAAGCTTAATAAAGGTGTGGTAATGGATTACAGCCACCAAGGTCAGCTTTATACAATAGAATGGGAGGTAGATCCTGACGAACTAAATTATAATGTTCGACCCCACAGGGTCAAAGTAATGGGGGGCGCTGCAAAGCCTCTTGCTTTTTGGGTCAAGGAGGGACTGTGTGGTATTTCTCTCCCGATGAATAAAGAATTGCTTTTGGATGCCAATACTTTATTGCCAACAACATCTCATGGCTTGACTATGTATTTTTGGGAGAATGGAAAATGGTGGCCTCACCAAGAAGCTAGCCCTCAAAATCCTATTTCTAAAGGAGCGATTAAAATAAGTTTCAACAATTAGGAGCAGACCTTGTGAATGGGGCCAATGAAACGTAATTTGGATAAAAATTGTATGCGATTAGCAGCTCAATTGCCACTCTATGGATAAACAAGATACTTCAGCGCTGGCAATCCTAAAGAAATTCTTTGGGTACCAAGATTTCCGCCCCCTTCAGGGAGAGATAGTTAAGGCTATTTCTGAGGGGAAGGATTCTTTGGTGTTATTGCCGACAGGTGGAGGGAAATCCATTTGTTTTCAGGTGCCTGCCCTGATGAAAGAGGGACTTTGTTTGGTGATTAGTCCCCTAATTGCCTTAATGAAAGATCAGGTAGATCAATTGAAAAGTAGGGGTGTGAAAGCCATGGCTATTCATTCCGGGCTAAGAAAAAGAGAGATTGATACCCTCCTGGACAATTGCGTTTATGGTGATTATAAATTTTTATATGTTTCTCCGGAAAGGCTCAAAACCGAGCTATTCATAGAGCGCTTCAAAAAAATGAATATTAACCTTATTGCAGTGGATGAAGCCCATTGTATTTCCCAATGGGGCTATGATTTTAGACCTTCTTATCTGGAGATAGTCAAAGTAAGAGCGTATTTCCCCGAGGTTCCCATGGTGGCCCTTACCGCATCTGCAACCCTTAAAGTTAGGGCTGATATTAAAGAGAAATTAGAACTGAAAGCACCTTCTGTTTTTGTAAAATCCTTTAGAAGAGAGAATTTATCTTATGCTGTTCGCTGGGTGGAGAATAAGCTGGAAAAGGCTGTAGAAATACTTCAAAAAGTACCCGGTAGTGCCATTGTCTATGTTAGGAGTAGGAAAGGTACCAAGGCTGCCGCACAACAGCTCAGTCAATTAGGGATTTCGGCCACTTTTTACCACGCAGGTTTAGATCAAAATACCAGAAATGATAGGCAGGGAAGTTGGATTAGGGGAGATATACGGGTGATGGTAGCTACCAATGCCTTTGGGATGGGGATTGACAAGGCGGATGTACGGTTGGTGATACACCTGGATCTTCCGGAAAACCTTGAAAACTATTACCAGGAAGCCGGAAGAGCAGGTCGTGATGGCATCAGGGCTTATGCGGTACTTTTGGTTCGAGAAAAAGACTGTATCGCCTTGAAGGAAATGGCAGAAATAGCTTACCCTCCCGAGGAGATGTTAAAAAAAGTTTATCAGTGTTTGGCCAACTATTATCGTCTGGCCGTAGGAAGTGCCAACATGGTAAGCTTTGATTTTGATTTTCTTGACTTTACCAGCTCGTATAATTTAGATATTTCACTCACCTACAATTCCATAAAAGTTTTACAAGAAGAAGCCTTGCTACTTTTTTCAGAGAGTGTATTTCTTCCTTCTTCCTTGCATTTTCTGGTTTCTCAAAGTAAAGTGTATGAAGCCCAGATAGCCTATGCCAAATTGGACCCATTGATTAAATTATTGTTGCGACTGTATGGTGGAGAACTCTTTGTAAACTATATTCATATAAGTGAAAGTAAAATTGCACAACTGCTGAAAGTCTCGGAGAAAGAGGTATTGCAAATGTTGAAGAGAATGGATGAGCTTGGATTGGTAGATTATTCAGGAAGAAAAGATCAGCCGCAAATTACTTTTGTCACCCCAAGGCTGGATGCAGGAGCGCTACCTTTGAACAGAAAGAGAATAAGTGAAAGAAGAGAGGAGGCGGTTAGTAAAGCGGCAGAAATCATAGAATATGTAAAAAATAATAAAATTTGTCGTACGGGGCAAATTGTAAATTATTTTGGAGAGAAAAGTGACTTTACCTGCGGTATTTGCGACAATTGTATACAAAATAAAAAAGATAATAATAAGGCACTTTTAAAGAAAAAATTGATAGATCAAATACTTAAAACTTTAACATCCGGAGTGGCGTTTTCAATAGAGGAGTTGTTTACTGAGATCGGTGAAACCGTAGATGATTTTTCTGTGGGTTTGATTAGAGAATTGGAGGACGAAGGATTGATTTTCACAGAAAAAAATGGTAAAATCAAATTGAAATGAAGTTTATAGATTCATTATTAGGAAATCTGTTTTCCGGAAAAAGCAACCGGGCAGTCATAAGGGAGAATTTTACCCGCTCTCAACAGGAAGAGCAGGAGGTGTCCTTATGGTTGGAAGGGGAAGAAGGGGCAGGTACCTTGAAAATGGTCTATGATAATTACCATTTGAACCGGGCCGGAGTTAATAAACAGCCGGAAGTTCACCTGTTTCAATCTTCCTATGCCAATGGGTTTGCTGTGATATACAGTGATCCATTTACATTGGAGAGCTTTTCTAAATTGTTTTTTGGTTTAGGGCAAAGGATGTTGGATCTGGGGTACAGGAAAGTAAGTATGGACCGTAAAATTGATGATGTAAATGATCAAGTAAGAACGACTGAAAAATTGTACTTTAAGCCTTTGACTTCCGGGGAGGCCATTTCAGGAAAAATTGATCAGCTATTTGGAAATGTAAGCTTAGAAAAGATATATTTAGACAATAAGCCCGACTATCTGAAAGTTCTGGTAACATTGTATTCCGACAGGCAATACCATGATGCCAAACCTTTTGACCAGTTTATGGATAAATTATTCAAAGCAGATTAGTATATGGACAGAGAAAATCTAAAGTGCTTGATTGAAAATTACAGGACACCTTTTGAAGAGGAAAAAGCCATGGTACCCGGGTTTTTGGAACTTTTAAATGATCCTGATGCCTTCAAAAGAGAAAGAAAAGCCGGGCATTTCACAGCCTCTGCATGGATTGTTAATAAAAGACGTACACATGCGCTACTTACGCTCCACAGAAAACTTCAGCGTTGGCTCCAATTGGGTGGGCATGCAGATGGTAATGAAAACCTTTTGGAAGTGGCTTTAAAGGAAGCTCAAGAAGAAAGTGGTTTGCAATCCATTCGATTGGTGGACAAATCTATTTTTGATTTGGATCGGCATGTGATTCCGGCAAATGATAAGGAAGAAAGACATTTTCATTATGATGTAAGGTTTTTAATAGAAGCAGAAATGGATGAGCCGCTTATCATAAGCCCGGAGAGCAAGGACCTTGCATGGGTAGGCTTTGACCTGACGGCAGAACTGGTTGGTTTCAATGATTCAGTATTGCGGATGTTGGAGAAAACAAGTAAATCTGAGATTCTATTGTAAGACTTTTCTTTGTACTTGTTTTTTGTTCAAACCTTAAGTGGATTGTGCACCAAGTATTCTTATCTTTGCAAAAAATTAATGAAATGCATAAAAATATATGGAGTAGCTTCATTGTTCTCTTTTTCCTGATTTCCTGCCAGCCTTCTTCAGAGGAGCTGTTTGAAGCCGGAATAGTGGCTTTGGATGAACAGGATTTTGACACAGCAATTGGGCATTTAAACAGACTGGTGGAAAATGACACTAGCCATGCTCCGGCGTGGAATGCCAGAGGGGTGATATTTTTCCAAACCGGTAAATGGGATGATGCCATTGATTCTTTTTCCCGGTCCATTGAATTGGATGAAAACAACTATAAACCTTTTTTTAATAGGGGGAATGTTTACATGGAAAAGGAGGAATATAAAAAGGCTTTGGTTGATTATAATCGAGCAAACGGCCTTGACTTTAATCAGGTAGATATTTATTATAACCGTGGCCTTGCTCTGTTGGGTCTTGAAATGTATGAAGATGCCTTGATTGATTTTGACAAGGCGCTGCATGCAAACCCTGAACAACCACAGGTATTATTCAACAAAGCAAAAGCCCACCTGGGGAATAATGATCCCTTAACTGCTATTGCCACTTTAGAAGAGTTGATCAGAATAGATAAGCGAAATGGCGCTGCTTTTTACCTTTTGGGTGTAACGGAAATGAGTGCCCTGGGTAACAAAGATAAAGGCTGTGAATATCTTCAAACTGCCTTGTCCTTGGGATACACGCAAGCAAAAGATTGGATTGACGAATTTTGTGCGGAATAATGGCTGAGATTGGTAAAGACATTGAGAAATCGGCAGCATTATTGTCTGAAGGGCAATTGGTTGCTATTCCCACGGAGACGGTTTATGGATTGGCTGGAAATGCCTTGGATGAGAATGCGGTATTGCAGATCTTCAAAGCGAAAAATAGGCCAAAATTTGATCCATTAATTGTCCATTTGCCGGGCATTGATCAGGTGCATGCCTATGTTGAATCGATCCCTCATGAGTTAAAGGCCTTGGCAGAAGCTTTTTGGCCCGGACCTCTTACTCTGTTACTGCCAAAAAAATCCATTATTCCTGACTTGGTCACTAGTGGTTTGGCTAAGGTGGGCGTAAGGGTGCCCAATCATCCAATAACGCGTAGTTTATTGGAGTTGGTGGATTTTCCATTGGCTGCTCCCAGTGCCAATCCCTTTGGCTATATCAGCCCTACAAGTGCCGGCCATGTGGCCAACCACCTTGGAGACAAGTTGTCCTATATTCTAGATGGAGGTACTTGTGATGTTGGTTTGGAAAGCACCATTGTTGGCATGGAGCAAGGTCAGGTGATTATTTACCGGCTTGGAGGAATATCAGTAAATGAAATAGAAAAGTTGGTAGGGAATGTATTGATTCTCCCCCAGTCAAGTAGCAACCCGCAATCTCCGGGGATGCTAAAAAGCCACTATGCACCTAGAAAGCCAATGGTTTTGGGGAATTTAGATGAGCTGATGCAGCAATACCAACATGAAAAAGAAAATTTAGCGGTGCTTTCTTTTAAAAGGTTTTTCCCTGAGGTAAAAGCAACCAATCAGGTAGTGTTAAGTGAGTCAGGTGATTATGACGAAGCCGCAAGGAACTTGTTTTCCGCCATGCGTTCCTTAGATGAAACCCCCGCTACAATAATTTTAGCTGAGGAATTACCGGAAATACATCTGGGTAAAGCGATAAATGATCGGTTAAGAAGGGCTGCTGCCAAATAAAATGTTTATTTTTGACGTATATTTTAAACCTACAAAGCATGAACAATCGAATTAAAACAGTAGATAACGTTGATTTCAGTGGAAAAAAAGCACTTGTAAGGGTGGATTTTAATGTTCCTTTGGATGATCAGCATACCATTACAGACAATACGAGAATCGTATCTGCAGTCCCAACCATCAAAAAAATCCTTAATGATGGAGGATCTGTTGTGCTTATGTCTCACCTTGGAAGGCCTAAATCAGGTCCTGAGGATAAGTTTTCCCTTAGGCATATTATCACTGAGCTGAACAAAGAACTGGAAGTATCGGTAAAATTTGCTAAAGACTGTATTGGCACAGAAGCAACTCAGTTGTCTACAAGTCTTAAGCCTGGTGAAGTTCTACTATTGGAAAACTTAAGGTTTCACAAAGAGGAGACAAAAGGGGACAAGGAGTTTGCGAGAAAATTAGCACAGCACGGAGATATTTACGTAAATGATGCCTTTGGTACGGCACACAGAGCACATGCCTCTACTGCTATCGTTGCTGAGTTTTTCAACGACAAAGTGGCCGGCTATTTGATGCAGGCAGAACTTGAAAATGCAGATAAGGTTTTGGGTTCTCCAGAAAGACCATTTACAGCCATTATGGGAGGAGCAAAAATTTCCGATAAAATCTTGCTTATAGATAAATTATTAGACAAGGTCGATAACTTGATTATTGGTGGGGGAATGTCTTATACCTTTGCCAAAGCTCAAGGTGGAACCATAGGCGATTCATTGCTTGAAGCAGATAAGATGCCTCTTGCTCTTGAGCTTGTAGAAAAGGCCAAGCAAAAGAATGTAAACCTTATTCTCCCTGATGATGCGGTTACCAGCACAGACTTTGCAAATGATGCAGAACAAAGTACAGCCAAAAAAGGGCAAATTCCTGATGGTTGGATGGGATTGGATATTGGTCCGGAAACAAGAGTGAAATTTGCAAATGTTCTAAAAGACTCAAAAACAATTCTTTGGAATGGTCCTATGGGCGTATTTGAAATGAGTAGCTTTGAAAAAGGCACCAAAGCAGTCGCAGAAGCAGTTGTGGCAGCCACAGAAAATGGTTCTTTTACCCTAATTGGTGGTGGAGATTCAGCTGCAGCTGTGAATAAGTTTGGCTTTGGAGAAAAAGTTTCCTTTGTATCTACCGGTGGAGGCGCATTGTTAGAGTTGATGGAAGGAAAAGTGTTACCGGGTGTAAAAGCTTTAGAACCATAAAATTGGGTTAAAGTCAACACAACAAGTTGCTTTAAAAGCAGGACTTGAAAGAAACTTAGGTTTTTTAATTAAACTTTCATTTCTGTGCTTCTTATATATGAATTTTAGTCAGACACCGTTATCTTTATAACGGTGTCTGCTTTTTTACAAGCATTTTTATTGCTGAATCAAATTTAATTACCCGTTGTTCGGTAAATAATTATTGGAGATAAGTGGATGCTAAAGGCTGGGTATATGAAGATGTATTACCCTATTATAGAATTATAGCCTAGAACAGTAGTGAAGGCCTCTACTTCCGGATTGATTTTCATTTGAACCATGTCCATAGAAATTAATCATCTTTCAAAAAGTTTTGGGGAGCAAAAAGTGCTCAATGATATCAGCTTTCAAGCAAGCCCCGGTCAGGTTTTAGGGTTTTTGGGACCCAATGGAGCCGGCAAATCCACCACCATGAAAATTATTACCGGCTATTTACAGGCCGATGCGGGAGAAGCCTTGGTCAATGGGATTTCTGTTAAGAAGCACCCCATAGCAGTAAGTAAATTGATTGGTTACTTACCTGAACACAATCCCTTGTATGATGAAATGTATATTCCTGAATTTTTATCATTTATAGGAGGACTTTACCAAATGAAAAAAAAACATCGCCTGGAAAGGGTGGAAATGGTGATGGACCAATGTGGGTTAACAGATGAAAGGCGCAAAAGAATAGGTAATTTATCCAA
Source organism: Cyclobacterium sediminis (assembly GCF_054781075.1). Classification (NCBI taxonomy): domain Bacteria; kingdom Pseudomonadati; phylum Bacteroidota; class Cytophagia; order Cytophagales; family Cyclobacteriaceae; genus Cyclobacterium; species Cyclobacterium sediminis. The sequence continues at coordinate 506,810 of NZ_BAAGVC010000003.1, read as the reverse complement.
AGGTTATAGGCAAAGGGTTGGATTGGCGAAAAGCCTTGTGCATGATCCTGAAATTATCATCTTAGATGAACCTACTACCGGCTTGGATCCCAACCAATTGGTTGAAATAAGGCAACTTATTAAAGCCATAAGCCAAGATAAAACCCTGGTGTTAAGTACGCATATCATGCAGGAAGTGGAGATATTGTGCGACAAAGTGGTGATTATAAAAAAGGGGAAAGTGGTAGCCCAAGATGCCCTACAAAACCTTAAAGCCAAAGCAGGGAAATCTATCGTTTTGTTGGAAACCGAAGAAAGCTTAGAAACCGAATGGATCGATGGACTTTCTTACAGTAGTGTAGAAATAAAACAGCCCGGACAAATGGCTTTTACTTGCAAGGATCCTAAAAAATTAAGAGCTGAGATTATTGAATTGGTTCAAAGCAGGGGACTTAATCTGGTAAGCATTCGACAGGAAGAGAAGAATCTGGAATCAGTTTTTCAAAGCTTAACTCAAAATTAGTAGTATGCTAAGTCTGTTTATAAAAGAGGTCAATGCTTTTTTTAGTAATTTATCTGCCTATCTAATTACCGCTGTTTTCTTGGTTTCATTGGGGTTGATAGTATGGGTGTTTCCCGGAACCAGTGTTTTAGACTATGGTTATGCAGATCTGGAACCTTTGTTTAGTTATACTCCTTTCGTTTTTATTTTTCTTCTGCCGGCCATTACGATGAGGATGGTAGCTGAGGAAAAAAAATCCGGAACTTGGGAGTTATTAAAGACTTCGCCTTTAAAGAATTACCAGATAGTATTGGCCAAATACTTGGCAGCCTTGGTGCTTTTGTTTTTTTCTCTAATTCCTACCTTGGTTTACTATTTCAGTATTGTGCAGTTGGGAGATACCATAGGCAATATAGACAGTGCCGGATTCTTCGGTGCTTATATAGGTTTGTTTTTGGTAGGTGCCTTATTTGCTGCTGTGGGTTTATTCAGTTCCTCTATTACTTCCAATCAAATTGTTTCTTTTGTGCTTGCCGTTTTCTTGTCTTTTCTCTTGTATGGAGGGGTTGGAGCATTGGCCACCTTGAGCTCAGGAGATCAAGCATTATGGTTGCAAGGACTGGGGGCAGACTTTCATTATGAACAAATGGGAAGAGGGGTAATAGTTTCAGAAAACATTTATTATTTCATTGGAATGATACTTACCTTTTTGGTATGTTCCTGGGTTATGATCAATAAAGATGAATAGAAAATACAGCGCTCTACTTTACGGAATCCTGGCCATATCATTGATTTGGTTTTTAGTGCTCAATTTGGACAAATGGTGGTCTTTTAGACTCGATATGACCGAAGAGGGGAAATACAGCATCGGGCAGGCCACCTTGGATATACTCGAAGACATGGACGGTCCTTTGGAGGTAGATATTTTGCTGATGGGAGACCTGCCTCCGGGAATGAAGCGATTTCAAAGAAATATTGAACAAACCCTGAAAACTTTTCGATCCTATAGCCGAGAGGAAATTAGTATTAATTATGTAGATCCTTTAGCTGTTGCAGGGGATAGCAGTGAACAGTATATAATCAAATTGGCAGATTATGGCATCAACCCTACCAATCTCCATTCCAGCAGGAACGGTACACAAGCTACACAACTGATATTTCCGGGGATAGTTTTGAGGTCTCCTTCCAAAGAAGCCGGGGTTTTGCTGTTGAAGGGAGAACTGGGTATGGGGCCTGAGGAAACCTTGAACTTGTCCATTGAAAATTTGGAGTTTGAAATTGGACAGGCCATTAAAAGGTTGTATACCGTAAATAAGCGTGCCATTGGAATAATAATAGGGCAAGGAGAAATGGTCGAGGATGAAGGGTATGGTATGGTGGAGGCGCTCAATGAGGATTTCGAAGTGTATAAAGTCCCTTTTGAGCAAGCCAAAAGCGTGGCGGATCTTTTGACATTTGAGGTCTTGATTGTTGCCGGTCCCAAATCAGCCTATGGAGAAAGGGAAAAATATTTGTTGGATCAATTTCTCATGTATGGGGGCAATATCCTGTTCATGATGGATCAAATGACAATGAATCTTGAAGAAGCAGGAGGGAATGGCACTGTGGCCATGCCTTTTGATTCCGGGATCGATGACCTGCTTTTTCGTTACGGGGTACGGATCAATAAGGATTTGATTAAGGATTTGAATTTTGGCTATTACCCGGTCGTTTCAGGTGAGTTTGGTAATCAACCGCAAATTGTTCCTTTGCCTTGGCCATTTTATGTGCAAGCGGGGAAAATGGCAAACCATCCGATCACCAAAGGCTTAGATTTGGTGCAGTTTCGCTTTGTAAGTAGCATTGATACCGTAAAGGCTGATCAGGTGAAAAAGAAACCTTTAATTTTTTCCAGCAATTATAGCCGAAGAGAAAGCGCCCCTGTTAGGGTGGCCTTTAAAGACATGTCAAAAGAACCTGATATTAAATCATTCAATAGTGGAAGTCTTCCGTTGGTTTACCTTTTGGAAGGTAAATTTACTTCCTTTTTCAAAAACCGTTTTGTACCGGATGAATTTGATGCAAGCAAATTTCTGCCGGAAAGCAATGGAGGTAAGATTTTGGTTGCCGGTGATGCGGATGTTTTTAAAAGCTGGGTAAAACCTCAAGATCAAATACCTCTACCTTTAGGAAACAATCCTTTTTCTGAAAATAAGACTGCCAACAGAACCTTTTTACAAAACACGGTAAATTATATGGTATACCCTGAGGGTATCATTGCCAGTAAAAATAAAGAGTTTGAAATCCGCCCACTAAACAAAGTGAAAATTAAACAACAACGATCCATGTGGCAGGTGATTAATGTGGTGCTGCCGGTGCTGTTGGTGATTTTTATCGGTTGGTTCAAACAATACCTTAGGCAGAGAAAGTATACTAAATGATGGTATTTTTTTACCTGATTTAAAAAATCAAATTAATTTATCGGATCAAATTAAAACCATATGAGGGCATTTGTAATTTTATTTATAACTTTACCCTGTTAAATCCATCGAATTTTAAATTTGCGTCTCAATAGCTTAGAAGCATTGGCTAAAAAGGCTAAATTTGAAGATACCGACCAATAATTTGGATTTGCGATAATTTTTATTGTGACTGAATTAAAAAAAACAAACATATGAAATTTATTGTTTCTTCTTCTTCACTTTTGAAGCATCTCTCTGCAATAAATGGGGTGGTAACCACCAATCCCGTTGTGCCTATTTTAGAGAACTTCCTTTTCGAAATATTGGACAGCAAGCTTACGGTTACGGCTTCCGATTTGCAAACATCAATGACTACGGAAATTGAGGTGGAGGCAAAGGAGGACGGTAATATTGCAGTTCCTGCCAAAATACTGATTGAAACACTAAAAAATCTTCCCGAACAACCTGTAACCTTTAGCATAGACAAGGAAACTTATAGTGTTGAGATCAGTTCAGACAACGGACGTTACAAATTGGCAGGTGAAAATGCTACGGATTTCCCTAGAATTCCTAGTGTAACCAATGCTTCCACTGTGGAGATGTCAACGGATGTTTTGAGTAGTGCCATTGCCAATACCATTTTTGCTACGAGCAATGATGAGTTGAGACCTGCAATGACCGGTGTGTTTATAAACTTAAGCAGTACCAATACTACCTTTGTAGCTACTGACGGACATCGATTGATTCGATATAGAAGGGTTGATATTGCTTCTCAAGAAGCTTCCAGTATAATTGTACCAAGGAAAGCCCTCAACCTTTTGAAGTCTACACTCCCGGCCGAAAATGTACCGGTGACCGTTGAATTCAATAGTAGCAATGCCTACTTTAAGTTCAATAATATCAAGATGATTTGTAGGCTAATTGATGAGCGTTTCCCTGATTATGAAAATGTAATCCCTGCAGACAATAACAATGACATGGTCATTAATAGGCAAGAATTTTTAGGTTCCTTAAAAAGAATTGCTATATATGCCAATAAAACCACCCATCAGGTAAGGTTGAAATTGACAGGAAGTGAATTGCAAATTTCAGCAGAAGATCTTGATTTCTCCAATGAAGCAAATGAGAGACTCTCTTGTGAACATGAAGGAGAGGATATTGAAATTGGTTTTAATGCTAAGTTTTTAGTAGAAATGTTAAACAACATTTCAGCCAAAGAAGTGACCTTGAAGTTTAGTGCTCCAAATAGAGCAGGCTTAATTTTACCTTCTGATCTTAATGAAAACGAAGACATCTTGATGCTTGTAATGCCGGTAATGTTGAGCAACTACGTATAAAATATTAACCTTACATTAAAAATATTTTTTTAAAGCCCTGTTTTTCAGGGCTTTTTTTTGATCTAATTTATTTTCGATAGATCAGGGTTTTGTGCAGAGCTTTTACTATAAATCTGAAATATATCATATCTACTAATAGGAGCTGTAGTCGCTTTAAAATCAGTTGCCTTTTTGCTTTTTAGCAATTTTTTATCGGTTGAAACCCACCTTGAGAAAGTTTGAGGCAAGCATTAGTTACCCTATTAAATAATGCCACTTGAATTTTATTATCAGGGAATTATTTCACTTTTTAGCTGGCTGCTATAATGCCTAAAGCATCGGCTAATTTTACGTTACTTTCTTTACATCCAATTCATTGCTCCACATTTTATCAAATTCGGGTTTAATAAAATGTAGGAAAGGCCAAGCATCGCCAACTTCCTTTGTACTACCGTAATGAGAAGGATTTCACCGGGATTTCTTCTTAAATAACAAATAATTCAAAGTTTAGCATGGAATTTGAATTATATCCCTAAAAAATTGACTAAAAATAAACCGATCGTAAAAATGAGTAAATTAAAAGGTAAAAAAATAGCTTTAATTACAGAGAATGGATTTGAAGAAGTGGAATTTACTTCACCTAAATCAGCATTGGAGGAACAAGGAGCATTGGTGGAGGTGATTTCACCCAATGAAGGGATGATTAAGTCTTGGGACAAGACGGACTGGGGCAAGGATTTCAAGGTGGATAAGCACCTGCAGGAGGCCAATCCTGAAGATTATGATGCTGTATTGATTCCTGGTGGTGTTTTAAATCCGGATAAATTACGTACCAATGAAGATGCAGTGGCTTTTATTAAACATTTCTTCTCTCTGGGCAAGCCGGTTGCTTCCATCTGCCATGGCCCCCAAGTGTTAATTGAAACAGGTGAACTGGCAGGGAGGAAAATGACCTCTTTTCCATCAATAAAACAGGACATTATCAACGCCGGTGCGGAATGGTTCGATAAAGAATGTGTTTGTGATCAGGGACTTGTTACTTCTAGGTCACCAAAAGATCTTGAAGCTTTCAATCAAAAAATGGTAGAAGAAATAGCTGAAGGGAAGCATGAGTTTCAAAATTCACACTGATTCAATAAGCTTAAGGAATCAAAAAATAATAAAAGGGCTTTATACGCAATTCCTGTTTGGAAAGGAGGCGGTAAAGCCCTTTTTTCAACCGGCCTTATGGTATTTGTTGATATTTGTTTTGTTTAGCGCTTGTCAGGCAGAGAAGCTTTTTAAAAATCAAAACCCCTATGAAAATTATCTCAATACCTTGAATAAATCAGGTTTAGAGAATTATGGAATTGCTCAAAGGTGGATCAAGAAGGGAAAGTTGATACATGCATCCAATATGAATTCGCTTAATTTACCTTATAATGAGATGACTTACTTTGACCCTTCGAAGGTGGAAGCACTGTTTCTGCGATACAAGGTAAAAGAAGGAAATAAAGTAAGTATCAGGGCTGATGTATTGACAGATTCCTCAACGGTGTATTTTATCGATGTGTTTAGAAAAGATGTGGATGAGTTCACTCATCTTCACTATTCGAAAGATCAACAGAAAATTGAATATACCGTCAGACAAGATGGAGAGCATGTGCTAAGGGTGCAGCCTGAATTGCTCGGAGGAGGAGCTGTTGTTTTAAGCATAGAAGTCTCAGGATCCCTTGCCTTCCCCTTACCGGACATGCAATCCAATCAGATTGCCAGTTTTTGGGGTGATGCCAGAAGTGGTGGCGCCAGAAAGCATGAAGGAGTGGATGTATTTGCAAAAAGAGGCACACCTGTTCGAGCGGTGGTCAATGGAGTGGTAAGGAGAACCGGCCAAAACCGCTTGGGGGGTAATGTTGTTTGGGTGAATTCAGGAAGGTACAATTATTATTATGCACACTTAGATAGTCAGCTTGTTAGGGCAGGGCAAACAGTGGTCAAAGGAGATACTTTAGGTACGGTAGGTAATACCGGAAATGCCATTACCACTTCTCCGCACCTGCATTTTGGAATATACCGAAGGGGGAGAGGGGCTGTTGATCCCTTTCCATTTATCCAAGCTGCAGAGAAGCCCAAAGAAATTGCTGCTTCAGACAGTGTTTCTCTTAGAGAGTATGGCGTAATTGCTGTAAATAGCGGGAATTTACGTACCTCACCGGATTTGAAATCAAAAGTAATAGCAAAACACCCCAAGTTCACTTTTTTTGACATTTTGGCGAAAAGTGGGGCGTGGTTTAGGATACAATTCCCGGATCAATCAATTGGTTTTGCACATCAGTCTATACTAGAAATCTCAAATCCACAAACCAAGGAAATAGCACTTGAATCAACAGATGCTTTGTATGCGTTTTTTGATCGTGGCTTACTCCCCTCCTCCAACTTTGTGGGACAAGGAAAGGTACTTGGCACTTTCGAAAACATGGTTCATATACAATTAAAATCCGGAATAAGAATATGGATGAAGGAAAGATGAAAGTATTCTGTTGTTGAGAACATACACCTGGCTATGTTCAGCAGCTAATTTTGCTTCACTTTACTTTTTGTTTACTTCCACATTGGAAAACCATATGATTTTTTCTCCATTCTTCATTCGGTGGTCCAGGGCAATCATTAAACCACTAAAATCTTTTTCATTTTCCCAGGTAAAAGCCCTCCCTTCGGCGGCATTCCCTTTTCTAAAAACCCATTCTTTGATCATATTGTTATCATCGACATAAAGGTCGTAGGCATCACCCGGGGTGTAACCATCCTCATTGTTGTATAGGATGGTAAGTTTGGTAGTGGGATCTCCGTTGATGGGAGAGTTTTGGTTTTTAGTGATTTCTGTAGCGTACCCTTCATCCCAAGCCAATTGGAATGGGTAGAGCAACCAATATTTGTCGTTGATGAATTTATGGTCAACATCTTTTAATTGTTCCGTCTTCTCTGCAATTAAGTAAGTGATACTTGTGTCGGCATCTGAATAGGAGACTTCACCTTTGACCAGGTCCCACTTCCAATCTCTGACCATGACGGTAGCACTATCTCTTCTTACATTCCAGGTATAAGAAATGGATTGTACCTCATCTAACTGATCATAGCCATATGCTTTTGCTATTTTCATCGGTAGGGTGTCGTCGGTGGTGTTGCTTACTTGGCTTTCACAACCTAATAACACAAGTAGACTAAATATTAAAGATAGAAATGAAGGTTTCATAATATTATTTTTTAGGTCAGTATAATTCAATGTAATCAAAAAAGGCGATTGGGCCATATGGTTTACGCATTTATTGTTTGCTATGGAGCCATTGATATCTTTTTCCCGGAAAGGCCTTTACAAAGCCCAGAAATTCCAAATTGAGTAGTTTAACCGCCAAGGTACTAATTGGAACATCTAAATCATGACTCAGCCAATTTACTTCCACCTCCTTCTTGTCGAAAATTCTCTCCAGAATTTTGTTCTCCAAGGGATCTAGCAAAGAAGTGTCAGGAAAGACCTTTTGAGCAGGAGACTCTCTTGAATCCATGTCCCAAGACAAGGAGTTTACAATTTCCTTGGAACTCATATAGATGCCGGCTTTCATATTCCTTATCAGGTCGTTGCAGCCTTCGCTGTATTTGGATTGGAGGCTCCCGGGCACAGCAAATACCTCACGGTTATAACTAAAGGCTATTTCTGCTGTGATCAGTGCACCTCCTTTTTTGGCTGCTTCCACCACAATCAAAGCATCTGATAAACCGGCTATGATTCGATTTCTTTGAGGGAAGTTACTTGGGCTCATTTCTGTGCCTAATTTGTACTCAGTAAGCAGTCCGCCACAATCCATCATTTGCTCAGCTATTTTTCTATGTGTGGAGGGGTAAATGGTATTGAGGTCAGAGCCCATCACTCCTATGGTAGGTAAGTTTCGTGCCAAGGCAGCCCGGTGGGCCTCTATGTCTATGCCGTATGCCAATCCACTGATAATGCAGGGCTGAAACCGGGAAAGTTCCTCGGTGATTTGCTGGGTTATATTTTTACCGTATTGGGTAGCTTTTCTGGTGCCCACTATCCCTAGTGTTCTTTCAGGGTTAAGGTCCGTGTTGCCTTTACTGAATAGTACAGGAGGGGCATCAGGGATAGACTTTAATCGACCGGGGTAATTTTCATCCTGAAAGCAATGAACTTGAATTTGGTTTCGATTGGCAGCGTTTATAATTTGCTCCGCCTCTTTGAGATATTTTAGTTTTTTCTTTCTGAAGGCCAGCAATTTGGGGCCAATGCCTTGGATTCTTTCCAACTTGCCGGAGGGTAGATTAAAAAAGGATGCTGCAGATCCACAGTGTAAAATGATTTTTTTATAGGTGCCCGGTCCTAATTTTGGGATCAAACTTAGGGCTACTGCATATAAAAAGTCATTATTCGGCTGGTTTTTCATTCAGATTGTCTTTGATTTCTGTCAAAAAACCTCTGATTTCATGTAGTCTTTGGATCATAGCTGCTTTGTCCTGAACCTTATGCATGTCCCTTTTGATAATCTCTTGGGCACCTGTAAGCGTATAGCCTTTTTCTTTTACCAGATGAAAAATCAACTGAATCTTTTCAATATCATCGATGGTAAATCTACGGTTTCCCTTTTTGTCTTTTTTAGGCTTGATGATGTCAAATTCACCTTCCCAATACCTAATCAAGGAAGTGGCAACCTTAAACTTATCGGCAACTTCGCCAATCGAATAATACTTTTTTTCAATATCTTTTTCTTTGTAAGGCAATTCTCTGGTGTTTTTTTAATCAAAAATATAAAAATTATCCATTATATAGAAGGCAATCCTAGCTATTAATTTTTTATGCTTCCGCAAGATTGAATAGTAGCAAAAAAAAGGCCCTTTCTTCAATTTCTAAAGAAAGGGCCCTTAAATTTTTTTGAATGTTTGCTTTAAGAAAGGGATTGATTTTCTCTGGAAGCCAATTCAAGGATTTTATCAAACTCCGTTGGTTCAAGGTCTTTAAAGAAATAATTGACCGGATTAACATATTTGTCGTCCTTGATTACTTCATAATGTACGTGAGGAGCTGTAGATGAACCGGTGTTTCCTACCGTACCTATTTTGTCTCCTCGTTTGATTTTTTCTCCAACTTTTACATTAAAGTCATTCATATGTGCATACCTGGTTTTGAAACCAAAGCCATGGTCTATAATAACGGACTTTCCATAGCCACCAAATTCGGTCCGAACACGTTCCACAACACCGTCTCCTGTAGAGTAAATCGGCGTACCTTTAGGAGCTGAGAAGTCGATACCGGTGTGCATTTTTTTCACCTTAAGGATAGGGTGTAGGCGTATTCCATAGCCTGAAGCTAGCCTGTTTAACTCCTCATTGTGTATGGGTTGAATTGCAGGGATGGACGCCCAATACTCTTCTTTGTTTAGAGCGGTTTCAGACAGTTCGTTGTAAGATTCCCATTGAATATACAACTGTTTTTTAAGCGTTTCCACTTTGTTGGCCACAGATATAATCATCTTGCCTTGATTAAGGCCTTTTTCTTTGATGTCTTTAAATCTATCAGATCCACCATATCCTGCATTCCTAACCGAATTGGGGATTGGTTCAGATTCAAAAATAACCCTGTATAGATTATCATCTCTTTCTTGGAGGTCAGCCATCATGGTGTTCAATTGTGCGACCTCTTGTTCCAACAGTTCGTAATAAAGGTTAAGCTCTTTGTTTTCCCTTTTTAGGATCAATTCTTTGGGGCTGTCAAAGTAATAATGAAACACGAGAAGGATACCGACAGCTAATATTGATGACAAGGATAAGAATCCCAATACATTTAAAGTAACATCCCATTTGCTCTTAACATACCTTTCGTATTTACAAGTTTTGGGATCGTAATAATATTTTATTCTACTCATTTAACAAATAGTACGTTAAAACTTCTAATTTTGTAATCCGAAAAAACCCAGTCGATTAAGCTACTTTGTAGGGAAGTAGATAGTTGGGTGTTTGGTTACAAAGATAATTCAAAAACTTTAAATATTCCAAGTAATTCATTCTAAGGTAAATAAACATGAATTCCAAACAAATAAGAAGCCATTTCATTGATTTTTTTCAATCTAAAGCGCATCAGTTTGTTCCATCTGCACCAATAGTTGTGAAAAACGATCCCACATTGATGTTTACCAATGCTGGAATGAATCAATTTAAGGATTATTTTTTAGGCAATGAAAATCCTGAACACATTCGCGTTACTAACAGTCAAAAGTGTCTCAGAGTTTCAGGAAAGCACAATGATTTAGAGGAAGTAGGAGTCGATACTTACCATCATACCATGTTTGAAATGATGGGCAACTGGTCATTTGGGGACTATTTCAAGAAAGAAGCCATCAATTGGGCTTGGGAATTGCTCACTGAAGTTTACCAATTGCCTAAAGACAGGCTCTATATCACTGTTTTTGGTGGAGATAAGGCCGATCAGTTGGAGCAAGATGATGAGGCTTTTGATTATTGGGCCGAATTGGTAGAGAAAGACCGCATTCTTTTTTGTTCTAAAAAAGATAACTTCTGGGAAATGGGAGAAACAGGTCCCTGTGGTCCTTGTTCAGAGATTCACTTTGACATGAGGCCTCTGGAAGAAATAAAAAGTATACCCGGCAGGGAGTTGGTAAACGAGGATCACCCCCAAGTTATAGAAATCTGGAATTTGGTTTTTATGCAGTTCAACCGCTTTGCGGATGGGCACCTTAAAGAATTGCCAGCAAAACATGTGGATACAGGTTTGGGTCTAGAAAGACTGGTGAGGGTCATCCAAAATAAATCATCCAATTACGATACAGACTTATTTGCTCCATTTATTGCGAAAATGGAAACCATATCCGGTTTTACTTATGGTGAATCCGAGAAAATAGACATTGCCTTTAGGGTAATTGTAGATCATATTAGAGCCATTTCTTTTACCATTGCAGATGGACAGTTGCCATCCAATAACAAAGCAGGCTATGTTATCCGAAGGATTCTAAGGAGAGCCGTTCGGTATGGATATACCTTTTTGGACCTTAAAAAGCCTTTCTTATTTAATTTGGTGCCTGTATTGGCAGAGAAATTTGGTGAATTCTACCCTGAAATCAATTCACAACAAGACTTTATCACCAAAGTTATCCAGGAAGAAGAGCTCGCATTTTTAAGGACTTTAGACAAAGGCTTAAAAAATCTCGAATCCATCCAAAAAGGATTGGCAGATAAAAATGAAACCACCATCCCCGGGGAGGTAGCTTTTGAATTGTACGATACTTATGGGTTTCCATTGGATTTGACTTCCCTGATAGCTCGTGAGAATGGTCTCAGTGTAGATGAAGAAGGTTTTTCAGCAGCAATGAAAGCTCAAAAAGACAGGTCCAGATCAGCATCAAAGCTAGAAACCGGAGACTGGATTATGGTAAACGACGAGGAAAGTTCTGTATTTGTAGGATACGACACCTTAGAAGCCACCGCTCAAATTATCAAATACAGGAAAATAAAGGATAAAAAGAAAGACCGCTTTCAGTTGGTCTTGACTGAAACCCCTTTTTATGCTGAAAGTGGTGGACAAGTGGGAGATACAGGAACGCTTTCAAATGATGAAGAACGCATTACTGTTTTGGATACTACAAAAGAGAATGACCTTATTGTTCATTGGGTAAGTGCTTTGCCAAAAAATCCTGAAGCAGATTTTAAGGGTGAAGTCAATGCAGATAAAAGGCGTTTGATTAAAAGTAATCATACGGCCACACATTTGCTACAGTCGGCATTGAAGCAGGTGCTTGGTGACCATGTACAACAAAAAGGCTCTTTGGTCAATGATAAGATTTTAAGGTTTGATTTTTCCCATTTCGCTAAATTAAGCCCTGAGGAATTGCATGAGGTAGAAGAAATCGTCAATGGGAAAATTAGAGAAAATATTGCTTTGGATGAGAAAAGAAACATTCCAATAGCTGAGGCGAAAGCCATGGGAGCAACCGCCCTTTTTGGAGAGAAGTATGGGGAACAAGTTCGGGTAATAACTTTTAATCCTTCTTATTCTGTGGAATTGTGTGGAGGCACGCATGTGGCTGCCACAGGGGAAATAGGATTGTTTAAAATTATTTCTGAAAGTTCTATTTCCGCAGGAGTAAGAAGAATTGAGGCTGTTACAGCCCAAGGTGCAGAAGGTTATGTGAAAAAGCAATTTGCCCTATTGGAAGAAATTCAAGAAACACTTAAACACCCCAGAGATCTTGTGGCTGCGATTGAAGGAATGATGACTGAAAGGGCAGCTTTAAGGAAAGAAATTGAGCTTTTGAACCAAAAAGCTACCGAAAAAATTAAAGAAACGTTAAAAAGTGAGGTAAAATCCTTCAACGGTTATAACTTAATATTAGGATTGATTAAATTGCCTAATGCTGAGGCCTTGAAGAAGCTTTCTTTTGAATTAAAAAATGAAATAGAGAACTTGGTAGCTGTTTTAGCTGCTGACATAAATGGTAAGCCGCAGCTGGCTATAGTGGTAAATGATTTGCTTGTGAAAGACAAAGGACTTCATGCCGGAAATATGGTAAGAGAGCTCGCAAGAGAAATCAAAGGAGGGGGAGGAGGCCAGCCCTTTTTCGCCACAGCCGGAGGGAAGGATTCTTCAGGCTTACCGATTGCCTTAGAAAAAGCTGAAACTTTGATTCAGCAGGCATTGAAATAATTTAGCTGAATTCAAATTGTCTTCGTTTGGGGTTGACACTTTGGAACAAAAACTGTAACAATTTAGAAATGATTGAAGATAAGTCCACTACATTAACGGCAGATATTATTAAGGAGAAGTATGAATTGGTGATTGGCTTAGAAGTCCATGCACAATTACTTACTGAAAGCAAGATGTATACTTCTGATGCCAACAGTTATGGAAAAATGCCCAACACCAATATATCGGTGATCACATTAGGACATCCGGGAACTTTACCCAAAGTGAATAGAAAAGCAGTAGAATATGCAGTGAAGATGGGCTTGGCATGTAATTCATCTATTACCAGAAGAAATGTGTTTGCCCGAAAAAATTATTTTTATCCTGATTTACCGAAAGGTTATCAACTGACGCAGGATAAAAATCCAATCTGTGTTGGGGGCTTTGTGCCCATTACTCTCAGTAGTGGAGAGAAAAAAGAGGTAGCCCTTACCCGGATCCATATGGAGGAGGATGCGGGTAAGTCCATGCACTTGGCAGGTGAAGTAGATACATTGGTAGATTTTAACAGGGCAGGGGTTCCACTTATTGAGATTGTAACGGAGCCTGATATGCGTTCTTCTGAAGAAGCATATAATCTTCTTGCAGAAATTAAGAAGTTGGTGGTTTACCTGGATGTCTGTGATGGTAATATGGAAGAGGGATCTTTAAGGTGTGATGCAAACGTGTCTATAAGGCTTAAAGGTGATCAAGAACTAGGCAAAAAGGTGGAAGTGAAAAACATGAACTCATTTAGGAATGTGGCCCGTGCCATTGAACATGAGTTTGAACGCCAGATAGGTTTGCTTGAAAGAGGTGAGGAAATTGTTTCTGAAACCAGGACATTTGATGCTACCACGGGTTTGACGGCCAGTATGCGAACCAAGGAAGATCTTAATGATTACAGGTACTTCCCTGAGCCCGATTTGAGCCCTGTAGTAATTTCTGAAGAGTGGCTTTCGTCCATTAAGGCTGAATTACCCGTTCTTCCTCGTGAATTGTTTGATAAATTTGTAAACACTTATGGGCTTCCTGAATATGATGCAGGAGTTTTAACCGACCAAAAAGATATTGCTTTATGGTTTGAGTCGTTGTGTAAACATACCAACAATTATAAAGCAGCCTCAAACTGGATGATGGGGCCTATCAAGTCTTATTTGAATGAATTAACGTTAAAAATTGAAGATTTCCCTTTAAAGGTAACACAAATTGCCGCCCTAATAGCCTTAATCGATGAGGGCAAAGTAAGTTTTACAGTAGGTTCTCAAAAGATTTATCCACAGTTAATAGCCAATCCGGGAAAAACACCTTTGGAAATTGCTCAAGAATTAAATTTAATTCAAGACAGCAACGAAGACTCCATTAAACCGTTGATAGAGGAAGTTCTGTCGCAGAATGAAGCCAAAGTAAAGGAGTACAAGTCCGGTAAGAAGGGGCTCATGGGTATGTTTATGGGGCAGGTTATGAAAAAATCTAAAGGCAAGGCTGACCCTAAGGTGGCCAGCAAAATTTTAACAGAATTATTGGATAATTAATTTTATGAACGTCTTAACTAAGAGTATGTTTTCATTGGGCTTAATAGCCATGCTGTTGTCCGCATGTGGGGAAGAAAAGAAAGAGGTCTTTGATGGAAATGTCACCATTTCCGGTGAATTGAAACAAATTCCTGAAGGGGAGGTGGTATTGTCTGTTTACGATACAGATAAAATCACTGTTCTTGATACAATTGAAGTTCAAGGAGGTTCATTTAGTTACGATTTAGAAATTGACAAGCCAAACTTCTATGATTTAGACTTATATGGTGAAAAAACCATTCGTTTGGCCTTGTACCAAGAAGATGTACAAATAAAATACGATTTTGAATCTGAGGAATTGACTGTTGAAGGTTCTGCCGACAGTCATTTGTTATTCAGAATAGATGAGCTGACGGCTGAATACCAAGAAGAGGCCAATGCATTGAATTCTGCCTTTTATGAAGCCATGACTGAAAAAGATCAGGCTAAAGTACAGCAAATACGAGAACAAGCCGTAGAGATGGGGATGAATCAAGCCGAGCGTATCAAGGGAGTGATTGCGGAGGCGGAAGGTAGTTTTGCAGCATTGGCAGGGATAGGCATGCTAGATCCCGGGAAGGACTTTAACTTTATGGATAGCGTTGTTACAGCCTTAGGTGATCAGTATCCTGACATGAAATTAATTAATACTTGGGAACAGGAATTGAATGAAATGAGGGCCCTTTCTATAGGGCAGCCTGCACCTGAAATTTCTCTGCCCAATCCTGAAGGTGAGATTATCAATCTTTCTGATTTAAGAGGTAAATACGTGATGGTGGATTTTTGGGCTGGCTGGTGTAAACCTTGTCGTGATGAAAATCCAAATGTGGTTAGGCTATACGAAAAATACAAAGCAGAAGGGTTTGAAGTTTTTGGCGTGTCACTCGACAGAACCAGGGAAATGTGGACAAAAGCCATAGAAGAAGATGGCTTAACTTGGACCCAAGTTTCCGATTTAAAATATTTCAATTCCACAGCTGCCGCTACTTATCAGATCAATGCGATACCGGCTACGTATATGATAGATCCAGATGGCAATATTATGGCAAAAGATTTGAGGGGTAAATCCTTGGAGAGAAAGCTTGCCGAAATATTTGATTAAATGAAGAAATTACCGTTAAAATAAACATTCCTAAATTTAGGAATTTAATGATATATTAGCATTTTAATAAAAAATAAAATCAATTATTAGCTATGTTTATGTTTTGTAAAATTAATAGCTTTAATTGAAGGTCTTTACTTAATAAAATTAATTGAAAATATTTTAGACTGAGTAAATTCAAACCAACTTTATCGCCGTTCATTACTTAAATTGTGCAGAATAAAAATAGAAGCAAATTTCAAAAAATACTTAAAACAATCATCTACCTAAAGTAAGCGCCTTGAAGATTGTGGAATTGAACTACAATTATTCCCCACTCTAAATGGCCATTACCATTAACTTAAAAACCATTCAATTCTTATGAAAAAAAGGAACCTTAAATTCCCCTTGACGCGGTCATTGACTGTTATGCTATTTGTTTTATTAGCTATGGGAGCTTGTAAAAGCAAGAAAAAAGTGGTTGAGGCTGCGCCTGAACCCGTACCGGTGGAAGAACCCGCCCCTCAACCAGAACCGGAACCTCAACCCTCAGCAGAGGAAGTTGCCGTTGGGAAATTAGAAAATTATTTCAACGCAGTAGCAAATGCTTCTAACGTTCAAAGTGCTAACAATACCATCAGAGAAGCTTTAGGGATGTTTTCAAATCAGAACACCCCGGTATTAATTGTAATTCACGAAGAGTCAGGTACAAAAGACTACGATGAGCCAACGACCATAGAGAGGTACCTAAACTATCTTAAAGACACCAAGAAAAATCTAAACTTTATCAGCGATATCAGAATGGATGGATCAGGAAAGGTCACAGAATTAGAATTAAGAAGAAGATAATTAATAAATAAATAGAAAGTAAGTTATTATGAAAAAATATATTCCATCCCTGCTTATCTTTTTCCTGGCAACAAGCATCTCCGTTTTCGCTCAGGATGAAAGCATTAGTCCCCAAAGAAAGCAAGCAATCGACTCTCTTGCCTTAGAGAAAGTTAAAGATTTAAGTAAATATATCAGTATCATCGGAAGTAAGGAAACACAGTTTTCTGAAGCTACGAGAGTTATGGATCGAGCAGAAGAACTATTCGCTCCTGATGCTGAAATGGGCGTTTCCTCTGTCAATACCAATGAGGTAGCTTACTATAAAATCAGAAGGTACTTCGAAAGACTAATGGCACTAAATTACGATAGAGTGAACATCAGCTGGTATGATATCCACTATATTTCAGATCTTGAGAGACAGCCTGACGGAAGGTATGTAGGCGTAATTACCATATACCAAAGATTTGAAGGAACTTCTCAGGAGGCCGGATTAAATTATAGGGATACCACCAAGAAGGACATAACCATCTATGTGGAGAAAAAACAAACCCAAATTTCAGGTAGAACAATCGAGTTTTGGGATGTGTTGTTGGGAGATGTGAGAGTGACTGAAACATCAGCATGAGAATAGTATTTGCAACGTTAATTACAATAATCTTATCAATTTTTTCCGCGCCGGGGCAGACCTTCAATAGCTCCGGCCGGATAGTTGATGATGGCAGGTTCGCTGCCGCTACCAAACAAGTCAATCAATTTTTCAGACGATTTAATGCAGAGGAAAGCAAAGAAGGAGATGTAAGGTATAACCCGGGGGATGAGAAATACCACGATCTTGCCCTTAGAAAATCTTTTATCAATATCCTTTTTGACAATGAAACCTCAGGGATTAGCAATGAGCTTAAAAGAGAGTTTATAAGTCATGTTACTTCCGAAACTTACCCCCAATATCTAAATTTTCACGGCGGAGACTGGTTCGCAGAACTTAATACTGTTTTTACCTATAATGGTAAAAGACAAGATGTGGTACTGTTTTTGAAGTTACAGCCTCAGGGTTTGGGATACGAGTGGGTTATAGACAATGTCAATTTCCCCCCTTTTACAGCTGTATTTGATAAGCCCAAAGGAGATGAGAAAAAATTTCTTCACCCTTTAAGCCATGAATTAGGTTTTATGAACCTAAGGAAGGCTATCGTAGACAACCCAAAACCGGAGTCCTATACCCCGGATGGTTTTCAACCAGATTACCTTACATTATTTCTTTATGAAATAAAAAGTAACAGGTTGAAATTTGAAACAGTTAAGGACACCAAATTCCACTTTTTTCAAATTGACAAATGGTACTTTGAGTTAGGTCAGTTTAATAGACCCGGATTTAATACCGGTTGGTTGATCGCCAATTTGATGAAGTTAGAGGAAGGTGACAAAGAAATTATATTGAACTATATCTATGACAGGGATTAAAGTAAATGCATTTATCCTGATTTTATTTTTTTGTAATGCTCCATTGATACTAGCTCAGGACCTTGGAGGATATACCAAACAGGAAATCAAAGAATTTGGCCAGCAGGCTGAAGATCAGGTTCGTTTCTTGCAGTATTTCCTAAATACAGTGGGTAGTGGTGAAACCTCTGCCAGGGACAAAGATGTAATAATTAGGGAAAGCTATAAGAAAATATTCAGGGATGAAAATGTGCAAATTGAAGATGATTTACTTCTTGATAGACAGGTTATTACCAATAAAAGTATAGTTTCTTACCTAAAAGACATTGAATTCTTTTTTAAGGATGCTGCTTTCGAGTTCAAAATAAAAGAGGTAAAACCTAAATTGAATGACTACGATGAGTTGTTTTTTGAAATATCTCTGGACAGAACCTTAACAGGCCTGGGGCTCGAAAATGAAAGCATTGAAAACACAAAACCTCGGTACGTAGAAATTAATCTGGACCGAGATTCTAATGAACTAAAAATAGCAAGTATTTATACTACCAAGCTGAGTAGGGATGATGAGCTATTGGAATGGTGGAGTACGCTTTCCTTGGAGTGGGAAACCTTGCTAAGAGAAAAATTTGACATAACTGAAGATTCTGTAGCGCTGGATATGCTCTATAAGATATCTGCCTTAGATACCTTAGACCTATCAGGTAACAAGCTTCTGGTAGATATAGCACCTATTCACGTTTTTAGAGATTTAAAGTACGTTGACATTAGCCGTACTCAGATCAAAGAGCTGAGCCCTATTAGCAATATTACTTTCCTTTCTTATCTGGATATCTCCAACACGCCCACGGATGATATACAATTTATTAAGTATTCAGATAAACTAACTTACCTTAATATCTCCGGGACCAAGGTGACCAATATTGATGAATTGACAAGCCTTAAAAACCTTAACACTTTTAAAGCTGCCAAAACACCTTTAATGGGATTTGGCGTATTAGAGAATTTTAAAAATATTGAAATCCTAGACCTGGAGGAAAGTGGTTTCAACAATATTGAAAACCTCAAAAACTTAACGCAGCTAAAAGTTCTAAACATTAAAGGCAACTATCTGATTAATTTTGGCTTTTTATCTGAGCTAAAGCAATTGAAGGAAATAAATCTTGAAGAGACCAATATATTAGATTTGTCTCCTCTGGCATCTTTGCCTTCACTTTGGCGGGTAAATATCAATGGTACGGAAGTTAGCCAATTGGATCCTATTAATGGTTCTGCTTCAATAAAAAGAGTTTATGCAGATAGGACAAGTATCTCCGAAAATGCTGCTGAGATCTTTACCAGGGCTAACAGAGGCATTTTATTAATCCACAATGTGGAAAACCTCCAAACTTGGTGGCAAACCCTTCCTGATGGTTGGAGCCAGGTGCTGGTCGAAAAATTACCTGCATTAGGTCAAGGCAAGCCCAGCATAGAAACTCTTTCTTCTTTGGTCAACATGGATTCCTTGAGTTTAGACAATAGCAAGATTAAAAATCTAAGGCCTGCGCTTAAGTTTAAGAGCATTACTTACTTGTCATTAGAGAACACCATGATAGAAGACCTTTCTCCCTTGGCAGAAATGAAAAATCTTTTGCATATACATGGAGATTATAGTGCTGTAAATAATCTCAATGCCCTTCAGGAGCTCACAGGACTTAAACGTCTTTCTTTTGTAGGGACGAATATTGAATCAGTTGAACCCCTTAAAAGCCTGCCTTCTCTAGAATATGTCAATCTGGATGATACCAAAGTGCCGGAATGGAATGTACAGGAATTAGCGAGTGTGTTGCCCAATACCAATGTGATTTTCAGGTCTCAGGCCTTGGAATCTTGGTGGACCGGCCTCAATCAAGGTTGGAAGAAATTGATTTCCGACAATTATAACTTAAAGGATAATCCTGATACTTGGGCATTGCACCAAGCTACAGCCAGTTCAAGAATGGAAATAATAGGGGCCAATGTTTTAGATTTAGAACCACTGCTTGTTTTCTTCAACTTGAAAGAGCTAATCATTAAGAACGTTCCTCTCCAAGACCCTTCAGCTATTTCAAGGCTCGAAATGCTAGAGGAACTTCAAATTACTGAGTCTCCTTTTAGAGATTTGAATGTGGTGGCACCTTTATCCAATTTGGAAACACTCAATGTTTCTAATACAGCTGTTAGCGAGTTGGATCCCCTTAATTCTCTGGAAAGGCTAAAGCACCTGAATTTGTCCGGGACAAATATATCAAACCTTAAAGGTTTGGAAATGCTTTATGATTTGCGATCCTTAGATATAGCCAGTACCGGGGTGAGAAGCTTAAAGCAAATCACTCACCTAATAAATTTAGAAAGTTTGGTCTGCTTTAATACAAGATTAAGTAATCGGAATGTGGAAAAATTTAAAGCTGAATTGCCAAACTGTGATGTGAGGTATTATTAATATTGCATCAAAAAAATAAAGTAAAAAAAAATCCCCGATTTTCTCGGGGATTTTTTTTAGTCCTTGATAAAGGAGCTCAGCATCCAATGATGTAATTCTACGCTCTTTATAAAGGCTATTAGCATATCTTCTGTAGCACTATCACCCAAGTCAGCAACTTTGATAGCACAATCATTCATATTGTCTACCAGTATTTGAAAGTCTTCGAGTACTTCATTTACCATTTCTTTAGAACTTAGATCAGTCCCTACTTCCTTGATGTCAGCATACTTTAAGTAGTCTTTCATCAAGCTGTATGGAGTCATTCCAAATACCCTGATTCTCTCTGCTATCAAATCAATGTTGGCAAAGGATTCTGTGTATAACTCTTCAAATTTCTCATGTAAATCAAAGAAATC
Source organism: Cyclobacterium sediminis (assembly GCF_054781075.1). NCBI lineage: Bacteria > Pseudomonadati > Bacteroidota > Cytophagia > Cytophagales > Cyclobacteriaceae > Cyclobacterium > Cyclobacterium sediminis. The sequence goes on along the minus strand of NZ_BAAGVC010000003.1, from coordinate 486,092 downwards.
ACCTCCTGTAACATTCCAGTGAAAGTTTCTTAATTTCTGATAGTGAACATGATAATTTGCCAAAAGTTGATTCAATGAAGCCACTATTTTTTCTGATTCATTCTTATTGTATCCAAGTTTTTTAAAAACTCTTTTTTCCGATTTGGTGCTCATAATTTTCAATTTATCTTTAAAAATAATTTGATCTTTTGTCCTTATATGACCATAAACTATGCCAATTGTAGCTTTTCGGCTTGGTAAATAACAACTTATTAGATTATATAGACTGGGCTTTTCTCTGGCTTGTATCATACTGGTTTATTAATTATACCGAAGGCTGTTAAAGACATTTGTTCATTAAAAAATCGATTTATTATGAAATGAGGAGTTTTTTATCTGATAAGAACCTGATTTAAGCTCATTCTAAGAATTCCACCCATATTCTTGCAGCGAAGAAAATCAAGGTTTTTGTAGTGTTTTGCCAATTCATTTTTCAGGCTTTCAATATTTGATTCTTTGGATAGCACATCTTTCTCCATGCTATTTAGGATATCAGTGATTTCCTTGGGTGAGCTTTTTAATCGAGTAGCGATCAAAGCTCTTTCCTCTTTCTGATATTGATTCATGGATTCCTGTGTTATATGTTTGATTCCTAGCTGGATCAGGGCATTGTTTTGTTTAAAAAATTGAGGTAAATAGATTGTTTTTTTTCCTTCATAGGATTGTTGGTCAAAATCAATTGACCTGATTCTATAATGGGTTTCTTCAAAATCAGGGGTTACATCAATTACAAAGTTAGAGGAATGCATGTCACCCAAGAGTCTTACAAAACACCTTTCATTGAATTTAACAAACTCTTTAGAAAGTCGAATGGGATTTAGGAGAGGATCATAAAGATGCTGTTTCATAAACTGCTCTCCGGGAATGCCGGCTATATGTTCTTCTATTAGGGTGTTTCTATAGACCAAATAGCCAATTCTATTGGGAGACAAAAGATGCTCTAAACCCAAGCCATATACCCTTGATGCATCGGCGTTTTTAATATAGAAATAGTCAAAATTATCATTGATACGATTGACTATTCTTACCCTAAATGGTTGTGTATTGCCATACGTGCACAGGTCTATCCTGTCTACATACAAATGTTGCATGACTGACATGTCACCATCAGCTTTTAGTAGGGCATATATTTTTTTGACCTTATAATGAATCTCATTTCTATCGGACTCATCATAAAATACAGTTTCCCACAAAGTGTCATTTCCTTTGAAATCATAAAGGGCAATGGAATTTGTAAACCTAAGTAATTCCTTGTAATGAATAGGTATATCTACTTCTCTACCATATTTTATCAAGTATTTTCTTAGATTTTCACTGATGGGGTATACGATCTTTTTTTTGCTAATTACTGCCATACGCTAAGTATTTTATGGCCTTAAGTTTTCTCCTCGATAATTTTTTCTTGCTTTCTTAATTTACGATCAAATAGGAATGGACCAAAAGGAAGTATAGAGGCAATTAATCCTAGTAAGGCGGTTCTGAAATGCCAACGTAATTTTCTGGATGTTGGGAACATCACAAGTATATACAGCATAAAAAGGACACCGTGAATCCAACCAACATAGGTCACCATGGCCGGTAAATCGAAAATGTATTTTAAAGGCATGGCAATAAAAACCAAAACAAGCATGGAAATACCCTCTGTAATACTTACAATTCTAAACCGGTGTAATATGGCTAACCGTTCTTCATTTGTCATTTTACTATTTTTTAATATTGAAAAATATTTGCAATGTATCCCATAGTTTTCTCTTTAGCGGTACGTTTTTTTCTAAGGTATCTAAATCGTCTGCAAAGAAATAACCAATGGATTCCTGTGTAATTTGATAATTTTCTTTTTTCATCCCCATCAAGGGATGGTATATGGTCCCGAATAGGATCATCTTTTCAGGGTTAAGTTGTTCCAAAGGGTCCTCGTTGCTTCCTTTTAATGAAAGTTCTGATACCAATGCGATGTCTTTTAAGGAAAGATTTACCGCACTGAAGATCTTAAATAGAAATGCCCTGCTGCTTTCTTTAAGCTCATCTCCCTGATAGATTACCAGAATTGATTGCTTGAACTCCCCTTCATAAGGAATGGGTTCCGGATCATGCTCTTTTACCATCGCCGGAGATTCCGGCTCATTGGCTTCTTCCGAGCCAGAAGAGGAACCCAAATCCAGCCTTGAGGCAATTTTATTTACAGCGAGCTTTTCTTTGACTTCCTCTTGGAGTACAAAGATTTCATCGGTTAGAAATAATGACAGTTCTTTTAAGTTCATCTTTTTGGAATAAGCTTATGAAAGTACAAAATTTATTCCTTTTGACCGATCCCATCGATATCAAAAAGGGCTAATAATTCTGTGGCATCCTTAGGATCCATTCTTTTAGCAAGAATGAGCCGGAGTTGTCTTCTTCTTAATGCCCCTTTGTATAGTTCTACTTCTTGCTCATTAACAGGTTTTAGTTCGGGAACTTTCACAGGTTTCCCTTCACTGTCAACGGCCACAAAAGTGAAGAATGCTTTGTGTGAGGCATACTTGCTATTGGCCGGAATGTCCTCTGCAAAAACCTCTATGTAAATCTCCATGGAAGTGTTAAATGCCCGGGTGACCTGTGCATTTAAAGTGACAACGTTACCTAGAGCGATTGGGTTTTTGAATGAAATATTATCTACCGATGCAGTGACCACAATTGAGTTGGAATGACGTTGGGCAGCAATAGCCGCTACCACATCCATCCAATGCATCAATTTACCGCCCATTAAGTTGTTTAGGGTATTGGTGTCATTCGGAAGCACCATTTCTGTCATGGTAACCACCGAATCCTTTACATGCTTGAATGATTTTTTCATAGTCAGGTCTTATATTCCCAACCTTCATCTCCCCGAAGGGGAACAAATGAAAAGTTGTCAAAAGATTCTTTCATAATCTGTTTGTTGGTTTGTTTAGTTAATTTTAACATTTGCTGCTTTCTTCGATCTCCTACAGGTATTACCAGGATCCCACCTAATTTCAATTGCAATAACAGGGTCTTAGGAACTACAGGTGCACCTGCAGTCACAATGATTTTATCGAATGGAGCCTGATTTGGTAAACCCAAACTTCCATCTCCAAGATAATGTTTTATTTTAACCCCAATCTTAGGTAAAAACTTTTTCGTTCTTTCATACAAGACCTTATTGTATTCAATGGAATGAACGTTTGCTCCCAGACAATACAAAATTCCTGCCTGATATCCCGATCCTGTCCCTATTTCCAATACTTTTTCCCCTGGGTGTATGTTCAATAACTCGGTTTGAAACGCAACCGTGTAAGGCTGGGATATGGTTTGCCCTTCTCCTATGGGAAAGGCCTTGTCTTCATAGGCATGACTCAGTAGGGCAGAATCGAAGAAGAAATGCCTGGGTAAATTGTTAAAAGCTTCCAGAATGGCTTCATTGTGAATGCCTTTGCTTCTCAATGTTTGTATCAAAGCTCTCCTTTTGCCTTTATGTAAGTAACTATCTTCCAGTTTAAACATGTTTTTGAATGCTTCATATTCTGATTGGATTGCTAAGTTAATGCTAAAAATGCCTTACTTTGTCATCTAATCAGGAATTATACCAAGGTTTTCAGGTTTCAATTGAAATTAGTCATTTCTTTAGGCATAGCCAATGATTTAGAATTGAACCAGCCTTATTGAGCAATCGTTTATGAAGAATAAATCCTAGAAGAAGGAGGTTTAGGCATTAATTTGAGATGGATGAAAGCCTTTTTTGAAATAGGATTTTTGCTAGTAACGGTCAAATATATAAAACAATGTTTACAGGAATAATAGAAGCTATTGGCAAGGTTAAAGGCATAACGGAAGAAGGAAGTAATATCCATTTTGATATTGAAAGTCCCCTGGCCTCAGCCTTAAAAATCGACCAATCCCTTAGCCATAATGGAGTTTGTTTAACAGTGGTTGCAGTCCATACCAATGAGTACAGGGTTACAGCTATAGACGAAACCTTACAGAAAACCAACCTTGGCAAACTAAAGGTTGGGCATTTGGTTAATTTGGAAAGATGTATGCCTGCCGATGGAAGGTTTGATGGCCACATTGTTCAAGGACATGTTGACCAAACAGGGGAGCTTTTATCTGTTGATTCGGTGGATGGAAGCTGGGTGTTTAATTTTTCATACCAACCCGATAAAGGAAATGTCACAGTAGAAAAAGGATCAATCTGTGTCAATGGTACAAGCCTTACCTGTTTCAATTCAAAAGAGGGGCTATTTAGCGTAGCGATAATTCCATATACTTATGAAAACACCAATTTTCACTTGTTACAACCTGGAGATATTGTCAACTTGGAGTTTGATATTATTGGAAAATACATCCAAAGAGTGCTCAAAGGTTACTGAGTCGATTTTTGGTTTTATTCTCCGTCCAAAATGCTTTCACTTTAATGATTATCCAGTAAACTAGCCAACCTGATAGAATGCCAACCAGCGCCCCAACAAGGACATCACCCGGATAGTGTACACCCAAATATATTCTGGTATAAGATACGATGGCCGCCCACAAGAATAACCAACTAAAATTGGGGATCTTTTTGGCTCCTACCTTTTGGAAATAAGCAGCCAGACCAAAAGTATTGGCGGCGTGAGATGAGGCAAAACCATACAATCCACCACAACCCGAATAATTTAAAATTATGCCCTGCCAGCGGGGATCATGACAAGGACGTAACCTCTCAAAAAATGGTTTCATAAAGGCTGAAGTAAATTGATCAGCCAGTAAAATCACTAGAATTAGGCCTAGGATGTACCAAATACTATCCATTTTGTATACTCTTACGAGAAGAAATAATAAGAATATATAGAAAGGTATCCATATGTATTTGCCAGTAATGAGCAACATTACAGGATCCAACCAAGAAGCGTATATTTGATTCAAAAAAAGGAAAAGCTGTTCGTCCCAGTGTGCGATGCTATCAATCATAGGCTAATCTTTAATCCAGTTGATTCCTTTTTTCAACAGTTCAAGTGTTTTTGAAGCTTCACTTCCCGATTCAGGTGTTTGGTTATAAACCCAGTTGGCTTCCGGAGGCATACTCATTAAAATGCTTTCTGTGCGTCCATTGGTGTCCAACCCAAATTTGGTGCCTGCATCCCAAACTAAATTGAACTCTACATACCGACCTCGCCTCAATGCTTGCCACTTGAGCGCTTGCTCACCATAGGGGAGCTTATGGTTTTTGGCCATAAAATGGCAATAAATATTTGGGAATAAATAGCCCAATCCCTCAACAAAAGAAAGCAACTTGAAGAACGGCATTTTTTCATTGGCGCTTAACCGGTCAAAGAAGATACCTCCAATTCCTCTGGTTTCTTTTCTGTGAGGAATGTAAAAGTATTCATCTGCCCATTGCTTAAACTTTTCATAATAGGAAGCATCATAAGCATCACAATGTGCTTTTAGCTGCTTATGAAAATAACTCGCATCTTCCAAGTCCACAAAGTGAGGCGTCAAGTCAATTCCCCCTCCAAACCAATAGGTGCCATTGCTCATCTCAAAATAGCGGATGTTCATATGGATAATAGGAACCATAGGGTTTATGGGATGGATAACAATGGAAACCCCGGTAGCAAAAAAATCAGCCTCTTCCAGAGAAAGCTTTTTTAGGATTTTTTCCGGTGTTGGGCCATGAACAGCAGAAAATGCTACCCCGCCTTTGGCGATAATTTCACCGTCAGTTAACACTTTTGTAGCTCCACCACCACCTTGGGGTCTTTCCCAAAGGTCGGTTTTAAACTTTCCTATTCCATCTTCCTTTTCTAAGGCCTCACATATATGATGTTGTATTTTTTGAAATCTTTCCGCAATGATTTCTTTTTTTATTTTTTCCATGCTAAATGGGTAAATTAATGGGGCTAAAATGGATAGCCTATACCAATATTAAATACTTGTTGTCCTTTCTCACCTAGAGGATTTTCGAGAGACAATTTATCGAGAATAAACCTTTCTTTTTCCGGCCTGGCAGGATCATATGCCTTAATCCCCATATCCAGTCTCAATACCAAAAAATCAAAATCCATTCTCAAACCTATACCTGTTCCTACGGCTATTTCTTTGTAAAAACGATTGACTTTAAAATCAGTTCCCTCCCTTGACGGGTCAACAGCAAAAGTCCAGGTATTCCCGGCGTCCACAAATATGGCTCCGTCAAAATAACCAAATAATTTCCTTCGGTATTCAAACATTGCCTCAAATAATATTTCACCGGGTTGTTCAAACCTGTAATCAAAAGTCCCATCATCATCTAAGTCCGGAGTAAAGCTGCCCGGACCTAGCCTTCGTGGCTGCCAAGCCCTGATGCTGGTACTCCCTCCGGCAAAAAAATACTTCTCATAGGGCAATACGCCGCCGCTGATACCATAAGGCTTGGCCAAACCTAAATTAAGTCTGTAGGCAAAGGTGCTTTTATTACTTAGTGGGATATATTTTCTAAAATCAGACTGAAATTTTAAAAACTGAAAATAATTTAAAGTATTATCACCAAATTTTTCAGGGTCAATCCAGTTGAAAGTGGTGCCCCCACTCTCCATAAAAATTCGCCACATAGAAGCTTCATTTTTCTGGAATAATCCATATTGATTAAAATTAATGATTACCTGACCGGAAATGCTACTTACATAGGAGGGAAGAAAGGAGTTAATCAGGTTATTGCCTTGCGCTTGCAATTCTTCAAGACGTTCCCTAAAAACCGAATCCAAGTCGGAACGGATAAGGTTTGCGTCCAAAAGGTTGATAGTAAACTGTTGTTTTAGGTTTCTGGTACCCCAGTTGTAAGCCAATATGGTATTTAAGGCCTCCCTCATATATTCAGGACGATTTACAAAGCTGTAGCCCAATAAGGTTCTGGTTCTGGGATTATACCGACCAAATTTTTCTAGGGTCCCAAAATTAAATGGAACCAAAAACTGCGGGAAAATTATAGAGGCTGAAGTAGATAGTTCCCGGCTCCTGTATACACCGCCTTCTGTGGTAGCTGAAGCAACCCCTTCCAAACCTGCCCTAAAATTAAACTCGAAAATTTCCAACCCTTTGAAAATATTTCTGTTTTGTAGAGAATGACTGAAGAATGGTCCTGGCAGCTGTTCTGTAACACTGGCTCCAAGTTGATTGGTTATTTGAAACTTTTGGTTGGGCCTTGTGTATATATTGGTATTGATGATATTTGCTAAGGTGTCGAAAGATATGTTTACAAACCTAAACATATCCAAATTGGCCAATTGCCGTTGGGTTTCTATGACTGCATTTTTATTGTACAAATCACCTTTTTGGAGAAAAATTCTAGAACTGATTATTTTTTCTGAATAATTGTCTTGGTACATGGAAAATTTGATGTCATTCCAGAAAGTCTGTTCCTTTTCATCTGCAATAAGATCACTCGGAGGAGCTATAGAAAAAGTGATCGAGTCCAAGATGTATTTCTCATGGTTTTTACCTGAGTTTGGTTTGTTGATGATTTGTTCCACTACCACGTGTTTCTCCACCGTATCTTTGTAAACATTGTATTCGATAAAAGATTTGGAAAATGCATAATATCCATTTGCCTTTAATATATCTTCTATTCTTTGCCTTTCCTTAGTGATATTCGATTGACTATACCTCGCTCCGTTTTTTAATAGAGAATGTTTCTGATTGGTTCTCAGAACACCATTTAATGTAGTATCCTCATTGGTGTTGAACAAGCTATCTATAATATATGGGCTGTTTTCGGTGATTAAATAGGTAAGCTTGGCCTTTTGTTTGTTGCTGTCAATTGCTGTTCTCACTTTGGCGTCAAAAAAACCGTTATTTTGAAGATAGATAGCTATTTGCTGTGCTGAAACAGCTGTTTTTATACTGTCTAAAATGACTTTAGGATTACCTGTACGCATAAACCAATTGCCATATTCTAGTTTTTTCTCCAGGCCATTTATTTTATTATTAAGCTTGTTGTATCTTTTTTCTACTTTTGTTGAGGTGTTCCCTTGCCTTATTTTTTCTGCAGAACTTTGGATGGATTGCTCTGCCTCCAGTATTTTTTTGGCAATTTTACTGCTGTCATATAGTGCATTGCCCAAATTGTAAACCATCACTCCCGGAGAAATATTGATCAGTGGAATTCTTGTATTAGGCTTTTGCTGAATAAGATTTTTAATTGCCTCGCCATCACTTTTAACAACCCCTTGGGTGCTAACATCAGTAAGCAAAAGTTCACCCTCCTGGAGTCCCCTGGTCAGGGAACAGCTCCACAATAAATGGATCAAAAAAAGAAAATTTATATATTTGGTCTTCTTCACTACAACACTCATGGCTAATGCTAAGCAAAAATACAGTTAAGTTTATTAAATCCTTGCACCAGAAAAAATTCCGTAAACAAGAAAGTGCATTTTTTGTGGAAGGAGCTAAAAATGTAACGGAATTATTGCTTTCCAATTATACGGTTAGCCATCTACTTTGTACGGAAAAATACTTAGAAGAAAATGCTTCACTGCTAACCGGTTTTTCTGGAATTAAGGTTGATGTTAAGCCTAAGGAATTGGCTTCATTGGGTACTTTTTCATCAAATGATCAGGCACTTGCAGTGGCTAAAATAAAAGAGAATAAGCCTTTGACTCTTGGGAATGACCATTTGATTCTTGCGCTAGATGACGTAAGAGATCCTGGCAATTTGGGTACTATTATCAGAATTGCTGACTGGTATGGAATCGAGAAAATATTGCTTTCAAAAAATACGGCCGATGTCTATAACCCAAAAGTATTGAATGCAAGTATGGGATCCTTCACTAGGCTAAGTTTTGAGTATGTAGACTTGTTGGAGAAATTAACGGCATCTAACCTTCCAATATATGGTGCTTTCTTGGAAGGGAAAAATGTTCATCATTTAGAAAAAATGAGTACCGGTATTTTATTGATGGGGAATGAATCCAATGGTATTTCTGGTCAACTTGAAAAAATTGTCACCCAAAAATTGACCATTCCTGCGTTTGGTGAAGCAGAGTCTTTGAATGTTGCCATTGCCACGGCAGTACTTTGTGACAACTTAAAAAGAAATATGCCTTAATTATACATCAATTCATCCTGGTCCATGAGTCCATAAAGTAAAGAAAAAGGTACAATTGATCGACTTATTATTAATCATGAAGGGGATATGGTTTTGTAACAATACCGCCGGATCATAGAAATTTATTCTACTAACCTTTTGCCCAAAGGCAAAAAAATCAACTATTGGATTCAAATAACCGTACATTGGTTAACTACAATCAAAACTGGAAACATGAACAAACTTATTATAATAGTTTTTCTTTCAGCCCTTATAGTGGCTTGTCAGACAAATACTGGAAAACAAACTCAAATCCAATACCCCTCAGATTTTACCAAAGTACTTGAAGCTCACGGAGGTATCGATCAATGGAAAAAAGGAAGAACATTAAACTTTAGGATTGGAGATCCTACGGACGGCCAAAAGCACACGGTTGACCTGCACAGTAGAATGGATAAGATAACCACTTCTGATTATGAAATTGGTTTCGATGGTATTAAAGCTTGGGTTTTAAACAAAGAAGGAAAATATCAAAGGAATCCTACTTTTATGCATGACCTTATGTTTTATTTTTATGCCATGCCTTTTGTTCTTGCAGATGAAGGTTTGAATTATGAAAAAATAATAGACAAAGAGATAAAAGGGGAAACCTATCAGGGGATTAAAATAAGTTTTGAGCCTGGAGTGGGAAATTCTTCCGGTGATGAATATTACCTATACTATGATCCGGAAACTTATCAAATGGCCTGGCTTGCCTATAAGGCTACATTTGGAAAAGACAAAAAACCGGAATGGCCTAATTTTATCAGTTATGACAAATGGTCTAATGTAGGTGGAGTACTTCTTCCAACCTCTATTGCCTGGTACTCAACTGAAGAAGGACAAATAGGAGAAGAAAGAAATAGGGTAGATTTTAATTCAATCAATTTATCTCAGGAGGCCCAACCGGAAGCTTTTTATTCCAAACCTGAGAATGCTGTTTTTGCTGAAGAAGAATAGATTGTGCCATTTTATTCATTGCTGCTAAATAAATTGGCTCCCTTATCGGTTGGTTTTTACACCATTTGGGTGCTTCATCATTTATATTTTAACCTGAATTATGGAATAGATAGTCGTCTATTGCGTATATAGTTTCAAGCCATTTTTACGGGCGATATCCCTCCGTAGAAATGGCTTTTTTTAGTACTACTTTTCCAATTGGGGAATAACTGTATTCAATCTAGCCTGATTTTTTAAATAAAATGAAATCATTTCATCCACTGAATTTTGGAATTCATCTATCAAAAGATGCTGTCTAACGAGTTTTTCACTTCTCAAGCACTAATTATTATAGGTTTGTATCATTCGAAACAGGAAAACTTTTAAAACTAATAGATATGAAAAACAATAGCTTACTTCTGATCTTTGGATTTGCGGCTTCATTATTTGCCTGCGACCCAATCAATGAAATTTCTGAAACAGTAACTCAGGCTGATCAAAATGGATTAAATATACCTTCAGGATTTGATTTTGCCACTACTACTTCAGTTAATGTTGACCTTTCAGCAAAGGGAAGTGATAATGCCCCCTTGTCTAATGTGGTGTATAAAATATACAAAGGAAATCCTCAAAAAGAGGGTACATTGTTACAAACAGTGAAATTGGATGAACAAGGAAGTGCTTCTGTTACAATAGACCTTCCAAGTTATCTAGACCAGGTTTTTATAACCTCCGATTATATAGGAGTTGAACCAATGGCTATAGTGCCGATTTCCGGTGGGCGAATTAGTTATAGTTTTGATGCGGCAAATCCTTCTATTTTAGCGGACGAATTTTTCGAAACAACTGCAACTAATGCCTTTGAAAGAATTTCTGCCAGCAGTGAAACCTTCATGACCTTAGGATCTTGGAATTCAAAAGGTAAACCAAGGTATCTTGTAGGTTCAGATGAAATAAGCGATCAACTCTTGAAAAATATTAATTCAAGCCTTCCGGAAAATGAAGACCTTAGAAGAAGTAACCCTGAGGCGATAAGTGATAAATACAAAAGAGAGCTTTTCGTAAGTGAAGATGCAGAAGTATGGGTGACTTATGTGCATACTGGAGGAAGTTATAGAAATGCCATTGGTTATTATTGGTACAAGGAAGGAGAAGCTCCAAAAACTCCGGCGGATATCAAGAACAAAACAATAATTTTCCCTAACGCTCAATACGGCGTGCTGCATTCGGGCAATAAAGTGAAATTAGTAGGACCTAAAGATGGCGCTTTTGAAAAAGACACTTATATCGGCTGGTTTTTGATTTCCAATGGCTGGCAAGGAGGAAACTTGACCTACGGCAATGGCGTCTTCTATGCTGACAAAAATTTAAATACCTTTAATGAAAAAGAGGAGCTTAGAGATCAAATGGTGTTTTTATATGATGCTACTGAGCAAATTTTGTTGATGGGATGGGAGGACATTCGAAGAGATTACAGCGGGTGTGACCATGATTTTAATGATGTAATGTTTTATGCTACCTGGAACCCCATTACGAGTGTGGACTTAACAGATTATGTGCCGATAGACACCGATGTGAAAGATAAGGATGAGGATGGAGTAGCCGATAGTGAAGATGAATATCCTGAAGATTCCGAAAGGGCATTCAATAACTATTCTCCCGGAGAAAATACTTTTGGAACCCTGTTGTTTGAAGATTTATGGCCAAGTTTTGGAGATTATGATTTGAATGATTTGGTTATTGATTACAATGTTAATGAAATTTCAAATGGCAATAACCGTATCAAGGAAATTGAGTTGACTACAGTAGTTAGAGCCACAGGAGCAGGCTATCGCAATGGTTTTGGAATTCAATTACCGGTATCATCAGATGAAGTGTTAAGTGTAGAAGGAACAAGATTGAGTACAGGTACCATCAAGACTTTGTCAACCGGTGTGGAACAAGGACAGAAATTAGCAACAATCATTGTAATGGATGATGTGAATGACAATCTTCCTGTAATGGCCAATGTTATGGCAGGAAACACTCATCATGGTACAGATACAGTAAAAGTTAAGATTGTATTCAAAGAATCAATAAGAAAAGCAGACCTTGGAGCTGCCCCTTATAATCCGTTTATGATTATCAATCAGGACAGGGGTAGAGAAGTTCACCTGATGAACATGGAGCCTACAGATCTTATGGACACAGAGTGGTTCAGCACGGCAGATGATATTAGTGCCATTGGTGAAGGTACTTATTTCACAAGCAATAAAGGCTTCAACTGGGCATTGCATATTCCACAAAGTATTTCCTACACCCAGGAAAAAGTAGATTTTACAAAGGCTTACACCAAATTTTCTGAATGGGCTAAGTCCGGTGGGAACTCTTACCAAGGCTGGTACCTCAATACAGATGGGCAAGTAAATTCCGACGTCATTTATAAATAATTCAATTGTTAAAATAACATTTTTTTAGGCCTTCCCTCCGCTTGGGAAGGCCTTTCTTTTTTTGCCTTCACATTTCTTGAATAAAGTGTTCATGAGAGGAGATCACTATTTAAACCGTATAAGTTGGTCCTACCAGTTGGGACATCGAGGTCAAATGATTCATCTACATACCCAAGCAATTTAATGAGAAAGGGTATTTAAGATTCCCTTCACCGACACCTTTACTTTGTTTTTGTGTTAAAAATTTTGCCCATTCATTAACGGATCTTAATCGTTTTTAAAGGAGCAAAATATTTATACTGTATCCATGCAAATACTATACTTACCTATTAAAACTTCTAGAATAAAATGTGAAGAAACCATTCCCAAATCTTAGAAAAGCCAGTTTCCTAACTATAAGATAGGATTGGCTATAGAGTATAAATGAAAAAGCCCTAAAAGAGACTGTAAATAATTTCCAATGGTACACCAAGGCCAAAGGTTTAGAACTGAAAAAAAAAATATCTCTAAGCAATAAAAGCCCGGATGATGGCTTCAGTCTTAATACAAAGTGAATTGAAGATAATCAAATTTTTTCAGGGTGGGGAGGCATGGCCCGTCCAAGCACTAAAATAAGTTGGCCAGGCTATTCCGAGATTATTTACCCAGGAATGTATAATTAAGAATAAGGTTTGTGTGAAAAAGGTTGACCTTATTGTACACCCAAGCGGGTCGAAGATGCTCCTGATCCAAAGCTGTTTTGCCCATTAGAATCAAATGGAAGTTCAGACCTTTCATCCAATTTTTTGGAACATAGCGTGCCCCTATATTGGCCTGAGCATAGCTGGGCATGGCGTATTTGTTTTTCTTAGGATCAGCAGGGTTTGGAAGAAAATAGACACCCATATAACTGTACAATTGTAAGGAGGCTTTAGGTAAAGCATGTTGGAAAAAAGTGCTGATGGCATCTACTTGACCGAGGCCCTCATTTCTTTCTCTAGGGATAAACGTATAAAAGGGGTCTTTTCCCCACTCTCTAGGGCTTAAAAACCGTCCATTCCCTTGCATTTTTGTGTAATTTACATGCCATAAGCTTCTTTTGGATTTGATTCCCAGCTTTCCGCTAATCACCCAATTGAAATCTTCCGGGTTTTTATACCTTAGGCTGATTTCTTCATTTCCACCTTCCCCAATCCCATGTTGGACCGTAGCCAGAATACCGGAAATTGCTTGAAGGGAATTGTTGGGTAACTTCCAGTTTTTGTCCCATTGGGCCAAGTAACTACTGTAGATATTGTTTACAAGATTATGATTAAGGAGTAAGATGGAGTTGGGTTGAAACTTGTATTTTAGACTAAGGATATGAATATAATCCGAATTGGTATTTCCTGCATATTCGGAAGGCTGTCCAGTGACATCTCTTCCTACGGGGTACATGCCAATACTTTCCCCAATAGAAAACCAATTTCCTGTAGACCGGGGAGAAATCCCTGTAATTAGGTGGTGGTTTATCGAAATCATCGGGTTTATTTGAAGTTCCCAGTTGATGCCTTCTACATACGTGGGACTCAAACGCCCATCCTGAGCGTTAATAAATGGCGTATTTACCTCCATACGGCCAAGTTTTGCTTTAAAGTCGGCATAAGCGTATTCCAAGTGGAGGTTGCCTATTTTGCCAAAGACAGTCCTATCCAAATGGTTTACATCAAATAGGCCAACCTCATATCGGTTTAAATTGGGTACCTGAGAATCTAGGGTGCCAAAATCAGAACTTAAAATTTTAAGAAAACCCAAGTACTCTGCTTTTATCCGGAAATGATAAGGCAGCTTGCTCATTAATGAAAGCTTGGCCATTTGGCCCCAGGCATGTTCATTTTTAAAATCATCTGCATAGGATGTGCTCATAAAATAGGAGCGAAGTCCTATACTCATTTCTGGTTTCCAAATTGTAGAATCCTGCTGAGCATGGCCGGAATCCCAAAGTATCATACCAATCAACAATGTAAATATCTTTTTCATTATTCCTTATTTTCTTGCAGCTACGATTTCTTGATAAGGACCATATTTGTGCTGCTTTTCGGAAAACTCATCCGCATAGGGGCCAAATGGATGGTCCATTGGTTTTTTACTGATATCCGGCCAGTCTCCTGTGAGATCTTTATTAGGTCTAGGCATGGAATTGACAAAGGCTGCAAGATCCCAAGCTTCTTCATCACTGAGAAGAGGCTTTCTATAGGTTGCCCCCAAAGGCATATTGGCTTTAACATAGCCTGCAAACCGTGACAAACGGTACAAACCTGCACCATCATTATAACTGGAAGCCCCCCAAAGTGGAGGGTAAATGTAGGAAGTGCCGGAAATGGCTTTCAATCCCTGCCCTTCTGTTCCATGGCAAACCATACATTTTTTTTCATATATAGCCTTTCCCTGAATAGGGTCTGCCGACCGGTCCAACAATCCCAATTGGTAAATTCCGGAGCCTTTAGGTTTATGCCCTCTAGGAACATCTTTCCCTATCCATTTCAAATAGGCTACCATTGCCTTCATTTCTTCACTGCTCGGATCTAAAGCTTCTCCGTTTAAACTTCTTTGAAAGCAATCATTAATTCTTTTAGGAATGCCTTCTGATAGCCCTGACCTAGCCCTTATTTTAGGGTAATTGGCGGCAACTCCGCTGAAGTTATTGCCAAAGGGGATGGTTCCTGCTTCCAGATGACAATTTTGACAGTTCATCCCATTGGAGATGTGGAGTACCTTACCTTCCGGGCCAAGGTACTCTGAAGTATGGGAGATGAGTTCCTGTCCATAGCTTAACTGTTCTGCATTAGGAGCGTTTTCCATTGCAGCCATGTTCGGTGCTGTCCAGACTTCTTCGGTAACCATTTTTATCGAATTATCCTTTATAATACCCGGCTGTGGAACTTCCATGCCCACTTGGAAGCTGGAAGGAGAAGACCAAAAGCTTAGGAATAATAATGCCCCAAGAAAAATACTGAGAGTCACCAACAATAAGGATAAGCTTAAAAGACCTCGAGCCAATACAATAAATATTTTAGAATAATCTTTCACATTTTTATTTTTTGTCTGAAGCAAATTTACCTGCTATCAAACCCTGTAAAGGTGATTTCTATCACATACAGGTTATTATTGAAGAATGGAGAAAACTTTAGCCTATTCAAGCAAGGTTAAATCAATCTTATTTTTGGCTTAGCAATCAATACTAAGAATAACAGTTAGGAAAAGGCCAAATAAGCGCAATCCAATTCCGACTTCTCGGGCCTAAGAGCTTATGGTTCGAACTGACATGAATTAATTTGGTCTAAAAGAAGAGCTAACCGGTAATTGTTGAAATATCAATAGCTCAGAACAATTACTTACAATATTTTTCATAATCAATATTCTTTGAGGTCTTTCAAACTGATTCAGGTCAAGTTATCTGTATGTATGAAAAACCACAATAGGATGGTTTAAACAGAGGTTTTACAATGTTTTTAAATCTAATTAAAAATTAATCTAAATAAGTATTGCATAAAAAAATGGGTATCCGTAATATTGCATTCAATTAGACTAAATCTAAATAGAAGCGGATTTTACGAACTGCATATTCTCAAGTTAAGAAAGGGGATTAGTCATAACAGACACTCTTGAAAAGGTTTGGATAGATAATATCAAGTAAATAAAAGTAAGTGTCAATTTTAACAATTGATTGCTTAACCATACGAATGAAAGGCATGAAGATAACTTTACTACCAGAATACATAAGAATAGGTTTAATTACTGTTCTATTTTTTTCGGGTCTTGCTTCTCAGGGTCAATCTCTACATGCGGCCATCGTAAAAGGTAAAATTCTCGATTCAGGATCAAATCCAATACCTGGAGTAATAGTTAGAATTAAAGACAGTCCCTATACTGCGATCTCATCTGTGGACGGTAGTTATCAAATCAAAAATGTCCCTAAAGGTAATTTCGAGCTGCTACTTTCATGCATGGGTTACCAAGAGCATTCCAAAAACGTAGTGGTTGATGTAGAGGAGGCCGTTGTTCAGTTGGATTTTTTATTGACGGAATCTACCACCGATTTGGAGGGAGTTGTTGTGCAAGGACTATCTGTTAAAAGTGAGATAGAAACCAAAGGCTTTGCCGTGGAGGTTGTGGAAACCCAAAAAGCAGCCTTGCAATCCATTCAGACCAATGACTTGCTTAACCGAACCGCGGGGATTAGGGTTAGGCAAAATGGTGGAATTGGCTCACGTGTAGACTACAATTTGAATGGAATGTCCGGAAACTCTGTAAAAATTTTTATTGATGGCCTTTCCATTTCTACTTACGGTTCTTCCTTTAGTTTAAACAGTATTCCCCCAGCATTAATTGAGCGGATTGAAGTTTATAAAGGAGTTATCCCTGCACACCTGGCAGACGATGCACTGGGAGGTGCCATCAATGTAATCCTGAAAAAGGGTGTGGTCAACAACCTTTCAGCCTCTGTATCTTATGGTTCTTTCAATACCCTTCAGAGCAACCTTAATGCTGCCTATAGAGATAAAGCCACAGGTTTTACCACAAAAGTCTCCGCTTTTTACAATTCTTCTGACAATGATTATGAGGTATGGGGAAAATTTGTAAGGAATATTCTGGCGAACGGAAGGTATGATTATGTACGTGCCAAGCGATTCAATGATGCTTATCGCTCTGTGGGTGGAAAAATTGATTTAGGGTATACCAATGTAAAATGGGCAGATCAGTTTTTCTTAAGCTATACCGGATCCGATGATTATAATGAAATCCAACATGGTACTTATATGTCCATACCATATAAAGGGCGATTTGGTACTTCTCAATCTCATGTTTTGGGGCTAACCTATTTGAAAGAGGACTTAGGTATCAAAGGTCTTGATGTTAATTTTAACGGCTCTATAAGTAAAATTAACGAGGTGGTAACAGATACAGTCAAGTGGAATTACAATTGGTTTGGTGAAAGGAGTTTAGGACTGAACGGAGACCCGATTCTAAGACCCTCCGGTGCACAGCAAGGGGCTCCTACCATGAATCATATCGATAGAAATGTTGCCACATTCCGTGCCGGAGCCAGCTATGAAATCAATCCCAATCACAAATTATTCTTGGGGCAATCTTACTACTCCATGGATAGAGACGAACAGGACTTTATGAAAAGTGCTGTAGAGAGAGAATTTATTGGTACGCGTGACTTGCAGAAAAGCATTACCTCTCTTAGTTATGAACTGGATATGCTACAGTCCAAATTAAAGGGAAGTGTTTTTGGAAAGTACTATTACCAAGGGATTGATAGAATGAATCCAATGTTGGTAGAAGAAAATGGAACCACTTCTCGGGTGGAGGATCGTGTGAAAAGCAATAGAAATACAACCGGTTATGGAGCAGCTTTTTCTTACAGGTTAATTGGATCATTAACCATACTGGCTTCTGCAGAAAAGGCAGTGAGGATGCCTTCAGAGGGAGAGATTTTTGGTAGCCCCGGTGACAATATTGTGGAGAACCTGGGCATTCGGCCGGAGATAAGCGATAATCTGAACTTGGGTTTTATATTAGGAGACTTTGAACACAGATCTCACACCTTTTCTTTCTCCGGTACAGGCTTTATTAGAGATACTCAAGACAAGATTATTCAACAAATCAATCCAAGAATCAATGATGCTGTACAAACCAATCCATTCGAAAATTTGGGTAAAACCAAATCCATTGGTTTTGAAGGACAGGTGAAATATACCTTTGGAAATTCTTTTAGAGCCATATTAAACGTTTCTAAATTCAACTCTCAATACAACACCAAGTTTGATTCCAATGGAAATGTCTATGCAAATTATGGACAACAGATTCCTAATGAGCCTTTTTTTACCATTAATAGCTCTATGGATTACACTTTTAGAGATGTGGTCAAACCAGGCTCTCTGTTAAGGCTGTCACACTATTTCGGTTTTGTAGATAGGTTTTATACCACCTGGTTAGAGATTGAAGATTTCAGAACACCACGTCAATACATCAATGATATAGGTGCTACTTATACTTTTCCTGATCGAAAGTTGGCAGTTAGTGTGGATTTGCGCAATGTATTCGACAAGCAGGTCTATGATAACTTTGCTGTGCAAAAACCGGGTAGAGCACTTTATGTCAAACTCAATTATACCATAGGAAATTTTAGATAAACCATGTTAAATACAAATACATACAGAATAATGTTCAAAAATTTTAATCTAAGTAAAAGATTACTTTCCCTAGGAATGGCAGCTGCATTGGTATCCATGGGAGCCTGTGTCCAAGATGACGATGTAACACCTGAAGAAGAGGAGGAATTAGAAGCGGATCGTTGGGTGACCCTTGCGGGAGCTTTTATGGGAGAAAACGCCGGAGATGGGAATGGTGGAACCAATATTTATGCGGTCAGCTTTGAAGATGCGATCAATCCGGAAACGGAAATAGATATATTTAATAATGGGGAACCGGTAAAATCCAACCGGACTGCCAGGTTGCAGGTTTCTCAAGATGGAGGGACTTTGTTTAATATTGCCTATGGTGGCGAAAATGGCGGAGAATATTCCAAGTTTGATATCCGTGGTGGTGCAAACTTTGTTCAGGAAGATGTTACCGTTAATATTTCCCAGTATGCAGGAACTTCTCCACGATGGAGTAAACTATACAATGGAGATAAAAACGGAATTGCTGTAAATATAGCCAATCTTGCTGCCAACAATTCAGAAGAAGGAAATCCCGAAGAGGAATTTAAATATTATAGAGGAACAGCTACTGTTTTGGATTTGGATTTGCAAGAAACCCTTATTTCTAACTATAAAACTTATGAACTTCCTTTGTCTACAGAAGAAGAGCTTGCAGGTCACGCAATTTTTAGGTTAGATGCCCCTGTTTTAAATCAAGCCGGTGATAAATTGCTTATCGGCACCTGGATGAGGAAATATAACCCTGCAACCGGTGAGAGAGAAACGGAATGGGATAGATTGGGTACCAAAACCCTTGTTGTGGATTACCCTTCCTTAGAAAACCCTACGCTTATTACCTCCACACAGGCTGATGGAGACTGCTCCGGCTATAGAAGTAATGTCAATCAACTTGCAGACGATGGTTATATTTACCAAGCTACTACCAGAAATAGCAATGGTTCTCATATATTGAGAATTGGATCTAATAATGAATATGACAACACCTATGCTTTGAGTCTTGATGATGCACTCGGACTTACAGATACTTATGTGGATGCCTGGAAGTATGTAAGCAATGGCATAGGTTATGCGCTGATCCGTCACGGGGAAGAAGATCAGGGATATGTTGTTCGAATGGACCTTAACCAAAAGACTGCTTCTATTGTGCAGGGATTACCTGATGATCCTGATGTGAGGTTTAATCAGTTCCAAAGCTTTTTGGTAAGTGGAGATGATTTGATATTACCAATTTCACCTCTTGGACAAGATGGAAATGTTTACATCCTACACAGCCAAACCAATCAGGTGACCAAAGGTGCCAAGTTAATCAATCAGCCGGGTAACCACTTTATTGGCGCATTTTAAGAAAAAAATATCCGATACAAGAAAGACCTGCACTTCCAGTTGGATTTGCAGGTTTTTTTTTGATATTAAGTCTAAAGCAAGTGCCCTAATATTAAGAGGAATAAAAAGACTGATTTACGATTTGGGTTTAATCCAAAATATGCAATAGACAATCTATTACTTGCTGAAATCGCTTCAAAATACCCAATCGTTGCTGTTTTCAATTTCACTATAGCAGTGCTATGCTAAAATCTCCAAACAGCCTGATTTTCTTACGATTGCAACACTCCCTGAGAAAGTTCAGGACAGGCATCACGAATCCTATTACCTAATCCGGGTTTAAACATTGATACTTATTTTAATATTTAAGTTTGATTCTTTTGCTATTTCCTTGATAAAAGTGTTATTTAATTGTCCTAATTGACGATTCTTTACCTAAATTAACCTCGGATTTATAGCGTAACGAACGAATAACCGTTGCTAAATGCCTGAATGAAAGACAATATTTATCTTTTGTTCTAGGGTAAGGAGGCATTGCTGCTGCCTGTTTTTGATCAATGTTGTGGCTGTTTTATTTGAGAAATACCATGGCCGATCACTTGAATTCTAGGCAAAGGTTTTGGCTTTCTTCTTCTGTAACCTCTACAATGCAAAAAATGAAAAATGATTAATCTGGACCAAATGAATACTATACCCACGGAATCAGTAGGAAGTGTTCCTCGATCCCAAGAACTACAGGAAGCTATAGTTGCCTTTTCTGAAGGTAATATATCCCTTAGGGATATAAATAGATATTTTGATGAGGCGGTAAAGGAAACGATTGAAGCTTTAGAAAATACCGGCTCCACGATCATCACCGACGGGGAACAGGCCAAAACAAGCTTTGTAACTTATCCCTTGGATGGGCTTGATAATTTAGCTCCGGGAGGTGTTACCATTCCTTTTGAAGATGGCCATAGCCGCCAATTACCAAAGTTGACCAAGGGACCGTTTTCTTATTCCACCTTTGCTGGAATTTATCTTCCACGAGCAAAAAAGTTTACCAACCTCCCCTTAAAACAGGCCGTAATCTCTGCTTCAGCCCTGAGCCTTCTGTACCCGGAAGAGGGATTGCCTGATTACTCCCAGTCTCAGTTTATTGAAGATTTAATCAACCAAGCAGAAGGAGATATTAGGAGTTGCTTTAACAATGGAGCCTATCATGTACAGGTGGATTTCACTGAGGCAAGGCTTTCCCTTAAACTTGATCCTTCCAAAGCACTGTTGAAACAATTTATAGAGCTTAACAATAAAGTGTTAAGCAGATTTACAGATAAAGAAAGAAGCCGGATAGGGTTTCACACCTGTCCGGGAGGTGATCATGACAGCACCCACAGTGCTGATGTGAGCTATACAGAATTAATTCCGCTATTTCTTTCCCTAAATTGTGGTAATTTCTACATGCAAATGGCCAATGAAAAAGATGCACCAAAGGCCTTGAAAATGATAGGTGAAAATCTTGGAGCCAACCAAAGGGTTTATATAGGAGTGATTGATGTGATCAACGAAGTTGTGGAAACCCCTGAAATGGTTTGTGATAGAATAATGACAGCTGCAGAATACATACCTGTTAGTCAGTTAGGAACTACTGACGACTGTGGGTTTTCTCCATTTGGAGATGATATTGCCACGAGTCGTGAGACTGCATTTGCTAAAATAGCAGCACGTGTGGAAGGGACAAAAATGGCTTCGGAAAAATTGATGGTAAATGCCTGAAAGATAATGAATTCATTTTAAAAGGATTACCATCTAATTTTAGGGTACTGTTGGGTCACAGTTCGAATACTCCCATTAATCTTTACGCCATACGTAATCCCCTTTAGCGGGGATAGGATTATAGCCGGTAGCCTTGGCCACCGGATTAAATAATGATCAATCCATCATGATTTTGGCGGTATTGTTGCCCATTTCCATAACAATGCTGACAAAATCCCAACAAAATATTTCTTTACGAAACTACCCATTAATCTTTACGTCAAACGAAAACCCCTTTAGGGGTGATATTTATATAGCCGGTGGCCCTAGTCACCGGATTAAATAATGATCCACCCATCTTCCTAATGATCGTTATTTTCTTTTGGTAATGAATTGACCTTATAATCTGAATTTTACGGGGACGGGGTGATTTCTCTGAATATCCACTGTTCATTTTTTTCCCCTGAGTAAGATATAAGCCAGGACAGGACTTGAATGAATTATAAATCAGGGCAGCAGGCCCTGAGGGAATTATAAATCAGGGCAGGCTTGACTTAAAAACGAACCAAAAAAATCAAGGCTGTCAAATTTTATTTCAAATGATGGACAAGGTGTATGGAAAATATTTCATTTACATTACCATCATTTGATTTTTGGAGCTGGACTCCAGGCTAAAAATGAGTGGATCTCCTTGTTGGAGCTAACTCATTTTTTTAACGCCCTCCATCCAGCACCAAAAACCATAATCTTTGAAGGCCGAGAAATGTCTAAAATAACCTGCTGTCGTAGATTTCAAGTCTACCAAACCATCAATTTATTGACTGAACCCTGAAACCATAACCTACCCATTCCTTAGTAAAATCGTGCACCAAGACCTATGAATACACCAAGCCCTAAAGGGGCGCAATATCTCAGCCAAGGGTGTCAGCCCTTGGTAAGGAAAATTATACACATCTTGATTTTGGCGGTATTGTTGCCAATTTTCAGCAACAATGCTGACAAAATCTTTTCAGTTAATTTATGGCGGGATAGGCTCATTCGACCTATCCAATGGATTATAATTCATTTTTTTTTTATCCCATACTTCCCCAATCACTTCTAAAACCATAAAAACTTAGTTATTTTTAGAGTGTATTACTCGAATTAAACTTATAATGTGCTTTAGTATAAGACGTAGCGGATGAAAAACTTAATCATTATTTTTTTGCTTATCGCCTCTGCCAACTCTTGTACAAACAAGTACCGTAAAAAAACTTCTGAACCAATCAATTTTGAATTTGCAATCATCAGGCCAACAGTAGATGAACGCCAATTCATAGTTCAAGATTTTTCGGAAACTTGGATTCCTGACACCATCGACTTAATTATCGTTGAGCAACTAATTAAGGATGCTGTCCAAAAGAATAAGGCAGCCCTACTTACAAGAGCCTCTCTACCCAACTATTTTCGACAATATGTAGGGTTTCTAAACGCCTCTGGCGAACGGATGGTTTGGGTAAACGCACTCTGCGAAATTAAAGAAGGTATGGTTGAGAAGAACGGAGAATTTTTTCTAGAACCATGGCAATGGAGGGAGGAACTGATAATTGTAGAGGATGGAGGCCATTGCTTCTGGAATATCCTCATCAACTTAGACAAGTATGAATGTTTCAAATTCTTTATTAATGGAGTAGCATTTACACCTGAAAATAAACGGTATAAAATGATGTTTGGTAAATGCTAATAGATCCATATATGTGTCCTAAAATTTTACTCAAAGTGTATATTTGGTTATATTGCTCTTGATAGTTTATCAAATGGACACGATTTTATTGAAGAGTTGTGTGCTTGATTTTAACAACACTATTAACCAATTAACCCCTCTATAAAATGGATACAAGGCTGAATAAAATTTTCATTTTGTTGCTTGTGATTGGGGCCTTTCTTGGGTCCAGGCCCGGATATTCACAGCAAAGAGATGGCCCTCCGAAGGTAGCGCAAGAAGAACAAATAGACACTGCTGAAATTGATTTTGAAAATCAGAACATTGGATTTGTTTCAACCTTTGTCAGGACACCTTTTGTGATTTTTGTGTTTTTGGGCACGTTTTGCGGCGCTTTTTTCTCGATCGTTACTGAATTTCTAGTTAATATTTTTCAAGGGTTTGACAATGGTTACCCAAATACCAATTTAATTTGGGAATTGGGCTGGAATAAAATTATAAGTAATTGGTGGTGGCAACCAAGTTTATGGTGGCATTTGGCCATTGCTATTGTCTTTTGGTTACGCGTGATCAAATGGAAAGATTTTTAAAGCCTTTCTAAAATTTGTCGATACCAGAATGGCTTTTGATTAAATAAATTCGACCAGATTTCAAAAGCCTAACCAGCTACTCCCAAACCCCACGGGAGGACTTCAGAAGTACCCCCGTGGCCTTTTCTACTCCGATTTACTGACAGGGAACGGCACCGGAGCACCAAAAACTGACAAGGCTAATGGGCAAAACCGGAACTTTAATGGTCTTTAGTGCAATCTCCGGTGGCTTTGGACAAAAAAATAGGGTGCAGTATAAAAGCCATCTTTCAATAATTTTTGGGCAACATAAGCAACTTTTTAACCCGGGTTTTGCAATCGGATTTCCCTAGTTTATGGGAAGGGTTGCCATCCAAGAAAATCAGTATTTTTGGAGATTGGGGGATAGTAGGAGATTTATTAAATGCTTTCCCATAGAGTTTTTTTTATTCCATAATTAACCCTATCTCCAATAACCTCCCAAATTCCCCACCCCTAACTAGTCATAAACACCTCTTTTTGAGTACTAAAAAGAAAAAGTTATGCAAATCAAGATATTTTATAGCCTCTTTCTGGCATCCTTATTACTGATAAGTTCCTGTGAGCAAAAAAGTACTTCTGCTGATGTACAAGAAACCGAAACCAAAACCCCGGCCAATTGGGCCGAAAGACTGGGGTATCCGGAAGGGAAGAAAGTCATTATGCTGCATGCAGATGACATTGGCATGAGCCCCGAAGCCAATACCGCTGCCAAAGCAATGTTGATGGCCGGTGATATCCAATCTGCCGCTGCCATGCCTCCCTGTCCTAATTTTGAAGAGATCATTGCCTGGGCCATTGAGCATCCTGAAATAGACCTTGGCTTGCACCTTGCTTTGACCAGTGAGTGGAAAACCTGGCGTTGGTCTTCTGTGGCTCCGGCGGAGGAAGTACCTGGGCTTATTGATGATGAAGGGATGTTATGGCGCTCTGTAGAAGAGGTGGTTGCCCATGCTTCTGCAGAAGAAGTGGCCACAGAAGTTAGGGCTCAGATTGAAAAATCCCTTGCTCTAGGTTACCGTCCCGATCATATCGACACCCATATGGGCACCTTGTATGGAGATCCCAAATATGCCATTGTCTACCTTAAAATGGCCATGGAATACGGTATTCCTGCCAATGCCATTGACCTTTCAAAGCCTGAAGTGGTTGAGATTTTTAGACAAGGAGGTTACCCCATCACCGATGAGGTGGTTGATTTTATGGCTACCTACACCTTGCCCAAGCTGGACTTTTTTACCAGTGCTCCGAAGGCAGATACCTATGAAGAGAAAAAGGAAGTTTTCAAGGATTTGATCAGGGCTCTTAAACCGGGATTAACAGAGATCATTTTTCATCCCTCAGCAGATACCGAACAATTGAAAACCATCACCGGATCCTGGCAGCAAAGGATTTGGGAAGCGGAAATGTTTGCAGATCCGGAAATGAAGCAATTCTTTGAAGAAGAGGGTATCATTTTCACCGACTGGAAAGAAATCATGAAGCGCTTTAATTCCTAAGTCGTTTTACAATTTCCAATCCTTCCCCTGTTAATACAAGCACCATAAGATGAACACAATAATAAAAATCAATGCCCTAGGCCTTTTGATGGCCTTTATTGGCATGGGCTGTGGGGAAACCACAGAGGTGGACATTGGTTCCGAAGGACAGTCTACAAGCCATACCGATACAGCCTTTGTACAGGAATACCATAAAGGTTTTGTGGTGCATAAGGAAATCCCTGCCGCCAATGATGTGCGTGCCATTCATTTGGCTCCTGATCAAAACGTATGGATTGCTACGGGGAATGGTGTTTACAGAAAGCCTAAAACAGGTGCCGATTGGGAACAAATGCTTCCTGAAGAAAATGTAGGGCCGGCTTATGACCTGGATACAGAACCTTCGGGCAAGGTTTGGCTGGCTTCATGGGATGGGGTTTACGTATTGGAGAATGATGCACTGGTGCAAGTTCCCGGGCCAAAACCTCCTATCGCGAAGGTACTCAGTACGCCCGAAGGTGTCTATGCATTTGGACCTTATGGGATTTGGCTGTACAGCGAGAACGAATGGAAGTCCAAGAATTTCACCAATGCCAGAAGTATTCGTGCAGTAATTTCGGACAAGAATGGTGGGCTTTGGTTGGGGACCGATATAGGATTGTACCATAGCAATGAAGCGCAAACAATAGCCTATCAAAAAAATGAAGAACTGATCAGTGCCTATGTCAAGGGGCTGGATTTTGATGAGCAAGGTAATCTATGGGTTGCAGGACTCGGGGGTGTCACCATAAGAAATGGGGACAGGGTAATCGATAGAAAAGAGCCGGCCGATGGCATTACCAATATCCATGTGAATTTTGTAAAAAAAGCCCCTGACGGTAAAATGTGGGTAGGAACTGATTATGGGATTACCAGGTTTCAGCCGGGAGAAAATGATTATTCCGTCCGCTTAAGCAAGCGTTGGTTACGGGCGGATGAGGTAAGAGACATTGATTTTGATGCACATGGAAATGCCTGGGTGGCGACTTCAGATGGCGTGAGTCTTATCGGAAGAAAAGAAATGACCTTGGCCGAAAAGGCAGATTATTTCTATGATCAGTTGATTACAAGACATGTTAGGGAACCTGGAATTGTCGCAAGGTTTAAACTGGAAGTGCCGGGAGATACCAGTAGCATAGTGGCCGATGACGACGACAATGACGGGGAATATACGGCCATGTATTTGGCCATGGAGTCTTTTCGTTATGCGGTCACCGGTAGCGAGGAAGCCAAAGTAAGGGCCAAGAAAGCCTTTGACTTTTTGCACCTTTTGCGTGAAGTCACCGGTAGAGAGGGCTTTTTTGCCCGGACAGTGGTTCCGGTAGACTGGGACAGGCCCATGCATGACATGAACAGGACCTATACCGACAGGGAATTGGCAGAAGCCATCATCGATAATCCAAGGACTAAGCCGGTGGAAGTTCGTTGGCATCCTTCAGAGGATGGGAAATGGTTGTGGAAGGGAGATACCAGCAGTGATGAATTTGCCGGACATTTTTTTGGGTATTACTGGTATTATTTACTCGTGGCCGATGAGGCAGAGAAGCAAAGAATAGCAGCCCATGTGGAACAAATCATGGATCATTTGTTGAGGAATGATTTCTATCTGGTAGGCGTAGACGGCAAGCCCACAAAATGGGGTGTATGGTCGCCTAAAAGCCTGAATGATGATCCTGAATGGTCACCGGAGAAACCCTTGAATTCGCTGGAGATACTGTCATTTCTCAAGTTTGCCCATGCGATTACCGGCAAAGCAGCTTATCAGGAAGCCTATATAAAGTTAATCAAAGAAGAGGGGTATTTGGAAAATGCCAAGCCATTGTATACCACCAATCCGGCTTTTGAAACTTATTTTGACATTTACATGGCCCTGTACATTTATCCGCCGCTTATTAATCTGGAAGAAGATCCTGAGTTGAAGGCCGAATACCGCAAGCATTTGGATCAATGGTTTGCTAAATTCAAAGATACCCGAAGTCCCTTGCTAAATTTCACCTACAATCTTTTGACGGGAGGAGCAGAAGAACTGGAAGCTTCTATTTTCTTTTTGCAGGATGCTCCCCTGAGTTTGGTAGATTGGCGCATAGACAATGGCAGGAGAGAAGACCTACAATTGGTGAGGTCTCCGATTTTGGAAGAGATTCAGGTAAATGAATTAAGGCCGCCCAGTGAATACCGCACCATGCGCTGGGATAGAAATCCCTATTTGGCTGTTTCCGGCAATCCCTCAGAGGAGAAAGAACCGGTTTACTGGCTTTTGCCCTATTGGATGGGCAAGTATCAGGGACTAATCAAGTAACCAATTTTGCCGTCATGGTTTCCATTTTCTCCACACCAATGCTGCCAAAATTTCTTTTTTTATTCTTCATTGCAGTAGCATATATGGCACTATGAAAGCACCTAATCCCGGCAGGGGAGATATGATTATAGCCAGCGGCTTCAGCCACTAGGTTAGTGAAAGAACACCAATTGATTTTGTCAGGCTTGCCTATTACTAAATTCACATGGTAACATTTAATCCAATCAAAAACCCCGGCAGGGGTGAAATGATTTTTGCCGGTGGGCCAAGCCACTGGAATAGATATGTAATGCAATCGATTTTGGCGGTATTGTTGTCATTTTCTGCAACAATGCTGACAAAATAATAACGACTATATTTTACAAAAAACGCATATAAAATTTTAAGACAACACCCAGCCCTAAAGGGGCGCAATATCTCAGCCAAGGGTGTCAGCCCTTGGGATAAAATGACCCACCCACCTTGATTTTGGCGGCATTGTTGCCATTTTTCTGCAACAATGCTGACAAAATCTCAACGGTACAGCCTTTTACCGAAACTACCCATTAATCTTTACGTCAACCTAAAACCCCTTTAGGGGTGACATGATTATAGCCGGTATCCCTAGCCACCGGGTTCAATAATGATCACTCCATCTTGATTTTGGCGGTATTGTTGCTGTTTTTTGCAACAATGCTGACAAAATCTCCCTGATGAAGAAATTGACCATGTATTCTAAATTTCAACTGACTTGATAACTATTATGTTAACCCCTTGAATTTTCAGCCTAGCGGTTTAAACAGAATTTGGAATAACATCTCGGAAGTGATAACTTTGTAATTACATAAAGTCTTAAGAAAATGGAAATATCAGTGGTGAAAATAGGTAATTCTAAGGGGATTAGACTTAGTAAAACGCTTATAGAGCGGTATAATATTAAGGATAGGATTGACTTAATTCTTGAAGAAGATCAAATTGTTTTGAGGCCATTGGCTACTCCTAGAAAAGGTTGGGAAAAGGCATTTAAAGAAATGAATGAAAATGGGGACGACAAACTTTTGATTAATGATATCTTTGAAGAGGACAATCTAGAAGAATGGGAATAGAACAATATCAGATCGTCTTAGTGAATCTTGACCCTACCATTGGGAGTGAAATTAAAAAGACAAGGCCTTGTGTTATTGTCTCTCCAAATGAAATGAATAAATACCTCAGAACCTTAGTTGTGGCTCCTATGACAACGAACTCCAAAAACTATCCCACCAGAATTGAAGTAAAACATGACAACAAAATTGGCTGGATTGTGGTTGACCAAATTAGAACAATTGATAAGGTAAGGATTGTAAGGCCTTTAGGTCGATTATCAAAACCAGAGATAAAAGAACTAAAAGCCATTATCAAAGAGACTTTCGTTGACTAACTGCAAATCAAACCTATCAAATTTAATGATGTATAGGGCTAAATTTTAGCTTAAAACTTTTTAATCCGTCGCAGTTCCTGTTCCGGTTGATTGTCGCAGCTAGATACATTACCAGACCGTTAATGTTTGCTGATATTTTTTTTAAGGCGTATATTCCATGGATACAAGGGATAATGCCAATTATAGCACAAGAACGATTTTCTGAGATGATTTAGATTAGGCCATTGCAAATGGCCATTTAAAATGACTTTTCTAAAGTTTATAGCCATTGATATAAAGGTGTAATTGCAAATTACACCTAGTCGAAGTTCAACTTCCCAAAATTGAAGTTAAGGAAAATTTCACGATATCCGAAGAAGCCTGAAAGGCTTCAATAATAATAACCGTGCGGTGTCAACCCACGGAAGTCTGAATAAAAGATCAATTGATTTTGGCGGGATTGTTGCTTTTTTCTGCAACAATGCTGACAAAATCTTCTTTATAAATGGCAAAGAAAAAGGGTCTCCTCATCGAAAAGCCAAATATGTTGCAGAAAGTTGAACTAAGGGAGATGTCACGACTAGTTCTAGGGTTAATATTCATTATTTCAAGATGTTGGAGAATTAAAGTTTCCTTTCATTGAAACTTTTTTTACCTTTGGTAGGTATTAATGCTGATTTGATGGACAAAAAGTTTGATATCAAATTATTGGAAGAGGCATTCGGATTTATCAAAAGCCAAAATGATAAAGTTCAGGACAAGATATTCTACAATATCCGAAAGGCACAACTTCTTAATGATCCGAAACTTTTCAAAAAACTAAATCAAAACATTTGGGAATTACGCACCAGATATGCAGGACTACAATATCGTATTCTTGCCTTTTGGGACAAGGATAATAATGAAATGACGCTGGTTTGTGGCACACATGGATTCGTAAAGAAGACAGATAAAGTAAGCCCTAAAGAAATTGAAAAAGCTGAAAAAATCAGAATTGATTATTTTAACCGGAAAAAGAAAGAAAAATGAAAACATACAGTTTGGACGAAGCACAGGATTTAATAATTGGCAAGGTGGGAACAGCTCGCAGAGACCAATTTGAATTTGAGCTTAAACTAGATCTTATTGGTGAAATGATCAAGACTGCCCGAAAGGAACGCCACTTAACTCAAGAACAACTTGGGGTATTAATTGGAGTAAAAAAGTCACAAATTTCAAAACTTGAGAACAATGCCAAAAATGTAACCATTGAGACCATTCTAAAAGTATTTGAGGCGCTAAAGGCAAAGGTCAACTTTAAGGTCGAACTTATCAACAACGAACCTAATATCTTCTGACTCAAGGAAACAGACACTAAAAAACATAGGCAAACCAAATCTTCTGAAAGGTAACCCAAAAAGAGGTTTTGCAATGCATCTAGCAACTGGGGCGCATATTCATTTTGATTCGACGTTATGACCAATTTACGCACATGAAAAATAAACGAATTGTAGCGATAACCTTTTCTCTTCTTTTAACCTTGAGCTCATATGGCCAACAAATCACTCCAGAAGAATTCCTGCAAAAGATTGAATTTTGCAACACCAATTTGCCAAATGAATTAATTCCAGAAATAAAGAAAGAACTAAAACAATTAGAAAATCACTTTATTGAAAGGGGGCTATTAGTAGATAACTCAGGTAAAAGCTATTACAACGTCTATAAACGAATTGCTGAGACAAACTCTTTCAACTTTCAAACAAATATTTCTCTGACCATTTTGGATTCATTAGCTCCCCAAACAATAACGACTTGTTTTTTCAAGCTACTGACAGAGGATCAATTGTCTAAAGTGAATCAGCATCACCTGGAGTCTGCCAGCAACAATGCTAAAGGATTTGATGGTGAAACCACAATTGGTGTAATTGCACAAAGATTTGTTGACCTCTTTACCTCTGAAGACTTTGAACTTGATTATTTTAAGCAATCGTCACTTCTAGGGTTTTATAAAATGTCAAGTCCCAATAATGGAATACTTTCTGTTTTTCCAAAATATGAGGTTAAAAGCAATGCAAACGAATTGCTGCAAATTAACCTTAACGAGCAAAGTGAAATATGGATTTTCGGCAAAGCCATTGACATGGACCACCTTACTAAATTGGTGGAAGATTTTATTAAAATAGATCCAATCCAGAGGGCGATTTCGATTAATTCATCCCGAAATGCGAGCTATGAATCTTACCTAAAGATGATCGAGGCTGTTAATAAGTCCATCAACGAATTAAGGGAGGAACTGGCTAGTCAGAAATTTAAAATGAGTTTTTCTGAGTTATCATCTGAACAGAAAAATCAAGTAAAAAAAGCTGTTCCTAGAAATGTAATTATTAGCGAATTGAAATAAAAGCTAATAACAGTTACTATAATCCCATTGGTTTTGAGCTATTTGCTTAGAGTAGTTGAATCAGTTTATTTGATGGAATAACAAAAGACAAGCCCAAAGAAATTTGCTTGGTGTTGTGAGCCGTAAGATATGAAACACGAAATCATAAAAACCAAAAGGTCAAAATTGATACTTCAAGTGTATCATAACTATTTTCTGTATCACAAGAATATGAAGTCATTTTCAGACAGAAAAGAACTAACAGCATGGAAGAATGAAATCAAATCTAAATCAGCATATTTGGAAGCCGAGAAATTGGTTTTATCTAAACCAGATTATAATCCTGATCTTTTAAATTGCGACTTAATAATTTTAAATGATTTTAATTCTAAATCAGAGATTGAAGCCATAGAAAGTCAAAATCAAAGATGGCAAAAGAAATTAATCGATTTTGAAGTAAAAACGGATGGACAAATTTGGGCAAATCTAAAACAAGTTCAATATTTCACTTTTTTTGGAAGTCAGAGAAAATTTGAGATATTCCAATTAAATATAGTTAACGGCCAAATCGAACTTCATCTTTTTTATGATTTGTTTGAGATTGGTGAACCTAAGCGGGAGAATTTCAAATTGTGTAATTTAGAAATGAACATTCCCATTGAGATTAAAATAAATGGGAAATTAGACCATTCATTATCAAGCGGTCGGGAACGTTCATACAAGGAACACTGCTATATTTTTCACCTAATTGGAGAAACTGATGAATTTGAATTGACAAGAGAACCATTTAGAGGGAGTGTAAAACAAATTCCTAAGCCTTTGAAAACAGTGGACTTAATGAAAGATTTATATTAAGAAAAACAGGTGAGGGGATAATGCCAATTATAGCACAAGAACGATTTTCTGAGATGATTTAGATTAGGCCATTGCAAATGGCCTTTTAAAATGACTTTTCTAAAGTTTATAGCCATTGAAATAAAGGTGTAATTTTAAATTACACCTAGTCGAAGTTCAAAATCCCAACGTCCATTCCTACTAAAATCGTATACCAAGTCCTATGATTACCCTAAGCCCTAAAGGGGCGCAATATCTTAGCCAAGGGTGTCAGCCCTTGGTAAGAAAGATTATAACTATCTTGATTTTGGCGGTATTGTTGCCTTTTTTTCCGCAACAATGCTGACAAAATAACAACGGTACAGCCTTTTACCGAAGCTACCCATTAATCTTTACGCCAACCGAAAACCCCTTTAGGGGTGATATTTTTGTAGCCGGTGGCCCTAGCCACCGAGTTAAATAATGATCAATCCATCATGATTTTGGCGGCATTGTTGCCATTTTTCGCAACAATACTGACAAAATCTCCTTAACGACCACTATATACCTGATCCGGGTAGGGTACGAATTGTCCGGTAGCGTTAATTGTTGGCATTTGTGCTTTGGTCTCTTTCAATAACATTGTCATCAATTCAGCCATTTCTTTGGTTTTAATCTTATTGGTTTGGCTTAGCTCAGTGGATTCACTGATATCATCTCTTAAATTAAATAATTCAAGTTTTTGATCCACATGGTGGTAAATCAGCTTCCAGTTTCCCTTTCTGACGACACTGTAAGGTGGGCTAAAATAGGTGTTAGGGAAATGCCAAAGTAGGGGTCTATCCCCGGAATTAGAATTCTCCCCTTTTAAAAGAGGAACAAAACTTTGACCATCTATACTTTTATTTGCCAAGCTCTTAAGTCCTGCAATTTCTAAAAAGGTTGGGTAAATATCCTCGATGATAATACAATCATCTGAAACTGTTCCCGGATTGGTCACACCTGGCCACTTGACCAATAGGGGGACCCTGATTCCTCCTTCATATGGACCTAATTTATGTCCTCTCAAAGGAAGGTTTTGAGGTGCCTGCGGATGAGGACCATTGTCTGACATAAAAACAACGATCGTATTGTCATCCACGCCAAGTTTATCCAGGTGATTCAAAATGTCTCCCAAGGATTTGTCAATGCCCTCAATCATTGATGCGTAGGTGGCTTCCAGCTCATTTAACCCTTGATCTATGTAATTTTGGTAATAGCGTTCATCCTTTTCCCTAGGAGGATGATTGGCATAATGTGATAGGTACAGGTAAAAAGGTTTGTTGTCCTTCACTGCCTTTGAAATTGCTTTTTGCCCTTCTCTGGTCAGTGCTTCAGTCAAGTATATCTCTTCTCCATGGTAAGCTTCTAGGCCGGGCAAATCCAATAAAGGGTTGCCGGAACCTTTCCAAGCGGAGCTAAAGTTATGGATACCCAGATAGCTACCAGGGCCACCTGTGGCATTTCCACCAATGTTAAGGTCAAATCCCAAGTTTAATGGATCCTCTCCTGGAGTACCTAAGGCCCCAAAATGTGCTTTCCCTACATGAATGGTCCTATAATCATTTTGACTCAATAGCAGTGGTAAATTTTCGTGATGAAAGTAGGTGTGGGGAATATTTGGGACTGGGCTCAGGCCGTTTAGATTCCAATCGGGGGACTTTACCACCTCGTGATCACTATCAGGTGATACGTCTTTTTTCAAGGTCCAGTTGGTAACTTTATGTCTGGCAGCATTTACCCCCGTCATTAAACTTACCCTGGAGGGAGTACAGACTGCACTGGCATAAGCTTGAGTGAATTTCATTCCCTCACGAGCCAATCGCTCCATATTGGGAGTTTTATACCTTTCGTTGAGTGCAGTGATTTCTTTATAAAATGGCACCGAAGTATCCTGCCATCCCATGTCGCCTACAAAAAAGAAAACGATGTTAGGCTGTTTTTTCTTTTTAGGAATTTCCGATCCATGTACTGCGCCGAAAGAGACTACTAAAAGAAAGCTCAATAGGATAAATTTTACATGTTGTTTTATCATTATTCTATAACTATTTGGTTGGCATAAAAAGAATACCAAGGTTTTGGCCTTTTCTTATAGGTCTTGAAAGGTGTTGGTTTTAAATGGATCCACTTCCCATGCTTATTTATCATTTAAGCCTTTTTAACTGGCCTCGGTTTGGTACTGCTACATGTAAAATTTCACTGAATTCACTGAATTCGTCATACCAATTTAGAAAAGTTAACTATCCCGATTCAACGTTCTTAAATACATTTTAATATTGAGCATTTTCTTTTACAGGAATGGTTACAATAAAAGATTCGTTTCCCACCTTGCAGGCCAGTCCCAATACCTTCACCATTCCTTGTTCTTGATACACAAAAGGCCTTTCCATCCTGTCAGGCTTGATATCTTCCCCTTGCAGGGTAGGGATGGCTTTGGTCATAATCTCAAAATCTTCCGTTTTTTCCCAGTGAATACCATCTGTAGAACTTACCAAGCCTATAAAAGTATGGGAATGAAAAATACCGTAGTATTTCTCTCTGTTTTGGTCATACCATAAAGACATGTCTTCAGTATCCATATAATCTATCACTGGCTTTGGTTGAATGATGAAAGGTCCTGTGGGGCTATCACCTATGGCCATGGCTTGATTTCGCACAAAGTTTTCATCATTAGGCTTGTCTCCTTTGATAATCAGGTAATACCTTCCGTCCTTTCCCTGATCAATTGCAGGGTTTACCGTTAAAGTACTTATTGGGCCTGATGGCTCAATCAACGGCTTATCCGATCGCTCCCAGGGGCCATCAAGACTTTCAGCAACTGCTACACCGGTTCTTTGGTTTGGGCGTAGGATTTTCCAGTTGGGATGACTATAGCCAGTTGTACTGGTTTCTTGGAGTTCTTGGTCTGAATAGCTGTCATCTTGGCCCATATTGGTGGAGATATAGTACAAATAATATTTCCCATTAAAGTTTTTGATTTTCGGGTTATGTGCTGTTATGGCATCCCAATGACCCTTTCCTCGCCCTTTTAAGACTGTTTCCTTATATTTCCACGGACCGCTTGGCTTGGATGAAACGGCATGGGCTATTTCTGAGTAAATCAGCCATCCGGTGAATTGGCTGGACCTTGGCCATCTGGAGTAAAACAGGTGATACTGGCCATCCTCACCCTTTAGAATGGAACCTCCCCAATTAAAGTAAACCTCAGAAATAAAAATATTGTCTTCTGAAATGGCTTGGAGCTGACCTTTGATCTTTGGAGAAGTTTGCGCCTTTGTGGCTTGAAAAAAGAATAAAAAGAGTATAAAGAGAGCTAGAAGTTTTTTGCTGAAACTCATCATTTTTTTAAATATTTATTTTAAAGCAATAATATTAAATTTTATTTAAGCTTTATCGATCAATCATCGATTCAAAAAGCTGAATTTTGTTTGACCGCATGCTTGGATAAATAGGAGAGTGAGAGGTCCGAATTCGTAAGGCTTATATCAACAGGTTCTTTAACTGTATAGCTATGAATTTTTGCTTTCTCCTCGATTCCCTTGGCAGGTGTAAGATATGATTTTTGGATTTCTTCTGCTACCTAAAACTGATGCAAAACAATTTGATTATGGAATTAGTCCAATTAATACAATACAAGATTATGATGCTGCAATAAGTAGGATTGAAGAATTGTTGGGACTGTCGCAGGTAGCGGGAAGCTATACCAAAACCATTAATGATTTACTGTTATTTTTTGGCCTACTTTCCGGAGATTTGGAGAATAATACCAATACTATCACATACAAGCTTTTCTGAGGTGATTTGTTTTAGGCCATTACAAATGGCCTTTTAAAATGACTTTTCTAAAGTTCATAGCTATTGATATAAAGGTGTAATTGCAAATTACACCTAGGTGAAGATCAAAATCCCAACGTCCATTCCTTAGCAAAATCGTGCACCAAGACCTATGATTACACCAAGCCCTAAAAGGGCGCAATATCTCAGCCAAAGGTGTCAGCCCTTGGTAAGGAAGATTATACCAATCTTGATTTTGGCGGTATTGTTGCTGTTTTCTGCAACAATACTGACAAAATCTCTTTCCTGTATGCCTCCTGAATTCCAATGAAAATCCCCCCTTGATGGAAATGTTTGTCCTATAATTGTAAATTGGCTTACCAAAGGAAAAAACCAATGAATTATATAAAAATTAGTAGTGCTATTGGGATTTTATTGTTTTTGTTTATTCAATTTATTCCCAACGCCTTTGCATCGGCAAGCCAAATTAATAAAAACGAGCTCACGATTTATGTAGCCCCTAATGGTGACGATAAAAACAAGGGCACAATGGACCAACCATTGGCAAGTCTTATTGGCGCTCGGGATTGGATTAGAAACCACAAAATGAACAATGGGTTTACCGGTCCGGTTACCGTGCTGATACGTGGAGGAGAATACCAGATGTCAGCTCCCTTTGAATTGTACCCTCAAGATGGAGGGTCGCAAGAAGCTCCCGTGGTCTATAAAGCCTATCAGGATGAAAAACCAATATTCAGTGGTGGTAAAACACTAACCGGATTTAAAGTAAATGCAAAAGGTGTATGGGAACTGGATGTGCCGGAAAGTCGCCTTTATAAATGGCGGTTTGACCAGTTGTATGTCAACGGAAAAAGGGCAACTTTGGCACGTACCCCCAATGAAGATTTTATGCATATAGGGGCAGTGAAGCAAAAAGATTGGATCAAAGGTACAGGAAGGGTAGTAGAAAAAGCACAGCAAATCCTCTCTTTTGATGAAGACAATTTCTCCCATCTTAAGGGGATTCAAGCGGATGAGTTGGAGAATGTTCGCTTTAGGGCCTACCATAAATGGGATTTCACCATGCGCCACATTGATAGATTGGACAGAGACAGTGCCCGGGTGTTTACTTCCGGTAAAGGAATGAAACCCTGGAACCCGATTAAGGAGGGAGGTAGGATTGTATTTGAAAATTTTGCTACCGCTTTGGATGCAGCAGGAGAGTGGTATTTAAATCCTGAAGGTACCTTGTATTATATTCCTCGTCCCGGAGAGCAACCCGAGAATGCGGAAGTAGTCGCACCCCTGCTGGAAAACCTGGTAATGGTCAAAGGGGATGCTGCCAATGGGAAGCCCGTTGAACATGTCCGATTTGAAGGTCTTTCTTTTATGCATTGTCATTATGCGGTTCCTCCTACCGGTTCTGAACCCAATCAGGCCGCTGCTTTGATCAATGCGGCAGTGATGCTAGAAGGTGCAAACCATGTTGATTTTGTAAATTGTGAGATTTCTAAAACCGGTCAACATGCCCTTTGGTATGGCAAAGCTTGCCATAATTCTACGGTCGAACGCAGTTATTTACATGATCTAGGTGGAGGAGGAATT
Source organism: Cyclobacterium sediminis (assembly GCF_054781075.1). Lineage (NCBI taxonomy): Bacteria > Pseudomonadati > Bacteroidota > Cytophagia > Cytophagales > Cyclobacteriaceae > Cyclobacterium > Cyclobacterium sediminis. Next base: position 448,264 of record NZ_BAAGVC010000003.1, on the reverse strand, counting down.
TACCTTGGGGACTTCCGACCCCAAAAAGGTGAAAACCATACTTCCCATATAAAACTCCACAATAATATCTTACAGACCGGAGGTTTGGAATACCCCTCGGCAGTAGGCGTTTGGGTAGGCCATAGTTCTGACAATGAAATCAGCCACAACGATATAGGTAATTTTTATTATACCGGAATTTCAGTTGGCTGGGTTTGGGGATATGCTGAAAGCAAAGCCAAACGGAATAAAATCACCAATAACCATATCCACCATATAGGTTGGACCCTGCTTAGTGATATGGCAGCAGTTTATACCTTGGGGAAATCCGAAGGCACAGTGATCAGTAATAATATTGTTCACCATGTTCATGCCTACTCTTATGGTGGTTGGGGCTTGTATACAGATGAAGGTTCCTCTGATATAGTAATGGAAAATAACTTGGTTTACAGTACCAAAACCGGCGGTTTTCACCAACATTACGGGGCAAATAATACCATTCGAAATAATATTTTCGCCTATGCTAAAATGTACCAGGCCCAATGTACACGGGTGGAAGAGCACAGGTCTTTTGATTTTATGAACAATATTATCGTCTTTAATGAAGGGGTCGTATTGCAAGGTGCCTGGGAAAAGATTGACATTGCCATGGACCATAATATCTACTGGAATACGGGAGGAGAGGAGTATGACTTCAACGGTAAAAGTTTTGCGGAATGGCAAAAGATAGGGCATGATAAAAATAGTGTGATCAGAGATCCTCGATTTGTTGATGCAGAAAATTTCAACTTTAATTTTAAAAACAAGAGAGCTGTTAAGCAGATTGGTTTTGAGGTTTTTGACCTTGATAATATTGGTGTCTATGGAGACGCGAGTTGGAAACAAAAAGCCAAATTGCCTTCAGCTATATTGGAAGCATTTGATGCGCAGGTAGCGAAGAATATGGAAAAGGAATAGAAAACCTTTAAATAATTGTAAGCAATATCAATTTCTAATCCTAGCTTATTCAATTGGAATGATGTTAAGCCATAGGGTTTCCTGACCATACTGTGGGAGTGTTGCAATCGCAAGAAAATCAGAATTTATGGGGGTGGCATTGCATCGTTTTGGTGTGATTGGAAACTGCAACAAAGTGGCTAATTTTGGAGTGTTTTCATCTAATAGGTTGTCGATTGCTTGTTTTAGGTTAAACAACCTATGTCTTATGGAAGGGTGTTGAATAAACTGAAATTAATTATTGAATTGAGCCCCTTCATCAACCCGGACCTACTTTATGGTCATAATGTGGGACAAGTTTTTTTACAAAAATTCCTTTTCGACCTCAGTCTATATAAAATAGTGTCGTGAAATTGAAAAATACCGGTTTATATTTGCGGGCTGTTTGCCATTAGCTTAATGTACTTACATTATCGTAAGTAGATTTTTAAAGGCTTCACTACTATTAAAAAACCTAACAATAACCCTTTTGTAATAATGCATTCAATACACTGTAAATCACTGTTTTTAATTTTAGCAACAATTTTTCTTGCCTCTTATTCTTTTATTCAAGAACCTGCCTTGTATTTAAGTGATGGGAATTACCGGTTAAAAGTGGAGCTTATCGGTATGAAAATGGAAATTCAGGACCGATTAGGGACAGTTAAGGTTCCTAAGGATCAAGAATCAGGACTTTTTCTCAATGGCCATCCTGTCATTTCGTCAGAGGTATTAAAAAGCAGTTCAAAAAGTGCAAAGCTAAAGGTGAGCCTGTCCAATGGAGCTTATGCACAGGTTGACTTGGTTTTTAAAGAAGGGCGAATTACTTTAAATGTGTCTCCCCAAAATGATAATATAAATACAACCTCTATAAGGTTTGGAGGGATGCCTGTGGCTTATGGTTTAGGGGATGCCGGAGGTTGGAACAAGACCTTTAACCTAGTTGCTGAAAATGAAAAACGCTTTCGGCTCATCAATGATGGCGCGCGAAATAGGTGGGTGAGCTCATTCTGTATCTTTCCGAAAAACGATTTTGCCGGCGTTTTCTTTTCTCAAGGGAAAAAATCGGTGACTTTGTCAACAAATTCCTATCACCAGGAAATAGAGGGCAAAGGGGCTTCATCCTTCTATCTTTTCGTTGGTAAAGTACCTGAGCTTTACAAGCATTATAAAAATGCCAGGGAGGACAATGGCTATTCAGAAGTAAAGCCAAAGTTTACTTTGTTTGAATTAGGCTGGGAATCCTGGGACGCTCTGGGATGGAATACCAATGAAGAAACAGTGAAAGGAATTTTGGCAAAGTTTCTAAAAGAAGGATACCCCATTAAATGGGCAGTAACTGGGTCCGGCTTTTGGGATCAAGGAGGTACCACTACTAGTTTTGGTCGTTGGGGAGAAAAATTCCCGGAGCCCCAATCCCTAAAAAATTGGATGGGTGATAATGATATTCACTGGATGATAGGGTTGAGGACCAACTTTATACCTCAAGGAGGACCCTATTTCCCAAAAACGACCAAGAGAGATAAAAACTTGAAAGTGAATTCATTTTATGGTAATGAACTCTCCGAGGTTGGCTTAAACAAGGGTTATTTTGTTAAAGATATAGAGGGAGTTCCTTTTCGTATAACTTCCTCTATTTTCCCCATAGTTCCAAGTTATTTGCTTGATGGTAGGAATAAAAAGGCTGCAAAATGGTATGGGGCTTTGTATAAAAAATGGGAAGTAGCGGGAATAAAAGAGGACACCATGATGGATCTTGATTCTTTAATTGGGATATTTAACCAACCGATAAAAAATATTAGTGATGATGGTGGTCTGGTAATGGCTAGAAATGGTGCTTTTGTTTCGCCGGGAACCTTATTGAGGATCAATGATTCTGGGGTAGGAGAAAAAAATTCAAGGATACCGATCAACTATTTCCAGTTCGCTGCTTCAGGTTTTCCCAATGTTTATTCAGATGTGGCAGGTGTCCATAATATGCATAACCTTGCCCAGGTTTCATCAAATATCGAACATGCCTGGCTATTGGCCTTAACGGCTGGAATGGCAATAGGAGCATTTCCGGAGGGTTGGCCGGAAGAAGCTAGGAATACCTTTAAAAAACTTGTTAACTTTCACTATCAATTAGGCCCCTATTTGTATAGTTCTGCAATAAAGGCTTATCATTCAGGGTTTCCTTATACCCTTACCCCTTTACCTTTAGCCTTTCCCGGAGATGATAAAGTTTACCAGCAACAAAGGTTTGAGTGGATGATCGGTGAATCAATTTTAGCAGCACCCTTGCTCTCTGAGGAAAGCATAGAAAAGGTAGCTGTTTATTTACCGGATGGAATATGGTATGATTTTGAAAGTGGGGAAAAATTTGTTGGCCCAAAACTTCTGGATAATTATCCACACGATTTAAATAAGGTACCTGTATTTATCGGCGGAAAGGGGGTAATAATATTAAGGAAGGATGCTTCCCAAAATATAGCCCATGTGTATCCTACTTCCAGTTTGCCGGTCAGTTATGTCCACCATTTTGGTGAAAATAAAAGGGATGCACAAATTAATGTGATTAACAAGGGTATAGGGACTCCTAAGGTGCTAGGAAAAAGTGGTCAAGAGATAGACTTTCATCAGGATAATATTAGCGGTAAAGTAACCTTTAGGATTAGCCCAGGTACAGACTATAAAGTGATTTTTTAAGTATAGGATTTGAAAACCGGTTAGCATGCTATAGGAGAATAAAAACTCAAGATTAAAAAAATGGTACGAATTCTTTTTTAAAGCTTTGTACCATTTTGTGGAGTTGGCGGGAGTCGACCCCGCGTCCAGATTGGGAAACACCTTAACATCATCATGTATATTCACCGTTTGGATTTGCGACCGTTGTTTGTTGGGGGATACACCGGACAACAGCTTAGCTGTGATTGTCACCTTCTTTTTTAACCTCGCAGGGAGTAGCATTATCAAGTCGATACCCCAAATCTTCGAATCCGGTTGAAAAATTGAAGTTCAGAAACTTCAGGGAATTGATTTAATTTTTTCAATCGATAATATCGTAATCACGGGTACAGACATCAGGAAAACAGGTACATCATTTGGAGCTGGTTGAAAGATGTCTTCCTTGTTATCCAGGATCTGAAATTTGATGTTTACAGGTATGGGTTCCTGAGATACCACCCTAAATTCATCTGGTAAGTTTTCAGGAAAATAAAGATCGTCGTCGAATTCTATGAGAAACTGATAAAATCCCCTTGAAGCTACTGAGATGGCCACCTCGGCAGTACCCTCTTTATTCGGGTCAATATTATTTTCACAGGAGAAAATCAGAAGAAGGAAAAATAGAAAAGGATTAACTTTATAAATCTTCATATATTAAAGACGAATGGTACCCAGGAATTGCTACAGTTTCCTCAATTTATTTAATCCGCTGCAGAGACGGTGATAAAGATTACGGGGCATGCAGACTACCAAAGCTTTCAACGATATGTTAATTTACTGAAGAAAGAAAAAGAAACGAGATGCAGAAAGCTTGGGGCGGTCTTGAATGAATTAAGTAACCATGTGATTTAAAAGTTCGAGACCAATACCATTTTGACTTTAAAAACTCCAAAAATACCTGTCAATGTTTGTAGGCGGTTCCTAAGAAAGATAAACAATGAAATGAATAGATGCTTATTTTATCCTCGGAAACAAGGATATTAAATCAAAGTGTTAACTAAAACCTATTTAATGAGCTTTTTTTAGAGGGTATTCCCTTATAAGCCATTCTGCCGGTATTTTCAGTAACTGGCTGAATTTTCTGATCATTGTCAATGACAGGGACTGCTTATAATTCAACACCTTGCTGATGGTCCCTCTGTCACCGTAGGCCTTTGCCAGGGTGGCAGCATTATAACCAAAATCGGCCATCCGGATTTTGATCATTTCGACAGGATCCACTTCCGGCAAATCCCAAAGCTTTTTTTCGTATTGGGCAATCAGATGGACCAAAAGCATTTTTTCCTTATGTGCTCCCGAACCTTTTTCCGCATCTTTCAACTGCTCATACCTTTTACTTGCAGCTTCAAAATCAGCTTCTGATTCCAGTAAGAACCAATTATTATTTTTAAGCGTTTTCATTTTTGCTAATGTTTAAATGGTTGTGGCATCTATCTTATCATATTGATCAAGGGTTCCGATAAATCGAACTTCTACCGTTTTATCCTCAAAATTCACTTCGATAATCAAACGGTATTTATTTCCCACAATTTTAAAGCGTGCCCTATTGCCTTTAATGATCTTAGCAGTTGGGAAACTCTCCAAAATATCCTGGTTTTTTTCCCAATTGGCATTTTCTACAATAACCTTCCAGGTGGTCAGACTTTTGGCCGAATCGGAATGCTTCTTTGCAAAAACAATCAACTTGGTCAAGTAGATAATTACCATGTTTTTTTATTTACTGTAAAATTACAAATATGTTGGTAAAATACCAACATATTTAAATACCGTTCTTCCCTATTTTTTCCTAATGCCATTCACAAGGTTTCTCTAAACCTTTCGTCAATTTTTTCTTATCAAATCAAAACTTCCCCTAAAAGGAATAGATTATTAAACACAATCAACCTACTACTTACTACATATAGGTTGCAAATTAAAGGAAATCAGCAATTTAACTTGTAGTAAGATAAAGTAAATCAAGTTACTACACCTTACTACAGAGAGTGTTTTTGTAGTAAGATGGATTTTGAGTCATGACTCCCATAAGATGCAGGTTATCAATTGGTAAAATGCAAAATGTAGTAAGGTAGTAGGTGTAGTAGGTGGTTTTCACGGAATTTTAAACTTTAAAAATAAATGAAAATAAATATGGCTGATATAATGTTGGAAGCTTGGAAACAAACTGCCTTCTAAGTGGATTCACTTTTTTCTTCAATAAGCCAGCTTTTTCCCGAACTGACTTCCTATTGAGTGTCCCAGACTAAACTAACCTGAGGTACAAGAAATTCCGCTGAGTGGAATATTTTAGCATCATGGAAAAATGATAGTAGGAGCTAGGCTTTCCACCTGCCCGGATAGTTTTCAAATATTTACATATACCTATAATTATCTTTATGCATAAATATTAAAAATAATATACCTATACCTCTATACATAACTTTTCAGACAAAGCGAACGAGACACATAGGAATATTTGACCATTCTTATAGGTTTTTAACTCCATATTGAAATAATAAAAATAGTCATGTCCTAAAATAAGTAAATTTGATTATTGATAAAATAGTCCTGAATAATTCGTCCAGTGCCAAAACAACCTCTTGGTCACACCACCATTTGGCTGTGCCGGATCTTTGCAAGTTGTGTCTTTGTCCTACAAAATCCTATCGGTTTTATTGTGCCAAAAACGAACCTGCCCCACCAATTTCAAACCCGGCCAGCTGGTTTTGGAATTTGGGGGGAATGAAAAATCCTCGCAACTCGGATTTTTAAAGGATGAGAAGAGAAAGGCAACTGATAATGACTAAAGACAAAACTGGATCAAGAACCAACTATCCGGAATTTTCGGATAGTTCAATTGGAAGGCAACGAAAAGGTCACCAGGAACATTGATCATTATAATCTTGATAGGATCATCTCTAACACTTCTTATTGCGGCGAGTAAGCCTGAAGAAATGGAAACCGTGAAAAAATTGGTTATTTTAGAGTATTGAATAGAAACAGGTAATTGCTCATCTTGAATTCTTTTTTTGCATTTTTTTTGATCGTTGAAATTATGGAAAAAATAAACCTTAGCCGGACCGTTAAAGACTGAAACATTCCGCCCCATAATCCGCCCCAGACCAAAAAATAAAAGCCCTGACTACTTTTTAAAGTAATCAGGGCTTCTTTTGTGGAGCTGGCGGGAGTCGAACCCGCGTCCAGATAGGGAAACACCGTACCGTCTACATGCTTAGTCAACTATTGAATTGTCGACCGAAAGCCGCTGGTTGACACACCTACTTTCGGCTTATCTGCTGATCTTAGCCCTGCTTAGCAGCATCACAGAGAGCAGCACTGTCGAGTCGACACCCCAAATCCATCCGGACAGCGCAACGGATGGTGGGATGTGGCCGGGGAGCATCTATCGAAGCTCAACCCTTTAAGCATTATCTATTCCCCTAAGGGTAAGATTAGGCAGCCATGGCGTAATTATCTTCGCCAATTAGGATTTGTATGAATCTTTCAAGGCCGTACATACTCCAGCCTGCATGCGAGCCCAATCTTCACTCCTACTGTCAAAACCGGTCAGCCCCATTTGAATTAAGTTGACAAAACTAACACAAATTTGGTTCCAAAACCTAAAAATTTTTAATTCAACGATTATCCCGCAACCAGCCATGCTATGTTTAGCTTTAAAACCTAGCCCATAATGGACAGGTAATCTTCAACTAAGTTGTGGTTAGAGGTGGATGGTGCTTGAACCGGCAAGTTTAAAACAATAATTCCAACCCACCATCCAATTTCCTCCTTAACCAAATTATAAAAAAAAGGCCATGGAGTCGTAACCATGGCCTTTGAAATAAAAAAGATGAAAAAATGATTTTATCAGAAGTGTATTAAAGCTGTTAATTTTTCTATCACTCCTGTTTTATTGAATATTTGATGGCATATACGCAGCCCCTTTGCTGTTTGGATTTTTTCTTGCCTTTTTTCTTAAAATGTATTATTTCAATGGGTAGTTTATAGCGCTTTTTTTAATATTGGAATACTTCAATGATAGTATGCCTTGGCGGTATAGCTGTCTTAAAGCACTATAAAAAGTTTCATTGCACTATTATTCCAATATTTACTGGTATTACTGCCCTTTATAAAAAGGGACTATCCCGATTTGTGAGATTTGTCCTGATATTTTGTGCCTAATCATTAATGTATTCCATATTTCGGTTTAAATTGCTTCGTGGTTGCCTCGGATCCAGTAGGAGATCTCGATCACCTACTCACAAAGGAACCTAACCTTGTTTTTTCTTAAATTTCTATTTGTTCATGTTTGAAGCTGATTCTAGAAGTGGTGCCAGAAATCTATACAGGAAGCTTAAGTTAAATTGGATTTTTAGTACTTCTACCTTTGTAGGAAATTTTCTGATAGCACTTTTAATTAGCTATTTTTTTAGCAAGATAGGATACGATGCACCCGTCAATTTTGTGTTTTTTATCAGTATTTTGGCCATAGGCTTATGGATTTCTGAAGCCTTACCTCCTTTTGCTGTGGGAATCTTTATTATTGCCACCCTCCTACTTGGGTTTAGCACAGATTTCTTTTTTGATAAAACCATGCCCCCGGAACTCTATGTGAGTACCTGGACAAGCAATGTAATTTGGCTTTTACTCGGTGGCTTTTTTTTAGCAAAAGCCATGAGTTTGGTAGAGCTTGATCGACAGCTTTTTCAATTCACGGTCAAAAAATTCGGTCATAAGCCTGAAGGTTTGCTCCTTGGCTTGATGATGACCACGGCCATTGCCAGTATGATCATGTCCAATACAGCAACCACAGCCATGATGATCTCTTCGATTTTACCTCTGGTGCGGATAATTGGAAAAGACTCTCCCTATGGTAAAGCTTTATTGACGGCCATACCGGCTGCAGCTTCTGTAGGAGGGATCGGGACGATCATTGGAAGTACGCCCAATGCTATTGCAGTAGGCGCTTTACAAGAGAAAGGGGTAAATATCACTTTTATTGATTGGATGGTGGTAGGCTTTCCTACCGGACTGATATTGGTTTGGCTTTTTTGGAAATTCCTATGTAAAACCAGAGACTTTTCATCGGTAACACTTGACCTATCACTCCTTCCCAAAGGCAAAGGTAAGGTCAGGCCTTTTGAAAAGAATGCCGTTATATTCACTTTATCGTTTACTGTTTTGATGTGGTTAACAGAGCCATTGCATGGCATACCTGTTGCTGCCACCTCTGCCATCCCCATAGTATTGCTCACCATGACCCAAGTCATCCATTCTGAACATGTACGAAGCCTGCCTTGGGATACCCTGATGTTAGTAGCCGGAGGACTCGCCCTTGGCATTGCGCTGGTAGAAGTGGGGCTGGCCGAAATAGTCATGGTGAAAATTAACGCCTTGCCCTTACCTAGGCTTTTTATCGCCATTGTCTTTTGTTTAGTAGCAGTGTTACTTTCCAACGTAATGAGCAATACTGCAGCAGCCTCAATTTTGGTTCCTCTTAGTTTGGCCTTGCCGGGGATATACGGAATTGCCGGCCCTGTGATGGTTGCGATAAGTTGCTCTTGTTCATTATTGCTTCCTGTGTCCACCCCCGCAAATGCCATTGCTTTTGCTACAGGCTTGGTGGAACAGAAAGACTTTCGTACCGGTGGCCTGTTCTTTATTTTCCTTGGACCAATATTGGCTTTTTTAGCGGTAATGGCCTGGGTTCTTGTTTTACTTTAACTGACCTATTCCTATGAAAATTCACTTGCTAATCCCCTTAGTCCTTCTATTATCATGTAATTATGGTAACGAAGAAAAAAAACTGACTCAGCTAGAGGAAGAAATAAAAATGCTAATAAATGAAACAGAAGGGGATTTTGCCCTTGCTTTCAGGTCATTGGATGGTGATGAAAATGAATTGTTTCTCAATGAGAAAGAATCATTCCATGCAGCGAGCACCATGAAAACCCCGGTTATGATAGCACTATTGGAGCAGGAAGCAGCAGGAAAGTTTTCTTTGCAGGATTCAGTCATGATTCGAAATTCATTTAAAAGTATACTTGATGGAAGCCTTTACAAAATGGACTTGGGCGTAGATAGTCAAGAGGCCTTGTATCAGCGAATAGGTGAGAAGGCAAGCCTATATGAGTTGATGTATGAGATGATTGTTCGAAGTAGCAATTTGGCCACCAATATTCTGATAGAGAAGGTGGGAGCGGCAAATGTTACACAATTGATGCGTGAATTAGGGGCTGAAGACATTCAGATCCTTAGAGGTGTAGAGGATCTCAAAGCCTATGATGCAGGCCTAAGCAATACCACTACGGCCCTTGACATGATGCTTGTCATGGAAGCCATTGCCAGGCGCAAGGTGGTAGGCTCTCAAAATATGATGCAAATCCTTTCGGACCAGCATTTCAATGATTTAATCCCTAAATACCTGCCAAAAGAAGTCAAAATAGCGCATAAAACAGGCGCTATTACTGGGGTGCAGCATGACGCTGCCATATTAGAGCTTCCCGAAGGCAAAAAGTATGTATTGGTTATTTTAAGTAAAAACCTTCGAGATGAGGAAGCTGGTAAAGAGTGTATTGCCAGCGTTAGCCAGTTAATTTATAATTATGTCAAAGACTTATAGATAAACAAGCTATTTTGCTTGCATTCAGTTTATTCTCTCTGTAAAAGACCAAATAATATTTTAATTAAATATATTTTTAATATCTTTGCGCCTTATTTCCTTATGGAAATCACCCAAAATCCTAATTTTTTAAATTAATCAATCTATTAATAACATCATCAATCTTACAGACCTATGACTCAGGCCTTTTACAACTTATTCAGACCAAAGGAAGCCAATATCAAAGATGAAGTGCTTTCAGGCTTAACTGTTGCCCTGGCTTTGGTGCCCGAAGCAGTAGCATTTTCTTTGATTGCAGGGGTAAGCCCGTTGATAGGCTTGTATACTGCTTTTATCATTGGTTTGATTACCTCTATTTTAGGGGGTAGACCGGGGATGATCTCAGGAGCTACCGGCGCCATCGCTGTGGTGGTAGTGGCTTTAGTTATTGATCATGGGGTGGAATACCTTTTCGCTGCGGTGGTCTTAATGGGGCTGATCCAGATTTTAGTAGGGGTGTTGAAATTAGGGAAATTGATTCGCCTAGTGCCTCACCCGGTAATGTTCGGATTTGTGAATGGTTTGGCAATCATCATCTTTACAGCTCAGTTTTCGCAGTTTAAAACTGTGAATGCCCAGGGTGTTACAGAATGGATGAGCGGTACGCCACTTTACCTTATGTTGGCTTTGGTGCTAGTTACCATGGTTATCATCAAATACCTTCCTAAGTTAACCAAGGTAATTCCTTCTGCTTTGGCAGCCATACTTGCGGTTACTTTGATTGTGATCTTTGGAGGTTTGGATACCCGAACGGTAGGGGATATGGCTTCTATTTCAGGTGGCTTGCCGCAATTTCATATTCCAATGGTGTCCCTGTCTATGGAGACCTTCTGGATCATTTTACCTTATTCTGCGATAATGGCCGGTGTGGGCTTGATTGAAAGTTTACTTACTTTAACCCTTGTAGATGAAATTACAGAAACTAGGGGAAGTGGAAATAAAGAGTGTATAGCCCAGGGTGTAGCAAATGTTACCACCGGATTTTTTGGAGGTATGGGTGGATGCGCCATGATCGGTCAATCCCTTATCAATGTAAATGCTGGAGGAAGAAACCGACTTTCGGGGATTGTGGCAGCGCTAGGTCTGCTTACCTTTATTTTATTCTTTTCTTCTTATATAGAAATGGTGCCTATGGCAGCCCTCGTAGGGCTTATGTTTATGGTGGCCATCGGAACTTTTGAATGGGCCTCTCTAAGGGTATTTAGAAAAGTGCCTAAATCAGATGTCTTGGTGATGATCTTGGTAACCCTTGTCACAGTATTCCTTCACAACCTCGCCTTGGCTGTATTGATAGGGGTGATCATCGCGGCTTTGGTATTTGCCTGGAAAAATTCAAAAATGATCCGTGCCAGAAAGCGAATGGATGAAAACGGAATCAAGCACTATGAAATCTTCGGTCCTTTGTTTTTTGCCTCAGTAACCGCTTTCGGGGAGAAATTTGACCCACTGAATGATCCTGATGAAATCATTATAGATTTTGAGGAGAGTAGAATAGTGGACCATTCCGGATTGGAAGCTGTACATAAAGTGACTGAACGCTACAATAAATTAGGAAAAACTGTTTATGTAAGGCATTTAGACTCATCAAGTAAAGCATTGCTTCACAAGGCTAGCCCTATAATTCATGTAAATTATAAAGAGGATGATCCTGATTTTATGCACGCCGATGAAAAAGTGCTGAAATAGCATAAAACTAAACTGAAATTATTGATCCGGATTGATTTACTCAGTCCGGATTTTTTTGTTTAGGGCCCTTTGCTTTATCAGTAATGGCTGATAATTCCGGCCATCTATTTTAAAGTTCAGCTTTAAAGCATAATCAGGGTTAATTTTTTTTATTTAAACTATGAGACGGTGGGTTTTTGTATGATTCTCAGAGGCTAAATTTAATTTTTAGAGGTTTTTAGATAAAAAATAAAGCCAATGTTTGCATGAGATTTAAATATTTAGTTAATTATAATCTTTCCAAATATTCTTTAAAATAATATTAACCCTTTAGCCAATAAAAGACATGAACAAAACACTCTTATTTTGTTCCCTTGTAATCCTTTCCGCTTGCGGTGAAGAGACCAAGGAGAAAGAGGAAATCCCTATGGAGACTTTCAGGGATGAAGTTCAAGCCACTTCCGTAAAAGTGGGCTTGTCAGAAAAAAAGTCTTTTGATTACCTAATCAATGCGACCGGAAAAATTGAAGCTGAAAATCAAGTAATGTCTGTGGTTGAACGAAGTGGCTATTTAATAGATTTAAAGGTAGAGGAAGGACAACAAGTTAAGGAAGGGCAGGTGATTGCCTTATTGGACAAAACCGATAGTCAGCTGGAATGGGAGAAAGCTCAGGTAAATTTGCGTTCTTCTCGAGCTGAATATGAGAGCCGAAAAATTACCTCTACGGTTGAAACTACTTTTTCTGAAGATTTGAATAAAGAGGCAAGGGATGAATATTGGAGGGCTTCCAGTGGCTTATTGGCCGCGGAAATTGCAGTGAGAGAGGCAGAAATTAATCTAGACAAGACGGAAGTAAAAGCACCAATATCCGGAGCAATAGCAGATTTAAAGTTAAAAAAGGGTAGTTTGGTGAGTGCAGGAGATGAAATCTGCTTGGTGTTAAGCACTTCCTTATTGGAGATGAAAGTCAAAGTTTTGGAATCGGATATTTCCTTTGTGAAAAAGGGGCAAAAGGCGGAAATATATCCTGTCTCCGGATTAGGGGATAGTATTACCGGTTCAGTGGTTAGCATCAATCCAAAAGTGGATGAAAACGGACTGGTTCAAGTTACTTTAAAACTAAGCAAAGGAGGGAGTTTATTGCCTGGGATGAATGCCAGAGCAGTGATAAGAGCTCCTCAAAATAACAATTTGGTGGTGCCAAAAGAAGCTGTAGTATACCGTTCCGGTAGGCCTGTAGTCTTTACCATAGATAATAATGAGGCCATTTGGAATTATGTGGAGGTGGGGAAAGACAATGGTAGAGAAGTGGAGGTTTTGGATGGCTTGGAAGCTGACCGAACAGTGATTGTTAGCAATAATGTTCAATTGGCCCATCAGGCTCCTGTCCAAGTTTCAACAGAATAGGATATGGTAAAGTTTTTACTCTCACGTCCCATAGCTGTCGGCATGACATTTTTGGCCTTGCTTATTTTCAGTGTAATAATGTTTAGGACACTGCCGATCTCTTTGTTGCCACCCATAGATGTCCCGCAAATTATCATAAAGGTTAATTATCCCAATACCTCCCCCGAATCCATAGAGCGAAATGTTTTGAAGCCCATTCGAGAGGGCATGGTAACCTTAAATGGACTTCAAGATATAGAAAGTAAAGCAGGGTCTGAAGTAGGAAATGTGCGTTTGACTTTTGATTTTCAAACAAAAATGGAGTTGGCCTATATAGAGGTCAATGAAAAAATTGATCGACTGACCAATAGTTTGCCCGATGACATGCCCAGACCACAGGTTGTCCGGATCAACTCCAATGATATTCCTATTGTTCGACTGCAAATCGTTCCAAACGAAGGGGTGGATTATGCGGAAGTTTCATTGCTTACAGAGAATGTAATCAAAAAGCGCTTGGAACAACTGGATGGTGTTGCTCTTGTAGACATAAATGGGCGCCAGGAAAAAGCCATTTCTGTAACCCCCAACAAAGCTGTAATGTCGGGTTTGGGTTTTAAAGAATCCGATTTAGTTCAGGCCATTCAGGACGGAAACAGAGAGCTTCCCGGAATTAGCGTAGAAGATGGACAGTTTAGGTATTATTTGCGTTTGGCCAGCAAGCTGGAGACGGCAGAAGACGTGGGGAATCTGCCTGTAAGGGGCCCCGAAGGAAATACTGTTTTACTATCAAAGATTGCAAAAGTTAACCACACCCTATCCAGTCCAACCGGGTATCATTTATTTGATGGTAAAGAAAGCTTGGTGGTAACAGTGCATAAACAGACAGCAGCCAAAATGAACGAAACCATGCCCCTAATATATGAGGCGGTAGAATTGTTTAAAGAAGATTACCCACAGGTAAATTTTGAGTTGACACAAGATCAATCTTCCCTTCTGAACGCTGGAATCGACAACCTCCAAACCAGCTTGTTTTTTGGTGGATTGTTTGCCTTTGCTATTCTGTTTGTGTTTATGGGAAATTACCGCATGCCGATTATCATAGGGATAAGTTTGCCGGCTTCTCTGGTGATTAGTTTTATGGTCTTCTATTTTTTTAATATTTCCATAAATGTGATTTCCCTTAGTGGGCTTGCTCTCGGTTTAGGGATGCTAATAGACAATGCCATCATTGTTTTAGACAATATAAATCGAAAACGAGAGGAGGGACTTCCCTTATTTGAGGCTTGTGTGGTTGGGGTTAATGAGGTGCAGTCCGCACTTATCAGTTCTGTGCTCACTACCCTTGCAGTATTTGTGCCCTTGGTGTTTTTAAGTGGGGTAGCAGGAGCATTGTTTTATGATCAAGCTGTATCTGTTGCCGCTATTTTATCCGTCTCATTATTGGTGGCTTTTATTCTGCTCCCCTTATTGTATTTTCTTTTATTTAAGAACAAAGCCAAAGGTACTTTCAAAGAGGATAGTCGCCTTTTTAAAGGAATGCTCAAAGGGTATAAGATACTGTTTAAAAGGTTTTTTTCAAGGCCGGGTTTGTCATTGGTGGTATTGTTCCTATTGATACCTTTACTTTTGGCATCTGTACAGTTTTTAAAAGTAGAAGGTTTACCAGCCATTGAAAAGTTTGATGTTTTGATTTCATTAGATTGGAATGAACCAATCAATGCAAGCCAAAACAAAAATAGAATTCAGCATTTACTTGAGCAATTGGAAGGGAAATTTACAGTGGCAGAAAGCGATGTGGGGTTAAGGCAATTCATCTTGTATGAGGGAGAAAATGCTATTCAGCAGGCAGATCTTTACTTATTGTTTGCCAATCAAACTGACAAAGAAAATGTTGCAAGGCAGCTTCAGCAATTCTTCCTCAGGCAATACCCTCAGGCCAGTATAGAAATAAAAGACGCCCCCAACGCCTTTGATCAGTTATTTAGTTCAAATCGTCCAAATTTCGAAGTGCGATTTATGAATTTAGAAACAAAGAGGCCGGTAGGTCCCAATCAAATGAATGCATTAATGGAGGCATTTCCCGTTAAAGATTGGTCTAAAGGACCAGGTCTACAAGAGGGGGCATCTGTAATTTTTAAGACTGATCTTGAGAAATTAGCACTCTATGGTCTCGATGTCAATCAGTTGATTACGGCTATTGAGCGTTTATTTGGTGATTATTTGATTACAGATATTCGACAATTTGGAGAGATCATCCCTATACGCTTGAAAAATGATCAACTTGATTTTCAATCCCTCCTGAGGAGAAATTTTCTATATGGTGAAGAAGGGGTTCCTTATGCATTAGATGAGTTTATTTCTTCTGCTTACGATACCCATTATAAGTTTGTAACAGCAGATAGGTCCGGTATTTTCCAATCCGTAAACCTCCATGTTCCAGAACCGACAAACCATGAGGAGGATATTCGTTCATGGGCAGTAAATAAAAATCTTTCAGTGAATTTTACCGGTCAGTATTTCGAGGATCAGGAAACCATAAAACAGCTAATGGGTATTTTAATGGTTTCTATTTTATTACTTTACTTTATTCTTGCGGCACAGTTTGAAAGTTTTTTACAGCCACTTATTGTAATATTTACACTACCCTTAGGTGTAGGAGGGGCTTTCTTGGTGTTATGGCTAACCGGAACCTCTCTTAATGTTATGTCAGCCATTGGTTTGGTGGTAATGCTTGGAATCATGGTCAATGATGCGATACTTAAAATAGACACCATCAATAGACTAAGGGTAAATTATCGAGCAAATGGAACTTTGGGTAAAGAGGCCCTTACCAAGGCATTGTACCATGCAGGAGAAATTAGACTCAAGCCCATTGTGATGACATCCATCACCACGATTCTTGCGTTGGTGCCGGTGGTGTTCAGTGCGGGTTTGGGAGCAGATTTGCAAAGACCCCTTGTCTTTTCAGTAATCGGCGGCCTTACCATAGGTACTTTTACAGCATTGTATTTTGTTCCGCTGGCCTATTATTTTCTTTCCGGCGAGCGTGGTTCAGTGAAATTTCAATAACGAATAGTGGTTTAACGCGGATTATTGACCTTCTAGGGTCTTGTCTTAGGCTTTTTTTAATTCGATAACGGTGATTTCAGGCCAGATCCCTACTCTTCCGGCAAAAGCATGGAATCCAAAACCTCTGTTTACATAAAGGTATTTCCCTGTTTGCTCTGCGATTCCCGCCCAGTTGGTGTACCTGTATTGTGCCGGGCTCCATCGGATAAATGGCGTCTCGATGCCCATCTGCATGCCATGCGTATGTCCACTCAGTGTCAAATGGATGTTTTTGGGATGGTTTTTAACTTGTTCGTCCCAATGCGTAGGGTCATGCGAAAGCAGGATTTTAAAGTCTTTTTCCGGTACATTTTGTAGGGATTTTTCAAGGTCTCCCTTAGATTGGAAACCAATTCCCCAATTTTCAACACCAAGCAGGCTTATTTTTTGCCCGTCTTTTTCTATGGTTCTGCTTTCATCCAAAAGCAGATCAAAGCCCATCAACTGATGCTTGTTTTTTAACGATTCCAGGTTTTGGGCTTTTGCTTCAGGACTTGGCCAAGAAGTGTAGTCTCCATAATCGTGGTTGCCTAAAATAGAGAATTGACCATATGGGGCTTTGATTTTTGAAAAAACATCCAACATTGGATCAATTTCATTGGCCTTGTGATTGACCAGATCTCCTGTAAATACAAAAAGATCAGACTGCTGAGCGGCAGCCATTTCTGCCCCTTTTTTTACAGCCTGAATATCTTTAAAACTACCGGCATGAATGTCTGACAACTGAGTGATGGTAAACCCATCAAAGGCCTCCGGCAAATCTTTAAAGTAAAGGGTTTTTCTGATCGTTCTAAAGGCATATTTCCCTTTAACAATCCCATAAATAAAGCCTGTCATAGGTATGGCAGCCACAGCAAACGCCAACTGGCTAACAAATTTTCTTCGAGAAACCAATAATGTGCCTTCATTGGAATAATTGGTAGCATATCGGTAAACAGAGCCCAAGCCCCTAATTAGGTCTTCACCAAATAAGAAAAGGACTACGGTTAGTTGGGTAACAAGAATAACCAAAAACCAATTGAGAGATTGCTGTGAAGAGGAGGAAATTTTGCCCTCTTGCATAATGGTGTAAAACGTATACCCAAACCACATGGCGATTGCAGCAGTTAGCACCCAATAGACCGTTTTTCCCTGCGCTAAATAAGCTGAAGGTAAAATGGTTTTGATTCCTTGAAATACATACCAATCCAGAAAAAATATTACGGATAGTAAAACGATGATAAATATTGTGCCTCCCACTTTTTTCATAGAATTTTTTGTGTTATTCTATTAAACTGAAAGCAGGTTAAAAAGGTTAATAAAATTTTGTTTTATTGGGTTTGTTTTAGAAGAAATGGATTTTTGTTTTAAATCTGATGGATGCTGACCGAAGTTTGTAATGTTGAAGGCTTGAGGTTTTCTCCGCCAAAGGTTCCGTGCACAGGAAGCGTATTTTCGGGGAGAAAACTTGAAGCAAGGGGTATGTAATGTTCGTCTACCATAAGCCCCAGGCTAGGGTCCAACCCCACCCATCCTGCACCGGGAAGATAAGTCTCAACCCAAGCGTGAAGTTCATGCCCTTCTTCCAGTTCGGGATTAAAGGCATAACCGCTGACAAATCTGGCCGCCAAGCCTACATGCCTCAACATTTCCATCAGCATAAAGGAAAGGTCTCTACACGACCCTTTTCCGGCAGCAAAAGTCTTGGCAGCAGACCAAAGATTTTCTTCTTCCCGAATGATATGGTGCCAATCGGCATGAATGGCAGCATTCAATTGAGTCAAAAATTGAATGGGATCATTGGATTTGAGTTTCTCTAGCGCATAGCTTTTTAGTAAATTGTTTTTATTGTGTGCCAAAAAGGCTGCCAATAGGGGCAAGTTCTTGGGCCGGTAAGAAAAAGGTTTTTCACTTTCAGGATTAAATTGTTGTAAAAACCATTGATCCATTAAAAACAGGAAAGGGTTGAAATGTTTTGTGTTGACCTGAAAATTCAAGTGAATCTCCATGGATTCAGTTTCTCCTGTAAACCAAGCTTGAAAATAGGGATTGCCTTCAATGCTGTACCTCTCGTTGATCCCTTCAGGTTTGGGGTCGATTTCCAATGAATACGCTTCGACTTCCAAATAATTTCGCTGGAGGGGTTTCAGGTAAAAATGATGAGGATTTAACCTGACAAGTTTTTGGTATTCATAAGTTGTGATATGTTGAATTTTCAGGCGCATAATAGTTTATTTGACCGATAAATTCCAATACTATCAAACCCTTTCCAAGAAGTGATTTTATCAGCCGGAAGAGGCATTGCTACATTTGTCGGTGGTACTTACTTTTCTTCCTTTTTGGGCAGAAAAGCTTTTTTTAAGATCTCTGCCGGTAAGTCATGAATGACATTTTTTAAAGAATCGTTCCAAAATTCAGAAAGGTGATTTAATTCGTGTTGTTCAAATCGGTTTTCTACAATATTGTAACTATCATTTTCTAAGATAACAGTATCTATCGGATAATCAACATCATTGGAGCTGATTCTAGTGGCGTCGAAAGCCAAAAAAGCACTTTTAAGTGCCAACAATAAGGGCTCCTCATACTTTAAAGAACGCTTAAGGACGGGGTTACCAAAGCCGGTGTTTCCGATAATAACAAATGGAGTTCCCTGTCTAATTTCAATCCAATTGCCCTGAGGGTAAAGTAAATAGAGTTTGGGTTCTTTGTCCTCCTCGAGTTGCCCACCAATGATTGAAAATAAATTAAAGAAAAAACCTGATTTTTCTAGAGAGTCTTTGTCTTCTTCCGCTACTCGCTTTACTTGATCAGCAAAGCCATTGACAGCTTTGTATAGCTTGTCATAGGTTGAATCATTTTTTTCAATTAATTCACCAAAATAGGTAATGGCTTTGTCTCTTACAGACCGCAAGCCGGAGGTCATAATAAAAAAAGAATGGTTTCTCCTATTAACTGTATATACTTTTTTTGAGGTGGTTGTATCATTACCTGAGGTAATCCTAGTGTCTGACAAACCTAAAATACCGTGTTTTGTTTTTATTCCGATGCAGAAAGTCATTCTTGTGCCATAGTTTGGCTGGCAAAGTTATCTTTTATTTGGAAATAATTGTCGTTTATTTTATTAGAGATATTATTAATTTTTATTTGTAAATGTTCTATGTATTCATGTAATCCGCTGGAAATAATATCGTTGACATCGTCAAATTCTAATTTTGATCGTAATTCTCCCATTGCCTTTTCAGCACTGTTGGAATACCCTTCACCGCTTGAATTTGAGATTTTGTACAAACATGTTTCTGCTTCTTTCAAGCAAAAGAAAACTGATCTAGGGAAGTATTTATTTAAAACCAAGAACTCGACTACCCCTGAAGGAGAAATGTTTCCATAAAGCCTCCGGTATGTGTTGAAAGCTGTAACAGACTTTAGTAAAGCCATCCAGTGAAGGAAATCCAATGGGGACCCCACTTCCTCGGCAGAGGGGAGGAGGATATGGTATTTGACGTCTAGAATCCTTGAAGTTTTGTCTGCTCGCTCCAAATATTGGCCCAGTTGTCTGAAGTGCCAGCCTTCTGTACGGGCAACGGTATTATCCGCCAGGCCGTAGGACAACAGTATTTGAGATTTTACGTCTTCAAAGAAATTTCTTGGGTCTTCCTTTTTCCAGATTTTTCCATTGGCAGCCTTGTTGACAAAATGATAGGTTTCATTTAGTTTTTCCCAGGTTTCTTTGGTAAGGTTTTCTCGTATCATTCTGGCGTTTTCCCTGGCATTAGAGACAGATGATATGATAGAATTCGGGTTGTTTTGATCGAAGGCTAAAAAATAGATAACCTCCTGCATGTCAAAGGTTTGGTTTCTGGATTTGTATTGTTCATGGTCCCCTGTAGCCATAATTAAAGGTTCCCATTGCTCCTTTAGGTCCGGCGGTGAGTCCAACATAAGGTTGAAATTTACATTGATAAATCTGGCATAATTTTCTGCTCGCTCCATGTATCTCCCCAGCCAGTAAATTGAATTTGCAACTCTACTTAACATATTGTTTCGTTTTAAATTAATATAGCACCCAAGTGTCTTTGCTTCCGCCACCTTGAGAACTATTGACAACAAGAGAACCTTTTTTTAATGCAACCCGAGTAAGGGCTCCGGGTATTACTTCTACTTCCTTTCCATACAATACATATGGCCTTAAATCTACATGTCTGCCTTCTATTGTTTTGTGATCCACTAAGGAGGGTACAGTAGAAAGGGATAATGTAGGCTGTGCTATGTAGTTGTTAGGGTTTTTCTTTACCAATTGTCTGAATTTTTCGTGCTCTTCTGCACTAACTTTAGGTCCTATCATCATGCCGTAACCGCCTGCCGCATTGGTCTCCTTCACTACAAGATCAGAGATGTTTTCTAAAACATGTGCCCGGTCTTTCTCTTCTCGGCACAGAAATGTTGGGACATTATGGAGAATAGGATCTTGATCCAGATAGTATTTTATTATTTTTGGCACATATGCATACACCGCTTTGTCATCGGCTACTCCTGTTCCCGGTGCATTGGCAAGGGCAATATTGCCGGCTTTATAGGCGTCGAAAAGACCAGGAACACCTAGCATTGAGTCTGGATTAAATGCCAGTGGATCTAGAAAAGTGTCGTCAAGCCTTCTGTAAAGCACATCGATTTGCTCCAGTCCTTTAGTTGTTTGCATGTAGACTTTCTTGTTTTGGACCAAAAGATCCATTCCGGAAACAAGTTCTGCTCCCATTTGTTGGGCTAGGTAGGAATGCTCAAAGTAGGCAGAGTTATATACACCTGGTGTTAGTACGCCAATAACCGATTTGGGTTTGTCCGATAAGAATTGAAGCATATCCAAGAGTTGTGTTGGATAATCTGAAACAGGTCTTACCCCCAATTTATTGAATAGGTTGGGAAAGGCACTTTTTATGATTTCTCGACTCTCCAGCATATAAGATACACCGGAGGGACAGCGAAGATTGTCCTCTAAAATATAAAATTCTCCATTATTATCTCTAACCAAGTCTGTCCCTGTAATGTGACACCAAATGCCTTTTGGAGGGGTTAAACCTATACAGGGTTTTAAGAAATCCTTGCTTCCCAATATTAAATCGGCAGGAACAACTTTATCTTTAAGAATTTTTTGCTCGTTGTAAATGTCCTGAAGGAAAAGGTTTAAAGCAGTAATTCTTTGTTTCAGCCCATCATTTATTTTTTGCCATTCATTGCCGGGAATAATTCGTGGAAGGATATCTAAATGCAGAATCTTTTCTACGCCTTCTTTGTCGTGGTAAACATTGAAAGTCATACCCATGGCCATTTGAGCCTTGTCTGCAGAGAATTGGAGTTGGTTGAGCTTTTTTGCTGAAATGTTTTCAATAAATTCTCCGAAGCTTGAATAATGTTCCCGTAATGTTCGGTCTTCATCATACATTTCATCGTAAAATGATTGTTGGTGTTCGTGGTTTACCTTCATCTTGGTTAATTTAAACAGTTGGTTTATTTACCTGAAAATTATAGAAGTTATAAAAATTAGGCAAAATATTTTATTTATACAAATAAATGGAAGTAGTTGTTGGTTTTTTAGAAAAACCACCTTTGGATTTCATACCCGCTTATTAATTATTTTGTTTTGATATCAGTCATAAGTCTGGGGCTTGTTTTAAAATAATTTTGTCCACGCTAGAAAAGTTGCTTTAACTCCAAATTAGAAGCTATAAAATAAATGTTTAGGCAAAATTGTAAATGCAAGCTAGATTAACTAAGTTATCAGGTGTAAAAAAATGATACCTAAGTATTATAGGGCATTGGCTTTAGGGTTTATAGACTTGAAATTTCAGTAGCTTAAGAAGATAGTGGTAGGGCAAAAAAAACAGGTTCCGTGAAAAGGATGAAACTTGGAAGTAGGGCCATTACATTTATAACAATAGCAACATGGGTAGAAGACAAAATCCATTTGACAAATATAAGCGATACAAAATCTCTGGATTCATAGTGATTTTAGCGATGGTTTTTGCATGTGAAAAGGATGAAAAGGGTAAAGCTACAGTGCTAAAAAAATTAGTTCAATCCTCAAATTCTATAAGAATACCGATTGATTCATTGACAGATAATAGAAGCATGCAGCTGGCGTATCATCAGGAATCTAAAGATTGGTTTTTTAATCTAAATCCAAAAGCGAATGAGATTCAGATGTATGACATGGAGGATAATACCTTACGTAAAAGGTTAAGGTTCTCAGTTGAAGGCAACAATAGCGTAGGTCGGATTTTTTCATTCTACATCCATAAGTTAGACAGTATCTTTCTTTTTCAGCAATTTAGTCCAAATATATATTTAACGGACACAAGCGGATCGGTCAGAAAAAAAATCACAGTTCAGGTACCAGAGATGCATACTTCCCCTTTTGTCCATTTAACGTATTTTTCTTCTCCGGCGGTGCTAGAAGGAGAGGCTTTGGTGGTAAAAACCCGTCCTGCGGATGACCATAACCAAATTACAAATGATGTGTTGTCTAAAAGACATTTGACTTATAGCATCAACCTCAACAATGGAGAGACAAAGCTCTTGCCCCACAAATTCCCCATTAACTATTTGGTAGATGGTTATAGGTTTTTCGATTTCAGCTTTGCCAAAGGCTTAGACAAATGGGTTTATTCTTTTCATTCCGACCATGACTTGTATTATTCAGATGCAATGAATACTTCTTTAGCTTCAGTTTCTGCAAAAAGTAAGTACATTAACCGCTTTCAAAACTTCGATTTGTCAGGATCTAGAGAGGAGAATTATAGATATATTGCTAGTGCACCGAATTATAAGAGTATCCTCTACGATAAATTCAAAAACCTCTATTATAGGGTTTGTTATCCGGAAATAGAATTAACTAGTGAGGAGGAAATAATGAAGTATAGATTCGATCCAAAGGTGTTTTCCATATTAATTTTAGACAGCGGGTTGAATGTTATTGGAGAACCCTATTTGATAAGGAAAAATTTTTACCGGACAACCTGTTCATTACTGAAGCAGGAGTGTACTTGTCAAAAAACCACTCGGGTAACCCGGATTTGGAAGAAGACTACCTGTCTTTTGCTTTATTTGAACTATTGGATCTAGAGTGAAATTCATGTTGATTAAACCCAAAGTAGGTAAGCCCTCTGCTAATAGGGGATGCATTTACTTTCTCATGGATTAGGAACAGATATTCCCCCTAACTAAGCTCCGGATGGAGGAAGTTTATGTTATACTATAAGGGAAAGAAAAAGCCTGTTGAAAGGAACAACAGGCTTAATAGAGTTTTTGATCTTAATTTAGGTTAATTTTTAACAAGAGATAGAATAAAGGCATATTCCATGGCCAATTCTTTCAAAGCGTTAAAACGACCTGAAGCACCGCCATGACCGGCCTCCATATTGGTGTGAAGCAAAAGTAAATTATTATTGGTGCGCAAAGCCCTAAGTTTTGCTACCCACTTGGTAGGTTCCCAGTACTGTACCTGACTGTCGTGTAGACCTGAGGTTACCAGTAAATGTGGGTAATCCTGTGCTTTTACATTGTCATAGGGTGAGTAAGAAAGCATATAATCATAGTAGCCCTTTTCCTTGGGGTTTCCCCATTCGTTGAATTCCCCGGTAGTCAAAGGAATGCTTTCATCCAACATAGTAGTCACCACATCTACGAATGGAACGGCAGCGACCACTCCGTGAAAGAGATCCGGCCGTTGATTGATTACAGCTCCTACAAGAAGGCCTCCTGCACTTCCTCCCATGGCAAAAAGTTTGCTTGGATGGGCATATTTTTCTTGAATTAAAAAATCCCCACAAGCGATGAAGTCTTCAAAGGTGTTGTTTTTCTTGAGCATTTTCCCGTCTTCATACCAGTGGCGTCCCAGCTCTTGACCTCCCCTGATATGGGCAATGGCAAAGACAAAGCCTCTGTCCAACAAACTCAACCTACTTGAGCTAAAATAGGGATCTGAACTCAGTCCGTATGAGCCATAACCGTAAAGGAGTACAGGATTTTGACCTTCTTGGGCAAACAATTCTTTTTTATAGACTAGAGACACAGGAATTTCAGTTCCATCTTTAGCGCTTGCCCATATGCGTTCGGATTGGTAGTCCGCCGGATTATGACCCCCCACGACTTCTTGTCGCTTCATAAGGGTTTTCTCCCTGCTTTCCATATGGTAGTCATAGACTGAAGCAGGGGTGGTAAGGGAGTTGTAACCATACCTTAGCACTTCAGTGTAGAACTCGGGGTTGGTGCCAATCCAAACTGTATAGGCAGGGTCCTCCATTTTGATGGTATGCTTTTTTTCTCCGTCCCAAGATCTGATTTCCAGTCTTTGCAGTCCATTGAATCGATTAGCGATGACCAAGTGATGCTTGAATACTTCAAATTCCTCCAAGAAGACGTTTTCTCTTACCGGAATAATGTCTTCCCAATTTTCTTTTTCCGGTTGGTCAATAGGTGTCTTTACCAATTTGAAATTCTTTGCTTGATCAGCATTGGTTAGGATGATAAAGTTAGATCCATAATGATCCACTTCATACTCCAGATTGTCCTGCCTTTCCTGAATTATTTTCCAATCTTCGTTAGGCCGGTCCACCGGAAGAAAACGGTACTCAGTAGAGATGGTGCTTTGGCTAACAATGAATAGAAACTCTCTGGATTTTGATTTCTTTAAGCCAACAGTAAAAGTCTCATCTTTTTCTTCAAAAATCAATTCATCTGTTTCCTGGGCGGTTCCCAATACATGACGGTATACCTTATTCGGACGAAGGGTTTGAGCATCTTGTTGGGTATAAAAAACTGTTTTATTATCCGCTGACCAGACAATATTCCCTGTAACGGCTTTTAGTTGATCCTTTACAACCTTGGCACTATCAAGGCCTTTAAAATGAATGTTGTATATTCTTCTGCCTACTGTATCCAGTGAATAGGCTAAAAGCTTATTGTTTTCAGAAATTGCCAATGCATTGACATTGGTGTATTCATGGCCTTCAGCCAAATCGTTTACATTCAAGAGAATTAACTCTTCTGATTCCAAATGCCCTTCTTTTCTACAATAAACAGGGTATTCTTTGCCTTTTTCAAAACGATTGTAATAAAAGTAGCCGTTTTTAAAATAGGGGACACTACTGTCATCTTCCTTTATCCTTTCTTTCATTTCCTTGAAAAGTGATGCTTGTAAGTCCTCAGTTTCTTTTAGTAAGCTATTTTTGTAGGCATTCTCTTTTTCTAAATATTGAATTACCTCCGGATTTTCTCTGTCATTCATCCAGAAATAGTTGTCTGTTCTACTGTTATCATGCCAAACAAGTGTTTTTGGTTTGATTGGTGCGATTGGTTGGTTTATATGGTTTGTTTTGGACATTTCTGTTTTATTGAAATTATGTTTGGTGTATAATTATTTTGTAATAATCATAGAATTTTTCTTATATTGAATGGCTTATTAAATTTATCTATAGAACCATTAACCAACAAAAGTATGGGATTGATTAAAGAATTCAAGGATTTTGCCGTAAAAGGTAATGTCGTCGATTTGGCTGTTGCGGTCATCATTGGGGCTGCATTTGGGAAGGTAGTTTCTTCTCTTGTGAAAGATATTATCATGCCTCCTATCGGCCTTTTGGTCGGAGGAGTGGACTTCACAGATTTAGTGGTTGTCCTCAGGGAGGCCTATATAGATCCGGCCGGAGAGGAAATTAATGCCGTAACCATTAATTACGGTACCTTTATTCAGTTTACGGTTGATTTCGCTATTGTTGCTTTTGCAGTTTTTATGATTGTTAAGGTAATCAATAATTTGAAGAAGAAAGAAGAAGCTGCACCCACTCCGCCACCACCGACTGTCAATAAAACAGAGGTATTGTTAGAGCAAATCAGGGACTTGCTTAAGGAAAAATAGAATTTGATATTGGTATTGGGGATTTAACCGGTAAGAAAGCAGATGTCTGACTTACCGGTTAAATTGATACCTTAATTGAAAAGTGGTCTCAACCATTTTATTTCCTGGGATTTCTTGCAGACCGGAGCCAATATGTTCCCTGTTGGTATAGCTGGTTTTAGCCCATCTACCCCAAATAGTAAGTCTTGGGTTTATTTTATACTGCGCCAATAAATAGGTTCTTAACCCTTGATCGTAAAAATTGGGGATAGAAAAGGCCCACAAGACATTTTTTTCATACAGGTATTGCCTGTTTTCGTAGTCATCCGTGTCAAATAAAGCTAGGCTTCCAGAAAATCTCCAGGCCCCGGCTTCTCCGGATAAACTCTGTGCGATTAAGAAACCTTTGGTTTTTTTGCCAGCAAACTTATAAAAACTTTGTTGAACCCTCGTTTTCAACTGCCATTTGCGATCAGGGAGATAATTGAGACTCCATACAATGTTTTGCCTTTTTCCTTGAGCAAGCAAATACTGGCTACTAGGTTGGTCCTCAGATAGAAGATTTCTGCTTTTTGTTTCCTCCCGGAATTGAAAAAACATAGTGAGTTGCTTGTTGGGTCGGAATTTCAACCTGCTAAGCCACTCATGTCCTACAGAAGGTGCATAAACCCTAAATCGCATCCAAGGAAAGCTGAAATAGTCATAATAAGCAGACCAACTGAATTTTCGATTGGGCTTAAAATAAATCCCCAAGTACAAGCCTTCTTCATTGATGGGACGAGAGCCTTCCGAAAAAGCATTCCCATAAAAGGTGTGAAAATTCCGGTCATATTTACGCCATACCATAGAAAAATCTACTTTACTATTCAGGCTACTCATTAGGCCTGCCACATGGCCCTTGCCTCCGCTTTTAGAAATTGCAGTTTCACCAAAGAAATAATGGTTTCTATAATTGTAAGTGAAATACAAACTGTGGACACTATTGCTTTTGCCTCTAAATTCAAATTGATTGTATACCCTTTCTGTTGGATAAAGGGGCTGGCTGTATCCTGTATACAATGCGTTAGTACCAATTCGAAAAGTTTTACTGGTATTCTGATAGTTTAAATTCAGACCTAAATTCTGCTCCCTTGCTTGTGCTTTCTTTTGGATTTCATTTTCTGTACGGTGCAAACCGGATAAAACCAAAGAAGATAAATAGGAGGAAGCGTTGTCCATGCTGTCTAGAATGAATTGTAAATTTGCATCCCTAGCCTTGTTGGAAAGCATAAGTGTACCCTCCATTCTACCCAAAGAGTAGCTTGCTGCAATGCCTCTAAAATAGCCTGCTTCCAAGACAGAGGTATAAGGCCTTACTCCGGTAGAGCTTCTTTTTACTGTGGTTATTGTTTCTGCTCCTTTGCCTACAGAAAACCCTGAACCAAAAACCAACCCTTGCCCATATTGTAATTGATAATCTCCCAGAGATAATATTTTTAACCGGCCCTTATTGTACAAGGCATAGTGGAAAGAAAGAAAATTAAATCCATACCTTTTGGTTTGAGGATCCCAAGTAAATGCCTCTCCGGCATCTTTATCTAAGGTGATTCCAAGGCTAAAATCTGCTGCCTGCTGTAAACGAAATCTTAAATAAAGGTTATTTGGATCTCCCAGATACCTGTTACTCAAATCTCCATTGTTCAAAGTATCCGGAATACTAAACCCTTTTCTTGTTTGCCAGACCTTTTGATGACGCAAGAGTAAATAGGCATTTTCGGCCTTTGCCATACGCTGAAAACCCGGGAAGCTTTGGTTTGGATTTGAAGAATTGATAACCACAAAGGGCAGTAGGTTTTGGATGGTGGCTAAGGACCAATCAGGAATTGCCTGAAGTTCGTATAAGGATACAAACTTGCCCAATTGATCCCTGTAATGGATAAAAGATTCAATTTGTTTTGGGCTAAGAAGGTAGAGGGATTGCAAGTCTGTGCTTGTGGCCTCTTGCAGATCCAAGGGCTGGAAATAATGTTGAAGCAGACTTTCGTAAAGGTCTTCATAAGGTATATCTTCTTCCTGAAAAGCAAACCTTTCCTCAATAAATGCTTCAATATCAAGTTCTGCTTGAGGGTTTTGTTGGGCATAAAGCCCCATTGACCCTATTAGCAGGGCAAGTCCGGTGATGGCCGGGCCTTTCATTGCGCCGAAAGGTTATAATTTAAAGAAAAATGGTGAGTGAACCCAAGTAAATAATTTCTTGATAAAGCATAATCTACCTGAAACCTTCTGGGCCTAAATCCAATACCGAAATACAAATTGTTGGGCTGACTTGTAATGCCAGTTCTGGCCCAAAATTTCTCCTCAAAGTTATAGGCTATCCCGGCTTTGAATCGGGCAGGGGAGGAAAGCTCCTTTTCAGTTTCAATATTGACCATCAAATTGTCTGATGGACGATACGAAATTCCTGTTTTCACAATTGTGGGCAGGTAATTCAAATTGCCCTTGCTAATGGCTGCTCGAGTGAAATTGTAAATGTGGGCCCCAAAAAATACTCCGGGGATCAGTTCTGCAGTACCTCCAAGTTCCAGTACCGGCCTAGCGCTTCTACCAAAACCTTCAATATTGGTTTGGAAATAATTGAATTTTATCCCTAGGCTGGCCAGCCCCAATTGTTTGGCAAGACCCAAGCCGATCTGTTGTTGGTTGAAAAGTGCTCCACCATAATTTGAAATTCCTATGCCTAAAATGCCGATATTTTCTGTTGGGACTGTAATTCCAGCCGCCAAGGTAGTCAGTTCATTCAGACCTAGCCTATGGTCGTATCCTACTACAGCTATAATATCCGTTGGACTTTTGCCCAAAGCACCTATATTGTTAAAAATAGCCCATGGTTCGTTTAGGGTTACACTGGCGTTGCCCAAGCCTATACTTTGTGCTCCTTTTGGAAAATGGTCCATGCCATTTTGAGCATAAGAAGTCCCGGTAAAAAGCACGAATGAACCAAGTAGCACCCATTTCTCCATAACCAAAAAAAGAAAGAAAAAATAAAGTAGTATCGGAATATACTAAAAAACTGGGTAATCCGAAAATAAATAACGAATTAAATAGGAGCCTTCACGTTAACAAAGAAACTACCTGCCCCCATATTGTTTACAGAATATTCAAATCTAAATACAGCATCATACATGCCTATTAGGTCTAGTCCTAAACCATATCCCAATAAGTATTTGTTGGTTAGTGCGGCGTTTAATGGGAGACGATTGGCATCCCTAACATAACCATGGTCGAAATTGCCGCTGAGGTAAAGTTTAATGGGAAACATTGAAAATTCATCTATTGGCATGATGTCAGAAATATCATAGGCTATGTCTAATATCTCATAACGCAAGCTGTTTTTGTGGGCAATTAATTGCTGGCCTTCGATTACGTTGAGCTCATAGCCCCTTATAAAATCAGGTTTATAACCTATGCCACGTACCAATGTGTAGGGCTGGTTATCACTAAAGAAAGCAGAGGCTGAAATCCCTGTGGCCAAGTGAAATTTATCTCCGAATTTGTGGTACTTACTGGCTATAATACTAAACTCCAGCTCATCAATGTCGTCATTTCTGAAGATTCCATATTTGGTTAGGCTGGCATCCAACATGGTGCCATGGGTGGCATAGGAAACATTGTCACGGTTGTCGTGACGGTAACGGTAGGAAGCCACAAAATACTTTAATTTTTGGCCATCATGAGTAAAGTAATTGGGCTTTTCTTGAATAACATCTTCATGAATCCAAGTGTTGTGGTAGCCGGTAGTGAAATAATGGAAATTATAAAAACTGCCCCTAAAACTATATGTAAGGGAGGTAGCGAGTGTTTTTTTTAAAATATTCTCTTCCGGATTTCTGTAAAAATACTGCTTATTACCGACCGATTTTATAGGGATATTTTTATTCGTATTGTACCTGAATTTGGCTGCCAAACCATGCAGTTGATTTTTATCAAAATAAGGGATGGTATAGTTCAATAGAATGGCTTGGGTAAAGCCAACTTGGCCGATTACGCGAAGTTTTTCATTTCTTCCCCCTATATTATTGTGATCTAGTTTTATCCCATAGTTTACCCTGGAAAAATCCCTATTTTGATTGGACCACCATTCGGAGAAATTTCTGTCTGCCAAATTAAATATAATGCTGGGCAGTATGTACCACCTTTCTTTAAGGGATACTAAAATTTCTACCTGTTCTTCCCCAACAAAAAGCGGGGTTACAGTGGCTGTAGTGAAAAGCCGTAGGTTGTAGATCTTTTTTTGATCTGCTTCGACTAGATTTACAAATTCATCCCAATTATAGGTTACATTTTCAGCTAAATTCATCTCCCTAAGAATGATATTCTTGCGTGTTTTTTCATTGCCAACAATAAAAATATTATTAACTGTAACTTGTTTTGGGGTACTGGTATTATTGGGGCTGATGTATAAGCTGTCACTATTTTGGGCAAACAAAATTTTACCACCTGTTCCCAGGATGCATATCAATAAAAAAAGCCGGTAAAATAGCGGTTTTAGGTTCAAGAGAATCTAAATTTTGATGTAAGAAATAGAACTTTATTTATATAAATTGACTTGTTTAATGTAAATACGAAAAAGTGAAGAAAATAGTGAAAAAAATTGCGGTATTTCCAATATTGATTTATCAATATGCTATTTCTCCCTTGATTCCAAGGTCCTGTCGTTACTATCCTACTTGCAGCCAATATACAAAAGAAGCCATTATGAAGCATGGTGTTTTGAAAGGTGGATGGTTGGGAATCAAGAGGATAGGCAGGTGTCACCCATGGGGAGGACAGGGCCATGACCCTGTCCCTTAAATTAGTTTTTAAGAGATGATGGGCTTTTTTTATTTTTTAAGGAATAAACGATCAAGCCCAGACCAATGACAACCAAAGGAATGCTTAAAGCCTGTCCCATATTAAATGTGAGGTTGTCCTCAAAATCTACTTGATTCTCCTTGAAAAATTCCCAGACAAATCGCATTCCGAAAACAGAGATCAAGAATAATCCTAAGTATAAACCTTCCGGAATCCCTTCTTTGTATTTTCTCCAGCCTAGGAATAATAACAAGAAAATCAGGAAATAAGTTATGGATTCATAAATTTGAGTTGGGTGTTTGGCAAGACCAAAAGTTTTTACCACGGCTAAGTAATGATCTCCTTGATCTTTAATTTCCAGATTAAGCGGCGCCTCAGGATCTTCGGCCATGTATTTTTTTGAACTTGAAAACCTCGTCAGGGCATATTTTACATCGCGCTCTAATACAGCTTTAAGGTTCGCCTCATCAAAACCTCCTTTTTCAATTTTTATGTCAAAATTTACAGGAACACGTCCCTCACCGGTAAGTTCTTCTTGGCGATCTTCAGGTTTATAAGCATTGATTGCAAGAATGGGTAGATTCATTGTTTCCAGAATTTCTTCAGTTTCTCTGGCGAATACAAATCCACTGTCTGTACCTGTTGCCTTTCCTCCAATTTCTGAGTTCATCAAGTTTCCAAAACGAATCAAAGCTCCGGTTAAAGCTACAACAATAACAATTCTGTCTACCACCCATAAATAAGATTGTCCGGGTGTTCGTTTCGCATAAAGCCATAATGCGAAGAGAATGGCAATAGCCGCACCATGGCTGGCTAGGCCACCTTCCCATACCTTTAAGATGTCTATAGGATTGCTGAGGTAGCGCTGAGGTTCATAAAATAGTACATGTCCCAGTCGGGCTCCAATAATGGTGGCAAGCACCATATAAATGGTCAATTTGTCTACAAGGTTTTCATCATGCCCTTCCTTTTTAAAGAAATGAATCATGAACTGTTGGGAGATTATAAAACCCATAGCAAACAACAGGCTATACCAACGCAACCTGTCAAATCCTGAAAAAATCGAAGGATTGGGACTCCAAACGACGTAATACAAAATACTATTAATCATGGTTTATACTTTTTGATGATAGTCGTTGATTTATTCTTCAAGGTTTTCCATTAAGCCCAATTCTTCCCGATACCCACCGGATAATACCGGAAATCTGTACCATGTTTTAGGATCAACATTGAACTCATCCAAATGAAAAGAAACAGCCAATCTCTCTCTTTTCCATTGATTGATTGACCATAGCCTAAAGAATTTGGCAATGTAACCTTTTAAAATAGATGGTTCAAGAGAAATTTCTTCTTTCAAAATAAGGTATACATCCATCGGTGATCGCTTGTCTCTAATGGCCAGTTTTTCTATCGCAGAAATAACTGGGTAAGGCATCAGATCCTCCTCATCTGTTTGACTACGTTCTTGTGGTCTTAATTCGGCAGTAGGTTGTAAGGAGTTGACAAAACTTAAACCTTGGTAAGCTTTTTCCTTCTCGGCCCACCTTAGCCATTGCAAAATAAAGTCCTTACTTACCGCTGCAATTGGTGATATACTACCACTGGTGTCTCCATCCATCGTAGCATAGCCCAAATCTCCCTCACTTCGATTAGAAGTGCTTAAGAGTAAGAATTTTTTAATATTGGCCAGCATCCAAATAATAGGTGACCTTGCCCTTGCCTGAATATTTTGTAGGGCGATATCGTCTTGTTCCCAGTTTAATTTTCTGCCCAGGGCCTTTTCTATTTTATGCGTATAGGAATTTACTTCTTCATCTATGGTCCAGTGGTGAAAAGTCGCGCCCAGACTTTTGGCGAGGTTTTGGGCACTGTTTAGGGTGGCAGTTGAAGAGTTTTTTGTTCCCTGATATGCAGTGGTGAAAATTTCACCTGTAATTTCTTGTATACTACTGCTAGGACTGATGTCTCCCTCCCTATGGATTTTTTTTATAAACAATGGACCACCGAGCATTTCTACTCCTCTTTTCACCATTTCAGCTACCAAAATGGCAATGGTGGAGGAGTCTGCTCCACCGCTTAAGGAAAGGACAAACCCCCTACTTCGACTCTTTCTTAGGTAGTCAAAGAGAGCCAATGTGGAGGCTGCCATAAATTCCTCATTTTTAGTATGTAAATTGTGTACCAACTGCAAAGGTTTAGCGGCTTTGGCAGGGAATTGGAAAGTTTGAAGTTGAACAGCTTGGAAGGAAAGCAATTTGTTTTTTAGCAAAACTTCTCCCCTCTCGGCATAAAGTATTTCTCCATCAAAAATCATTCGGCCACTTTCGTTGCCTAACAAGTTGACATAAAAATAAGCTACACCTAATTCCTTGGAGCTTTCTTTTACCAGTAACTCTCTTTGTTCACTTTTACCCATGGCAAAATGACTTGCGCTTGGGTTAAAAATAATATCTACCCCTCTTTGTTTAAGGCGATGTCCGGGTCTGAGGCTACCTCTCCAAGCATCTTCACAGATTTCAAAGCCATACTTGTGACCCTTTTTATTAAAAATTATATCACCAAATGGGTACTCCTTACCAAAGCATTCAATGGTGGAGACTTCTCCTCCTATCCAGGGAGTAAACCATCTGCCTTCATAGTGTACTCCGTCTATGGCTAAAAATTGTTTGGCTACAAAACCTAGGATTTCCCTATCCTCTAAAACTGCCATGCAATTGTACAATTGGTTGTTGATTCTGCAGGGCAGGCCTACCAAAACAGTGATGTCTTGGGTATGAGGAAGAATTTTTTGTATGCTGTCTAGTGCTTTTTTAGGGTACCAATAACTCAAAAACAGGTCTTCACTTCCATATCCTGTAATACTCAATTCCGGCAAACACAGGAGGTCAACTTTTTTTTCTTTGGCCATGGCAATGGCCTGAATTATATTGTCAAGGTTACCTTCCCAGTCCAATGGAGTTTGATTGAGCGTGGCACCAGCGAGAAGTATTGGAGACATGATAATGTTTTTTTAAGACCGGTTTAGGGATGCTTGTATTTAGGGGATTATCTGTAGTTTTTCACAGGCCATTCTAGCAGCTTCCTGTTCAGCTTTCTTCTTGGTTGCACCTTTGCCTTCTGAGAAAGGTGTACCATTGATCTTCAATTCTACTTTGAACTCTTTGAACCGTTGGCTACCTTCTACGGATTTTAGTTTAAAGTCTATTGCTTTATTGTCTTTTTGGGACCACTCAATAATTTTACTTTTAAAATTGGTTGTGGTGGCAATAATATTGTCCAAATCAAAAAAAGGATTGATGAGCCTGCTGTTGATGAATTTTCTACAAAAATAGTATCCCCTGTCTAAATAAATGGCACCGATTAGGGCTTCCAACGTATCGCCATAAAGAGATTTAAAGCTGTAGGGGACTTTACTGCCCATTTCGGATTCCACAATTTTAGGTAATCCAATTTTTTGGCCTACCTGATTGAGGGCTTCCCTGTTGACAATTCTAGACCTTGTCTCGGTAAGAAAACCTTCGTCACGATAGGGGAATTTTTGGAAGAGGTATTCGGCCACAATGGTGCCCAATACAGCATCTCCCAGATATTCTAGGCGCTCATTACTGATTTTTACACCGGCTTTTATTTCCTTCGATGCAGAAACGTGTCTGAACGCAAGTCTATAGAGAGATAAATTTAAAGGCTTGCTACCCACTATATTTTTAATAGCGTAAGCAAGCCTTTTATCTTTCTTATTATAAGTTAGCTCTTGAATTCTGAGCAACCGAAGTAATTTCAAATTTATTCTGCTATTTTTTTGAAAATGATAGAACAGTTATGTCCACCAAAACCAAAAGTGTTACTCAGTGCTACATTGACCTCTTTTTTCTGGGCTTTATTAAAAGTGAGGTTCAGTTTTTCATCCACTTCCTCATCATCTGTAAAATGGTTGATGGTAGGTGGAATAAGACTGTTTCTCATAGCCAAAATGGATGCTATGGCTTCTACAGCACCTGCAGCTCCCAGAAGGTGACCTGTCATGGATTTTGTACTACTGATATTCAAATTGTACGCGTGATCACCAAAGATTTTTTTAATGGCTTTTACTTCACTGAGGTCTCCAAGAGGAGTGGAAGTACCATGCACATTAATATAATCTATGGCCTCAGGTTTTAAACCGGCGTCTTCAAGAGCGAATTTCATCACGTTGGCTGCTCCTCGTCCTTCCGGATGTGGTGCAGTGATGTGATGGGCATCACCTGTCATTCCGCCACCGATCAATTCTGCATAAATTTTGGCGCCACGTGCTTTCGCATGTTCGTATTCTTCCAAAATCAATGCGCCGGCACCTTCTCCCAATACAAAACCATCCCTGTCCTTATCAAAAGGTCTGGAGGCAGTTGCTGGGTCATCATTTCGCTGAGACAAAGCCTTCAAAGCATTAAACCCGCCTACACCTGCTTCAGTAACAGCAGCCTCAGATCCTCCGGATATAAATATATTGGCTTTTCCAAGTCGGATATAATTGAATGCATCTATCAGGGCGTTGGTAGCAGAAGCACAGGCTGAAACGGTTGCAAAATTAGGCCCTTGGAATCCATATTTTATGGATATAAACCCTGCCGCGATATCAGCTATCATTTTAGGGATGAAAAAGGGGTTAAATCTTGGTGTACCATCACCTCCTGAAAAGCTTGTTACTTCATCCTGAAAGGTTTTCAATCCACCTATTCCAGATCCCCAGATTACTCCGGCTCTGGTAAGGTCTATCTTTTCTAGGTCAAGCCCGGAGTCTTGCATGGCTTCAGCGACAGCTACCATTGCATATTGGGAATACGGATCAATTTTTCTGGACTCTTTTCGGTCCATAAATTGAAGTATGTCCAAATCTTTTACTTCGCAGGCAAATTGGGTTTTGAATTTTGAGGCATCAAAACGGGTAATAGGCGCAGCACCGCTTACACCATTCGATAAGCCGTCCCAGAATTCCGGGACAGTATTGCCGATTGGTGTAAGGGCACCTAAACCTGTTACTACAACTCTTCTTAAATTCATAAATGATTTTAAGTATGGGTTATTTTACGTTAGCTTCCAAATAGCTAACAGCCTGACCAACCGTACCGATCTGCTCAGCCTGGTCATCTGGAATAGAAATGTTGAATTCTTTTTCGAATTCCATGATAAGTTCCACTGTATCTAAAGAATCAGCACCAAGGTCATTGGTAAAGCTCGCTTCAGGAGTAACTTCAGATTCTTCGACGCCTAACTTATCAACGATAATGGCTTTTACTTTTTGTGCAATTTCAGACATTTTGTGATCAGTTTAGTTTAAACACACCGCAAAGAAAATTATTTAATACCTTAATGTCAAAAAAAATGACAAACTAAATTAAGAACTTTCGCTCAAAGTAAGAAGTTGAAATAAAATTTTTACCTTTGAGCTTTTAAATTCTTCCTGAATGAAGAAAAGCAAACTTCTTTTTGAAACCACCTTCGATTTTGATCTTTTAGGCCTTGTAGCCCCTTTAAAGGACTATAAATTGGCCTGGCTGATCAATACAACTTTGGGGATTCGTTTAAAAAAGACTGAAGATTATCACTTGGAATTCTTGAATCAACCGGATTTAATTATTTCTCAATTTATGTTAAAAAAAGAACATGGATTTATTCAACTATTGAAAAATAAGTCATATCCGGTGGGGGGACGCTCAAGATACCTCATTCCGGAACTCCTGAGTATGGATTACTTTTTACTCTGCCAAGACTTTACAGATGAAGTGGATTTAAATACGTATATTGACGCCCTTTCCAATGTAAGTGGAATACACAGTATTGTTAAAATTGATACGATTAAACTAAAATCAAAAGAAAACCTGTTAACATATTAAATATATAGAAAATGAGAGTACCTATTTTTAATAAAACCAAAATATTAGCTACTGTTGGTCCTGCCAGTAATAATAAGGAAACCATTACTGAGCTTGTGATGGCCGGGGCTGATATTTTCAGGTTAAACTTCTCCCATGGTGATCATACCATTCATGCAGCAGTCATTAAGACCATTCGTGAAATGAATGACAGCTTAAATCTAAGCACAGGAATACTGCAGGATCTTCAGGGACCAAAAATTAGAGTGGGTGAGGTGGAAAATAATGAGGTGCTAATTAAGCCCGGAGATCCAATTACCATTACAAATGACCCTGTGGTAGGAACAGCCAGCTTGGTGAGCACGGTTTATCAAAATTTGCCCAATGATGTGGTTAAAGGTGACCGTATCCTCATTGATGATGGTAACTTGGAATTAGTAGTTCTCAAAACAGATGGTAAAAATGTGGACTGTACTGTAGTTCATGGTGGCATTTTGAAATCCAGAAAAGGTATTAACCTTCCCAATACAAAGATCAGTGCCCCTTCTCTTACAGAGAAAGACTTGATTGACCTTGAGTTTGGCTTGGAAAACGAAGTGGATTGGATTGCCCTTTCATTTGTAAGAAGTGCAGAGGATATCCTGGACCTTAGGCAAAGAATTAAAAAAGCCGGCAAATCTTGTAAAATTGTTGCCAAAATAGAAAAACCTGAAGCACTTGAGAATATTGATGAAATCATCAATGCTACAGATGCAATTATGGTGGCTAGGGGAGACCTTGGTGTAGAAGTGCCTATGGAAATTGTTCCACTTTGGCAAAAAAGAATGGTGGAAAAATGTAAAATCGCCTGTAAGCCTGTTATCATCGCCACCCAAATGATGGAAAGCATGATCGTAAACCCAAGGCCGACAAGAGCTGAAACCAATGACGTGGCTACAGCTGTCCTTGATGGGGCTGATGCTGTGATGCTTTCTGCTGAAACAGCTTCAGGTAAATTTCCTGTTGCAGCTGTAAAAGCAATGAGTAGTATCATTGATCATATTGAAGTCAATGGTGATGTGTACCACAACCTCTATAAAATCCCTGAAGATACTGAAAGTTTCTTGAGTAATAATTTATTACTTATGGCCAGTAGGTTGTCTAGAAATGTAAAAGCCAAGGCCATTGTCGGAATTACGGCTTCAGGTTTTACCGCATTCCGTATTTCGTCTCATCGTCCTTCTGCAGATATTTTTATTTTTACCCGAAACAAGAAATTGCTAACCCAATTGAGCTTGGTCTGGGGTGTAAGGGCTTTTTATTACGATAGCCAAGTATCAACGGATGGTACATTTCATGACATTCAAGAAAGATTGAAATCTGAAAAACATGTGTCCGAAGGTGATATTGTTATCAATACAGCCAGTATGCCACTAAAAGCTAAAGGCAAAACCAATATGTTGAAGATTCACGTGGTAGATTAATTTTCTACGATGAAAATAAATGGAAATGGATTATCATTTCTTAAGTTAAATGGCAGTCTGATTTTTTAGACTGCCATTTGAATTTTTATTTGATTAAAAAAATTTTGGTAGTAGGAATTAAAGCAGGTTGATGTGCCGCACTATGCCTAGGTTACCTTTAAAAAAAGCGCTGAGAGAATTCGGTATCTTTTATTTAAATTTCTTCCGGTCCCTCAGGTTTAATTAAAATGACTTTTTCACGATCCACCATTACAGCACCTGGAAGGGAACCTTTTACCTTCCTGACATATTTACAAGGGGTGTACATGACTGGGGCTAGAGAAGCAGTTTTGTTCTTGGAGTAATGGGCAGCCAAGGCCGCTGCGCGTTCTAAAACAGATTTGGTTGGGTTCATGCCTGATTGGGTCTTGATGATCACGTGAGAGCCTGAAACGTCCTTGGCGTGTAGCCAGATGTCCTCTTTCCAAGTATACCTTCTCAATAATTCATCATTGGCCTTTGCTGATTTCCCAACCCATACCTCAAACCCCTCAACTTCAAACCGCTTATAGGGCAGTTGTACCTGTTGTTTTGCAGTAGAAAATTTATCACCTTTTTTGAGCAATGACTTTATGGATCTAAAATCCTCAGACTGGTTTACCTCTTCCTCTTCTTTCGCAATTTCATCCAACTCCTTTTCCTTCTGGGAAAGGTTTTTTCTCAGTTGGTCAAACTCAATTTTCTTATTCTTGCTCTTTTTATATAGTTGCTCCGCGAACTTTTGGGGGCTAAGCCCTCTTTTTAAATTTATTTCCCGGTTGGTGTTTAAATAAAAATCAAAAAGATCTACTTGATTCGCTCCGGGAGGAATTTGGTGGAGGTTGGCCATGATTACATCAGCTGTTTGGCTTGGAGGAGGTTCCTTCTCCATACTCTCAAGTTTTTCCCTGGTTTTATGGATGTAATTCAATGTTTTTTTTCGACGCTCATTAAGTGTTCGGAGCAATTGGTTTTTTATTGTTTCAAAGTTTTTCCTTACAACGGCTTTCTGAAAATAAAGATTGCATGCCTCAAGTGGGTCAGCTGTGCTTGCAATAGCTGATTGGCAAGGCAATAGGCTGAGTAGGTAATTGTCATTTTTCTTGAAAATCGAAAAAAATGGCACTTCCATCATCTCCAGTAACTCGGTCATCAATGAAAACCTCTCTTCGAGATCGGCTTCCAGATAACCTGCTTCTTTTAACCAAGCCCTAGGGAGCTTGCCTAGGGTGGGTAAAAACTGAGATGCATTGCCATCCAGTTGCTGGAATCTCTCCCATGTAAGTGTCAGTTCTTTTTCTAAGTCACGAATTTTTATGGCTTGGTCTTCTTTGAGTTCTTTTCTGAAAAGGTTTGAAGGAAGATCATCTTTTTCTGTAAATAATAGAATGTTGGATCGGCTTCCATGCATTTTAAACAGCAATGCCTGCTGGTCATCCAAAATGAAATAAAAGGCCCGCTCGTAGCTGAGTAGATGTAGTTCAGTAATCTTTTTACCTATTACTTCAGGGAAAAGATCTACATTGTTTTTTTTGCTTCTCTTAAAATCTTTTGGAAAACTTAGACAAGGGTTGGAAGGCAATAGCAAAGCCCTAATAAAAAAGGGATGGTCATCCTTTGTCTGTATTTCAATAATTAACTCCTCTTTGTTTTGAGAAAAACAAGCCACAATATTGCCTCCTAAAATCTCACTTTTAATTGCTGGGCATAAAAACTTAAAAAAATGGTAATTCAAGTGCATATTATAGTTGCAATTTCATGCCGTCAAATGCAATTTCAACATTGGGAGGAAGCGAGCTGCTTACCTCTCTATGGGTTCCCATTTGATGGCTTATGTGGGTTAGGAAAGCTTTTTCGGGACCAATAATTTTAATGAACTCCAGAGCTTCCGCAAGTGTGAAGTGGGAGATGTGTGGTTTAATTTGTAGTGCGTTGATAACGAGAACCTTACTCCCTTTTATTTTTTTTACTTCTTCAGGAGAGACGTAATTTGCATCAGTAATATAGGTAAAATCCCCAATCCTGTATCCCAAGACTGGAAGTTTGTGGTGCATCACCTGAATGGGATTAAATTGAATATCACTGATTTGGAATGGAGTATTTGTGATTTCATTTAAAATTACTTTGGGTACTCCGGGGTATTTCGATGGTGCAAATATATAGGAAAACTCCCTTTTGATTTGATCCAGCACTTGGGCAGTTCCATACAAAGGAATGTCCATTTGCTGCTTGAAATTAAATGGTCTTATATCATCAAGTCCGGCCGTATGGTCTTTATGCTCGTGGGTATATACTACTGCATCTAATTGGGTAATTGGGGCCCTGAGCATTTGGGTCCGAAAATCCGGTCCTGTGTCAATAACTATACTTTTCCCATTTATGTCAAGGTGTATGGAAGACCTAAGTCGCTTGTCTCTATAATCCAAGGAGGAACAAACATTACAGGTACAACCGATTACCGGAACTCCTTGGGAGGTTCCGGTTCCTAAAAATGTGATATTCAAAGCTTCAATTCTGTTTGTTTAAGTTCAATTAGGAAATCCTGTTGTTTTTGATCTTTAAAGGACTGAGGATTGAAATCAAGCATCTTGAGAATATCTAATAATGCATTGATTTTGCCTTCTAAGGTGAAATATTTATTAATAATTACAATTTTGGTTTCCTTTAAAATACAAAAACCGGATTTAAAATTGCCCTTCTCATACCTCAGGTGATAATCTGATGAAGCAAAGATATTCTCCAGTTTGTCCAAAAAGTTTTTGGTGTATTTTATGGGCATTTTACTTATAAATATGTTTTTTCACAGTTGACAATAACAAGTCATAATCCAAAGGTTTCTGGACGTAGTCATCCAACCCTGCTTTTTTAAAGTCATCAAGGGTGAAATTTTTATAATTCCCTGTAATGGCGATTATAGGGATTTTGGACTTAACAGGGTCCGAAAGATTTCTGATCGCCTTGGTGCAAACTATG
Source organism: Cyclobacterium sediminis (assembly GCF_054781075.1). NCBI lineage: Bacteria > Pseudomonadati > Bacteroidota > Cytophagia > Cytophagales > Cyclobacteriaceae > Cyclobacterium > Cyclobacterium sediminis. Next base: position 406,806 of record NZ_BAAGVC010000003.1, on the reverse strand, counting down.
CCATCCATTACAGGCATATTGATATCCATAAGGATTAAATCAAAATCCTCCTCGGCGAGTTTGTTTAAAACTTGCTGGCCATTCTTAACAGCGGTAATTGAAAAATTCTCAAAAGAAAGAACATTCTTTGTTAGATTGATAATTACTGAGCTGTCTTCAGCTACCAATACTTTTTTTGCTTCACTCATATTTTATAAAAATTTTATCATTTTCAACCAAGGTCTTAAATTTACTAAGACTGCTTTCCAATAGGTCAATGTCTTCGGTCATTGCTTCTGTCGAGGAATTTTTAATCTTATTTTCGAACAAAGCAGTAACTCTATACATCACATTTATACCCAGTGTTCCTGAATTCCCTTTCAATATGTGAAGTTTTTCACCAATTTCTTCAAATTTATTAAAATCTGCCAATAATTTTATTTCTTCGGTGAGGTTTTCGGCTTCTTCTAAGAAATCTTGGTACACAGATTTAATGTTCTCCAGACTGTGATACTTCAATAATTGTTGGATGACAGATTCATTTATGTCCACATCAATGTCTTTGTCTTTTTCTGAAATGACTACCCGGTTCTTCTGATGGTTAAGATGAAAATGAATTGTTTCCAGAAGGTCTTTTGGCTTTACCGGCTTAGCAATAAAGTCATCAAACCCTGTTGATAAAAAATATTCTCGGTCTCCTTGATTGGAATAAGCAGAAATGGCGATCACAGGAATATCTGCTATCTCTTCTTCTTTGATGATTTTTAAACAACTAATACCATCAAGTTTGGGCATTTGAATGTCCATTAACACAATGTCGTACTCGTTTTCTTTTAGGAGTGCTATGGCCTCCTGTCCATCACCTGCAGATTCGAAAAAATAATTGTGTCCGATTACATTCTCAAAAACTTTTCTATTTAGAGCATTGTCGTCTACGATCAAGACTTTTTTGTTTTTCATGGTCGAATTTTCTTAAATTCGGAGTTCTAAAATATAAAGCTAAATTTTGACTCCTTTGAATAAAATAATTCTGGTGATAGCAGGCCCAACAGCTGTTGGAAAAACTGATTTGTGCATAAATTTAGCCAAAAAATTTAATACTGTCATAATATCCTCCGATAGTAGACAATTTTTTCAAGAAATTAATATAGGAACTGCCAAGCCCAGCAAGGAAGAATTGGACATGGTGCCCCACTATTTTATTGGCAATAAATCCATCCACGATCATTATGACGTTAGATCATACGAGATTGAGGCACTTTCCTGTATAGGTGATTTGTTTAAAAGGAAAGACCTACTCCTATTAACTGGAGGTTCAGGTTTATATACGGATGCCGTAGTAAATGGTTTGGATGAAATGCCTATAATAGCTCCAGAAATTCGACAGGAGTTAAACTTGCTATTTGTCAAAGAAGGTATTGCTCCGCTTCAGGAAATGTTGAAAAAACTAGATCCCGACTATTATGAAAATGTAGATCTGCAAAACCCGCAGCGTTTGATTCGAGCTTTGGAGGTTTGCCAAGGTACGGGTAAGGCTTTTAGTGAATTTAGGGTTCGGAAGAAAGTAAAACGTCCTTTCAAAACGATCAAGATTGCCTTGAATAGAGATAGGGAGGAGCTTTACCAAAGGATAGACAGTCGAATGGATAAAATGATTGCCGATGGGCTCTTTATAGAAGCTGAAGAAATGTACCCCTTCAAAAATAGGAATGCATTGAATACTGTCGGCTACAAAGAAATTTTTGGCTACCTGGAAGGGGAGTATGACAAAGACGAAGCCATCAGACTCCTTAAAAGAAATTCCAGAAGATATGCCAAGAGACAGGTGACCTGGTTAAAAAGGGATGAAGCATACCATTGGTTTCATCCTGATGATATCAATGGTATACTTTCCCTAGTACAGGATTATAGGGCCTGATGTCCCGTTAATTTAGCGGCAAAAGAATAAGGTTTGGTTTCGATAAGTTTGTTGTGCTCGTATCGAACTCTTTTTATTTCCCCAAGTTTTTGTCGGATACCTGTGGCTTGGTTCTGATATTCAACTGAATTCTCCATTCCACCAATTGTCTGTAAAGTTTTTATTGCTTCCTCGATTGTATGCACATTCGGATCAGGTAAACCTTTGTTTGCCAGGTTTGAAATGGTTTTAAATTCGGAGGAAATGATGCTCAATTCATGCTGAATTTTGTTTTTCTTTTGTTTTAAATTTTGATGTACCAACATTATAAACAAAAAAACAAAACCTCCCAGTGTGATGAAAATTGGAATAAAACCCATATTATATACTTAAGATCTCTTGCAACCTTAGGTAGTCTTTATTTAATGGCTTGCTCTTATTGATACAATCCTCAAAAGGAGTGTAAACGACCTGATCGTTGATTATACCGGCCATGCAGTTGAATTTACCATTAAGCAAGCCCTCTACTGCCGCTAAGCCGCTTCGGCTACCCAAAAGCCTGTCTTTGGCTGTGGGGCTTCCGCCTCGCTGAATATGACCAAGAGTGGTTACTTTAAATTTCTTTTCTTCTTCGCCTACGAACTCGGATTTCACCTTTGCCATAATGGTGGCTGCATCTCCTTCTTCATCTCCTTCTGCCACCACCACTATGCTTGAAGTTTTAGATTCTCTTAAATTTTTTAAGTAATCAGATACTTGTTTGGAAGTGGTTATGGTTTCAGGTACCATCACTACTTCTGCTCCTCCTCCTATGGCGCACTCAACAGCAATGTAACCGCTGTCTCTGCCCATTACTTCTACAAAAAAGACACGGTCATGTGCTGCCGCTGTATCCCTGATCTTATCGATGGCTTCCAAGGCTGTATTTACTGCTGTGTCGAAACCAATGGTGTAATCCGTGCCATAGATGTCGTTATCAATGGTGCCGGGGCAGCCAACTACCGGAATTCCGAATTCCTCGTAAAATACTTTAGCACCGGTGAATGTACCATCGCCACCTATGGCTACCAGCCCATCTATACCGTGCTTGGACAATTGATCATAGGCTTTTTTCCTTCCTTCTTTGGTGCGAAACTCATTGCTTCTTGCGGATTTTAATATGGTTCCGCCTCTTTGAAGTATGTTGCTAACCGAGTGGGACTCCATTTTTGTAATGTTCCCATTGATAATGCCATCGTATCCGTATTTGATGCTGTAGACATCCAGATCATGATAAATTCCTGTCCTTACTACTGCCCTGACACAAGCGTTCATTCCGGGCGAATCCCCACCTGAGGTATAAACTGCAATTTTTTTCATAAGTTTATTTCATTTTAAGACCAAACCCGGAGAATGGGTATAAATAGCTACATGGTTCTTTGGGTTGATTGAAACATAAAACTAATCAAATTCAAAGTATCTGCTGAACATTTAAGAAAAAAAAAGGGTAGATTTTAAATCTACCCTTTATAATTAATTAAGCATTTTGTGCTTTTGCTGCTCTATTTCTTTCATTTTCTTCCAAATGAATTTTTCTCATCCGTATGCTTTTCGGAGTAATTTCTAGGTATTCATCTTTTTGGATGTATTCCATAGATTCTTCTAAAGAGAATTTTTTTGCGGGTGCAATCTTTGCATTGTTATCCGATCCGGAAGCACGCATATTAGTGAGTTGCTTGCCTTTCTTGACGTTTACCACAATGTCATTGTCTCTAGAGTGCTCCCCAATTACCATACCGGTATAAAGTTCATCTCCTGGATCTACAAAAAAGATTCCTCTATCTTGTAATTTATCGATGGCATAAGCAGTACATTGCCCGGATTCCATTGATATCAATGAACCGTTAATTCTACCTGGAATTGTACCTTTAAATGGTTCGTAGGAAGCAAAACGGTGGTTCATGATTGCTTCGCCTTGTGTGGCAGTCAATACATTATTCCTCAACCCAATCAATCCTCTGGATGGAATGCTAAACTCAAGATGTTGTAAATCACCTTTTGGCTCCATTACCAAAAGCTCTCCTTTTCTTTGTGTAGCTAGTTCAATGACTTTTCCTGCAGACGATTCAGGAACGTCTACCACCAAGGTTTCGATAGGCTCATGCTTCACTCCATCTATCGTTCTATAAATTACCTGTGGCTGGCCTACTTGTAATTCATATCCTTCTCTTCGCATGGTTTCAATCAGTACTGACAAATGCAGAATGCCTCTACCATATACCAAGAATTTATCTTCACTATCAGTTGGTTCAACCCTCAAAGCAAGGTTTTTCTCCGTTTCCTTCATAAGCCTTTCTCTCAAATGGCGAGAAGTAACAAACTTACCTTCTTTTCCAAAGAAAGGAGAGTTGTTAATGGTGAAAAGCATGTTCATGGTAGGCTCGTCAATCGAAATCCTTTCTAAAGGTTCCGGGTTTTCAAGATCCGCAATGGTGTCTCCAATGTCAAAACCTTCTACACCTGTGATGGCGCAAATGTCACCTGCCTGGACTTCTGTTACTTTATTTTTACCTAGACCTTCGAAAACATGAAGTTCTTTAACTTTAACTCGCTTAACAACACCATCTTCTTTGCAAAGGCCGTATTGCTGACCTTCTTTAATGCTTCCTCTCTTCACCCTACCAATGGCTATACGACCAACGAAATTTGAAAAGTCTAAAGAAGTGATTTGCATTTGAGTGGTTCCTTCGTCGATTTTCGGTTCAGGAATATATTTAACTACTGCATCTAAAAGAGGTAGAATGCTGTCATTTGGATTCTTCCAATCTTCACCCATCCAGTTGTTCTTGGCAGAGCCATACAGTGTGTGAAATTCAAGTTGCTCTTCAGTAGCGTCCAAGTTGAACATCAATTCAAAAACGGCTTCATGAACTTCATCAGGACGACAGTTTTCTTTGTCCACCTTGTTGATTACTACGATAGGGGTAAGACCTAGCTCTAATGCTTTGCCTAACACAAAACGGGTTTGTGGCATGGGTCCTTCAAAAGCGTCGACCAAAAGAATTACACCGTCAGCCATTTTTAAAACCCGCTCTACTTCACCACCAAAATCGGCGTGACCGGGAGTATCAATAATGTTTATCTTGGTATCCTTGTACCTTACAGAAACATTTTTTGATAAAATGGTAATCCCCCTCTCTCTTTCCAGGTCATTGTTATCCAATATTAGGTCTTCAAACTGCTGATTTTCCCTGAAAATTTTAGAGGCGTGTATAATTTTGTCTACCAAGGTTGTCTTTCCGTGGTCAACGTGTGCAATAATTGCAATATTTCGAATACTCTGCATGTGAAATTAAATTAAGATGCAAAAGTAAGAATTAAATTTTGAAAAAGTATTTAAATCTGTAATTGATAATTATTAAATAATATTATTCTTTTAAAAACGTCCTCTTTATTTTTATAATTATTTTAATTCAAATGGCTTACTTTTCAGTATTACATTGGAACCAGGATAGCTGATGTCTAAGCTATTTTCGGCTGTTACAAGTAGCATTGCGGGTTTGTGCCTCGTTTCCTTTTCAAAAGATGCTTTTCCCCGGTTCTTAAACATACCACTATTGTTGGAGATTTCTCCCAGCCTAATAAGCCCTTGTCCCGGCGCCTCTATCCATACTATATAATGTTTTTTTGGTGGAGAAAGACGTTCCGGAAGGGCTAAATTGTTGATGTCAAGTTTCACTAGGTAAGCCCCTTCCTTGGTTTTATTAATCGAGGCGACAGGTTCTGCAGCAGGGACTACACTTGAAACAGGGAAGGTGACCTTGGTGGAGCATGCAAAAGCTCCCGAAAGGATAACTAAGGCTGTTATATAAGTGAAAATGTTCCTTTTAAATTGTAGTTTTTTTTTCATCGTCTTGTTTTTTGTCGTAATTAAAATGCAAATGTACGCTCTGCTAAAAGCTAATAAATGAGCGTTGCGAACGCTCCATTATTTAAAAGTATGGCATTGGAAATAATAGGCTTGAATTGAAGACCTACTTTAAATTAACCAATGTGAGGAGATAATTGTTTCACTAGTTTGGGTCCTATTTCCGGCACTAACTCTTTTAATTAAATTGTGTTTTTTTTACATGATAAGTATGCAATTCTATGATAAATTTCCGGACTCATTTTACCTGCTTAAAATTAAAGTGATTCATATAATTCCAGTATTGAAATTATTATCCTTCCCATAGAATTTTTCATTTACCTCCTATCTGTGAAGATAGGTGAAAGGTCTATTTTACTGGATTGTGTCCATTGCTTTCAGTCATAAATATCCAGCGAATCTTGCCAATATTGTCAGGTTTTTGAGCTTTGGCAGGAGATACGGATCCTTTCCACTGTCCATCACTCCCTATTCTTACATTAATTTCTCTCCAAGAATAATGCCCTTTTTCGTAATCATAGGAAATTCCATCGTCATCATACAAAGTAAAGTGGCCTGGAGAGGTCCCATAATGGTAAATTTCCAGATCATACCGCTCTCCCTTTTCCGGAGCATGTAATCGGGATTTCATCATGGGAATAATTCCACCATCCTTTACAAATACAGGGATTTGGTCCATACGGGCATTGACAGTGATTATTTCTCCGTTTCCGACGAATTTTCCGGTATAAAAGTCGTACCAATTGCCTTTAGGTAAGACTACACTGCGGCTTTCCTCACCGGCAAATAGCGGTGCCACCAATAAGAAAGGTCCGGCCATATACTGGTCAGTAAGCTCCTTTTTAACTGCTTCTTTATAGGGATTGTCTTCAAGGTCTTTAAGGCTATCTGTTGGGCCCTGGGCTTGAATGGTAAAACCTGATTCCAGCTGCATGGCGCGAAATGGAGGGATTCCTTCAAAATGGTATTTAGCAAAACTACTGTACCAATAAGGCATCATCTTCATTCTCAACAGTGCCATTTCCTTTACCTCATCAGCCACCTCAGGATAAGACCAGGGTTTGGTGTTGCTGGCCCAGGCATTGATCATGGCCATGGGTGAAAACACTACAGTTTGAAACCTTCTCAACCACTCTTCTGCGCTTTTGGATGCCCTTGCTTCTGGAGTCCATAATAATCCCGAAAATCCACTGTTTATAAGGGCAGTGATAAAATCTTTGTGGTCATAATAATCATTGTAGATGACATAGGGAAAAGCAACGCCACCTCCATTGGAAGCCCTTACCAAACCGTAGGTGCGCCGGTTTTGATCACGAAAAAGCTGACTTGATTGCTTTTGTACCAGCAGACCATACGTCTGACGGACTTGTTCGGCAGCCAGTCCTGAAGGGAATTGAGCCACATCCGGCCAGAGCCAACGATCATAGCCATCCACTTCATCAATCTTATATCCTCCTACTCCGGGAAGAATATGGTTTTTTTTAAAGGTTTCCCAATACAAAGCCTGAGCTTCGGGTATGCTAAGGTCAGGAACTGCGCCGGCCCAAACCGAATGGCTGCCATAATAGGGTTTAAGGGTGTCGTAAAAGTCAGCCTCCGGAGAGACATAAGGGTTGATCCAAAGATTTAAACTGATATTTTTGTCCTTTAGCTGCTGTATGAGCTTTTCAGGATGAGGGAATCTTGTGGGATCCCAAGCGAAAGTATTTGGATAGGATTTGCTTTGCCAGCCCGGTTCAAGGCCAATGAAATCCAAAGGAAATCCCTTGGTTTCAAATTCCTCAGCTTCCGCCAATACCTGTTTTTGGTCATAAAGTCGGTGAACCCTTTGTGTAAAGCCTAGTCCCCATCGAGGAGGAATTGGGCCTCCTCCATTGAATAAATTGAAGCGCTGAACGGCCTCTAACATAGTGGGGCCAGCAAAAATATAAAATTCCACACCGCCTGCAGGTACCAAAACTTCCACTGCATCAGAATATGGCGAGGCGGTCCAGGCAGGGTCTGTGTTTCTGTCCAATGCCTCTGCAGGATTGTCACTGTCAAGTCTTGAAGCACTACCTGCATAGATGTCCAGATATCTTGCAGAATTGATAAAAACCCCATAGCCTTCACTTGTGACATAAAATGGAACAGGGGCATGGGTTCTTCCATTGTCTTGGCCTCCATAATGGTCCACATGCAGGCGCATTATCCTTCCTCTTTGATGAATGGTTTTAAAATTTAATCCGAAACCATAAATCTCTTCTCCTTTTTCAAGTGGCAATTGAAGATAGGTTTTGCCATCTTGTAATTTACCGGAAATTTTATCTTTATTTAGGGGGAAAAGGGGCTTGCCCAATTTGGCCAAAGCAGTTGAATTGGGGACGGCACCTGAGGCAGTCAATAGATCGTATTTTTCAGCTTCTCCCAAAGTGCCTTTCCATACTCCGGGAGCAGTGTTTTCCCAGTGGATTTCCTGAGCACTGCCTGCAAATGCGATGATTAAAAATAGAAACAACAAATAAAAATATTTCATAAGGTCAGGGATTTTGTCTTTCAAGCGGAAATATTATTAAAATAGGTGAGATAAAAAAGCAGCAAATGCCGGAACCTGTATAAAAACATTGGTACTATTTTATCAATCTGCCGTATATTGGAAAGTTAAATTTTAAGAAACTTTACAAATGACCTTAAATAAACCAAAAAATTATCTTTTTACTGCATTGTTCATTATGGTTACCTCAACGCTTTTTTCTCAAGAACTTTGGCAAGTCAAGCAATTGACCCATCAAAAAAAGAATCATGCCATGGACAATAATCAGAATTTTTCACCTGATGATGTCTGGATTGTTTATGACACTAGACCAAATGAAGGTGGAATAGGAGAAAATGCCATCATAGAAAAAGTAAATGTGGAAAGTGGTAAGACCAAAGTTGTTTATCAAACCACACATGCCAATGAATATGGTCCCGGAGTGGGGGCAGTTAGTTATCATCCAAGTAAAAATGAACTTGTATTTATTCATGGATTGCCTCCATCCAGCAAAGAAAAGCCATATGCCATGCATCGAAGGCTGGGGAGGATTGTGGATGAAACCACCAATTCGTCCTATTGGATGGATAGCAGAGATGTTGAAGCGCCATTTACTGCAGGGGCTTTAAGAGGGGGCACGCATCGGCATCAGTGGAGTGGCGATGGGAATTGGTTAGGTTATACCTATAATGATGCCTTAATGTATGATTTGGAGGAAAAAACGGGTGAGACGTACAATTTAAGGACGGTAGGCGTGTCCAAAAGAAACCTGAAAAGTCCAAGCGTCTCAACTAAAAAAGCTGAAAATTTTCAAGGAGAATGGTTTTCAGTTTTAGTTGTAAAAGTAGTGCCAAATCCTCGCCCGGGTAAAGAGGAAATCAGTAAGGCTTATAGTGATTGGTGGGTTGGGCAAAAAGGTTATCAAAAAGCAGATGGCAGCCGACAAATGGCCAGAGCTTTCCTAGGTGATCTAAAGACGGAAAAAGGAAAGAAATTAACCGAAGTTTTTATAGTGGATATTCCTGAGGAAATTGATATTGAAGGCCCGGAAGGTCCACTGGCAGGAACTTCTACTACCATGCCTATGCCACCGGCAGGAGCAGAAGTTAGGAGGCTTACTTATACTGAGAACGCGAAATATCCGGGTGTTACCACGGATTTCAGGCATTGGGTGACTTCGTCAATGGATGGGGTATTCTTATCTTATTTGGCCAAGGATGAAAACGGGATTGACCAGGTCTTTTTAATTCCTGCCATTGGAGGGGAACCCAAGCAAGTGTCTTTTCATGATACCTCAGTGCAGAGTACAGTACGGTGGCATCCTAAGGCTAAGGAGTTTGCTTATGTCTGCAACAATCAAGTTTATGTCAATACCGTAGATGAAGGGATGAATCCCAGCAAAGCTTCTGCAATAACAGAAACATTTGACACAGCACCTTATGCTATCAATTATTCCAATGACGGTAAAAAAATAGCCTTCAACAAGGATGTTGAAGGCCATGTGCAAATTTTTGTTGCAGAAAGACCTTGAACTCGAAATATTGCAATAGGCTAAAACTAGGTGCTGAAATCACTCTAAAATCAGCCATTTTGATGCTGTTTGGAATTTTATTTTAGCGATGCTAGGCTAAAATAAAATTCCAAACAGTCTGATTTACTTGTGATTGTAATATTCCTTGAGAAAGCTCAGGACGGGTATTATGAATCCTATTATAAAATCTAGGTTGAATTAATTTTTCAATTCATACCATTCGATGTCTCCTAAAGGTGCCCTTCGGCCTCCTTTGCTTTGTGAAGCACTTCCAGGGGCGTAATTCTTGGACAAATAATCAAGAATTACCTCTTCTTGGGTGCCCAGGTCCCAAAGGTTTTGGGAGCTTTGCATCCACCTGATCATTTTTTCCCAACCTTCACGGTCAGCATAGTTTTGGGTGACTAACTTAGCAGAATGACAGGCTGTGCAATTGGCGATAACCAAATTAAGGCCTTCATCAGCGATTAGTCCTGTTGGTACATGAATTCCATCCACTATTTCTGATGCCATGGGGTTGGCATCCACCGGTGCGTCAGCAGCAACAAATTCACCATCGGAGGGGACTTTGTCTTTGGTAGACCAAAAATAAGCTCCAACGGCTAATAATGTGATTAATATTGTGGCAATGATTGCTCTCGATTTTCCCATTAGGCAACTTTTATGGCGATTCTATGACATGCATTGTTCAGGTATCCTTTAGGATTCCAGCCCGGCGTAACCATTGGTTGGCTGATGCCTTCGTTGTCTGTGGCTTTGGCCCAAACTTCATAATATCCTTTTTCAGGAAAATTAATTTTAGCAGAAAAGTGCTGCCAAGAATATTGGTTGGGCGCTTGCTTAAGGTTACAACTGTGCCAGGTGGCTCCAAAATCAATAGAATACGCTACCTCGGTAATATGCTTTGCACCTGTCCATGCGTGTCCCCTTATTTCCAAAGTTTGTTCAGGAGCTATAATTGCGCCTGATTTCGGATAGGAAATCAGGGATTTAACAGGCATGCTTTCTATGATTTTCATGTCCTCATTTTTCACCTTAGCACCGGGTTCTACGGGTGTTTTGGGAATTGAATAGGAGGGGGCTGCCATTTTTTCCCCATCATGAACTTTGTCACGAATAGACAAGGCTTCCAGCCACTTCCCTGAGACAGATGCCGGAAATCCTGAAGCTATCAATCGTAATGGGTGTCCATGAGCGATGGGTATGTCCTCTCCATTCATGGCAAAAGCCAAAATAGTATGTTCGTCCATTGCTTTGTCTATGGGGATACCTCTGGAAATAGGGTTTTTGTTTGGATCTCTGCTGATGTGTTTGTCGGCACCATGGTAACCAATATACACTGCATTGTCTTTTATTCCGGCATCTTCAAGCAAATCCCTAAGTCGAATACCGGTCCATTTGGCACAAGATACGGCACCCAAAGACCACTGATTTCCTTTTGCGGGTGGGAAGTATTCTTTTCTCCCATTTCCCCCGCATTCCAAAACCAATTGGTAGGTGTGATTAGTGAATTTTGTTTTAAGTTCTTGTAAGGTGTAGGTTTTTTCTTCCCCCATGGCCTCACCTTTTACGGTAAGGGTCCAGTTGTCTACATCGATTTTATCAGGAATCAGCCCGTTATTTCTGATAAACATTTTATCTGCAGGGGTGACATCATCGTCCAACAAATGGGCTCTTGATTCCACGTTCCAAGGTTTGTCATTCAAGACAATCATGTCTTTATGCTTTCCAAAAAGTTTACCCGGATCGTTGTCTTGTTCCAAAGCAACAGGTGTATAATTTTCAGGAAGGGCAAAGACTATATTACTACCCAAAAGTGCAGCCATCGAACTCAATGCTGATTTTTTAATAAATTTTCTCCTATTTGGATTTTCTGTTTTTGCCATAGGTATTCTGGTTTCAATTGAAATCGTAATTTAAACGATTTTAACGGAAAAAAATATATGGGAAACTCAATATAGTTTAAATGGGACTAATACTATATTTTGACCAATGCAGGCATGTTTCTTTTTGACAAAACCTTGGGTGGATTAAATGGTGTTTGCTAGCATAATCTTTGTCTTGATAAATTAGCTAACATTGAAGTAATTGTTTAACGCTTCTGTCATTGAACTTTTGTCTTCTAAGTCTCTCACAATGATACCTTTTTCCAGAAGCACAATTCTCTCGCAGATTTCGGTAACATGGTTTAAATCATGGCTTGATATTAAAAAGGTAACCAAATTTTCTTCTTTTTCTTTCAAAATTAATTTTTTCAGCCTGATTTGAGAGCTTGGGTCAAGGTTTTCAAATGGCTCATCAAGCAAAACAGCTTCCGGTTTTCCTAAAAGAGCCGCCGCTATCCCTACCTTTTTAATGTTTCCTTTGGAAAGATCGCGTATGTATTTTTTTGAGCCTAGGATCTCTCCGTTAAAAAAATCAGCAAACTTGTCAAGATGCAGTTGAAGGTCTTCTTCAGAAAGCCTATATATTTTTATCAGTGCTTTGAAATATTCTTCAGGACTAAGGTAGGAAAGGAGCATGTTTTCGTCCAGGTATGCCCCCACTTTGGTTTTCCATTGCTCACCTTTGTTTACCTCTTCCTCATCTACACTTACAAAACCCTCTGTGGCCCTGACAAGGTCCAGCATAATGCGAAACAAGGTAGTTTTTCCTGCTCCATTATTCCCTACAAGACCAATACATTGGCTTTTGGGAATGGTAAGATCCGGAATGTTAAGGACAGTCGTGCTGCCGTATATCTTTTTTAAGTCCTTTATCTTTATCATAATTCTTGACGAAATGCTGCGGAAATTTCATACTTTTTATCTACAACCACATCAGCCATCTTTGTAGATATCATTGGGAATACCAGTAGACCGAAAGCACCAATTATACCAAGGGCCAGCAAGCCAATATAGTCTCCAAACCAATAGGCCATCGGTAAGAATACCACATAAGGGACGGCTACCAAAGGAATGATCATTAGGAATTGAGAAAGTCCCATACCTTCATAGTTGAATATAGAGCCTTTGTTGAGGTTCATTGGCTTAGGTTTCCAAAGTGCAAGGTAAATTACCAGATGAATGGTAACCCCCATATTGAATAAAAACGTAGCCAAATGTATGAAAAGTACATTCCAACCAAAGTAAACATAAGGTACAGAAAGGATGAAACAGGCAAAAGAGATGCCGCTAAATAGCAAGTATTTTCCTCTAACTAATGCGCGCAATCCATTTTTTTGGTGTGTATAGAAATCAAAAGTTGGTGAATTCCAGCTTAGGAATAATTGTCCGTATTGCAGCATGAAAATTCCCGTAATGAATGTGCCTACAAAAATAAATAAATAACTAAACCCTGTTTCTACCCGATAAGCTGGATTGGTGTAAAAAATCAATCCATATAGTAAGAAAAACAGGCAAAGCATTAGATAAGTCCTGCTTTTCTTATGCCTGATGATGAGTTTCCATTCCAGATTTGCCATTTCTCCGGCAAGTCCGAATTTTGATAAAAAGCCTAAATCCTGATTGGCAAATTGTAAATGTTCTCCTTCTGCCAGCTCTTCCAAATAAGCATTTTGCCTGTAAAATGCAAAGCACAGAAAATAGCTTAAAATAAATACAATAGCTAATAAAACGATGGGGGCAGGGTTTTCAAGAGCAAAGGTAAAGACCGGCTCAAAGAAGCCACCCAAATCATATAAACCAAAATAATTTGAACCTATGCTTACCAAAAGAGCACTGAATACTACAAGGGTTCCTGTAAGGCTGTCCTCAAACCTTTGTTTAAACCAAAGGACAAACCAGTGCATGGACCAGCTGGTCAATAAAATTGCTCCTAGCCAGACCATTGCAGGCGCAAAACCATAAACTTCCATGACCTCAACATATGCAAAAGGTCCAAAGATTAGCAAAGCCACTATATTAAGTGGAGACAAGAAGCTGCAAGCCAGTAAAGAATGTATGATCCCGGATTTGGGAATTGGTAAATGCAAATAGTTTTCCAGATTGATTACGGGCAATTGTTGGATGAAATACCTGTAAATTAGCTCTAATAAAAAGAAATAAAGCAGGTTGCTATTGATGAAAATTATCGCGTCAGGCTTTTCTAAAACATCTGTAACGAGCCTATTTAGGAATAGCCCAAATAATAATAAATAGCCCAATAATAAAATACCTATGAATAGCATCAATATACCTATGGCCAAACTTCGTGCAAAAGAAGTCCCTCGTATTCTTTTAAGTACTTCAAGTTTTATCAGGGTTTTCACCATATTCGCTGTTGGGTTATTTGGGTTTCTGTAGGTTAGAATTTCTAAAATATGAAAAAAATCCCAATTGCAGTTAATTATTCCAGTTTACCGGTTTATATTTCAATTTAAGTTGTTAAGTTAAAATGGACTCAGAATTATTTATAAGGGAAATGCAGCTGAAAGACCTTGAAGCTGCTATGCGATTAAAGACTGTAGAGGGATGGAACCAAACAGAAGCAGATTGGCAATTGATTTTAGCGGATAACCCTCATTTATGTCTCGTAGTTTTGGCAGCAGATGAGGTGGTGGGTACTGTTTGTGCTTATAGTTACCAAGACAAACTGGCCTGGATAGGCATGATGCTGGTAGATAGAAATTACAGAAGGAGAGGCATCAGTAAAAGATTGATGCGAGAGGTGATACAGCGAATTGGGCACAAGCAAACCATTAAACTGGATGCAACCCCGGCCGGCCAAAAAGTTTATGAACACTTGGGGTTTTTGAAGGAGTACTCCCTTTTTAGATGGGTTCGCTCCAAAGAAGCTGTATCGGCAAATGAAATGGAGACGGAGAAAGTTCAAGAAGTTTCCCCGGCAGATTTTCCTGAGATTATCTCCTATGATCACAAAGTTTTTGGCGCTGACAGAACCCAGCTCCTACGTCATTTGTTTGAGAGGCTGCCCAATGGAGCCTTTCTGATAAAAGAAGGGGGTAAAATTGTAGGATATATCTTTTGTAGGTTGGGTAGTAAGTTTTTACAGCTAGGCCCCATGATATCCTCAACTGATATTGCGGCAAAAGCGCTTATTGCACGGGTATTGGAAGCTTTTGAAGGCCATAACTTGGTTTTGGATTTGGGAGTGCATCATGCTAATTTATATCCTTGGCTGGAAAGCTGCGGTTTTGCCAAGCAAAGAGAGTTGATCAGGATGTACATCCCACCCAATAAGGTAAAGGAAGAATTAGCTAATTATTATTTGATAACTGGACCTGAACTTGGCTAATTATGGGTGTAGGGAGAAAGGATTTAAATAAATTCATGGATAGCTTGGGCAGGGAAACTGAATTGGTATTAGAAAATGAAAATATTTAAATGCTCAAGTTTCCAGCAGGTTAGGGAAATTGAAGTGGTAAAAAGGACGAACTGTGAGTTTTAAGTTCGATTAATTTTATAAATTGCGGTGATGGAAAATTTTGTTGTTTCTGCCAGAAAATACAGACCCTCGGACTTTAAAAGTGTGGTGGGGCAAAGCCATATTACCACTACGCTTAAAAATGCCATAAAAAATGAGCATTTGGCGCAAGCTTTTTTGTTTTGTGGGCCTAGAGGGGTGGGTAAGACTACTTGTGCCAGAATTTTGGCCAAGACCATAAATTGTGAAAATAGAAAAGACAATGGGGAAGCTTGCAATGAATGCAGTTCTTGTGAAGCTTTCAACTCCAATAGCTCTTTTAATGTTCATGAATTGGATGCAGCATCGAATAATTCCGTCGATGATATGCGAAATTTGGTGGACCAAGTAAGGTATGTTCCTCAAAAAGGAAAATACAAGGTATATATTATTGATGAGGTTCACATGCTTACCACCCAAGCTTTCAATGCTTTTTTGAAGACTTTGGAAGAACCCCCCAAACACGCAATTTTTATTCTTGCGACCACTGAGAAGCATAAAATTATTCCTACCATTCTTTCTCGTTGTCAGATATTTGACTTCAATAGGATTCAGATTCAGGACATTAGCCAGCATTTAGAATACATTTCAAAAGAAGAAGGGGTAGATTATGAAACCGAAGCACTAAGGTTGATCGCCACCAAGGCAGATGGGGCCCTTAGAGATGCCCTTTCTATCTATGATTTGATTGTTACTTTTTCCGCAGGGAAAAAAGTCACCTATCAGGAGACAATTGACAATCTACATGTGCTGGATTATGATTATTATTTTAAAGTTACTGATGCGCTCTTGGAAGAAAGCATCTCCAAAGCCCTGCTGATATTTGATGAAATTCTTAAAAAGGGTTTTGATGGACATAATTTCCTTGTAGGCTTAAGTGAGCATTTAAGGGAATTGATGGTCTGCAAAGATCCTGATACCGCTGTTTTGCTTCAGGTTTCTGAAACTGCCAAAGCACGGTATGTGGAACAATCAGCTAATAGTCCTTTGTCCTTTTTATTGTCCGGATTAAGCATTTGCAATCAAGCCGACTTGTCTTACAAAGCCAGTAAAAACCAGAGATTACATGTGGAATTGGTTTTGATGAAGTTGGCCAAGTTGCCCCATGCCATCTCTTTGGCAGCAGTCTCTGACCAAGAGGCAAAAAAAAAAGCCTAGCAAATGAGTCTGAAGTAAAAGCGGAAGCTGCAGGAAATGCTAAAACCTCAACCCAGCCTGCCCCAGCTCAAGTCATCAAAAAGACAATCGCCATTCCTTCAAACCTGAAAGCCGTTAAAAATCAGGTTAAAGCGAAGCCTGCAGAGAAGTTGGCCGAAAAGGAAACCACCAAAGTGGCTGCTCCTGTGCTGGACGATAGCCTACCCCGACAGCCAATCAATCAGGATACAGTTAAAAATGTTTTTGCCGAAGTGCTGGATGAGTTTAGAGAAGACCATAAAAATATGGAAATGGCTTTGCTCAATCAACCCTTTGAGGTCAGAGGTCAGGAGGTTGTCTTTATGTTAAGCAGTGGTTTGCACGAAGATTTATTCCCTAAACTGAAACCTGAACTTACCGGGATTCTAAGAAGAAAATTGAGGCATCCGGATGTGGAGGTGACATTTGAGATCACCGAACATGAAAAAGATCCAATAAAAAACCTTTATACTGCAGGAGAGAAGTTTACTTATCTGATGGAAAAATCCCCAGCCCTTAAGGAGTTGAAAAAACGTTTTGGTTTACAAGCGGATTTTTAAAACCTAATCATGGCTTTTCCCATCCCCATGTCAAAAGTTCTTATCTCTTCTCACAGAAGTGTGAATCAAGATATAAGCACGAGCTCGATTTAAATGGGCGTTATAAAAACGGCTACCTCTCATCCGAACCTTTTATAACCTGCAGAGGTAGGAAAGGGTGAAGAATTCTCGTATAGTTTGGGGATTTCCACATCTTCCCCTATTCAAATGCCTCCCTAAGCCTTGGAATGAGAGCTTTTTAATAATTTTAAGTCGAACTCAGGTTAGAAGTAGAATGATTGGTAATATCTTAAATCAGGCTTGCTCCATTTGAAAATAAAAGAGGAGAAGAAAGCATCTCAAGGGCATGAAATCTTCAATTGAAACCTTTGAGATGAGTTTTTGGGTTTAAAAATCTAAACCAATGCCAAAGTTGATGAGGTTTTGAAGCTGTATGGCCCGGGTGGCTGGGCCCTCATCTTGTGGTACATAGACACTCTCATCGTAGATCATGATTGTAGCAATTCTGGTGGTGATGTACTTATTCACCTTTAAGCTAATGACAGAGTTAAAATTGACTACGGTATTTCCCAGTTTCTCATAGTTGGTAAAGAGGTTTAGATCCATTTTCCAATTGATATTTTCCATGACTTTAAAATCGGCCGTGGTATTCAAAGATATACCTGCCTCAGGTTTTACTTTCTCACCGGGTACAACTCCAAATGCTCCTGCCCTACTGAGAGAGTCATCCAATACCACGGTAAACCTCCCTGTAAAAGGAGATAAAATGGATGAGAATTTGGCTCCGTTTTTTGAAGTAGTTTGATAGTTCAGACCGGTTGAAGATTGAACATAACCCGGACTCAGGAAATCTGAAAGGCGGCTTCTACTGTCTCGATCAGCTCCCGATTCACGATAATAACGATACCCTTCAATCAATTGGGTTCGGGCATCAATCTGTGTGGAAAGGTAAATTGTTTTACTAAGTTGCCTACCGTATTTACTGATAAAAATAAAGTTGTCGTTCGATTTTCTTGTGGGATAAGCCCTACCTGTTTGCCGGTTGATTCCATAATTCAAAGTAAGGTTGGTTTCCCAGATAATGTTTTCCTTTTTGTAATTGGCGAAAATTTGGAGTCCGGTATTCAAGGCAAAAGAGCTGGCTCCACCGGCAGCCCAATTGCTTAGACTTACCTGCTGCAAGCTTAAATTAAAATTACCTCCTCTTTTCCAATATATGGGCTCTTCTTCTGTAGTGAAAATCAGAGAGTCTCCTAACATGATCAATGTATCACCACCTATGATTACCGTGTCCGCCTTAGAGAGGGCGTCCTGCGCCGAAACAGTGTTGATTTTGGCTGCAAATAGTAAGAATAGAACGAATACAAATTTGATGTTCATGATTAATAGACAGTGAAATGCAAATATACAGTCAAAAATTTTATTTATTTTCTGATTTCCAGTTTTTGTCCCACTGAAAGGAGATTATCTTCACCAATATTATTCCAACGCCTTAATTCTTCTACTGTAACAGCAAAAGCCCTGGAAATAGAGTAAAGGGTATCTCCCGGTTTTACCTGATATTCCTCATAAATCTCTTTTGTTACTTCGGGGGCTTGCGGGGCCGTAGGCACAGGATCTTTTGTTGAAGGGCTTACCTCTACTCTTGGTTGGGCTTGTTGAGGACCTGGCTGCCTTCCCTGTTCCATCCTAGGCTCAGCAGCTTGGATAGGTGCAGGACTCAGTTTCACGCGCTTTATACTTTCGTCTTTTTTATAGTATTTTCTTAAGCGCAATACCATTCCCGGCAAAAGCTGCTCATCTTTATAAATCCTATTTTTGGCCATTAATGAATGCATTCTGATTCCATACCGTTGAGAGATTTCCCAAAGGGTTTCTCCCGGCTGAACCACATGTTCCGCTGTCTTGGCTTTACTTTTTTTGTTTTTAGTATAATAATAGGCTCCCGGTTGAATGGGATCTGACGCTTTTAAATCATTGACCCTCCTTAACTTCCCTTCACTTATGCCGGCCTGAATCGCCAGTTGACTTTGGCTATTGGCAATGGCAATAATACCTTTAATTCCATTGATTTTTATTTGATTGGCCTGATTGGCATTGCCTAGGTTTCCGGTGATTTTTGGGAAACCGGAAGCATTGGCACTGTTTGCAAGCAATCCTGCATTATTTGTAGAAGGCGGATTATTGGTGAGCAATGGCCTTTCGGGAACAATACCGTTTAATATATAAGTGATGGTATAGGTTTTGTCACCGGGTATTTTCCCTCTCAAGCACCATTTGTTATATTCCTTTAAATGACTTTCACTTACCCCCAAGGTTTTTGCTACAGATTTAAGGTTGGTAGGCCCTTTGACAGGATATTCATGTAAATAATTTCCATTGCTGACCATTTTCCCAAGCTGGCCTTGGTAAGCGATTTTATGCGCCAAAAACTTTTTTAGGTACCAATAGGTGCCGCGGCTTATGTCCATTTTTCGGTGACCTTTATACTTGTCTTTATAGTAGCGCCTAGCCCCTCCTAAACCCATTTGGTAAGACACCAAGGTGGTGGCCCAGTTGTCCAGGTACTTCTGGTGCTTTTTTAAATACCTGGCGGCTCCCCTCGTTGAAGAAACGATACTTTTTCTTTCGTCCACCTCATTGTCCACTCTTAAAAAAACTTCTTCAGCGGTGCCTTTTTTAAATTGCCAGAAACCAACTGCATTGGAAGTAGAGACGGCATCTGAAATCAGACTGCTTTCCTGTATGACCAAGAATTTAAAATCTTCAGGAACACCTTCTTCCCTAAGGACCCTTTCGACGATGGGTAGATAAAGGTTTACCCGATCCAGCTTTACTTGAAAATGAGAGGCGCTTCTATATTGTGCATCTACATCTGCTTGGATATCCTTTCTGGCAGCATCATTTAGCTTTAAGGTTAAGCCTGCAAACTCAATGATTCGGGGGACCTGTGGTGTCTGCCCAAGTACCGGTGCATTTTGATAGATAAAAAATATTAAAAAGGCAATTACTGTTTTTTTCATTCTTTGATTCCGGTTAAAGCTTCCGGGCAAGCATGATGCCATCCCTTATCGGTAAAATTACATTTTCAACTCTTGGGTCATTGTTTACTTTCTCGTTGTACGCCAAAATCGCGGCTGTGTTTTTATCCAATTTTTTGCGGTTCTTCTCTAAGACCTTTCCGGACCATAAAATATTGTCTGCCAATATCAATCCCCCGGGCCTCATTTTGTCGACCACCAAATCGAAGTAATTGACATAGTTGCGCTTGTCAGCATCAATAAACACAAAGTCCAAAGGCTCCGTTAAGGTTGGGATCACTTCAAGGGCATTGCCTATTCTATAATCAATTTTTTTATCAAGGCCTGATTGCTTGAAAAAACCACGGACCATTTCTTCCAATTCTTCGTTGACATCAATTGTTGTCAGTTTACCTTCGGGAGCTAGCCCTCTGGCGAGAAAAATGGATGCATAACCTGTAAACGTACCAATTTCCAAAACATTTATACCGCTTGTCATTTTTACAAACATTTCCAGCATTTTTCCCTGCAGGTGGCCGGACAGCATCCGAGGTTTCAAAACCTTTAAATGCGTTTGTCTTTTGATCAACTGAAGTAGTTTGTCTTCACTTCCACTGTGGTCTTCACAATATTTTAATAGTTCTTCGTCCATCGTGACTATTTGGGTAGATAGGTTAGAAAACTAAATTTATCTATATCATATATTTCATTGGCAAGTTCCAATAGTTCTTCAGCTGTGCAAGACCGTATGCTTGAAAAAATGGCTTCTAAAGGTTCAATTTTACCTTTGTCTAAAAGATTTTTGCCATATACCAGCATTAGTCCGGCATGGTTTTCTTCAGCCATGGCCATCTGCCCAATGGCTTGTTCCTTGCCCATGTGCAACTGCATACTCCCGAGTTTTCGGGTGCAAATACGTTGAATTTCCTTTAAAACAATTTTCCGTGCTTTGGCTGCTGCTTTTTCTTCAGTGCCATAATAGATGCCAATAAAGCCTGTGTCTGTAAAAGCCTGATAAACGGATTCTATGCTGTATACCAAGCCGTGTTTTTCCCGCAAAGCCATATTGAGCCTTGAATTCATACTTGGGCCTCCCAATATATTGTTGAGCAGGTGAAGCTTATACCTCCTGGGATCATGGATGGAGAGCGCCGGTTTGCCTAAGGCGCAATTGGCCTGGCTGATGTCTTTATGAAAAGCATTGGATTTTGGTTCATAGGTCAAGGAAGGAACCCTTTTTTTAGCGCTTCGGCTGGCGGGAATATTGCTTAATAAAGGAGCCAACCGGTTGACAGCCTTCTTAAAACTGATATTGCCTACTACCGAAAATACCATCTTGGAGGTATCCAAATGCTCCGCAATAAAATTGATAAAGTCCTTTTGAGTAAAACTTTTTACAGAATCCTCGGTACCTAAAATATTATAGCCTAGAGAATGGTTGGGAAAGAGTAAGCTGTCAAATTCATCTTGGAGAGCATCATCCGGTGAATCTCTGTACATGGCCATTTCTTCCAATATCACCTGCCTTTCCTTTTCTATTTGCTTGGGAGGGAAGGTGCTGTTAAAAGTGATGTCACAAAGTAAATCAGCTGCTTTGTTCCAATGTTGCTGTAACACTGTTGCATAGAAGCATATTTTTTCTTTGGTAGTATAAGCATTGAGCTCTCCACCTACAGAGTCAAGTCTATTGAGGATGTGAAAAGCCTTTCTTTTTTGAGTGCCTTTAAAAGCCATGTGTTCCCAAAAATGTGCCAAGCCAACCTGTTCCTCCGTTTCATCCCTGCTTCCGATGTCAAGAATAAATCCACAATGAACCAGACGGGTACTGCTTACTTCCTGATGAACAATTCTAATACCGTTTTCAAAGGCCTTGATTTGATATGTCATACTTCTCTTTCCAAAATACAAAAATAGCATCAATTATTGGGAAAGAAACCTGGTAGTTGAAAAATTGGAGTCTATGATGGTATTTATCTGGGGAATGGGAGATTTACTTGCTTATAAAAAGGGGAATGCCAATAAGGAGGACCCTTGTAATCCGGAATTGGTACCCCTTAAATTTACTCATTAGCATGGATGCAGGAATTTCGCGAAGCTAATATTATTAGAGCCTATTTAGCTATGATAATAGGTATTGGTTCCAATACCAATATGAAACGGCCAAATAGACTTCGGGTTTCTGCATGCTAAAAAGTGAGTCGGTTTTGGGCTTTAATTGACCTTACTGAAAGAGGTTTGGTTCAAGTAACTCACATGATTATCGGATTTTCAACCTACCCCTTTAACCTTAAAAAAAATAAATGAATTTTTTTTCAAAAAGTTTTTTTGAGGTGAAATGCAAATTAAGTAAAACGATTTGCAATTATGGTTTTTTGTAATGGGTAATCTCATAAAACATTGAAATACAAAGGGATTAGGTGTGGTTAGGTGATTTGTTTTTACGGAATTTATGTCCCAATTTTGTCATGTCATCAAGTGTAAATAACTGCACTGATTATTTTTAATAGCTCTAATAAAGTAAATTTTAAGATTATGAAAAGTCAAAAAAAATTAATGTTGGCCCATCTTTTTGCTCTGGTATCTTTGGTTTTGATACTGGCTGTTGCCAATCTGTTGAATTTAAATATTTCCATTAGTGGTGGGGTGAATTTTCTTCATGTAGTGTTGATTGTAGTGCCTCAGTTAGGATTTGGTTATTTGTTTTGGAACAATGTTAAAACCGAAAAGAAAGTGTTGAGTTGATTTTTTGAAAAGATTCTAAGCGTTTGGTTTATGCGCTGGAAACTATTGAATTTTTTGGGATTTTTTGAAGCTTACCAATACCTACTTTTTTTTATATTTTTTAATTTTTTCCCCACCTTTCTCTTACAATTTGAAAGATTTAATTACCCCAATGCTTAGGCGATTTTTGTGAAGGATTTGATTTCCATTTAAACTTTGTGACAAAGGGGTCTGCCAAACAAAGCTTAAAGTCCAATCTTTAATGTTGAGGTCTGTTCCTGCCTGTGCAAATACCACATCACCGCCTGTTAGGGCTTGTTTTTCACCCTCCCAAGTATCATTCGCTGCATGTTCAAAATATCCACCAAGATTGGGGACCAAAATCCAATTGTTTTGAAAGGTAAATTGATGAAAGCCTACAGCAGATCCATTAAAACTGTTTCCGAATTGGTATTCTTGGCTCCCTTCAGTGGCTGTTTTATAGCTGAATGAAAGATTCGCGCCTGTTTTGGTGTAAAACAACTGGTAATTCAATCTTCCAATCAAACTCCAGGATCCTGTGCCGGGCTGGATAATCGGATCATAAAGTTGCTCACCATTGGCTATTTGTCTTGATTGTCCGGTGGGAGCAGTGACGGCTATTCCTGGCCGGAAGGTGTGTCTTGCCTTGGAGTTGTAGATGTAATGAATATAATCAGCAACTAAAGTCAAATCCCCCCAACCTTTTACACTTATGGTAGTATCCTGAACGGGATTGGGTAGATCTAACAATTTTTCATAATAGACAATATTGGATTCGTAGGGTAGAAGAAAGGCGAAGTTCCAGTTGTTTTTTAGCATAAAATTCCCTCTTAATTCCACCGTTTCATAGGTTTCCCAATCCATTTTTGTTTTGTTGACATAGAGCGCGTTGCCTTCCGGTTCATGCATAACTACCTGATCGGGTTTAGTAGCAGAGAAGGTTCTGGCATTGGGAGTATAGCTGTTTTCAGGGTTGTTTTCAAAGATAGAATTTGACAAACCGGCAGTGGTGACTTGGTTGGTGGTATTCCCATACTGTGTGTAATCCCCAAAACTGCGGTGCCTGTAAAACAGACCGAAATAGCTTCTGTTTTGCAAGAGGCTGTATTCAAAAAAGTTGCAGCTATCGCATGCTTTGGCCTCTTTTGGTAAAAAGGAAAATGTCAACAGGGTGATGGCTAAAATAGTGAGTTTTTTCATGGTTGTAAACCTATTTTTGGTAGGCTGGATTTGTAATAAAATTATAATCGTTAAGGCTGTTAAGGAAAGCCAATAGTTGTGTTCTTTCGGTGGCACTTAATACAATGCCATTCTCAAGTTGTGGGGCCAAGGTTTCATTGGTCTTTATGCCGGTTTCATAGTGATCCAATACCTGCTCAAGGTTAGCAAACCTGCCATCATGCATGTAGGGAGCCGTAAAAGAAAGGTTTCTCAGGGAAGCAGTTTTATAAGCACCCTTGTCCTCGTCTTTGTAGGTGATTCTGTACCTGCCTTGGTACAATCCTTCCAATTCAGGTGGATCGGGATAGCTGCTGTCCAGACCATTGTTATGATAACTTAAATCAGTAAACAAACCTTCCTTATGGCAGCTACTGCAGTGTTCCTTGTATACTTCGTAACCTTTCAATTCTTCTGATGATAGTCCTGCTTCCCCTCTTTTCCATTGGTCATATTTGCTATCATCAGATATAAGGGTCCGCATAAACTGGGCGAGGGATCTTGCAATGGTTGAACTTGTAATGCTGTCTGAAGAAAAGGCCTCCTGAAATAACAGAGGGTAAGCTTCATGGGTGTTGATGTATTCAAGTACTTCATTTAGATCTGCTGCCATTTCATCGGGATGGGTAAGTGGGCCGAAAACCATGGATTCCAAGTCATTGGCTCCACCTTCCCAAAAGAGCCCGTCATGCCAGGCCAGATTAAATAAGGCAGGTGAATTCCTATGCAAGGACGATCCGGATACCCCAATATTGGTCAATGCCAGTCCATCACTGAAAGCTTTTTCCGGTAGGTGACAACCTGCACATGAAACTTTTCCATTGGCAGACAATTCCGGGTCAAAAAACAATGTTTTGCCCAATTCCATTCCTTCTTTGCTGAGGTAATTCCGTTCCGGTTGGGGAAAGTCATCCTGTTGAAGCGAAGAAGAATACACCGGAACATAATATTCCGGTGCACTTTTTTCCACCTCTTCAAATGCAGGCATGCAAGCATTCAAAAAGCCTGTTGCAAGCATTATCAATGACAAACTGGATTTTCGGAAGTCCATTTAATTAGGAGTGTAACTATGATTTATTTGATAGAGAAAAGGCTTTGCTGGTAATTGTTCGCCACAGAAATGGCCAATGGTCCTCCCATGATACTTGTGCTTTCTAGCTCGTGTACCACTAATTCAGTGTCGCCGGTGAATAAGCTGCTTATTTCTGCTTCAATGCCAAGGTCTACCATGGCTTCACTGCCTAAGGTTAAGCCCTCTGAAGATAAGTCAAAGGAGAATTCTTTGAAATTAACTTCGGTCTCAGGATCGTTATTGCCAATATGAATGACAAGTCCTCTTCTGTCAGAATTTTCATATTCCCATTCACCTTCCAATACCAAGAATTTGTATCCTGTTTTCCAGCTCCAGACCATGTCGTTGTTGGGGTCAAGATCTCCAACCTGGTCTGTAGATAGGTTTCTTTCTTTGTCTATGCCTACGAAATAAGACAGTTTGTCGTAACTCCCAGCCGGTACTTCAAAAGTGACTTCTTTTTTACCGGCTTCATCAATAAGGTAATAACCATCTGCTACGGAATAGGTGTTGCCGGTTTCACTGTTTTCAAAGGTGATATTAGAAATGTAATATTTAAATTTACTTGGGGTGAAGCTTTCACCTGAGGGTAGGGTATAAGCTTTTCCATCCAGTTCTAATGCTTCTCCATTGAGAACATGAGCGAATTCAAGGTTCACTTGAATTGAAGTAAACATTTCCTCTTCATTCTCTTTACAAGAAGTAAAGCCTAAAACGACCAATAGTATAATAGCTAAATTTTTCATCATATTTTAATTAAAAGGATCCGAAAATGCCGGATCAGTTATAAATGTCTCGTCTGTTAATGTGTGTAAAAAGGCGATAATGGCCTCTTTTTCTTGAGTAGTAAGGTGGAGCTTTACGGGCTCTCCCGGTGTAATGATTTCATTGCTGGCTTCCAGGATAAGGATGTCCAAAGTCGCATTGCTTTCTACATGCTCATTGTAATGGTCCAGCACCTCTTCCAAAGTGTTAAATCTACCATCATGCATATAGGGTGCGGTAAGGGCGATATTTCGTAGCGTTGGCGCTTTGAATTTTCCCTTGTCTTCCGATTTTCCCGTTACCGCTTCTAAGCCCGAATCTAAATTTTCATCCGAATCCAACCCGTTGTTATGAAAACCCAATAAATCGTTTCTGTCCCCTGAAGTCAAAAACCCTAGGTGACAGTCACCGCAGTTGCCACCTCGCAAGGCTATAGATGCTTCCGGGTGAGTGAAGAAAAGCTCCATTCCCAATTGTTCGATATCGGTAAGGACAATCTCTTCTTTGATCCATTGGTCAAACCTTGAATTGCCGGAGACCAATGTTCGCATAAATTGAGCAAGAGCCTTGCTGACCAGATCAGCACTTATTATGCTTGTCCCAAAGGCTGCTTCAAAACGTGCTGGGTAATCCGGATCATTTTGCAATCTCACGACTGCTTCCTCTATGGGTAAGTTCATTTCTGTAGGATCCGAAATTGGCTGAAGGGCCTGATCTTCCAGACTTTCTGCACGGCCGTCCCAAAAAAATCTGGAAGTCCAATGTAAATTGGCCAATGACATGGCGTTCTTTACACCAATGGTGCCATTTACACCGGTGCTGAACTGTTCCCCATCCGTGAAAGCCTTGGACTGCTGATGGCAGGAAGCACATGAAATGGACCCGTCAAGAGACAGTTGTTTTTCATAGAAAAGCATGCGGCCTAGCGCTACACCTTTGTCTGTGAGGGGATTGTCGCTAGGTGAAGCAATATTGTTAGGGAAATAATCAGGATGTTGTAATTCAATTTCGGTGTTATCGGGAAGGGGCTCTTCAACCAATTCTTCCTTGCAAGCCCAAATTGACGTACAAATCATGATTATCCCAATAGAATAAGTAATTGGGTATCGTGACATAACCTTTACCAGCCAATGTTAGAATAATAGAAAATATGACAGGTTGCCCTAAAGAAACGTCAAAAAAGCGAGTTTGATTATAATTTAGGTGTTAAAGCGGCTAAGCTGGAAGCCTTATCTGCTTTTCAAGGCTTTAAACCAAAATGTACAATAGCTATTTTGCCTCGTTTTTCAGATTTAGCGGCCCTCTGTCAAAGAAATTTAGGCAATTGCTTTGGGCGGATGAAAAATATCTACGAGTTGGGAAACCCTGTAGGCTTCCTGATAGGAAGCTCCATGATTTAGGGTGGTGGATGTAAGGGTAGATAATGATATAGCGGCTTCTTGCAAAATGAAAATGCCAAAGTCTCTATTAAATTCTATGCCTCCTGCTTGGCTTTCTTTTTGGTCCTGGGCCTTTTTTAATTTCTCTGCCAAGAAACATTGCCCATCGCAATGCAGCATGGGTTTATCTTTATTCACACAAAAATTCTCAATGATATAAGCGCGGTTAATGGTGAAGTCCATCTGTATGACAGAAAAAACCAAGCCGTTGAGCAAGATCATCAAGGAGAGCGATATGTGAATAAATGCTTTCGCCATTTGAATGCAAAAGTAAGGATTTATTTGTTTAAATGCACTTTGTTTGCAAAACTAAAATTGCTGCATGATCTTATGATTTTGATCATAATCTCTGCCCTTAAATTTGCCTAAGTGTATTAAAAGTAACAGTAATCCATGTGAGAGGGTTCAATCATGTGAAGCGGATAAGTTGATTTATAAGGTCATTCTAAGCGTTTAGGGTAAAATTTGGTACCTGTTCAACCCCGTCCGGGGTTGTAGTATTTCAGGTAGGTTTCCAACCCGTGGGTTGCCACCCACGGCACACTTATTGTTCAGGCCCTCTAGGCCTGTGGGGACGAAGATCATATGTTTAGAATGTACTAATTAAAGTAATATTCGGTGAAGGGAATGGTAATACTGGCTGAAATATACCCCATGGTTGCGGTTGCTGTGTTGTCTCCGGTGCCATAGGTAATTGCGATATCTAAGTTGACTACGGTGGCTGAGGTGGCTGAGCTTGTCGAAGTCATCGAAGCCAACTAGTAAAAGTCTTTGGAACCCGCGATGTTAAAATTGCCGATCACTTTTAGAATCGCCCACGTTGATGAAGTGATTTTGACTGATGAATAAGCCTTCAGGGTGTGATGTTATCGTGATGGTATGTGAGCAGCTTAGGGTAAAGCGAGCCTTCCAAGTGATATTTTTAAGCCAGGTAATAACCTGTTCGAAACCTAAAACCCCGGCAGGGGTGATATTTTTGTAGCCAGTGGTGTCAGCCACTGGTTTAGTAAATTATCAGTTGATATGATTTTGGCGGTATTGTTGCTCTTTTCTGCAACAATGCTGACAAAATCACAACGTCTATTTCTTATCGAAAACGCGCATTAGGTCATTGTGTTAAAATGTGAAACCAAATCCTAGCCATAGAAAGAATATTATATTATTTTCTTCCCTTAACCGGTATTAAACAAGTCGGGTTTGACCCGCCCATTGCATTAATAATAATGAATCGAAGCTTAGAAATAAATTTTAAACTTTGATGTTAGTTGTAAAAAAATTAGATTTAGTTCTCTTGAGACTAAACGTTACGGGGCTTTGTATGTGGCCCTTAAAAGGCGAAAGCTTCATTTTAACTAACTTTAAATGCTAATTTCTACAAAAAATATATTGAGACATTGCAGTGTTTTTACCATAGGCCTATTGTTATTCTTCTCTTGTAAGGGAGAAGCAGAGAATAAATTGCTGGAAATAATAAAAGTTAAAGAGATAAAAATTAAACCTGAAGTTCTGACCATACCAAATCCACCCTATGCTCACTTGATAGAATCAGACTCAGGTCAATACCTTTTTTACCTGAATCCTACTTCGATGAGTTTACAATTTATGAATATGGAAGATGGAAAAGTGGCCAATGAGATCGTTTTGGAATACGATGGTCCGAATAGTATGAGCAGACGTTCCGGAATTGCAGGTCTGGAAGACGATAAAGTTTGGACAACTTTTAGGCCGCATGCCATTGCTTATTTCAATTATAAGGCAGAAATACAGTTTAAAAAGGACATTCCATCTGGTGAGGTTGATATTACTTATGTAGGATCGAGTTTTCAAAAGGGACTTCACCAATATGGAGATAAGGTTTTTGGCATGCAACCGCTTTTCATGAATCACCATGGGATGGGAAAAGAAGACATCCAAAAACATTCTCTGGTCTATAGTTATGATATGGTTTCAGATCAGACCATCTGGTATGAGGTGTATTATGCTAAGGATTATTGGGATAATGGAAAAAAACTATCTGAGTTTTCATGGGCAAGAAGAGGGGACAAGCTTTATATATCACCATGGTATGACCATGAAATTCAGGTATTTGATATGCAGCAAGAAAAGGTAACTGAAAAGGTGGAAGCTAATTCAGACCATATCAATAGCTTTTATTATGTAAATGAGATTCCAGGCACACACGAAGAGGGATTATTAAACATTTTAAATAATGATCTATATGGAATAATTCTTTATGACAAGTACCGAGATTGTTTTTATCGTTTTTTTTATCCGGGATATACTGACGATGAAGAATATGCTATAGATAAACTGTGGATGCTAAGAAATTCAAGGCCTTTTACAGGTGTGATGGTCTTGGACAAGGATTTGAATATACTAGGTGAGCATATCTTTGATAAATTTCAAATACACGCTAATTCTAATGTATTTGTAGGAGAAGAAGGCTTATACCTCTCGCTTAACAATAAAAACAGTCCCGATTATGATGAGGACCATTTAAGATATATGGTGGTGCAATTTGAGGCGGGGGAATGAGCAGGAGTAGCCTTTATTATAGTAATGCCTTTGGATTTTTGCATCCTATCTAGTGGAGCCGGCATTGCAAATGCCTCGTAATCTTTTCAAATGGATGGTAGGGAGTAGTTTTAAACTACTCCCAGAGGAGGCCTTCAGGGTTTGAAGTTTTGTAATGAGAGCAGGTTAGGGTAAAGCGACCCTGTCTATTGATTTTTTTAAACCAGGTAATAACCTGTTCGAAATCTAAACCCCGGCAGGGGTGATATTATTGTAGCCAGTGGCGTCAGCCACTGGTTTAGTAAAAATATCCGTCGATATGATTTTGGCGGTATTGTTGCTCTTTTCTGCAACAATGCTGACAAAATCACATCTATTTACTGGTTTTTTCCAGTTTCTTGACCATTACTGCGAAATCCTTGGGGTAAGGTGCTTCTGCACTTATTTTTTCTCCGGAAAGATCTGTAAAGGAAATGGCAAAAGCATGGAGCGCCACCCGCTGCATGATGGGACGCTCTTCGGTACCTTTTTTTAGATTAAATTTCCTTTTGATACTTGATAAATAGAGCGGTTGGCCACCGTAAAGCTCGTCCCCACAAATGGGCGCACCCAGGTAAGCCAGGTGAATTCGAATTTGATGCAGACGGCCAGTTATTGGTTTACAGGCAATAAGAGTATGGGCAAAGTAACTTTTAATAGTTTTAAAAATGGTTTGTGCCGGCTTGCCACTAGGTACGATTCTGGCAATGCCGTTTTTGCTGGCCGAAAGATTCCTGTCTACCATTATGCCATCAAAATCATGAATGCCTTCAGCCACAGCATGGTAGACCTTTTCTACTTTTCTGTCCTCAAACTGCATGGCAATATTTCGGTAAGCATCAGGGTTTTTGGCAAATACCAAACAACCTGATGTTTCCTTGTCCAATCGGTGACAAACCTGAATGTCCGGAAATTCTAGTCTTGCCAATGCCAGCATATTTTGCGCCTCATGCCTATCATCCAGTGTGGGGAAATATGGCGGTTTATTGACTATTAGGTAATCATTGGTTTCTTTAACTATCAATGATTTAAAATCGATCTTTTTCATACCCTTGTGTTTCGATACAAAGTTCTGAAATTAGCCAATAAAAAAAAGCCTATTTAAAAACACTTGGTTTTATTTTTTCGAATGGCCTTCCTCAACGGCCATTGTTTTAGCCGCATGCGGCAGCTCAAAACTAAAGACCGAACCCTTGCCGGGAGTAGAACTGACGCCAATTTTGGATTGATGTCCTTCCAGAATATGTTTGACGATGGCTAAACCCAGTCCGGTGCCTCCCTTTTCTCTGGAACGACTCTTCTCTACCCTATAAAAACGCTCAAAAATCCGCTTAAGGTCATCCGGGTGGATGCCTATGCCCTGGTCTTTGACTTTTACCGTGAAATGATTTTTGTGGTCATTGATTTGAATGGTCACAGTGCCATTGTCTTTATTGTATTTGATGGCATTGGAGACAAGGTTTTGTAAAACCCTAAAAATTTTGTCCTTGTCGGCGTAAGTCTGATAACTCGTGGCCTTGTCGTATTTGAAAATCAGTTGGATGTTCCTTTTATGGGCTTTTCCTTCCAATTGTTCCATGACTTCCTGAATGGACTCTTTCAGGTCAAAATTGCTGGGATGAAAGCGAATAAACCCACTTTCAATTTGATTGATGGTAATCAAATCCTGCACAAGGTCTTCAAGATTGTTAAGGCTTTTGGCCGCTCGTTTCAAAAACTTATCCCTAACGGTATGGTCTTCTACCGCACCGTCCATTAAGGTGTGGATATAACCCTGAGCTGCAAAAATCGGCGTTTTCAGTTCATGGGAAATGTCGGCAAAAAATTCCCGCCTAAAGGTTTCATTCTTTTGTAAGGTTTCAATTTCCCTGTTTTTGGCCGCCGCATAATCATGAATATTGGCTTGGATACTTTTCAGCGGTGGGAGTGAAGCTTTTATCTTATTGCTGGCTTTGAAAGTGGTGTCTTTTTTTTGAATTTTCTCCAATACGCTGTAGATATTGCCGATTTCTCGAAAGATCAGGTATTCAAGGCTAAGGTGAATCAAAAGGTAGGCAATGGAAAAGGTAAGGGTGCCGGCCGCCAGCAGTATTATGGAATTAGAGGCCTCCAAAAGGGATAAAAAGGCCACCAATAGTAAGGCTATAGAAATGGCAAGCCCAAATGCAATGCCTTTTGAAGTGCTGATCATGTATTGAATTTATAACCTACGCCTTTTACAGTAAAGATATAATCTTCACCTATTTTTTCTCTAATCTTACGGATGTGGACATCCACTGTTCTGGCCAAGACAAACACATCTGTGCCCCAAATGTTTTTTAGCAATTCGTCTCTGCTAAATACGGTATTGGGGTTCTTTGCCAAAAAGTGCAAGAGCTCAAATTCTTTCTTGGGTAACACAATCAATTCTCCATCTTTGAGTAAGGTGAAACTTGTGCGATCGATGATCAAGTCCTTTATCGAGATTTTTGAGGTGTCTGCTTCTTTTTTAATTTCTCTTCGAAAAAGTGCAGCGATCCTGCTTACCAATGCCCTTGGCTTGATGGGCTTAAGGATGTAATCATCTGCTCCCACATCAAAGGCTGCCACCTCAGAGTATTCTTCTGATCTGGCAGTGAGGAATATGATAAAGGTGTTTTTGAGATCGGGGTTTTCTCTCAACTGACGGCAGGTTTCCACCCCATCTTGATTAGGCATCATGATGTCCAATAGGATGACATCAGGCTTGAATGTAGCGGCTTTTTTTACTGCTGTGATACCGTCACTTGCTGAGTTGACCTCATAGCCTTCTTTTTCCAAATTGTAGGTTAAGATTTCAATGATATCCTCTTCGTCATCTACTACCAATACCCTTTGTTTCTGATTGTTGCCCATCTTATGATTTACTGAAAAACAATTTATTTTAAATGAAGCTACAAAGATAAGGATTATAAAAAAACAATTAAGTCTTTGTAGGCTGAAGGGATTAATTGATGGGGAATCCTTAATAAAGCAAAGGTTTAAATTAAATTAATTTTAACCCAATGTTAATTAATTGTTTCTTAACCCTTCGGCAGACACGATCTCCATATTTATGGAACCGACAAACATGCTGGCTTTAATTTTAACCGGAATTCGGTTTTCATCTGCTGTAATCCATATTTTTATTGGTTTTTTACCTCTGAAGAGTTTGTTGCTGGGCATCTCAGGGCTGAAAATATAGGTGTCAAAATCACCAATGTCAGTGGATATGTCGTCCATTCCCTCGTATGTTAATTTTAAGTTATAATTTTTCTCGTCAAAAAAACCTTTGATCTCAATTTTATCACCTTTTCTTAACCCGGAGAAATCCATTGTTCGCAATAGATAATAACCGCTGACAATGTCCTGAACATTGGGAGGGATGGCTTTTGATTTCCTCTCTTTGATGTATTCATTCTCCCTGTCATACAATTTTGTATAGGCCATTTGGTCTTTATGGTCGAAGTCAATTACCTCATGTTTTCGATAATTACCTTCTTCAATATGTCGGTAGGAGCGGTAAGGAATAATTTTGGCAGTATCTATATAGCTCCCCCAATTGTCTTTTACATAAAAAAGCTTAAAAATGCTGAGGGTTTTTCCGTAGACATCTATCTTATAGGTTGGCTTTCCATTGATATAGTGGGTTTTATTGTCAATTACCATTTTGGCCTCAGCGGCATTAAAGAGGAAATAACTCACATTGAAAGTAAGCGTTTCTCCTTTGGTAAATGCTTTGTTAACAATGTCTTGGCTTTGTGCATTTACAGCAGTTTGAAAAAGCAATAACAGCGCTATTGCAAGTGATTGGAGGTACACGATCATGCCTTTTTTAAAAGTTTTACTTCAAAGTTCATACCATTGTGAATTTCAGGGAA
The DNA here is from genome assembly GCF_054781075.1 of Cyclobacterium sediminis. NCBI lineage: Bacteria > Pseudomonadati > Bacteroidota > Cytophagia > Cytophagales > Cyclobacteriaceae > Cyclobacterium > Cyclobacterium sediminis. Next base: position 373,154 of record NZ_BAAGVC010000003.1, on the reverse strand, counting down.
TGATGTTTCATTCTCCAAATGTACTACAATGTCTTGCGCTAACAATGCTTATTCAATAGTTGTTAATGACCTGCCTAATGTTTACTTTCACATTAGGAATGAACAACAGTGAATATCTGAAGATACTATGAGTGGAAATACTGAAAAATTAAAAGCCTTACAGCTTACGCTGGATAAGTTGGAAAAAACCTACGGTAAAGGGACCGTAATGAAATTGAGTGATAATGTGGTGCTGGATGTGCCTGCTATTTCTACAGGATCATTGGGTTTGGACATGGCACTAGGCATTGGGGGAGTGCCAAGAGGAAGAGTGATTGAGATCTATGGTCCGGAATCTTCCGGGAAAACGACACTTTCTATGCATTGCATCGCTGAAGCACAAAAAGCAGGAGGCTTAGCGGCATTTATAGATGCAGAGCATGCTTTTGACAAAGCCTACGCCGAGAAGTTGGGGATTGACATAGAAAATCTGCTCATCTCTCAGCCGGACAGTGGTGAACAAGCCTTGGAAATTGCTGAGCACCTTATCAGGTCCGGGGCCATTGATATTATAGTGATTGACTCTGTAGCCGCCTTGGTGCCTAAGGGTGAACTTGAGGGGGAAATGGGAGATTCTAAAATGGGTCTGCAAGCCAGGTTAATGTCACAAGCGCTTAGGAAACTTACCGGAGCCATCAACAAAACAGGTTGTGCTTGTATCTTTATCAATCAATTGAGAGAGAAGATTGGGGTGATGTTTGGTAACCCTGAAACCACCACCGGTGGTAATGCCCTTAAATTTTATGCTTCTGTTCGCTTAGATATTCGTAGAATAGGTCAAATTAAAGATGGACCCGACAATATTCTTGGCAATAGAACCAAAGTAAAAGTAGTGAAAAACAAGGTTTCGCCTCCTTTTAAGGTAGTGGAGTTTGATATTATGTATGGGGAAGGAATCTCCAAAGTAGGAGAGGTAATTGACCTTGGTGTTGAATTTGAAATTGTTAAAAAAGCAGGGTCTTGGTTTTCTTACGAGGGAAATAAGCTAGGTCAAGGTAGAGATGCTGTTAAAAACCTGCTTTTGGACAATCCTGAATTGATGGAAGAAATAGAGTTGAAGGTGTTGGAAAAAGCGGGTGTTGTCAAAGCGGACAAAGAAAAAGCCAAAGCCGGTAAAAAAGGCAAGTCTGCAGAGTAAAACTCTTTGAGAAGAAGCAATAGTTTCCGGTAGGTGTTGTCACATCCTGATAGCAACTACCGGATCCATTTTTGAAGCCAGAGAAGCAGGTATGATACCTGAAACAATACCAATGGCAGACGACAATGCAAGTCCCAGAACAATATTTTTAAAGGAAAGTATGATTTCCAGATTGCCTAGGGAAACAAAGGTGGCCGCATACACCACAATCAGTCCGGACAATCCTCCAATAAGGCTTAAAGCAGTCGCTTCGAATAGGAATTGCAGGAGGATAAAATAATTTTTTGCACCAAGAGATTTCTGAATACCTATAATACCGGTCCGTTCCTTTACAGATACGAACATGATATTGGCAATTCCAAAACCTCCAATTAGGATTGAGAAACCTCCAATTACCCCTCCTGCGATAGAGATCACAGCAAAGATGGAGCCCACTGCATCTTGAATAAATTCAGATTTATTTAAGGCGAAATTGTTTTCTGCGGTTGGTTTTAAACCTCTTTTGGCTCTGAGAAGTCCTGCCATTTCATTTTCCAGCATGACCAATCCGGGGTCATCGTCTTTTCCTTTTGCAGCAATGATTGGTTCTATACCGTTTTTTCCCACATAAAAGAGCTTGGTAAATGCTCCGTAGGGGACCAATAGCGCTTCGTCTTTAGAGGGGGTGTCAAAAAGTCCTTCTCCTTCTTCCACAAATAAACCCACCACTGTAAACTTTAATCCTTTTATTTTAAAGGTTTTGCCCAAAGGTTCCTGTCCCGGAAATAAGGCTTCTCCGATCTTTACACCAATAATGGCCACATTTCTAGCGGCCTTAATTTCCATTTCGGTAAAAAACCTTCCTTTATCAATAGGTATGTCGTAAACTTCTTTATGGTTGAAAACAACACCATCCAAATTGGCCATTTCATAAGCATTGCTATTGGCCTTTACGGTAGTTCTTGTGTTGGCAGAAATGGTAACAGCATGGGCACTTTTCAGACGTTCTTCTAAAAATGTAAATTCAGCATAGTTGCCGGGAGGTCTTCTGAAATACCGCCACCAGGGGTAATCCTGGCCTCCTGCAGCAAAAGGAAACCGGTCTACACGAACCACATTGCTTCCTAGGAAAGTAAGGCTGTCCTTGATATTTTTTTCCAAAGAATCTACTAAGGTAAAAACAGCAATGATGGCAAAAATACCCACCGTTACGCCCAATAACGAAAGAATTGTCCTCGTCAAATTGGACTTCAGTGCATCCATCGCAAAGCGAAAACTCTCCCAAATTAGTCTGAATACGATCAATTTTCAATATTATTTAAAACAATTTGACAATATAAATAGAATCTGGTTAAATTCTTATTAACTTTGCATTTTTTACGATAATTACGTTTAATAGGTATTTCCTAAATATATACATATGAAGTTATCAGATTTCAAGTTTGAAATTCCAAAAAAACTTATTGCCCTTCATCCACCTGAGAACCGAGATGAATCCAGATTAATGGTTATTCACAAGGATACCGGAAAGATAGAACATAAAGTTTTCAAAGATGTCATCGATTATTTTGATACAGGAGATGTATTTGTAACCAACAATACGAAGGTATTTCCTGCAAGACTGTATGGAAACAAAGAGAAAACCGGAGCCAAGATTGAGGTCTTTCTTTTAAGAGAGCTCAATCAGGAACTTAGGTTATGGGATGTTTTGGTGGATCCTGCCAGAAAGATTAGGGTAGGGAACAAGCTTTATTTTGGTGATAGTGATTTGGTTGCCGAAGTAATTGATAACACTACTTCCAGGGGCCGAACCATTCGATTCTTATTTGACGGTACAGACGAGGAGTTTTACAAGACCATAGATACACTCGGAGAAACGCCAATATTGAAAGATTTCATCGAGAGAGATGTGGTAGATGCTGACAGGGAGCGGTATCAAACCATCTTTGCCCAACATGTAGGAGCTGTTGCAGCACCAACGGCAGGTTTGCATTTCACCCCACATTTAATGAAACGCCTAGAAATTAAAGGTGTTGAAGTAAGTCCTATTACTTTGCATATTGGCCTGGGTACATTCAGACAAGTGGATGTGGAAGACCTTACGAAGCATAAAATGGATTCGGAGAATTATGACATTCCACAAGGTACTGTTGATTTGGTCAATACTGCCCTTGATGAAAAGAAAAGAGTGGTTTCTGTAGGGACTACTTCCCTAAAAACCATTGAATCTTCTGTTACCGCAAATGGTAGATTAAAAGCAAGTAGTGGTTGGACAGATAAGTTTATCATTCCTCCTTACGAATTTAAAATTGCCAATGCCCTAATCACCAACTTTCATTTGCCTGAATCAACATTGTTGATGACAGCTTCTGCTTTTGGTGGATATGATTTGATCATGAAGGCTTACCAAGAAGGTATCAAAGAAGGTTATAAATTCTTTAGCTATGGCGATGCCATGCTAATTATTTAAAAGACCCTTAAGTTATAATAATAAGAGCCTTTTCAATTTAATTTGGAAGGGCTCCTTTTTTTTAAGCCTTCGGTAAACCTAGGGAAAAGTGCCCTGGATGAGTTGAAAATAAAATCAGATGTAGCACTTAAGCTATAGATTTTAGGAAGTAGGAGGTGTCTCTTTGGGTTTTAGCCTTAGCTTATCCCCACCTCTTCTTCAAAGCTTTCCAAAGCTTCAGGTTTGCCTACCACATAAACAATGTCTCCCAATTTAATTTTGGTATGACCGGTTATTTCTGTAAGGGTTTTCCCTCCTCTTTTGATGGCTACTAAATTTAGGCCTGAGTTTTCTCTTAAATTACTTTCCTTAATTGATTTTCCGATAAATTGACCATGATCTTTTTCTATTTTTATTCCTGAGAAATTGATTTCAGGGATGTCAAGGCTCGGGACAGTACTTTCATTAGATGGCGTTCGGAAAACTTCATAATTGTGAAACCTTACATCATTGGTGAAGTCATCCACCTCACCTTTTGGTACAAGGTATTTATTCAACACACGGGTGAAAATTTCTATGGAAGTTTCAAATTCTTCAGGAATAACTTCATCGGCCCCCATATTGAGCATCGATTCGATTTCATTGACGTACCTCGTCCTTACGATGATGAAAACATTTTGGGAGGCTTCTCTGATGTTCATGATTATACCAGTAGTGGCAGGTTGATTGGAGATGGCTATCACAGCTACCCTGGCTTTGTGAATTTTAACATGTTCAAGCACCACGGCATTGCCTGCATCACCATAGATGATAGGTTCACCTTTTGCGGCTTCTACTTTTACTGTTTCCGGGTTCATCTCTATAATTACATAGGGGATTTTTGCCCTTTTGGCAGCTCGGGCCAAGTTTCTTCCATTCAGCCCATAGCCAATAATTACCAAATGATCATTCAATGATTCTTTTTCAAGGTCGATTTCAGGAACTTGTACGCGTTCTTCCAACCTGTCTTTAATTTTCTTTGGCATAGGAATATTGAGCACCCTGCAGGCAAGCTTTTCCCTTTGCTTTAGAACAAAAGGGGTAATAATCATGGTTAAGATAGAGATGGCCAGGAAAAATTGATAAGTAGTATTGTCCAACAATTCGTACTTCAATCCTTCTTTAGCCAATAGAAGGGAAAATTCCCCCACTTGGAAGATAGAAAAACCTACAATAAAAGATTCTTTAAAACTACTTCCCAAGGATTTTACAGCCAGAGAGGTGACAGTGAATTTTACCAAGAATGTAAGCAACACCAAAGCCAAGATCAATAGTAGGTTTTCGGCTAAAAAACCAATATCAAACAACATGCCTACTGAGACAAAAAAGAAGCTTAGGAAAATTTCTCTAAAAGGAAGTATCTTACCTGTAGCATGGTGACTGTATTCTGATTCACTGATGATAAGTCCAGCCAAAAAAGCACCCAAGCCCAACGAAAGGCCCAGCAATGAAGTGGCGTAGGCTACGGCAAAACAGGTGACGATAATGCTTAAAAGAAATAGCTCTTCATTTTTGGTTTTTGCGATTCGGTACAGCAACTGGGGAATCAGGTATTTTGCACTGATAATGGTTAGCAGGATTACCAGACCTCCTTTTAGTGCCATGTAAAACAGCGAGAGTAAAACATTGTCTGACTCTCCGGCCAACATGGGAGTGAAAAGCACCAAGGGTACGATGATGATGTCCTGAAAGATCAGCATGGCCAAGGTGGTTCGGCCAGAAATCGTGTTCACCTGTCCGGATTCCTGCAATAATTTCAAGACGATGGCTGTACTACTTAAGGCAAACAAAAAACCAAAAAACACGGAAATATTCCAACTGAAGCCAAAAAAGTAGCTGATCAATGCTGTGACACCAATGGTAATACTTACCTGTAAACTACCGCCAATAAATACGGCTTTTTTAATGGCCATTAGGCTTTTAAGCGAAAACTCAAGCCCAATCACAAACAGAAGCAATATGACGCCTATTTCTGATAGTACTTCCACCGCTGTGGAGGCATATACCAGCGATAAACCATAGGGGCCGGCAATTGCGCCGGTAAGCAAGTAACCAATGATGGTGGGAAGCTTGAGCCGCATAAATACCAAAATCACCAAGGTGGCCAATCCAAAGATGACTACAATGTCTGATAGTAATGGCAATTCAGCAACAGCTAATATAAATGAGTTCATAAATAATCGAATTGAAAGCAATTAGGTTTGAAAGGTAATAATATAATAAGAATACTAAGCTATGGAAAACCTTACAATTGAAAACTTCATCATAGTGTAGCGCTAAGGTATTAATAACCTATTCCTAAACGTTTATAAATGAAATGCATCAACCATGCCGGTCCGATTAGTAGGAATTGAACATCCTTAAAGAAAGATGGTTTTTTACCTTCAATCTTATGGCCGTAAAATTGAAAAGCCCAAGCCACTAGAAAGAGGATTAAAGAAAAAAGCCACAAGGGAATAGGTAGAAATAGTGTCAATAAATTGGCCGTTGCCAGGCAAACTGCTGCAAACAAAAACATACCTAAAGCAAGTGGTACAGATAAGGTGATGTAATAATACAAAACCAGCAGCAAAACGATGGTGGCCCAATTCGTGAAACTACTCAGAAGAAAATCCATAGATGCCAATGGACCGGGAGGGATGCTGTAAATCAGACCCACAATGCTGAAAAAAATTGCTGGCACGCAAAACCAATGTATGGTTTTATTGGTAGGGTTTTGGTGACTTATTCCATATTCTTCTAAAAGACCATCTATTTTTCTCATACGAATGTGTCTGTTGGATAAAGCTGCTTTAAGTTAAAAATAAAATGCTAACAATCATACTTTTTGGCGAAGTGGAAATTCCTTCTGTGATAATCTATCTCCGAGAATTTTTCAAAGTGTAGGCCTTTCAGCAGGCAAAAACGCATAATTTTTCCTAACTTTAAATTAGATTAAGGCGTACTGCGGATAAATTTTAATGTAAATATTAAGAATATAGCGTAGTTTATGTATAATGTAATTTACTTTGGCTTAAGTGATGGGCTGACTACCAGAAGGTGAAATAAAAATAAAGTTTCGAAATCTTGAATTCGAAAAATTTAATTAAACGTTTAATTTTTATGAGGATTATACCGGACATACATGGGTAATATTTCAAAAAGACCTACCATTATGGAGGCATTATTCCCTATAATTTTCTTGATTGTGCTTTTGGCAATCAATATCAAAGTGTTTGGGACAGAAGGCTTGTCAGGATCCAATCAATTGGTGCTTATTTTCGCTAGTGGAGTGGCAGGATTAATTGCGGTTTTTAGGTTAAAGGTGAAATGGGCAGCTGTTGAAAAAGGTATAATCAATAGTATTTCATCTGCCATGTCTTCTATTTTAATCCTATTGTTGATTGGTGCTTTAGCTGGTACCTGGATGTTGAGCGGAATTGTTCCTGCAATGATCTATTACGGGCTTAAAGTGTTGAATCCAACCGTGTTTTTACTCGCAGCTTGTGTGGTTTGTGGGGTGGTTTCCATTGCAACAGGGAGTAGCTGGACCACCGTAGCAACGGTTGGGGTGGCCTTATTGGGTATAGGAAAAGCTTTGGGTTTCAGTGAAGGGCTAATTGGTGGAGCCATTATTTCCGGAGCTTATTTTGGAGACAAAATGTCTCCACTTTCAGATACCACCAACTTGGCACCCGCCATGGCCGGCACAGATTTGTTCACCCATATCAAGCACATGATGAAGACTACCATACCTTCCATCACTATTACCTTGATAATATTTGGAGTGATAGGGCTATTGAACAAGCCTGAAGGGATTGTAGGTCAGGTGGAGGACATTTCTCATGTGATTTCCAATACCTTCAATATCAATGCTTGGTTGTTTTTGGTCCCGTTAATTGTAATTTTCCTTATCATTAAAAAAGCGCCTGCTATTCCTGTGTTATTGGCCGGATCAATTTTAGGAGGCATATTTGCCGTTCTCTTTCAGCAGGAGGTCATTCATGAGCTGGCCATGATTTCAGAGTTAGAAGGAGGGATAGGATTTAAATCATTTGTAATAGTGTTTCGCTCTCTCTACGGTGAAACAATGATTGTCACCTCTAATAATATAGTGAATGAGCTATTGGTAACAGGAGGAATGGCCGGCATGTTGTACACGGTCTGGTTGATTATTTGTGCCATGGCCTTTGGAGGTATTCTGGAGGTTTCCGGAATGCTAAGTGTTATTGCTGAAGCAGTCATAAGCAAGGTCAACTCGGTGGGATCCTTGATCGCATCTACAGTGGGCACCGGATTGTTTTTTAATATTACTACTTCTGATCAATACCTGGCAATTTTAGTACCGGGAAGGATGTATGCAGACATCTATAGAAAACGGGGGTTGAAAGGGGAAAACTTAAGTAGAACATTGGAAGATAGTGCTACGGTGACTTCTGTCTTGATCCCTTGGAATACTTGTGGAGCAACGCAGGCATCTGTTTTGGGTGTGGCCACTTTAACCTACGCACCCTATTGTTTTTTCAATATAATTAGCCCTTTTATGACCCTACTATTTGGCTATTTAAATTGGGGAATCAACTACTATTCTGAAAAAGAAATGAAATCAATTAATAAAGAAGAAAGCTTGGCATGATACCATTGAAGATAAGCAAAGAAGAAGTCAATGCATTGGACCTAGGTGCTTTTACGGGTAATATTATCCTTGTTGAAGACGAAAAAAGTCTTCAAGAAATGGAAAAAGATTTATTGTCAAGCAAAATAATTGGTTTTGATACTGAAACCAGACCTGCATTTAAAAAAGGGGTGAGCTACGATGTGGCCTTACTTCAACTTTCAACTACTGAGAATGCCTATTTAATAAGGATCAATCATTTTGGTTTCCCCTCGAGTGCCAAAGCCATTTTGGAAGATCCCAATATTGTGAAAGTAGGGGCTGCAGTAAGGGATGACTTAAAAGCATTAAAAAAGATCTCTCCCAATTTCAAGCCTGATGCCTTCTTCGATTTAAATGAGGAGTTAAAGCGAGTTGGATTCTTGAATGTTGGCGTTCGCAACCTTAGCGCAATGGTATTGGGCATTAGAATTTCTAAATCAGAGCAGGTGTCCAACTGGGAAGCTCCGGTTTTGACTGCCAAACAAATGCTTTATGCTGCTACTGATGCTTGGGCTTGCCTTGAAATTTTCCGTAAATTATACAAAGAAGGGTATTTGGATGAGCTATTCACTACTTGATTTGGCTGGAGGTAGGGACTTCAGATAAAACGCCTATTACCTCTTCCGCAAGGCTTTCCCGACATGCCACCTTTATTCTGCAACTGTTGTCAAATTCTTGAGAAATAATCTTCAGGTCGTATTTTTTAACAGTTCTCATAATCTCATCCATAGATAAGTAGCCAAAAGAAAACTCAATGGGTACCATAACGGTTTTCTCGACAATTTCTGAGGAAGCGATTGCTTCAGCAGCAGCTGTTTTATAAGCCCGGATTAGCCCTCCAACTCCTAATTTGGTGCCACCAAAATACCTGACTACTACAATCAAAATTTGGGTTAATTCATTTGATTTGATTTGTCCCAAGATGGGATCTCCGGCACTATGATTGGGTTCGCCGTCGTCATTGGATCGGAAATTTTTCATGTCTTTCCCCAAGATATAGGCATAGCAATGGTGCCGCGCATCATGGTATTGCTTCTTTAATTGGTGGATCAAATCTTGTATTTCTTCTTCGTTTGCTACAGGGTAGGCAAATGATAGAAATTTGCTACCTTTTTCCTTATAAATACCCTGCGAAGGCTTTTCAATACTGCGATAAGTGTCCTCCATTATTATTTGTTTAGATTAATTTTCTCCGTTTTCATTTGCTAATTTAGGGATTTGAATGAATTGGATGAAGAGATCAAGCCCTAGTGTCGAAAGGCAAACAAAAGAAAAGTCTCTAGTAACGGTGATTTGCACTTGTTATAATCAGGCGGAATATGTTGTGCAAGCATTGGAAAGCATTGTATGTCAGACTTACAGGCCTATTGAACTCAAGATTATTGACAATGGCAGTACAGATCATTCCAAAGCGAAAATAAAATCATGGCTGAAAGAAAACAACAATAAAATTCCGGTGAAGACATTCTTTTACGATCAAAAATTGAATTATTGTAAGGCTTTTAATCAAGCTTTTGAGAGTTCCAATGGAGATTTTATGGTGGACTTGGCAGCGGATGATTTTTTTGAACCTAAGCATTTGGAATTTGCCATGACCCACTTGAGTCAAAGTGATGCCAAGGTTTATTTCTGCAATTCCTTTGAGCATTTCCCAAGTGGAAAAAGCCAAACCTTTTACCCTACAGATGCCTTGGGAAAGGCAAGCGGAAAGGTTGCTTCCGGGAATGTTTTCGCTGAGTTGATTCGTAGGTATGCCATTAGCTCACCCACCTTGGTTATGGATGCCAGGGCATTTGAAGAGATTGGTTGCTATGATGAAAGCCTAAATTATGAAGATTTTGATATTTTGGTAAGGATGTCCTCAAGGTATTCTTTTGTTTATGGAGACCATATCACAGTAAATAAACGAATGCTAAAGGAGTCGCTTTCTCAGCAGCAGTATAGGTCCAGGAAGTCCCATTTATTGCCTTCTACCTATCAGGTATGTAAAAAAATAGCCACTATGGTAACTACCAAAGCAGAAAAAAAGGCCCTTCAGCAAAGATTAATTCATGAAATTAAACATGCGACCGTGTCAGCTAATTTTGAGGTGGCCCAAAAGATGTTGGACTTATACAATGAGCTTTATCCTTTGGGGGTAAGCTATGTGTTTTTTTCTCTTTGGACAATAGCCAAGGTAGATTTTTCTTCTTTGTATGAAAAGTGGAGGCAAAAACCTTTCAAATAATTGGTCAGCTTATCCTGCGCCTACGATTACCTCAAGCATTTCTTTTTCATTGAAGTACTTATTGGCCATTGTCATAATGTCCCCGCCATCAAAGTTTTTGATATAATCAAGATGGCGGGTGTAATAATCAAAATTAAGGCCTTGGAAATGTACATGCTGGAAATGACTCATCTGATCGAAAGGACTGCTGAAATTAGCCAAGATGCTTCCTGCTAGATAATTTTTTATGATTTCTAGTTCACCGGCCGGAACAGGTTCTGTTTTAAGCCGTTCAATTTCCTTGTAAACCTCTTGAATAACCGCTTCACCATAGCCTCCCTTTACATCGGCCACTGTCATCCAGTATTCATTTCCATTTAATTCACCCAGGAAGCTATTGATGCCATAAGTGTAACCTTTCTCTTCCCGAATATTTTTGATCAGCCTGCTGCCAAAATACCCACCCAAGAGCGTATTAAGAACAGACAAGGCAGGATAGTCGGGATGAGATTTAGGAATCATCCACTTGGCAATCCTTATACTGGACTGTACGGCTTCAGGTTTTTTTTCAAGCAACTTTGATGGCTGAACGAGGCCTGTTGGTAGTAAATGAGGTGTTTTAGGAGAAAGAGGCAAATCACTAAACAGTAATTCTATTTGTTTCAGGTCTTTTTCAGATAGCTGTCCTGTAAGGAATATTTGTGGAGATAGCAAAAAATCTTTTTCGTAATATGCTATCAGGTCATTTTGTTGAACCGCATCAACATCGTCTTCAGTGACCTGATAACCGAAGGGGTGGTCTTTTTCAAAAAGACTTTTCCGGATCAACTGGTTGGCACGTGCCGAGGTTTGCTCATTTTTAATACTGATGCTTAGCTTTTTCTGAGATTTCCTCTTTTTTAGTTCTTTTTCCGGAAAGACTGCCTCTGTAAATAAGGACCTGAATACAGGCAAAACCTCTAATAGATGCTTTTTTGTTGTCAATAAACTCAAGCCTTGCCTTTCATATCCTGATATTATATCCACCTCGGAGGCATGGAAATCAAAAAAATCATCCAATTTTTCCGAGTTCATGGTTTTGGTACCTTCCAACAACATGTACAGCATAAAAAAGGGCTGCAAAGGATTGCTGTGCTGATCTTTGCTGTTATTTATTGGAAAGACTACCTCAATCTTTATTGCTTCTATATTGGGGAATGGAATGTAATATATTGGGGTACCATTTGGCAATACCCTTTTCTCGGGTGGATTCAAATGGATTTTTTCCGGAATGCTATAAGGAGGTGCTAGACTTCGGTCTATACTCATTTTTGAACGTTGTATTGCAAGCTAAATCTAAGGGTTTCTGCCAATGGGTGGTTTTGAACTTGTGGTACTAAATAAGAAAAGTCAAAGCCTAAACGGTTGTATTTGAAGCCGACACCCATGGTGAAGTATCTTCTTCCTCCTTTGCTTGCATTTTCATAAAAATACCCCAATCTAAGCGCAAATTTATCATCATAGGAATACTCAGTTCCGAAGGATATCATCAGTTCTTGCAATTCTTCCCTGAATCCATCCGGAGCATCTACAAATGATCCGAACATACCGCTTATCAAAGGTCTCGAAGGGTCTTTTCCTGCCTCAATTTGTGGATTACCGGTGTTAGGGTCAATAACCAACTGCCCATTTTCATCTTCCCTATAGATAGGAGGACTAGGCACCATAAGTTTATTTAAGTCTAGGGCAAAAGTAATTTTATTCAACTCATCCATAGGGATGGTAAGGGCAGAACCTATCCTGAAATTAGTAGGCAGGTAATCAAGGTCATCAGCGCTGTTGTAGGTGATCTTAGGTCCAATATTGGAAAGGTTAATTCCCCAAGACAATTCCCCTTCCTTATCTGAGATTAGAATTTCTGAGGTGTGGTAAAGACCAACATCTGTGCCTAAAGATACACCGGGTCTACTTTCGTTGCCCCCTGATGCACTTATATTCCCGGATAAATTGGAGTGAATAAACCTTGCACTGATCCCTAATGATAAGTTATCTGAAAGTTTTCTTGAATAAGTACCACCTATGGCGATATCTCTGGGGCTAAAATCTCCCAAAGAATTACCTTGACCATCTGTTAAAGCAATATCTCCCATATTGAAATATCGGAGGTCTATACCAAAAGCAGATACATCATCTATTTTTTTGTAACCCGTCAAATAATTGAGAGACATATCAGGAACTAGCCTACCCAGCCAAGGAGAATAAGACAGGGAAAAACCCATATCATCCTCAATAAATGCCAGTTTTCCTGCATTCCAATGTGCGGAATTTGCATCCGGAGAAGTCGCTACTCCCACGTCTCCCATGGCAGAATGCCTACTGTCAGGCGCAAAGTTTAAAAATGGAACAGCCGTAATGATCACTCTCCTGTTGGGGTCTTGCCTGGAAAGGACTACGGAATTTTGTGCTTTGGTTTCGACATGAAAGAAGCCGAAGGCCAACAAAAAAGTAAAAATGGGGAGACTATTTTTAATTGCTTTCATTGAATAATGATTTTACCTGCTAATATATCTGAAGTTGCATCATCCTCAGAATATAAATTTAAATTGTAAAGATAAGTTCCTTTTATTAGATTTTTGGAATTACTGTTTAAAAATATCCATTGACTGTCTATTATTGACCGTTCAACTTTTGGAAAACGTCCTTTATAAGAAAATATTTCAGTTCCTTGTAAAGAAAATATGCTAAGGTCTAAAGTAAGGGTCTCTCCTAGGCGATTATGCATTACCTTAAAATGAACATGGTCACTAGCTGGGTTTGGGTAAACCAAAAGATTTTCGATTTTTAGTTGCTTACTACCTTGGACCTCAACCTTTTCTCGCTGTTTTGTGCTATTGCCCAACTGGTCTTTAGCTGTAATGACCAAATCGTTAACACCTTCGTTCAATTCATAAACCCAGGTTTTTACCCTTCCGGTAGTATAGGTCCCATCTATGGCTTGATATTGGTCAATCAGTGAAATTGGATCACCTTCGTTTATTTGAAGGGTCAAACCTGCTGCATCAATTGTATGTATGCCTGAATTATCCGATACTTGAATCCAAATGGGTGCGTTTCGAGACGAGATGCTAGTCTTACTCTTTATACTATCCGCTATCCATAACTGTATCTCAGGGCCGACCTCTTCGGGTTGATGCCCTATAGGTTTTATTTGATAGGGAATCTTGGTGCTACCGAAAGCTTCTTTATTGAGGCTCTCATCCATAGCAAATAGATTGATCCTAAAATCACTATTGGAAAAATTCTCTAAAAAAGGAAGTAAAACTTCTCCTTTAAATAAACCTTGAACCACTTCTCCGGTTCCTCGGAACAAAGGCTGATTATAGGCCAAATAGTTGGTTTTTGGGCTTTCATCTCCAAGAGTTTCTACTTCTTCCGCCGGTCCATGAATGGTTATTTCATAACTGCCATCAAATTGACTCACAAGGGAACCGGTCATAGGGTCTTCGATATTCCCACTGTATTCAAGCCGATTCAATCCACTTAGTTCGTCTGTGGTTATTTGGGTGTCCACTTCTATCCATTCTTTTGCACTTGCCTTATATAGGGGAATGTCTAGTTTTAGTGAAGGGTCTCCAAGCAGTGAAAAATTACGGTTCAATGGTCCGTTTAAGCTATTGTTTTTGGTTTCTTTAAATATTTCACCCAAGGTGATGGCTTCATTCCGGGTAAAGGCAGCAGCAACGAATGCTTTGTTTAATGCATAATTAATGCTGCTGAATACCGGTCTTCCGGTGGTAAGCATAGCGATGACACCCTTTTGCTCAGCCAGCAAAAGCTCCTCTGCCCCGGAGCGAATATAGGGACTATCATGTCTTCCAAACTCACAGGTGGCAGTAACCATAATGGGAAATTTTGTACTCACCGGCCAATCTTCAATATCACTTACACTAAATAACCCTTCAGCTGTTAAATTAAGCTCGTTTCCATGACCAATATAATTTAGAAGTAAAACACCTTCCTCTATTTCCTCAATAAGGGTTTCTCTGGCTGCTGTTGCTGTTTGCAGATTGTTGGTTTCCTCTTGTTGAAAATTGTCCAAGTATAGTTTTCTAAGTTCATATGCCGGTGCCTGTTCATATAGGAAAGCGGTATGTTTTTCTGAGTCATTCAAGTGAACGTTATTGTCTCCATCATCTGCAACAAATAGAAGTTTCTTTTTCCAATCTCCTCGGTTTCCATTTTGGTAACTGATGATTTTATCTACAGCGATTTTTGCTTCTCTGCTATTGATGGCCGGGATCCTTCCGACTCCAATTTTAAGTTTATGGTCCCCTTCCGGTGTTTCCAGCCAATCACCCTCTCCAATTTCTAAAAAACCAAAATAATCATCAGATCCGTAGGTTGTCAGTGGATTTAAACTTACTCGGGAGCTGTAAGTCGGGACTAGATTAGGTCTGCCGCCAAGTTTATGTTTGTAGTCAAAGCTTCCTTTCCCAAAAAACAGTACATTTTTTAAGCGTTTGGTGCTGTGCCAATAATCAGCAAGGAAATTTCTAATACTGGAAATATCGGGGTTGCCATAACCGTAACTGTCATAGATATCATTGGTCAATACTAGTTCGGTAGCTAAACCCATGGAATTTTTGAAATCAGCAAGCCTTTTTGCCTGATTGTAGAGCAAGTCATTGGTAATGATAATAAACTCAGGCTCCCCTGAAAGGAGTTCTGACCGTGACATTACTGTTTCCGGTTCCTCAATTTCTAAAGTGTTATTTTGGTCAAAGACTGCAATTTTTTTTACCGTGCCGGCTAGTGGTTCGTAGTTGTTTAATTCTTTTACCTCGTAAAAATTTCCAACATCCCAAATGTCTGATAAGCCCGTTTCGATTTGGTACGGGGAAAGGTCAAGGTTATAATAAATCCCGGCAGTTAACTGGGAGGAGGAAAACGGATATGCTAAAAGAATGTTCTTAAGGTAGCCGGCCCCATTGGCATCAGTTGAGGAATAAGTAAGCACTATTTCCTGAAGGGTATTCCCTTCGGTAGTCGGGAAGTCGGCTTCAAAGTTTGTTTCCCTTCCTTTTATTGCGTACCGACTATTGGGTATGGAAGAAATATCTGATGAACCAATCACCTGGTTGTTGGTTGCAAAGGTGAGGGTGCTCTCAGAAAATGATTGAGCCATTGTTTGCGCCCACATAAGTACCCTGCCTTCTACCTTGGTGACCGGATGAGGTATTTCAATGATATGGCTGCCACCATTAAATGTACGATAACCAAACCAATCTCTTCCTGAACTTAGCAGATTGTCTTCCTCGGCTTTATGGCTTACCATTTGATAAAGAATACTGGGAGTGTCACTGTTAACCTCGATCCCTTCTGCAACCCCTACCGGTAAGATAGGGTTTGTACTTGGCCTTCCTGTTTGAAGTAGGTAATAAAGTGTATCTGTATATGGGTGGCTGTTTAGTTGAGCTGAACCGTTCTCAGTCAAGATCTGATCTGCCCCTTCCAAAAAGAAATACAGTTTATGGTCAATAATTTTTTGAGGAACTTCTTTATATGAAAATATACTGCTGTCAATTTTCTGGTCGAGCATTCCGGGATGTCCTAAAATCTGAATTTCATCGATGCTTCCCAAGTTCCAGTTTGTGGCTTGCTCTTGACTTAAATGGTAGACTCCCTCTTCAAAAACAGGAAATTTATACATTTTCTGTGCTTGGACAGGGGGAAAACCGGCTATTATTCCGGCCAAAAAAAGGAATATATATCTAATTCTTTTCTTCATGACCGCCCACCAAATTATTGACCAATGACAGACAAATATAGGAAAGCACAGCGATTGGAATTCCTGCCAATCCAAATAGCAAAACACTTATCCCCGAAATGATTAGTACTAGGTAGCGCCATTGGTTGCCTTTCCATTTAAAGTGTTTGAATTTAAGTGCCAGTAATGGAAGCTCCGCAGTAAGCAAAAATGAAAAGGTGAGGGTCAAACCGGTTAGTACCCATGGGTTTTCCAGTCCATTTTCTATCCAAATCACGGAAGTCCCTAATAGGGGTAAGGTTGAGAAAAACAAAGCATTGGCCGGGGTAGGAACCCCAATAAAGCTGTCTGCCTGCCTGTCGTCAATATTGAATTTTGCCAACCTTAGGGCAGACTGTATGCCAATTAGAAAAGCGACATAGGGCAGCCATTCGTAAGGACTTACAGCTTCCAAAAGCAAAAATAAAATAAAGGAAGGTAAAACTCCAAAGGTGACCAGATCTGCCAAGCTATCAAGCTCTTTACCAATTGGGCTTTGCACTTTAAGCATCCTAGCAGCGAAGCCATCGAAAAAATCTAAGATGGCTGCTGCAATGATAAAATAAAAACCGTAAAAAGGGCCATTGACCATCACATAATGAATTCCAATCATTCCGGAAAGTAAATTCAAGCTGGTAAGGGCATTCGGTATGTGTTTTTTTATGGTCAATTTCTTGCGTTTTTTCCTACAAAGGGATTGTTTAATTTTTCAGAACCAATGGTAGTGGTTGGGCCATGGCCGGGATAGATGACTACCTCATCAGGTAAAGAGAAAAGTTTGTCTTTTATTGAATGGATAAGGGTGTCATGGTCCCCTCCCGGTAAATCTGTTCTGCCGATACTTCCTTGAAACAAGGTGTCGCCGGCAATGCAATTTTTTGAAGCTTCATGGTACAAAACCAAGTGTCCGGGTGAATGTCCGGGTACCCAAATTGGTATTAATTCGGTGTTGCCGAAATTTACTATTTCACCTTCTTGAAGAAAATGATCAACCGTACTAGCTTGGTATTGTGCGAACCCGTAATTGGGGGCATAAGTACCTACTGCCAATAAAATGGCTTCTTCTTTTTCATGAAACCACAAAGGGGTATTGTACGTTTTTTTGATAAAGGCGTTGCCCAAAACATGATCAATGTGACAATGGGTATTGATGATTTTTACCGGATTTAACTGCTCTTTGGCAATGAAATCATACAATATTCCTTTTTCACGTTTTTCATAGCAACCGGGGTCGATGATCAGTGCTTCTTTGGTGTCGTCATATAGGATGTAAGTATTTTCGGAAAAAGGGTTGAAGGTAAAGGATTTAATTTGCAGCATTTTAAAATGATTTGAATTCCTGCATCAAAATAACAAAGAATGATTTAATTTTAGGCATGGAAGTGGATTTTTTACTTATTGGTCAGGGATTGGCGGGTACGGTTTTGTCCCATAGACTTATTCAAAAAGGACTAAAAGTACATTTAATAGATGATGCTGATCCAAACAGTAGTTCAAAAATTGCAGCTGGACTTTATAATCCGGTTACCGGAAGAAATTTGGTGAAAACCTGGAAGGCAGATGCACTATTTAAGGAGATAGAACCGTTTTACCATCAAATGGAAGCTTTACTTGGACAAAAATTTGTACATCCAATAGGTGTTTATCGGCCATTTATTTCATTTGAAGAGCAGAATGAATGGCTGGCTAAGAGTGCTGATCCACAGTATGACGCCTTTATTGATAAGGTTTATTCGAGTTCTCGCCATCAAGGGGTAAATGATCCGTTTGGAGGTTTATTGCTAAAGTCTACAGGCTATATTGATACCCGTAAACTGGTGCATAGCTTTGGAGCTTGGCTAAAAGGTAAAGGCATGCTTACCAACTGCTCTCTGGAAGAAAAAGATTTGAGACTTACCCATGATGGTCATTGGGAATACAAAGGAATTAAGGCGAATAAAATTGTCTTTGCCAATGGAATACAAGCAAGAGAGAGTTCTTTTTTTAACTGGATACCATTTATACCTGTAAAAGGTGAGATTCTGACTGTTAAACAGGATTTTACATCTTCTGAAATTGTTAATAGGGGGGTGTTTAGAATTGACTTAGGCAAAGGGGTTGGCAAAGTGGGCTCTACTTACATTAATTCAGAGGTTAATTTAAGTCCAACTGAAAAGGGGAAAAAAGAAATTCTTGATAAATTGGAGCAGTTAATATCCAAAGAAGTAATTGAAATTATTGACCATCAAGTGGGGATCAGACCGGGCATTAGAGATAGAAAACCGGTGCTTGGAAAACATCCGAGCGAAGAAAGCGTTTATATATTCGGTGGATTTGGTGCTAAAGGTGTTTCTTTAGTGCCTTATTTAAGTAATCAGATGGTGAATCTTTTAATTTGTGGAGAGGAACCTGAGAAAGAAGTGAACATAAATAGATTTTTTAAGTATATTTAAAACATTGGCTAAAAATTCTAAGGCACCTAAATGAGACTTAAATATTTACTACTAATATGTATCCTTGCCTCCAGCTTCAATAGCGGTGAACTATTGGCGCAGTTTAATAAGGAGAAGTTTGGAAAAAATAGAGTTCAGCATAAAAACAAGGAATGGTACTTTTTCGCATCCAATAATTTCGAGGTGTATTATTATGATGGTGGCCAAAGAAATGCACGCAGGGCCATAGATTTTTTAGAGAGTGAATTTGATGATTTAACTCAATCCATAGGGTATGTGGCCTATACCAAACCGAAGATTTTTATTTACAACTCCAACCAGGAGTTGTTAGAAAGTAATTTGAACCTCAACACAAATAATTTTACTGTTGATGGACAAACTTTCTTCAGTAAACTCCTTACAGAAGCTGCATATGTAGGTTCATGGGAAGAATTTAAGAAGGAATTGATATACAAAACGTCAAAAATTATCATAGAGGAGATGCTATACGGCTCTAGCATTTCAGATGCCTTCCAATCTAACCTAGTTAATAATTTTCCGGATTGGTTTATCGATGGTGCAGCGAAATACCTGGCCTATGGTTGGAGCAGAGAGATGGATGATTTTGTCCGCCATTATTTAAGAGAAAACGACAACCCTAAACTCTTTAAACTTCAAAATGAGGAGGCCGGCTTGGTGGGGCAATCTATTTGGAATTATGTAGTGGAGAAATATGGGAGAAGGTATATTTCAAGTATTTTGAATCTTAGCAGGATCAATAGAAATGAGGCGACAAGTATAGCCAATACCCTTGGCAGGAAATTCAAAGACTTTTCTACAGAGTGGGCCAAATTTTATAGGGATATAAATTCCGGAGTTTTTGAAACCTTTAAGGATATCAACGAGCAAAACGTGATTAACGTGACGCCAAAAAATCGTTTTGGAGAAATTACAGGCATAAGTTTTAGCCCTGATGGTAAAAACCTCGCATATGTAGAGAACGTGGAGGGGAAATATAAAGTCAAAATTAGAGAGGTAGCTACCGGTAGAGAAAATGTGATTTATAAAGGTGGCTATTCCTCTTTTGAGCAGGAAGCGGATTATACTACCCCGGCCATTGCCTGGAGAGATACCCTAAACTTGGTAATAGGGACATTCAAAAGGGGGGTGACTACCCTAAGAATGAGAGCTATAGACGGTAGTAGTCAAGATAAAATATTTTTAAGAAATATTACGCAGATTTTAGACCTTGACTTTTCACCTGATGGACGTACCATGGTGCTGTCAGCCATTAATAATGGCAATACAGATGTGTATACGCTAAATATGAAAGGGCAGGGGAGAAGAATTACAAATGATGTGTTTGACAATAGAACGCCTGTTTACCTCAATGATTCTACAATAATATATGCTTCCAATAAAGTTGACTTAGCGGATAGCCTGTTAACAGGAGTTATTGATGTGCACAACTTTCCTGATTATTACAACCTGTTTCAACTTAGTTTAGGAGATTCAATTTCAGAAACGAGATTGACGAATTTGAACCATGTTAATCTTTATCCGGAAAAGCTGAATAATGCAACTATCCTATATTTAAGTGAGCAGAGTGGGATTACCAATTTGATGCGCTTGGGTTTGGGGAGTAATGTTTCAAGTCAGGTATCTGCCTTTAACAATAGTTTGGAATCTTTTGATTATGATGTGGAAAACAACAAGTGGGCATATTCGATAAAGGATGGGAGTCGCAGCAAGCTCGTCTTGGAAACTTTTCCCAATATGGACCAATTTACCCCAAGTACACCACGGGTTCAATTGGAACAGGCCAAGGCAGTTAACAAAAGAATTTCTGACCGAAGAATACAAAGACAAGAAGAAGAGAAGGAAGATGCTGAAGAACCCACTTCCGATGCCTCAGGTCAGGACGTATTGTTGACCCCTGCTGATACCAGTGTTGCCGGAGTAGATCTTGAAGGCTTGTTGTCGGGGGAAGATTCTCAGGTGCTGGAAGAAACGAATTTACCGGAAAGTATTTCGACAGTAACGGACAGTGTTCCCGGTCAAGCCGATCAAAAAACCACGGCCATAAACGTAGACCGGTTAAGGTTTGAAACTGAAGGGGGGCTGGATACGGATAATTATACTTTTGATACCATTCCTAACCTTTATGGGCAGCAGTCTGCCAAGCCTGTAGAAGATCCTTCAGGCCTTGCAGACCGTAGAAGCGATATTTTAGATGCTTTCAGGCAGCAAAACATGGTGAAGCGGGTACAAGGTCCCAGAGATTATGTGCCACAATTCATTACAAGTAGCTTGAACACTTCATTTGTGATTGACCCCTTGCGGGGCTTTGGCTTAAAGCTAAGTGGGCAAATGACCGATTTGTTAGACAACCATGCCATCAAAGGAGGAATACTAACAGCACTTGATTTTCGTTCGGGAAGTGATCTATATTTCGAATATGAATACAGGAAATACAAATTGGACATAAGCGGCAGGTTTGATCGAAGATCAATCATGAGGAGTGAAGGAGACCTTACTTTTCAGAAATACGTGCTTAGCAAAACTGAAGTAGGTGTTTCTTATCCCTTATCCACAAGTGCCAGGGTAAGTCTTTCACCATTTATTGCCAAAACCCAGTATTTTAATTTAAATCCTGACTCAATCATTAGAGGAGGTGATGGTCCTCAAAATCGATTGGATGTAAATTATGCCGGAGGAAGTGCGGAAGTGGTGGTGGATAAAACCAGACAGTTGGGCTTGCATATGGAACAAGGTTTCAAGGGTAAAATAGGCATGTTGCATTATCAAGGGTTGAATCACAGTGATAGGTCTTTTAGCAATGTTTACCTTGATTTAAGAAATTACCAAAAAATTCATAAAAACATTACCTTGGCCACTAGACTGTATGCAGGAAGTTACTTTGGTCAAAACCCTCAACAATACTTGGTTGGAGGAATGCAAAATTGGTTGTTTAATAAATTCTATCAGCCACCGACCAACCGACCGGAAGTATCACCTATCAGAAATGAAGATGGGGTGGAAAACTCTAACCTTCTTTTTACTGAATTTGTGGATTTACGGGGTTTTGATTATGATGAAATCCGGGGGAATAATGTCATTACCTTTAGTTCTGAATTAAGAATCCCATTGTTTTCTTATTTGTCTAGAGGAAATATCACTTCAAATTTTATCCGGAATTTCCAATTGGTAGGTTTTTATGACGCAGGCTCTTCTTGGTCAAACTCGGCACCTTGGGAGCGTGTCAATGATCAGAACACTGAAGTGATCAATACAGAAGGTTCCCCTTTTGTAATTACATTAAACAATTTCAATAATCCATGGCTCCAAAGTTATGGTGCGGGTGTAAGAACTGTTCTTTTAAATTATTACGTTAAGTTTGATGCTGCCCGACCCATACGAAATTATACGGTGGAAAAAACGAGATTTTATGTAACTTTGGGTTATAATTTTTAGATACAAAATCTTTTAAAATGATAAAATCCATGACAGGCTTTGGCCTGGCGGTATATGAGGACGACAATTATACGATTCAAGTAGAGGTTAAAACCCTTAATTCCAAGTTTTTAGACCTTAATTTTAGGGCTTCTAAGCAGTTTTCAGAAAAAGAAGCGGAAGTAAAAAGTGCTGTTTCAGGAATCCTTGAAAGAGGTAAAGTCAATGTGTCCATTGAATTTAACTCTAAAAAAGAAGATGACCTTCCCATAGTAATACAGGAAGAACTTTTTCAAAAGTACCATCAGAAATACTCAGAAATGGCCGCAATGGTGAATGGGTCTACTGATGATATTTTTAAGCTTTCCTTACAGTCTCCGGGAGTCAGTACAGTGAATGTTGAGAAGGCAGATTATAATGAGGGTTGGAAGGTTATTTTGCCGGTACTCAACGATGCCCTGAAAGATTGTGATCAGTTTAGAGTCAATGAAGGGGCTGTTTTGATGGAAAAATTTCAGGATAGTCTTTCCATTATCACCGATAATTTAAATAGCATTAAAACCTTGGTGCCTGTTCGGAAAAACCGATTGATAGAGAAGATTAGAAATAACTTTTCTGAGTGGGTTAAAGAACAAGATTTTGATGAAAATCGATTTGAACAAGAACTCATTTATTATTTTGAGAAATTAGACATTACTGAAGAGATCGTAAGGTTAGAAGCCCATTTGAATCTTTTCGCTGAAGTATTGAAATCTCAAAAGTCTGAGGGAAAAAAAATGGGCTTTGTCAGTCAGGAGATGGGGAGAGAAATCAATACAATCGGTTCCAAGGCAAACGATTCTTCAATACAGCATCACGTGATCAATATGAAAGATGAGCTGGAGAAAATTAAAGAACAGGCCTTGAATATCATTTGATTAGAGGCTTTACTCCATCATCCACTGTATAATTGCTTTCTTACATTTTGAATAGGGCGCATATTTAATGTTTGGTTCAAACCAAAAAGGTTTGTCTAAAATGCTTTTATAATGGGTAAATGAGTCAAATCCGGCCTTCCCGTGGTAACTGCCAATCCCACTAAATCCAACACCTCCAAAGGGGAGCTTGCTATTGGTTAAATGCATCACGCTATCATTTATAGCACCACCTCCGAAGGATAGTGTTTTCAGTAAATTTCGGATTATTTTTCTATTCTTGGAGTAAATATAGCAGGACAAAGGTTTTGGTCTTGATTTTACTTCCGAAATGGCTTTTTCCAGTTTGTCAAAGGAGATGACGGGTAAAATTGGCCCAAAAATCTCATCTTTCATTACTTCGTCAGAAAAAGTAACATTATGGAGGATGGTAGGGCTGATAAACCTCTCCTCTCTGTCTAAATTTCCTCCAAAATAAACCTGTCCGCTTTCAACTAGTTTGCTGAGACGGTCAAAATTTTTGGTATTAATTATTTGCAGATAATTTTCATCAATCTTATGCTTGTTCTCAAAGGATGCTTCAATTTCCATCTTTAAGGCATCTAGAAATGCTTGTTCGATGGACTTGTCTACCAATACATAATCGGGACTGATGCAGGTTTGGCCTGCGTTTAAGAATTTGGACCAAACGATCCGCTTGGCAGTCATTTTAAGGTCAGCATCTGCGAGTACAAAAGTTGGACTTTTTCCTCCAAGTTCTAAAGTGACAGGGGTCAGATGTTTGGCTGCAGCTTGGTAAATTATTTTTCCAACAGGAATGCTTCCGGTGAAGAATATTTTATCATAGCGATGTTCTAGCAAGAGCTTAGTCTCTTGTACACCACCCTCAACAACATGAAAGTAATTTTCCGGAAAATTATCATTGATTAATTTAGCCATCACCTTAGAGGTGTTGACAGGTAATTCGCTAGGCTTAAGAATTACAGTATTACCCGCAGCAATAGAGGTGATAGCCGGCAATATGGATAGCTGATACGGATAATTCCAAGCTCCAATAACCAATGTTACTCCTAGAGGTTCCGCAAGGATATAACTTTTCGCAGGGAAGTTAACCATGCCGGTAGCTACCTTTTTTCGTTTACTCCATTTTTTTGTGTTTTTAATGAAGTTATCGATTTCGTGGTATAGGAGGGATAATTCCGTAGTATAGGTTTCAAATTCAGATTTCTTGAAATCTTTATAAATAGCCTCATAAAGTAAGTCCTCATTTTCTTTTAAGATGGCCTTAATCTTTTTTAACTGGCTAATTCTAAAATCTATATTTTTGGTTTGGTCTGTGTCAAAAAATTCTCTTTGTTGAAGAAGCAGCTTTTCCATGTCCATCTTAATAGTGCTTGTTTAATCAGCATACAAAATTGATAATACCTAAAGGGTTTGTATCAAGTTCTATTCCATTTAATCAAGGGACGGACTCCCATATGGTTTAAAAGATTATTTGTGCACTTACTTTAACCGCAAAGGGTTTGACTGAAGGTTTATCCAGATAGGACATCCTGTGGAAGAAATCCACCCTAAAGAATTTAAAAATATTCTCTACACCATAACCTAATTCCAAGAAGGGCGTCTCAGGGTCCAGGCTTCCAAAAGTTTGTAAAGGGAATCCATCCGGATCCATTACGGGCACACGAGATAGGTTGGCTTCACTTACCGATCCAAACAAGAGATTTGCATTAGCGACTGCCCGCCATTTTAACTTTCTAATTAAAGGAATTTTATTCAGTAAAAAACCTTCAAAAAAGTGTCGGTATCGAAAGCTGAAGTATTGATCCGATGTAAATTCATTGAAGTTCATGGTATTGAATGCTGCCGACGTATAGAAAAGTGTTTCATTGCCCAGGTGGTTTTCCAATATTGGGTAGGGCACATTTCCATAAACTTTCCCTGCTGCCGCCTCGTACCTTGAAATCCCCAACATACCCATGTTTAGCTTTTGAGAAATGGATACTTTCAGCTTAGAATAGTTGTATTCTCCCCTGAGCCATTGAAAACCTTTGCTGTAATTGATAGCAAAAATGGGCCATTTTGCGGGGCCTAAGGATATTCTGTCATTGTCATTAATAATAAAAGTTTCATCCCGTCCATAACGAAGTCCTATTTTACCTTCAGTTGTTTTAAATGTTGATTTGAGTTCCGAAGCACCTTCGTCTAAATAATAAAAATCAAACAATGGATCAAAATGATTTGATTTAATGCTGCCCATAAGGGTAAACCCTTTAAACAATTCTCGCTTTAAGTCCATCCTGTAATTGGTGGAAATAAAAGGTTTCCTAAAGGTTCCAAAACGGCTTGCAGCCAAGAAAATGCTATTGCCTTCAAGGCTCTCCATTTCTAAGCCCACCTGATCTATTTCCTTCTGAGTAGAGATTTTTACAGTTGTCCACCTTTCTCTATCCAAAATCTTTGTAATTGCTCCCGAGTATTTTAGCCGCCTGTCCAAAAAACCATAAGCAGCATAACCTTCAATTTTCCATTTATCGCTAAACTTTAAATTTGTTCGAAGACCTGCGCCTATGCGTATCCCTTCAACATTATTGTAATTAAAAAAACCGGGCCAAGGTCCTACATCCAATTTACCTATAGGTAAATAACCACTTGCCAGAAATTTCAAGCTTTCAGAATAAAATCGGATGACAGGGATTTTTTTCAAAGTATCTACCATTTGTAATACAGCCAATTCTTCTTCACTGAGCGGATCCCGGCGGTTTTTATTCCAAAAATCTTCCCCTTCAGCGTCAAAGTCAGGTTGAAGCACTACTGCCTGATTAAAAAAAGAGGTAGGCTTGGGATTGCCTGTTTGAATACTATCAACAGAAGTGTAAAACTTGGCCAACAGTCCGGCGGTTTTAGGGGTTATCTGTCCAATTTTAACTTGAACCCTGGTTTTTGATGGGATAAGCGCCCCGGGATCTGTAGGTGTAAGTTCTTGTTGAATTTTAATCCTTTCTATAAAATTGAGATTGGCCGCTTTAGGAATTGTTAGGTCAACCTGCTTTAAGGCGTACGTGTTTTTATTGATCCAAATGGTACCCGTAAAAGCCAAATCTTGAGTTCTTAGTGGATAGACTTGTAAAACATAAACAGAGTCTTGACCAATTTTAGTGGAATCAAGAAGGTCATAATCATAGAATCCTTTCCATCCATCAGCAATGGGGGACACAAATTCTTTTTCCAAAATGTTTAACCAATTTCTATAAAAATTATACTCCTGAAAAGCGGATCCTGTGATTTGGGAGACGGTGGCACCATCGGTAATCCCAACACCTGTAACTTTTGATTTTTCAACCACTTCCTTCTTTAATTCAGGGTTGTTTCTAAAGTAAAAAGAAGAAAGGGTTTCAGAGAAAAAGACTGGCAAAATTTTCTCACCTTCATCATTGGTGAGTTGCTTTATGGAATCCAAAACGGCGGTTACTTTTTTGACAGCTTTTCTTTTCGTAAAAGCTTCAGAAACATGATCTATATCGATTTCTATTTTGGTATAGTTTTTTGTTTGGTAGGCATCTAGTTTTCTTTTATCGAAATCTTTTCTTTTGGCCACGGCCTTTCTAATGATTTCAAAAGCCGGGTTTTCACCTGCTTCAAACACAAAGGCTTCCATTTCATAGTCCGATGGGCGGAGTTGAAAATTGATGGTGTGTTCCTTCCCGGGGCCAATGACCTTTGTTTGCGAATTATAGCCTATGTAGGTGACTTCCAGGCTGTCTGCCCTATTGTTGCTTTCTAGTAAATAATTACCTTCAAAATCAGTAGAAATACCGGTGCTAGTACCTTGTAAGAGAACAGATGCAAAGGGTATAGGATCTCCTGTTTCAGCATCGGTGATCTTGCCTTTCACCACCAATTGACCGAAAGAAGGAAGAGATGCAACCAAGGCAAGTATTAAAAATAAAAATAATGTTTTCAAATTTCAGAAGTTAATAATTTCCTTTGGCTAAAAAGAATTTGCCATAGGTTGTTAATCGAAATTAAGGGGTAAAAGTTCTAAATTGAAGAATAAAATTTTTATTCAACAACTAATTGTCTTCCAGTTTGTATGTCATTTTATAGAATCCTTGAAAGGGGAGGCTACATTATCACGTGTAAATGATGATGAAAAACGAAAAAATTGATACAAAGTGATATGAATTTAGCAAGTTTCTTTGAATAATTAGAAAATAATTCAGTGTCTTTTTGGCTGAACAATCATACCATCAAATTTATAAATGATTAAGACTTAAGTTTTTATTAGAATGGGGCTCTGGGATTTTATAAGCCACTGACTAATTTCAGTTTGAACTTATTGAGTTCGTGGGCATTTGTTAAAAGAAGCTAGTAAATATTCCTCCACAGTTTAGTTTATGAGATTCTTCGGATTGCATCAAATAAGGTCAAAAGCGAAACCATATAGTATCAAGTCGGAAGTTTCATTGGTTTCTAAAATTTCTTTGATGCGTTTTTTATGAGAATTTACTGTATTTGCTCCAATACATAGCTTTTCCGCAATCTCTTTAGCTTTTAAGCAACGGCAAATATGTGAAAGAACCTCTTTGTTTCTCTCTGTTAATTGCGCAAACTTCTTTTGGTTCTTTTTACGGAAAGTCACCTCCTGAGCAATTCTTTTAATTTTGGAAATTGCCCAAGACTGAAGACCTAGCGGTAGGATTTGTGTAAAGGAATATTGGGTTTTTCCATTGCTGTCAGGAAGGAAATGGTGTACAGTAATGAGCTCTACTTCTTGATTCTCTTGATGCTGGTTGTATCTCAAATAAAGTTCTTTAGTAGAAAGATCGCTACCAATTGCACTTGTCCTTTCAAGAAGGCATGTGTTGGGATCCTTTGGATCGAAAATGATTCTCCTGTATTCATAGTTAGGGAGGTGGCTAAAAAACTTTTCTGTTAGGCCGAATTTTTTTAAGCCAAGCTTACAAATAAATAAATTTTCAACGGGTAGAGTACGCTGGATTATTTTAATGCCAGGTATCAATTCTCCAGCGACCTTAAGCGCATTAATTTTTGCTTTGATTAATTCCTGTTCATTAGTTTGGATGGTTTCCATATGATATAGCCTTTTAGAGGTTGACTACTATTTATGGAAGACAATAAAGAAACTGTTATAAAAGATTTAAAATCTTGTTCGTGAACGTGGGCAGTTAATTCCTAAAGGTTTTATTTTTGAGAATAAGCTAAGAACAACTCTAATAGAATTTGGTGTATTTTTAAAAAAATGAATGTCGGAAATTCTTATGTAAATGATTCGGTCTTCATGCTTTTATAACCTTTTGGTTTTTAAAATTGAATTCCTACCAGCTTATATTTTTGAATTTCCCATTGGTTATGTTAACCTTTACGTCTTTATCTGGATCAATTGCCGTAAATTGAAAAGTTCCAGATATTCGTTTGGATGTGGCATCAAATGCGGTTATGGTTACCTCAATTTCACCAAGGTCATCAGTTTCTGCTATGTAGGCATTTTCTTCATTAAGCAGTTTCTTGGTCGTAAGGCCTGCCGCCATTAAAGAAGTATAGGGTGGCTCCGAGTCAGTTCCTCTTGAATTAATAACTGTTCCCGGTTTTAACTCTGTTATTTCAGGGCCCATCAATATCAATCTGACGTCTGCAACGGCTATACCTTCAATGCTGAAATCTGCTCCAGAAAAGGCTAGAACAAATCCTATTCCGTTTGAGAAATTAACAAGAGTGGTCACAATCTCTTCAAAATCCTTTGGATTAGTTAGGTCTTTTGTGGCCTCAAAAGCAATGCCGTCAATTTCTGCTGTAATAGTTTGAATATCTTGAGAGATTGGCTGTTCAGGAATGCAAGCGAATAGTAAAAAAAGAGATATAAAGCATAGGTAAATTTTCATAATGATAATTGTTAAGGTTTTTATTGGAATATTCTTGTTTCAATTTATTGGGTCTGTTTAGCAAAAGTAGTTGGCTTTGTGATTATGCTTATCACCACAAATGGTGGTTTATTTTTTAATAATGCTGACTAGCATCAGCTTATCCATTTTCTGATACAGGTGAATCAAGCCAAAAAAATGGAAAAGGTTACGTAAGTTAAGGATAATGAATACTGGACCAAATAGACTCATTTCCTAAAAATTATTGAGCATTTTACAAGAAGATTACATCCACGCAAGCAGGAAAGCTAAAGGAGATGATGGAGGGTTATGTGTTTGCTTTCTATGCATTGGTTTTCAGGAGATCAGAGAAAAGGAGCTTAATATTACAAACATGGATAAATTCACTTCAATAGTGAGGCTTTTGTTGATTTACCGTGATGTTGTTGATGTAGGAAAGTTTATAAATCTTTCCAGTAGTAAAAATAGGCTTGCTGACCTTAAGAGGTTAAAACTTGAAACTGTCTTAAGGAATGGAAAGGAAATTGGGATGTATTCTAAAGGACTTAAAAGCAGAGGTGAATTGGCAAAGGCTAAACACTAATTCTTCAACAATATTTAACAAAACGCTTCTGTTAAATTTTTAGTGGGGCCAACACATTTCTTAGACAGAATAGCTGACTTTCTGGCGTAAGTTTTCTTGTTTTGTTTACAAAATGAAGGATTTGTGATAAAATTCCTGTTTTAATGATCCCATTTGTGTTATTTTTAGATCATTTTATAAACAAAAAAACTCTGAGATGAAAAATGATTCGCTTTCCTTTAAGGTTTATTCAGAATTAAGAAGGAAGATATTGTCCAATCATCTGGTTTCAGGCATCCGCTTGAAGGAAGATTATTGGGCGACTCATCTAAATGTAAATAGGATGGCTGTTAGAGAAGCATTGAATCGTTTGCTTGGTGAAAACCTGGTGGTTTTCGGTGAGAAGGGAGGTTTTTTTGTTAAAAGTCTCACGCCTGAAGATGTTAAGGAGATCCGTGAGGTAAGAGAAATTATCGAGTTGGGCGCATTGCGATTGATTTTTCTAAAACAAGATCAGAAAGACATTGCCATCCTGGAGGAAATATGTGATGATTTTACGACAATGTTTAAGCGTGAGTATTTTGAAGGGGCCTGTGAAGCAGATGTGAGGTTTCATGAGAAAATTATTGAACTATCTGGTAATGAGAGGTTAATGCAGATTTACCAAATGAGCAATATACCACTTTTTCACCAGAAATTAGGGCAAACTCAGGTTCATATGAGTGATTATGAACATACAGATGAAGAGCACAGAAAGGTTGTTTCCGCCCTTAAAAATAAAGAATTAAGTCGAGCCGAAGAAGAGCTAAAGAAGCATTTGCTAAGGGGGGAAAAGGCTTCTTTAGACCTGTGATTATTTGTATTGAGAGCAAGATGAACTTGCAGGGTCATTTAGCGGGGACAGCAACTTAGTGATTTCGAGAAAAGAGTATTTTTTTATGGAATCTACGGAATGTCATTTAACCAAAGCGATTTTTATTAAGTGAATTGAGATCATTGATATAACCACTTGAAAATCAATATTATATATTTCCATTGAAATAGGGTTGATCTCTTATTTTCGCTTTATTAAACCCTCCGATTTACTAGGTTGTATTTTTTTAGTAAACAAAAAAGTATATTTTTGGTAAACAAAATTTTTTTAATCATAACTTGATTATAGCATACTTTCACTGTATCTGGCTAAATTGGCATTGAGAATTATATAAAACTTGTTAATTAACCTAAACAGTTTGGCAATGTGAGAAAGGTTGGGGTTAAAATAAATTGTATAAATCCCCATAAGGGCCTGTATTAATTCAAAATCCTAACTATTAAGCCGGATTTAGTGAGCATTAAACGAATATAGTTGCCTTTAGGGGTATTTATCCATCTTATAGAATTATCATTAAAAATTTAATATAGCTATGAAATCAAATTCATTGTCGGGAAAACAAAGAAGAAATTTTTTGAAAACAGCAGGAATGCTCGGTGCCTCAATGGTAGTGAGTCCTAGGTTTGCCTTTGCAGGCCCACCCAAAAGTGATAGAAAATTAAGAATGGCCGTTGTGGGAGGTAGATTTGGCGCTAGCTTTTTCTTTCATGAGCATCCCAATTGCGTGGTAGAGGCGGTTAGTGATTTACGAAAAGACCGGAGAGAAAAATTGATGGAAGTGTATAACTGTTCCAAAAGTTATGAATCTCTGGAGCAATTAATTAAAGACCCAAAAGTAGAAGCGGTATTCGTGGCTACTCCAGTACCTGATCATGCTGAGCATGTACTTGCTTGTTTGAATGCGGGCAAGCATGTGTTATGTGCAGTGCCGGCTGCGATTACTCTAGAAGATTGTGAAAGACTTAGGAATGCTGTTAATAAAACAGGTCTGACCTATATGATGGCTGAAACAAGTGCTTACCATCAAGTGGTCATTTCAGCACGAAAATATTATAATGAAGGGAAGTTTGGTAATATATTCAGGGTAGAAGCGGATTATCATCACCCTGGTCTTGAGGTGCTTTTTTATGAGGATGGAAAGCCTACATGGAGACATGGTATGGCCCCAATGATGTATCCTACTCACTGTACGGCTTACCATATTTCTGTTACAGGAGAGCGGTTTACTGACGTGAGTTGTCTTGGTTGGGGAGATGATAGTGAAGCTTTGAAAGGTAACCCTTATAACAATCCATTCTGGAATGAAACTGCGCTCTTCAAAACCAATAAAGGCAATGCGAGCAGGATGTCTGTATGTTGGAGAGGAGCTTTGATGGGGACTGAAAGAGGTGAATGGCATGGGGATAAGATGAGTTTGTATGCAAGAGATCCACATGGATTAGATGAAGTGAAGATCAATGCTTCTGAAGAATTGGGAAGAGATGATGCAGGATTTTTGTTTAAGCGAGCAGAGAAAGAGGATTACCAACAACAAGATTGGTGGGATACGGATGCTTTGCCTAAGTTAATGAGGCACAATAGTGGACATGATGGTTCACATACCTTTATTACTCATGAATTTGTGGACTCAGTAATTAACGGGAGACAGCCATTGGTGAACATTCATGAAGCACTGGCCTATACAGCTCCCGGTATAGTTGCCCATCAGTCGGCATTAAGGGGAGGGGAGAACATGAAGATCCCAACATTTGACATATAATTGACATCCTTAGTGGGTGTACTTAATATAATTCAATTTAGTATTATGAATAATTGGCCAAAATCAAAAGCATTACTTAATACAAACGAGAAATGGATCCCCGGAGGTGTTGTTTCTTTAAATCGAAAATCAGACCCTAATATTGCTTTTACCAAGGGTAAAGGAAGTAGAATTTGGGATATAGAAGGAAATGAATACATCGATTACCAAGCAGGCTTCGCCTCGGCATTTTTAGGCCACAATGATCCGGATATCAATGGAGCTGTTAAAAAATCCATGGATAACCATGAGGTGTTGATGGGTGCTGGGCCTACTACCCACGAAGGGGAGTTGGCGGCCTTGTTTTGCGCATGTGTGCCTACTGTTGAGAGTATTCAAGTGACCTGTACCGGTTCAGAAGCTACTTATCATGCCATACGGATTTCAAGAGCGGTTACTGAAAAAGACCATGTTATTATTATTCAGGGAGGGTACAATGGCTGGCACAATGATGTTTCGGCAAATGTAATGAGTAGCCTGGATGATATAGGGGCTAGGGTTTCACCGGGAGAGTATCCTTATGATTCTTTGTCAGCAGGGATTCCACAAGGCCATAAAGACCTGATTCACGTAGTCAATTTCAATGATCTGGAATCAATAACTTATGTGGTTGATAAATACCCGGTAGCCTGTATTATTCTTGAGCCGATTTTACAAAACATTGGAATTGTAAAACCAAATGAGAATTACCTCAAGGGGCTTCGTGAAATGGCAGATGAAAAAGGTTTTCTGTTGGTTTTTGATGAAGTGAAAACAGGTTTTCGCCATGCTTTAGGTGGTTATCAAAGCATTTGTGGGATTACCCCTGATCTAAGTTCTTTTGGTAAGGCCGTGGCCAATGGTTACCCAATAGGTGTGATTGGAGGAAAGAAGAAATACATGGATTACTTTAACCACCCTGAGAAAGGAAAAAGAGTATTGATCGCCGGTACCTTCAATGCTCATCCATTTACAGATGCTGCTGCTATTGCTACTTTGAAAAAATTGTCTTCTCCGGAATTTGCGGTATATGACCATCTGGAAAACATGGGGGAATTATTGGAAAAAGGCTTGATTGATATCTTTAATCGTTATGACAAGCCTTTTAAAGTGGCACGCATAAAATCGGCTTATTGTGTTTACTTTATGGACCACGCTCCGGTAGATTTTCATGACATTGTGTTGAATCATGATTTTGAGTGGGATAAAGCTTATAGAAATGAACTCATTCATGAAGGTGTCTATAATTTCCCTTTGCCTATCAAACAAGGTAGCATTTCCTTTGCTCACACCGAAAAAGACATTACTGAAACGCTGGATAAAACTGAGAAAGTAGTGAAAAAACTTATGAATAAATAGGTCTGAATACAGATTTATTTATTCACATGTACTGAGGAATGGTTTTTCAATAAAATATAAAATAATATGCCTGGTTCATTTAAAAACCATTGTGTGATCATTAGTGGTGCCCTTGGTGATATTGGTAGGTCCATAGTAAAAGCTTTTGTTCTGAAGGGAGCGAATGTGGCTTTGGGAGATGTGAAAGAAAACGATGAAGCACAAGCGTTTTTAGCTAGCCTAAATCTTTTAAATCCTGAAGTGAAGGTTTTGTATGACCGTGTAGATGTAAGAGACCCTGCCCAAGTGAAGCAGTGGGTTGAACGGGCAACAGAAGAGCTGGGGACTCTGGATATAATTATCCCTAATGCTGCCACAGTAACCATAAAAGGAATCATGAATATTAGTCCTACGGAGTGGTCTAATGAAATGAAAGTGAATCTTGATGGGGCATTTTACCTTTCAAGATTTGCCAGTGAAAAGTTGCTCCAAGGCAAAGTGTCAGGAAGGTTGGTTTTCGTGGGAAGTTGGGCTGCAGAAACTGTACACCAAAACCTTCCCACTTACAGTGTGTCAAAAGCAGCATTAAGGATGTTGTCCAAATCCTTGGCACTAGAACTTGCTCCTAACGATATTCTGGTAAATGAGATTGCTCCCGGCTATGTGGATGCAGGTTTGAGTAAACAGGTATTAGACGGCAATGAATCAGCAAAGCTAAAAGCGATAGAAAAAGTACCTATCAAAAGAATTATGCACCCAGATGAAGTTGCCAGTAGTGTACTCTGGTTATGTGATTTTAACAATAAACACATGACTGGTAGTACCTTGCTCATGGATGGTGGATTGTCCTTATTGTCCTAAACTATTTCCAATATGAGTTCTGCTAATACTAAGAAAAAGCAATTTATTAGACCTTTTGAAGGAGAATTTGGAATAAGACAAAGGGATATTACTCCCCCTATTGGGATCAATAATAAAAACTGGGGAGCTTCTTCCCAGGCAACGGCCACAGGTATTCATCAGCCATTATTGGTTGCCTGTATCAGCATTGAGACTAAAAGTAACCCTTCCCCCATGGTCTTTTTGTCAGCAGATCTTGGCTGGTGGAAAAATATGGAGGATGAAGCCTATGTTAGGAATTTTATCCTTGAAAAAACAGGACTGGATGAGGCCTCACTTTTGTTTTGTTTTTCCCATACCCACGCTGGCCCCAATCTAAATAGAGCCGATAAAGACAAGCCCGGAGGAGAACTGATAGCTCCTTACTTGGATACTTTGAGGGAAACATGTACAGAGTTAATCAAGGAATGCCTACGGAATAAAGTTTCGGGAATACTGACTTGGGAATATGGCACCTGTAATCTGGCTAAAAACCGAGATTATTATGAGGCGGAAAGTAATCAGTATTTTGTTGGTTACAATTCCAGCAAACCTGCCGATGACACCTTGCTTGTAGGGAGAATTACGGATACTGCAGGAGGGCTAATGGGTACAATTGTGAATTATGCTTGCCACCCGACCACCTTAGCATGGGACAACCTTAAAATTTCCCCGGACTTCCCGGGTACTTTCAAAAAGGTAATGAAAGAAAATACCGGGGCTCCAAGTTTGTTCATTCAAGGAGCTTCCGGAGACCTTGCTCCAGCAGAGCAATATTCAGGAAATGTCGCGCTTGCGGAAAAACACGGTAGGCAATTGGCATTTTCTGCCTTGGCTGTGCTCGAATGTATGTCGCCTGCAGGTAAAGCACTTTTTTTCAAGGAAACAGTTGCCTCTGGGGCCCCGCTGGCCATCTGGGAGCAGGAGTCTGTAGCTGTTAATAGTAATGTGTCGGCTGAAATTATCACTATTGAATTGCCATTGAAACCTTGGCCATCCATCAAGGAGCTTAAGCAGTCCATCAATGAATGTGAGGATCCGGTACTAAAGGAAAGGCTTATCCGCAAACTGGGAGTGAGAAGTTCAATTGGTGATGGGGCTAAAGTCACAGTCAAGGTTTGGTATTGGCAATTGGGAGATTGTCTGATCGTAGTGCAGCCCAATGAAGCCTATGCTGTTTTTCAACAAACCCTTCGGGAGAAATTCTCTTCTGCACCTGTGGTGGTGGGAAATATTGTCAATGGGCATATAGGGTACTTACCACCAAAGGAACTTTATGACAAAGACATGTATACCGTGTGGCAAACGCCATTTGATGCCGGCGCTTATGAAGTTTTGGTTCAAGAGGTGTTAAATAAAATGAACAGTAAACCCTGATTAGCTTTAAAACAATATGGAATCCAATTTTACGAATTTAGACCTAGGGATATTTATCATCTACATTGTAGGAATAATTGGGTTAGGGCTATATGCCTCCAGGAAAAGTACCGGTGAAAGTAAACGTGATTATTTTCTAGCTGGTGACAAACTTCCATGGTGGATGATAGGAGGAAGTATTATTGCTGCCAATATCAGTAGTCATCACTTGGTAGGGGTAATGGGAGTGGCCTACGAAAGAGGGTTTGTGGCCATTGTAATAGAGTGGGGAGCAATATTGGTAGGTTTTAATGTGTTGTTATGGGTGTTTTTACCTTTTTATATTAGGAATGGTTTTTATACCATGCCGGAATTTCTACAAAAGAGGTTTGGTGGAGGAGCAAGGACAACCTATTCGATTTTGGTACTATTGACTTATATTTTTGTGGAGATAAGTGCCGTACTTTATTTAGGAGCCATTTCGTTACAATCCTTGCTGGGAATACCAATGCTGGCGAGTATTCTTTTTTTGGCCGTATTTACTGGGGTTTATACTGTATTGGGAGGATTAAGAGCAGTTGTATGGACCGAAATGTTGCAGCTAGCGGTGCTTGTATTGGGAATGGTTGCTTTGTCCTATTTTACCATAGATGCATCTGGTGGAATTGAAGCCATTGTAGCATCTTCAAAGGATTGGGAATTGATGTTGCCAGCCAATGATCCTGATTTTCCTTGGACCATGTATTTGGGAGGATTACTTTGTATTAGTATCTTTTACAATGCAACCAATCAGTTTATCGTCCAAAGAACTCTGGCGGCAAAAAATGAATGGCATGCCCGTATGGGGGTGATTTTCGCCGATTATCTTAAGTTTTTAATTCCCCTTTTGATCATTATACCTGCCATCGTAGCACCCAAAATTTTCCCTGACCTGGAAAAACCAGACTTGCTCTTTTCCATGCTGGTTGAGCACTTGCTTCCTACAGGTTTGGTAGGGCTGGTGATGGCAGGACTAATAGCGGCGATCATGTCGCACTTGTCAGGAGCCATAAACTCTTGTACAACCATCTTGACAATTGATGTTTACCTGCCTTATTTTCGGCCAAATGCTTCTGAAGCATCCTCTGTACGATTTGGGAGAATTACAGGCGTTTTGGTAATTCTAATTGGAATATTATGTACCGGTATTCTTGTGTATTATTCCGAAAAACCCATATTTATTTACCTTCTAAATGCCTACGGCCTGTTTACCCCTGGGATCGCGACCATGTTTTTGATGGGGATATTCTGGAAAGGAACTACCCATGCAGGGGCATTAACGGCAGGCTTGCTGACCATTCCTTTGTCATTACTGGTAGAGTTTTTCTTTCCGGAGATGCCATTTTTTAATAGAACAGGAATTGTTTTCTGGACCTGTATGCTACTGTGCGTTCTCGTCAGTTTGGTCACCCAAAGAAAGAGTGAGGCTGAATTAGAGGGTTTGATTTGGACCAAAGAAAGCTTATCGCTACCCAAAAGTGAAAGAAGCCAACAAAAAGGGTGGAAAAACCCACTGATCTGGTGGGCCATTGTAATGGGCATGGTTTTGTATTTCTACATCAAATATGCTTAGTGCTGTTTCTTGATCTTTTATAAAACAAAAAAACTACACCATATTATAGAAGAACCATTGCATATTATTGCTTTTTGCGCTTGATAAAGGGTTGGTTTTTGAAAGGGTCCGGCTTTGTTTTAATTCGTTTCCTGCATTTAGGTCAGTTGGTAATAATGTGCGCTTCATTTCCAGTGAAAAGTATTTATCATAAGTGAAGGAAAGTTGAAGGGCTGATTACTGAATCTCAAATGTTCGTTTTGTTTATCGTTCATTTACATTAATTTCCATTTATAAAAATCTGTTTTGCAAATAGTAAATTCTTTAATAAATTTATCAAAACCCACAATTTACAGATTTTATTAATTCCTCATTTTTCGCCCTAGATTTGGTGTTGATAATCACGTCAGCTATGAATAGATAAAAAGTGAATAATGAATATCCAGGGGTGTAAATTATCGTTTTTTTACTAGGGTTGATTACTACTTTCCTTTAAAGGAAAAAGATTAAATAAATTAAAATTTTAACATGCGAACAAAGAAATTGAGTTTTCCGGTGATTAAAGGCTTTTATAACCATCAACGTATCACCGTTTTTGTATTAGGCTTTGCCCTATTGCTTTATGCTTGTCAGCCAAAGTCCACCAATGAGGATAGGTCCCTTGAAAATGCATTGTCTACTTTTGTTTTAGAGGATGACTTTCAAATTGAACTGATTGCCGGGGAGCCACTTGTGGCAGACCCTGTGGATATGGTAATAGACGAACAAGGTAGGATGTTCGTAGTCGAAATGCATGGCTATCCATTAGACCTCAGTGGCTCCGGAAAAGTGAAACGCTTGTCTGATACTGATGGGGATGGAATTATGGATGAAAGTGTCATTTTTGCAGATAATCTGGTGGTCCCTACCGGGATCATGCGCTGGAAAAAAGGAGTTATTGTTACCGATCCACCAAATGTTTACTATTTGGAAGACAGCGATGATGATGGAAAAGCAGATATCAGGCAAACCCTATTAACGGGGTTTGCACTTTCTAACCCTCAACACAATGTAAACAGTCCAAAACTGGCCCTTGACAATTGGATTTATCTGGGACATGAACCTGCGGTAACCACCACCATATATGAGGACTTACTAGGGGATAAAGGAACAGATGTATTTTATCCTGATAAACCGGATATTAATAGGCTGCCCCAAAATGCAGGGGGTAGAAGTATTCGGTTTAAACCGGACACCTATGATTTGGAATTGCTAAGTAGTCGTACCCAATTTGGTCATACTGCAGATGCTTTTGGTCACAGGTTTTTAGTGAACAATAGCAACCATATAATACAGGAGGTATTAACCGCAGATTACTTAGATAGAAATCCTCATTTGGTAATTACTGAGGTTACCCAATCTTCTTCTGATCATGGGAGTGGAGCAGAAGTATTTCCTATAACTATCAATCCTCAGCACCAGTTATTGACAGATTTGGGTGTGATGACATCTGCATGTGGGCTTACAGCCTACTTGGGAGGGGCTTTTCCGGACAGGTATGAGAGGGCAACCTTCGTTTCAGAGCCGGTCAGTAATTTAGTTCATGTGGATTTTGTGAAAGATGATGGTACGGGTTTTAAAGCTTCAAGGGAGCATGAAGACAAGGAATTCTTGGCTTCGACAGATGCTTGGTTTCGACCGGTAAATGCCTATGTTGGACCTGATGGGGCATTGTATATAATTGATTATTATCGCCAGATTATAGAGCATCCTGAATGGATGGCCGAGGAAGTGGTGCAATCAGGGGCATTGTACAATGGGACAGACCAAGGGAGGATTTATAGGATCACCCCTAAAGGGACTTCCCCTATTGATTGGTCAGACAAATTGACTTTGGCAACAGCTTCTCCTAAGGAGTTATTAAGTCATTTGTCTCATGAAAATGCTTGGTGGAGGATGAATTCCCAGCGCCTTATTGTGGATCAGAATCTTGAAAGTTTAGTGTCTGCCTTGAAAAAATTAGCAGTCTCAGGAGAAAGTCCCTTGGGCAGACTCCATGCTTTATGGACATTGCAGGGAATGGATGCTCTAGATCAAGAAACCCTTGCAAGTTCGTTTAAGGATCCGGTTGCCGGTGTCCGAGAAAATGCAGTAAAATTATCAGAATTTTTCTTAATTGAATCATCTTATCTTGAATCACATTTACTATCCCTGAGAGATGATCCGGACCCTAAGGTAAGGTTTCAATTGATGCAAACCCTTGGGTATATTGAAAGTGAAAATGCCTTTCAGGTTAGGAAGGAGTTGTTGTTTAAGGATATTGATGACAAGTGGGTGCAATTGGCAGCGCTTTCAGTACCTTTTTCTCAAAGTAGTCGCTTGATTGACCCGGTCTTGGATCAATATACTGCTACTCCAGCTTATAATGGAATGGTTCAAAAACTAGCGGCTATGGTTGGCGCAAGTAGGGATGAAAAAGCCATTTTTAACATGGTGCAAAGAGCCACTCAAAAGAATGCAGGTAATGAATACAATTGGCAACCGGCACTTTTGCGAGGTTTGGCCCAAGGGATAAAAAGCAATAAAACAGAAGGTTCAAATCGTGCTACGGCAGATCTCTTGGCTTCAAGTGTTTTTGCACATCCTTCCATAGAATTGAAAGGTGCAGCCATCCAAGTACTAGAGGGTATTGGCTTAGACAATCTAAGTGGGAAAGAAGAAGCCCTGACCAAGGCAAAGGCAATTGCCATGAACAACTCATTGAGCGGGGAAGAAAGAAGTATTGGGATAAGATTTTTGTCCATGGTCAATATTTCTCAATTCCATGATATGCTTGTAAGTTTGGTTGACCCTAGTGAACCCCTACCTGTCCAATTAGCGGCTTTCCGTACTTTAAGTAAACCCGAAAACGATTCTTTTTCTCAATTGGTGCTCAAGCGATGGGATGGTTTTACCCCTGAACTTAGAGATGCCGCCATTAGTGCCATGATGACAAATGGAGAGCGAATTGCTGTTTTATTGACTGCTCTTGAAGATGGTGTTGTTCAAAAAGCAACTATAGGCTGGCGGAGAAGTGTTGGCTTGATGGCGAATAAAGATGAAGCACTTAGATTGAGGGCTAGAGCCATTTTGAACCGAGCGGAAGGAGAGAGTGAGAAAATCATAGCCAATTACCAACCTGCTCTTGACCTTAATGGGAGCATTGCTGAAGGAGCAACTGTTTTTCAGAAGAATTGTGCGATTTGTCATCAAATGGGAGAAGAACTGGGTATGGCCTTTGGTCCCGATCTCTCTTCCCTTAAAAATAGACGTGGGGCAAGTATCATGAGTGATATTCTAAACCCCAATTTATCCATTGCAGATGGATATGATCTTTGGGAAGTAGAATTGCAAAGTGGAGAGTTGCTTCAAGGGCTTATTTCCTCTGAAACACCTACGGCCATTAACCTTAGAAATGCAGGTGGTATAGATAAGAGCATTGCTAGGACGAATATTAAATCTTTAAAATTAATTGAAATGTCTGCCATGCCTACGGGGCTTGAGCAAAGTATTTCACTTCAGGAAATGGCCGATTTATTGGCTTATATTCGAAAAGTAGAATAATGTAATTGAAATAAAATTACTTTTAAAAAGCTCAATTAACCGACGAAAATGAAAAATAAAGTCAAGCCATTGGTACTGCTTCTGTGGGTTTTTTCAACCTTTCAGTTAAGTGGTGGAGCCACTCCAAAAGCTTTGAATGTAGCTTTGGAGAAAGTGAACAATACAACCTTTGCCGGAGATTTTAAAGCTGCGGTGGTCAAAGAAAATATTACACCGAAAGTTCCCAAACAATTATTGGGATATGGGGCCAGGTTATCGGAAGGGGTTCTGGATAGTATTTACCATCAAATTTTAATATTAGATGATGGTGATTCCAAATTTGCATTGGTCTCCACTGATATTTGTGTAATATCACCTGCCACCTATGATAAGGTGGCGGAATTGGTGGAGAAGAGGTTTGGGATTTCCAGTAATAATTTTTGGTGGTCAGTTACCCATACCCATTCAGCTCCTGAAGTAGGGGCGCCGGGCCTTCCTGAAGCATTTATGGGGGAACGTTACACCCATCCGATTGATACCAATTATACTGAACTTGTGACGACCAAACTATTGGCGGGAATTGAAAGAGGAATAAATGAATTGGCACCGGCTAGCCTAGGCGTAGGCTGGGGGCACTCAGCAGCCAATATCAACCGAAGAGCCAGAGACATTGATGACAAAGCCTTTTTGGGAATGAATCCTGACGGTGCGGTGGACAGGAAAATTGGGATTTTGAAAATTGTACATCAAGAGGACCATCGCTTAATGGCTACAGTGGCCAATTATGCCATTCATGGCACCGTGTTGGGTGGTGAGAACCTGCTTATTAGTGCGGATGTTCAAGGTGTAGTGTCAAAATATGTAGAAGAAAAAACTGGTGCGCCAATGCTGTTCATCAATGGTGCAGCAGGAAATATTGCACCAATTTATAGTGTTTATCCAAATGCCAGGTCTGGAAGAATGAATCAATTTAGAAGGTTGCTTGGAGATAAAATCCTGTCAGCCAATAATGATATTTTGAATTATGAGGATCAAGTTTCTTTTTCTACTTCAGAGATGGTGTTTTATACGCCTATGAAAGAAGCTTTAAAGTGGCCGGAACCCTTAAATGAATACATTGTAGATGAGGGAGGTACAGGTAAAACCATCAAAGTCCCTGTCCGTTTTCTTAATATCAATGACAAAATTGGCATTTGGGCAAGCCCCTTGGAACTGTTCTGTGAAATATCAAACGAAGTTAGAGAGCGTTCTCCATTTCCATATACTTTTTACTATGGCTATACCAATGGCTGGCTGGGGTATATGCTAACAGAGGAAGAGTGGCAATACAAGGGCTATGAGCCTACAGTTTCTCCATATGTTCCTAGTGCAGGTACCAAGTTTGGTGAAGCTGTTTTGTCTTATTTAGAAAGTGAATTAAAAAGTAAACAATAAATCAATCCTGAGATGAAATCAATATCCGTAAGCACACTTTTAGCATTATTCATTGTGTTTAATGTAAAAGCACAGAACCCTGACTTCCCTTGGCCGGAAGGGAAAAAAATGGCCATAAGTTTGAGTTTTGATGATGCAAGGGCCAGTAATCCGGATCCGGGAGCAACCTTATTGAATGAATACGGGGTGAAAGCGACTTTCTATGTGGTGCCTGCAAGTATGGAGCCGAATATAGAAGGTTGGAAGATGGTGGTAGAAACTGGTCATGAGATTGGTAACCATTCTCTTTATCACCCTTGCAGCGGTAATTTTGTCTGGTCTAGGAATAAAGCTTTGGAAGATTATACTATACAACGCATGCGAAAAGAATTGATGGATACCAATGATGAAGTAGAGCGATTGTTAGGCGTGCGGCCGGAAGTTTTTGCTTATCCATGTGGCTTGTCATTTGTGGGAAAAGGGTTGGAAACACAAAGTTATGTCCCATTGATTTCGGAAATGTTTCTCTCGGGAAGGGGTTGGAAGGATGAAGCGCCAGTTGATCCATATTATGCAGATATGGCCCAGCTTACAGGAATGGAAATGGATAATAAATCCTTTGAAGAAATTTTACCAATTATTGAAGCTGCTGCTGAAAATCGTCAATGGTTAGTATTGGCAGGACATGAAAATGGTACCGAAGGTAGTCAAACTACCTACCTGAGTATGTTGAGAAAGCTTTGCGAATATGCCAATGACCCGGCCAATGGGGTTTGGATAGCACCGGTAGGGACAGTTGCAAAATATGTAAAGGAAAAAAGAGCAGAGATGGAGGGGAGTTTAAACATTCCGGGAATTACCAGACCGATGGAGAATGAAACAGTCTATCTGCCTGCCGAAAAGGCAAAAGGAATGGGGCCTGATATCCAATACATGCCTGAGTGGAATGCTTTTGGATGGTTTACCGCTAAGGATAAGGTGGTATGGGATATTGATTTACCTAAGAAAGGTACTTACGAAGTATGGATGGAATGGTCTGTTTCTGACGAAGAAGCAGGCAAGCCTTTTATCATTTCTTCAGGGGATCAGACCCTCCAAGGTCAGGTTAAGCCTTCCGGCTCCTGGGAAACTTTTATGAAAACAAAGGTGGGGGAATTGTCTATGGAGGAAGATTACAATAACATAATCGTTTCGGCAGCAGAAGTGTTTGATCAAGGAGCCTTAATGGATTTAAAAGCCTTAATTTTGGTCCCAATTACAGAGTGATTAGTCTGAGTAGGGGTGTTAGGTGGAGATCAATTGCTTGGTTAAAAGAGAAACATCCGGTAAAAGAAAAATTTGGCAGGTTGGAAATTAATGTATGCTTTTCAACCTTCGCTAGGTCTTATATATATGGTTATGAAGAAATTATTTCAATCATCCTCGCTTTGCATGGTGATTATGTTTATGCTGCAAGTTTCAAATGTCTTTGGGCAAGAAGTCAAATCATCCACAGGACCGGTTTTTGATGATTTCGGTCCGGTATACAGCATAGACAATGCGGATTTTCCTTTGGACACCACACAACAGTTTAAAGCGATATTTGATGTAGCAGGTAAGCAGACCGACCCTGGCCAACAAAATTCTATCATCTCAAGCTTGCATCGCTATTACAATATGCACGTCCGATCGGGAGTGCCGGTGGAGAATATTCATTTGGCCTTTGTATTACATGGAGGATCCACAAAAGATGCCCTGTCTTCTGCCGCTTATAA
Source organism: Cyclobacterium sediminis (assembly GCF_054781075.1). Lineage (NCBI taxonomy): Bacteria > Pseudomonadati > Bacteroidota > Cytophagia > Cytophagales > Cyclobacteriaceae > Cyclobacterium > Cyclobacterium sediminis. The sequence continues at coordinate 329,097 of NZ_BAAGVC010000003.1, read as the reverse complement.
AGAAAAATATAAAGTAGACAATCCCAACAAAGAATTGATTGAGACACTATCTGAATTGGGAGTAGGTATTTATATATGCGGTCAATCCATGTCTTCAAGAGGGTACAAGAAGGAGGATTTATTGCCCCAAGTGAAAGTAGGACTATCAGCAATGACCATTTTGACGGTGTATCAAATGAACAATTATGCCATGATCAATTTTAATTGAACGCAAGATCTAAGCTAAGTTGAAAGTGGCGGATTCCCTTTTGCGGAGATTCTTTCTTGCTTTTTATTTTGTTTTATTTGCATCTTCAAAGCCCCATTTATCAAGGCTTCTTAATATTTCCTCAAGAGATTTTCCTCTTTCAGTTAAATAGTACTCCACCTTTGGGGGGACTTCTGGGAAAACTTTTCGAGCGACGAGTCCATCTTTTTCCATGGCCCTCACTGTTTGGGTGAACATTTTATTGGAAATACCCGGTACATTTTTTTGTAATACCCCCGATCGCAAAGGTCCCTCTAAAAGGTGAAATAAAACCAGGGGTTTCCATTTTGTCCCTATAAGGTCCATGGTATAATTGAGTGGGCAGTAATTATTTTCTTTCATTTGTTAATTTAACTCATTGAAAATCAATATGTCGCACCTTTTGGTAAGTATGGAACCTTTTTGTAAGTTGTTGTTATTAAGGTAAATATAGATCAATTTTGCAGAATAAATTATATACTATGACAACAAATAAAAATTATCCAAAATCATTTTCACACATAGGAATTACTGTTCCGAACATTAAAGAAGCTGTAAAATTCTATTCAGAAGTAATGGGTTGGTATGTGGTTATGGAACCTTCAACAGTGAAAAAAGAAAGGGAAACGGCCATTGGGCAGATGTGCATTGACGTATTTGGAGAGGGTTGGGAAGAATTTGAGATTGCTCATTTGTCAACTTCTGATGGTATTGGTGTAGAACTGTTTTCCTTTCCTCATGGAGTCAAAGAAGCTCCGGAATTCAATCCTTTTAATACAGGTCTTTTTCATTTTTGCGTTCAAGACCCAAATATTGAGGAACTGATTGAAAAGATTCTGTCATATGGCGGCAAACAAAGAATGCCGATTAGAGAATATTATCCTAATGACAAACCTTATAAAATGTGTTATGTGGAGGACCCTTTTGGAATTGTCTTTGAAATTTATACCCACAGCTATGAGCTGACCTATTCTTCAGGTGCCTATGCCAAATAGTATGAGGTAAGGGCAAGAATGGTTTAAATCACTTTTACTACTAAAGCAATACCTATATTGTCTTAAAACACTAAAGGAAGCCGATTCAGGCTTCCTTTACATTTTATCTGTAAAAATTTTGGTTTTCCTTGGTTACAATGTCAATCGGCATATAATAAATTTTCTCTACAGGAAGATTTAAAGCCAATGAGTGGTACAAGCTCATAATGCCTTTGTATCCTTGCTCTTCCGGTTTATGGCAAATTAAGAAGTTGATGGTGCCCTGTTGTAAGTGCTTTTGGTTTTCTTTAAGGAAATCATAACCCACCAACATGAGATCGGTCAAGGCTTTCTTTTTGAGGTATTCTGCAACAGCAAAGACCCTGGAATTGGTGACAAATATAGCTTCAATGTCAGGGTTTTGTATAAAAGCCTTTTGTAGGTGTAATTCTACCGATTCCTGATCGATGTCCTGAATATTTAAATTAACACAAGTTGCCTCATTTGGAGGGCTGGCAAAATACTTTTTAAAACCGGCTTCAATTTGCTCTAAATTGAAGCTTTTCTTTTGCTTGGCTATATTGACGATTAGTATTTTTGGGTTTTCCGATAGGCCTAATTTACAAAGACTACCTCCCAAATAACCACTTTCAAATAATGGAGGACCTATATAAGAAAGACTTCCCTGTGCTTCAATACTACTATCAATACACACTACCGGAATATTATTGGCTTTGCAATAAAGAAAGAATTCGTCTGCTTCTTTGACAAAAGAAGGAGACATCAAAACCCCGTCAATATTTTTTTCTTTTATTTCTTCAGTAGCCTGTATAAACGAATCTTTATTTGTCAAATCGAAAAGAAAATTCTCTATGGTTACACCATATTGTTTAATTTCTGATTCGGCTTTCATTATTCCTTTTAAAGGGGCTTCCCAAAAATCTGAGTAAACCGATGATTTTGGAATAAGAACTGCAAAATGAAAAACTTTTCCGGAAGATAATCTGCTGGCCAATACATTGGGTTGGTAATTTAACTCCTTTATAATTGCTTCTATTTTTGCCTTGGTCTTTGCAGAAACTCCCGGTCGATTGTGAATCACACGGTCTACTGTGGCAATGGATACATTTCCTCGTTTGGCTATTTCCTTTACTCCCGTTTGGCTACTTTGTTTTTTCATATGCATTCCATCCTTATATGTCTTCCTTTTGGTGTTTTTATTCTACCGAAAGAAGCGAAGTTTCTATTGGTCTTATTCACAATTGATTGAATTGACATCCAAAATTAAAAGAATAATTGGTTTTACGGCTATAATTTCCAAATTGCTTCGCTCTGCCATCCATAATAATGATTGCTTTTAGCCATTTAATCAAATATTAAGTGCAACTTTCTTTTTTAATACCTCCTCTTCTTAATTTACACTTATCGTGGGTAGGGACAATTAAGGTTTCCGTTAATTCGGACTGGTGTAGATATAATGGATTGAAAATAAATTGTTTGGTAAGATAAGTCGCATTGTATTAATCCTCTTTGCGGACATGTATACCTTTTGACTTAGGTGTTGAGGTGGAACTTTTCTTTCAAACATTTATGTCCTTAAAATTATTTGGTTCAATTTTGACTTTGAACAGCTATTCCTCTCTTTTTTAATTTTCTTTTGTTGTAAAGGATGTTGGCTTAATAATTTGGTTGAATTGAAAAAATAATGGTAAGTTTTGCTTCCTTAGGAACCAGTGCATAGCACAGGTCTATTTTAAATTCCCCTTTAAATGAACCTATTTTAAGAATAGAACTTAAAAAAAGCCTTTTTCAAGGTTGATATTTAACGAAAATCTTGATGATATTTAGATTTTTTAAAAAAAATTCGTTTCTTTAATTTTTAATTCGGTAACGTTAACGATTTTACTGCTATAGAATGAACTCTCGAAGAAAATTTATATTAACCAGTGCCATGGCTGCTTCAAGCCTTAGCCTTTCTGCAATGTCTCCTTTTTCATATGGTAAAACCGAGAAAAACCCTCTAAAAGTAGGTTTGATTGGATGCGGAAGTAGGGGAGTGGGGTTGGCTTCTTTAATGGAAAAATTGCCCATGATTTCTTTGGTGGCATGTTGTGATACAATCAAAGCCAACCTTGACAAAGGCCTAGCTCATGCAGACAAGGGGGCAAAAGGATATGCTGATTATAGGGCACTGCTTGACCAATCCGAAATAGAGGCAGTGATTATTGCTACGCCATTGTTTTTGCATTTTCCAATGGCAATGGATGCTATTGATGCAGGGAAGCATATTTATGTAGAAAAAACCATCACCTACTCCATAGAAGAAGCTGAAAAATTAGCGAATAGAGTGAATGGCACTTCTACCATATTGCAGGTGGGACACCAGTACAGGTATTATGCGCTCTATCATAAAGTAAAAGAAATAATCGATAAAGGCTGGTGTGGGCAAGTTACCCAATACGAATGTCAGTACCATAGCAATCAGGATTGGAGGAGACCGGTCAATGATCCTGCCATGGAAAGGCATATCAACTGGAGAATGTATAAGGAGTATTCAGGTGGATTGATGACAGAGCTTTGTGCACACCAAATAGATATTGTCAATTGGTTTGTAGGTGGGTCTCCTGAGAAAGTTACCGGAATTGGGTCATTGGACTACTGGAAAGACGGTAGAGAAATCTTTGATCATGTTCGTGCCACCTATTATTATTCGAAAGGAATCATTTCAAATATCAGTTCCATTTTAACCAACGCCTATAAAGGTTATTCTTTAAATATCTTGGGTACTGAAGGAACTGTAGAGATCTTAAGGAATAAAGCCTTTATCTATGCTGAACCCAAAAAACTGGAATTAGGGACGGTAGATGGTGTATCAGGTGCAACTATTAAAAATGGCTCCGGAGATGATGCACAGTCTATTGCGTTTGAAAGTAAAGATGGAAAAGATCTAGACCCCACCTCTTATGCTTTGATGGATTTTGTGGATTGTATTAGGGAAGGCCGCCAACCATTTTGCGATGTTAACCAAGGAAAAGAAACGGCCACGGCTGTTCACCTGGGTAACAAGGCCATGGAAGAAGAAAAATTTCAATATTGGTCTAAAGTTTAATGTTTTTCCTTTATTAACTGATAAGGTAAAGTTTATTTCTTTTTCGGCCTGCTAAAACCTCTTTTTCAAGCCGGTTTTGCAGAAATAAAATGAGAAGCTTGAACTTGTAAACTGCAGCCTTCTTATAGGAGGACCTGAAATGTATTTAGGTTTTATCGGGGCATATGTTTTATATAAAACCTTAAAAATTGTCCTAGTAGGGCTGTTGGCATGTTCAAATTTGCCTGCTGAATTAATCAAATATTTATCGAAGGGATTTTCAATCTCCAATTAAAACAGAATATACAATAATGAAATTGAATGAATTAGACCTGATTGTCATAGGTTTGTTTTTCTTGCTTATGATCGTCATTGGGGTTTATGCTTATTTCAGAAACGATGATGCTGAAGATTACTTTGTAGCCGGAGGTAATTTACCTTGGTGGCTTTCAGGAATTTCACATCATGTTTCCGGATATTCCGGCGCTGTTTTTGTAGCCTATGCGGCCTTAGCATATACTCATGGTTTTTCTATATACAGCTGGTGGGCCTTAACCATCGGTATTGCCGTATTGATTAGTGCCCATATATTTCCTGTTTATTGGGTTAGGCTTAGAAAAAAATATCAGATTCAATCTCCTTTGGAATTTTTGGAAAAGCGTTACAATTTGTGGACGCAACAGGTAATGGCATGGAGTGGTGTTTTATTAAAACTTTTTGATGTAGGGGCAAAATGGGCGGCGATCGCCTTATTGCTCAACGTTTTTACTGGGGTAAGCCTTCCTGTTGGTGTGCTGATCTCAGGAGGTATATCGCTATTGTACATTACCTTTGGTGGCTTATGGGCTGTCGTGATTACGGACTTTGCACAATTCATTGTTCAATTGCTTGCAGGTCTGGTCATGTTTGTGGTGGTGTTACAACATCTTGGAGGGATTGAAGGGATTTTTACAATATGGGATCAACTTCCTCCTGAGAATGGCCAATTGTTCAATGAGCCATATGGAGTAGGTTTTGCTTTGGCCTTCTTGTTGATTAATTTTCTAGCTTATAATGGTGGGCAATGGAACTTAGCAACCCGCTATATATCTTCTCCAAACGAAAAAGCAGCCACCAAAGCTGCTCGTCTATCAGGGATACTGTACCTTATTTGGCCATTGATCTTGTTTTTCCCGATGTGGGCGGCACCAATCTTATTACCGGATTTGGCTGATCCAAGTAAGTCCTATGGAGAGCTAACCCTATTATTACTCCCTTCAGGTTTGGTGGGGCTAGTAATCGCTTCCTTATTTGCCAATACCATGTCCATGACTTCCTCAGATATCAATACCATTTCGGCAGTGATCACCAGGGATATTTTGCCTAATATAAGTACTAAAATAAAGAAAGGAAAGTCATCTCTGTACGTGGCGAGGTTGACGACCTTTGTATTCACCTTGCTTACGATAATCATCGCCTTTCAATACGAATATTTTGGTGGGGTTTTAGGTTTAATCATTTCTTGGTTTGGTGCATTGGTAGGCCCCATAGCCATCCCTATGCTTTTTGGCCTACTTCCCATGTTCAAAAAAAGCGGTCCTGTAGCAGCCATCGGCTCTATTGTTGCGGGTTTAATAGCTTTTATTGTTACCAAAAATATTGATGGCTTGAGTTTAGCCTTAGAAATTAGTTTGCCTTTAATTTGCTCGACCATAACCTACATTGTGATAGGCCTTTTTGAAACGAACAGAAATGTTGTTAAAATTGCCAAATTGCTTCAGTCTATAGAAAAAGAATAAAATACCAATATGAATTTAAATATATATCAGTCGCGTAATGAAATGGGAATAGCAGCAGGTAAAGCTGTGGAAGATAAAATAATCACGCTCTTAAAGGAGAAAGATTACTTAAGGATAATATTTGCAGCAGCGCCATCTCAAAGTGAGATGTTGCACTATTTGGCTTCTTGTAAATCAATTCCCTGGGAGCGGATCATTGCTTTTCATATGGACGAGTATATTGGTTTGTCTAAAGAATCTCCTGCCCTTTTTTCCAATTTTTTAAGAAGGCATTTATTTGATCAAGTACCATTTAAGGAGGTACACTTGCTAGATGGTGAGGCCGACCCAAAGGCAGAGGTCGCACGTTATTCCGACTTGCTAAATGAAGCCCCTATAGATATTGTCTGCTTGGGCATTGGTGAAAATGGCCATATTGCATTCAATGATCCCTCAGTTGCTGATTTTCAGGACCCGCAAACGGTGAAAGAGGTTGTACTTGAAACGCCTTGCAGGCAACAGCAAGTAAATGACGGTTGTTTTGCTCAGCTAAGCGAAGTACCTGAAACAGCCTTGTCATTGACGATTCCCACGCTCATTAATGCTGATCACCTCATTTGTGTGGTGCCCGGAGCTGCTAAAAGGGCTGCTGTTTACCAAACCCTGTTTGGTGAAATATCCACCCAATGTCCCGGGACTATTCTTAGAAAATCTGAACATTGTTCCCTTTATTTGGATCAGGATTCTGATCCATTTCCTATCCTAGAGGCAGATAAAATATCCAACCTAATAGGCATGGATGTAATAAGCAATCGACCTGTATTAGTGCATAGCAAAGAAAATACCCTTGTGCAATTGCCCAATGATTTTGAAGTAGACCAATATGTTGGGGAGGGATTGGTAGATATTCAGATTAATGGTATCAAAGGGGTTGATTTCAATACCACAGTAACGAAACCGGAAGCCATTCTGGAGGCTACAAAGTACTTGCTTTCTAAGGGGGTAACTACTTTTTATCCTACTATCGTAACCAATAGCTTTGAGGCCATTTTAGAATTGGTAGGTACTATTAATAAGGCCTGTGATAAATACCCGATTGTAAAGGCTTGCGTGGCAGGGATTCACCTTGAGGGACCCTTTATATCCTGTAAACCCGGAGCGAAAGGCGCTCACCCGGAAGCGTTCACCAGAAAACCTTCCGTAGCTTTTTTAGACCAAGTGCAGGAGATTTCTGTTAAACCCATTGCATTGATCACCCTTGCACCCGAGTTGGAAGGAAGCGAGGATTTTATCCGAACTTGTAAAGAGCGTGGAATAAAAGTTTCCATTGGACATTCTTTGGCTACAGGAGAACAAATTCAGATGGCCAAGGAAGCAGGTGTTTCACTGGCAACTCATCTGGGTAATGGTGTTCCTTTAAATTTGCAAAGACATCCCAACATCATCTGGGAGCTCATGTCTCAGGAGGGAGTTAATGCAAGCTTGATTGCTGATGGATTTCATTTACCTCCTTCATTTCTAAAGGTAGCTTTTCGTGCCAAAGGGGATGAATGCCTACTTGTAAGTGATGCAACTTGTTTTGCCGGTATGGAGCCGGGAGAGTATGAGTCGCCAATTGGTGGTAAGGTAGTTTTGGAAGAAAGTGGGAGGCTATCTATGAAAGGAGCCAATGGTTTATTGGCAGGGGCCGGAAAAGACTTATTGGAGAATATCAATTACCTGCTTGAAAGTAAGCTTTTGCCCTTGTCTGAGGCTTGGAGAAAAGCATCAATTTTGCCCTTAAAATATATGCTTGGAGAAAAAGCTGTTAACAAGGATTGGGTAGTTTTTACGATTGAAGAAAATGAGGTCCTTATAAAGAAAGTATACAAAGATGGGCAGGAAGTTGTTGTTTGAGTAGTAAAGAAATAACTGTAATCTTTTAATTTAACCCGGGTTATGTAATATAGACGTATTGCATAATCCGGGTTATATAGGGTTGGAAATCCCTCTAAGTTTTTGGCTAGGGGAGGAGTTCAACCTGTTTTTTTTAAATAACTTTTTAAGCTTAGTGGCTTGAATTTTCAGAGTGAAGTTTTTGATTATGAATTTTCATTCCTTAAATAATATTGGGGCCTACCAAGATTAGGAATAGCTTTTGTTACTACTTTTCTTTGCGCCGTTGGAGATTTACCAGCATTAAAAAGTGAAAGTTCAGGTTTAATTAATAGTAATATGTCTTATACATATGATTATCCTCGCCCTGCATTTACAGCTGACGCAGTTGTACATTGTGTAGAATTGGGAGAGGTATTGTTAATCAAAAGGAAAAACCCACCATTTGAAGAAAAGTGGGCCCTTCCCGGTGGATTTGTAGAGAAGGAAGAATTGCCATATGATGCATGTATTAGAGAGTTGCATGAAGAAACAGGGCTTCGGCTTAGTGAAGGGGTATTAATAGGCGTTTTTGGAGAAAAAGGAAGAGATCCTAGGGGATGGACAATAAGTGCTGCTTTTGTTTTTGAAATTGATAGCACTCAAATGGAAAAAGCCAAGGCGGGCTCAGATAGCCAAGAAGTGGGTTGGTTTACTCTTTCTTCTCTCCCGGAATTGGCTTTTGACCACTTCAAGATCATAAAAAGCGCTGGAATCTTATAACTTACTTAAAAGAAGGGTAGGGAAATTGGTGATAAGGTTATTTCCATTCTAGGTCTTATTAACTTTTAACAGCAAATTTCACCAATTCATCAAGAGAAATTAAGTCGAGTGATTTTTCATGAGTGGCTTCTAAAATGACCTTAGGCGCCTTATTTGCCTGGTAAGCCTCCATCCATCTTGTGAGGCAAAGACACCATTTGTCTCCCGGTTTAAGTCCGAAAAAGTCCAATTCAGGTCTAGGAGTGGTTAAGTCATTGCCTTTTGAAAGGCTGAATGCCAAGAACTCTGCAGTCATAACCGCACATACGGTATGCAAGGCCGTATCAATTTCATCTGTCTCACAATAGCCGGTTCTGTAGAATCCTGTTTTTGGTGAGAGACAACAAGGGATTAAGGCTTCGCCAAATACGTTTCTGTTCATGATTGAATTAGTTAAAATTAAAAAGTGCCTTGAATTTTCATTCAAGGCACTTTTTAGTTCATCTATGTTTCACTTAAATTAGCGTTTAGCTCAATTTAAATCGGATAGGTAATCTCATTTTTACCCTTACCGGTCGACCTCTTTGTCTTCCTGGTTCCCATGCTGGAGCATTTTTTACAACCCTAACGGCTTCTTCATCACATCCACCGCCAACTCCACGAAGGATTCCGACGTCTTGGATTGAACCATCAGTGTTTACAACGAATACTACGTACACAGTACCTTCGATACCCATTCTTCTCGCTTGGGTTGGGTATTTCAGGTTTTTAGACAAATACTTGTTCCAACCTTCCATTCCCCCCGGAGGAGTAGGCATGTTTTCTACCACATCAAAGATCTCTTCTGCTTTTTCTACTACAGGAGCTTCTTCAATTACTACTTCCTTGATTACAGTTTCTTCTTGAACGTCAACATCAAAGTTTACTTCAATTTTTTCTTCAATTTCAACTTCATCAGGAATCTCCTTAATCTCCGGCTGCTCTACTGGAGGCGGTGGTGGAGGTGGTTGTTCCGTAATCGGAATATCTAATAATTCCTCAAAGTCATCATCGATCGGTCCAAAGTCTTGAAGTACACCATCATCATATGACTTATACTCAAAGGCAAAAAGGACCAGACCAACACTGACCATTAGACCAAGATTTAGGAACATTCCTGTCTTCTTGGTTAAGTCAGCTTTTGGTGTTTTTTTGGCTTCCATGGTTATAACTCTTTTTTAATTTTTGTTGATTCAGTCTAATAATTCCAATTAACAATCATAACAAATAATTTTTATTTATACAAGGATGCTACCCCTCTTATTGAAATAAATAAAAATACCTGTACCTATAATTACGCCTATGATATTTGTCAAAATATCAAAATAGTCAAATGACCTTCCCGGTACCAATCTTTGTAAATACTCTGTCAATATAGCAATAAAAATCCATAAAACTAAATATTTAGTATAAATTTTATTACTTTCCTTGCCTTTTTTGTCTATTCTTTGGCGAATTACTCGGTCCCATAGAAAAGCCATGCCTATGAACATGCCTAAATGAATCACTTTATCTGATCCATAAAACTTAGGTATGTCCGGCACTTTATTACTCGGACTAAATAGAGCATATGTCATGCCAGAAGACCATAAAAGGGCAAGAATGACTTTTTCCTTCAAAATTTGTTACTGGCCTATAAGGTTTCGATACGCTTCGGGCGACATTAAATCATCCTCGGTGCCTTGATCCCATTTCACTTTGATCATCCACCCTTCTTCATAAGGATCTTCATTTACTAGTTCGGGAGAATCTTCCAGAAGACTGTTTAATTCTAATATTTCACCACTTAATGGCATGAACAAATCAGAAACTGTTTTCACTGCTTCCACTGTTCCAAACACCTCACCTGAATCCAAGGTTTCGCCTACTGTTTCTACCTCCACAAAAACAATGTCTCCCAATTCTTTTTGAGCAAAATCAGTTATGCCGATAGTAGCGGTTTCCCCCTCTATTTTGACCCATTCATGGTCTTTGGTATACTTTAAATCTTCCGGAAATTTCATGCTAGTTATTTTTACTGTTCAAAAATACAATGATTATACATAGTACAAAAAATTATTGGCTTAAATTAAATGTTAATTGTCCGCCAAATGAAGTAGAACTTGTCCTAAATGCGGTTGAAACTTTTGGATCGTTTATGGTGCGATCAAAATAGAATTGAATATTAAGCTTTTGGTTGACCACATATCCTATACTTGGGCTTATTTGAACGTTTAAATTACCGTTGGTAAGGGTATGCTCACCTTCAATTTTCCTTTGGATGGTATTTGTATCAACAATCCTTGTAGAAATTCGAATGGTAAGGTCATTGTTTAAAACTTCTTGCCTGCCTTGAATTTTGAAAGGTACTTTTACACCGGCTTTGGTATATCCCAAATCAAAACGGAAGTCTTGGCTGTTCTGCTCTGTAATTTGAGCATTGGAGAAATTTAAGCCTATGTTTCTTTCCGTATTGTATTCAAAACTGATATTCATTCGGTCTTTGGTTAGGAGATCAACGCCTATAAGTGGAGCAAATCTTTCCGAAATCACCACTTGGTTAAGTATCATTATAGGAATATAAGCTCCAAACTCATCTGTTAGGCTAGCCATTGGAAGTTGCTGTAAGGTGTTATACAGTTCAAGGCCTTCCTGATAGATAAGGGCATTTGAAAAATTACTTACAGAATAAGTTGAATTGTAATTATGAGTCAAATTTATAGAGGAGAAATATTCATTCAATGCCGGAAGTCTCGCAAGGCCCCTGTATTCTACTCTCCAGTTTGGTAATGGAATTTTTGGGAAGGGATTGAGTGCAACATCTGTCGCCGTCTGACCCGAATAGGCCGCTAGAAATGCCGGAATCAAAACATTCTGACCATTAATATTATATGTTCCGCCCGGGTTCAGCGTTTCAAGCCTAGATTGAATGATGTTCCGGTAAGCTTCAAAATTTGAAAACAAGGGGGAGTTATTATCACTATCCGATTTATCAAATACTGTTTTAAGAATATTGTAACTTATTTCGTAGCTACCAATCCTGTTTGGATTAATGGAAGCAAAATCATTTTCCCCCGGACCATTTCTTCTAAATATTTCACTATACCCACCGTTCTCTCGTTTTTTAAACTCCAGGGTGACTTTAAAGTCTTTCACTGGTTCCACCAAAGTAGTGATTTGGAGGTTTTTTGTTTCGTTTTGACTAAATGCTTGCGTAAGGGATGTACTGGCCGCCAAAGCCCCTCTATTGGCCATCTCATACCTTATATTGCTACTTTGGCCACCAAGAAGAAACCCAACGCCCGGGTTGATAAAACTTCTGTCCATACCCAATAATCCTGAATTCGGCATATAACCCGGCAAATAGGTGCCTTGGGTAACCTGATAACTGAAGTTTACATCCTTTAACATCATCATGAAACGCAACAAATTCGCAGCAAAACCTTCTGTTGCATACACCTTCTCTTTTTCCTCCTCTTCTGAAGCTTCTGCATTGGCCCCGGGTCTTCCGGGTATACTAGGCCTTTTGGGAGCAATGAGAGCATTGAGCCTTTTGCTTTTGTTGTACAATTGTACCAAATCTAGTTTCCCTGAAATAGATTGGTTTCTGGAATTTTGAATGACGTTTCCAAGGGTGTCTTTTTGGCCTATGGCTCCAGTCATCCAAGAGTAGGTAGCCTCATATCGGAAGTCTGCGCTTATCCAATCTGTCATTGGTATTTTGTCCAATGGAAGCTTATAATTGACCACTGCCTGCTGGTTATAACTGGTGGTTCTACCTAGTTTCTTAATGTTATTTCGTAATGAATCAATTTTTGTCTCGGTATCCAGATCGCCTACAGGTTCGTCCACGATTGCATTTACACTTGAGCTGAGGTCAAAAGACAGATTCTCGGTGAGGTCCCAATTCAGGCTATAAAAGCGATTCATGTAAAAACTTTTCTGAAAAAGAGGATCAACACCTGCTGTAGTCAATTGATCGTTTCTGTTTTGAGTACGCATAAAGCTCCTGTCAATATCCATTCTTGCGGATACAAGACTTGGTGCAAAATTCAGGTTAAAGTCTTTGAATAACTGTAAATACTTACTGTTAAAAAGGCCCCAATTTTTAAAAGGAGTGATGATAAGCGGGTCGGGTTGATAGTTGTAGGCGATACTTCCTCTGGTAGTTTCATAGATATAACTTTCCAGTTGAATATTGCTTTGAGTTACTGAGCCAAAAGCATAAGAAAAAGAAAAGTTTTCTAAAGCATAGATTCGATTGGTTTCTTTTTCCGGATTTTTCAACTTCCGGACATTATTCAAACTGAAATTACGCCGTTTGGATTGATCGACTACTAAGTTTCGGTATTCCTGTTTTTCTGCATTGGTAGAGAACTTCTGAAGTGCGATTTCAAAAGGAACATCTGGGTTGAGGGGGTCGAATTCCGGTTTGGTAGAAGAGTTTTCTACACTTGCATAAAGGGGAATGCTTACACCCAAGCCCTTTGGTAAAATTTTATCTACGTTGACATTGGCCGAAATATCATACTGGGTAGTAGATTCCCTTGCTCTTTCTGAAAGTCGGGTTTCAAGACCTCCAAAGCCAAATGAATTGTGTCGAATGGAAGAAGATATGGTGGCTACATCTGCAATTTGTGCATTGAGCATTGCATTGGCTGCCCATCCTGATGATTTGTTGAAATCTGTCACCCTTAACTCATTGGCCCAAAGGCAAAGTGATTTGCTTGCACCTCCTGTGGCGGGATTTCGGATACCTATCATCATCCCTTGGATAAAGTTCAGCTCCGGCCGTCCTACTACCGTCACCTTATATTGCCGTATCATAACAGAGTAAGGTAAGTTTTGTGGCTGCTGGTTATTGTCTCTTTCTGCTTTTACACCAACAATCTCATCCAAGGCTACATCAATTTCATTTGCGGATGGCCAAATCTGATCAGGGTCTCTGGTGCCTGCAGGAGTGATGTTCAGGGGCACCTCTATTTCATAATAGTTGTCTGTATAGTCAGTTCCCATTCTTAAAAAGGCTGACAATTCACCGTCTTGCGCATCCTGACTGTCTGCATGTAAAAACATTTTTAGTCGACCATACTGAACGAGATCTTGGCTTACATTCTTATAAACAGCCCTGGAGTCTCTGCTTTGAAGGTTGTCTACACAAAGCCTTAGCGATTGTTCGTTCAATTGCCGCTCGACTGTGGAGGTATTGTCCCGATCACGATTGATCCCCGGAGGCAATACATAGGGGCTTTGAGTTTCACTTCCTTGTCCATTTTCTTCTATATTGACCACCCCAACGGTTAAGTTTGAGTTGTCCGGTTCAGGAATTTCAGAAAAGCCTCTCTCAAATAAGGATTCTTGAAAAACTCTCCATTGACTACCTACCATTCTAAACTGAGCCATTCTAAGTACTACAGGCTGCTGGAAATCAGTGAGGTAGGTTCTCATAAATCGAATGGATTTGAATCCGGAAATATTGCCATATGTGGCATCAGGCTGTCGAATAGGAATACGGAATAGGTACCAATTGACCTCCTCGCCATTTTCTACTGTTGAAACCTTGTCTACAATATGATTTTCACCTACTTGTAAGGTTGAAGGGCGAAGATCCAACTCATATTCATAATAACTTTCAACTTCATTAATGGTATTGTCATTGTTAAGGTCTTCGTTGTCAGGTAAATTTGATCCTGAAGGACTGTAAGAAAGGTTGCTGTTTGAGGTGATAGGGGTGTTCCCTTCCAGTCCATTGTAGTTTTTATACCGTTCCAGGATTTTAATGTTATTGTTATCAAATTCAGGATCCAAATAATATTGAAAATCATCTGCCGCCGGGTCAGCTTGAATATCCTGCAATGCTTGTTGATTTACATTGAGTCGATTGATAAACCGGGCACCATAAAACTCAACCTCATTTTCACTGTTTAAGCCATTTAGGCCAACATCTTGGTTTTCTCTTGCTTCAGCTGAATTGTCAAAAGCAGGAGTCAAAAACTGTTGGGTAGTTACTTTTCCCCATTCATTGGTTGAAGTACTGATTTCCGAACCATCAGCAGGAAGTCCATTCTCAAAAGCATGCCTTCCATCTACGACGATGTCTTCTGAAATCTCGCCAAGATTAAAAATTACTTTTCCCCCAGTAGTATTGTTTTCGTTGAAAACACCATCCAATACCCGGCCATTTTCTCCCGAAATAAATGGATCCATTAACCAAAACTCAATGTACTCTATATTCGTTCTGTCAAAATCTACCTCAGAGGTGATGGCTCTGGTTACCCCTCCAAAGTTTTCTCTTGGATTTGGTAATAAACCTTCACTGTTCAAGTTGGGGTTGAAATTATACATTCCCCGTTCCTGTGGGAAATAGGCCAGGTCAAAAAGAGGTTCATTGGTGATCAGGTAATCCCTGTACCTTCCCTGGAAAATTTCCTGAGGAAGTACCCGCCTGACATAATGGTTTCTTCTGTCATCATTGGTAATGTTGGCAGGAACATCACTTCCTGACGATCGGTAAAACACATTGTCTATGGTGTACCAAGATAAGCGTGCCCTCTTATAGGCATTTCCTAACCTATCTTCCGTTAGTTGGCTCAAGTCAAATTTATTTTCGGCTGTAGCCGGTGTGGCTGACAGTTTCCAATTTTGGGGGCTGGAGCCTAAGTTAAAAGGAATGATGGCTGTTTCAAAATCATCAATATAGGAAGCACCTTCTCCATCTACCTGATTGGAGGTGCCGGGAATTAAGTGAGCAAATTCTCCGCTAAACTGAATCATTGATTTTTCTTTGGTCTCGGTAAAGGGGAGGGCATCAGCAAGTTTGGTGAGAAACAAAGATTCATCATCGTAGTTTACATCCAAACCCCAGAGACTGTTTCGTAAAGTTTCATTTCCGGTAGCGATCCTTGAAATATTGGGTCTTTCATTTAAATAAAGGAAAGTACCTCCAATATTGAAATTTTCATTGACCATATAATCTAATCGCGTCCCCAGCAAACTTCTTGTCTGGAAGGAAACCAAATCAGCCTTTTCAAAGCTTACACTTATATTTTTTCCCGATTGAAGGATGCCTTCATTGATAATCACCACACGGCCAATATTATAGTCTACTGTATAGTCTACTCCCTCCGTAAGTGGAATATTTCCCGCTGTAATGATCACTGAACCTTCACTAATGTTCAGGCCCGGTAGCATTATTTCTGAAGCCGATCCTGATGTAAAGCTTCCTTTCAAAAAGTACTTATTTAAGCTGGTAACCAACTCTGCATCAGCTTGAGTAGTCCTGTAAAGCGTGTCATAAACATATTTATCCCTAAGGTTGACTTCCGCAGGTGTAAAATAATCTTCCAAGGTATTTCCAAAAGGTTCAACAACCGGGAAGATAATTAAGCCTTGTGTCGGTTTGATTGTCAAGCCATTGACATAATCAAAGTTACCATCAGGTTGTGGGTCGTTCTGAGGGTTTAAATTATCCAGTTTTAGAAGTCTTATCAGTGGTATATCTTTGACATTCTCTCCTTCCAATAGGCTAGGGTTATCTAAACCTGTTCGGTCGTCTCTATAAATAATCTGAAGTTGAAAGCCATCTTTTTGAATCTGGTTGGCATTGAGGTTATAAATGTTTTTCATCATCAAATCCCAAGTAGGAATTGATGTATTTATTCTTGCCGGTCGAAGCATTTTCAAGAAGATGACATTGTCTTCAGATAGGTTTTGGTAATCTTCTGAGAGCTCACCCACTTTATAACTTTGTCCGTTATAGGTGTATTCATAGGAAACCGCAATTACTTCATCGTTTTGGAGTTTTCTAGAAAGGCTAAAATACCCCAACTGCCGATCAAAGGTATATTCATTTTCTGCAAGTTTTCTCGCCCCATTGATTTGTTCAAAATCAAGCCCTCTTTCCAGCCCAAGGTCATTGCTAATTGCGGTGGCGGCTGTTTCAAAATTTCTAAAGGATGGATTGCCTTTTAGGTTATCAAAGAGCGCATTGGCAGCATTAGAGGCCGGGGATTGTGGATTTCCTGTGCCAATATTAGGGTTGGAAGGTTTAAATATCCTTTGTCCTTCCCCCAAATCCATAAAGGCGGCAAAATTCCGGAGGGTTTCGGTATTGTTTGCCCTATTAAGAATGTAGACCTCTAGCCGTGTGATTTGCACCCCAGACAAGACTTGGGGTAAACCTCTCAGCCAATTCTCATAATTGTTACGGAAAAAGTGACCTAAAAAAAAGTGTCGATTTTCATCGTAATTTGATGCCCTAACCTCAAAAGGCCTCCCTTGATTTCCTCCTTCAATAATGATTTCGTCCCTTCTGCCACGTTGAGTGGAGGCAACTGTGGTCATGAATAAGTTCCCAAATTGCATTTGGGTTTTAACACCAAATAGATTTTGAGCCCCTTGAATTAAGCTGTTTTGAACAGGCATGCTGACATTTCCTATTTCAATTGATTTAAGGATGTCTTCTTCGAACCCGCCGTATTCCACCTTTAGTTGATTTTCAAAATCAAAAGAATTGTTGCTGTCGAAATTGGCACCTATCCGCACTTTTTGCCCGAGCATCCCATTGACACTCATTTGGATTTGTTGGTTAAAATTAAAATTTCCGGTTTTCTGTTGCCGAATGGGAATGGAAGGATTGTCAATCCTTCTAAATATTCCTCCAAAATCCAGGTTAACATTTCCTGTAGGTACTATTGTAATTTCGCTGCCTCCAAATAGCCTGTCGAAGGTTGGACTCATGGTAATAGGGGGGATCAAGCCCCTTCCACCCACGGCACTTTCTCCATCAAGGCCTCTAGATCTGTCTCTCCAGTACTGTTGCCTGATTTTATATTCCTGCATTCTTGAATAATCATCGAAATCCAGGGAATAGCCCGGGTCCGTTGATGTAGAATCGGTGTTCGGGTAGATTCTGTAGCTTACTGCAGTATCTACTTCCACTTCTATCCTTTGATTTTTTTCAGGTTTCAATAAAAAAGGAGAGTCCCTTCTCAAAAATGGATTTTGATAGGGATACAGTGGTTTGGTATTTAAATTGTCCCACAATAAAAAAGAGGGCAAAGACCTTCTTTTATTTAAAGTGTCCATCAAACTGGGAACAGTGTCAGTGGGTGTAGTCGTTGGCGATTGGCGGGCATATACGCCCGATAAAGACATCATTAACACTATAAAAAACAGTCCTGATAGGGAAGTAGGATAGTGTTGCAATGACTTATTTCTCCAAAAAATATTTGAGAAAGTAAAGACCAACGTAGTTATATTATGATGATGACTTTAAAGATGCTTTAATTAATGCTTCTAAAGAAACATCGGGACCACTTTTTTTCAAAACAGTCATGATATTTTTCTCTGCCTGAGCCTTAGTGAAGCCTAAGGTAATCAAAGCTTGTAACGCCTCTTGTTTTAATTTATTGCTGTTTTGAACAAAGCCCTGCGTCCCTCCCTCAGGAGCAGAAATTCCATCTTTTATAATTTTGTCTTTTAGTTCCAAAACAATCCTCTGTGCGGTTTTGGCACCGATTCCTTTTACTCGCTGAATAGTCGGGTGGTCCCCTGAACCTATTGCTTGCTCTAGTTCAGGTACAGTCAGGCTAGAAAGAATCATTAAACCGGTACTTGCACCAACTCCTGATATCGAGATTAAATTTAAAAAAGCTTTTTTCTCAGAGGCCTCTTTGAACCCAAATAGAGTGTGCGCATCTTCTTTAATATGCAGGTAGGTATGAAGCATGATTTCTTCCTTGTCCTCAATTTTCCCATAGGTGTTTAAGGATATTTTTACTTCATAACCAATGCCATGAACATCTATGATGACATGGGTGGGGTCTTTGAATGCTAGTTTTCCTTTAAGATAAGTAATCATTCATCTGCTGTTGTTTGGGCATCCACCACTGCGATGGCTACCATGTTGACAATCTCTCTTACAGAACTACCTAATTGTAAAATATGCACTGATTTATTCATACCCAAAAGGATAGGACCTATGGCTTCAGAATTTCCAATCTCAGCGACCAGCTTATAAGCAATATTACCCGATGCCAAATCCGGGAATATCAAAGTATTGGCCTTATTATTAATCAAGGAACTAAAAGGATAATTTTCTTTCTGAATCTCTTCGTCTAAGGCTACGTTGGCTTGCATCTCACCTTCTATTACCAAGTCGGGAAACTGGGCTTTAGCCTTGGCTGTAGCCAAGGCTGTTTTTACAGGTACTTTGCCTTTGGCTGAACCAAAATTAGAATAGGACAAAATAGCAATGGTTGGCTCTATGTCAAAAAAGCGGACTCCATTGGCAGTTAAACCGATGATTTCCACCAGTTCATCGGCAGAAGGATTTTCATTTACTGTGGTGTCAGCAAAAAATAGCGGACCCTTATCTGTGTTCATGATGTACATGCCCGCAACTTTGTCTACTCCTTTTTTTACCCCGATTACCTGCAAAGAAGGTAGGATGGTTCTTGGGTAATCTTTTGTTAATCCAGAAATTAAGGCATCTCCTTCTCCTAGCTCCACCATCATTGCTCCGAAATAGTTCCTTTCCTTCATAAGCTTTTTGGCTTCATAAAGGCTCATGCCTTTGCGTTTTCTTTTGTCGTAAAGCAATTGTCCGTATTGCTTTAGTTTTGATTTATCTTCACTTGGGTCGATGACTGTGACATCATCCAAATCAAGAGAATTGGCCTTGATAAGTTTTTTAATTTTTTGTTTATTACCCAGTAAAATTGGAACACCTATTTTTTCATCCCGCATTATTTGAGCGGCCTTCAAAATTTTAGGATTATCTGCTTCTGCAAATACTACCTTTTTAGGGTCTTCTTTAGCCCTGGTCACCACTCGAGACATCAGGCGTTGGTCTATACCTATCCTTTCTTGAAGGTCTAACTCATAGGCATCCCAATCTTCTATATGCGTTTTGGCCACACCGGACTCCATGGCTGCTTTGGCCACAGCCGGAGCAATGGTGGTTATTAACCTGGGGTCTAATGGTTTGGGGATAAGGTAAGTTTTACCAAAGGCTAACTTTGCCTCACCATAAGCCTTATTGACAATGTCCGGAACATGCTGTTTGGCTAAATCAGCGATGGCTAAGGCTGCTGCAAGTTTCATTTCTTCATTGATCCCTGTGGCCCTTACATCAAGAGCTCCTCTAAAAATATAGGGGAAGCCGATAACATTATTTACTTGGTTGGGGTAATCGGAACGCCCGGTGGCCATAATGATGTCTTCGCGGGCAGCCATCGCTAGCTCATAGCTAATTTCTGGTGTGGGGTTGGCCAATGCAAAGACTATAGGGTTTTTAGCCATGGACCTGATTTGGTCTTGGTTAATAATATTGCCCGCTGATAGGCCTAGAAAAACATCCGCTCCTTTCATGGCCTCCGTGATGGTGTGTAGGTCTCGGTCTGTAGCAAAAAGTCGATGTATTTCTGACAGACCTTTTCTGTCTTTTCGTATGACCCCATCAATGTCACACATGACTACATTTTCATATTTAACACCAAGGCCTATATAAAACCTTGCACATGAAACTGCAGCAGCTCCTGCTCCACTAACTACCAGTTTAATGTTTTCTATTTTCTTTTGGATCATTTCCAGGGCATTTAATAGTGCCGCCCCGGATATGATGGCTGTACCATGCTGGTCGTCATGCATGACAGGAATATTCATTAATTCCTTTAGCTTTTTCTCAATGATAAAACATTCAGGAGCCTTGATGTCCTCTAAATTGATTCCCCCAAAAGTAGGCTCCAGTGAACGAATGGTTTGGATTAGCCTTTCCGGATCATTCTCGTCTATTTCCAGATCAAAAACATCAATTCCTGCAAATTTTTTAAATAATACCCCTTTTCCTTCCATCACAGGTTTGGATGCAGCAGGACCGATATTTCCTAAACCCAAAACAGCTGTACCATTTGAAATAACGGCAACTAAGTTTCCCTTGGAGGTGTATTTATAAACCTTTTCAGGACTTTGTTGGATGGCGGTACAAGGTTCTGCTACGCCGGGAGAATAGGCCAAAGCCAAATCCAGCTGACTGGAAAGTGGCTTGGTGGGGACTACCTCAATTTTTCCCGGTTTCTTAAATTCATGATAATTTAACGCATCCTCTTTTCTTATCTTCATTAGGCAAGGAAAAATAATTTCCGGTTTTTTTATGTTTATTCTGATTCTGTCTTCAGTTCAAACTGTGTGGCTTGAAGAATGGTCTCAATTTCTCTAATTGATGCCCTATGGGCCTCATTAGGGTAATATACAAATCCATCCATATAGAAAATTTTTCCTTTTGCTTCGTCTACTACTGTATAGGATAGAAATGAACCTCCCATTGTTAAGTTATTGGTTTTCCAAGATCCTCG
Organism: Cyclobacterium sediminis; assembly: GCF_054781075.1. NCBI lineage: Bacteria > Pseudomonadati > Bacteroidota > Cytophagia > Cytophagales > Cyclobacteriaceae > Cyclobacterium > Cyclobacterium sediminis. Next base: position 308,062 of record NZ_BAAGVC010000003.1, on the reverse strand, counting down.
CATTTCTACGGAATACTGACCATCTAATCTGATGTTTTTGAAAGCCGGTGGAATCTGTTTTTCTATGATTACATAGGATTCAGGTACCTCCGGGTCACCATATATATTTGGTTTGGTGATTTCATTCCTTAACTTAATAATGTTTTCCGGAAAAACCTGAGATTCGTCTTCATATGTTGTTTGGTAGAAAAATAAGCTAATATCGGGTTTGTCTACACCGATTGTAGGCTGCCTGAACCATAAAAAGTTCTCTTCCTCTTTTACAAACTGATAAGAAGCTGGAAGTTTCACTGACACTTCAAATTTTTCAGCCAGCTTAGAAACGCCTTCACCATTTATTCGATTGAAGAGGGCTTTTCCCAAAATTTCTTTTTCTTTATTGGAAAAGATGCTCTGTAGCAAATCCTTATTGGCTTTCATATTGGTGATCAACTCATCTTCATTTTCACCAAACAAATAGATCACTTCCTGGCCTACGGCGAACTCATTCTTGTTTCTTAACATAAACAATGAGGAGTCAGCCCTGCTTTTTTCAATTGATTCGGGGGAGAATTGATTGGCTACAGTCCTACTGCCCGGACGCTTATCATCAAATGTGGTAACAAATATTATATTTGATGCCATTCTCAACATACGTGTCATTTTTCTAGGGTCCACCTTTCTCATATAAAACATGGATTCTTCCCTAATAATACCTTCGATATCCGATTCGAATATTTCCTTTAACGCATCTCCTACAGGTCCCGCATATTTGGCGGAATCTATGACCAGGATTATTTCCCCTAGGGTACCTCTGGCTTTAGGTTTATTGCTATCAGAACTGTTTGCCGAATCGTTTTGACATCCGACAAAAGCCATCGCAGTAAACAAGGCTATAATGCAAAATCTTAAACTCATAATAGTTCGTTTGTTTTTGTGTAAGCCTAATTTAGATATAATTATCGCAACTCAAAAAAAATAATTAAGAAATTAGTTTGAAATTTAGCCAATGATCAACTTTTGGCCCGGTTTGATCCGATTATTGTTCAGATTATTCAATTTCTTGAGCTGATCAATGGTAACTCCTTCCAGCTTTTTTGATATTAACCAGAGGGAATCACCTGGCTGAACGGTATACATTTTCCCCCCGTTGCTGTTGGTCGAGATGCTTTCGGAACTGGCTAAGTTTTTATCAAAACTTGATTTATCTTGATAAATATGTAAAACTTGCCCGATTTTAATTGTATTGGAATATAGGCTGTTCCATGATTTAAGCTGGCTGACAGATACATTGTACCTTTCGGCGATTTTACCCAAAACATCTCCACTTCTTACTCTGTAGGTAACATTGTGCAATGCTTTGGTCGGTTTTTTCTCCGGTAGGCTTGCCAGGTATCTCTGATTTTCAATTTTTAAAGAGTCCTTTATGGCTTCATGATTGTCAGTAATGAATGCATGACCGGATTTGGGAACATTGATACTAATTGCTTTTCCAAATTCAGGTACCTTGCTTTTTTTCAGTGAGGGATTAAGGTATTCAAGGTCTTCAATGCAAAGACCGGTATGTTTGGCTAGGCTCTCTAAAGTATAGCCATTTCCCATATTGACCTTTTCATAGGCCATAGGATAAGATGGCTCCTCTAATATTAAATTGTGTTCTTCAGCATATCTCAAGACATACATGATTGCCTGAAATTGGGGAATATAACTTCTGGTTTCTCTTGGGAGGTACCTGTATATCTCCCAGAAGGTTCGTTTTCCACCTGAGCGCCTGATGGCTTTATTTACATTTCCCGGTCCGCAATTATAAGCAGCCAAGGCCAACTCCCAATTGTTATACCTTTTATTCAATGCTTTGAGGTAGCGTACAGCAGCTTCCGTTGAGCGTTCCGGATCTAAGCGATCGTCTACGTGACTGTTGTAGTAGAGCTTAAAATCTTTACCCGTGGCCGGCATAAACTGCCATAGTCCCATGGCACCAACGCGGGAACGTGCTTTGGGATTTAATCCGGATTCAATGATGGATAAGTACTTGATGTCTTTCGGCATATTGTGCTCAGAAAGATACGTATCAAACATTGGGAAAAAATGGCCTTGTCTTTCAAGAACCATTCGGGTGTATTCTCTATTCCTTACCGTGAAATAATTGATAAAGGCAAAAATAGTTTCATTGAGTTCAAAAGGCATGTCCGTATCCATTTCTGCGATACGTTGTTCCACTTCTTCATAAGTAAAATCCGGTATATATTCGTAGTCATAATAAGGCACAACTGTCTCTTCGCCCGAGGGGTCAACCGAGACAGTCAGTGCTTTTTCTTGGGCCATAGACACACTTCCTAAAGGTGCGGCCAATACCAAAATCACTACTAGTATATAGAAAGATTTTATTCTCATATTTTATTTATTAAATGCTGCTGCTGTCAAATAATTGGCAAAAGCATATAACTCAGCTTCCTTAAAGGAATTGGTCATGATTTGAAGCCCTATAGGTAAACCTTTGTTGTCCTTTCCATTTGGTATAGAAATGGAGGGTACCCCGGAAACGGATGCTTGTACGGTAAACATGTCTTCCAGGTACATGGCTACAGGATCATTTGAATGTTCACCAAATTTAAAAGCAGTGCTTGGCGTGGTCGGTAAGACTATATAGTCATATTTAGTCAACAGGTCTTCCGTAAAATCCTTGATAAGCTTCCTTACTTTCTGAGCTTTAGTGAAATAAGCATCATAGTAACTCGCACTCAACACAAAGGTACCAAGCATTATTCTTCGCTTTACTTCTTCACCGAAACCTTCAGTCCGGGTGAGTTTGTACATGCTTTCTAGGTTGTGGGCATTTGACGTTCTATAGCCATATTTTACTCCATCAAATCTAGATAGATTTGAACTTGCTTCAGCAGTCGTCAAGATATAATAGGTAGGGAGCACATAGTCCAGCAGTGGGAAATTGACTTCCTCTACCGTATGGCCCTCTTCCTTCAGTTTTTCCAGAACATTTAAAGTATTGGCCTTAATTTCCGGTTGCAATGCCTCTGAATGAACAGTTTCTTTTAAGTAGGCAATTTTAGCCGGTTTGTCGAAATGCAATAGTTTGCTGTAGGATGGGACAGGTTTTCTTGAAGAAGTGCTGTCGTAATCATCCGGGCCCGCCATTGTTTCTAGAACCAATGCATTGTCCTGAATATTATTTGAGAAAACGCCAATCGTGTCAAATGAAGATGCATAAGCAATAAGCCCAAATCTAGACACCCTGGAATAAGTGGGCTTGATGCCAATTACTCCGGTAAAAGCTGCAGGTTGTCTCACAGATCCACCTGTATCAGTACCTAAAGATACTGTACAAAGATTGGCTTGAACAGCCACTGCTGATCCACCGGAAGAACCTCCGGGAACCCTGCTTTCGTCTATGGCATTAAGTACTTTCCCATGAACAGAGTTTTCATTGGAAGAGCCCATGCCAAATTCGTCACAGTTTAACCTTCCAATAATAATGGCATCTTCATCTATTAAGCGCTGCACTGCGGTGCCGGTAAACTGGGATTCGAAACCTTCCAAGATTTTGCTTGAGGCATTTGATTCATGTTCGTTAAAACATAATACATCTTTTATGCCAATTACCATACCTGCAAGTTTTCCAGCTTTTCCGGCGGCTATTTTTTCGTCAATAGCTGCAGCCTGTGCTAAGGCAGATTGGCTATAAACTTCAACGAAGGCGTTGAGTTGCGCCTTCGTTTCAATTTTGCTTAAGTAATATTTGACAATCGCTTTACAATCCGTTTCCTTTTTTTCCAGCGATTTCCTTATCTCATCGAATGAACGAAATTTTTCCAACTTATTATTTGTTTGCTTTCTTGTTGTCGTCTTTCAGTCCTTCCTCCAAATCATCCTGAATTTCTTTGGTAGCATCTTTGAATTCTCTGATACCTCTACCGAGTCCTCTCGCTAGTTCAGGAATTCTTTTTGCTCCAAAAAGAAGGATAACTACCAGAACGATGACCACAAGTGATCCTCCTCCGATATTTTGTATAAAAGCCAATGTATTCATGATATGCTTATTTTAATTTTGAAATTGTTACAAATATATGATTGTGCTTTTCTAACGCAAAGGAAATAAAGCATGTTGTAATTATTTTTTTTAAATATACTAAAATTTAACCATTATTTACTAGAAAGCCAAATGGTAGGATTCATTACCTGTAGGCCTTTCCATGTTTGAAAATGAAGTTCTGAATACCCATCCTCATCTGAATATACGTGTCCAATTACAGTATTGGATTGAACTTCCTCACCTGATTTTACATTAATGGTTTTCAGCCGACTATACATGGTGTAAAATTCTCCATGTTTTATAATAATTGTCCCCCCCATTCCGGGAACTGTGGTGATCTTGGTAACCGTGCCGGGGAATACAGATTTCACAGGGGAATTATTGGTGGTTTGAATGTCAATGCCATCATTGGTTTCAGTAATACCTTTAAGTGTGGGGTGGGGGTAGGTGCCATATTTTTTATAAATGAAACCATTATCAACCGGCCATGGAATGTTTCCCTTGTTGCTCGCAAATGAGGCTGAAAGTTTTTTCACTTTTGGGGTCGTTGGTAATGCTTTTGTACTTGGACTTTTCGCCTTTGGTTTTTCATCTACCTTTTCGGCTACTTTGGCCAATCTGATTTCCTCAGCTATAACATTTTTAATCAATTGGTTGAGCTCTGCCTGTTGTTTCTTTGTTGCTGCAATTTCTTTTTTAACCTCTTCTTCCTTTTTGCTTAAAGCATTGACCATTCTTTGTTGCTCTTCTCTAAGGCGGTCTAACTCTTTTTTCTGTTCTTGTTCTTCGGTAAGAACTTTTAACTGATCTTTTTTCTGTATTTCCAAATCCTCTTGCTTTTCAGCCAATTCCATGCTGACTTTTTCCATTTGTTCTACCTGCTTTTTTCGCGCATCACTGTATTGCTTCAGGTATTTTAAGCGCATATAAAATTGCTTAAAAGTGGCAGAAGAAAATATAAATGTAATGAGGTTTACCCCTTGATTTAATTTGTAGGAGGTGTAGATCATTTGGGCATATTCTTCCTTGAGTAAATCCAACTCATCACTTAATATTTTTATATGAGCGGAAGTTATATTAATTTCTGTATTGACCAGCTGAAGCTCTTTATTGATGGTAGCAATAAACTTCTCTCGCTCCTGCAGTTTTTGATTTACTGCGCGTAATTGTTTGACAGAAACTTTTTTTTCATCCGTTGTCTTTCGCAATACGGTATCAAATTCCCGTAATCTTTTTTGAATAGCAATTTTCTCTTTCTCTAGTTTTGCTCTATCGGCAGTGATTTGAGCGGTTAAGAAAGAGGTTGATCCCAACCCAAAGAGTAATATAATAGCAAGGCAAAGTACTCTAGCTTTGCTCAATTGACTAAAAATTGTATGGGAAGTTAAGTGAGGCATCCGTTAATTCTACTTTGATCATTTCTACGTTTAAAAAAAAGTTCGTTTTTGGCCTGTCCGGCAAGCTCAAAACCATTTTGATAATGGCTTGATAAGGAAAAGGTTGATTCGAAACTTCTCTGAAGTCCATGTAGGAAGCTTCCAGACTCCCGCTTCGGGTTTGGGAGGCCTCACTTTCAAGTTGAGTAACTTTGCCATGACCTGCATCGATATTGGTTTTGTATTTTATATTTTCCCTTTCTTGATTTAAGACAAATGTTTTGCCTACTCTTATTAGCCGATCTCTATAGCTGAATTCATGAGGCAAGTTGGCAAAAAGTAAGTTTTGGAATAAAGAAAAAGACAGCGGAACACCATATTTCTTTTGAAATTCAGCATAATCCATATCTATTCTCTGACCGTTGATCCGGTCTCTGATTTTGATTCTGTCGGTACTAATAAAACCTCTAAGCGCTTCAATCCCTAAGCCGGGAGACATGTTAAACCAAATGACACTGTCTTTTTTCACCCTAATGTTAAGTACGCCCTTGGTGATTTTGCCATCCTGCTCTTCCAAGGTTACCCTTCCTTTGGCTGAAAGGTAATTGAAATCAAGGTAATTAGGGTTAAATTCATCCATGGTCTTATCCGTTGTATAAGACATGGGTTTTCTTGCACAAGACCAAAGCATCACCATTCCCAAAAAGTAGGTCAATATCTTCGCTTTACTCATAGTATGTTTTATTTTTGATTTTAAGTGCCAAAAATTCAGAGGTGTCTTCCATAGACATGGCCCTTTTCCAGTAGTCTAGCGCAATTTTCTTCTCCCCAATCTTATACATGATGTCGCCGTAATGTTCAAGCATTTCCCCACTTGGTTCACTTTCCTTTTCCAATGCTTTTTCCATATATGGACGCGCCTCTTCATACCTGTCCAACTGAAACAATACCCAAGCATGGGTGTCCAAATAAGTAGGGTTATCCGGATATTTTTTGACTAGCCTTTGCGACATGTTCAATGCTTTCTCTAAATCCTTTTTTTCTAAGGAGAGAAAATAAGCATAATTATTCATTATATGCTCATTATTTGCATTTTGAGCCAAAACTTCTTCATAAAGGGCAAAGGCTTTTTCCTTTTCTCCCAAACCAAAGAGTACATCCCCCAATTGAGAATTTGCCATCATGGTCAACTGAGGGTTTGATTTGTTATTTAGTTCAAGCGACTTTTCTAAAGCAGATTTTGCCTTTTCATTCTCCTTACTGGCAGATTTGGCAGTGCCCAAATAAAACCAAAAAACTGCACTTTCAGAAAAGTTTTCTGTAGCCATAGAAGCAATTTCAGCAATATCCTCAAAAGGTTCCTGGTTTTCAAACATCAATGGGATCAATTGTTGATATAGTGCTTCGTTATTTGGGGTAATATTAACAGCTTTGGAATAATATTTTATGGCGTTTTTTGCATCGTTTTGTTGAAGTCGATAGTCTCCCAGAGCGATCAGGGTTTCAGCATTATTGAGGTGGTAAGCTTTCAGAGGCTTGGAAAGACTGTCCAAAAGTTGATCTCTTGAAATGTTTTGCATTTGTGATAAGATACCAGAAAATGCTTTTGCTTTAACAATACCTTCCAAGTCAGGGTTATCAAAGGCCTCTTTCAAAAATTTGTTGGCCTTTTGATGATCATTTCGATCCTTGTATAAGTTATAAGCCGCCATTTTTATGTCCGGCTGGTTAGGGTAAGTAGACAAGGTGGACAATACAAGTTCCAGGGCTTGATTTTTCTTGTTATTATTGAACAAGATATCGACCAAAGAAAGGACATATCTGGAATTTCCAGGATGGGCTTCTATAAGCTTTTCACCCTCTTTAATAGCCATTTCAAGGTTGTTTTTCTTTAGGTAAATTCGCTGTTTTTGAGCAGTCAATTGCTCCACTACACCATAATACTCTTCAGCTTTATTTAAAGCCTCCAAAGCTTTGTCGAAGTCCTGAAGCTTTAAATACAAAGAAGCAAGGTCTAGGATATACTGTCTATAGTTGCCTTCATTGGCCATTAAATTTTCTAAAACTCCTGCGGCTTCTCTTGTTTTATTCTGACTATTATAAATTTCTGCTATTTGTAAATGATAATATTTATTATCAGGATCCAATTCTAGGGCCCTTTGCCCATAGGACAAAGCTTTTTCATACTGCTTTGCACGAACCATCATTTGGGAAAGTTTAAAATGAATGGCACTTTCTTCTTCTTTAAATTCCAGGGCTTTTAGGAAATAGAAATAAGCTTTCTCATAATCGTCTAGCATGAGGTTTTTCTGTCCTTCAATAAACAATCTGCTGGCCATTATCTCTTTTTCTTTTGCCTTCCGTTCTTTTCGACTAAGTTTCTTCTGAGCAAAAGCCTCTTCCATGGGTATTCCCAGAGAGATGGCAAAGGTGAAAAACCAAACTAAAAAATTTAAATTTAATTTATTCATTTTTCTGCACGCTATCAGTTTGCCAATTTTACTATTGACAAAACCTCTTTTTTGACTATTATTGGGGGATTCAACGCTGCTTAGATCAAGAGTATCAAAATGATCCATTGGACGCATTAAATCCTTTTCTTTTAAAATATACAATTAACCCTTGCTTTTGGTTCAACTTTTTGTGTAGCCAAAAGAAATGAATATGGCACTAAAGTTACAATTATTTGCCCGTGCTCCCATAGCCTCCGGTTCCCCTTTCAGTGTCCGAAAGCTGTTCCTGTGGGTTCCATTCAATTTGTTCATGTTTGGCAATGACCATCTGAGCAATTCTTTCTCCATCTTGAACGATAAAAGTGGTGTCAGAATTATTGACCAGAAGCACTTTTATTTCTCCTCGATAATCAGCATCAATTGTGCCAGGACTGTTGAGAACAGTAACTCCATGTTTGTATGCCAAGCCACTTCTCGGTCTTATTTGTGCTTCGAAGCCTCCTGGCAATTCAATATACAAACCTGTACCAATTAATTTTCTCTCCAGTGGTTTCAATGTAATTGGCTCTTCTATATTGGCAGTAAGATCCAGACCTGCAGATTGTTCGGTTTGATAAGCAGGTAATGGGTGATTTGATTGATTGATTACGTTTATTTTCATGCTATTTGTTGGAGAACGATTTTAATAACAAATTTAATTCCTTTTTTTCCAGCAGAAAAATTAGGACACCATACAAAAGAATAATGGAGGAGTGCAGCGTGAAATTTAAAACCAAAGAGCCTGTATCCAAAAGAAAACCTCCATAACTTAATGTAAATGCGATTAGCAAATAGCCGGTATCCTTCTTTGTTTGATAAGGGATGGGATAATGTTTTTGACCAATAAAGTAACAGAGTAAAGTCATTACCAAATAACTACCGAACGTACTCAAGGCACCCCCTATAAATCCTAGGACAGGTACCAATGTCAGGATGATAATAATAGTAACGACAGCTCCTATTAAGGTGATATAAAAACTGTATTGGGTTTGGTCTGTAATTTTAAACCAAATGCTTAGATTATAGTAGATCCCTAGAAATAGGTAGCCCATTAAGAGGATTGGAACCATGGGTAAAGCTGTAGCATACCCCTCCGCCTGGAAAAACAATTCCCCGATTAATTTTAAATTTACGGATACTGCTACCATCAGGAACGTGCAGAAGATGATGAACCAATGCATTACCCTAGCGAATAACTGGGGATTATTTTTGTTTTCAGCCTGCTGGAAGAAAAAGGGTTCTGCCGCATATTTAAAGGCCTGAATAATCAGACTCATTAAAATTGCCAGTTTAAAATTGGCTCCAAAAACCCCTCCGGCCTCTCTGGAGGTTAGTCCGGGATAAAAATTTTCCGGCAATGAATATTCGAATAAGCCTCTGGAAAACACTTCGTTTGTAACGCCTGCCAGGCCCATAAATAATAAGGGCAATGCGTATTTCCACATGGGAGACAAAATGCTGCGCTTGAGTTGTATTTTCCATTGGCCTGCCAGTTTCCATATAATGGGTAGTATTAGCAAGTTGGCCAATAGGTTGGCCAGCAGAATATAATCAACCCCCCATTCAGGATTGTACCAATCAATAACAAAAGGGTACAAAACTTGGAGTATTTCTCCTGCAACGATATGGTAAGCCAGCACAATGAAAAGTACATTAAACCCTACATTGAGAAGGATATTAAGCAATTTTAGCAGCGCAAAAGTCAGGGATCTGCCCTCCAGCCTCAGTCTAGCAAAGGGGAGAGCCATTAGGGCGTCAATGGTTAATATCATGGCGGCCCATTGAAACAAATGGGTTTTGCCCTCATATTCAAACAATAAACTAAGTTTGCCGGCAAATAGGAATAAAATGACACCCAGTGATAGGCCTACGACAGTAACCAATGTTTGGGCATTTTGAAAAACTGTCTTTGGATCCAGGCCTTTACCGGTAGCAAACCGGAAATAAGATGTTTCCATACCAAATGTAAAGACCACATTTAAAAATGCGATCAATGCATAAAGCATGGTAAAGGATCCCAAGTCTTCCTTAGGAAGATATCCCGTGTACAAGGGGACAAGCAAAAAGTTGATTGATTTGCCGAGGATGCTACTGATGCCGTAGATGGCAGATTGCCCGGCCAATTTTTTTAACAGACCCATATAAAAAGGGGACTATTCCCCTTTAAAATTAGGTTTTCTCTTTTCTAGAAAAGCAGTAGTTCCTTCTCTATAATCTTCAGATTTCACACACCGAGCAAAACTATTTGCTTCAATCTGGTAACCATTTTCATCACTTTCATACACTGCATTGACACAGTCTACTATCATGCCAATGGACAATGGCGCTTTGGTCATGATTTTCTTTATCACTTCCTCAGCTTTGGCTATTGCACCAGCTTTGGTAGCCTCAACATGATTTAAAAGACCCAAAGATTTTGCCTCATTGACATCCAGCATGTCCCCTGTCATTAATATTTCAGTAGCTTTAGTTCTGCCAATAAGGTTGGTCAATCTCTGAGTGCCTCCGTATCCGGGAATAATCCCCAAATTAACTTCCGGTTGTCCAAACTTAGCATTTGACGTTGCAATTCTCATATGGCAAGCTATTGCCAGTTCACAGCCTCCACCTAGCGCATAGCCGTTGACGACGGCAATCACTGGCTTATGACAAGATTCTATATTATCAAAAACTTCTTGACCAAATTCAGCAAACTTCCTAGCATTGAGTTCGTTGAGTTCTGATATTTCGTTAATGTCAGCACCCGCTACAAAGGCCTTTTCACCTGCTCCAGTGATGATTACAGCTCTTATAGATTTGTTATCATTCACCTCGTTGAAAATATTTTTCAACTCTTCCAAGGTGTTGAAATTTAAGGCGTTGAGTTTGGACTCTCTGCTGATGGTAAGATAAAGTATTCCGTCTTTAGTCTCTGAAAGAATATTTTTTTGTTCAGCCATTCCAATTCTTCAATGTTAAGGCCCAAATATACGAGGTGACTAATCAATCACAAAAGATTCGGCTAAAAATCATAAATCTATTAAAATATGTATAATCAAAAAGTATATATAAAATTGTATTTTGAATTAATTAAAAATGGTTTTATTTTTAAAGCGCCTTTTTAATTATTTGCCTTCCATTTTTCTATTGGACTTAGAGTTACCTGAGAATTTTTACTATTTAAGCCTAAATCTATATTGATGTTTTAATCTGTTGTCTTTTAATTTCATCAATGGATTTTCCGGTAAAAAATAACCTGCCATATCAAGGCTGAATTAATATTTAAAAATGTCTATTATTTCTCCTTTAAAATCAAATGTATGTCATTATTTTCTATTTTTGCACTGAAGCTAAATACATACTAAAACTCAATCACTTACCACATGACTGAAAAAAGGAAAATTACAGTAGCATATGGAGATGGTATTGGTCCGGAGATAATGGATGCAACTTTGTCAATCTTGGAAGCGGCTGGAGCAGCTATTGAACCTGATATTATAGAGATAGGCGAACAGGTATATTTGAAAGGGATTAGTTCCGGAATTGCCTCAAGTGCTTGGGATTCATTGAGAGAGACCAAGGTTTTCTTAAAATCCCCGATAACCACTCCTCAAGGAGGGGGGTTCAAAAGCTTGAATGTTACTACTCGAAAAACCTTAGGCCTCTATGCAAATGTGAGACCTTGCAAAGCTTATTCTCCTTTTATTCATACCCATTTTCCTAAAACCGATTTGGTGATCATTCGGGAAAATGAAGAGGACCTTTATGCAGGGATTGAGCACAGACAAACAGATGAGGTGTATCAATGTTTGAAATTAATTTCCAGGCCCGGTAGTGAGAAAATTATCAGGTATGCCTTTGAGTATGCACGCATGAACAAGCGGAAAAAGGTTACTTGTATGACCAAAGACAATATCATGAAAATGACTGATGGTGTTTTTCATGAGGTGTTCAACGAAGTGGCCAAGGAATATCCTGATATAGAAACTGATCATAAGATTATAGACATTGCTACGGCTCTAATCGCAGATAGCCCCGAAATTTTTGATGTCATAGTAACCTTAAACCTTTATGGAGATATTATCTCTGATGTGGCCGCTCAAGTCACAGGTTCGGTAGGCCTGGGTGGATCTGCCAATGTAGGGGAGGATGTGGCTATGTTTGAGGCCATTCATGGTTCAGCTCCGGATATAGCTGGTATGGACATGGCCAACCCTTCAGGCTTATTGAATGGTGCAATCATGATGCTCGTTCATATTGGGCAGCCTGAAGTGGCACAAAAAATAAGCAATGCCTGGATGGTGACTCTTGAAGATGGTATTCATACCGGAGACATTTACCAAGAGGATATCAGTACCAAAAGGGTAGGTACAAAAGAATTTGCCGAAGCAGTAATTGCCAGACTTGGTAAAGAGCCGCAGCGGATGAAGAAGGCTGTATTTGCGAAAGCAGAAAGAAGTGAGGCTGAAATCAAGCAAGCCTTGGCCATCAAGCCTCGAAAACCGGCAGTGAAAGAACTTATTGGTTTGGATGTGTTTATAGATTGGAAGGAAGGATCTAGAGATCCAAATGTTATGGGCGATAAGCTCAGGTCTGTCAATGCCGATGGCTTGAAAATGCAGCTAGTTACCAATAGAGGAGTAAGGGTGTACCCTGACGGGATGGAGGAAACCTTTTGCTCGGATCATTGGAGAGTAAGGTTTTTTGATGCAGATGACAAAGCCATCACACATGAGCAGATTATAGATGTGCTTAAGCAAATTGGTAATTTAGGTTTTGATTTTGTGAAAACTGAAAACCTTTACACATTCAATGGTGAAAGAGGCTTTTCATTGGCTCAAGGCGAATAAAAATTTTTCATTCAAGCAGGACCATGTCCTGCTTGATTTTTTTTAATGTATGAAAAGGGTTCTCATCATTACCTATTATTGGCCACCAAGTGCCGGTTCGGGTGTTCAACGCTGGCTTAAATTTTCAAAATACCTGCCGGAATTTGGGTGGCAACCTGTAATTTTCACCCCTGAAAACCCCGATTTCTCATTGCAAGATGAGTCCCTCAAACAAGAAGTGGACAAGCATACAGAAGTGTTGAAATTTCCTATCTGGGAGCCATATCAATTGTTTAGGACCCTTAAAAAAGAAAACCCGAAAGACACTGCCAGCATTCTTGAATACAAGAACCCCGGAATGCTCGATCAGCTTGCGGTTTGGCTTAGAGGCAATCTTTTGATTCCTGATCCTAGGCTTTTCTGGATTAAGCCTTCAGTTAAGTTTTTGGAGGAAATTTGGGAACAAAATGATTTCAAGGCCATCATTACTACCGGTCCTCCTCATAGCATGCACTTGCTAGGTAGAAACTTAAAAAGAAAAACGGGTATTCCCTGGTTAGCCGATTTTCGGGACCCATGGTCTACTTGGGAGTTTTTGGATACCCTAAAGCTAAGTGGTTTAGCCAGAAGAAAACATCAAAAGTTGGAGGCCAGTGTATTCAAAGAGGCAGATAGTTTGGTTACTATTTCTCCAACTTTCCAGAAAGAAATGAAAAGGATAGGTGCTAAGGATATACAGGTTTTGTTGAATGGATTTGATCCTTCAGATATTCCTGAGTTTTTGACAACTTCACCTAAAAGTTCATCCGTATTGGAAATTGTTTATTCCGGAGTGATTGATGCCATACGGAATCCAATTCCATTTTTAAATGTTCTTAAATCTGTTTTTGGAGACACAGCCGGAAAGGTGAGGCTTACTTTTGTTGGTAGGGTAAATGAAAATGTCAAGCAATTACTTTCAGAAGACAGTTGGTTGCGTGCGCATGTGGTTTTGGCCGGTTATGTTAGCCATAAAGAAGTCTTTTTATATTATCAAAAGGCAAGTTTACTACTCTTGATCCTCACCAATACCAAAAATGCCAAAGGTAATATTCCGGGTAAGTTGTTTGAGTACATGGCCACCGGAAGGCAAATATTGGCCTTAGGAGACCCAAAGGGAGACAGCGCTTCTATTATTGAATCCTCAGAGGCTGGGAAAGTCTTTTCCCACGAAGATGAGGCAGACATGGCTCAGTTTATCCAAAACTTCCAAAATAGTGAGAGGCCGAAAAAATCGGATAAAGACCTTCAACAATTCAGCCGGAAAAAAATCACAGCACAATTGGCGCTGTTGCTTGATGGAATTAGCCCGGATTAGAAGGTAGGTCAAAGTTGATGATTGAGTTACAATCAAGTTTAGATCGTTTGCACCGTTGGTGGAAATACTTGGAAAGGGTAAATATCATTTCTGCGGTGCTAACCATACCTCCGTTTGTTTTTGCTGTATTTTGGCACCTTTTATTTCCATGAAGATTGCCTCTGCTCTAGTTATAGTTTGGGGAATATATCTGGGCTTAAGAATATTGCCTATAAAAAAAGTTAAACCCGGTGATCTGGAAAGCAGTTACCTACAATACCTGGAGAAAACCAAAGCCTATCTTATTGCTCAAAAGAAGTTGCTTGAAACTTCACTGAACTGGGCAATATTAACCATTTACCCCATTTACCTCTTGTTTTGGGTAGAGGTTTGGGAGAGGCCTATGGCGCGTTTTATTGGGACAATATCTTTTTTGGTCTTGATTGGGCTAGGGGTATATTCTTACTACGCAAATAAGAAAAAAGTGAAAAATGAAATTCTTCCTAGAATTCAAAAAATAGATGAATTAATCAAAACTTTGAAGGGGTTAATTTCTCCTGAATTGATGGATTACTTCTTTTAGTTTTTGGAATACCATGGTCTCAGTTTCCGGCGCAGCCTTTAATAAGTGAACCAACAAAAGGTAAACAGCAGTTACAAGGCCACTTCTAATTAAAATATCTAGTAATACATAGGAAGAGGTAGGGATCAAGTAATAGGATACAGCCCAGCTTAGTCCTCCTGCTATAAGAATTAAAAAAACCCCTGGGCTAAAAGGATTGAAGCCCAACCTTATCTTGATGTAAAAATACTTTACAAGGTTATAACAAAGCATAGCAATAAGTGAGGCCAGTGCAGCCCCTTCAATGCCATATAGAGGGATTAGTATTAAGTTAAAAATAATGACAGCAGCACTCATTAGCAAGGTAGCTGTAATATTGAAGGTATAAAACCTGGAGAAGACGATGATTTCCCCATTGACAGAAAAAATCACATCTGTAATTTTCCCTAAACCGATTAGAAGAACCACCCATTTTCCTTGTTCATAGATGATCCTATTTGGAACGAAATGGTAGAGGTTTTCAATATTGACCCAGATCAGCAGGAAAATCAATAAACATATTAACAATTGATTAATGGCAATTTTCTTATAGAGAGCATTTATTCCTGTCAATTGATTGTTAGCAAACATTTCTGAGATAACCGGCATGGCCACCTGTGATATGGCACGTCTAGGCATTTCAATAACCACAGCAATGGAAAAGCCTATTGTATAGATTGCATTGGCATCTAGTCCTATCATTGAGCTGACCATAATGCTGTCAATTTTCATGATCAGCAAGGCTCCGGCTGTACCCAATAAGGTGATCAATCCATATTGTAAAAACTCCTTTTTAAAAGGGCGACTAATACCTTTCCAATTCAGGTCAATTTTAATTATCCCTTCTTTTTTCATATAGAAAATCATAGAAAACATGGCTACCATATAGACCATGCCCATGCCCCATATCATGTTGACAAAAGAATAAAAGGACAAGAAATACCCTATTACCAGCAAAGCGACAAAAATCCTTAAGAATACATCCCGAATCAAAGATGGGATGGCAATTTTTATAAATGACCTGCTGAAAGCTTCCAGAAGTGAATTCATTAAAGAGAAAAATGTGATTACCAAGGCTACTATCAGGAAGTCGTTTACCTCAGGAGCATTTTCTGCAAAGGCGGTAATTATTGGAGTTTTGAAAATAAAAAATAAAGCAGCTACAATAAAAAAACCTATGGTAGCCATGACTATACTGAAGCTAAAAAAAGCAAACTCATTTCCTTTTATTCTTGGGAAGAAACGGGTGATCCCATGTCCTATACCCATTTGGGCAAAAGGTACTAGGAGCAATGCCATGTCTTGCACGGTTTTAAATAAGCCAATTTGCTCAGGACTGAGTACATACGGAAATAACCAGAGTAGGTTGAAATAACCTACAATTACTCCTAAATAGGAGAAAATGGTGGTGAGCACACTTTGTTTTACCCCTACCATGAATAGTCGACTTTATTTAATTCGTTCATATCCAAAGTTGGAAATTTTTTCAAGTCTTATAATTATTTCAAAACTTCAATTAACTTATCCTTCCTAAGTCTGTAATTAAAGTTATTTTTTATCCTTTGAGCTGTAGCTTTTCGAAGGGGTTCTAGATCTTTTTCTTTCAGTGTAGAGATCAGGTTATGAAGTAGAGCAAAGTCCTTATGAGGTAAAATAAAGCCCGTTTCTCCAATTATTTTAGCAATTTCTCCAACATTGCTCCCAATGGGAATACAACCACAAAGCATGGCTTCTGCCAAGGCATTTGGAAAGCCTTCAGAATAGGATAGCTGCAGATAAAATTGGCTTTGTTGGTAGATCTCCCTGATTTCTTTTTGATTCAAAGGAGGTATTAGGTTTACATTAGGTAGGGTTGTTTTAAATTCTCTGTCTCCTATAATTGTGAAAGAATAGTTTGGAAAGGTTTTGGCCATTTCAAGCACTAAATCTATTCCTTTAACCAAGGCCCTGTTCTTTTTGGAAATCCCGGTAGCGACCGTAACAAAGGAGAAAGGAGATTTTTCCCTATGATCATCAGTCCAAAATTCGATATCAAAGCCATTGTAGATTACTTGGATTTTGGTCTTTAAATCAGGTATTAAATGCAATAGTCCTTGATTTTTTGGAGAGTCCTTATCATAAGTATAAGTGGATTTCACCAAAGAATTTGAAACCGGAAGAATCAGCGAGCAATTTTTAAAACTATATACAGTAGCCTTTTTAAGCCATTTTTTTCGATAGTTGCCATAATCTATCTTGGGGAGATGCATGGCATCTGTACCTCCACATTCGATAATTACTTTTTTTCTAAATAGTTTTCCGATGAAAACAGGGAGAACGGTATGATATCCGGCAAAAAAACAAAGGTATTTGCTTGTGAAAGGTGAAAGAATAAGCAATTGGAAAAACTGAATAATGAAATATACCGGTAGTAAATAAGGGTTGGCGGTAAAATTAAGGTGAATGATTTTAAAAGTAGGGCTTAGCATCTCAATATCCCTTTGGATAAAAGCAGTAGGAATAGGAGAAATATAAAGGATCATATTTGGGTCAATTAATATTTAAAAAGCAGAAAGCTTCTGTTTGATCTTGATCCATAGTCTTTCTTTCAAAATGGTATATTTATCCCTGTGATTGGTTTTTTTAATGGGGTGTTTCTTTTTAAATACAAAGTACTGGTAATCTTTTTCTTTATAGAAAAGAGGATAGGTATCCATTTTTTCAAGGTAGAAATCATTAGAAGAAAGCTTACTAACCAATTCTCCGCTGTCTAAAGGTTGGTCGATCACCTGAAGCTTTTGAGGTTCATTGGCAATCATCCATTCCAGAAACCTTGGAGATGGAATATGGATGAAAATAAAAGTATCTGAATGGCTGTGATTTTTTATGGTTTCAAACAAAGCGAAGTGATCTTCAACAGGGATATGTTCCAATACATCCGGAAACACAATGACGTCAAAAAGTAGGTCTGGTTTGTGAAAATTTTTCATATCAGACACTTCAAAACGAAGGTTGTCTAAACCTTTCCAGATGGATTTTGCCTGCTCAACACTTTCTGGACTGATATCCACAGCAAGCACTTCCCCCTTAGGGGTGTTTTTTGCAATTAACTGACTGACTGTACCAATTCCACACCCCACTTCCAATACGCTATGATTCGGTTGGAGTCCGGCTTTTTTTAGTTTAGAAATAATACTCAAGTGCCTGGAGTTTACTCCTGTTTTGATTTGCTGATTGGCAAATTGATCATAAAATTGGGCAACGTCTTTAGTCATTTTGGTCAGTAAGGTCTCGTTTGGAATTCATATTTTTGTATACAGCAAAAAGTAATGATAAGACGACTAAATATTGTACTATCACAGCTACCATTTCCCAGTTATAATAAGCACTTGGCTCAAAACGCATTTCCACTGTATGCTCTCCTTCAGGGAGTACAAGTCCTCGCAATAAATAATTCACCCTTAAAATAGGTGTTTCCTGCCCATCTACAAATGCTTTCCAACCTTTTGGGTAAAATATTTCTGAGAAAACAGCCAAGCCAGACTTCTCTACAGATGCTTTATAGCTAATGGCATCGGGAGCATATTTATCTAGTTTGATGGTACCATTTCCGGCACCTAAGCTTTGATTGCCATTGTCCTGTGCATTATAAGTGGCTGTTTCTTTGGTATTAATTTCTGCCAATGTTTCTATCTCCTCCTCATTTGAATTGGTGTTGATTATATTTTCAGGAAACCAAGCAGGACCATTGGCCTCGGGGTTTAGGAATACAGCATTTTCAGCCTTTCCAGCCAAAAGGTATTTGGTGTTTAGCATATTTAATCTTTGAATGCTTTTATAGTCAAAATTTCCTTCTTGGGCTTTCTTGACAAACCCATTGATTTCCGAAAGAAGAATTCGATCAATTAAATCACCATACCTACTCATTTTAGCGCCATGGTATCCTCCGATGCTATTGAAACGGTAACTCGTTCGGGCATCATTGAAAGGGTTTTGAATGTTTAAAACGCGAAAATAACCCTTGTCCGCACTTATTTTGTTGTCTGCAGGAGTGGCAGCGAAATGTTGTTCACTAGGGTCTTCAATAAAGCTATCCCCATCTAAGTAGCGACTATTGACTCCCCAAAGATCTATCAATATTGTCAAGCCTATACCTAAAAGTGCATAGTTGATTTTTAATTTATTATAATAGACCAAGCCTAATAGTAGGGCTGGTATTAAAATGAAGATTGCTGACCTAAGTGCATCCGACATCAATAGGCTTTTTCTATCAGATTTCAGCGCCTCCATTAGCCAGTCAGGATATCCGGGATTACCTGCGGAAGATTGGTAACCGGCCCACGAGGCAAAAACAACTCCAACTAGAATTAATCCTATAGTTATACCTGTACCAATTAAGAAGGGTTTTAAACTTTCTTTCTTACCTATTCTCTCCACCACATTTTCCAGACCTATGGCCCCAAATAATGGGATTACAAAAAGGGTCATTCCCAAGGCCATGGATACAGCTCTAAACTTATTGTATCCCGGTAGATAGTCAAAGATCGCAAAGTTAAACCATGCAAGGTTTTTACCCCAGGAAAGCATTAGGGTCAGGACTACCATCGACAGGAATACATTTCTATACAGTGGAGGTGAAAAGATTATAGCCAAAATAAATAGAAAAATCATGACTGCGCCGCCATATATGGGGCCTCCTGTAAATGGTTGATCACCCCAATAGGTGGGAGCGCCATTGAGAAACTGGTTTACTTGTGCATTGTCCACCCCATTGGAGCGAAGGGCTTTCTCTGAAGCAGAGTTTTTAGGAACTTCTCCTTGGGATGCCCCACCAAAGTAATTAGGGATAAGCAAAGTGAAAGTTTCAAGCTTTCCATTGGACCAATTGAAAGCATATTCCTTGTCCAGACCGGTGTCATTTTGTTCAGCTATGGGAAGATTACGCTCCCCTCTAATAGAATAGGCTCCATATTCCAATACTGAACTTAGTCGGGCGGCATGGCCCATTGCTCCGATTACAGCTGCCAATAGCAGCATAGCGGTAATCTTTGCGAAAGCCGGTAATTTTTTTTGTTGATAGGCAATGACCAGTTGGCCTATGCCATAGACAATGACCAATAATAAAGTGTAATAGGTAATTTGAAGGTGGTTAAACTTCAACTGTAGCAATACTGCGAAAGCGGTGATTACGATGCCCAGTAGCTTTTTGCCATTGAAAGCCAGGTGTACACCTGCCAGTAATAAAGGGACAATACCTATGGCCCAGATCTTGGCATTGTGTCCTGCCTCTAAACTCAAGAAATTAAAGGTGTTGAATGCAAAGGCCCAAGCCCCTATTATGGCAATATAAGGTCGAACTTTGAAACAGATGAGAAGCAAGTACATGGAGACCATTCCGAAGAAGAGGGCACTAATGGGATGTGGAAGCCCGAAGGTCAATACCTTGATTAAGAAATTGGTAATATCCCCTTTTGGGTCTAGGTGAATCAAATAGGCCGGCATTCCTCCAAACATTCGATTGGTCCAAAGTGCCTGTTGCCCGGTGCTATCCTTATAGTCCAATATTTCTTTGGCGGAACCTTCCCATTGAAGGATATCAGTTTGAAAAATCATCTTCCCTTCAAATACAATGGGGGAAAAATAGAGTACAACGATCAGGTAAAAGGAAGAAATCGCTAAAAAATGAGGCAATACATCTGCTTTAAAATCAAACTTCATGGTCTAATCGTCTGGAATTATGTAAGGTTTATATTCAATACGCAAATTAACAAAAAACACCGGATAATAGTAAATGCCTTTAGGTCTGCCTGAGGTTAAAGTTCAATAATTACAAAATTTAGACTTCGATAGAATCGATGGCCCGATATTTAATTAAGGATGGGTCGGTTCTGTAATTAGGATGTCGTGCCAAGTCAATGGTTTTCAATCTTGTTTGATTTATCAATTATTGAATAAAATTGGTCCCATTGTAAGATTTCGTAGTCCTTGCCTGCAATAAAAATATTTTCAGCCATGGATTGGCCCAAAACAGAGACAGGAATTCCCCTGTATTTTCGCAAGTTTCCTATTAAAAATGGTTTGAGTAGTGGGAAAACTTTTAAGACGATTGCCTGAGATATCCCATACCTATTGGTTGGAGTTAAAATCATAGAAGGTTGAAAGATGCTCAATCGGTCAAATGCCAAAGCCTTTAAAGCTGCTACCAACTCACCTTTTGCTCGTAAGTAGAATGAACTAGACTTTGGGTTTATACCCACGGATGCCAATAATTCAAAATGTCGGACGCCACTTTTTTTGCATGCCTTCGCAAACTCCAATACTGCTTCTTTATCGATCTTTAAAAACTCCTCTTTACTAATCTTACTTGGTTCTCCTACACCCAATGTACAGATTGCAATGTCATGACCAGGAATAAATTCTTGGTAGCTATCGGGTTTGCTTACATTTATTTTGTGTTGATAAACATTGTCTTTTTTGATGCCTGAAATGGGAGTTCGCCCAAGCAAGGTCAGTTGGTGTACATTGTTATTGGCCAACAGGGTCTTTAATGCTTCTGAACCTACCGCACCGCTAGCACCTAAAATGACAATCGAATTGGTGTTGGTATTGTCAGTCATGATTTACAAAGTAAAATTGGATCAATGATTTCTTTATTTAGCTATGAGCAATATAGTTATTTTAGAATAGGGAATTTAAGTCGGCCTTAGCCTAGAATACCTAAAAGATAGGTTTTGAATAATTGATTTGGCAATATAACTTTTTCATCTTCCCTAAGTAATTTGATAATGCTCTTTTACTAAACTGTATTTTTTGCTTACCCATTTTGTTTTCTTCTCAATATTTCTATTGATGACATGAGATTATTGGGTGTGGTCGCTTAGGAATAAAGTTCAAACAAGTACCTTATATAATTAGGCTTAGGCGTTTATATAATAAATCCTTCCAAAGGATCGTTGTCAGATTTAATTTATATTGAAGGAAATGAAAATCAAAGGCTTATTCTAGTTGACAAGGATTGGTTAAGATTGTATTAATTGATTATTCCTTGAAAAAACTTCCTGCTTATTGTCAGGTTTTGGTTCATTCGATAGCGCTAAAGTGTTTGCTAGACCTTTGTGACCATTGTTACTGTTGCCTAATTTGTTCTGCAGTACTTTTGGGTATAAATTAATGACATGTTAAAACAATACTTTCCCATATTACAGTGGCTACCGGGCTACAAAAAATCTTATCTTTCCGGAGATATAGGAGCAGGTTTGACGGTAGGTATCATGCTAATTCCTCAGGGGATGGCCTATGCAATGATTGCAGGTCTACCGCCTGTTTTTGGACTTTATGCTTCTTTGATCCCCCAGGTGGTCTATGCCATTATGGGTACTTCAAGGCAATTGGCCGTAGGTCCGGTAGCCATGGATTCTCTTTTGGTTGCTTCAGGCCTTGGGGCACTTGCCCTTTCAGGCATTGACGAATACATTGCCATGGCCATTTTCTTGGCCATTTTTATGGGACTTATACAGTTGGGGCTGGGCTTATTGCGTATGGGGTTTTTGGTGAATTTTTTGTCAAAACCTGTCATTAGTGGTTTTACCTCTGCAGCAGCCATTATCATAGGTTTGAGTCAATTGAAACATCTTTTAGGTACTGAAATTGAGGGAAGTAATCAAATTCATGTTTTATTAAAAAATGCCATAGCTACAGTTTCTGATACCAATTGGATTGCTTTGTCTATTGGTCTCTTGGCCATTGTGGTAATAAAATCTATCAAGCGTTTGAATAGCAGAATACCAGCTGCCTTGGTGGTGGTGGTATTGGGTGTGTTGACCATTTATTTTTTTAATTTAAATGAAGAGGGGGTTAAAATTGTTGGCGATGTCCCCAGTGGTTTGCCATCATTAAAGGTACCTGCGTTTGAAATTTCCAGAGTTTCTGAGCTCCTACCTATTGCCCTGACACTTGCATTGATCGCTTTTATGGAAGCCATATCTGTTGCCAAAGCCATCGAAGAGAAGCATACAGATTATAAGGTCGATTCCAATCAGGAGTTAATCGCCCTAGGGACAGCTAATATTTTAGGATCTTTTTTTCAATCCTATCCTACAACCGGTGGGTTTTCTAGGACGGCTGTCAATGATCAAGCCGGAGCGAAAACAGGCGTGGCACCGATGGTAAGTGCTTTGGTGGTCGGCTTAACGTTATTGTTCTTAACACCATTATTTTATTATTTGCCCAATGCGGTATTGGCCGCCATTATTATGGTGGCAGTTTTTGGGCTAATTGACTTCAATTACCCAATAGAGCTTTTCAAGAATAGAAGAGATGAGTTTTATCTCTTGCTTGCAACTTTTTTGATCACCCTTACTGTAGGAATTAAAGAAGGCATTCTGCTTGGGGTATTAATCTCATTATTGTTGTTGGTTTACAGAACCTCAAGACCACATATTGCAGTTTTGGGTAGAATTAGAAATACGGACTATTTTAAAAACATAGCCCGTTTTCCGGAAGATACCGAAACGTTTAGGGATATTCTAATTATTCGATTCGATGCTCAGTTGTATTTTGGAAATAGGGAGTATTTCAAAAAAGAATTGCAAAATC
The DNA here is from genome assembly GCF_054781075.1 of Cyclobacterium sediminis. Lineage (NCBI taxonomy): Bacteria > Pseudomonadati > Bacteroidota > Cytophagia > Cytophagales > Cyclobacteriaceae > Cyclobacterium > Cyclobacterium sediminis. Next base: position 284,848 of record NZ_BAAGVC010000003.1, on the reverse strand, counting down.
AGCTTGACCTTAAAGGAGAGGAAGTAAAATACATCATCCTGAATGCAGAGGCGATCAATTATATTGACAGTAGCGCCATTCATATGTTGCGTCAGATTATTCAGGAATTTAATAATAAAGGAATTAAGCTCTTGGTTGCTGGAGCTATCGGTCCTGCACGAGATATCTTTTATAGCAGTGGGCTGATTGAAGCTATTGGAAAGGATAATTTTTTCGTCAAGACCAATGAAGCATTAGAACATTGTAACCCTAAGCATCAAAAATCAGCCATTGAAAACAGGATATCTCTTCAATCTAAGACTTAACTCCGGATTAGGTCTTAGCATTCGAATTGAGGTGAAAATGCAAAGAAGGTTAGGCGATGTTGCATCTGAGCCTAATCTGCAGACAGAAATTTGTTAATGCTGCTTTAGAACTACATCATCTCATGAAACGAAGTAAATTTGCCAAAAAACACTGACTATAAGCGTTATAATGCATTGGTAAACTTGATTTTAATAAAGGTTAAAAATTCCTTTGGGATGGTGAATCAAACCATTTGTTATTTAAATAATACCCCAGAGAAAGCTCATGACTGTTGTTGGTATAATTGCTTTTGCTGTTAAGGTTGAAATCATAGGCATAACCCATTCTGAGTTCTTGGGTAATGAAAATATCCATTAGCAAGGCAAGGGCTTTCCTATTGCTTCCAATATCAGCAATTGCAGCTTTATTTTTTATGAATCCTGACCTGAAAGAAGTGCCTATCCAATAATTTTCTCTTAAAAGAAACATTGCATTTATGTCAAAACTTGTAGGGCCATTCAATTCCTCACGGATTAAAAGTGAAGGTTTAAGAGAAACTCCATCTGACAAGGGCAAGAGTGCTCCCAATTGATAATAAAAATGGTAATTATGGGTGGCAACTGCCAGGTTTTTCTTTTCAAGAATATTTTGCCCTACTAGATTATAAGCACTTAAACCTGTAAAAAACTGAGGTGTATGAAAAAATATACCAAGATTTAAATTGGGCGTGATGGCATTTATTTTACCTTGAGGTATGCCGGGATCACTGGGGTCATCAGGCAGGTATTGACTTGCATCTAGGCCATAAGAAGCAAAACCTGAACTAACCCCCAAGCTTAGATAGCTACTATAGGTCAATTGCACACTGTAGGAGTACGTAAGGAGTAAGTTCTGGATATTACTGGCTCCGAATTTGTCTGAATTAATTTGTATGCCGAAACCCATGGTTTGCTCCATATTTCCGATATCTGCGGCAACGGAAAAAGTTTGTGGAGCTCCTTCAAATCCACTAAACTGACTTCGGTAGGTAGCTTGTACAAAAGGGTCAATTTTGTATCCTGCATAGGCAGGATTAATGTGAAGAGGATTAAATACGTATTGGCTATACTGAGGAAGTTGTTGTGCTTGAGCAGAGGTTAATGCAAAGAGAACACTAACGGTTATAAGAATGCTATGTAAGGTTATTGGTTTCATATTTTATTTAATCACTTGTACCCAGCCCTTGTATTGTTTCTCTTTCTTATCAAAATTTACGCCTTTAACTTGATAATAATATGTCCCTGGCAATAAACCTTCAGCATACCAATCGTTTTGATAGTCAGTGGAAGAAAAAACGATGTCTCCCCATCGATTAAATATCACCAACTCTAGTCGTTCATACCTATGGGAGGCTCTAATTACAAAAGTTTCATTTTTACCATCTCCATCAGGTTTGATTACATTTGGGATAAATAGTGGAAGAATGGTTTTTACTTCAATAGAAGTGTTGTTTTCGGGTAATACATCTTGTCCGTCTGCACTTACCTCAGCTCTATTCCTGATCCTTCCATCAGCAATAGCCTTTACTGTTAGGGTGATGGTGAGGGTGGCACCCACTTCAAATTGGGGTACGTTCCAAACCAATATATCTTCTTCTTGAGAAAAACTAGGGGTAGAAAGTAACCCTTCAGCATTCAACACTGCTGATTCGTAAGCCAATTGTGCCGGTAAAAAGTCCACAATTCGAACATTGTCAGCGGGGTCAGGTCCGTTGTTGGTAACTATTATTTGGTATTCGAAAGAACTGCCATCATTGACTGTGGAATTAAAGGAGGTTTTTTCTATGGCCAAGTCAACCATCTTAGGCCTAACCTGTAACTCTTCACTTCGAATCGTTTGGTCGTAATTTTCTACCTTTATATTGACTTCATTGGTATAGTTTCCATCTATTGTTGGCATTACAGACAATCCCAACTCCACGGTTTCTCCATCGGTAAGATTACTTATTTCCCATGTGTTGGAAGTGCTTAATGAAGGTGTGGAAGAAAGAAGCATCAGCTCTTCAGGTAATAGTTCAGTTAGAATTATGTTTGATAAAGTGAAAGTACTGGTGTTTTTTAACTTAATGATATAATTTACTATATCACCCGGCAAAGCCTGTGTCCTATCAAGCGTTTTTTCTGCATCAATAGAAATTCCTATGATGGTTAAGGTAATATTGGCCTCACTGCAATTGTCAGGAACATCTTTTTGGCAAATGTTGTATCGAATAAAGTAATCTCCCGGCGGGATGTCTTCAGGGAGTTTTATTATACCTTCAGGGTCCAAATTGTAATCCAATGAAACAACATTCCCATCTTGATCAATAATGCTTAAAACGTTGATTTCTACATCTTCAGGGACGATCGGTTTATTTTTCAGGCTGTCATTCAATAAAATTGAAGGCAATGAATGGAACTCAAAGTTTATTAAGGGCCCGAAAACATCATTGTTAGCCATTATAGGTGCAGTGGCCACTTTAATGGTTATTTCATTGCTTATATGATCTCCACATATCTCATCGGAGACAGTTCTCCTAAAATTTGTGGTCTCAATAAGTGGGTTTGGAGAGTAATTCTTTTCTTTGGCATCCTCAATAATTTCCCAGTCTGATCCTACTGTTTTAGCTTCCCATATAAAAGTGAACTTTCCCGAAGCTCCTTGTGGTTCAGTACCAATGATTTCTTCTGGTATTTCCATCTGGTACAAAGACTGTTCACCGGAAATAGTATTATTGCTTACCTGAGAATAAACAAATACTTCTACTGCTAACCTTTCATCCGAAAGGCAAGTACCATTGGATTGGGTGGCATAATAAGTCATGCCGTTTTGTAGAACTGTCTCCTTAGGAAGTGTTTCTTCTCCAAGGGGGGAAGTATGCCATTGGATGTTTGTACCTTCAACTTCCAGAGCAGCCAAGGTGTACTCGCCTGGGCTGCAAAATTCCTGAACAGGCTCTCCTTTTGGGGCCTCAGGAACCTCAGTCAAATTTATAGTAACAACTGTGCTTTTTTCACCTGAGCATATCCCGGTAATTGTGTACTCAAAAGCATAGGTGCCGGTGGGCAGTTCCTCCGATGACCAAACGTTTTCAATTAAATTTCCACTATTGGTGATTTCTTCCCAGCTTCCATAATTGTCATATGGTCCGTTCAGATAATCAAATAAGTTTATAATTTCCCCTTTACAAATATCCACTTCCTGACCTGTTCCTGATTCAGGGTTTAAACTTGCAGCGTCAATAGTAAATTCAAGAGTTTTATTTACACAAGACTCCGGGTTGTTATCACTGATTCTAACATAGTATGTGCCGGAATTGGTTGACAAATTAAAGGAGGGGAAATCAAGACGAGAAGTATTACTTAATATGTTTTCAGGTGCCCCTTCTTTGTACCATTCAAATTGAAGAAAATCCAAATTTTTAACTAAAAGTGCCCCATCTTCTCCTTCGCAGAGATTTTCCGGAATGATTATAGGTAAATTTTCACCTTTTACTTGTACAGAAGTATTAGTTAAATTCCCACAGGCATCTTCCAATTGTAGCTTGTACCTACCGGACTCAAGCCCCTTAAATAAGGGGTCTTCTCCATTGTCAAGGACAAAAGGTAAGCCGTCTTTTTCAACAATTTTATAAGTTATGGGAAGGTAGCCATCTGCATTTACAGAGACCTCATAATTGTCTCCACTGCATTTAAATGTATTGATACTATTAAAGGTACTTTTCTCTTTGATTTCGAAGGTTTTTAATGTCTCTAAACAATAGGTGATTTGGGGCCTGTTGAGCATCATGTCTTCCCCCATTTTCCAGATGTTCAATGATTTTACTAACCTTAATGTTCCAGAATAATTTTGATTTATATTGGTAGCGCCATTGACCAATATCACTGCGTTTTCATTGGTCAATGGTTCCGAAGGGTTATACGTAATACCTGATTCGGGATGTACCCAGTTTCCGGATAATGGGTCAAGTTTCTGGATTCCGAATAAAGGAGATTGTCCATTGGTTGAATTGTCATCATGGTTTAAAAAAATATTGAATGCACCACAATTTTCAATGATGTCAATTTGGTTTTCTATTACCTCAATACCCTCAATCGTGACTTTGGTAAGGTGTGTAGTTTTGCAACTGGTATTAGATGTAAACTCATAATCTCCTTCGGGCAGGTTGTTCATGTAAAACCTTCTGGGATCCACATTGCTGATGTTGTTAGTAACATCTAAAGGCAAAGAACCACTAAAGGAAGATGGAGCTTTGGTTAATTCTACGGAAGTAAATTCAAAATCAAAGCTATTTAATTGGACTGAGCCCATGTCAGGACCACAACCTTTATAAACAGTAGCGCCAGGCCCACTTAATTTGTCCAATAGTTCTTTGGAGATGCTTGCAGAATGTCCACAGGCGTCTTCCAATGTAAATGCATAATTGCCGGTAGGAATAGGCATTTCTGTTGATCCGAAAAAAATATTTTCTTCGGTGAAAGGCCCCGGATATTGGGTGTTGAAAATTTCAGGGTCAAACCCATCGGGAAATTCAGTAAAATTTATAGTAAATGGAGCTGTGAAATTGGAAGGTTTAATGGAAAGTCTTCTTTTTCCACAAGATCCAGCACCCCATAATAAATCATTAGAAATTGTCAATTTTCTATTTATAGAATTACCCTCTAAAGTGGAAATTTGTCCGCAATTATCAGTAATTTTTAAATCATAAGTATATGCTTCGTCATAGAAGAACGGGAGTGTGTTGTAAAAAATGTTTTCTGACGGATCACCTGTACTGATCTCTATGTTAATTTCTTCGGTAGTTCCATCCGGTGTATAAACCAAATAAGTAACTTGTAGGGGGTAAGAAATATTAGCGCCGACGGACTTTACCAAGTGCCCAACATTAATTTCATTACAACTTTTGAGGGTGTTTTCAAACTGCTGAAAATTTTCATCAATGAAAAAGGTGGCTTTTTGAATCTCAAAGGATCGGGAAAGCCTATCTCCGCATTCATCCGTTACAATGATTGTATAAGCCCCTGCCAAAAGGTCTTCAAAAACAGGACTTTCTTGTGGATTCCTTTCTGAAGGGCCTAATAATTCAAACGATGCTGGAGCTCCTTCATTAACGACGACTTCTATATTACCCAATTCATTTTCGCACAGCGTATTTGAAATCACGGTGAAAGAAAGTGGGTTGAAAACAGAACTTAAAGTTTCCTCAATGGAAGTTTCTTGAGGATTATCATCAATTGTATAGTTTGCACTTATTTTATATAAGCCTTCACCAAGGCCTTCGAAGATCCCATTTTGGTTACTAGCTATAAGGTTTTCACTAGGAAGTTGAAATAAGCTGTAGACCAAATTCCCCGCATTGTCCACATTTTGAAGCAATGCTTTGATTTGACCATTTCCTGAACAAGATGGATCTTGTTTCTCAATTTCTAAACGGGGACTTGATTGTGCCATTAAATTGGCATGAAAACCAATACCTAGCAACAAAGAATAAATGAAGAGCACATTTTTAAAATGTGAAATGGTTATTTTAGTAATATTCATTAACACTGGTTTTACCTAGAAGTGTCATTTTGGACTTTATAATCTAATTATTTCAAATTAAACTGGTATTTACTTTTTGCAACAGGGTTAAACTGCATCAATAAAAACAGGTTAATTCATGTTTTGATTCAATGGGAAAGCATTAAATCGAGCTTCAGTTTCTTTGAAGCTCATACATTAACTGATAAGTATGAAGGCTTAATAAATGCGATTTATTTCTTATTTAATAATAACGAAAATAAATCGCATTTGGATTACACTGCTTTACTTTAAATATTTCTTTTCAACATTTATGTCAACACTATTGTTTTGCGAGTTGGTTGGACATTCATCAAAGTGTGTCAACAATTATAAGGCCAATAATAGTAAAAAATAGGGGGTGTTAAGCGAAAAAAGTTCACTTTAATTTAAAATTAGATAATATTGGCGTTAAATTGGGTTAATCTACAATATCTGTGTTAATATATCCGGATAGATTTGTTTTGTCTAAGGAATTAACGATTGCTTTTAATAAGGAAAGTACAAATTTGTCTTTTATTTTTGACTCAAGAAAGGTAGGTCCATAAATAGTTTGAGATCTCAGCAAAACTGTCATTATTTTGCCAAGAGTAACCGTGTCTTGGTCTTTTAATGAGGAAGGGTTTTGATAAAATCTTTCGGCTTCAGACTTCCAAGAGAGCCAATCAAAGAGGGGGACTAACCTTAATTTTAATACGGCGTCTAGTAATCTAACATGAATTCCGTTTAAACCGATACTACTTAATGTTGTGCTGCTTAAATCATGAATTCCATGAAATTTTTCAATTTTATAAAATCTCATTTCCATTTCTTGAATAAGATTTACCAAGGGCATTAGTTTCCTTCCATCAAGGCTGTTACAATGGTCAGAAAAGTTTCCAATAGGAATAAAAAGCGGAGTTTGGTCCTTTATCATTATTTAAATTGTTTGTAGTTTAAATGATAATTGTTTGATACTGTTTGATTTGAGTTTGTAAGTAACAACATTTTTTTGATCAATAAAATACCCTGATCAGGGTATTTTTGTATGTCAAATGCAACAATTTGCCTTTTCATAATGAAAAGCTAGGTTTTTTAATGATTTATATCAGAAAAACAACTTTTAATGAAGGAACGTATTCTTTTGGGGTATTAGATGTATATGCTTAAAAAAAATCTCTATTTTTGTTGATTCTAAACGAAAATGACATGTTCGATAATCTCAGTTTTAAATTAGATAGAGCTTTTAAGACCTTAAAAGGCACAGGAAAGATTACAGAAATTAATGTAGCTACCACTGTTAAGGAAATTCGGAGAGCACTGATCGATGCTGATGTAAATTATAAAGTGGCCAAAGAGGTTACTGACAAAATTAAAGAGGAGGCATTAGGAAGAGATGTGTTGATTGCTGTTTCCCCAGGCCAGTTGTTGGTTAAGATTACTCAGGAAGAGCTGACCAAGTTGATGGGAGGAGCCAAGGAGGAAATCAATCTTAAGGGAGATCCTTCTGTAGTGTTGATTTCCGGCTTGCAAGGTTCTGGTAAAACTACTTTTTCCGGAAAACTAGGGACTTATCTTAAAAAACAAGGTCGTCAAGTTTTATTGGTGGCCTGTGATATCTATCGTCCTGCTGCAATTGAACAATTAAAAACCCTAGGGGAGCAAATTGGGATAGAAGTTTATGCAGAGCCCGGTAATCAAAATGCCTTAGAAATTTCATCAAATGCCATTGAATACGCCAAGAAAACAGGTAAAAAGACTGTAATTGTGGATACAGCAGGCCGTTTGGCAGTGGATGAGGCCATGATGAATGAGATTTCTGCTTTGAAAGAAAGCTTGAATCCTTCAGAAACATTATTCGTAGTTGATTCAATGACCGGTCAGGATGCTGTCAATACTGCCAAAACCTTTGATGAGAGGTTGGACTTTGATGGTGTGGTACTTACCAAATTAGATGGTGACAGTAGGGGTGGTGCAGCTATTTCAATACGCCATGTTGTCAATAAACCCATTAAGTTTATTTCAACAGGTGAGAAAATGGAAAACCTTGACCTGTTTTACCCCGATCGTATGGCCCAAAGAATTTTGGGTATGGGGGATGTGGTTTCCTTGGTCGAAAAAGCTCAACAATCATTTGATGAAGATGAAGCCAAACGGCTTAATGCAAAAATTAGAAAAAATCAATTTGATTTTGATGACTTTCTTTCTCAACTTGATCAGATCAAAAAAATGGGAAATATCAAAGACCTTTTGGGTATGATTCCAGGCATGGGCAAAGCCATAAAAGGTTTAGATATTGATGACGAATCCTTTATTCCTATTGAAGCGATTATTCGAAGTATGACCCCGGATGAAAGAGGAAACCCCTCGATTATAGACGGAAGCCGAAGGAGAAGGATTGCTAAAGGAAGTGGGCGAACCATCCAAGAAGTCAATAATCTTATGAAGCAATTTGCTGATATGAGAAAAATGATGAAACAAATGAATAAAATGGGTGGTGCTCAAAAGGCACTGGGTGCCCTAGGAGGGAATATGAGAAGGAGGTAGATCTCCTAAAAAATATACACAATAAAAAAGGCTGAAAAATATTTTTTTTCAGCCTTTTTTATTTCACCAAATCTTCATTTTCAATGGTTAATAATGAAAAAAGCAGGGCCTAAGCCCTGCTTTTTTATATAGGTAAGCCGGAAAAGATTACTTTTTATAAGTAACAGATTTCACAGCATCAATTGTCCTTTTTACATTTGGAAGCGTTGCTTCAATATAGGTTGGGGAATAACTCAATGGCACGTCCATAGAATTTACACGTATAACAGGTGCATCAAGATAATCAAAAGCTTGTTTTTGGATGTTATAGGCAATATCTGAAGACAAGGCCGCAACAGGATTGGCTTCTTCCACAATTACACATCTGTTTGTTTTCTTTACAGAAGCAATAACGGTTGGGTAATCGATTGGTTTAACTGTTCTGAGATCTATAACCTCTGCATGAATATTGTCTTTTGCCAATTCATCAGCAGCTTGGATAGCTACCTTCATCATTTTACCAAAGGAAACAAGGGTAACATCATCTCCTTTTCTTTTGATTTCTGCAACCCCTAAAGGAAGTAAATATTCACTTTCTGGCACTTCACCCTTATCGCTATACATTACTTCTGACTCCATGAAAATAACCGGGTTGTTATCTCTAATGGAAGCTTTCAATAATCCTTTGGCATCATATGGGTTTGAAGGAACCACAACTTTTAATCCTGGGGTGTTAGCAAACCAATTTTCAAAATTGGATGAGTGGGTGGCGCCCAATTGTCCGGCATTTCCTGTTGGCCCTCGAAAAACGATGGGAACACTGTATTGGCCTCCCGACATGGCGAGCATTTTTGCTGCTGAATTTACCAATTGATCCATTGCTACCAATGAAAAATTAAATGTCATAAACTCTATTATAGGTCTAAGACCATTCATGGCAGCACCTACGCCTAATCCTGAAAATCCAAGTTCCGAAATAGGAGTGTCTAAAACACGGTCCGGCCCAAACTCGTCCAGCATTCCCTGGCTTGCTTTGTACGCACCGTTGTATTCAGCAACTTCTTCTCCCATAAGAAACACGTTTTTATCGCGTCTCATTTCTTCGGACATTGCATCCCGAACGGCATCTCTGAATTGTATTTCTTTCATTTATATACAAAATTTTCTATCCTCGTAAAAATAGAAAGGAATCTTTCAATTAACAAGTTTGGCATCTTTTAAAGGATGTTTTCTTATAATTAAAATTATCGGCCCACAAACTTTGGTAAATTCATAAGTAGCTAACACATTAATTGATAGGTAGGAGAGCGGGAAACAAAAAATAAAAAGTGCTGTTTTTTTATTTTTTTGGAATTTTAATTTTTCTTTCCACGATTTGAAAATTGAGGTTTGTTTTCCAATTTTAATTGTCTTTGCTTTGCTCTTTTAATGAAGATAAAAATTTATATGCTATGGTGAAAATAGCTTTGATTAGTGATACGCACAGTAGCCTTCCTGAAAATGCTATCAAATCTTTGGAAAAAGTAGACGAAATTTGGCATGCAGGGGATGTTGGAGATCCTGAGGTCTTGGAAAAATTGCCTGGAAAGCCACTTTTAAGGGCTGTTTTTGGGAATATAGATGACCCAAACCTTCAGAGAGAACTACCAGAAGAAATGTTTTTTATAAGTGGGGGAGTGAAAGTGTTTATGATACATATCGGTGGGAAACCACCTAGATATGCCAAAGGCGTGAAAGCTAAAATAAAAAAATACCAACCCCATTTGTTTGTATGTGGACATTCACATATATGTAAGGTGGTGCAAGACCAAGAATTGGGTGTGTTGTATATGAATCCAGGAGCTATAGGCAATCACGGATTTCATCAAATCAAAACCATGTTGACTTTTGAATTGGATCAAACTGTCAAAAATCTTAAGGTAATTGAATTTGGAAAAAGAGGAAGGATATAAAAAAACCCGATGTTTTTCGGGCTTCTTTATCTCTTTATTTGCTTGAAGAAAATTCTTTCTTAATTTCTTCTACATCTACATTTTTGAGGACAGGCTGAGCACTCAATAATTTGATTTTTTGTACCCTTGCATTCTGTGCCTGTCTTTTTCTTCTTAATTTTCTTTTTAAAGTAGTAACAGCCATTGTATTGTTTGTTTTTTGTTCTCGCTTGAAATGAAGGGCAAAGGTAAGTAAAATATTAATTAAATACAGAAATTAATTAAAGAAGTTGGGTTTTCCCCTCAAATTGCCCTGATAATATCCTCCAATATACTTTTTAATTTTTTAACTTTGGCCAAAATTCCAGAGGATGAGCAAACAAAAACCAGGAATACCTAAAGGTATGCGCGATTTTGGCCCCAATGAAATGGCCCGAAGAAACTATATATTTAATACCATACAAGCTACATTCAAATTATTTGGGTACCAGCAGTTGGAAACACCAACCATGGAAAACCTAAGTACCTTGACAGGCAAGTACGGGGATGAAGGGGACCAACTTTTGTTTAAAGTACTTAACAGTGGAGCTTTTTTAAAAAAGATAGATACAGAGACCTTTAATTCTGGGGAAAGCAAGGTGTTGCCAAAGATTTCAGAGAAAGGTTTGCGATATGACCTTACCGTACCCTTTGCAAGGTATGTGGTTATGAACCAAAATGAAATAACTTATCCCTTTAAGCGTTTTCAAATGCAGCCGGTATGGAGAGCTGACAGGCCTCAAAAAGGACGGTATAGGGAATTCTACCAATGTGATGCGGATGTGGTGGGTACTGATAGCCTTATATGTGAAACAGAAATCCTTTGCATGATCAAAAGGGTTTTTTTAGATTTTAAGCTTACAGATTATGACATCAAGATCAACAATAGAAAGATTCTTACCGGGATTGCTGAGGTGATTGGTGCCTCTGGAAAAGAGGCTGACTTATGCGTGGCCATTGATAAATTGGATAAAATAGGCTGGGAAAAGGTGAAAGTGGAATTGATAGAGCGAGACTTTTCTGAAGATGCCATTAAAAAATTATCACCGATCTTATCACAAAATGAGTATAACAATGCTGGTTGGTTGCTGTTTTTGAAAAATTATCTTGCAGAAAGTGAGATAGGTTTAAAAGGGATAAATGAGCTTGAAGAGGTGTTTTCTTATTTAGCTAAAATGGGAGAAAACCAAAACCATGTGGTTTTTGATCCTGTATTAGCCAGAGGGCTGTCTTATTATACCGGAGCGATATTTGAAGTGAAGGTCAATGGAGTTAGCATTGGATCCGTAAGTGGGGGAGGTAGATATGATGATCTTACCGGAGTTTTCGGCCTGAAAGGTGTCTCAGGTGTAGGTTTCTCCTTTGGAGTGGACAGGCTATATGATGTGCTCGAAGAGTTGGATCTTTTTCCTGATGATGAAGTGGAGCGAACACAAATAATGTTAGCCTATTTTGGTGAGAAAGAAAAAGAGGCCTGTTTAGGCATCCTGACGGCTTTGAGAAAAGAAGGGATTGCTGCTGAAATTTATCCTGATTTGGTGAAAATTAAAAAGCAGTTTAACTATGCAGGGAAAAAGGGGATTCCCTATGTTGGAGTATTGGGATCTGATGAATTGGAGAATAATACCATCAGCTTAAAAGACATGGCGAGTGGTGAGCAAGAAAGCCTAAGTCTCAATGAAATTGTTAAAAAAATTAAGAACGCTCAATAGACTGCTTACAATTAAAAGAAATCCTTTCCATCATTTTGATAGAGAAAGGTTTGTCATTAATAAGGAGATTTAAGTTATTATAAAAAAGGGAATTAATTAATATAGAAATAAAAAGGGAAGCATATGTTTGACATGATGAATATAATGAATAAGGTGAAGGAGGCTCAAGCCAAAATCAAGACCACCCAAGCTGAATTGGTACATTTGCAGGCTGAAGGTGAAGTGGGAGCCGGCATGGTTAAAGTGATTGTAAATGGTGAAAGGAGAGTGTTGGACATTGAAATTGATTCTACTTTGGTCAATGAAAAAGACAAAGATATGATGAAAGACCTTATTGTTGGGGCTACCAATAAGGCACTGGAAAATATAGATGTAAAAATCAAAGAAAAAATGAGTGCTGCAACTGCAGGTATGATGCCTAATATTCCGGGCATGGATTTTGGAAGCATGATGTAATGAAGGAGGCTGCTATTGTTATTTTAAATTACAATGGAGAAGCCATGCTGCGGAAGTATTTACCTCAGGTAAAAAGCAATAGTATTTATGATATTATTGTCGTAGATAATGGAAGCAATGATGCCTCCATTTCTTATCTTCAAAAAGAATTTCCTGAAATCAGGTTAATTTTACTTAGTGAAAACCACGGATACAGCAAAGGGTATAACCTGGGTTTAGCGCATTTAAAAGATACTTATTCTTATTATTTACTCCTCAACTCAGATGTGGAAGTTACAGGCGGATGGGATCAAACGCTTGTGGGTTATCTATTACAGAATCCGAAAGTGGCAGCCTGTCAACCCAAAGTGCTTTCTCTGGTCAAAAAAGGTTACTTTGACTATGCAGGTGCTGCAGGTGGCTTTTTAGATCAACTAGGCTATCCATTTTGTCGGGGAAGAATCCTTCATTTGCTGGAAGAGGATAAAGGGCAATACAATGATTCAATCGAATTAGACTGGGCCTCAGGGGCTTGTTTTTGTGTCAAATCATCAATTTTCCATGATTTTGGAGGTTTTAATCCGTTTTATTTTTCTCATATGGAGGAAATAGATTTGTGTTGGAGGATGAGAAATGAAGGGTATAAAATCCATCATTGTGGAGCAACCAAGGTGTATCACCTCGGTGGAGGTACTTTGTCTCAGGTAAACCCCTTGAAAACTTACCTTAATTTTAGAAATAGCCTTTATATGCTCAAAGGTAATTTGGAGCTGGATGGTTTTCTAAAAGTTTTCCTTTTGCGAATGATTCTGGATGTCGGGGCTTTAATGCATTTGCTGTTTACCAGGGGAGTATCCCATAGTTGGGCCATAGTAAGAGCCTATTGGGACTTCCTTACAAAAAGTGATGCATTGAAGAGTGGTCAATATAAAAAGGTAAAGCATCATAAATCAGCAAAGCCTCTTGCGGTTTACTCCATCATATGGTCTTATTATCTGAAAGGAAATAAAAAATACTCCGATCTGAATTAATCAAATAAAGCCGGGTTATTCATTCTCCTTAAATAAGTTCTTATTTTCATTAGCATCCCAAGCGTTACATACAGAATGATTGGGGATCCTAGGGTAATAAAAGAACTGTAGATAAAAAACAATCGAATGCTGTCGATAGGGAAATGAAGTTTTTCTCCTAATTTTGAGCAAACCCCGAAGGCTCGTTCTTGGAAGAATAGTTTTATATTTTCCATGTTAATGACCATTTTAGAGTTCTAAGAATTATAATTAAAGCAACTTATTGATAATAAATTGGTTAACCTATGAATATGGTAAAAAAATACATTGCCTTTTTTATCCTTTGTATGACAATTGCAAGTTATTCTTGTAATGTTGTACAAGTTAAAAAAAAAGCAGATAACCAAAAAATTTATTTAGACCCAAATAAATTAGAGCGTTTGGGTGATTCAGTAAGGTTTGATTTAACTGTTGTCCTTCCAAATGCCATGCTTTTAAGCAATGAAACCTATGCTTTATCTCCATATTTCAAGTATGATAAAGAAACGTATTTTTTTGAAAAAAAGTTAAAGGTAAAAGGGGATACACTTGATGTTTATTCAAGTGTGAAACTGACCGAAAGCTTTAGCATGCCTTTCGTCAAAGGAATGGAAAGCGGCAACTTGTATGCCAAAGGAGAGGTTTCAAATAATCAAGGGGCCAGCCAGTATGAAACCCAAGAAGTCCTTGTTTCAACAGGTATTATTACCACTGCCGCGCTATCCCAAATAGGACAGTACCGCGGTCAAGAACAGTATCCTGTATTGGGCTTATGGGTAGAGCCCTATCAAAAAGAGACCGTAGGCATGCTTTTTGAAAACAGTTTGTAAGATTTAAGAGATGCTTTTTCCTCTTACAGTGGAATACCATTTACCGCCAAGTTACCTTTTCTAAAGGTATTGGAAGGCCCGGGAGACTGGACCTATAAATTAAAGAAATTACAAGCCTTGCCCTCTTTTAATAAAGTTCAACGGGAGGTCTTGAATCCCTTCGTCCAAAAGGCAATTATGGCTCCCCGTAACGTTGAAAGCATTGCTGATCTTGAGCTGTCAATTTTGAGTAGAAGCATTCGCAAGGGGAGGGTTCCTGCAGATACCTTGTCTGAAAATGATTATATTCGGGCACTGGAAATGGAGCCGGGATGGAATGAGAAAGAAGAGATTCTAAGGGCCATGGTAGAAGTTTATCCAAGTGCCTTTTCCTTTAATAATCTAGGGGTAGTCTTTGCCAATAAGGCAAATAGAACCAGCAATACCAAGGATAAAAACCAGTTGCTGGAAAATGCGCTTTTTGCATTCAACCGGTCCAATGCTATTTTTGAGAATTCTTTTGCGGTTTATAATCTAGGAATTGTGTTTTGGTTATGGGAAGACAGATTTAGTGCCTACAATAGTTTTTATAGAGCTTATACCCTTACTGAGTTTGATGAAATCAAAAAAGTCCACCAAGCTGCTTTGGGTGCCGTTTCAATATTCAATGGAGATTATAGATTGGCTGTAATCCATTTGAACGATGCCGAAAAAAGCCCGGTCAATCTTTTTAATCAGGGACTAGCGAATGTTTTGTCGGGAGATTATTACAATGCTACGATACAATTTGAAAATAGTGCCATACAAAATATGAGCAATGGCTTTCCTTTTTATGGCCTAGCAATAATTGCTGCAAGAAATGGAGAGGAAACCAAGCTTTATGAAAACCTTAAAAAAGCCATTAGCCGAAACGAATTCTTAAAAGACCGGGCTGCAGCTGACTTTGAATTTGCTGCTTACCATGATAAAGAAGGATTCAAAGAAGTGCTTAGGTGAAAAGAAAAACATTAAAATGAAACAGATTGTTGGTGTAGACATTGGAGGATCGCATATTAGTGCAGGGCTTTTGGATAATCAAAGTTCCAGTATCTTGGATGAGAAGATTGCTAGAAATCCTGTGGATTCTTTAGGTACTATGGAAGAAATCTTAAATGCTTGGACGGACTGTATATCCTCTTTGAAAATCAAAAAGGAGGCTTACTTAGGCATTGCCATGCCGGCCCCATTCGATTATGATCAAGGTATATCCTTGATTTTAGATCAGGGGAAATACAGGGCTCTTTATCAGGTCAATCTAAAAGAAGCCCTTTCTGATAGACTAAACCTTCCCCTAAAAAATATCGCCTTTATTAACGATGCTGCAGCTTTCTTACAAGGAGAGGCTTTTGTAGCAGGCTGGCCCCAACAGGAAAAACTAATGGGAATCACTTTAGGTACCGGACTTGGAGGTTCCTATAAATTTGGTGATAAAGCTGAAGACGGTGCATTTTGGTCAGTTCCTTTTAAAGGGGGTATTGCAGAGGATTTAATTAGTACTTCGTTTTTTGTAAGGTGGGCAAAGAAAGCATTCGGTATTAAAGTGGATGGCCTGAAAGCCCTGCTGGCCATGCCGGAGATGAGACCTTCCACACTAAATGTTCTCAAAGAGTTTGGCCAAAATTTGGCAGAACTAATGCTTTTGCAAATGGAAGGAAAAGCAATTGATAAAGTTGTTATCGGAGGGAATATGGTCAAAGCCGGAGATTTGTTTTTGCCAGAAGTGAAACGGGTTTTGAATGCCAATAATGCCTATCCGGAAATTTTCATTAGCAAATTGGGAGAAAAAGCAGCCATGATAGGGGCCGCAAGTTTGTTTGAGAAAAAACAATAAAAAATCATTATCTTTTGAGCGTAATTTAGAAGAGCAATTTTTAATACTTTGTTTAATTATAGAATAGAATGAAAATAGAGAAAGATTTATCTAAAGCAGCTATTTTTAAAACAGTTGAAGGTTGGTTAGCAGCCGACGGGTTTCAGATTATAAACCAAGATGAAACCAGACCATGGGGTGGTTTTTTTGTCATCGATGAAGATCAAATCAGCAAGTTCAAGGAAAAGTTTTTTCCTGAAGTAAGCTTGTCACCTGAGCAATTGAAAAATAAATTAAGCCCTAAAATATTACTCGTTGGACCCGGGAAAAGATTATCTTGGCAATACCACCACAGAAGGGCAGAGATATGGAAGTTGGTAGAGGGTGAAGGTGGATTGATAACAAGCGAAAACGATACCGAAGGAGCGTTAGAAGAGATGGTTATAGGTGAAGTGCAACGCCTGAAGCAAGGTGAAAGACACAGGTTAGTAGGCTTAAACAACTGGGGAGTAGTGGCTGAAATATGGATGCATACTGATCCAGAAAACCCTTCAGATGAGGAAGATATTGTGCGTGTGCAAGACGACTTTTCCAGAAAATAAGAAGTAAATGGATTAGTAAAGTTTTAACCATGGTCAGAGATCCTAACTTGGATGATTATTAGAAGTAGATCTCATAAAAATGAAATTTGAATAAGCCATTTCGGATCCTGAGCAAAGGGACTGAATGGCTTTTTTACCTTCAGGGACCTTAATGGACTGAAATAAATCCATGTCAAGATTCTGTTATTGGATCAGGTAATAATTTTTATCAGCTGAGGTATGTTTTCCCCAGGTCTTTTAAACTGCTTCTAGAAAAGACGAAATGAGGATCCATTGGCTTAGTTTTTCTTCCTTTATAAACTTGACCTGTATTATAATAAGTGTCTTTACTTTTGCTTTTTTGATATGCTTGATAGAAATTAAGGGCCGAAAACAGTTGTTTTCAAGATAAAGGCTACGGCATTAAGTACTTTATCCTATATTTTGTAGCCTATTATTTAATTTGCATAGTAAACCCATAATAAACTTAGCCTGGATTTAAGGTTGGCCGAAATAGGCAAAGCCAGGTACTTAATTGATGCTTTGGTTTGATCCAATTTTTCCGAGGGCTAGTGAAAATGCATTCATAACTAGAAACTTGATAACTGGTTATTTCTACCAGCCAATAGTAGATAAAGGAGGCTTTGAATCAGATCGTATAGTCTTTTTTAGAAGATACACACAACTAAAAATATCAACAATACTATGACAAATACATTGGACTCCATTAGGCCCTCCACCAGGTATCAATCTTTGGATGTTTTACGAGGACTGACCTTGGCCTTGATGGTGATTGTAAATACACCCGGAGATGGCAGTACCAGTTTTGGTCCTTTAACCCACGCTGATTGGCATGGATTGACACTTACAGATTTGGTTTTTCCTTCATTTTTGTTTGTTGTGGGCAATGCCATGAGCTTTAGTCTCGGTAAATTCAAACAAAAGGGAAGCAATGCGTATTTTGCCAAGGTGTTAAAAAGAACGGTCTTAATCTTTATAATTGGTCTAATTTTAACAGCTTTTCCTTTCTTCAGGATCAACGACAGTGGAATGGTACCCTTTGATTTTGCGAGCATTAGAATCTTAGGTGTATTGCAGCGAATAGCCTTGTGTTATGGGCTTGCAGCTACCTTGATCTACTTCTTGAGTCCGAAAAAGATTTTAATTACTAGTGTTCTTGTCTTGCTTTCCTATTGGTTGGTTATGTTTCTTTTTGGCATTCCGGGTATGGATCCTTTTTCACTTGAAGGCAATGCAAGCGGGCGTTTGGATCTATGGCTTTTTTCTCCGGATAATTTGTATACGATGAATGGGGTACCTTTTGACCCGGAAGGTCTGTTAAGTACCTTTCCTGCAATGGTGAACGTCTTGTTAGGTTATTGGGTAGGTCTGCAGATTCAAAGAAGAGGAGGAGACCTCGAGACTGTACTTTGGTTGGCCATGTTTTCGGTAATTTTACTAGTTGTAGGTTACCTTTGGGATTATGGTTTCCCTATAAATAAGAAGATCTGGACAAGTTCTTTTACTCTCGTTACTGTCGGCTATTCCACACTAACCTTGGCGGTGTTAATGTTTGTTTTGGAGGTGCGGTCGATCAAAGGTTGGGCATATTTTTTTGAAGTCTTTGGCAAAAACCCCTTGGCCTTGTACATCCTATCCGGTGTCTTGGTGAGAACCTTGGGAATGATAAGGATTGAAGGTCAATCCGTACGAAATCTGGCCTATAAAAATCTATTTGAACCGGTTTTCCCTGAAGGTTGGGCCAGTTTATTGTTCTCCATTTCTTTTATGCTCATCATATGGCTGATTGGTTGGTGGATGGACAAGAACCGCTGGTATGTGAAGGTTTAGGTGATTTTATTAGCTCTAACTGGTCCAAGTTTAGCGAAGCGTAACTTAGGCCAGACATGGGGAAAGTTTTCAACTTTTCTTGAGCTGGGTATAGGTTGCTATCATAGCTAAAATTTAAGCAGAATATTCCTTGTTAATGATTGGGCTAAAGCCCCAGATTCGTGAAAACTACCGACATCCCCCAGCTAAAGCTAGGGGCTATTAAAAAAATGGTTTCATTATTTCAATTTCTGAATTCCACCCGAACCCATTGTTCAAAAAAAACAATTCAATAGGAATGGGCTTTAGCCCATTTATAAGATTGCATCGTAGAACCTGGCTTTAGCCAAAACATAGAGGACAGTAGGAGTTTTTAATATATCCCTTTCTCAAAGGGCTAAGGAGTTCTATTTGTTGAACGACACGTGCAAATGATTCGGCTAAAGCTCCAAAAAGGCGGCTAATTTACCATCCCCCAGCTAAAGCTGGGGGTTATTGAAAATAGGATTTCTTATACCTTTCCAAGAATCTAATCTGAACTCATTTCTCAAAGAAAACCATTCAATAGGAATGGGCTTTAGCCCATTTATAGATTAACAATGTAGCAGGTGGCTTTAGCCGAAATTTAGAGTTAAGAAGGTTCTTTTAATAATCTACCTTTCCATATAGATAGTTCTATTTGTTGATCCTTAGGTTGACTTCGACTACGCTCAGACACCGGACTACAATACCGTTGGCTTCGACAGGCTCAGCCAGCGGTGGTGAATAATTGAGATAAAAAAGTTTACAGATAAGTGTTCCTACCAAAAAACGTAGCTATTTAAATATGCGTCTTTTACCTTTCCAATGCCTCTCGGTCCCAGTTTGAGGTATTGGCTGCTGCTTCATAGGTCGTATTTAGAAAATCAAGTAGCATTTTGTCGGGGTCCGAGGCCGATTGAACATCTTCATACTTCAAGAAAAACTCACCCATTTCCGGGCTGTAAAATGCCTGTTCGGGCAATACCTTTTGCTTGGCATAAGCTTCATCTCCTGGATAAGCATACGCGTAATAAACAGGTATGGGGGAGTCTTTTGATCCCGGCCAAAAACCGGCACTACTTACCTCATGAGAATAGGCCTCCTGCATGACTTCCAATGGCATATTCGGAACTCCACCCTGATGTAATGGGGCGGTTCTTCCAGAAAATCGCGTTACAGCCAAATCAAAGGCACCCCAAAAAAGGTGTACTGGGCTGGATTTACCAATAAACCCACTTCGGAATTTATTGAATACACCATTTGACTTGAGCATGGCTTTCCAAAGTAGGTTGGCAGCATGTGGATTGTAAGGACTGATTGCCGTATTTGAGGTAAAGGGTATGGCCGGATCCATTTCGTTGGGTCGACCATGGATTTTGACATTTACCCCTATTTTAGCCAATTTCTCAAAGAGTTTGTGATAAAAATCAGCAACCGTACTTGTTGCTAAAGGGATATGTTGTGTCGGTGCATTGGCACATTTGATTTGTAGTTGGTGGTGTATAAAATCCAGCTCCAATTCAAAGGTGCCACCTTCAAAACAAATAGCATTGGTGGTATAACCTGCGGGAGAAATGTATAGGGTACAATGCCAAGAGTGATTTAACCAAGGCATGGCCTTTAAACGGATCTTTCCAATTATTTGAAGCCATTGATGCATGGTTTCAACAGTTTCCTGCATTGTTGCAAAATCTAATATCGGCCATTCAGTTGATAGGTGCTTACTCATGATTTTCAGGGTTAAATTGTTAGGGTAGGGAACAGCAATGATTCAATAGTTGTCATTTATTATAACAAAGTTGTCAACTAGAATTCAAAATACGGAAAATAAAAAACAATTCCATATTCTGTTTTTATCGATAACCTTTTGAATTTCAGTTCTCCCGGTATTAGAAATGATTGATTTTACAACCTAAGTTCATTGTATAATTCGGAATAATAAAAAATATCTTGATTGTATTTTTCAGGAACATTGCTGGTTATTAAAATGTGGTTTACTGTGTTGGAAAAATTTATTTATCCATAAATTGATGAGGTTTTATGATATAATACCAGTAAAATAGAATATATTATAAGTTTTTTTGTTTAATAAGCCATATTTTTATACATCCGAATAAATACTTCGATTTAAAAATCTTAATAAAATGGAAAACTTTTCTAGTTCAAATCAAAGTAGCAAAGGCCAATGCATTTCCATTTATTTTGTTTGCATTTCCTTGCTGTTAATGGATAGTACTCAGCTTAAGGCGATGGTTTTGAAAGTGAATTTAAGAAATGATTCCACGGGTCTGGAACAAATCGATACGATAAAAAAGACACCTAACTTTATTATCATATTCTGCGACAACTTGGGTTATGGGGACATTGAGCCTTTTGGCTCAAAAGTTATCCGTACTCCGGAATTAAATCGAATGGCCAAAGAAGGACGAAAATTTACTAATTTTTTGGTTACTGCTGGGGTTTGTACACCTTCCAGGGCTTCCATTATGACAGGTTGTTACGCTCAGCGGGTAGGCATGCATGTCAATCCCAGAGATGGTTTAGTATTAAGACCTATTTCACCTTATGGATTAAATCCTGAAGAAGTAACAATAGCCGAAGTACTAAAAAGTATTGGTTACAAAACAGGAATTATAGGGAAATGGCATTTAGGAGACCAACCTGAATTTTTGCCCACCAACCAGGGCTTTGATTATTTTTACGGGATACCCTATAGTGATGACATGACCCGAGAGGTAGGCTTGCGATTGGGGAAAAAGTTTAACGGTGAGAATTGGCCTCCATTGCCTGTGATGGAGAATGAGAAAGTAGTAATGGGAGGTGTTGATAGAAATTTACTGACAAAAGATTATACCGAGAAGGCTTTGGAATTCATAACTGAAAACCAAAATGAACCATTTTTTCTTTATTTGCCTCAGGCAATGCCCGGGAGCACGGCCACGCCTTTTGCTAGCGAGGCTTTCAAAGGGAAAAGTAAAGGAGGACCATGGGGCGACAGTGTGGAGGAGCTGGATTGGTCGGTGGGCCAAATAATGGATAAGTTAGCCGAGTTGGGTATAGAAGAAAATACCATGTTGGTTTTTACTTCAGACAATGGTGCACCAATGACTGAGGATCCAACAAGCATTATTAGGGGGACGAACCTTCCTTTGCAAGGACGTGGATACACAACCGCTGAGGGAGCCTTTAGAGTGCCTACAATTTTTTGGTGGCCGGGTACCATTCCTGAGGGAACGGTTAGTGAGGAAATGGCTACAACAATGGACTTTTTACCCACTTTTGCCCATCTGTCGCGGGCAGAGATTCCTCAGGATAGAATTATTGATGGAAAGAATATTCTTCCATTAATCTTAGGAAACAAAGGTGCCAAAACACCCCACGAGGTTTTTTACTATTATTATATGGATCAACTTCAAGCCATAAGATCTGGGGATTGGAAGTTATTTTTACCCTTAAAAGAATTTGTTCAACATCCTTACTTTAAAACCGGAGAAGAAAATAAACCCATTCTTATCGATGTGGTTAATGACGTTACCTCTTCAAAAAACCTGGCTATCGAAAACCCTGAGGTAGTAGATAGATTGACCGAATTGGCAGCCTTTGCCAAATATAATTTGGGCGATCGTAATAGGACAGGAGCTAACCAACGAAGGCCGGGAAGAATTACTAATCCGCTTCCAGTTATAATGAAGTGATTTGTCTAGGATCAATTCTAATTTCTTTTTAACGTAAAAGACACCTTCCTCTTTTTTGAATGTCACTTATACCAAAACAATTCTGTTGGAGCTTTTTCTATTCATTATGGATTTTTAGCAGGACTTGAAAACCACCGAGATGAGATGGTTTTAGGTATAGAAATTTTTTCTACGCAATTTATTGAATTACACTAATCGTTTATAGACCATTTTAATTGGGCGCTACATTTTTTTAAACCTAGAGTAGGTCTTTTTCAAAAATTCAGTTTTGAATTTGTCTTTCAGGAGAAATAGGTAATCTACTTTTGGTGTGTTGAAATCCAAGATTATTGGTTTGATTGTAAAATGCAAATTAATATAGTTTTGTTTGTAAATGAATTTTTATGGATTCTTTTGTAAATAAATATTAGAAGATGCATTAAAATTAAATCGAATAGTAACCATTCTATAAAATAGTACCTTAGATCTAGTAAAAAGTATTGGATTATCCTTTAGGGAATAATTAAATTTGGTATATAGATTATCGTAGTTCCAGTAGATGTCGCTTTTACTACAGATGATAAAATAATAATAAAAAAGCCGGAACTCATCCTACTGAGCTCCGGCGGTTAATTGATCCTATCCATTTATATCAATTCGCAATCTGAAAATGAATAGGAAATGCAGAAAAACTAAGTTTAATCCACGACCACTAAAGTATGAAAAAATTAATTTACAGGCCACTTACGAGATTATTAAGTTTCTTGTTTTTGGGGATCATGGCACCACTAATTTTTAATGGTCCCGGCTATGCCTCAGAAAGGGAAGGGGCATTAGCTAGTAAGTTCGAGAATCATATTAATAACGTGACATATGTTATTAATATAACAGGGAAGATTACTTCCCAGACTGATGGAATTGGTTTACCGGGAGTGAATATTCTGGTGAAAGGTACCTCTACAGGCACTGTCACAGATGTAGATGGTAATTATAAAATTACCGTACAAGATGAGGCAGAATCCTTAATCTTTTCGTCCATAGGGTTCATTACTCAAGAAGTTCCAATTCTGGGCAGAAGCCTTATTAATATTGCCTTGGAGGAGGATCTTCAAGGCTTGGATGAAGTGGTTGTAGTTGGATATGGTAGCAAGAAAAAAGTGAATTTAACTGGTTCAGTAGCCACAGTAACTAACGAAGCCTTAGAGAAACGGGCTGTTCCTAAATCATCCCTTGCTTTACAAGGGCAGATGAGTGGGATTTCAGTCAGGCAAAATTCGGGTAATCCCGGAAAAAATAGTGCATCTCTATTAATAAGAGGGCAAGGTACTTTTAGCTCAGCTGGAAATAGCCCTTTGGTTTTGGTCGACATGATTGAATCCTCCCTGGATGATGTAGACCCCAATGATATAGAAAGTATTTCCGTTTTAAAGGATGCTGCTTCTGCTGCAATATTTGGTTCCAAAGCTGCAAATGGTGTCGTTCTAATAGAAACCAAAAAAGGCAAATCAGGCACGCCAGTTTTTAGGTACAATGCCTATGTAAGTAGTCAGTCTCCTACGATGATTCCAGAGATGCTGAATTCATGGGAGTATGGAATGGCAGTAAATGAAAATACTCAAAACTTAGGTCAGCAGAGAAGGTATACTGATGATGAGATTGAATTGTTCAGGTCTGGCAATGATCCGGATTATCCCAATTTTGATCATATCGGACATTTATTTGGCTCAGGCCAAGGAACAGAAACCAAGCATGACTTATCTGTAAGTGGTGGTACTGCCGAAACCCAATACATGTTTTCTTTAGGTTATTATGACCAACAAGGGATCATAGCCAAGACTGACGCTGACCGGATTAACTTACGGCTTAATCTTGACAGCAAGCTCAATGATAAATTAAGCATTAGTGTCAAATTAGCAGGTAATAAAGCCAATTATAATGAACCTTCTGGGCCCTATGGAAGTGGAGGTATTGGAGGTATCATAGGAGGTGCCATGAGAAATTCCAATGCTATTCCAGGCTTTACTGCAGATGGGTTGTATGGAAGAAATGAAACTTCCCATCCTGAAGCAGACTTAAACAGTCAATCTTTCGTCTCCGGGGAGGAATCAAATATCTATACCAATGGAAGTATGATCTGGCAGATAACCAATGACCTGAAAATTACCGGACAGGCTGGATATACACAAGGTCATACCGAGAATAAAACCTTTATCGCGACCTACCCAATTACCTCAACTTATGGCATCCAGAGGAATAGTTTACGGACAAGTTGGAATCAAAGTACCGCATTGACCCTTCAGGCTTTTCTTGAATATACTAAAGTTATTGATGACCATTCCTTTCAGGTCCTTTTGGGACGGTCTGCTCAAGCCTACAGCTCCAAATATTTGGGTGCTTTTAGAGACGATTTCCCTAACAATCAAATCTACGAAATTGATGCTGGAGCAACGGTACGTGCTACCAACACTGGAGGAGCGGCAAGGAATACATTGTCTTCCTATTTTGGAAGGTTAAATTATGACTTTCAGGATAAATATCTGCTCGAGGCTAATTTCCGTTACGATGGGTCTTCAAGGTTTCCGGAAGAAAGTAGATGGGGATTGTTTCCTTCCTTTTCCGCTGGATGGAGGGTTGCCCAGGAAGAATTTTTTCAAAATGCCTTTCCTTGGGTAGCAGATTTCAAAGTTAGAGGTTCATGGGGGAAATTGGGTAACCAATCCATAGCCAATTACCCTTATCAAGACCTTATAGCCCTAGGGCAAAATTATCCCTTCGGAGGGTCACTATCTGCAGGGGGTGCAGTGACAACCATTGCAAACAAGCAAATTACCTGGGAGACAACCACCATGACCAATGTAGGTTTGGATTTGGCCTTGTTTGAAAATAGGCTTTCTTTTTCTGGAGAATATTTTATAAAGACAACCAATGATATTCTTTATCCTGTGTCAGTTTCCAGGTTATTGGGAGCCACTCCTTCGGAATCCAATGCAGCAAAAGTTGAGAATAAAGGTTGGGATTTTGATTTAAGTTATAGGAATTCTATTGGTGATTTCACCTTTGGAGCCTCTGCCATTTTCTCTGTGGTTAAAAATAAGGTATTAGAAATAGCCAACCTAGAGAGAGATATATCTAGAGGATTGTTTCTAGGTTATCCCATTGGGAGTAGGTATGGTTTTATGAGTGATGGGTTATTTGTAAGTGAGGCAGATGTTTCAAGTTATGCTACCCAACCTTTCTCCAATTTGGCCATTCCAGGAGGAATAAAATACAAAGACATCAGTGGACCGGATGGCGTGCCAGATGGTGTGGTCAATGCTACCTATGACAGAAGTGTAATAGGAAAACCTTTGCCATTAAGCACTTATGCGCTTATTCTGAATGGGGATTATAAGAATTTTGATTTTAATGTAATGTTTCAAGGTGAAGGAGGAAGAGATGCCTTTGTTACCCTTGGCCAATTCTTCTTCCCATTGGAAAACAACAGTAATGTACAAAGGGATTTCTACGAAAACCGATGGACGCAGGAAAACCCCGATCCCAATGCGGCTTACCCTACTATTATTGCTACCGCCTCGGGTTTTTACAATTCCAATCCGGTTGATTTCTGGAACCGAGATGCAACTTTCGTGAGGTTGAAAAATGTACAGCTGGGCTATACCTTACCTGAAGGTCTTATAGGGTCCACTTTCCTTGACAATGTGCGCTTTTATGTCACCGGAGAAAATCTTTTCACGATCACCAAATTTTATAAAGGTTGGGATCCTGAAATGCAGACAGGAGGAGCAGATTGGTTTTACCCCCTTATCAGGTCTTATGTGGTGGGTGTTAATGTAAGGTTTTAACTATAGATATTCAGATTATGAAAAGATATAAAAAATTAGGCTTGGTAAGTGTTTTGTCGATGCTGGCCTTATTCAGTCAAAGTGGTTGTCAGGATTGGTTAGATGAACAGCCTTTGGTTCAACTATCAGAAGGTAGTTTTTGGAACAGCCAAAGTGATGCCATGCTTGCGCTCACAGGTATTTACAATGGAAGTAATGTAGGCAATAATTCATACAATAATGAATTGCTGATTTTGTCCAGTGCCACAGATGATTCTAGCTATAAATTTGGTTCAGTTGGTAACATTTACAGTGGTTACCTAAGAGCAGCCGACAGCCAGGTAGTATTGGCTATATGGCAAAGGGCTTACAGGACGATTTTCAAGGCCAATTATTTTCTAGAGAATATTGGGCAGGTTGATATGGATCAAAACCTAAAGGCAGAATGGATCGCTGAAGCAAAATTTTTAAGGGCCTATGAATATTTTTACATGTCTATTCTCTACGGTGGAGTGCCATTAATTACAAATGTGATGACCATTGAGGAAGCCAATACCCAAACCCGAAACTCAAAGGCTGAAGTGGTAGATTTCGCCATACAGGAACTTACTGCTGCCGCGGCAGATCTCCCTGCCAGCAGACCGGAAAATGAAAAAGGCAGAATAGTCAAAGCCGCTCCACTCGGTATCAAAGGGAGGTTGCTGATGATTGATGAAAAATGGGCTGAGGCAATGGCTACCTATGAGGAGATTATTGATTTAGAGGTCCATGAAATAGACCCCAGGTACAAGACAATATTTGAAGAGGCAGGAGAAGGAAGTAGTGAAATAATACTTTCCACTAATTGTATCGCAGGGCTGTATGGGAATACGCACAACCAAAGAAATCATCACCCTGAATTTTATGGTGGCTATTCAGAAGTAAACCCTTACCAAGGAATGGTGGATGCATTCTTGATGACAGACGGTCTCCCTATAGAAGAGTCTCCTTTGTTTGATCCTGAAAATCCTTTTGATAACAGGGATCCGAGGCTTTATGCTAGTATTTTTCTTCCCGAATATACAGAATTTCGGGGGAGATTGTTTTTGTCACATCCGGATAATGCAGGAAACAATATTGCTGCTTTGCCGGGAGCGACAGGCTATGGCTGGAAGAAATATGTGACCGAGGACTATGCTGGTGATTTTGGTAATTCAGGAGATGACATCATTCTATTAAGGTATGCTGAGGTGCTATTAAGTTACCTGGAAGCCAAAATAGAAAATGGTGATGGGATAAGCCAAGACCTTCTAGACCTTACGATTAATCAAATCAGAGGAAGAGAAGCGGTAAGTATGCCAATAGTGACGGAGACTGATCCAGCAGCGCTTAGGGAAATTTTGAGAAGAGAGAGAAGGGTAGAGTTTTGTATTGAAAGAACCATTAGGTACATGGATATCAGAAGGTGGGGAATATTTGAAGAGGTAATGAACAAGCAGTTTTATGGAATGAAGCTAACAGATGATCCGGCCAACTATTCGGATTACGCTGTGGAAACTTCTGGGCCTATGAGTGGACACTATAAAGTAATCAATAAAACAGGAAGCATAACAGCAGACATGGCCCTGATCCCGATTCCATTATCAGAAATTGATATCAATTCGGCATTGGAACAAAATCCAGGTTACTAAAACTGTTTTCTTTAAAATAAACAATAACCACTGCAACAAATGAGAGAGGGATATATGCTTGATTTCATCACAGGAAATCAGGCAATATCCGCTCTCAATAGGAGGAGAATAGAAACTAAAACGATAATTAATAATCAAAATGGTCGATAAAAGAATAGTGCGTAGAAATTTTGTGAAAGAACTGTCTTTTGGAGGGCTTGGGTTGAGTTTATTGGGACAGCCAATGTTCTCAATTGCGAAAAACCTACCCAAAGAGGACTTAAAGGTAGGCTTGGTGGGCCTTTCGGTACACAGTGCCGCATTTTCAAAAATTCTTAACGACCCAAATAAGAAGAGTGATCTTAATGGTTGCAAGATGGTAGCCCTTTACCATCCACCAGGAAACCCCGATGTTGATTTCACACCTGAACAACTTAAGAGTTATCAAAAAGATGTGGAGGAGATGGGAGTTGCCATGGTTGATTCCATGGAGCAATTAATTGAGATGGTAGATGTTGTGATGATTGAAACCAATGATGGTCGTCCCCATATGAAGGAAGTCCTTCCAGCATTGAAAGCAGGAAAACCAGTTTTTGTAGATAAGCCCGTCGCCGAGGATTTACAGGGAGTGGTAGACATCTACAAAGAGGCTAAGAAGTATGGAGTGCCCATTTTTTCCTCCTCGGCCTTAAGGTACATGGAGAGTGCACAAAGTATCAATCCATCAGAAGTACTGAGCGCCCATACCTATAGCCCTGCATCATTGGAAAAAAGTCATACCGACTTGTTTTGGTATGGCATCCATGGGATAGAATACCTCTATACAGTAATGGGGCCGGGTTGTGTGGAAGTGCAGCAAGTTCAACATTCCCCAACAGAAGACCTTGTGATCGGACATTGGAAAGATGGAAGAGTGGGTGTGTTCCGAGGAATCAGAGAAGGAAAGCGTGATTTTGGGGGGACTGTTTTTAAAGAAAAGGAAATTGTGACGCTCGGGTCATTTACAGGTTACCGCTCACTTGTTGTGAAAGTTGTGGAATTTTTTCTGCAAAATAAATCTCCGGTTTCTGTAGAAGAAACCTTTGAAATCTATGCCTTTATGGAAGCGGCTCTGGAGAGTAAAAATAAAGGAGGGAAAAAAGTTAGCTTAGAAAAGGTATTAAAGAAAGCTTTAAAATAATCTATTAACTGTTTAATAAAGAGTGAATTATGAAAAAATTAAATGTTGGAATTATTGGTTACGGTTGGGTAGCCACAGCACACATTGCTGCAATTAATGCAGGGGAATTTGCACAGGTTTCTGCTATTTTTTCTTCCAGGAAACATGATGATGGTGAATTAAGCAAGACATGGGGAACGGACATTAAGTCTTATACGGATCTTGATGAAATGCTTAAAGATAGTAGTATAGACGCCGTTTCTATCTGTAGCTATACCTACCAACATACGGAACATGCATTGGCTGCAGCAAAGGCGGGCAAGCACATCATATTAGAAAAACCAATGGCTTTATCCTGGGAAGATTGCCAGGAAATTGAAAAAGCTGTGAAAGCTGCAGATGTCAAGTTCTGTATCTGTTTTGAATGCAGATGGTCCAACCAATTTATTTCCACAAAAGAAGTAGTAGACCAGGGATTGATTGGAGACATTCATTATGGTGAAATTGATTACTTACATGGCATAGGCCCTTGGTATGGACAATTTGAATGGAATGCTAAGAAGACTGGCGGAGGTAGCTCATTGCTCACAGCAGGCTGCCACGCTTTGGATTCCCTATTGATGTTTATGGGTTCTGATGTTGCTGAGGTCACCAGTTACGATACCAAAACCAAAAGTGAGATTTTTGAGCCTTATGAATATACCACTACAAGTGTTACTATTTTGAAGTTTGAAAGTGGGAAAATTGCCAAATGTGCAGCAAGTGTAGATTGTTTGCAGCCTTATTATTTTCATACGCACTTGTTCGGAAGTGAAGGTTCAATTTTGGACAATAAATTCCATTCAAACAAATTGAAATCTGATAAAACGAAGTGGAGCGAATTGTCCATGAAAATGTTGGACTCAGGTGATGTGGCAGACCATCCGTATCAATTACAGTTTGATACTTTTTTCAAATCCATAAATGAAGGGACTGACATGCCTTTGACAGGATTAAAAGAGGCCATGAAAACCCATGAAATTATTTTTGCCGCTGACAAGTCTGCCGCAACAGGGAAAAGTGTAAAGCTTTAATTGATGAATAAAATAGCTATGGCAATTGCAGCGCATCCAGACGATATTGAGTTCATGATGGCTGGTACATTGGTATTGTTAAAGAACGCGGGATATGAAATTCATTACATGAATTTATCTTCTGGCAACTGTGGTAGCACCGAAACAGACGCGACAACTACAGCCCAAATAAGATTGCTTGAAGCACAAAATTCCGCAAAAATTTTGGGTGCAGTGTTTCATCCGCCAATATGTGATGATTTTGAAATTTTGTATGAGGTCGAAACACTGAAAGAATTGACAGGAATTATTCGAAAAGTCAAGCCAAGTATTGTCCTTACCCATTCACCAATAGACTATATGGAGGACCATATGAATGCTTGCCGTTTGGCGGTAACCGCCGCATTTGTGAGAGGAGTGCCCAATTTTAAGGCTTCATTTCCTGCCGCTTCCAATTACAATTGCGCCGTATACCACTCCCTTCCTCATGGTCTATTGGATCCTTTTGGAGCCAAAGTTTGGCCAGGAATATTTATTGACACCACTTCTGTTCAAGCCATTAAAAGGGAGGCCCTGGACGCACATAAAAGTCAAAAAAACTGGTTGGAAGACAGTCAGAAAATGGACTCTTATATAGCTGCAATGGAGGATTTTTCTGTAGAAATAGGATCAATGTCTGAATCCTTTGCTCATGCTGAAGGATGGAGAAGAAGGACTCATTTTGGATTTTCGGAATCCGAATTTGATCCGCTTAAAAGTCTAGGTGATGCTTATTTGCCTTGTAAACAACCTATTAAAGTAAACAATTAAACTAGCTAATTAAAGATATGAGAAAGATAAGTTCAATAGCACCCAATTGGTGGGATTATACCACTTTGGATTTGGGTAGCAAAATTACAGACCAAATTGCAAATATGACTCCGGCCGATATGATAAAATTATCTCGGCCAGGTTTTAAAGTAGTCTTTTATGATACCATTGAGGAGTTTTATTTGGCTGAAGCCTTGGAATACATTACTACTTGGCAAAGAGCCACAGCTGATAATCCCGTTGGGCTTTGTGGGCCTATAGGGCCAACGGAACAATTGCCACTTGTGGCTAGACTGGTCAATGAATTGCAGATTTCCCTAAAACATGCCCATTTCTGGTCTATGGACGAATGGGTGATTGATGGAAAAGAGGTTTCTGCTGATCATTCCTTGTCCTTCAAAAAGGCATTTAATGACCTTTGTTATAGTAGGATAGACAAAAACTTAGCCATGCCAGAGGAGAACATCCATTTTCCCCAAGCTGATACGGCCAAATTTATAGAAAGTTGGAAACATGCCAAGTGCCTTATCATGCAAGGAGGACAGGGCGATGTCAAGCATTGGGCATTTAATGAACCTCCAAAAAGAGAAGGGGCTTATAAAGACAATCCACAATCGGTGGAAGAATATAAAAACCTTCCGACAAGGGTTTTGGATTTGCACCCAATCACCATTCAGCAAAATTCAAGGTTGCATTGTGGGGGAAATGTGCCTTTAATTCCAACTCAAGCTGTAACTGTTGGCCCTAAAGAAACTTGGGAAACAGATCAAGTGTCCATTTGGCATGCTGGGGCCCATGACAATCCTTTCGGCCAAAGATTAACCACATACATGATATCCAATAAAATACCAGATACTTCTGTGCCTATGTCTGTTTTGGCTGATCATCCCAATGTGCAATTTAATTTCTATGCACCGGGTTTAGGAACCTGCTCTGTAGAAATGCACTAAAGAGATTTACATTCTATTAGGTTGGAAAATTAAAATTGGTATTTAAAATAAACAATAAATGATATTATTGACAACTTCGAAAAACCCCAATCATGTGGCTCGTTACCTTTTCCTTTTGGTTAGCTTGCTTTATTTAGAAGCATGTTCTAGTAAAGGTGATTTTTCATTGGACGAAGGGGATAGAATTGCTATAGTGGGAAATTCATTGGCTGAGCGGTTTCAACATGATGGGTGGTTGGAAACTTATCTTCAAACAGCTAATCCGAGTAAAAAATTGGTTTTCAGGAATCTGGGTTATTCTGGAGATCAGGTACACTATAGGCCTCGCGCCCATGAAGGTTTTGGGGATAGCGATAGTCATTTGTCAAAGGTAAAAGCGAATGTGATTTTCTCATTTTTCGGATACAATGAATCCTTTGATAACCAACCTGATACTTTTAAGAACCAGCTTTCTCTATGGATCGATCATGTGCGCAAACAGAAATATGATTCGATAAACGTACCCAAAGTGGTGCTGTTTTCACCAATTGCTCATGAAGACTTGGGTTCTCCCAATTTCCCTGATGGTTCTGAAAACAATCCCCGCTTACAGGCCTATACCCAAGCAATGGCAGAAGTAGCGGAGGAGAAAGGGGTTTTCTTTGTGGATTTGTTTGCTGCCACAAATCAAATGTATGCATCCAACGAAGAACCTTTGACGATAAATGGTATTCATTTAAATGAAAAAGGTAACCATGAAGTGGGGAAATTCATAACTGAAACCCTAGAGGGTAGTACAAGTGAAGATAAAGTAGCATTGGACTCCATTAGGACAACAGTAAAAGACAAAAACTTGTATTGGTTTCACCGCTATCGGGCCATTAGTGGTAATGATGTTTGGGGCACACGCTCCATACAAGATGGAAATTATAAAACATTGCAAAGAGAGTTGGAAATGCTTGATGTAATGGCAGCCAACAGAGATGAGAAAATATGGGCAAGAGCCAATGGTGAAGATTTGGAAGTAGATGACAGCAATCTTCCGTCTCCAGTGATGGTGGGGACACATATTGTTCGAGATTTAACCTATATAGACCCTGAAGAAGCCATTGAAAGAATGACGGTGCCTGATGATTTAGAAGTAAATCTTTTTGCGGCAGAAGATGAATTTCCTGAAATCATTAACCCAGTAGCCCTGCAAGTGGATACCAAAGGCAATATTTGGGTAGCCTCCTGGTCTACCTATCCAAAATGGGAGCCGGGTAGAGAGATGAGCGACCGGTTGGCTTATCTTAGTGATGAAGATGGTGATGGCAAGGCAGATAAGGTGACTACTTTCGCTTATGTACCGCACCCGACGGGTTTTGAGTTTTGGAATGGAGGTGTAATTGTCATTTCTGCTCCGGATGTATGGTTTCTTAAGGACACCGATGGCGATGGTGTGGCAGATTATAAAGAAAGGCTTTTTGGTGGGCTTGGTTCTGATGATTCCCACCATACAGCAAACAACTTGATCTATGCACCCGATGGAAACATCTACTACCAAAGGGGAATTTTCATTCTTGAAAATATAGAAACGCCATACAGGAAAAGTGAAGAATCTGGAAGTCCTGGACTTTACCGTTTTAACCCCAGAACATCGGATTTCTCCTTCATGGTAGAAAATACGCCTAATGCCCATGGGATCAGCATTGATAAGTGGGGAAACCCACTCATTACGGATGGAACAACCGGTAAAGCTTTTCAGGTTTATTACAAAAGAACCGTGACCTCAACAACCGACACCAATGAATTTGATAAAAGGCCGTTGTTCAAGCAAACCATCCGCCCTATTACTTCCAATCAGATTTTGTCAAGTCAGCATTTTCCGGAGAAATACGATAATAATTTCTTGATATACAATGTAATAGGCTTTCAAGGAATCAAGCGCTACCAGTTGGAATACAAAGATTTGGGGGTTGTAGAAGGTGTGGAGGCAGGAGATTTGGTGTTCACAGGTAATGATCCAACTTTCCGTCCTTCTTCCGAAGCTACACCTAGAGTGGTTCCTGAAGGCTATACAGGAGACCCGAATTTCCGTCCTTCCGATGGGGTTATTGGAAAGGATGGGGCGCTATACTTTGGAGATTGGCACAATGCTGTCATCACTCATTCTCCTTATAATCTCAGGGACATAAATAGAGATCAGGCACATGGGCGGATTTATAGAATTACGGCGAAAAATAGACCCTTACAGGAGCCTGTAGCAATTTATGGGGAGCCAATCGAAAAGCTATTAGAATTATTTAAAAGCCCTGTGGATGGTATAAGGCATTCCGTAAGAGTTGAATTAAGTGGAAGAAATACCCAAGAAGTCATTGAAAAGGCGCAGCAATATGCCAAAACCCTAGATCCCCAAAGTAAAGAAGATGCCCTTCCTATGTTGGAGCTCTTGTGGCTTCACCAACAGCACAATGTGGTCAATAATGAATTGCTTAAAACAGTATTGAGATCTCCCGAAGAAAAAGCAAGGATTGCGGCCCAAAAAGTTGCTTGGTTTTGGAGCGATAGAGATTCTCATAGACAGGGAGGGACTACAGCAAATATTTCAGGTATGCAGTTTAGAACATTCTATGAGAAGTTCTGGGAAAATGCAAATGCTACTGATGTGGAAGCTGATCAGGAGGAAATGAAAGACCATGCCAATATGACAACTGCCAAGGAAGAAAATTCAAGTGAAAAACGCAAGTTGGCCTTAGTAAAAGAACCCATTGCCGAGCTAACCATTGTCGCCGAATTGCTGGCATTCGATGTTTCAGAGTTTACTGTGAAGGCAGGCCAACAGGTTGCGCTAACTGTAGACAATCAAGATTTAATGGAGCACAATATAATCATAGTAGAACCAGGGGCGGCTGATGAAATTGCCTCAATGGCCATTGCCTTAGGAGATGATGGGCCGGCCAAACAATACCTCCCAGAAAGTCCTAAAATAGTGGCAGCATCCAAGCTATTGAAAGGCAAATCTTCTGAAACATTGAAGTTTAAAGCACCAACAAAGCCAGGTGATTATCAATTTGTATGTACTTTTCCAGGACATGCGCCTGTGATGAGGGGCATCATGAGAGTATTGCCATAAACCATTGTTTTAAACTATTCCTTAAATTATTCTAAGGCATTAATTCCAAAAAGAAAAAATATACAATGGTAAACCGAAGAATTAGCATAGGTATAATAGGGCTTTCTGTGCACAGTGCTGATTTTACTGAGATTTGGAATGGGAAGAACTCCAGTTTAAATGGTCAAGTTGTGTCGATTTACCACCCTAAAGGTAACCCCGATGTTGAATTCCCCGAAAAACAGCTTCAAAATTTCGCTGAGAGGATTGAAAAGCAAGGAGTGTCCACGGTTAATTCAATAGAGGAAGTCATTGAAAGATCAGATGCTGTCATGCTGTTAACCAATGATGGAAGACCACATTTAGCACAAGTTCTCCCTATTTTAAAAGCTGGTAAGCCAGTTTATATTGACAAGCCCTTGGCTGAAAATTTGGAAAACGTCATGAAGATTTTTCATGAAGCTAAAAAATATGGCGTGAAAATATTTAGCTCTTCAGCACTGCGCTATGGAACCCAAAATGCCTCTATTAAGGAAGGGAGATATGTGGGAGAATTACTGGGAGCTCAGACCTTCGGCCCTGCTCCACTCCAAAAATCCCACGTCGATATGTACTGGGATGGTATTCATGGAATAGAATCGCTTTACAGTGTAATGGGGACCGGTTGTCAAACGGTCTCAAGGACTTCAAGCAACGGAACTGACCTTGTAGTAGGGAAATGGCCAGGGGAAAAGTTAGGTTACTTCCGGGGAATCCGAAAAGGAAAAGTTGGTTTCGGAGGGACAGTATTTGGTACAGACGGAATTAAATCAATTGGAAAATTTGAAGGTTATCAGAGGTTGGTTAGGGCCATAGATGACTTCATTACTACCGGTAAACTTCCGGTAGCCCCAGAGGAAACCATGGAAATTTATGCTTTCATGGAAGCGGCAGATGAAAGTAAAAGACAGGGTGGAAAGCCCATAAACATCAGTGAAACAATTAATAGAGTGAAAATTTAATTCAATCAAACGAAATAACCTTAGTAAATAAAAATAGTATGAAATTAAGTAGAATCAACAGGCTTTTTAACGAGAAATCTGGTAAATGTTTTGATGTGGCCATAGACCATGGCTTTTTCAGTGAATATACATTTTTGAGTGGGATAGAGAATATTTCAGAATCCGTCAAAGTTTTGATTGAGGCAGATCCTGATGCGATCCAATTGACGGTTGGTCAGGCGCATCATTTGCAGTCAGTTCCAGGAAAAAAGAAGCCTGCATTGGTCCTTAGGACAGATGTTGCCAATGTCTATGGCCTTGAATTACAAAAGGTTTTGTACAGCAGAATGATAGAAGAACCGGTTTTGCAAGCTGTAAAATTGGATGCGGCATGTGTGGTAGTCAACCTTTTTAATATCCCTGGAGCTCCTGAAGTTACAGATCATTGCATCCAGAATATCCTTAAACTAAAACCAATGTGTGATTATTATGGGATGCCACTTATGATAGAGCCTTTGGTTTTTCAGCCCAATAATAAAGCAGGTGGATACATGGTAGATGGCAATATTAAATTGATTACCCCCATGGTAAGACAGGCAGCTGAACTGGGAGCCGATTTAATCAAAGCAGATCCAACAGATTATGTGGAGGAATACCATAAAGTAATCGAGGTTGCCGGAGATGTGCCCGTTTTGGTAAGAGGTGGTGGCCGAGCTAGTGATGAGGAAATATTGGAAAGGACCTATCGATTAATGAAACAAGGGGCCAAAGGGATTGTTTACGGTAGAAATGTAGTGCAGCATGTAAATCCCGGCGGGATGACACGGGCCCTTATGGCCATTGTTCACGAAGATGCTACTCCTCAAGAAGTTGCTGGTTTTTTGAAGTCAAATTAAATAGATGAAAACTGTAAATGTAGGCATAATTGGAGGAGGCTTGATGGGTAGGGAGGTTGCAAGTGCACTTGGAAGGTGGTTTGTTCTCAATGATTACCCATTAAAAGTTGTTTTAAAGGCCGTTTGTGACATTAACGAAAAAGCATTGGAATGGTATGAACAGATACCGACCATCGATTTGCTAACCACCGATTACCAAGAATTGTTGGATGCTTCAAATGTGGATGTGGTCTATGTAGCCCTTCCACATCACCTGCACTTGGAGTATTACCTCAAGGTTTTGGAAGCAGGAAAGGATTTGTTTGCCGAAAAGCCATTTGGGATAGATCTAGAAGCTGCTGAGGTTATCAGAAATAAGATTGATGAAACGGGCTGTTTCGTTCGGTGCAGTTCAGAAATGCCTTTTTTTCCGGGTGGGCAGCGGGTAATAAAAGAAATATTGTCCGGAAGACTAGGTGAGATTATTGAAGTTAACGCTGGGTTTTACCACGCCAGTGACTTGGATCCACTTAAGCCAATAAACTGGAAACGCCAGTCTCAATATTGTGGTGAAATAGGTGTGATGGGCGATTTGGGAATGCATGTGATGCATATTCCTTTGAGAATGGGTTGGAAACCCACTAGGGTTTATGCCCAGCTTCAAAAGATCGTGAACAAAAGACCGGACGGGAAAGGGGGCTGGAGTGTTTGCGACACTTGGAACAATGCCCATCTTTCCTCTACAATTTCTATTAAAGGTGTAGAAGTGCCCATGATGTTGGAAATGAAAAGGTTGGCGCCTGGAGAAACAAACTCCTGGCACCTAGAAGTGCTAGGTACAGAAGGTGGTGTCAGGTACAGTACCAAAGATACCAAAGTGCTATGGACTTTCAACCGAGAGAAAGAGCAAGTTTGGCAACGGGTAGACCTGGGTTTTCAAGTGCCTTTTCCTACCATTACCGGAGGGATTTTTGAGCCTGGCTTTCCTGACTGTTTCATGCAAATGTTGGCAGCCTATTTTGCCGAAAGGGAAGGATTTCTAGATGGGAAATTGGGATGTGTAACACCTGAAGAAGCAATCATGAGTCATCAGGTTTTTGCGGCTGCATTAAAATCCCATGAAAATAAAGTAGCAGTTGTTATTTCTTAAACTTAGTAAGGTGAAAAAACAAAATTGTGATTGTAAACATTTCTATTATGCGGGCATTGATCTACTAAAATGATGATAGAAGGCAATAGGATTGGTATACTGGCTGGGGGAAATTGGATTTTGGATTTCATCAAAATGATTGATGTTTATCCAAATGAAAACGCCTTGGCTAACATTCTCAGTCAAAATACCGGCAATGGAGGTGCTCCTTTTAACGTGTTGAAGGCCATACGTAAAATGGAGTTTTCAATCCCCCTTGAAGGTGTTGGTGTGTTGGGTGATGACGAATATGGGGATGATATTTTGGGCCAATGTGAAAGCCTTGGACTTGAAACGAGACAAATAAAGCGCTTAAAAGGGGAGGATACTTCCTTTACCGATGTAATGACTGTTTCCTCAACCGGAAAACGAACTTTCTTTCACCACCGTGGAGCAAATGCCTTACTGGAAGAAAAACATTTTGATTTTGAGGTGTCCAATGCAAAATTTTTCCACTTGGGGTACTTGTTGTTGCTGGATAATTTAGATAAAATCCATTCGGATGGACTTTCCGGAGCGGCTAAAGTACTTAAGAAGGCGAAGGAAGCAGGAATGATTACATCTGCTGACATTGTTAGTGAACAATCGGATAGATATACAGAGGTAATACCACCTTCACTTCCTTATATTGATTGTCTTTTTATTAATGAACTTGAAGCACATAACCTTACAGGAATTCAACTAATGGATGGAGAAGGTAAATTTTTAATACCCAATGGTTTTAATGGAGCAAAAAAAATCCTAGACATGGGTGTTTTGAGTTGGGTAATAATCCATTTTCCTTATGGGGCCTTAGCCATGAATAAAGCAGGAGTTAAGCTTCTTCATCCGTGCGTAGAAATGCCTAAAGCCTTGGTGAAAGGAACAGTAGGTGCCGGAGATGCTTTTGCTGCAGGCGTATTAGCCGGGATGAATGAAGGCTGGGAGATGAAAGCTTCCCTTCAATTGGGGGTCACTGCCGCAGCTACAAGTCTTATGGATAATACTGCTACTGAAGCCATTTTGCCATGGCGAGAATGCCTTCAGTTTGGCGATAAATACGGTTATAAAAAATTGTAAATTTATTTAATAATGTAAAAATTGAAATCCCTATGGAAGAAGGAACTATTGATAATCAAGTAGAAAGAGGAGATGAAGTCAGGTCCAGGCTGCCTCTTTCCAAACGTTTAGGCTTTTGGAGCAATACCTTTATCCTATGGGGATTGGTGCTTACGGTTACCAGTTTGCTAGTGGGAGGCCTGGTAGGCACTCAGCTGGCATTCAAGGATGCAGTAATTGTAATAGCCATGGCAGGCCTTTTCAATAGTCTGGTAGCTATTCTTATTGGAATAATTGGAGCCAGAACAGGCTTCACTAGCGCAATGATTTTTAGGTATTCTTATGGAAATAAAGGGGTATTGCTTCCCAATTTTATTATTGCCATCACCACCGTAATATGGTTTGCAGTGATATTAAACCTTACAAGGGATTCTTTTGTCAGTATAATTGGCGTAAGCAGTGAGAATTCGGTGCTCTTCTATGGAATTACGCTATTAATGGCCATTTTATTCCTTCTTCCTGCTTACAAAACTATGAAATGGATCGCCTATGTGAATTATATGGCTGTACCTGCCATCGTGTTTATATTAATAGTTACAGTTTGGGGAGCCTTAGATGCAGGGGGAGGCTTAATGGCAATTATTGAAAAATCTCCCACAGCCACTGCTTCTTCATTGATTGTTTTTACCGCCGCTGCCGGGGGTTGGTTACATGCGAATACAGTAATTTCTGATTTTACCAGGTTCTATAAAAATGGAAAGCAGGCAGCCATAGGGTTGTTTTTGACCTATGGGATAATGATGGTTTTTCAATATATCGGTGCTACGCTGGGAGCACTTGCAACAGGAGAATGGAATATTTTTCTGATAATGGATGAATTTGGATTGTTAGAGATTTCATTTCTTGCAATTTTCCTTGGATCATGGTCCACCGCCATGGCTGCAATTTATTTCGGTGCCAATATGATGTCTGCTCCCCCTATGCCAAAGTATAAAACAGAAGAGAAAAATAGAAAGCTGGTGTTGCTAATATCATGGTGTATAGCTTTATTTTTTGCCTGGTATGGTCCTGATCAGATATTCAACTTCTTCCTTCAGTTTTTATCCTGGGTGCTAGGCCCCATCGCCATGACAGTAATCATTGATTATTGGCTTTTCCCCGAGAAAAGAAAGATCTATGAAAATCCTGAAGGGAATCCGGATATGGTCATCAACCCTGCAGCTTTTTTGGCTTGGATTGTAGGATTTTTGGTGGGCTATTTTAGTCAGGAGTTTTTCATTTCATTAATCAATGGAATGGTTACAACGGGAATAATTTATTATGCATGGATGCGTCTTGCCCTGAATCAAGGTCTTACACCTGAAACTCAATTAAAAAAATGGTTTTCCTGAAATAGCTAGGTAGGAATATCAATGGGAACCGGTTTACTAGAATTATATACAAGTCATAAACTTACATTTGTAAGGGACTGGCTTTGATGAAGAAGTTGCTATTTCATCTTTAATGTTAATGTAATCCAGTACTTAAGGTCGCGTTTTATAATTGAATGCTTAATAGGTTGTCTCATGTATTTCGGATTAAATAAATCATCCATGAAAAGGTTACTTGTTTATTTTATTATAGGATTTTTGTTGGGTCTTTCTGATTATTCTTTATCTTATCCACAAATGGGGTTAGACTATATGATTTCCAATAAATTGGGATCAAGCAGCACTGATCAAAAATCGAAAATAATTAATTTAGGCAATTCTGTTTCACTTGAGGTGGTATATATTCCAGAAGGTGAATTTCTAATGGGAAGCACACCGGAAGAAAAGGCCTGGGCCACAGGTCCTGAAGGAGGAGCAACTGCAGGTACAGAGCGAGAATCATATGAGGGGGGACATCCTCGACCCATGGAAGTGAAAAATCCATTCTGGATGGGCAGGACAGAAGTTTCAGTAGGCCAATTTCGGCAATTTATAAAAGAAAGTGGATACATTACTGATGCAGAAAAAGAGGGAGGCATGACTCAGGTATTTGATCCGGAGTGGAAAATATCAGGTTTAGCACCACCTCATCCATGGATTAAAGCAGGAGATAAAAGTTGGAGAGATCCAAATTTTGGATTTCCACTAAGGGAGGACTATCCGGTAGTCTGTGTGAGTTGGAATGATGCAAATGCTTTTGGAGAATGGTTGACAGAAAAGGAAAGAGCAGCTGGCAGACTTCCTGTGGGAATGGAATAACGGCTGCCCACTGAGGCAGAATGGGCCTATGCTTGTCGTGGGGGAATTGAAGAGAGTACTTATTATTGGTGGGGGAATGAGCTCAGAGATGGTGAGGGACGTTTAAATATTTCAAGTGTGGATTTTTTACCGGAGAAGAAATAAGACATGGCCTTTGGCTAAAGTGCCATGGAGTGATGGTTTTTCTTTCCTGTCTTCGGTAGATCATTTTGGTGAGAAAGGAAGAAATGGATTTGGCTTGGCAGACATGTTAGGAAATGTTTGGGAAATTGTCTTAGATCACTTTGATCCAAAAGGTGGGCATGAAGAGTTCTATTCCGTTCACCAAAATTATAAACCCGTTTGTCGTGGAGGTAATTATTACGATGTACCGGATAACGCCAGGTCTGCTGTTGGGCTAGGGCTTCAAAATAGGCGTTATTCAGACTCTAGAAATGGTTTTCGAATTTGTCTGGGTAAGATAATCGAACAATAAAATCCCATGGGATAATTTCTCAGGTTTTACTTTGTACAATAAACCATAAAGTGAAATAATTATTACTAGGCTATTTCTGACACCTTCACGGTTCTCTTAAATTGAGTTGGAGTCATGGATTTAAATTTTTTAAACTGCCTATTAAAATTAGCCAGGTTGTTGAACCCACTTTTATAAGCCACTTCCAAAATACTATGATTTTGTTCCATTAGCAATTTGCAGGCATGACCAACTCGAATTGAGTTTAAATACTCAACAAATGTAATCCGATATTGATCCTTAAAAAAAATGCAAAATGTGGAAACTGCCATGTTGGCAATAGATGCCACTTCGGCCAGGCTAATATCTCGATTAAAATTGTTTAGAATATAGTTTTTAATTTTTGAAACCATGTCTGTATCAGGTGGATCCAATTGAGCTACATATACCGGGCTAGCCAGTAATTCATACTCATCTGTATGTGCGAGGATATCAAATATAGATAGCAAATTAGATAACCTTTGGATCCCATTCATATTGATCATTTCTATGATCAGAGGATTGATTAACTCCTTTGTTGCGCCATGAAAGGACATTCCTTGTCTTGATAGCTTTTGAAAGTTTCTAAAAGGTTCCATTTCAGGAAGATTGAGAAATTCACCACCCAGAAAATCTTCTTTGAATTGGATGACAAGTGCATCGGCCTCTTCATTTGCCTGTCCGTTAACATAGATTGGATCATTTGACCACACATGAGGTAAATAGGGGCCGACTA
This sequence comes from Cyclobacterium sediminis, assembly GCF_054781075.1. NCBI lineage: Bacteria > Pseudomonadati > Bacteroidota > Cytophagia > Cytophagales > Cyclobacteriaceae > Cyclobacterium > Cyclobacterium sediminis. Next base: position 242,498 of record NZ_BAAGVC010000003.1, on the reverse strand, counting down.
AAACCAAATCTCCTGTTTGAAATTCACCGATATGGTCTCCCACCATTCTTTTTCCGGTACTTTTTAAAACCAACACCAATTCGTATTCGGGGTGATAATGCCATGGGCAAGGAATATATTGTCCTTTCTCTCTAAAAACGATAAAGGATTTGTCAAGATCCTGGGGTAATCTGATTTCTTTGCATTTCATGGTTAAGTGGTTATAGTATTAGGCTTTAATTTATAAAAATACAGTTGAATAAAAAAGGGCCATTGGAGGGAAAGGTTAATATCTCGTTTGATATAATTTTAATTCGTTCCTGATGTTAAATTCAAAATAATTGAGACCGGATAATTGACTGATAATGGTCCAAAGTAAAAGCATCCAAATAATGGTTTTTGAAAATAAATCTGTTCAATAATGAATACTTTATTTTTAGGATTGTCCTTGCCTGATGTAATAGGTGATTGGGTGAATTTTTTGTAGATAGGTTGCTTAGGTTTAGCTCATTTTCATGTCTTCCTGTTTGTTTACAAAAGCTTCGTTGTAGCAAAAGCCTTGATTGCAAAGCCACCAAAAAGAATACTCAAGTTATAAAATCAATCATGCACACCTTTTCATTATATGCCAAAAAGAGCACCTGAACTATGAGTCATTTCCACTTCACACCATAAACAGATGAATTCACGAATAATTAACTGCCATTCACGAATTCTAATTCGCGATTTATTCATTTAACAATACATTTGATTACAGTTATAAAGCGCCTAAACAATAGACTTTGAATGGGTTACGATGGTATTTGTTGTGGGCGGCGCTGTGTTACAATTTAATATAAAAAATGCAAACCCCATACTCAACAAAACTAACTAAATATGAAAAAGTTAAAAATCCTAACCTTTTTGCTACTGATTAGTAGTGTAGCAATAATTGAAAAAGCGAATGCTCAAACAGATAAAGATGGTACATTTTACACCCTGGCAGTAGATCCAACTTTTGGAGGCAAGGGTGTGATAGGTGCAACAGTCCCTCCCGTAGCCTTATATGTAGAACGAGGCATAGCCAACTACATGAGTTTTGGTGTAGCAGTTGGGGCAGATTTAAGAAAGCCGACCTTTACGGATGAAACTTGGATGGCTTTGGGCTTAACCCTAAGAGCTGTGGGCTATGCCTTTCAGGCAGTGGAAGAGTTTTCTGGTGAGGACATTAGTGTTGCAGGATTGGAACCCTATTTTGGCTTTACTTTTGGACAATACTGGCCAACTATTGGTCACAGTTATATAAACTATTTGAGTCATACCAAACTTGGAATTGTAATGGGAACAAGGTGGTACCCGGGTGATAAGAAGAATTTTGGGATCATGGCCGAATTTAGCTCTGCAGGAAATACCGGATGGGGTTCCGGAATCAATCTGGGGGTGACTTTCAGTCGATGATGAGGATTACCAAATTGAAATTATTATCTGCCCTACCATAGCGAGTTGTCTTGGTAGGGCTTAAACCTTGTATAGAATAGGTTTTTTTAGTTATTTTTTTTTTGTCTTGGGTTCACATAAATTTAAATTAATTGCCCTTACCTCTTATAAAAATGCTAGGTTAGTGATTAGCGAAGGGCTGATCGCAATAAAAATAGCTCTCTAATGGAATAAACCATTTTCCATCATCTTGCAGAAATAGGATTAAGATGAGTAGCCTGTTCGATTTTTTTCGAATGTGATAATCGAAAGTTGGAAGGAATAATTTTTATTGGTAACCCTAATTGATATTGGCAGGTTATTCACCCATTTATTCACCGTTTACTTGGTGGTTTGGGTAAGTAAAATAGGGGCTGCTTTGATTTTCAATAAAGCGCTATTATTGGTGTTGTTCTTTTTTCATCAAATGTGATGTTAGGGTTTATTTTTATAAGGTATTCATTGAAAATTGGATCAAGTAAAATGTTGAAAAATTTATTAAACCTAAATAATACTTAATTTGAAAATAGGTAAAATTATGGTGTAAATTTTAATTCATATAGGATTTGTAAAATGCTAATTATATGTTTGACTTATTTAAGAAATTAGGCAATTAAAGTTAAGGTTTTCAAGAAGAGGGATTTTACCCTTATTAGGGTTTTAGTAGTCGTTTCAGAATTCATTTTTAACAAAAAGTGAGGAGAGCTTATGGTAATTTTGGATTTTTCTTGTTTTTACTGGTACGATTAATTTTTTACTAAGAATAATTTAATTTTATCTTGTTTAGATTAATGAAGAATTATTTTTTAATGAAATTAATAAAAAAAAGAGGGTTTTATTTATGTATAAAATATTTGACTTCTTTGCCATTCATAAAAATTATAAAAACTTATTTTTTTAGTTTTGTCAGTATTATAAATTTTTATGATAACTTTTAATCGTGTTTTGAAAGAAATACCAGTTAATTTTTGAAATATGGTATAAAAATTAACGGAAAAATAACCTGCTTACTCTTCCTTTTTCCTTAGGCCTTCTCCGTGATGTTTGACTCGGAAAGATTTAATGGAATTCACAAACCAAAATTTAATGTTATGATAAAAATTCTTACCAAATTTAAAAAGCAAATTGATGCTTTTTCAAAAACTAATTTCCAGCCGGGCAAGGTTAAATTGCATGGGTTGGCTTTTAGTCTGATTGCGATGTTTGGACTCACTTTTATAGGTGTTTCAAACGCTCAGGCACAGAATGAGATCACCGTTACCGGTGTTGTAATGGACGCCGCTTCAAATGAAACATTACCTGGTGTAAATATTCTTTTGAAAGGTAGCGGTATCGGTACCATAACGGATATTGATGGTAGTTATACCATAAATGTACCCAATAGTGAAGCCGTTTTGGTGTATTCATTTATTGGTTTCTTGAACCAAGAAATTACCGTGGGAAACCAAACCACGATTGATGTTCGATTGGCCTCTAGTGCAACAGACTTAAACGAGGTTGTAGTAGTAGGTTATGGTACGCAGAAGAAAAGTGACCTTACAGGTGCCGTAACCCGCGTGGATGCAGCCACTTTTAAGAACCAACCATTGACTCAGGTTTCTGATATGTTGGCAGGAACAGTTGCCGGTTTTTATGGTAACCAAGGAACCTCCGCTTCCGGAGGTACTTCTTTAGAGGTTAGGGGGCCTACCTCTCTAACAGGGGGAACATCTCCATTGATCGTTGTTGATGGGGTGATCTTCTACGGTAGCCTTTCAGATATCAACCCAAATGATATCGAGTCAATTGATATCTTAAAAGATGCGAGTTCTGCTGCAGTTTTTGGATCTAAGGCAGCTTCAGGTGTAGTTATGATCACGACCATTAAAGGTAAATCCGGTGCTCCATCCATTAATTTCTCAGCCAAAACAGGAGTCAATACCTTTACAAACAAAGATTTCGGACCTAGAAATGCTGCACAATATGAGGAATTCAGAAGAGACTTCTTTAGAACTTTGGGTGTTGCTGATCGCCCTGATTATTACTGGGATGATCCTGCTAGTCTTTCAGATGGGGTTTCACTTGATCAATGGAGAAGTGCCAATGCAAATTCGAACTCTGACAACACGTTGGAATACTTGAACAGGCTTAATTTCTTCGATACTGAAATTGAACAATATTTAGCAGGAAACACCACCGATTGGTTGAATGAAGCCACCCGCAATGGCATCCGCCAAGATTATGACTTGAGTATCAGTGGAGGAAATGAAAATTTTCAATATTACTGGTCTTTAGGGTATGTAGACAATCAAAACTATCGGGTAGGGGATGACTTTAGCTCCATCAGATCCAGGCTAAACTTGGACTTTAAGGTAACCGATTGGTTAAATGTGGGTACGAACACGCAATTTTCCAATACAGACAATAGTTCAGTCCCAGCAAGTATGAACTTTAGTCGAATCAGTCCTTATAGTACGGTATATGATGAGGATGGTAGCCTAAGTTGGTATCCTCATGGCTATCCAATAATTCCAAACCCTTTGATCAATTCTACTTATCAAGAAAGATTAAATAAGACGACTGGGATTTTTGCATCCTTGTATGCCAATGTCAAATTGCCATTTGGTATTCAATATAAATTGTCTTACCAGCCAAGATTTAATTTCCAGAAAAACTATAACTTCTGGGGACCGGAAACACTTGAGGGTGGAAGAGACAGGTTAGATGGTTATGGTACCAGAACAGATTATTCCTTGAATGCCTGGATGATAGATAATATCTTAACTTGGAACAAAGAATTTGGAGAACATAATTTCAATGTGACCTTGCTTTATAATGCAGAGCAAACCAAAACTTTCAATTCTTATGGTGAAAACCAAACCTTTCAACCAAATCAGGCTTTAGGCTATAATGGTCTTCAGTTTGGCTCAAGACCTTTGGTAAATAACAATGATACTGAAGCCGGAGGAAATGCCTATATGGCAAGATTAAATTACACCTATAAAGACCGGTATTTGTTAACGACCTCCGTAAGAAGAGACGGTTACTCTGCCTTTGGAGCAGACAACAATGTGGCAACTTTCCCAGCCCTTGCATTAGGATGGATAGTTTCTGAAGAGCCATTCTTTCCTCAAAATACCGCCATCAGCCTATTGAAGCTTAGAGGTTCTTGGGGAGTTAACGGTAACAGAGACATAGGAATCTACTCTTCTTTGGCTCAAATTGGAACCAACTTGTACTATGATGGTACCAGCGTTCAACTTGGATTGTACAACAATACCTTGGCCAACCAAGGCTTACGATGGGAAAAAACGGAGTCTTATAACATCGGTTTGGATCTAGGCTTGTTAGAAAATAGAATTGATATTTCTGCAGAATTCTATGACATGACAACAACTGACTTGTTGATGAACAGGCAATTGCCTGAAATCACCGGTTTCTCTAGTATCACTGCCAACTTGGGTGAATTGAGAAATAAAGGTTTGGATATTACCATCAATACAGTTAATGTAAACCGGCCTAATATATTATGGAAATCCAACTTTGTTTTCTCATTGAACAGAAACAAAATTGTTAGACTGTTTGGTGATACTGAAGAGGTAATTATCGGTGGTGAAACTGTCACTAGAGAGGTTCCTGATTACACCAATCAATGGTTTCCTGGCCAGGCCATCGATGTGGTATGGGATTATAATGTACAAGGAGTTTGGCAATTGGATGAGGCCGATGAAGCAGCCGTTTACAATATGCAACCGGGTGATTATAAATCAGAAGATGTAAATGAAGATGGCGTTTATGATGCTTTGGTAGACAAGCAATTTATTGGGTACACCAGACCTCGGTATCGATTGGGTTTAAGAAATGATTTTACTTTCCTAAAGGATTTTACAGCCACCATTTTCTTAAGAGCTGATTTAGGTCATCAAAGGGAATTTACTTATGCAACGCATGAGTCTTCTACCTATGATCGAATCAATATCATGAACATTCCTTACTGGACTCCAACAAACGGAGAGACTGAATACGCGCGTACCTCTGAGGTTCATGGAGCTTATGGAGGAGGACTAAGAGTGTTTAAGCCTACAGGTTTTTTAAGGGTTCAGGATGTTTCTTTGTCCTATAACCTCCCTTCTTATATCGCAGAAAAGTTGCAAACAAAAGGTATAAGAGTGTTTGTATCTGCAAGAAACTTAGCGACGTTTACGAATTGGCCTGGATATGATCCTGAATCAGGAAATACCCCGATGCCAAAATCGTTTTCTGCAGGTATCAACCTTTCGCTTTAATGTTTAGTACCAAAAAGATTTAAATATTATGAAATATATAAAACAATATTTGTTCCTTTTTCTGGTAGGTTTACTAGCATTTTCCTGCTCAGAAGACTTATTAGAACAAAAACCAAAATCCTTTTTTGCACCCGAAAATGTTTTTATTGATCCATCAGGGTATGAAGCTGGGTTGGTGACCATGAGAAAAGCCCTTACAGAGGGTGTTACTGGTAGTCGTAGACATTATATGGTAGGTGAGTGGTCTTCTTCTGAAGCCGGAACGCCAACCTTTCAAATGGATTGGTTTCAAACTACACCTTTCTTTGACAGGTATTATACCTTCGTTCCACTTTTTTCTGAGTCTTTTGAATTTATCAAGAACGCCAATGTTGTGATTGGTAGAATTGATGATATCGAATGGGAAGATGAATCCACAAGAAATGCCATCTTGGCTGAAGGTTTATGGCACAGGGCCTTCTGGTATTATTGGTTGATCAACTCATACGGTGATGTTCCATTTGTAGGAGAAGAAGTAAGGGGTGTAAGGTTAGATTACCAGACACATAGCCGTTGGGCCATACTTGATAAAATTCAGGCGGATTTGGAATATGCTGTGCAATGGCTACCTGAGACAGCGGTCCCAGGCGCGATTACAAAAGGTGCCGGCAACCATTTGTTGACCAAGGTGTATCTTGCCAATTTGGAATTTGATAAAGCCATAGCATCTTCTTCAGCTGTAATCAATGGTAATTATGCTTTGGTTGAAGATAGATTTGGTTCTGAAGCCGATATTGCTGAGAAAAATGTGATCTGGGATCTTCACCGTCCTGAAAACAAAAATATTGGCGCAAATACAGAAACCATTTTAGCAATGGTGGATAGATTTGAAGCTCCTGCTGGTGCACAAACCGCCGGTTTGTATACCATGAGACATTTCCATGCCTCTTGGTGGCATTCTTCCATTCGTGATAGTCAAGGTTTAAGAGGTACTTTTGATAGTGGTCCAAGATATGATTCACTAGGAAGAGGCAACCCCGATATGATCTCTACTCCTTACGGATTTTATGAAATTTGGGAAGAAAATGGTTTTGATTATACCAATACTCCCGACCTCAGAAGAAGTGATGTCAACTGGGTCGATAAGCATGAATTGGTATATACCAATCCTGAATCTGTAGATTTTGGGAAGCCGATTAATCCCATGTACATGACTGCTCCACAGGATTCTGTTTATAAGCATTTCCCACTTATATTTTATAAAACCTATGCGCCACAACAATCTCCTACAGCTGTGCCTATGGGAGGAAACGGTGACTGGTATATTTATAGACTTGCTGAAACTTACTTGCTACGTGCAGAAGCTTACTATTGGAAAAACCAATTGGATGCTGCTGCTGCTGATATCAATGAAGTGAGAACAAGAGCCAATGCATTGCCAATTGATGCTTCTGATGTGACCATTGAATACATTTTTGATGAAAGAGCTCGTGAGCTTTTCTTGGAAACTCCACGTCATTCAGAATTGGTTCGGGTTTCTTATATCATGGCTTCTCAGAACATTGGAGGCTATAGCCTTGAGTCTTTTGCAGACAACAACTGGTGGTATGATAGAATTATGGAGAAAAACATCATGTATTCCATTAAGCCAATTGTGATTGGAAACACTCCTGCTATTGCACCTTTCCATGTGCTTTGGCCTATTGATAATAATGTAATCACAGCAAATACCTTAGGGACCATTAACCAAAATGAAGGTTATGTGGGTGCTGAAAACAACGTTGCTCCTTTGCAGGTTGTTGAATAATTAATTAATCCCTCTGTTTACCCAAACAGAGGGATTTTTTTCTTAAATTTTGATAAGTAATTGCCCTTTTGGTTCATGATGAAATTACTTGAAAATCAATTAATTTCTAGAATTTTAACAGGATAGGATTAGCCAAGTGAACTCAGGACTCAGTCTGTGCAAATCTAAGTTTAAGGGTAAATCTTATATTTACTATAAATGCCAATTTATATTGCAGTAGTTAAACTGAACGACATTTTCCTACTTTTTTTGCTTAAATAATAAAATTATAACTGCTTAATAATACTGAAATAGCTGTTTTTTTAATTTATATTCATTGACCATCAAATACGATTGTTACTAGTAATCAATAAGTCATGAAACATCTATCCCCAAAGTCCTCTTGCTTCATTTTTTTTGGAATAGCAATATTGCTATTTAATTACCCTTCTTACTCACAAAAATATTCCGGAACCTGGAAAGCAGGCGTAAAGAAAGTTGAAATCACTCCTGAAGGTTCCATCTGGATGGGTGGCTATGCTGCTAGAAAGAAACCTTCAGAGGGTGTCAGACATTCGGTATATGCCAAAGCCCTTGCCATCGAAGATCCTAATGGTAATCTTGCTGTTGTGGTGACCGCTGATTTGTTGGCTTTTAGGAAATTTTTATCTGATAAAATTAGAGATCAACTGAAAGCTAAATATGGTCTCACAAGAGAACAAATAATTCTCAACAGTTCGCATACACATACCGGACCGGAGACGGATCATCCAAGGTTTCAATTCCAACTGAGTAAAAAAGAACACAATAAAATTCAAAATTTTGCTGATCGAGTAGAGAGAGAAATTGTGGAACTGGTAGGACAGGCTTTAACTTCGCTTGAACCGGTTACCTTGTCTTCTGAAAATGGATTGACCCGATTTCAGGTCAACAGAAGAAATAACAAAGAAGCCCAAATAAATGCCCAAACTGAATTAAAAGGCCCCAACGATTATGCGGTGCCGGTGATTAAAGTAGAAGACCCTAAGGGGAATCTAAAGGCAATTCTTTTTGGCTATGCCTGCCATCCAACGGTTTTGTCGGATTATCAGATTTCCGGAGATTATGCAGGTTTTGCCCAGATTGAACTTGAGAAGCTTTATCCCGGGACTACAGCCTTGTTCTTCCAGGGAGCAGGAGCCGATCAAAATCCTTTGCCGAGAAGATCAGTTCCATTGGCTCAGCAGTATGGTAAAGAGCTGGCAGCAGCTGTAGAACGCGTTTTAAATGAAGACATGAATGTTTTGGAAGGAACACTATCAACGGCCTATTCAGAAATTGACCTGACCTTTGCTAAGGCTGTTCCCACCAAATCGGAACTGGAGGATATCATCAGTGGGGTAATTCCAGGTTATCCGGATTACTTAAAAGAATATGCGAAAATCTGGATATCTAGACTGGACAAAGGTGAAAAAATCAAAGACTCCTATCCTTACCCGGTTCAAGCATGGAAAATAGGCAATCAAGCAATTTTTGCTTTAGGAGGGGAGCTTCTTGTTGGGTATTCCCTGGAACTTAAAAAGATTTTTGGCCCGGATATAATTGTGATGGGCTATTCGAATGATGTGATGGGGTATATTCCCACAAAAATAGTGCTCTCAGAAGGTGGATACGAAGCAAACAGGTCTCCACTTTTCACCACCCAATGGGCAGCTTCAATTGAAGACAATATCCTTTCAGAAGCCACCAGACTTGCTGAAAGTATAGGCATTAAAACTGTTGAATATCCCCTAATAGCACCATGAGAAATAATACAGAAAATATAAATGGCCTTAAGTACCTTTCTATTTTGGTACTGTTAGTTGGCCTCATTTTTTACGCTTCTCATTTGTCGGCCCAGAATGCTTCGGCGCATTGGAAAGCCAATGTGGTAAAAGTAGACATTACCCCAAAAGTCCCTATGTGGATGGCCGGCTTTGCTTCCAGAACTGGGCCTTCTGATGGTACTATTCACCCGATATGGTCTAAAGCCCTTGTTATTCAGGATAAAGACAAGAATACTGCGGTCTTGATTACCAATGATCTATCCGGGATGCCCGGAGACATGAGCGGGCGAATCAAAGAGAAAATTAAAGCTCGGTATGCTCTACCTGAGAATGCTGTCCTGATGAATTTTTCCCATTCTCATTCCGGCCCTGTGCTCAAAGATTACTTGTACCATGTATATCCTTTGAGTGAAGGTGAAATTGAAAAGGTAAATACCTACTCGGATTGGCTAGAGGAGCAAATTGTCGATTTAGTGGGTAAAGCCTTGGAAGGATTAGTCCCTGCAAAGATCTCCTCGGAAAATGGAGTTACCAGGTTTCAGGTAAATCGAAGGAACAATAAAGAAGCGGAATTGGAGACCACTACCGCCGTCAATGGCCCCAATGATTATGCTGTACCGGTAATGAAAGTGACCGATTTGGAGGACAATATCATGGCCATTGTTTTTGGCTATGCCTGTCATGCTACCGTATTATCCGTCACGCAATGGTCCGGAGACTATCCGGGATTTGCACAAATAGCATTGGAAAAAATGTATCCCGGTGCTACGGCCATGTTTTTCCAAGGAGCCGGAGCCAACCAAAACCCATTGCCCAGACGGACGATTCCATTGGCACAAAAGTACGGTAAGGAATTGGCAGCGGCAGTAGAAAGCGTTTTAAATGAGGACATGAAACCCTTAGCTGCACAGTTAAAAACGGCTTATTCGGAAATAGCCCTGGATTTAAATGAGCCACCCTCTAATGAAGTCTTGGAGAAAATGATAAAGGAAAGCAGTGGGCATTACCAGCGCTGGGCTGTGATGATGCATGAAAAAGTTAAAAACAATACCGTTGAGCTTTCCTATCCTTACCCCATTCAAATTTGGAAATTGGGAGACCAATTGATGGTGGCACTGGGAGGTGAACCGGTTGTTGACTATGCTGTCAAGCTGAAAACCCAATATGGGAATGATTTATTTGTGCTCGGTTATTCAAATGATGTGATGGCTTATATTCCCTCAAGAACGGTACTTGAAGAAGGAGGCTATGAAGGAGCAACATCTCAAATAGCTTTTGGTCATCCGGGTACTTGGAAACCTACGCTTGAAACAAAAATATTCAAACGAATCAACCGGATGATGGCCGGGTTTTAAACACTGAATTCAATTCAAAGCAATTTCAAAGCCTAAACATGGTCAATAAAACAGCGAATAGAAGGGATTTTATAAAGCAGAGTACGCTTTTGGGCTTAGGTATGTATTTAAGCCCATTTACCCTCTCTTCAACGCCGCATAAATCGTTTGATTACCCGGATACTGAGCAGTTATTGGATTGGTCAGATTGGGAGAAGTACAGACATTCAGTCAGTCACCCTTGCCTTACAATTAAAGAAAACAACCTAGCGGCTGCTAAAGAAAATATAAAAGACCAAGAATGGGCCAAGGTTCATTTCGGCAGGATTCACGGTATTATAAAGAGTCATATTGATAAGATTACCCCTGAATTTCTTAATAGCATGGTGGAGGAAACGACCCCGGGGGATCCGCTTTGGACACCTTGCCCATCATGTAGGGACAAAGGCTTGCCTGTACACCCGCATGGACTGTGGAGTTGGGAGGTAGAAAAACCGGAAGAAATCCAATGTACTGAATGTCATGCAGTGTTCCCGAACAGTGACTATCCGGAAGAAATTGTTTTAACGACCAAATGGGGGAAATCCCAAAAGATTTCCTACTGTGGTGGAGATCCTTTTGTGATCTTTAGGTATAAAGAGGGCAGGCCTAGTTTTACAGCCAATATCAGATCCAGAAAAGTACAGTGGATAGCCGGATTTTGTAAGACTTTGGCAGAGGGTTATTTACTTACAGGAAATGTATCCTATGCTGCCAAATGTAGACAAATCCTCCTTAGGTTGGCCCAATGCTATCCGGAGTGGCTAATACATGTAGGCTATGGTGAATATGCAGACATGGATCCCAAAAAAGCAGCGCTCAATATGATGAACTTGCCTGAACCGGAATTGTGCCCACCTCCAAATGTGCCTGACAATGCCCTATGGACCGGTTTTTGGAGTGCAGGCAGGGCCAGTGGCGTTGGATTGGAATCTGATTTTGTGAAAAAAATTGTGACAGCATATGACCTCACCTGTGAAGCAAGAAAGTCTGATGGTACACCACTTTATAATGCACAAGACAAACATACGATAGAAAAAGACCTGCTTCTTGAAAGTACAATTTTGCTGGTTTGTGACAAGAAGTTAAACAATAAATCTGTTAGTAACCGAACGGCCGTAGCTCTGGTTGGGATGTGTGTAGGGCATCCGGGTTTGGTAAGGTTCGGTTTAGAAGGCTTTAACATGACCGTTGATGGTTGGTACTTGGCTGATGGTACCACCAGTGAATCCCCTTTTTATGGCTTGATGACCTTGGGAGGGATTTGGGACATGGCCCAAGCAGGACAAGGCTATTCAGACCCCGAGGGATATAAGGATAAGTCGGGTCAACGGATAGACGATTTAGACCTTTATCATGAAACCAATTACAAGCTGGTTTGGGAGGCCTTTTTCAAAGGCTTGCAAGGAGACCTAAAATATCCACCCTATGCTGACTCTTTTGAAAATACCACACTGGATGTGGCTTACGTAGAGTTAATGGTCGCCAATTATCCGGAGAAAAAGGAATACCTCGCCTTGTTAAAAGAACTTTGTGGGAATGAACTTATTTTGCATAGTGGATCACCTGTATTTAACAGCGAATTTACAGACAGTGAGGTAGAACCGGTATTGCGACTTCCTTATGACCTTACCAAACCCAATGGCGCTTTGTCATTCTCTATGTATTACAGGAATCCGGGGCTTAAGAATAAAAAAGAGGGGGTTTTAACATTCCCGGACTGGTGTCCTCCAAATTTACAAATAGGTCACCTAAGAACAGGGGAAGATGGAAGAGAAAGTTTATTGCTTTTGAGTGCCAGCCCTTGGGGAACCCATCATGAAAATGATAGTCTTAACCTGTACTATTGGAAAAAAGACACTGCTTTACTTTCAGATTTGGGATACCTATGGGATCACCCCCAGAAGCCCAATAATATCAGGGCCCTGGCGCACAATACGGTGCTCTTGGATGAGCAAAATCAAATAAAAAAAGGCAGGGGCGGTGAGGTTCTTGTATTCAAAACATTTCCTAATGTCAAGGTAATGGAAATGGCATCTACGGCTTATTCCCAGGCTTTGGTTTACAAGCGAACTTCTGTATTGGTAGATCATGGGAATGGGAATAGCTATGTGGTCGATTTCTTTAGGGTACAAGGGGGTGAAATTCAGGATTATGTTTTTCATGCATCCAGTAATGAGCTCACAATAAACGGTCTCTCTCCGGTGGCCAATGCCGGATTGGCACTCTATGATTTTGAGAACATCAAAACAAGTGATGGCAATGGAACCTGGAACAGCGAATGGAAAAATGAAAATGGACTTACGACCCGTGCCTGGTCGCTTGGGCAGGAGGGGGAAGAGATGTTTGTGGGCGATGGCTGGGGACAAAAGGATTGGAAAAATGCTGACATTGGTGCTACTTTACCCTATTTTGTAAGGCGGAAAAGAGGAGACAGGCTCCAGACTTTTGTTTCGGTATTTGAGGGTTTTGAAGAGGGTAAGTCGACAGTGAAAAGTGTGTCCCTTTTGGACAAAACAGGAGTTGTGATGGTAGAGACCCCTTTTGGAAGAGATTATATCATGTCCATGCATAATAAAGGAGAAATGAGCATAAAGCATATGGAGGGCAAGGAGAAAATTAGTGGTCATTTTGCTGCTGCGTCCGTCCGTAATGGTCAAATGATCTGGAAGGAAGTGCTGTCCTGATAAGGCTTTGGATTTGCTAAAAAATTAAGACTTAGTGATAACACTTGCGGCATGATTCAGTTGCCGATTCAATATTGAAAGTATGGCTTTTAAAAAAACAGTTTGAAAATATGAATAGAAGAAAATTCTTTTCCACCAGTGCAGTTTCTGTTTCAGGGATTGCGCTAAGTGCACATTTGACAGGATTTGCCGGTAAAGAAAAACCTGTCGAAGAGAATGACCTGATGAAAGAGGTTATGAAGTACAGGAAGATTGATTCCCATGCCCATGTATACTTTACCGAAGACAGCCCCGAGACACAGATTGGGTATGCAGATAGGCTAGGGATCGATAAAATGGTGATTTCAAGACCGATGAGACCGGGGAGTAAAGGGCTGCCTGAAGAATTTATTGCTTGCAATGATTTGATCCTTAAATCCATGAAGAAGTACCCTGACAGGTTTATTGGTCAGCCAACGATCAACCCTGCATTTCCAAAGCAGGCAATGGAAGAAATCGACAGGTGTATGGATCATGGGATGACGGGATTAAAATTGTACAATCATGTGAAAATAAGTGATCCATTGTTCTATCCTGTGATTGAGAAATACATAGACATGAAGATGATCATCTTGATGCATATGGGCATTGGGAAATCACGGGTTATTTTTGATGCCAGGGAGCCGGAAAATGTATCTACTCCTGATGATTTTGTAATTGCGGCCAAAAGGTATCCGGAAGCAATGTTCCAATTGGCACACCTTGCAGGTGGTGGAGATTGGTTGGATGCCTGTAAGGCTGTGGCGCCTTATCCCAATGTGTTTGTGGATGTATCAGGAAGTAACAATGAGGGAGACATTATTCCTTATGCCATGGAATATGTAGGAGAGGATCGGATTTTCTTTGGCTGTGACAATAGCTTTTTTCAAGGTGTGGGGCATATGATGGCTGCTGAGCTTACAGAGAGCCAACGGAAAAAGCTCTTTTTTGATAATTATAACAATGTACTTAAAAAGTCAGGAAACCATGTGGATAGATAGTAATGCATATATAGGCCACTGGCCCTTTCGTCAGGTAAGAAACAGCAGTTGTAAGGCCCTTATAGAGAGGATGGATGCCAATGGTATTGTTGCTTCTGTTTTAACCAATATCAATGGAATATTTTATAAGGACACCCAGGCTGCGAACAGGGAGACTTATGAGGAAATCAGTTCCAATAGGAAATGGGCCAAGCGATTGATACCTTTTGCAGTGATCAACCCAATTTATTCGGGCTGGGAAAGAGATTTGGAGGAAAGCAGTGGAAAGTTAGGCATGAAAGGGGTAAGAATTTTTCCAAAATACCACCGCTATAGCCCGGATCATCCCTCTTGTATAGCAATGGTGAAAAGGTGCAGGGACATGGGGTTACCAGTTGGCCTAACATTGAGAATGGTGGATAGTCGTCCAAGCTCCTGGTTGGACATTAGCAATGAGTGGAGGCTAAGTGATGTGATGCCCATTGTAAAGGCCGTACCTGATGCCAAGTTTATGGTGCTGAATTTGTCCGGTAGTACACATTTGGAAAAAGAGGATTTGGATTTGTTTAAGAAAGCGGATGTGTTTATGGATACTTCCGGAAGAAATGTCCTTGACTTGGCAGGATTGATGGAGACTTTTGGTAAGGAAAAGTTCGGTTTTGGTACGCATTCTCCTGTTCTGGACTACAAAACCGGAGCATTGAGGATTGCCTCTTTGCGCGAGGATGAAGTAGATGCAAAGACCAGAGAGGACTTGCAGTCAGGAAATATTAAAAGATTTTTAAGGATATAAGGTAGGGGTGATTTTGTCAGCATTGTTGCAGAAAAAAAAAGGCAACAATGCCGCCAAAATCAAGATCATTTAGATTTTCTTGACCACGGGCTTTACCCGTGGCTATAATCCTTTCAGCCCTTCAGGCTTCTTTGAGTCACTTTAATATTCAAGATTTTTTTCCAGGATTAATGTAGGTACTGCTGATTCCCGTAATGTCAATTGAGTAACCGGACCCTGAGCGGAGCGAAGGAGTAGTTCTAACGAATACGCTATCCTAAGGCTTCGACTCCGCTCAGCCACCGGTAAAGAAAATTCGTTTTAAAACCTCATTTCGCAACGCCCCCTTAATCAAAGAAGGATAAGCCTGTCACGACCTTATTCGGGAGGGGATTTACTAAAGACACGGAATCCTTTGAGGAATAGGATTCGTAAGTGTGATTTTGTCAGCATTGTTGCAGAAAAAAAGCAACAATACCGCCAAAATCAAGATCATTTAGATTTTCTTGACCACGGGCTTTACCCGTGGCTATAATCTTATCAGCCCTTCAGGCTTCTTTGAGTCACTTTAATATTCAAGATTTTTTTCCAGGATTAATGTAGGTACTGCTGATTCCCGTAATGTCAATTGAGTAACCGGACCCTGAGCGGAGCGAAGGAGTAGGTTTAACGAATACGCTACCCTAAGGCTTCGACTCCGCTCAGCCACCGGTAGATTGGAAGGCATTCAAAATTCAGGAACTGAAATCCTTTTAAAAAATAACATCAACCAATTACCTTTCAAAGTATACTAGGGCCAAAAAATTCCAAACTATTGCATGAAATCTTAAGGTTTTGGCATGATTATTAAATGATAGTAAGAGTAAAAAAACTTCTTATATCATGAAAAAACAAAACAAAGAATATTTGAAATCATTGGTAATTACCGGAGGAACCATCCTTGGCGCTTTTTTAGTGCGGAAAGGGCTAGAAGAACTGTATGAAAAAAAGACAGGTGAAGAAGCTCCAAAAAATCCTTATCCGGAAAACAATTCCCTAAAAGAAGCTTTACTATGGACCGTAGCCACAGGTGTTGTAGCAAGTGTAACAAAAGTTCTGCTTCGCTATACTTTTACAGCCGGTTCCGAAAAAGCGATAGAAAATTAGATTTGAGGATATAACCTTCTGCCGGGAATCGGTTAAAACTTTCTTGTTTTAGCAGGCCGGGCAAATAATTCCAATTCCCTTGGCTAGTTAAATTTGTGATCAAAGTATATTTTTTACCTTTGTTGAAACCCATTATTTTATGAGATACGAACCTGCCAAAGCATCCCTCTATATCAAAAATAGGGCAAAAGTTGCCAATAAATTGCCGTCCAATTCTTTAGCGGTTTTAAATTCCAACGATATCATGCCCACCAATGCAGATGGGACCATGAAATTTAGGCAAAACAATGACCTCTTATACCTTTGCGGAATCGATCAGGAAGAGACTATCTTGGTGATTTGTCCTGACTTTCCTGATCCGGCATTGAGGGAGGTACTTTTTATCAAACCTACCAGCGAGCATATTGCCATCTGGGAGGGACATAAATTCACCATGGAAGAAGCTGCTGCCCTTTCCGGTGTAAGCACCATTAAATGGACCACCGACTTTGACAGTATCTTCAATATTTTAATGAACCTTAGTAAGCATGTATTTCTAAATACCAATGAACACCTAAGGGCTGTAGTGGAGGTGGAAACCAGGACTGCGCGATTTATAAAAGAATGTAAGGCAAGGTATCCCCTGCACCAATACCATCGTTTGGCGCCCATGATGCACAAGTTCAGGGCGGTAAAAGAAACGGAAGAAATCGATCAGATTCAAAAGGCCTGTGACATCACAGAGGCAGGATTTCGTAGGGTACTGGAATTTGTTAAACCGGGAGTGCTTGAATACGAGATTGAGGCAGAATACCTGCATCAGTTTATCAAAAGTGGTAGCAGGGGTTTTGCTTATGAGCCTATCATCGGCTCAGGTAGGAACGCCTGTGTGCTGCATTACCTGGACAACAGTGTAACCTGCAAGGATGGAGATTTGATTCTTATGGATGTAGGGGCTGAATATGGCAATTACAATGCTGACATGACCAGAACTATTCCGGTCAATGGCCGCTTTACCAAACGACAAAGGCAGATATATGAAGCCGTATTGAGGGTGCAGCGACAAGCCATGACCATGCTAAGGCCGGGAATTGATATACAATCCTATCACAAAGAGATAGGCCTGATAATGGGAGGGGAACTCTTGAGTCTGGGTTTGATTGACCAAACAGATATAAAAAACCAGGATCCCAAAAACCCGGCCTATAAAAAATACTTTATGCATGGTACTTCTCATCATTTGGGACTCGACGTGCATGATGTAGGGACAATGTATGAACCGATTCAAGCGGGCATGGTCTTTACCGTGGAGCCGGGCATCTATGTGTTGGAAGAAGAAATAGGCATTAGGCTGGAAAACAATATTGTGATCAATGAGAAGGGCTTTACCGACCTGATGGGTAATATTCCAATTGAGCCTGATGAAATAGAAAGCCTAATGAATGAAAAATAATTTTTAATTCAACCTTACCGCTACATTTTTCATAGATGGACAATTCATTTAAAGCCGGCCTGAAAGAGACCGTTCTGGCCCTGATGGCTGAGAAAAAAGAAGACCTCAATGCCCAGTTACTTGCCCTGCAGGAAGCCTCCAATGCCGACACCAAAAGCAGTATGGGAGACAAATACGAGACGGGAAGGGAGAGCATCAACCAAAGCAGGGATTTATTAGAAAAGCAAAAGGTTCTCTTGGATCGGGATGAGAAAATAATAGCTCAGACTTCTGTGGATCCTACGGCTACCGTCAGCACCGGGGCCTTGGTTAAGGTTCAACTTGGCTGGCTATGGGTGGCGGTTTCCGTTGGTAAGGTAATGCATGAGGGGCAGGAAGTTCAGGTGGTTTCGGCTGATTCTCCCTTGGTAGCCGCACTGAAAGGAAAAAGGGTAGGAGATAAAGTAGCCTTTAGAGGTAGGTCCACGGAGATTCTGGAAGTGGTTTAACGTATTGTATCGTTTAAATAAACCCTTGAAGGCTTTGAAGCCTTCATTTTCAACTCCACTTTCAATTGATTACAATTCTTTTCAGGAACTAATTGAAGAACTGTTAGAGAAGAACGACTATAAGACTGCAATGTTAATGAAACAAAACTACGGACTCTTGATGTCTTTTGAACCTAAGGAAACTGTTCAATGCCATCATTTCAATATTGATATTTGGCAAGAAAATTTCAGGAGCGAAATGTTTTCAATTTATCCAGAGCGGAAAATATAACTAACCCTTTAAATTGATGGAACTCTTCATTACCCATCTCCAACTGTTGGAATCTCGCAAAGGCGCAAAGGTTTTAAAAACCCCTCTTAGCGACTCTGCGTCCCTGCGAGGAAATTTTTACCGGTATTATAACCCTTGACCTAAGGTAGAACAAGGCTAAGAAAAACTGAAAATTACAATAGGTGCTTATCTATTTGAATAAACCATACTAGTGTCTATATTGTCCGTTTAAAACATTAGATGCCTTATCCTTGGCAATTAATTGAATGAAAATTTGGACGATTCAATCTTTAGAATTTTACAATAATCTGATTTCTGAGGGGGAAATATATTCCTCAGAAGAATTTGCCGAACCCTATTTTAATAATGCTTATAAATGGATGATCAATCAAATGGAAAATAGAATCGGAAATAGACCGAATTCAAATATTTATCCAATATGGGCTTGGTATCAGTTTAAAAATGTAAAATCTAAAAGACCTGATTTAAGAACCAGGGGATTGTTACCGAAAGGAACTAAAGGTGTCCGGATAGAATTTGATAAACCTGACAACCAAATCTTACTTTCTGATTTTGACTTGTGGCATTTTCCTTTGAATTATTTGTATATAGCAGATAGTGAAAAACATGCCGCTGAATTTGACCATCTTCTCACAAACGCAAAAGTTAAATTTAGGGATAAAGAAATGTATCCATCCAAATTAAAAAAGATTTTGGAATGTAGTTGGAACAAAATTTTCGATATGAGCTATGATTGCGAATACGTGGCTGAAAAGTTTAGTGATAAAAAAATTCAAGCAACATTTTGGAATTTAAAAAGGAGTGAAATAACCAAAATTGATTTTTTCAATGCAAAATAACACCATTGTCAACAAATAAGCCTCATTGATGCGATTTAGTGGAAAGGCTTGAACAGTTGTACTCAGTTGGTAGACGAAATATTGGCTGACTGGTTGATACGGCCAATTGGATGGGTTGTTTTTTTAAAATGCAATTCGGGCAGGACGATCAATATTTCTTCCTCAGTTTCTTCTTCTTCCCAATATACGATAAAGTTTACATGTACTGAGGCAAGTTGGTATCCCCGCTTTTCCAGGTCCTCCAGTTGCCCTTTGAATTTTTTCGAAAACTTTAAGATGACTTGGTTTTCTTGGTCGAAGCATGCCCCCTCCTTTGCCTTTAGTTCATCACCACTGATTAAAAGGGAAGTTCTGTATTGAGTATATTTGAAAAAACTCAACCAGACATCTTTATAGCTGAGTTGCATCACCATAATGTCCGGTTCAGGCCAATGGGCGGAATCTGTCACTTTGATCAGATCGTCAACGATAATATTGTCTAGAAAATCTCCTTTTAAATGAATGGACAGCTGCTGTTTGGCCCTTGTCATGGCGACATACAATAGCCTGATGTCCTCATTTTGCAACCGACTTAGGTTTTGCAGGAGTAAAAAGACATTGTCAAACTCCTTACCTTTGGCTTTGTGAATGGTCGAAACCAAGATGGTGTCTCCATTGTCGGATATGAAATCTTCTAGCTTTGACTCCCTGAGGAAGAGTTCCAAATCAGTTTTGTACTTTCTTTTAGGGTGGGAAGCTTCAAATTCCTTAATCAGGTTAATGCATACTTCAATTTTCGAACTTTTTTTGTACTTCCGCCACAACGCCTTTTTGGCTTGGGTCCATAGTTCTTCATGAATCACATATACCTCTTCCGTTAACTCCAAGTGATTGACGAAATAACGAAGCTCCACAAGGTTGTATAAATTAAAGGCATCATTGGACTGAATTAACTTGGCAGGGAACTTGTGCTTGAGCAATAAACCGGTAATTTGCAATGCTTCATCATTTGATCTGGTTAGTACGCAGGTGCTTCCTTTGAGCTCTGTACTCATGATGTCATTTACCAAGGGAGAAATCAGGTGCTGTCCCCGGTGCTTTACCAGTTTTATATTTCCATTTTTTTGAGAAACGGCTTTTATTGGATTGGTTTTTAACCTGTTTTGAAGTCTTCCAATAAACTGATTGGTGAAGTCAACCAGGTTTTCTTGGCTCCTGTAGTTTTCTATCAACTCATATTTAACGGCCTGTTTTTTATGGATAAATTGTTCCAGGTATTTAGCATTGGCACCTCGAAATTCGAAAATATTCTGGTCATCATCTCCCACAGCAATCACTCTCATTTCTTCATTTTGCTCCATCAAGGCCTTGATCAAAGCAAATTCATCGGCATCCATATCCTGAGCTTCATCTATCACCAAAACTGTCTTGGTAATTCGGTTGGCTTCCACTTCTCCACCGGTAATTTTCTCTACAGTTTTTTTGATGATATCGGTCGATTTGTCCAGGTCTCCAATTTTGCCCAGCAAGTCAAAGCAATAGGAGTGAAAGGTTTTTATCTCGATAAAATTGGCCGCATTGCCGATTAGCTTGAGTAGTCTTTGTTTGAATTCTGAAGTCGCTGCCCTGGAAAATGTAACCATAAGCAATTGTTCATGTTTTACATCCTCCATCAGCAGTAAAGAAGCCAACTTATGAACCAAAACCCTGGTTTTCCCACTGCCGGGGCCGGCCGCAACCACGATATTATTGGACTGATTGTCTTTGATTATTTTCAATTGACGGGGAGAAAGTTCGCCAAATAGTTGGCGGAATTTGCCGGGGGTGATGTTTCTTTTGATTTCATTTTGTCGGCTTCCCTTGAAATACTTGTTTAAAAAAACGCTGTAATTCAATTGGAAATAATCTTCGGCAAATTGTAAGGCTTCCTGGTAGTCACTCAGCATTCTTTTGGCATATTCTCCTACAATATGAATCTGCTGTACCTTGTTTTCATAAAATTGATTCAACTTTTGGTAATCATCGACCTTGTACCGTATTTTATTGTCCTGTTCAATTCTCTCAATGGTCAATTGGTTGTAGACCACCATAAACCCACCTTCAATTTTTAGAGCTTCAATTCTCGATAAGTAGAAAAGGGTTTCCTCAATGTCATCAGCTGTGATAGGAAGCTTAAAAAGTAGGGATGAATTTTCGTAGGCCTCCTTTAGTTCCTGCACCGAAAACTCGATCAGGATCTGAGCTTTGTTTTGATCTTCTTCAGGGGCTTTTGATAGGGCTCTTGAATGTAAAAAATTGATGATGAAGACGGCCAGTTCATGTCGTTTTTTTAGTTTTTCAGCTAGTTTTTTCTTTGGCTGAATGCAAATTATTGCCATGTGAGACCGGGAAAAACTCAAGGCCTTCCTTTTGATCCAATTTTTAATTGCCCAGAAATTAATTAGCGTTTTGATTTTATAAGGGCTAACATCTTTACAGCCATTTTCTTCAGCTGCCTCATTCAATGCTTTTATTTGAAAGGGCCTCTCTTCTTCCCGGAAGGTAGAGAGAAGGAAATTTTCAATACGGGCAAAATCTTCTACTATTGCGAGTGAGCGGTTTTTGTTTTCCCCATTTTTTATGAAGGCTGTTAAATCTTTGGAGTCTGCCAAGATGTTTTCTTCCCGGAGTAGGCGGATAATCTGAATGACCTCCCCTTTAACAATCCCCAAATGATCAGAAATATAATCTATGCGTGATTCGGCTTCTTCCTCATTTGAGTGGTTTTTGCTTTTGCTGGAAAAAAGTTTTTTTATTATCCGAATACCGTGTTGTTTCTGTTTGTCCTGAAATTTTTCAGAAGCATTGATTTTATCGATGGCCTCTTGTGCGTTTTTGGCGAGGATACTGTTGGCGTATATTTTTGGAATATTTTGCCCCCTTTTGATATAACCGGCCTCCTCCAATGCCGTAATGGCTGTTTTTACGCGAGTCTCTATTTCTTTTATATTGTCATACCAACCCGCTTTTCTGGCAATCTCCAGGGCGGAATTGGATACTGTTGACCTAAAACGGGTGATGTTTTTAATGGCTCTCCAGACCTG
Source organism: Cyclobacterium sediminis (assembly GCF_054781075.1). NCBI lineage: Bacteria > Pseudomonadati > Bacteroidota > Cytophagia > Cytophagales > Cyclobacteriaceae > Cyclobacterium > Cyclobacterium sediminis. Next base: position 220,140 of record NZ_BAAGVC010000003.1, on the reverse strand, counting down.
TTGAATTTCTTTTATACTTAATTTGGTCTGGTTGAGTAAGATAAAATGTTTGCTGAGATCCTCTTCATTGAATAGTACAAAGCAGTCTGCTGAGATATTTTCATCCCTTCCTGCCCGGCCGGCCTCCTGTACATAATTTTCAAGTGAGTCTGAAATTTCATAATGGACCACCATCCCAACGTCTTTTTTATCGACTCCCATGCCAAATGCAGAGGTGGCAACCATCACCTGGACTGTTCCATCGATAAAAGCATCTTGATTTTCGGACTTTTCCTGTTTGTCCATCTTTCCATGGTAAGACCTGGCACTAAAACCATCATTGGTTAAGCGCTCTGCTAATACAAAGGCCTTATGGGTTCTGGAAACATAAATAATCGTAGGGCAATCCTTTTCTTCAATTAAACTCCTTACCGTATTGTATTTTTGTTCCTCGTCTTCCCTAGGGAAAACCTTATAATGTAAGTTTGTTCTTGAGGTTTTGGAGCTGAATACCTTCAGCTCTAAGGATAGCTTGTCTTGGAAGTAATAGCAGATGTCCTCAATTACTTTTTGTTTGGCGGTGGCAGTGAAACAAGAAACGGGGATGGGTTCGGCCCTGTTTTTTTTCTTTTGTAGCTCATGAATAAAATCCCCTATATATAGATAGTCAACCCTGAAGTCCTGTCCCCAAGAAGAAAAGCAATGTGCTTCGTCGATTACAAATCGGATGATATTTCTTCCCAGTAAAAGATATTCAATGGATTTAGATCGCAAGGATTCCGGAGAAATATAAAGAATTGAAGCTGCTCCATTTTCCACCCTTTCAAATGATTTGGCCCTTTCGATAGGGTCTAAAAGCCCATTGATGGTAACGGCATCTGTGATGCCATTTCTCTCCAGGTTGTCCACCTGATCTTTCATCAAAGACTGTAAGGGAGAAATTACCACTGTCAAGCCTTTTGCATTTTCTCCTGCCATCAAAGCAGGAACCTGAAAGGTGATGGACTTGCCTCCTCCGGTAGGGAAAACAGCAAGGATGGATTTATTGTCTATTGCGGCTTTTACGGCTTTCTCTTGCAAGGGCTCTTCTCCATAGGTTCTATATGCCTCAAAGCCGAAAAACTTTTTCAATCCCTTATGGATATCCAATGCCTGATCGCAATACTGGCATCCGCTCAAACAAGGGTTGTTTTTCAATAGGTACAAAATACTTTCAATGTCCGGGTAATTTTTTATTACCCAAGGAGGGGTTATTGATAGGCGACTTTTTGTGTTGATTAAAGCCAAGCTATAAGCGAGTGCGATAGGGGAGGCTTCAATGAGTTTAATCAAATTTGCCTCCCGGCAAATATCGTTGTGGAATTCTTCTCTGATTAAGCTTTCTACGTCCCATGTTATTTCTTTGATATCCAAAAAAGTAAAAAAGGCCTTAAACTCCGGTTTATTCCAAAGCAACTTATAATAAATTTTTTGTAGGGGTTTGCTTAGTTGTTGAAAAGCAGCGACTTCATCATAAAATAGGTCCTTGGCTTTTTTGGAGTCATTTAAGGGGTTGTTTTTATCTTCTGTTTGAAGCTTATCGTCTTTTACAAGCGCGTGGTAGGGTCTTTTGGGAAAAAGTAAAGGGGAGAGGTATAAGGTGTCAATAATTTTTGAAGGGTCAAAACTTAGGTCATTGAGCACCCGGCGAATGTATTTTAAATCATGCTTGATAATATTATGTCCACAGATATACTGAGATCCCTTAATAAATCCCATAAAATCGCTAAAGGAAGGGGAATGAAAAACCTCGCCATTGCTTTTAACACTTCCTATGTCAAGCACTTTTTGGGTTTTTACAGCTATTTCAGTATCTATGAAAGCTATTGATTTCATGATTGATTCATCGTAGAAATAAATTTAGGCTATGTTTAGGTCTATTAATGTTTTAGCTAAGATAAGAATATTTACCGGGTTTGGTAAGGATCAGTATTCGGCTATTATTTTCTTGTTAAGTATTGATTTTGTAATGAATTGTTCTGTGAAATGGTTTTGGAGGAATGGGTTGTTTGAAAGGGAGTAGAAAAAAAAGGCCGTAACACAAATGAATCACGGCCCTTATATCATTAAGTTTTAGCTATAGCTTCTCAATAACGGAATTGATTAAATCTGTTGTGGTACTGTAATCTTCATCATTTTCTTTGGCGATTTCTATGGCCTCTTTGGCAACTTTTAGAGATTTTGTGTAATCTCCGGTTTTAAAAAGTAAAGCCGCGTAAGTATCTGTATTGGAATAGTTTTTATCCAGTTCAATGGAGCGTATTATCCATTCTTTTGCCTCTTCCAATTTGCTCTCATCCTCTTCATTTTTGTAATAGGCCCAGGCCAAAGAATTTAAATCCTTTGCGCTGTCCCATACAAAATTAATGTCATCAATGCGGCCTGTTTGTATCATTCGGTAAGGGTAAACGGAATAACTTACCAGTGCATCCGTAATATTTCCATTAACTAAATAAAGTATCAGTGGGGCAGAGCTTACATTGAAGACGTTATCAAAACCTTTTTCATCCTCCCCTATATTAGCATGGAAGTTAAGGGCTTTTCTCCAACTATCGTGGTAGCCTTCATTTAACACTTCCTCTCGATTTTCTTCATTGTCTACATTGATGGTGATAAGGTTCATCATGGACATGTCACAATCCAGGTATCGATTGATTAAGTTGATACAAGGAAAACACCATTTCCCACTCCAGGTAATGACAAGGGTTGGCAACTCTTTGTCCAAATCATAGATTTCATAGATTTCGCCAAATTTGATGGTTTCATCGTTTTCTAGATCTGTAATATTAACATCTATTTGCCCATATAAGGGCTTTGAAACAATTATTAAAGATAAAAACAGAAGTGTAAATGTAAATTTTTTCATAGGTGTTGAATTGTTTATAGGTGATAAAAATTGTTATTATAAGAAAAATTTATCTTAACAATATATAGGCCTATCCAATGGAAAGCCAAATTAAATTGGATCAAAAATATTTACCTGAATCTTAAAAAAGTAAGTTCATGGATGAAGTACAAAAGATTGGCCTTTTCCAATAAATAGGACGCCCATCTAAGAGGGTACAAATTACTATTTTCTATTTATTAGGAAAGTAATTTTATTCAATTAATTCCTCCCCAAGAGAAAATTTTGCACTTAACACCTACTCAATACAATTTTTAACCTAATGTTTTCATGTAGAGCGCCTTTCTTTTAGCAAATTTCCGGGCCCCTAAGCCAAGAAAAACATAAAGCACCATAATGGCCAGCATCTGCTCCCAATTGTTTGTCATTTCATAATACAAAATCATTAAACCACCTATACCAAGTCCAACAATAGAGAGCAGGGTAATAAAGGTGGAGGACTTGGTTTGCTTTCTTATTTTATAATTGGCAATACCCATTAAAAAAGAAACCAATAAGAAAGTTACACTTCCAAACTCCAGAATCAATTGCAAACCACCAATGGTGATTAAGAGACTGGAAATGATGGCCATGGCAATTATGGCATTTTTTGGAATATTATTTTCCCTATGGGACAGGATATGAGGAAAAAAACCATCCTTAGCAATCACAGCCATTTGGCGTGATGAGCCAAAAAGCGTTCCACTAATCGCACTGCTTGTGGCTAGTATGGCCCCTAGTATTACAAGGTTAGCACCTATTTTACCTAAGATAGTTTCAGCTCCGGCCGCAAGGGCAAACTCCTTATTCTTGATAATTTCTTCAGAAGGAATGGCAAATAAAGCCCCCATAGAGATGACTAGGTAGATCAACACCGCCAAGATGATGGCGCTGTAAATTGCTCTAGGGATATTTTTATCCGGTTGATTCATTTCATTTACTGCATTGATAACCAATTGAAAGCCTTCATAGGCGACAAAGGTGAGGGAGGCAACAATAATGATGGAAAATACATTTGCATTTTCAGCGTCTAAAGCCATGATTTCCAAAAATGTTTCCACGTCTGTTGTGCCATGATAAATCAAAACAAAAGAGATTATCGATAAGACGATGAGCTTGGTATACACCATAAAGTCTTCAATTTTCCCCATACCGTTTACACTCCAAACATTGATCAAGGTAAAAAGGCCAATGACTGCAATTGCGACTCCTTTTCGCATGATGATGTTTTCCGCAAAGTCGGTGCTACTTAGGGCGTAAGAAGAAAAAGTATAGGCATACAAAGCCAGGGTACTGATGTATCCAAAGATGATAAACCAACCTATGGCAGATGCAGAAAAATTAGAACCGGGATAAGTCCGTTTAAAAAAGGAATAGGTGGCTCCTTCATCTTTATAATAAGTGCCGAGTTTTACATAGGAATAAGCAGCCAAGCCGGCGATTACACCCCCAACTGCTATTGCAATGGGAGTTAAATTCCCAATCAATGCTACTGAAATACCAAGAATGGTAAAAATACCGCCTCCCACCATGCCGCCCAAGGCTATGGCAATTAATTCAACAAGGCCGAGGTTTTTATTTCTATTTCTATGTTGTGTCATTTTTTAAAAGGAGGCTTTAGGCTATTGGAAAAAAAATAGCTTTTTGATAAAAAGCCTAAATTTAGTAATTCCTAATAGAAGTGAAAAACCCTTTGAATTGATTGGCTGATTATGGAATTGTCACCGTAAAAAAAACAGAAACTGTGAACTATCCTGACTATAATCTCCTTAGCCACGTTGATTTTTGGCTAGGTTATAACTTTTTATATGCTTGCCTTCCTTAAATTCTTTCAGTATCCAAGAATCATCGTTTTCCCCTTGCTCGAGCACCCAATTTCTTTTGGGGTCTGCCAGAAGTTTTTTGATTTTCCTCGGAAATGCATTGGCCGACCGGGCCTTTTCCCAAGTGTTTATAGTTCTAAAAATTTTATACTTTTGCGGACAATTTTCAACCTCTTTTTGATTCAGTTCCAAACTATAGGTAGTGCCAAGTCCTACAGAAATCGCTTGAATATGGGAATATTGTTCAACCGTTGAATTGGCATTGATTGCGAAGTTTCGGCCCATACCAATAGGGAAGAAATTAGCATAGGTAACATCTCTCAGGTCTTTTCCTTGGCTTGTGGTACTTCCCCATTCCCTGGTTTCCACATCATATAGGTTTTTACCACCTCCTACATTCCAAATGCTTTGGTAATGCCAGGAACCCTCAGATAATGTGGCTCCCGTAAAGCGGATCGGAGGAATGCCATGCTCAGTTGCTCGCTCAAACATTTTTCGAAAAAATCTTTTTGCCGAGTAGTAGCCATGCCCATTGTTAAATAAAAATTCTTGCCCATCAAAATCGTAATAGCCTATTCTGTTGATGAAACAGATGTCGGCATAGTATGCAGCTATTTTATCCTGAAGTTCCATATTGGGAATAAGTCCGTCATAACCATAATTTAAGGTAACCTGCAATTTGTAAATGGTGTCATTTTGATTGTGTTGAACCGGTTTGGTATCCCAATAACCACGTTTCACATTTAAAAGCCTATAGGGTTTGCTTTCTGAAACGCCCAAATAATAGATGAGCTCTTTGCCAATTTTTATCATATTTAAATTCTCTGCATGCCCTTCCCAACTCGCAATCTCATCCAAATACCTAGGGTCATCAACAATAATAAGGGTGTCCTCCGGACTGATGGTGTTTACTAACAATCGTTTCTGCTGATAACAAAGACTATCACTTGGGATTGGACTGGCGTCTTTGGTTCCGGGAGCGAGTGCAGTTGTTATTGTGGTTCTACCAATTGTAATCCCATATTTCGCGGCCATTTCAGCAAATTCCTTGTGCGATTTGTTTCCGGAAGTAAGCTGTATTGGCTTTTTTTCAAAATTTTCCCCGTCAATATACCCTTCGTTGCCTCTATCAGGTCTTACAAAACCTTGGTCCCAAAGACTAATAGTTTTGAAGCCCAATTGGGAAGTATAGGAAATAATGCTGTCATTTAAACCTCCATTGGTCATGGCGTCTGGTACAAAAGCCGAAGGATCCTTTACCCATTTATTACCAATGGTAGGGTAGGGCAAGTCCTCTTCCAATACAATATCTTGTATGACCTCCATCAAAGCAATGCTATCTGGGCTTCCCCACAATGCGATAGAAGAACCTATATAATCAATTCCTGGCAAGGGTTGGACTTCAAGATGGTTGGGTGTATTTACTGCCATATTGGGGATCAAGGAATAATAAACTTCTCTCTTTTTTGTTCGGTCCCTTGAGTGGTAATTAATGGATATTCTACCTTGTTCATCAACTGTAGCCGCATTTCCGTACATTATTCTGAAATAGGGCTCTCTGTGGGCATAAAATGCCACATCGTTGATCCCATCTCCGCCAAGTGTGAAAACCTGACCTTCAGCCAAAGAGTCAGGTAAGGGGTAGCGTGAAGGATCCGGTGAGTGGATAATATACTGAAAAGGTGCAGCATCAGCTATGGTTTTTGAAGTACCTCCAAGGGTATTGTCATCTAGGGCGAGCATTCCTATGGCATAATTGACTGCCTCACTGGTGTCCCTTGCCACACCGATGATCTCTCCGAAAAGATTGGTGATATTGGTATGATATGGCCCCCACTGAATGCCTTCAATACCTTCGGACTGTGAAAGGGATTCAAGGCTGAGCTTTAAATATTTATTTTTTTCTTCAAGCCTTATTTTAGCAACTGACCCGTTGGGGAAATCCAGTGTAATTGCTTCGTTCGCTTGATTAAATGTTGCCTTTATAGGTTCAAAATACCGCTCTGATTGACTATCATAAAGGCACATTAATGGAGAAGGTTTATCTACCGGACTGAATTCCTGAGTATGAGACAGCTTCGGATGCTGCATGCTGGTGATAAAGCCTTTGTTATCAATCTTGATTTTAAAATAAGAGGTATTAAAAGTCCCTTGCTCCCTGTTTGTACAATTACTAGATAGAAAAATAAGGAATAAAACTCCGATTAAGTGATAATTATTTTTGATAGGGAAGGTTTGACTAATCATAATGAAATGCTTGATAAATGAAGTAAGGTTGCTTTGAAAAATCGAATTCTTCCAGCTTTGTTTTTGGGGTAGAAGCCAATTTACTTATGGGTAATTTAGGCTTTAAAAAGGTGAATTTAAAGCAAATTAATGGTTGATCAAATGGGCGAAGTTTCTTTTAGTACTTCTTGGATTAATTTCATCTGGAATATGCCATTGTTTTTTTATTGGCTAATAAATCTGTTCTATCTGCCAATTCCTCTCATATAATATTGTTAGCGTTTGACCCCCGATTGCTATTAATTAAATATTGTATTCCTATAAAATTGAGTTGCATAAGATAGGAGAAGAAAGAAAATCACTTAGATAATTAATTAGGTTTTAGCCGAGTGGAGTTTCTGATTAAATCCTAGAGAAAGCCTATTCTTTGACTAAATTAAAATTACCCGTACTATAATATTTTTAATAACTTATTGAGTTAATTATCAATGATATATAAGTTTGTGTTTTTGCAATTTTCAATAAAATTGTGCAAATTAAATTGTGTAACTTAGTTTAGATTCTCAGTTTCCTAGTATAATAAGTTAAGGAAAATCATAGCGTGATTGTGAATAATTAAGGCTGAGATCTAGAGGGAGAGCATGTGTTATATAAACCTGTAAGGATTATTTCTTCCTCATGTGCTATTGTAATTGTCGTCATATTAGTTGACGGGTATTTGTAGATGGAAAAACAACTTACAACCAAAATATTGACCCTTCGACCTGCTAATTTACAAGACAAAAAAAGCATCTACATGTGGTTGGCTCATTCTAACCTGACTGATGAAATGTTGGGGGCGCCAAATTTCCCTGAGGTTCCAATTCCAACTTGGGAGGAATTTAATGAAGATTATAAGGCCCATTATTTTGATGGTTCACATCCATTAAAAGGGCAATGTTTTATCATTACATACAATGGGAATAAGATCGGACAAATAAATCATAATGAAATTGACCCTATTACCCAATCAACAGAAATTGACATTTGGTTGGCAGATCGAGTACTTACAGGTAAGGGATATGGGACTGGGGCAATAAAATTACTTAGTGAATATCTAGTTCAGTATTTTGAATGCAAGACCATCTACATTGCTCCCTCTAAACGTAATTTAAAAGCAATCAGGGCTTATATCAAAGCTGGTTTTAAGGAAACTAAAGAACATCTTGAAAACTTTGTGCCCGATTATGAGGACGCAATAGTAATGGTGAAAAGGCTATTGTAAGAAGGATTTGAAGTGATAACAGCCAAATGATAGCAAAACAGGTTGAATGCTTCAATAAATATGGGCGCATGGTATCGGGGACATAGGTGAGACTGGTTATCAATAGTTTAATTAACATTAATCCCTCAACGATCTTCATGCTTTTCTTTGTTATTGTTTTAGGTACGTATTTAATAAATCAGACTCCGCTATGAAAACCGTTCTTTCTTTATTATTCGCAATTTTCTTAATCCCTACCCTACTAAATGCACAAACATTTACAGGTAGTTTTGATTTAGTTGTAAGGCATCATTACCCTAATGGAAATGAACGCAACGATACGATTTCTTATTTTTTAGGGAAAGAAAAATCAGCAATGATCATTTATGGAAAGAGAAGAGACCCTGACATGCGCATGGTGTTTAATAAGCAAGATTCTACGATTACTAATCTTTTTGAAATGAATGGAAAGAAAGGAGGATATATTTTGCCTATGAATGAAAAACATTGGCCGGGAATGCAATATGCGTTACGCCCTTTTAATTCAGGTCCACGAAAGAAACTGAATTACACCGGAAAGGAAACCACCTTAGAAGGATATCACTGTCGGGAGGTTAAGGCAGAGATTGAAGAATATGCTGCAACAATGATGCTTGCCGAGGACATTAAATTATCCATGTCTAGTGTTTTTAGTTACCAAAGTGTAGGTGCAGGGAAGTCACAGGATGAATCGAATTTATTCGACAAATTTGGTGTCCAGGAATTGCCGTTACTATTAAATTTAAAAAGCAAAGAGGGGAAAGCTGATGTAGTTATTCGAGTAGTAAACATTAAAAAGACTATTCCTGATACGGTTCTTAGTACCGCGGGGCATACATTAAATAGTGTGGAATAATTCCTTACGCTAAAAGCTGAGTCAAATAATAAATCAAAAAAACAGGCTAAAAACTCCCAGAGTATTTTATTAAGGAATCGTATTAGGGAAAGCTTTCGGGTTTTCCTTTTTTCAAGATTTCTTGTTCATTATGGGCTAATTGTATTTCCCATTCGAAGCAAGGGCTTTTCTGATATGGGCCAAATGATGCTTGCAATGCCATGCATAATTCCCAATAGTTTCGGCTAGATTGAATTTTTCACCATGTTCGGGATGTGTATATTCCATCCTCAATTGCTCATCATTAAGGCTTCTGAGGAGGATTACCCATTTTTTATGCAATCCCTGCAATAGGCTCAATGAATTTTCGATATTGTCATCCAAGGAATCAGCCAATGTTGCCCACCTGTCTTCAAAATAGGGTTTAATCGTTGGGGATCTTTCTGTCAGCACCAACTTAAATCGAATAAGGCTGTTCATATGGCTGTCACTGCAATGGTGTATCAGCTGTTTTACTGTCCATCCTTCCGGTCTATACCTCCAGTTGAGTTGTTCAAGGGGAATATTCCGGCATAAGTCTTCGATGCTGGTAGGGAAATCTTCGATCTGCTTGATCCATTGAGTGATTAATTCACTATTTGGGTTTTTATCAGGATTGTATTTTCCTATTGGGAATTTGAGTTTTTGGATATTCATAAAGGCATAAGCAGTTTTGGAATAAAATGGAGAAGCTTAAGTTTTTGAAGCATGCAAATTGTGAATATATTGGTATCGGTTATAAATCCCAAGAAAAGATTTTGTCTGAGTCTTTTTCCCTTACCATATTTTGCCTAAAAATAGGAGAAAAAGCTTTTTATCTTTATTTTTGGTTCAATGGCAAAAGAAGTAGAAAAACAACCCAATAATCCTTTACATGGCATCCGATTGGTAGACGTTTTGGATTATTTGATCAATGAATACGGTTTTAAGGAATTGGGAAGGCGGATTAACATCCGTTGTTTTACCAACAACCCCACACTCAAATCTTCACTAACATTTTTAAGGAAAACGCCTTGGGCAAGGGAAAAAGTAGAGGAACTTTATATTAAGACGAAGCAGCGCAATAGTAATAAAGAAGACTATTGAGTTTGATGGATCAAATTGGAAGGGGTTTTTTTTAAATATTGCCGCTTATTGAAAAATTGAGCTTTTGAGTGGTCAATAAATGCTAAAAATCAGTATTCTTATAGGGATAATAAAATTAAACAGCTAGATTAATAAATTTTAAACCTAAAATAGTTCAATTCACAAAATATGACCATGAAATCATCAAAAAATGAAAATCAGGAAAATTCCAGACGTTCTTTTTTAAAGAATGCTGCGATAGCTTCCTCAATCGTATTCGTGCCCAGACATGTCTTGGGTGGTGTAGGTTTTACTGCTCCAAGTGACCAGTTAAATATCGCAGCCATTGGAGCCGGTGGAAAAGGTGCCAGCGACATCAAAAATGCCTCAGTAAACGGCAGGGAGCGAGTAATCGCATTGTGTGATGTTGATTTTAACGGATCTGCAAAGCGTTCCGTAGAAAATTTCCCTAAAGCCAAGCTGTATTCGGATTACAGGGAAATGCTGGACAAAGAGAAAGATCTTGATGCCGTTACCATTTCTACTCCTGACCACGTTCATGGTCCTGCAGCTTCTTATGCCATGAATAGAGGTGTCCATGTGTATGTACAAAAACCGATGACGCATAACATTCAAGAAGCCCGTATGCTTACAGAAATGGCAAGGGACAAGAAGATTGTTACACAAATGGGTAATCAAGGCGGATCCAATCCATTGTTAAACATGGTTCAAGATTGGATAAATAGTGATAAAATTGGTAAAGTGTCTAAAGTTCAGGTATGGACCAATAGACCCGTATGGCCTCAGGGTATTCCTTTCCCGAAGGCGGAACCATCTAAAAAACCTGACAATTTAAATTGGGACCTATGGTTAGGCCCTGCAGAATATATTCCTTACACACCTAATCTTCATCCATTCAACTGGAGAGGCTGGTGGGATTATGGTACAGGTGCCCTAGGAGATGTTGGTTGTCACTTGATCGATATACCGTTCAGAACTCTAGGTTTGAAGTACCCAACGGATGCAGAAGCCAGTGTGGCGTCAATTTATACAGACATGTGGACAGCGGATTATTTTCCAAAAAGTTGCCCACCTGCTTCATTCATCACGCTTCATTTTGATGAAACTACTAAAAGTAGGTCGCCAATAGAAATGACTTGGAGTGATGGAGGAATTAAACCTTCTCATCCGGACATTATTCCTGCAGACAGTGATATTGGTGGTAATGACAGTGCCAATGGGGTATTGATTATTGGCGAAAAAGGAATCATTTCTACCAATATCAATGATAGTTCTCCACTAATGCCTAAGTTATACTTAAATGACGGAACCACAGAGTTTGGTCCGGAGGTAGAGAAAAATGATGAGCCTGAATATGGCCATCAGCGCAAATGGATCGATGCTTGTAAAGCCGGATTCAATAGCCCTGAACATAAAGCATTGACTTCTTCCTTTGACTATGCGGGCCCGATGACCGAAACGGTCTTGATGGGTAACCTTGCAACAAGGAGTTATATGCTTCGCAGAGAAAATGCTGAAGGAAAAGCAGAATTCTTCGGTAGGAAAAAACTATTGTGGGACGGTGAAAATATGAGAATTACCAACCTTGAAGAAGCCAACCAATTTGTAGGTAGAAATCACAGGGAAGGATTTAAAATCTAATTTTATCCTTTAAAAGAATCCAAACAAAAACTCCGCCCTCCTATTTTAAAAGGCGGAGTTTTTTACGTTTTAGCCTTTCTTGTTTTACCTTTAGAGAGGTAGACAGGCAATGTATGGCTCAATTCAATAACCCGTAATCTCTTTCAGTAGGTTGAAAAAACCTTTTTTCCTTTCCGAAGAAATAGACCAATCCACCGGGACACTTTGGTAACCTTCTTCAAATGCTTCTCCCTTTTTACGGAAATCAAAATAACCCCAGGATGCGTAGGTGGAAACCGAAGCAATTAGATTGTTGAAGTCTTTGTCAAAATCAAAATGATCGTCTTCATTAAAGATGATAGGCATTTTTTGATATCCTTCCACTGATTTGGTTTGAGCAACCATTTCCACAATTTTTTCAGGTTCTGCCACACCGTTTCCATGAATTAAAATAAAGTCCGCGGCCTTGACTACGTTGGGCAGAGGAATAAACCCACCACCATAACTGGTGCTTACATAATATCGGAAACCATTTCTTTCAATGGATTTTGCTCTTACAATCAATTCATGAATTCTTTCCGGTTGGAGGATTTTGTGGGTATACCTTACATTGCATTCATTATTAATCTCTATAAGCACATTTTTATACTTGTGGTCATGCAGCCAATTGATAGCATTATCAACGGCTTTGGTAACGGCTACTTCGTTTTCGAGTCTATGGTCTTGGCCAAAATAAAACAAACCTAAAATAGGAACCATTTCCAATCTTTCTGCTTCATCGAGAATTTTCTCCAACCTTGCCATATAGGCAGGCCTGAGCTCACCTGAAGCAGTGAAAGCAGAATTGTGCCAAGGTTGAACCTTACTGTAGCCTTCAGGGCTTCCTCCTTGCAGGTTGATGGTAAAGGAGAGCATGCCATGCGCTTTCCAATGGGCCATATTTGCTACAAATTCATCGGTGTTTCTATTCGCATCCCATTTTCCCGTATCCGGGTATTTCCATCGGTCAACAGTTTCAGGATTGAGGTCATCAAACACTCCTTGAACCAAGCGTGCATTCATTAGCAAACCTTCAATGGTATGGCCTTTCCATTCTTGCCCCGCATAAGTGGGTTGACCATTGATAAAGAATTTTTCTCCTTTTATTTGGACCTTGGTTTGCCCGTATGATTGGGAAATACAAACCACTACCAAAAAACCTATTAACAAGCAAGTGGTTTTTCTAATGGAGGGGTAAATCAATTGGTTTTTCATACCTCGTTTGGTTCCGGGTGGATAAATGGAGCTCTGTATTTTCTTGTCAATAAGCGGGTAGCTTCTTCGTCCCCGATAATTTCTCTCTTCTTAGGATCATACGATAAAGGCCTACCTAACTCCATTGACATATTGGCCATGATACAGCTGGCTGTGGAAATATGCCCTTCTTCAATATCAGCCACAGGTTTTCCACCTTGTTCTATCGCCTGAATAAAATCTATCATATGTGCTCTGGTAGCCGGGGCAGCTTGGAGTTCTATGTCTTTCTCCTTAAGGTCTTCAGGGTATTTTTCTTTTTCAAAAACAACATCTCCGGTAATCTTTTCACCTTTTCCCTGTGGAATAAACTCATACTTCATCACAGATGCCTTTAAAGTACCTTTGTCCCCATAGATCTTATAGGCCCAAGGGTATTCAGGATCTTGGGGCGTGCCCCAAGAGCGATGGTTCCAAACACAATCCAAATCATCATAGTGAAATGTCGCTGTTTGGGTGTCTGCAATGGTAGATTTTCCTCCTTTTTGAACATATATCCCACCGGTAGCAAATACGCTTTTTGGCCAGCCCAATCCAAGTGTCCATCGAACAGCATCAAACATATGCACGCACATGTCACCGGTTATTCCATTGCTGTATTCCATCATGGTGCGCCACCACCTTCTATGAGGAAGGCCATCATAGGGTCTCATTGGACCGGGGCCTACCCATAGGTCATAATCAAAAAATTCTGGAACAGGTTTGATTTCAGGACTGCCATTGGCTCTCATATGGTAGTAGCAACACATTTCAGCATGGGAAACTTTTCCCAAAAGTCCTTTGTCAACAATGTTTTTCTTGGCTTCCACCAAGTGAGGAGTACTCCTTCTTTGGGTACCTATCTGTACTACTTTATTGTGTTTCCTTGCAGCTGCCAAGATGGCTTCACCTTCAATTACATCTACACTAATTGGTTTTTGCAGGTAAACATGAGCACCTGAATGAATGGAATCAATAGCATGGAGAGCATGCCAGTGGTCGGGGCTACCCACCAAAACAATGTCAAGATTGTTTTCATCAAGCATTTGTCGGTAATGCTTGTATTTTTTTGGGGTTCTACCGGATTTTTGCCTTTGGCTGATAAGTTGGCCTGCTTCTTCCAGTAGGTGGGAGTCCGGGTCAGCAATCCCCACAACTTCGATATCTGCTACCTGGATAAGCCTGAATAAGTCACTTTTACCATACCACCCTGTGCCTATTAACCCAACATTGTATATTTTATTTGGGGAGGAGAAAGCCATTGATGGCACTCCTACAGTTGCCAAGGTGGCCATGGCAGTACTTCCTTTGATAAATTTTCTACGGTCTAATTTTAATGGGTTCATTTATTTATATGGAGTTTGTCTACATTAAAGATTCAATATATAAAAATTATACCTCAGAGGAAGTCTTTCTTTCTTGAAAAATGAATTTTCGATGAATTTTCTTTTAAAGAGTAATTTCTTGTGGTAATTTTCAGGTAGATAAATAAAACCCACCGATGAGCCAAATATTAATGAAACGAAACCCGAATTTATTCCTTCTTTTTTTGATAGTTTTTTTAATTAACCAAAGCTTGTATGGTCAAGAGAAGGACGCTTTTTTAAACCCTCCTAAAGTATTTTCCTTGTCCGATTATAAAGATTGGCACCAAGTTGAAAATCGAAAATTTTCAGGAATATCCAGTTTGGCTGTTCAAGAAGAAAAAGGGGAATTTTGGGCGGTATGGTACGCAGGCATTAGTCCTAATGAAGATGAAAACAATTATGTAGTGCTTTCCTCTAGTAAAGACAATGGAGAAACTTGGAAGGAAGCCTTGGTGGTTGACCCGGACGGTGGAGGCATGGTAAGGGCATTTGATCCTGAAGTTTGGGTAGACCCTTCAGGAAAGGTGTGGGTTTTTTGGGCTCAAGCCGTTGACAAAGATGCTAAAATTGGTGGTGTTTGGGCCATTATAGGAGAGACTTCTTCTGACGGAACTACCAGCTGGTCCGCACCGAGAAGGCTTACAGACGGAGTGATGATGTGTAAGCCTATGATATTAAACAATGGCGATTGGGTTTTACCTGCCTCAACTTGGCGTGAGACGGATCATTCGGCCAGAATGGTGGTTTCAAAAGACCAAGGAAAAACATGGGAAGTAGTTGGAGGTGTTCATGTACCCAAAGAATTCAGATCCTTCGATGAGCATCATTTTGTGGAGAAAGAAGATGGTAAATTATGGGCGCTATTAAGAACCAATTATGGAATTGGAGAAAGTTATTCAAGTGATTCAGGAAAGACATGGTCTGCTCTAAAAGAATCATTTATTGCTCATCCTAGTGCCAGATTTTTTATTCGTCGTTTGCAGTCCGGGAATTTACTTCTTGTAAAGCACGGCCCCATTGCGATTAAAACAGGTAGGAGTCATATGATGGCATTTATCTCTAAAGATGATGGCGCAACCTGGTCAAGAGGACTGTTGTTAGACCAAAGAAAAAATGTTTCCTATCCGGATGGACAACAAACTGCTGATGGCACGATTTACATTACCTATGACCGAAATAGAACAGGTGACCAAGAAATATTGATGACCCACTTTACAGAAGATGATATACTATATGCTTCCTATGATGAGCAAATGGTTAAAGTTTTCAACAATAGAAAAATCATAAGTAAGAAGAAAGACTAGTCAAATGATGGGTACAAATACATGGCTTTGGTGTGGACTATTCTCCATAACAGTACTGGCTCCGGATACAGTTTTAAGCCAAAATAGGGCTAGTTCGGTTTTTGACGCGCCTTGGCCCCGTCATACCATAGACGATTCTTCCTTGGGTTCGGACGGGACAAAATTTTCAGATGTCAATAATGACGGAAAATTTGACTTGGTTACGGGCTGGGAAGAAGGAGGGGTTTCACGTATTTACTTGCAGCCGGAAAACCCCAAAAAGAAATGGCCATTTATTGAATTACCTTCGCCGGATGTGGAAGATGCTTTTGTTTCGGATTTAAACGGTGATGGATATTTGGATTTGATCACCTTGTCTGAAGGGAAACACCAACGGGTAACCATCCATTGGGCACCAGCTGATTCTGAGGATTATTTGGATCCACAAAAATGGCTTACCCAAGACATACCCGCCACCATTGGTAAAACAAAGTGGATGTTTGGGCGACCAATTGATTTGGATGGAAAAAACGGAATCGATCTGGTGGTAGGCTCCAAGGACCCCAATGGGACTTTAGGCTGGCTAGAGGCGCCTGAAAATCCAATGATAATGGAGGACTGGGAATACCATGAAATTACTCAATTAGGTTGGGTAATGTCCATTTCGTTATTGGATATGAATAGCGATGGAGAGATGGACATAGTAATTACCGACCGAAAAGGAGATTTACGAGGCTTGAGATGGATGGAAAACCCGGGGAAAGATGCTTTACAAGGAAAGTGGACGCATCATTTATTGGGTATCAGAGATGGAGAATCCATGTTTATGGATTATTTTGACAACGGCACAGGTAATAAGGAACTTAATTTTATTGTTCCGGTGGTGCAGCATGGTTGGGAGCATTTTGAGAGGAAGGATGGTCTTTGGAGTAGTCAAAAGATTGATTTTCCAAACTTCGTTGGTGATCGAGCGAAGTCGGTAAAGGTAGGGGATATCAATCAAGACGGATTACTTGACCTCACAGCTACCTTTTCTCAGGCTTTAGGTAAATCCGGAGTAATTGCCATGATGAGTTTCCAGTCGGATAATCCTTACTTTATAGATATAAGTGGTAAAGAAGGCGTCAAATATGACTTCATACTGCTTAAGGACATGGATGCTGATGGTGATTTGGATCTCATTACTTCGGAGGAAACCGCAGCCGATGGTTCAAAGAAAGGCTTGGGTGTAATCTGGTATGAAAACCCGATCAAATAAAAAGATGACCGCTCCATTAATTTTTTGATTTTTATAGGCCTGATTAGGGAGAATTCAAGTAATACTCCCAATAGTTAGATTAAATTTATTGAAATAAGAATAAAACCAAATAACTAAAATACTGACTGATAATGAGTAAAGAGATATACCTGATTGCCAGTGGCGATTTGAGACTTCCTGCCAACCAGACTTGTTGGCCTGCACAAAAAGAAATGGAAGATAGCCTGCAAGGCGTTTTTGAAGGTCTGGGAATAAATGTGATTAGGGCTCATAAGTTTGATGAAGAAAAGGGCCATGGCTTTATCGATTCTCAGAAAATGGGGATGGAAGTTTTTAGGGATATTGACCCTGAAAAGCCTCTAATTGTGGCCGAAAGTGTCTGGCAATTCTCGCACCATGTATTGGCAGGACTGACCACTCACAAAGGGCCTATTTTAACCATAGCCAACTGGAACGGACAGTGGCCCGGTCTTGTAGGTATGCTTAATCTCAATGGCTCCCTGACCAAAGCCGGAGTATCTTATTCCACTATTTGGAGCAAGGAGTTTGATGACGAATTCTTTTTGAATGGATTTAAAGAATGGTTAGAAACAGGAAAAATAACCCATGACTTGCGTCATGTTCGGGCTTTTGAAACGAAAGATGCCCCGGCCAAAGCTTTGGAAGCAGGAATTGCACTTGCTAAAGAGTTTAGACAAAACAAAGCCATTATGGGGGTGTTTGATGAAGGTTGTATGGGCATGTTCAATGCCATTATTCCTGATCATTTATTGCATAAAACGGGCTTGTTTAAAGAGCGTCTAAGCCAATCAACCTTGTATGCAGCCATGCAAAATGTTGCAACAGAGGAAGCCGAAGAGGTTTTGCAATGGCTACTCGATAAGGGTTTGACTTTTAATTGGGGCACTAATCCTGAAACTGAGCTGACAAGAGAACAAACCCTTGAGCAATGCAAAATGTATGTAGCTGCCTTAAGATTAGCCAATAAGTTTGGCTGTGATACCATCGGTATACAGTACCAACAAGGGCTGAACGAATTGTGTCCGGCCAGTGATCTAGTGGAAGGTTTGTTAAACAACACCGAAAGGCCACCGGTGAAAGACGAGCAAGGGAATGAAATTCTAGCCGGCAAAGCCCTGCCACATTTCAATGAGGTGGATGAGTGTGCAGGATTAGACAGCTTGATTACTTATAAGTTGTGGGACCAGCTAGGTTTGGTCGGTGACAATACACTTCATGATTTGAGGTATGGAGAAAATTTCACGGTTGATGGTAAAGAAGAGTTTGTGTGGGTATTCTTGATTTCAGGAGCAGCGCCACCGTCCCACTTTTCTGGAGGATTTAAGGGTGCAAGTAGTGATAGACAACCGGCCATGTATTTCCCCCAAGGCGGAGGAAGTTTAAAAGGTGTAAGTAAACCGGGACATATTGTATGGAGTCGTGTTTATGTAATGGATGACCAATTGCACTGTGATTTAGGTACCGGTAAAGTGGTGGAACTGCCTGAAGAAGAAACCAAAAGAAGGTGGAACATGACCACCCCAGAGTGGCCGATTATGCATGGTGTGCTGGATGGGGTAAATCGCGATCAGATGATGGCCAGACATAAGGCAAACCATATTCACGTGGTTTATACCACGGATAAAGACAGTGCCCTTGAAGCTTGCTATGCCAAGGCCGCAGCAATGAATGAATTAGGAATTAAAACGTCACTTTGTGGTATTTAAAATGAGAAAAGTTACACTTTCAATGCTCGCAATAACTGCCGGTTTGATGTTGAATTCTTGTGGTGGGGCTAATGATAAAAAAGCCGAAACCCAAGAAGATACGCAATTGGCACCTAATGACATTACAGGAAACTATCACCTGCCCGAAAAGCAAAAGGTAGGAGAAGGGGCCCTTGTCCATGCTGAACTTATTTACCCGCTTGACGACAGGCCTACACCTCAGGTTCATGCATCAACTTTAGTTGAAACACCCTCAGGGATCGTAGCTGCCTTTTTTGCAGGAACCCATGAGAAAAATCCTGATGTGGGAATATGGGTAAGTCATTTGGCAGATGACCAATGGACCAGACCGGTAGAAGTGGCCAATGGGGTCCAAAATGAGGGCTTAAGGTATCCAACTTGGAATCCGGTCTTGTTCCAACCCAAAGAAGGCCCATTGATGCTCTTTTATAAAGTAGGACCAGACCCCAGAGGATGGTGGGGCATGCTTATGACCTCAGATGATGATGGCAAAACATGGTCTGAGCCAAGGAAATTAGGTGTAGATCCGGCAGTAGGACCATTGTTAGGGCCTGTGAAGAACAAAGCCGTTCAGCTTGAAGACGGGACGATTATTGCCCCAACAAGCATTGAAAGAAAACACGATGACGATACCTTTTGGATGGTTCATTTTGAAATCAGCAAAGACAATGGAAAAACCTGGGAGGTTGTTGGGCCAATCAATGATGGAGTTGAATTTGATGCCATTCAACCAAGTGTTTTGTTTCACAAAGACGGTTCTCTTCAAATCTTATGCAGGACCAGACAAGGTGTGATTTCAGAGAGTTGGTCTACAGACAAAGGGCAAACCTGGTCTCCGATGAAGGCGACTTCCCTTCCTAACCCTAACTCCGGTACGGATGCGGTTACTTTAGCAGATGGTAGACAACTATTGATTTATAATCATTCCACTAAAGAAGGAGAAGAGCCTAAGGGAAGAAATATCCTCAACTTGGCGATTTCTGATGATGGGAAAGAATGGAAACCTTTTATGACTTTGGAAAACCAGCCTAACGAATCAGGTTATAGCTATCCGGCCATCATACAAAGTAAGGATGGTATGGTCCACATGACCTATACTTATGACAGAAAAACTGTAAAGTATGTGGTGGTCGATCCAAGTAAAATATAAAAACAATTAATACTAGAATGTCGCAGGTGATAAAACCACACTTGTATACACGATAAAGAAATGCATAGAGATTTAAAAAAAGAGCCGTTAAGAGGAGTAATTCCTCCCATGGCCACACTATTGCTGGATGATGACCATCTGGACAAAGAAGGAACAATCCAATTGATAGAACACTTGATAGCCGGAGGGGTACATGGTATTTTTATTTTAGGAACTACCGGAGAATGCACCAATATTTCCTATAAGTTACGTAGAGAACTAATTTCATTAACCTGCGAAAAGGTTGATGGGAGGGTGCCTGTTTTGGTAGGGATTACAGACACCTCTCTTGAAGAAAGTCTGTCCTTAAGCCGCCTGTCAAAAGAGGCGGGTGCCACTGCCGTTGTTGCTGCCCCACCTTACTATTATGGTTTGGGAGAAAGTGAACTAATTACCTATTTCAAAAAGCTTGCAGATGCTTTGCCCCTTCCATTGTATCTTTACAACATGCCTTCACACACCAAAACAATGATGAGCCAAAAAGCTGTTTTGGAACTGGCAAAGCATCCCAATGTATATGGGCTGAAAGATAGTTCGGGTCAAGCCGTGTTTTTCAATGCCATGATTTATGCCTTCAGGGATAGACCAGATTTCACCTTACTCGTTGGTCCTGAAGAAATGATGGCTTCTACAGTCTTGATGGGTGGAAATGGTGGCGTAAGTGGTGGTGCCAATATCTTCCCTAAACTTTTTGTAGATCTTTTCAATGCTGCTGATAAAGGGGATTTAAAAGAGGTTACAAGACTTCAGGAAATGGTGATGGAATTGGCTGATGAAATTTATGCCATGGGGTCTTATGGCTCAAGTTTCTTGAAAGGTTTAAAAGCCTCTATGTCCATTTTAGGTATAGGGATTGGCTATTTAGCCACACCATTATCGGCCTTCGAAAGTGATCAAATTGAAGCCATTAAGGAAAAATTAACCGGCCTTAAAGCTTACGAACAATACGCATAACCACGATTGCCAGGCATTTTCAGATCCATCTACAATCTATTTACAGAGGCAGATAAGAAGATCAGGTACTTGGCATGCTTAAGCCTGAAATAATCATTTAAAATAATAAAAAGAATGGATTTATCCCTTATTGATTTAGTTGTATTTTTGTCCTATATGTTGGCCATCATTCTATTTGGGGCCTCCTTTTATTTCAAAAAACGTTCTGCAAATGACTACATTACCGGAGGGGGTAGATTGCCCTCTTGGGCCATAGGAATGTCCATTTTTGCTACTTTTGTAAGTAGTATCAGTTTTTTAGCCCTTCCGGGAAATGCTTATTTGTCCAATTGGAGTGGGTTTGTATTTAGCTTATCCATTCCAATTGCGGCAATTTTGGCGGTTAAGTTTTTTGTTCCTTTATACAGGGGGATAAAAAATCCTTCGGCGTATTATTATTTGGAAACCAAATTTGGTGCTTGGGCCAGAACTTATGCATCCATTTGTTATTTGTTGACTCAATTGGCACGAATGGGAGCCATCATGTATCTTTTGGCCTTACCAATGAATGTGATGTTTGGCTGGAGTATCCCTGTGATTATTGTAGTTACTGGGGTTAGCGTACTGATTTACTCCATTATGGGAGGCTTTGAGGCCGTGATTTGGACGGATGCCATCCAAGGTATTGTGCTTATCTCAGGTGCATTGGCATGTTTATTAATCATAATGTTCTCCATGCCAGAGGGACCCGGACAAGTATTTACCATAGGGGCAGAACATGATAAGTTTAGTTTGGGAAGTTTGGGCTTTAGCCTTTCTGAAGGCACATTCTGGGTGATTTTGATTTATGGATTATTTATAAATCTGCAAAATTTTGGTGTAGACCAAAACTATGTACAGCGTTACTTAAGTGCCAAATCTGACAAGGAAGCAGTGAAATCCACCTTATTGGGAAGCTTATTATACGTCCCGGTATCGCTTCTGTTTTTCTTTATTGGTACTGCGCTTTTTGCTTATTATCAAGCGATGCCGGAATTGTTACCTGAAAAATTTAGTGATCTGTCCCAAGCGGATAAAGTTTTTCCTTATTTCATTGTTAGTGGTTTGCCTGTAGGGATGACAGGGTTACTTATTGCTTCTATTTTTGCGGCAGGAATGAGTACAATCTCCACCAGTATCAATAGTTCTGCCACCATAATCCTTACAGACCATTACAAAAGATATATAGCTCCTGATGTGAATGGGAAGTCAGAAATGAGAGTATTGCTTTTCTCCTCCTTTGTGATGGGTTTATTGGCGATTATTGTAGCCATTGCCTTCAATGGGGTGGAAAGTGCTCTGGATGCCTGGTGGGCTTTGTCGGCCATATTTAGTGGAGGTATTCTGGGCTTGTTTCTGCTTGGATTTATCGGTAAAAACATCAAACAAAAATATGCCGCCATAGGCGTTGCTTTAGGAGTATTGGTGATTGCTTGGATGAGCTTGTCTCCGGTAATTCTGGAAGAAGGCATGAGGTTCAGAAGTACCTTTCATGCCAACCTTACCATCGTTTTCGGTACCATTGTTATTTTCTTGGTAGGGTTTTTACTTTCTGCATTAGCCAATAAAAAGAATGAATAAAATTAGTTTTGATTAATCTGAAATTCCTCTTGAAGAGTAGATCAACATGCTGATGATGATTAGCAGGATAAACAGTACGGCATATTCAAATTGTAACCAAATGTCTGATCTGGCTTTGATACGGTAACTCAAGTTGGTGAGTTTTTCTCCTTCAGAAAGCTGGATTTTAGAAAGCTCTCTTAAATCATTAAAAACACGCTCGAAGTCCGAATTAAATCTTTGAACGCTGTTTTCATAGTTGTTTTCTGTAGCTACTTGGTTGCTGAAATAACTTTGTATCTCAAGTTTTTCTGAAACCAAATGCTTAAAGTCATTGAGGTATTTCTCTTCTTTGGGGGTCAGGTATGTTCTTTCAAAGCCGGAAATAATAGCCAGAATTTGTTCGTGATAGTCTATTACCTGGGTTTTAACGGACATGTATTGGTCCATAGATTCGGTATTTGCTACCAGTAATCGCATTCGAAAAAGTAATTCAGTAATATTGAAAATATAATCCTGCACGACCAATCGGTCTTCATAAACGGTTACAAATGAAGCCTCCAATTCGTCTACGTTGCTTTTATCAACCAAACTTTTAGCGAAAATGAGAAACAATACGAGAATTAATGCAATGGCTATTTTTGTCTTGAAAGCTAAAAACGTTTTTCGTGTCATTTTTCATTAATATTAAATAATTGCTAAAATTTTAAATTGATCTTCAAAGGACTAAATGGAAAATCTTTTTGATATCGTATTACTAAACCGGTCTATTAATGATAGCCATTTTTAATTGTGCTTCTCTTTTTTTATTTAGGAGAATCCTATTTTTGGGATT
The DNA here is from genome assembly GCF_054781075.1 of Cyclobacterium sediminis. Taxonomy (NCBI): domain Bacteria; kingdom Pseudomonadati; phylum Bacteroidota; class Cytophagia; order Cytophagales; family Cyclobacteriaceae; genus Cyclobacterium; species Cyclobacterium sediminis. The sequence continues at coordinate 196,843 of NZ_BAAGVC010000003.1, read as the reverse complement.
ATTATTACTGAATTGCTGTATAATTTAATGATTAATTAAAGCATTAAATTTTGATTTATCAACTAAAGGGTACAATATTTCAGAGGACAAGATTTCTTTCCTTCAAAAGTGTGCTGACGGGATGGTGAAAGTGAATGTGGTCCCTTTACCGGGCTTGCTGATTACATTTATCTCCCCTCCATTTTTTTCAATAAAATCCTTCGTTAAATGTAAACCCAGACCAGTTCCTTTCTCACCTTCTGTGCCATATTGTTGCTTATTGGCCAATTCTTTTGAAAATACATTTTTTAATATTTCTTCATTCATGCCTATACCGTTGTCTTTTATTGAGATTTCCCAAAAACCCTGGTTTGATTTTTTACTTGAAATAATAATTTTACCTCCTTTTGGAGTGAATTTCAGGGCATTGTTTAGCACATTTCTTAAAGCCAAGCTTATTTGATCCCTATCGGCATAACAAATCGTGTTTTCCTCTAATTGGTTTATAATTTCAATGTTTTTGTTTTTTGATATCGGCTTGTTTAAGCTAATGTTTTGTTCTACCAACTGGTGCAAGGATATGTCGGCAGGCGCTGTTACTATTCCTTTCATTTGACCTTTCGCCCAGTTTAATAAATTAACGAGCGTGAAATGAACTTGTTCAACTTCATTTCGCAATTGTTTGGATACCAATAAAAATTCCTTTTGTTCTAAATTTTCATCTACCACATATTGCATTAGCCCTTTTAAACTAGTGATCGGACTTTTGAGGTCGTGTCCAACGATACTGAAGATTTTGTCTTTCGTTTCATTTACCTGAAACAATTGCTTGGTTATTTTTTCATTCTCATTTTTCTGATGTAATAGTTTTTTATTTAATTTCTCAAATTCATTCCTTTGCTTGGTTACAATTACTTTGGCTTTTGTCTGAGCTTTAATTGACCGAATAGCGATTATAAAAGCGATCAATAAAATGACAAGGATGATCGAAACCCCGTTTCGAATATTTTGGGCCATCCTGTTTTCATTCAAGAGATCTTTCTCTTTTTGTTGTTGAAGAAACTCTGTTTCTTTTTTTTCAGATTCGTATTTTGCATTAATTTCCTGAATTTGCTCATTTATTTCTGAACTCATGATACTGTCTTGGTACAGTTTATGCAATTTAAAATGATGTAGTGCTTGAGCATAAACATTCATTTCCTCATAAATCCTACTAAGCAACAAGTGACTTTTGTCAATATTACTATTGATATCACTTTCAACAAAAATCTCAAGACTTTCTTCAATGTTTTGCTTGGCTTCATGGAGTTGGTTCATGTTTAACCGGGCTTCTCCCATGCCAAGTAAATCGTAACCTATTCCGACACGGTCATCCCTTTCTTTATCCACAACATAGGCCTTTTCAAAATTTACATATGCGTTTTGGTTTTCTCCCTGAATAAGAAAAAGTTCACCCAAATTAAAATAACTTACAGAAATCAGTTGCTTATTGTTCATCTTTATGCCTAGCTCAAGAGTAGCTTCTAACTGTGTCATTGCCTTTTTCAATTCCCCTTTTTCCTTGTAAATTAAAGCGATGTTTATTCTTGATGAAGCGATGCCTGTTTGGTCGTTATAGACTTCTCGGATTTTTAGTGCGCGAGTATGGTATTCCAATGCCTTTTCAATATTTCCAACATCCATGAATACTAAACCTAGATTGCTTAAAGTTTTGCTTTGCTCAAATTCCGACAAATGTTCTTCTTTGATTTTAAGGGCTTGTAAATAATGGGTCACTGCCTTCGTATAATTTCCCTTTTCGTAAGCATTTAGCCCCATACTATTGTAGAGATTCGCTAGACCTAGCCAATACTCTTCCTTTTCAGCGAGATTTAAGCCTTCTTCAAAATAACTTAAAGCTTGAGTGTATTCTCCTTTAAGATTGTGATAGGCTCCAATGTTTCTATAAGCATCTATTTTGCCGATGGTATAGTCTATCTGCTCGCTTGCTTTTAGACTTTTCATGGCCAATAAGTAAAGACTGTCCGGGTTTCTATGGTAATAAATTTCACCCAATCGATTCAATTGGTCAATATAATCAGCTGTAGGGAAAAAGTTTTCTCGATTTTCTAATGTCTGTAATTGATCAATTTGGGATTGAATGGTGTCGGTTTGAGCCCATAAGGAATGCGTTGCAAACATCACTGACAGCATTGCAGTAATGGGAAAAATGATTTTATAATTACATAACGCAGCCAAAGGTTATTGTTTGTTTAAGTTATAAACAGAATAGTTAATCGTGTACAGTAATAAACAGTTGTATGAAAATTCGCGCCTGAGGAATGTTTTTTAACTAGAATAATGGTAAAGAAAGTCAATGTTAATTAGTATAGTTATACTTCACCATTCTTAGAGTAAAAGCCGGTATATATGCCAAATAGCGATTGGTACCAAATCCTCAATTCCTGTTTATTAACCTTGAGTGAATAGTAATGTTTTACTATTCCTATCTTATCTGCTTCTTGATCTTATTTGTCCTTCTTTAGTTGGTTTGAAGAGCTTTTTTGTTGTTCAAAAGAACGACAAAGTTATTGTTAAAATATTAATTATTAAATAAAATTTAAGGGGTTTTAAAGTTTTCACCTTATTTACACCATATAGATTTTGTAGTTTATTAATGGATGAGATTTAAATATTTCCAAGTCTTTTCTCTTTAAGGTAACTTTTTAAAATAGATTAAGAAAGGGCTCAGTTGAATTTTTAAAACATAAGGCTGCTTTTTTATGAAATTGGTATTGTTTAAGAGAAATTTACATACCAATTGTACAGCAAATCAAGCAGGTGAAATTAATTTGAATTTTAGGATAGCCACGTGAATTAACAATTCACTGAATTACTTTTTTAATTGCTTGAATTTTATTTTTAGCTTTAAGGTTCAAAATTGAATTGATGACACGATGAAAAATACCAACCCCACCTCAACAGCAGCTTGGAAAAGTTTGTCTGGAGCTGCTAACACTCCAATTGATATAAAATCTTTGTTTGAAGAAGATCCCAATCGATTTAGAAAGTACAGTGTTCGCTTCAAAGACATTTTACTTGATTATTCAAAAAATGGAATAAATGAGAAAATTTTCTCTTCACTTATAGATTTGGCCAATCAGACAAATTTAAAAGAAGCCATAGAGGATATGTTTTCCGGTAAACCAATCAATGCTACCGAAGGTAGGGCAGTTTTACATACTGCTTTGAGAAACAGATCAAATGATCCGGTCTACGTTGATGGAAAGGACGTTATGCCTGATGTCAATGAAGTATTGGAAAAAATGAAGGTTTTTTCTGAAAAGGTATCTAAAGGAGTATGGAAAGGATATACAGGAAAGCCTATCGAATCCCTTGTTAATATTGGTATTGGTGGGTCAGATCTTGGTCCTGTTATGGTGACAGAAGCACTTAAACCTTACCAGCACCCTCATATCAAAACTTATTTTGTGTCTAATGTAGATGGTTCCCATATCACAGAGGTGCTTAAACAAGTGAATCCGGAGACTACGATGTTTTTTATCGCATCCAAAACTTTTACGACTCAAGAAACCATGACCAATGCCCATACGGCCAGGTCTTGGTTTTTGGAACAAGCCCGTAATGAAGTTGAGGTGGCCAAACATTTTGTAGCCCTTTCGACAAATGGTAATGCAGTTAGAGCGTTTGGTATCGACCTTAACAATATGTTTGAATTCTGGGATTGGGTAGGAGGAAGGTATTCCTTATGGTCAGCCATAGGCTTGACTGTTGCCTGTGCTGTAGGTTTCGATAATTTCAGGAAACTACTGGAGGGAGCACACGATATGGACAAGCATTTCAGGTCAGAATCATTTGATAAAAATTTGCCGGTTTTGCTGGCCCTAATAGGGATCTGGAATACCAACTTTTTGGGAGCCACTTCAGAAACCATTCTGCCTTATGACCAATACATGCACCGTTTTCCTGCTTACTTTCAGCAAGGGAACATGGAGAGCAATGGGAAATACATCGATAGAGAAGGAAACAAAGTAAACTATCCTACCGGGCCTGTCATTTGGGGAGAACCGGGTACCAATGGACAACATGCTTTTTACCAATTGATACACCAAGGCACGCAAATGATACCTTGCGATTTTATCGCTCCCGCCCAAACACATAATCCTGTTAGTGATCATCATGCCAAATTAATGTCAAACTTTTTTGCACAAACAGAAGCATTGATGAATGGTAAATCATTAGAAGAGGTAAAAGAGGAGATGAAGAAAGAAGGTAAGTCTCCGGAAGTTATCAATAAAATTGCTCCTCACAGGGTTTTTGAAGGAAACAGGCCTACCAATTCTATCCTTGTGAAAAAGATCAATCCATCGACCTTAGGGGCTTTGATAGCCATGTATGAGCATAAAATTTATGTGCAAGGTGTAATATGGAACATCTATAGTTTTGATCAATGGGGAGTTGAGCTAGGAAAGGTAATGGCCAAATCAATTCTACCTGAGTTGCAGTCCGATGAAGAAATAGCCTCCCATGATTCTTCTACCAATGGCTTGATCAATGCTTTCAAGGATTTTCGAAAAAGTTAAGAAATTTCCACCGTTGATTGACCCTAAGAATCTATAAGGTATATGCAATTCCTGACGCAGCTACAACCTGCTGCGTCAGGATTTTTTTTATAAGTTGAAGGCTTTTTCCACCAAAGCAGATGTCTCCTACTGTATATTGGTCATTTTCCTTCCCAATTGTTTATTGTATCTATTATGGTAGAGATTTCATTATCACGCAATTCAGGGTGAAGGGGGATGCTTATAATTTCTCGATGAATTTTTTCTGTTAAGGGCAATTTTCCAAAATTTACTTTCTGGTAAGCCGGTTGAAGATGGGGTGGAATAGGATAGTGGATGGCAGTTTCTATTCCATTCTGAGATAAGTATTGAATCAATTTCTCCCTCTTTTCTACCAGTAGAGTAAACAAATGCCAGGTGTGAGAAAGGACCTGGTTTGGGCCAGTTTTCATAGGTAATGTCACGTGTTGAGGATCAATTCCTTTGAGGTAGGCATCAGCAATTTCAGTCCTACGGCGATTGGACTTGTCTAAATGAGGTAATTTTACATTCAGTACACCAGCTTGGATTTCGTCCATCTTCGAATGGGTGCCTATATATTCGAATTTGTACTTTTCCTTGCCACCGTAATTGGTGAGGGCTCGAATGATACTTGCCAATTCGGGCTCGTTGGTTGTGACGGCTCCGGCATCACCTAAGGCCCCTAAGTTTTTTGTAGGGTAAAAGCTGTGGGCAGCAACATGTCCCAACGCCCCGGTTTTAACACCCTTAAATATACAGCCCACTGCCTGGGCATTGTCCTCAATAAGCTTAAGTTGATGCTTGTCAATAAGTTGTCTTATCTCTTCGCTATAAGCATTCCTACCGAAAAGGTGGACCAACACTAAGGCTCGAGATTTTCTTGTAATTTTTTGTTCAAGGGATCTGGAGGAGATATTGAAACTATAAAGCTCAGGTTCCACTGCCACCGGTTTTAGCCCTTGATTGGAAATTGCCAAAAATGTGGCAAAGAAAGTATTGGCAGGAACCAGAATTTCATCCCCCTCCTTTAAATGACCCATGATAAGGTAAGCCTGAAGGATAAGTTCCAGTGCATTGGTCCCATTCCCTAGACTAATACAGTGATTTGTTCCAATATAGTCCGCGAAATTCTTCTCGAATGTTGTAGAGATTTCTCCATTGACATACTGACCACTCCTGCTTATTTGTAATAAGGTGTCTGAGAGTTCAGGTTCAAATGCCTTATTAATGGCTTTTAAGTCTAAAAACTTTATGGGAGAATTGTCCTTCATTTGTATCATTCATGAATTAGGATACGAAAATAATTAACAAGTGAGAATAGATACCATATATTGGAAGAAACTCAATAAAAAACCACTATTATTATTTCCTTGGGCCCAAAGAATGGTCTACTATGGTAGTTATCACGTATATTGAAAAAAAGGCGATATGATGCGATTGTTCATTTATGCTTTTCTCTTTGTTTTGTGCGAATCCTGTTCCTTAAGGGGAATTACAGTTACAGAAAATGTCACCTATATGGAGGAAGGTTATTTGGGAGAATTACCTGAAAAAAAATTAAACATTTTCCGGCCAAAAAAGATTAAAGAAGCCCTTCCTGTCTTGGTATTTATCCATGGCGGTAGCTGGAGATCAGGATCCAAAGAAAAATACAGTTTGATTGCCAGAAGGTGGGCCAGAAGAAACATAGTTGCTGTAATTATTGATTACCCCTTGAGCCCGGAATATAAAATCCACAGCATGGCTATAGCTTCTGCCAAGGCGGTGAATTGGGTGGATGAAAACATCACTGAATATGGTGGTGATCCGGAGAAAATAGTGGTGTCCGGACATTCTGCCGGAGGGCACTTAGCAAGCCTGATTTCCATTCGAGAAGAGTATTTTGATAGTCTTGGTGTTAAAAGCCCAATTGCTGCGGCCGTTTTAAATGATGCCGCAGGCCTAGATATGTACCATTACCTCAAAGAGAAGAACTATGCTCCGGGTACTTCTCATTTAAAAACTTTTACTGATTCACCCCAGGTGTGGAAAGATACTTCCCCAATCTACTTTCTGCATGAAGACATGCCACCCATGCTTTTCATGATGGGTGGGAAAACCTATGAGAGTATTTTAGTAGGTACCGATAGGTTTATGAAAGAATACAAGAAGTTTGTTCCAGAGCCTAATTTCAAAATTCAGAAAAATAAAAGGCATATTCCCATGATGCTTCAAATGGTCTACACTCCCGGTAGGGGCTTTCGATGGGTTATTGATTTTGTCAAAGCTGTAGGTGAATGATTAGGGCATTAGCTGGGAGGAAATCAAGGTATTTTCAGCTCTATTTATGCCGACAAGGCCTCCGTTTAATGGATCCAAAGCAATTCCTTGTCCTGTAAAGGGTGCTTTATACTTTTCAATAAAGTTTAAGGTTTTACCCGTTTTAGGCAAAATTAGATAATAAAGTTTCTTTTCATCGTGCCCGGTAACCAAAAAGCCTTCTTTCCAAGGCACACCACCGGAAATGCTCATTTTGCCCATCTCCTCTATCATTTTTTTAGGAAATGTCCATTTACCTATTATTTCCCAATTGTTATTCATTTTGGCTAGATAAGTAAGGTGATTGTCCTTACCGTAATAGGCAAAAAGGGCATACCAATGTTCTTTGTTTTTAACAATCCAGGTAAGGCTTCCTTCTGACTCTCCCAAATTAATTGTCTTTGTCAGAATTAAGTTTTCAGGATCAATTATTCGAATACTACTACTATCCGGCTGGTTTGGGTAGTTGGAATGGGCGCAATAGAGAAGGTCCTTATAAAAAAAGCCGCTGTTTAAATGTTTGGTATTAGGAAGATTTTTTGTCACGATCAAGTTACCGGTAGCCCTTTCATATTTACTTATGGTATGGTTGTTTATGGCATAAATATAATGTTCATTGGCGGCGGCTGCTTGTCGGGCGTCAGGTGAAGCCCAAGCCTGCATTTTTTTCCAAGTTGAAAATTTTGTACTGTTATTGGAGAATAAATCGATGTTGGTATTCCTTTCCAATTGGTAAGGCGCTGCTGCCAATATTAGTGTCCCTGAATCTGAAATGTTTAAACCTGCAGCAGCTTTAAAATCTACACCTTTGGAAGTATTAAAAACTTTCGAACTTAATTTTTTGACTTTATGTGTAGCGGGTTCTAGCTGTAATTCAAACAAGTCAGCTATTTGCTTTCCATCCTTATTTTTTGCTGTACCGACCATAAACAGTTGCTGACTCTTATCAGAAAATAAATTCAAATTTTGGTAGGACTCCCATTTGGGATCTGACCATTCATCAGTAGATTGTTTTTTGACCTCTATGGAATTTTTTAGCGTAAAAAGTCCTTTCCCATCATAAAAATCCTGCTGGGGGCAGGAATAAAAGTCCAGTACCCGACTGTCCCAATTGGCAACCAAAATCAATATATCACCTCTAAAAGCGGTAATGCCCACCGCTCCGGCTGTAACCCGTTCAAAATCTCCTTTTCTTTCTATGGTATAAATGGGTTGGTCAAAGGGAGCCTGAGATTCTAAATCATAGATTTGAAGATAAGCAAGGTTTCGCTTTTTGTTGTCTTCAATTCCTACTGCCAGGTAATGCTCAAAAATTTGAAATCCGCCTGCATGGCGGAGAGGTGAATGCATCAAGGTGTCAATCGCCATTACTTTCGATTGACCTTCAAGGTTTATTTTTACTATATAACTCAATTCTTCAGAGCTCCCGCTTAGATAGATAGTATTTTCTTTATACAATTGGATGCCTTGAAGGTGGCCTCCTTTGGATTCAAAGGGTATGTAATTTATTGTTGATAAGGAGTTAGATCGGGTATTTAAATTTTCAAATGCTAACACAAAATCATCAATTTTGACGGAATTGGTTGGCATTAATGATAAAGGCAAGTGCAAAGCTATAAGCCATTGAAGTAGGAACGTTATTACTATGAACATCTCAAGTTTTTTATTTTAGCTTAAAGTAAGGGCTTTGATAGACAATCACAATCAAAATAGTCACATTGTTTGCTCAAAGGATGATTACATTAATCCATTATAGCATAACTGTTCGTATATAGATTGATCATAATAATGAAACGTAGATTAAAATCCGTTTCAATAAAATCAATCTTCGTTAAGAAATGGATTTATATTACAATTAATAAGATAGGAACATGAACTGGAAAAAATGCTGGCTTCTCCCATTTGTATACTTGCTCTTAGTTAACGATTTATCCATTCAAGATCTTGCATTTCAAGAAAAAGTCAACGCTAAGGCTCCATTCGCACTAAAACCTTTTCCAGTAAGGGAAAATGAGAATGCAATTGACTTTGATTCGAATTTTGTATGGGGGTTTTTGGCATGTGAATATTGATGGGAATACTTTTAAAGCAGATTTTTTTGCACGATTTGGCTAGGTTGAATTATTAAAAAATGCAATTCAAATTTTGGATTAATGTTTGTGGTTAGTAGAACAGTCAATACCATATAAAACTAAAAATCCTATGAAATCCTTTCAATTAAAAATTTTAGAAAAAAGTAAGGCAACGCATGATACTTTTGTTTTCAAAATAGAAAAACCCAAAAGCTATTCTTATGTGCCCGGACAGGCCACAGAATTGAGTTTATTGAAAGAAGGTTGGGCGGATGTTAAGCGTCCTTTTACTTTTACCAGCCTTCCAGAAGATGATTATTTGGAGTTTACCATTAAAACTTACGATGATCATGAAGGAGTTACCAAAAGATTAGGGAATGCACAGGTGGGTGATGAAGTTGAAATAGGAGATGCCTGGGGAGCAATTGCCTACAAGGGCGAGGGTGTGTTTTTAGCAGGAGGGGCAGGAATCACACCTTTTATTTCGATTTTACGCGATTTGCGTCAAAAAAATAAAATTGGCAACAATCAGTTGATATTTGCCAATAAAACAAACGATGACATCATTTTATTTGAAGAATTGAAGACCATTTTAGGGCATAAATTCCAAAATATCATTGAGAATCAAGAAGATTCAGCCTATGATCGAGGAAGGATTGATAAGAAATACCTGATGGAGAATATCAACGATTTCAAGCACCAACATTTTTACGTTTGTGGGCCTGAGGGCTTTATAAAAGCGGTAAATGGAGCATTGAAAGATCTAGGGGCAAATCCAGAGGCTCTGGTGTTTGAGAAGTAATGACTATTATCGAAAAGGAGACTCCCATTAGGAATCTCCTTTGTTTTTACCTTACTGCTTCAACTGCTTTTGCGAGCTTTTCTTTTACTTCTTTGGCCAGGGGTTTGATTTCCTCTTTGCCAACCGGTACCATGGCCGCCTCGGGATCGATGGCGGAGACCTCTATATCACCATTCTCAAGTTCTCTAATGGTGACATTACAAGGCAACATGGCCGACATATTTGGGTCTATGGTCAAGACCTTGTCTGCAAAACCGGGATTGCAAGCGCCCAATATTACTGTCGGTAAATAATCCTTATCCAGTTTCTTTTTCATGGTGGCCTGAATATCTATTTCCGTAAGCACACCAAATCCTTGCTCTTTTAAAGCAGCAGTTACCTTTTCTTTTACTTCTGAAAAGGATTGTGGTTCGAGTGTTTTATTTATATAATATTTCATAACGGTTTCATTTATTGGTTCAACTATAAAACTACACATAGATCGAGCCAAAGAAAGTGACCTTTGTTACAATGTGATGGTTTTCGCTATTATATTGACAAGTTTATAGGTTTGAAATCTTCCCGTAAATTTAAATAACCATTGGGCGATAAAATCTTATTGTTCTTCTATTACTAAATTAAGCTTTAAAAGTGTGGAATAATCCAGTTCAACTTCGGCGTTTTTATTAGCCCTGTCCCATCATTTAATATCAACCTATCAGATCTTTGGCTAAGATTAATTTTCTGATGTTATCAGAAACACAATCGCTATAAAATGCAAAACCGTCCCGCCAAGAACAAAAACATGCCAGATGGCGTGGGCGTAAAGCATTTTTTTATTGGCATAAAAAATAGTACCTAAAGTATAGGTCAAACCCCCGGCAGCAATCAGGTAAATGATTTCTGTACTTAGGTTGGCCACTAGGGGCTTTATTAGGAGCAAGGCCATCCAGCCCATGCATAGGTACAATAGGAGGGATAGTTTTTCAAATCTCCCAATAAAAAATATTTTAAAAACCAATCCAAATACGGTAATGGTCCATACAATTCCGAAGTATACCCAGCCTAAGGTGCCACCCAAACCAAGTAACAATAAGGGAGTATAGGTTCCGGAAATTAAAAAATAAATGCTAATATGATCAATGCTCCGCAATAGGGGTTTTAATTCCGTAGATTGTATGGCATGATAAAGGGTAGAGGAGGTATAAAGCAATAACATGGTGGCCCCAAAGATGCAGCAACTGACTACATGCAAGGCAGTGCCATTCAATACAGAAAAAACGACCAAAAGAGATATGGCCACAATACTAAAAAGGATCCCAATCAAATGAGTGAGTGTATTGGCAAACTCTTCTTTTAGTGTCTGTTTTCTTTCTACCTGTCCGGCCATTGTAGTCAATTAATAGTATAATCAGTAAATATCGGGTTTTTGCCTCAATATTTCCGGATGGATAGTAGGTTAATCAGCATTTTAAAAAATAGAAATGGAATAAAAAGAAAAAGGCCTCGATATGGATCGTGGCCTTTTAAAAAATTACAAGGAGTAATAAAAAAATTGTCGCTGTATTACTGATTCAAAAGTAGGCTTTTCCTGAATTATAAAAGCCTTTTGAAGATTAAGGATTCTTTACATAATAACGCAGTCTTTAATAATTAAATAACATTTAGCTAAAGGTGAGATGTATAGAATGGTTGTCAGGGTAATTTTGTACTTTTGCAGGAAGATATGAAAGCAAGAACCTTAAAAAAAGATAAAGTCAATATCATCACCATGGGTTGTTCCAAAAACCTCGTGGATTCCGAAGTGCTATTAAGCCAACTGAAAGGAAATGGTATTGACGCCAGGCATGAATCAAATGCTGAGGACAATAATATAGTGATTATCAATACTTGTGGCTTTATTGACAATGCCAAGCAGGAATCTATCAATACTATTTTAGAGTATGCTACCGCCAAGGATCAAGGTTTGGTAGACAAAGTTTATGTGACAGGCTGCCTTTCTCAGCGCTATAAGGATGATTTAGAGGATGAAATTCCTCAGGTAGATGCCTTTTTTGGAACCAGGGAATTACCTGCATTATTGAAGAAATTTAAGGCTGATTATAAGCATGAGTTGGTAGGAGAGCGGTTGCTAAGCCACGCTTCGCATTATGCCTACATGAAAATTTCTGAAGGTTGTGACAGACCATGTTCTTTTTGTGCCATTCCGCTTATGAGAGGTGGGCACGTATCTCGCCCAATAGAGGAATTGGTAAAAGAGGCCAAACACAAAGTGGCCGGAGGAACCAAAGAAATACTTTTGATCGCTCAGGATTCTACCTATTATGGTTTGGATCTCTACAAAAAAAGAAGACTTGCGGATCTATTGCGAGCCCTTTCGGATGTAGAAGGGCTAGAGTGGATAAGGTTGCATTATGCTTACCCTACAGGTTTTCCTATGGACGTGTTGGAAGTGATGGCAGAAAGAAACAATATTTGCAATTACTTGGACATACCTCTGCAACATGGGTCTACTGAGGTGTTAAAAACGATGAGACGGGGAACTACCCGTGAAAAGCAGGAGGCGTTGATCAATGAAATCCGAAATAAAATCCCGGATATAGCGATTAGGACCACGCTTATCACAGGGCATCCGGGAGAAGGAGAAAAGGAGTTTGAAGAGATGGTAGATTTTGTGGAACGCATGCGATTTGAGCGCTTAGGCGTTTTCACCTATTCCCATGAGGAAGATACACATGCCTATGGCTTGGAGGACAGCGTGCCTCAGGTAGTCAAACAAGAGAGGGCCAATCGCCTGATGGAAATACAAGAACAAATTTCTTTTGAACTCAATCAGGAGAAAATAGGGAAGGAATACAAGGTGTTAATTGATAAAAAAGAAAATGGCCGTTTTGTAGGGCGTACAGCTTATGATTCTGTGGAGGTGGACAATGAGGTGCTGATAGATGCCAGTAAGTTTTATTGTAGATTGGGGGATTTCGTCAATGTTAAAATTACTGAAGCTACCGAATTTGACCTTTACGGAGAAATCATTTAGCCTTTCCTCAGGTCTATTTATCAAACCAATGTTAAAAGATTAAAAATAGTAGTTTAATTCATGCATTTACAGGAAGTCACCACCCCGGCACATCAAAAAGAATTTTTTCAAATGGCCGTCAGGCTGTATAAAAACGAAAAAAATTGGATCAGACCCCTGGATAAAGATATAGAAGATCTTTTTCACCCGGAAACCAACAAACTATTTAAAAGTGGAGGCAAATCCATTCGGTGGTTATTATTAGATGATCAAGGCAACACCATCGGTAGGAATGCCGCCTTTATCAACCCAAAATGGAAAGAGAAAATCCCAACGGGAGGGATGGGTTTTTTTGAGTGCATCAATGACCAGAAGGCAGCTTTTATGTTGTTTGATGCAGCAAAGGACTGGTTGGAGGCACAGGGTATGGAGGCCATGGATGGCCCTGTGAATTTTGGGGAAAGAGACAAATGGTGGGGATTATTGGTAGATGGCTTTTCTCCGGCTAATTATAATATGCATTGGAATTTTGGGTATTATAAAGATTTTTTCGAGGCCTACGGTTTTCAAATCTATTTCAAGCAATTTACTTACAGTAGAAATGTCAAAGGCGTTGTAGTAGATCCAAAAATTGAAAAGCGCGCATCCATTATTGCTAAGGATAAAGATTTTGAATTCAGGTACCTTAAAGGAAAAGAGCTTTGGGATAAATTTCCTGAATATTTTATGACGGTTTATAACAAAGCCTGGGCTGCGCATTTGGGGAAAACAATTTCTGAAAGAGAAGCCAAATTGATGCTTTCTTCGATGAAACCAATCATTGACCCGCACCTTGTTTATTTTGGCTTTTATAAAGGGGACCCTATTTGCTTTTTTATTAGTATTCCTGAAATTAATCAACTATTCAAATATGTTGATGGAAAAATGGATTGGATAGGAAAGCTTAAATTTTTATGGAATAAAACTTTTAACCCACCAAACAAAATGTTAGGACTGGTATTTGGCGTAGTGCCTGAATTTCAAGGAAAAGGAGTGGAAAGCGCCATGGTTACAGAGTTTAAGGACAATATAGCAGAGAAAAAATTAGCCTATCAAACCATTGAAATGAATTGGGTGGGAGACTTTAACCCTAAAATGATGCGGGTATGTGAACAGTTAAATGCCTCCATATTTAAAACGCACCATACTTACCGGTATATTTTTGATCGGACAGTTCCTTTTGAAAAACATAAAGTGTTAAAATAAAATCTTATCAATTTAATTAGGAAGCAAAAACCGCTATTTGGGCTTGCTTTTATTAAATCTAGATCCTTCGCATTTAAGATGGTGTGGTTAGGCCGATCAATTAATTTTAATCTATAGGGTAGACAAAAGAACGCATAAAAAAAAACCGGCAGTAGCATTGCATGTATCGCACCGTTACCACCGGTTTTTTTTAAATCTTTAACAAGGCTTAGGTAATAGGTTTTCCTAAACTTTCTTAAGAAGTGTTGTAACCACTTTAAAATCATGCCGATTTAAAATGATTTCAGCACCTAATTGATTGTCTATTGCCTGCTTAGGAGTTAAATTTTAGAAATCTCTTGGCTTACTTCTTTATAAATTTTTGTTGTCCCTCAAAATCCGAATTTTCTAATCTGATCAAGTAAGTCCCATTTCTTAAATGACTTAGATCCAATTCCATAGCGGGATAAAGTGCCTGAAGGTAGAAGGTTTCGATTTTCAATCCATCCAACCTAAAAATAGATACCTTTGTCGGTGTGGTGAATACTTCGGCCAACCTCAATACACATTTCCCTTGGGTTGGGTTAGGGGACAAGGTGAATTTATGTGGGATGTCTATGGATACACTATTGGTCGCTACTTGTTCTTCTCCCAATATTGCTTGTGCATTATAGCTACCGGCATCAAGTTCGCTTAAATCACCCTTCCAGAGTAGCGGAGACTCTTGCACCCAATGAATAGCTGTATTTGATATCGTACCTGATCCATTGGTCAATTGAATATCCTCTGCACTAAGCAAGGGTGTTGAGGTGTTTAGCTTTAGTTCAATGGCCTGATCTTCTTCTCTTATCACCCTTAGTTGTCCTTCCATAGGTACTGAGGTATATTGAATAGAGTCCCCTAAGTGAATTAAAAGAGGTTTGGAGGACAGAGGAAGCGTCAGTTGACCATTTGCATAAGAAAGATCGACCTCCTCTCCATTCGGGGATATTCCTGACAAATACCATGCATTTTGGGCCGGATATGCGGCTGGAATTTGGAAATTAACCGTCAAGCTATCATCCCCTGAAACCGGACGCCAGGCAACGATATGTGATAAGTTACCCTCTTCATTGCGTAGTTGGTAAATATATGCATGCTCATCTTCTCTGATTACATCTTCAAAAAAGAGATTTCCCATTCTATTTTGCATGGCTTCAGCAGCGGTAAAAGCTCGCTTTTCCTTAAAATCATAGTGCAAAGATTCTGTTAAACCAGATCGCTGATAATTTATGGGGTCTATTCCGGCAAGGGTATCTACGTTGGCAAAAAAGTACCAATGGGCTTTGTCTACCCCCATTCGGCTAAGCCAGAAAAGGCCTCTCAAAGCATATACAGCCTGTGAAATAGGACTAACGGCCTCGGAATTTATCGCAGCTTCATTTTCGCTGGAAGCATCCCAACCCCATTCTGTAACATGTACTTCTTTGCCTGGCATATTGGTGTCTCTAAAGCGCAGGCCGGAAAATAAAGCCCTCATTTCAGAGGCAGGATGTTCGGGGTGAACGGCAATCCTAGCTCCTTCATCGTTTCTGTAATAGCTGTACAGATGTAAATTAATTCCATCAAGGTAGGGTGCGGCTGCTTCATGTAATTTGGTACCCATATAATTTTTATGTCCTGTACTGGTTACCGGGTGAGATGCTTGTAAAGCCGCCGGTAATACCTTTAACAAGGGGTCAGCAGTTTTGAGTCCCTGGGCAGTTCCTTCCAGAATTTTTCTGTAAGTTGAGTCACTATAACTCCAGGGCTCATTGCCTACTTCAACCGTGCGAATTAAATTTTCATGACTTGGGCCAAAGACACTGCCAAAGGCATGGCCAAGTCCATACCCTGATGAGAAGGGTTGGTCCCAAATAGATTCAAGGAACCTATCAAAAGTGAATGTAGCATCTACTTCGAAACCTTTGTCAATCCAGTCTTGATACTCTCTGGTCCACTGTGTCCAAGGGCGCAATACATCCGGGTTTTCTCCTCCATAGGAAGGGGTGATGTCTGGATCTGCAGTATCCCAATGAATGTTGTGGTAATTTCTTGCTTGGCTTGCTGCTCTAATAAATTTTTGAGCCCCTTCATCTGGTCCTTGTAGATTGGGGACTTTCTTGGTGCCCCAAGCCCATACCGTGTTGACCCCAAAGAGCTTCCCAAAACTAGAGTTCTGAGGCTTAGGAGCAGGAGGCGGGCCATAATTGCCAAATTGATCGTATACGGTTAACTCTTGAACTGAGGCTTTTTTATAATTTATGTCTACCAATTGCTGTTCTAACCTTATATATCTGGTTCGGCTATTTACTGGAAGCTCTATATTATGAATATCTAAGGAATTGGGGTCTAATTCTGCAAGTAAAGTCAAGCTATCCAAGTCCGGGCCAACCCATAATTTAGAAGTAATGGCAGTGTTGTTTCCGTTCCATTGTTTGGCAGCAATCCACGATACAGGTTTGATTTCACCAAGATCCAATGTGATGTATTCAGATAATGGGGCTGAATAGGCAGCCAATTCTTGAATGCTAAATGCTGCACTTGAAGTCAAACTTACCTTTGTTACTTCCTCCATTTCAATAGGGAAGCGGATATGGCCGGCATCGCTGGTGCTATAGGTTGTCCGAAGAGTATCGCCCTGTTGATTGATCACTTGGATGTTTACAGGTTCTGTATGGTTGTTTACCAATCGCAAGCCTAGCCTATGTATTGAAACCGGGGCTAAATCTAAAGTAAAGCCGGCTTCACCACCAATAGGTGTTATGGAAGGGGTGCTATTCCCAAGGCTTCCATCTGTAGCATTTTCCATAGCTGCACCATTGGAGGCTACACCTACTTTATTCAAGAAAATGTTTTGCCGCTCATTGCTAACATAGCCATCTGGCAGGGGGTTGGTAGATAGCCATGCGGTTGCATTGTTGTCATCTATTACCGCTTCCGGAGCATTCTGAGAAATATTGGCAGAAGAGCTGGCAGTTACAGTTGCATTTTTTGACAAGGCATCATACAATCCTGCATCCGGGTCCCAAGTGATTTCAGGTTCCGGCTCAGGGTCAATTGGAATTTCACTGACAAGACTGTCCCCATAGGCTTCAAATTCAAAAACTGTAACTTTCTTATAATCTTGAGGGACAACCTGGTGTTCAATTCGGAGATACCTGGCTTCTATGGCTTCGGGGAATATAGTGCTGATATAGGCCGCTTCATTTGGCTGCAATTGTGCAACTTGCACCAAGCTATCCAAATGGTTTCCCGCCAATAGTTGTGTTGAAAGCGAATTATTATTTCCCGACCAATGTTTCGTTTTTACTTCACTGACCAGATAACTGTCTCCTAAATCCAAAGTGATGTATTCTTTGGGGCTGCTTTCCAAAACCGCGATGTTACCAATGGAAAATGCGGAAATGCTATTAAATTTTATTTTTACAATATTTTGAAGGTTGACTTCAAACCTAATGTTATGGTATTGCTGTTCCGGCAAGTATTCTTTTACGGCAATAACTCCCGTGCTGTCTAAAAATGAGATGTTTACCTTTTCTTGCAAGTTATTAAGTTTTAATCCTAATAAATAGATGCTTGTCGGCGTAGAGAAATCTATAAAGGCCTCTGCCGAGTTGGTATTGTTTGGTTGGAAGGAATTGATTGTTTCCGGGTCTATATTACTACTTTGAATACGGCCAGATTGAAGAAGCAGGTTTTGGTAGTCATTCTTATAAAAATTCGTAGGGAAGGGATGTGTTGACAACCAAGAAGTGTTAAGCATTCCATCTACTGCTTTTTCTTCACCGGATGGAGAGGCACTTGAACTCGAGCTGATGGATCCTTCAATCTTTTGTTTTTCTTCTTGCGCGTAAAGCGTAAAATTTGAAAAAAAGAAAATAAAAATAAGGATAGAACTTTTGGTAAAGTGAAATGACATAATTTAATAGTTTATTTCCATTAAACTGGGCTTTTAAAAATTACTCTTATTGGGTAATCTGGTGATTTAATAGTGTAATTAAGCAATAAAAAACACCAAGATATTTAATAGATAAAAATGTGATATTCTTCCAATTTAAAATGATACGGCAATTTATAAATATAACAATATAAAGAGCAAAAAAAATTCCTTATTTTAAAAAAAAAAGGTTTCCAACCTTGGTTGGAAACCAAAAGTGGAGGATAACGGATTCGAACCGATGACCTCTACACTGCCAGTGTAGCGCTCTAGCCAACTGAGCTAATCCCCCGAAATGGAGTGCAAATATAGATAGGTATTTTAAATCATCAAATTATTCTGTGGAATATTTTATACGCGTCAGAATACTTCTGCCTAGCGTAATTTCATCTGTATACTCTAATTCGCTCCCTACTGGGATGCCTCTGGCGATAGAAGATACTTTTATGTTTTTATCTTTTAATTTCCTGGTGATAAAAAAGGAAGTAGTGTCACCCTCCATGGTAGCAGGAAGAGCCAATATTATTTCATTGACAGGGATTTCACTTGTTGGAGAATCAATGCGTTTAATGAGAGATTCAATTTTTAGTTCTTCAGGTCCGATTCCTTGAATAGGGGAAATCACACCTCCCAAAACATGGTAGAGCCCTGTGTATTGGTTGGTGTTTTCTATGGCCAATACATCAGGGAGGTCTTCCACTACGCAGATTACACTTTTATCCCTTTTATTTCCATTGCAAATGCTGCATATGGTACTATCGGAAATATTGTGACAAATTTCGCAATACTGAATATTTTTGCGAAGGTTTATTAATGAGTCTGTAAGCGAGATGGTTACAGGTTCTTTTTGTTTGAGCAAGTGTAAGGTAAGTCGTAAGGCTGTTTTTTTTCCAATGCCGGGAAGTCGACTTATCTCTGTTACAGCATCTTCAATTAATTTGGAAGGAAAGTTCAATTAGCGTTTGATTTAAACAATTGTTGCCTGAATGCCTGCTTCAAGAATGGATTCACACATTGGTTTAAGTTTACTCACACTTCCTTTTTTAACAGAGCATTTTCCTTTATAATGTATGATCATCGTACATTGTTCCGCCTGCTCCTGTGAATGCTTACAAACTTTAATTAAAACCTTGGAGACATGATCAAAAGTGTTGATATCATCGTTGAAAACCACCAAATCATGTTCTTCCTTGTCTACAAGTTCTTCTACTAGTAATTCTTCTTCGGATTCAAATAAATGTTCTAAAGGTTTCATTTTGCAAAGTTAATAATTAATCCCAATTTTATTGCCCTTTAGCGGAAAGCATTATGGATTCAAATCTTGTATTGATTGTAATAACATTTTATTTTTTACTGTTGTTCCTTATTTCTTGGCTTACTTCAAGGGATTTAACGTCCGACACTTTTTTTACGGGTGATAGAAAATCACCTTGGTTTTTGGTGGCTTTCGGGATGATCGGTGCCTCGCTATCAGGTGTCACTTTTATTTCAGTTCCCGGAGAAGTAGGCAATAGTAATTTCTATTATTTTCAATTGGTGTTAGGTTATACTGTAGGTTATGCAGTAATCGCTAAAGTGCTCCTTCCTCTATATTACAAGTTTAATTTAGTCTCAATATACGCATACCTTGAAGGTAGGTTTGGATTTTGGTCCTATAAAACCGGAGCCTTCTTTTTCATTCTTTCTCGCACTTTAGGTTCATCCATTAGGGTATTTTTGGTGGCAGGGGTTTTGCAAATAATTTTATTTGATCATTGGGGGATTCCTTTCTGGGTTTCTGTTTTAATTACGGTCACTCTTATTTGGTTGTATACTTTTAGAGGGGGGATTAAAACTGTGGTATGGACAGATACTCTGCAAACGTTCTTTATGCTTTTGGCAGTATTGGTTAGTATTGTTTTGGTATCAAAAGAACTTAGCATCGCTGACGTAGGTGATTTGATGATCAAGGTAGCTGAACAGCCCCATTCGAAAATTTTTAACTGGGATTGGAAAAGCGGGACTAATTTTTTCAAGCAGTTTTTTTCGGGGATGTTTATTGTCATTGTGATGACCGGATTGGATCAGGATATGATGCAAAAAAACCTTACATGTAGAAACTTAAAGGATGCCCAGAAAAATATGTTTTGGTTTACCAATATTTTGGTCTTGGTAAACCTGATCTTTTTGGCCTTAGGAGTACTGTTATACATGTATGCCGAAGCCAATCAAATCGCTATCCCTGAACGAACAGATGACTTGTACCCATTATTGGCTACTTCTCATTTTTCAACTTTTGCCGGAATTGTTTTTGTATTGGGGATTACCGCTGCAGCTTACAGCAGTGCAGACTCTACCCTTACCGCACTTACTACCTCTTTTTGCTATGATTTTCTTCAAATAGATAAAAATCCCGACAAAAATAAGGCTTTGTCTATCCGGAAAGCAGTACATCTTGGGTTTACCTTTTTAATGTTTTTTGTAATCTTGTTATTTCGTTGGCTAAACGATCAAAGTGTTATCAATGCTGTTTTCTTGATTGCAGGCTATACTTATGGACCATTGTTAGGGCTGTATTCATTTGGCCTTTTTACCAAATACAAAGTAAAAGATGCATGGGTGCCATATTTAGCAGTAATGGCCCCAATGATTTCTTTTTTCCTTTCCTCTCAGTCAGAAAGATGGTTTTGGGGGTATACCTTTGGCTTTGAATTGTTGATATTGAATGGGCTTTTAATGTTTATTGGCTTATGGTTGGTTAGGATTAAGTCAACCCACAAACGAATGAAATTGGATTGATCTCGGAAATCCCCAGTATTTCTTTATTATAGGTTATTTGGGGGCTGAGCTGGGTGCGTGAGATGTTCTTGAATTGAGGTACTTGAAAATAAAAAAAAATAAACCAAAATCTAATAAACCTCATCCTTACTTAAAAGCAATGAAAAGATGGTCCAAATAATGATTTTCACATCCAATATTGGCGACCAATTGTTAACATAAAAGATGTCTAACTTACATCTTGAATAGATGTCGTAAAAATCTTTTGTTTCACCTCTAAATCCTTTTGCCTGTGCCAATCCTGTAATGCCCGGTTTGACGGTATGGCGAAACATAAAATTGTCAATTTCTGCTGAAAATTTATAATTCATGGGCATGGCATGGGGACGCGGACCTACAATAGACATCTCACCTCTGATTACATTGAAAAATTGTGGTAGTTCATCTAAACTGGTTTTTCTTAAAAACTTTCCTATCCAAGTAATTCTAGGGTCATCTTTAGTCGCCTGCTTGGTGTCTGCCTGATCATTGATATACATAGTCCTGAATTTATAACAATAAAAAGGAACATTGTCTTTCCCATGTCTCAATTGTTGGAAAAAAACAGGCCCTGATGAGTTTAGTTTAATTAATAAACCAATTAAAGGAAATAGCCACGAAAAAATTACAACCGTCAATAATAAACTCAACGTAACATCAAAAGTTCTTTTTAGTAGTTGTTGAGATTCATTAAAAATTGCAACAGGGATTTTTTTTAAATATTGTCCCCTTGATGTGGTTGGTCTAGATGTGTGCTTCCTCCTAGAGGTAGCAGGTTTTCTTTCAGTGATTGTTGTGGACATAAAATATTTAAATTTCGCTATTCAAAAGCTGATGTTTCAATTAACCATTATCGTGCCATAATAGTTGCTTAAAACATTTGGTATTTTGATAATTGTATTTCAAATCTAAAATAAAGGTTTTTAATCACCTAGTAAATGGGAGGTTTTGTTGAATTTTATTAGTGAAATTAATGTATTGTTAATTTTTTGGTAATAAAAAGTCTAATTTTTTATGAAAAGTGTATTCAAGTAGAGAGTAGTTTTATAGACTAAATATTGTTTTGTGTACGATACAGTAAATACCTTTAGTCCAATTATAGTTCCAAGGCTTTGGCAGGATCCCAAAAAAAGTTTTCAAAATTAATAATGGTGTTGTTCTCAACTGTTACTCCCTCTTTTTCCAAAAGGGCTTGCATCAAGTTTGGAGAAGAAAAATGGTTTTTTCCTGTAAGGAGGCCATTTCTGTTCACCACCCTATGGGCCGGAAGATCTTTCATGCCGTGAGAAGCATTCATTGCTCATCCAACCATCCGTGCGCTGCCTTTGCTACCAAGGTAAGAAGCGATGGCGCCATAAGTGGTAACTTTACCCAATGGTATAAGTTTTACAACCTGGTATACTTGTGCGAAAAAGTTGTCATTTGATTTCATCACCGGAGATCTTTATGATGGATTGATTGATAATGCGCCGAATTTTTCTTTCAGATTCTTTGGACCGGTTATTAAGTTGAACTTGTAGTTTCATTTTTACAATATCCTTAAGAATACTCATCGTTTTGAGAGAAAGACTTTCACTAACTACTTCCTTGTTATAGGGTTCTATGATTGACCTTAGTTTTCTTTCCATTTCGTCCACATTCAACGATGAATGGTTGGTGGTTTCGAAATCGAAGGTTAATTTCCTAATGTTTTGCCTACTGTAATTCACTACATTGGCTGTGAGCATTAGGCTATTGGGTATCATTACCAAATCATGATCTTCATTTAGCAGCACAACATTCAATAAGGTAATGTCTTTGATCCGCCCTTGATGTTCACCTACACTTATGTAATCACCTAGAGTGATTTGATCAGAAAACATGATTATCAATCCATTGAGCATATTGATAATATAATCTCTGGATAATAAGGCTATGGCTGCAGCTACTATAGTGATGCTTGATAGAAATTCTTTGGGATCGATTTCAAAAAATATCATCGTAGCAATCAATAAGATGATCACATTTAGCAGGCGAGCAATTCTATTGATTCCCAAAACAAAATTATTATGAAGGGAGCTTGTTTTGGTTTTTCTCAAATAGAACCTTACCAAGAATATTCTACCAAGAGAAACAAGGATGTTTCCGGCGAGCAGAAAAGTCAGGGCATCTGCTATATTGTAAATCCGGGAGTACAATAAGTTTTTGCTAGGTTCTATTGTTTCTTGTAATACCAGAAAAGCAAAGTAAGCAAGCACCTTCAAAACAAATATAATCCGCTTTCTACGCTCATTTACCTCTATACTGCTTTTTTCAGTTTCCATTATTATTTTAAAAATAAAGCTTACTTTTATGTTTTATCCACTATTCGGACAAAAATACCGCATAAAAACCAAACAAAATAATCACATGAATAGAAATATAATCATCACGGGAAGTGCCGGCAATTTGGGGAGTGCTGTAGTGAATAAATTTAAAAGAGAGGGCTTTAAAGTTATTGCTATTACTATTCCGGGAAGTGATCAGGAAGTAGAAGAGGCTGATGATGTCTACCAGGTAGATGTGACCGATGAACAGTCTGTTAAAGATTTTAGTAGGGAGTACCAAATGCAGTACGGGAGCCTGGAATGCATGGCTTTATTGGTAGGAGGATTTGCTATGGGGAGCATTGAGCAAACTTCCAGCAAAGACATGGAAGATATGTTTCAACTGAATTTTTTCAGCGCATTCAATATGGTGAAACATTTTTTACCGTTAATGAAAAAGTCCAACAATGGAACCTTCTTATTTGTAGGGGCGAAACCAGCGTTAAATCATGCCGAAGGAAAAGATGTTTTGGCATATGCTTTGAGTAAAAGTATGGTGATGAATTTGGCAGATTTTATAGCCAATGAAACTGCCGATTCAAAAATCAGATCTCATGTTTTTGTCCCAAGTATAATTGATACACCTCAAAATAGAGCATCAATGCCCGATTCGGATTTTACAAACTGGGTGAAACCTTATGAAATTGCAGAAGCCATGCATTATGCAGCCACCAATGCCGCTTTAAGGAACATGACCTTTAAGTTATACGGTGGCGTCATTTGATTATCTAAAAAAAATTGAATTATGAAAACGACTATTTTATCCTTACTGATGGTATTGGCCTTTATCGGAGTTCAGGCACAAACCAACACAGAAACAAGAACGCTCAGTGCTTTTGATCAATTGGATGTAAGCGATGCCATAGAGGTTGAGCTCCAAAAAGGGGAAAAGCAAGAAATTACTATCACAGCTTCGGGAATAGGTCTTGATCAAATCATTTCTGAAGTAGATAAAAGACGATTACAACTAGAAGTGGATGGAAGTAAACCCAAGTCAAGTGCTGTCAAAGTTGTAGTTACTTATCTTCAAATAAGCGAAATAGAAGTGTCTTCAGGAGCAAAGGTTTTTGTAAAAGAACCAATCGAAAATAAAGACATAAACCTTACAGTTGCCA
Source organism: Cyclobacterium sediminis (assembly GCF_054781075.1). Classification (NCBI taxonomy): domain Bacteria; kingdom Pseudomonadati; phylum Bacteroidota; class Cytophagia; order Cytophagales; family Cyclobacteriaceae; genus Cyclobacterium; species Cyclobacterium sediminis. Next base: position 172,676 of record NZ_BAAGVC010000003.1, on the reverse strand, counting down.
GCAATGGCTACCTTGAAATTGAAGTGAAAGCAGAAAATTTGATGTTGGAAGCAGAAACCAACGCCAAGATGTTTGTCAAAGGAGCTGCTGTTAACCTTGACTATAACGCATTTACAAATGCAGAAATTGATGGAGAAGAGTTGGTAGTTGATCATGCAGAGATTAGAACAAATACAAATGCAAGTGGTGTATTTGAGGTGAAAGAATCTCTCAAAGGAACAGCAGCTACCAGGGGTAGAATAAATTATAAAGGAGAGCCGAATATCATTGATGTCAAAGAAAGTATTGGTGGTTCCATCGAGAAACTTTAATATTTGGATTTGATATTGAAAAATAGCTCCTCCTTTTTATTGCTATTTTTCAATGCCAATCTCGGAAAACCTATCCATTACCGATTTTGAAAAGGTTGTTTTGCTTTGTTATTGGTAATTCGGTTTAAAGAAACATTCAAGTCTTTGCTTTTCTGGTGCTTTACACTAGCCTAGATGAATTTATCGAGTGTTTTTGATAATATATGACTAATTCCAGACCTAATTAATTCCTTGATAAATGTCTTGAAGGAACTTGTTAGGGTGGTATTCAGTTTTTTAATCTTTATTTAATAAGGGATTTCTAATCTAAAAAACTTGTGATATATAAAATTTGTCATTAGAATTGTCCCTTCAAACGATCAATCATGGTTTTCGCAGTAAACAAAATTCAAGAAATTTCATTCGCCGAATCTTTTCGGTCAATCAACTGCAGTCTATTTTTTAGTGGCAATACCACCACAACTACAGGCATTACGGGGTAATCCCGTACTTTCCTACATATTGCCCCCGACAAAGGAGGCCTTTCACAGGCTTCTGTTAACCGTTTTAACTGATAAAGAATAGCAATGAAAATATTAAAATTTGGAGGTTCATCCATCGCAAATTTGGAAAGAATTAAGAATGTTCTTTCTATCGTAAAGCAAGCATCCACAGATGATCAGATAGCAGTCGTCTTTTCAGCTTTTGGTGGAGTTACTGAAGACCTATTAAAATGTGCAGATCTTGCCAAAGAAAATGACATGGCCTACCAAGCCCTTTTACTCTCCTTGGAAAAGCGCCATCTTCAGCTTGTCAAAGAATTAATACCTGTTAGGAAACAGTCTGTTGTACTAACTTTTGTTAAGGTCAGGTTCAATGAGTTAGAAGATTTGTTTAATGGTATTTTCTTAATAAAAGAGTTTTCTCCCAGAACGTCCGATTACGTCGTTAGTTTTGGTGAGCGGATTTCCACCTATGTGATGTCCGAAGCCTTGCGTGAAAATGAAATAGACACGCATTATTTAGATGCTCGAGAGGTTATCAGAACCAATGATCGGTTTGGAAATGCAAAGGTTAACTTTCCTACTACCAATCAATTGATTTATGACTATTATAGCAAAAATCCGGGAGTTCTTGTTGTTACGGGCTTTGTAGCTTCTACAGATAAGGGAGAAACTACTACTATTGGTAGAAGCGGATCTGATTATACCGCAGCCATTTTTGCCGCTGCACTGAAAGCGGAAAGCTTGGAAATTTGGACTGATGTTACTGGAGTAATGACTGCAGACCCAAGGTTGGTTTATTCCGCCATCACCATTCCTCAATTGAGTTATAATGAGGCAATGGAACTTTCTCACTTCGGTGCCAAAGTTGTTTTTCCGGCAACCATGCAACCGGCGATGAGAAGGAAGATTCCTATTCATATTAAAAACACTTTCCAGCCGGAGAAGGAAGGTACCCTTATTTGTGAAAAATCTGAAAACACCAAATTGATAAAAGGGATCTCCTCCTTAAATCATATCAGCCTTCTAAACGTCCAAGGATCAGGCTTGGTAGATGTAATTGGTGTAAGTAGTAGGGTATTTGGCACATTGGCAAAAGCGGATATCAATGTGGTTTTAATTAGCCAGGCATCTTCAGAACATAGTATCTGTATTGCAATAAAAAGTGAAAACTCTGACCTTGCCCGAGAAGTATTGGAAAATGAGTTTCATTATGAAATTCTTGCCGGGGAAATGGATAAGGTTCAAATAATGCCGAACATGTCTGTAATTGCTGTGGTAGGTGAAAACATGAAACACCACCCCGGAGCAAGCGGGAGGCTTTTTCAAGCCCTTGGAAGAAACAATATCAATGTTTCGGCAGTGGCGCAAGGAAGTTCAGAGTTAAATATCTCGGCGGTAATCAAACAGTCTGATCTTCAAAAAGGATTGAATGCATTGCATGAGGCCTTTTTTCTTTCAGACAATAAAGTATTGCATGTTTTCCTTATTGGAGTTGGCCTTATTGGGAAGACATTGATTTCAATGATCCAAAATCAATTGAATAAATTACAAGAAGATTATATGCTGGATATCAAGATTCATGGACTTGCCAATTCTCGCTTCATGGCTTTTGACGAAGATGGTTTTGATCTAAGTACTATCCCTGTTCCATCCAGTGAAGACCTGCCAATGGACCTTACCGTATTTCTAAATACAATGAACAGTATGAACTTCTCCAATTCTGTATTGGTAGACTGTACTGCAAGCCAAGATGTGGCAGATACTTATGAGCGAGTACTGGCTTCTAAGGTGGCGATTGTAACTCCAAATAAAAAAGCCAATTCAAGTTCATTAGAGAATTATAAGTCTTTAAAGAAACTTTCAGGCCAAAGAAATATTAAGTTTCTTTATGAAACCAATGTGGCAGCCGGATTGCCCGTTATTAGCACTTTACAAGACCTTATATTAAGTGGAGACAAGGTGATTAAAATAGAAGGAGTGCTAAGTGGATCAATGAATTATATTTTCAGTGAGTTAAGTAAAGGTACTCCATTTAGTGAAGTGGTGACACAAGCAAAGGAAAAAGGGTTTACGGAACCAGATCCTAGAGATGACCTTAGTGGGATGGATGTTGCAAGAAAAATTCTAATCCTTGGTAGAGAAGCGGAACAGGATTTACATTTTTCTGATGTGAGTATTCAGAGTATGGTTCCTGAGGACTGTCAAGAAATAGAATCAGTAGAAGAATTTTTGGACAAGCTAAAAGCGCATGATCCCCACTTCTCGAGTTTGGTAGCTGAAGCCAGGGAAAAAGAAGAAACCCTTAGGTTTATGGCTGTATTAGAGAACGGAAAGGCTGAAGTTGGATTAAAATCTGTGGACAAAAAGCATCCTTTTTATTCTTTGGAGGGGAGTGATAATATGATTTTGTTTACAACAGAAAGGTATCACGAGTTTCCGATGATCATAAGAGGCCCTGGTGCAGGAGCAGATGTGACCGCAGCAGGCGTTTTTGCAGATATTATTAGGTTAGGTAATTATTCAAGATAATATGGACAAGCAAAAAGTTACTGCATTTGCACCTGCTACTGTAGCCAATGTTTCTTGCGGATTTGATATATTAGGTTTTGCAATAGAAGATTTAGGAGACAAAGTAAGTGTTTCGCTTTCTGATCAACCGGGAATCCGAGTGATTAAAATTGAAGGTGACAATGGGAAATTACCTTATGAATCAGAAAAAAACACCTGTAGTGTTGCTGTCAAAGCAATGGTTGACAACCTTGGTTTTGAAGGTGGTTTAGAAATAGAATTGTATAAAGGTTTGCCTTTAGGCAGCGGGATGGGGTCTAGTGCGGCAAGTGCTGTTGCTGCCTTAGTTGCCACCAATACGTTACTAGGAAATCCCTATGAAAAAAAGGACCTATTGCCATTCGGTATTGAGTCTGAAAGGATCGCCTGTGGCGCAGGGCATGCAGACAATATTTCCCCTTCTCTATTGGGTGGGTTTGTATTGATTCGTGAATACAAACCTTTGGATGTAATTCCATTAAATGTACCTAGAGGGCTTTATTGTACTTTGATTCACCCTCATTTGGAATTGAACACCTCTGATTCAAGAAGTGTTTTAAGAAGAAACGTGACTTTGCAAGATGCTACTACTCAATCGGGTAATATCGCCGGTCTAGTGGCAGGCTTGTTTCAAGAAGACATGGCCTTAATCAGCCGCTCGCTGAATGATGTAATTGCAGAACCTTCCAGGTCTATTTTAATCCCAGGATATGACGAAGTTAAGGAGGGTATTGTTCCGGCAGGTGCTTTGGGCTGTGGTATTTCAGGTTCTGGGCCTACAATATTTGTTTTGTCTCCAACCGAGGAAATTGCCTGGGAAGTAAGCAGGCTTTCCCAACAAGTATTTGATAAATTGCAATTGCCCATAGACCTATATGTTTCCGCTATCAATACCAGAGGAGCTTATATTGTAGAAGAAGAAATTTAATTCCTGACAAACCTGTCACTTTCTAATGAAATATTATAGTACCAATAATCCGAATCACAAGGTAGATTTAAAAGAAGCTGTTATAAAGGGGCTGGCGCCTGATCAGGGATTGTATATGCCTGAAAAAATTCCAGTTTTAGGTTTGGATTTTTTTTCCAACATACACAAGCTTTCTTTTAAGGAGATTGGTTATAAGGTCATTTCAGCATTGTTCTCGGAAGATTTGTCCCAAGAGCAAATCAAAACCTTGGTGGACCATACTTTGGATTTTGATGCACCCGTAGTGCCGGTAGAGCAGGATGTGTTTACCCTAGAACTCTTCCATGGACCCACTCTGGCTTTTAAGGATTTTGGCGCAAGGTTTTGTTCTAAATTGATGAGCATGCTTCAGGATAAGGGAGCAATCAAGGTGCTGGTAGCCACTTCCGGTGATACAGGTAGTGCTGTGGCCAATGGTTTCTTAGGTGTGGAAGGCGTGGAAGTTGTAATCCTGTACCCGTCCGGTAAGGTAAGTGAGCTCCAAGAAAAGCAATTTACTACCCTAGGTAAAAATATTCACGCCATTGAAATAAAAGGTGTTTTTGACGATTGCCAAAAAATGGTAAAAGAGGCTTTCTTGGATCCTGAATTAAACAGCCAATTGTTATTAACTTCTGCAAACTCCATCAATATAGCAAGGTGGATTCCTCAATGCCTGTATTACTTTTATGCGTATTCTAAATTGCCTAAGGGGAGCAAGAAGCTTGTTTTTTCCGTGCCTAGTGGCAATTTTGGTAATTTAGCAGCAGGTATATTGGCGGAAAGAATGGGGTTACCGATTGATATGTTTATTGCAGCAACCAATGTGAATAAAGTGGTGCCTGATTATTTGAGTGGACAGGAATTTACTCCCAAACCTTCTATCCAAACCATTAGTAATAGTATGGATGTAGGGAACCCAAGTAATTTTTACAGGCTGTTGGCTTTGTTTGGAGGAGATGAAGAAAAATTAAAGGAAAAGGTGCAAGGTTGTTTCTACAGTGATGAAAGCACAAACGAAGCCATGGTAAAGGTGAAAACTGAAACAGGTTATACCATGGATCCGCATGGAGCTGTTGCTTACCTTGGACTAAAAGCCTTCATGGACAAGCAGCCGGGTAACTATCAAGGAGTATTTTTGGAAACCGCACATCCGGGAAAATTTAGAAGTACGGTGGAAGATGCTCTCGGAGAAGTATTGGTTTTGCCTGAAAGGTTAGCTGCATTTATGCAAGGGGAGAAAAAGGTTACCGTTATGGAAAACGATTACGAGCAGTTTAAAAAGTATTTACTCGGCTAAAAATTACCTAATCAAAATATTTTTGGAATTCGCCTTTCTTTCTTTGATAAGGATATAAAGGAATATGATGATCACTCGATACCCTGGTTTTTTTAGGAAGTGCCGGTTTTTGTCTTAACCTGCGAATCAATCCTTTTATACCCAATAGGGGGTTACTTGAGAAAAATAGCATTGAGCCCTTATTGTCTAAAGTTGATAATAGTTTGTCATAGCTGCTCATATCATAGAAATAAGCCAAATGGTTGATGTTTTTCATGAATTGAAGGTTGCTTTTTAACCCGGATTATGTAATAGAATTCGTGATGAGTGTTGCAATCGCAAGAAAATCAGGCTGTTTGGAGATTTTAGCATAGCACCGCTATGGTGAAATTGAAAACAGCAACGAAGTGGCTGGTTTTGAAGCGATTTCAGCACGTAATAGATTGTCTATTACATATTTTGGGTTTAACATTTGATCTTGCCTGTGGAAAGGAGCTTTGGCCGCTAAAATCTGTTGTTTAAAGGTTTGTTCATCAGGTAACACACCAACAGTTACTTTATCCAGTACCACTGCCGCCGGATTAAGAAAAACAGTGATGGGGCTTTCATTTTTATCATTTATCAAATAATTTGTCTTGGTATAACCTATATGAGTGATGCTAAGCAAAGTTTTTTCTTTTACCCTAATAGAAAATTTCCCCTCTTGGTCACTTACTGCCTGAGCCTTTGACCAATATATATGGGCATTATCAATAGGTTGCATGGTATGGACATCAAGCAACCTTCCTTTGAGAAGGAAGGGTTCTATTGGATCCGTTTTAGCTAGCATCGGAAACCAAGTAAATAGTAATGAAGTCAAATAAAAGAATGGGATATTCCTCATGGTTTTAAAGAAATGGGGTCTTCGAAAGTATGAGGTAAAATTTGCAATTTAGGTGTATTAACATCTGTTAACCTTTATTATAACAAAATATAAGATTGGTATTAGTAGGTGGTATAGGTGATATAATTTTTTAAAACCGAAAAACTTTCCGGATATCAATTCTATATGGAAATCCCGTACGGAACTCATCAACAGGTGGACTCTTAATTCTACTTACACCTTTAGTTTTAGTTTTCTAGCTTGTTTTATTTTCAAGGAATGTCAATGAGGCCATTAAAATTTGTAATTTTAGGTATTATACTTGTAAATGGATAATTATTAGTCAAACCAGAAAAATCAATTATGGTAAAGTTAGTTTTTACATTCGCATTGGCTCTTTTAGGAACGCTTGTTCAAGCGCAAACCTGGGAAACACTAAAGCCTAAAGATACCTGTACTGAACGGCATGAATGTTCCGGCGCAGCTGTAAATGGGAAATTTTATTTAATTGGAGGAAGGGGAGATAAGCCTGTGGAGGTTTATGACCCGGCCAATAATAACTGGACAAAGCTTAAAAACACGCCACTCGAAATGCATCATTTTCAGGCGGTAAGTTATAAAGGAAAAATATATGTCATTGGTGCTTTTACAGGTGGTTATCCACATGAAAAACCTGTAGAAAATGTCTATATATATGATCCGAAGCAGGATTCTTGGACCAAAAGTCACGAGATTCCAGCGGATAGAAGAAGGGGAGCTGCAGGCCTAGTGGTCTACAAGGATAAATTTTACCTCTTAGGTGGTGCGCAAGATGGACATTGGGCAGACAATAGAGACTATGTGGATGAATATGATCCGAAAACCGGAGTTTGGAAAACACTACCTTCCATGCCAAGGCTTAGGGATCATTTTCAAGCTGTAGTAGTTGACAACAAGCTTTATGCAGTAGGAGGAAGGCGTTCTTTTGCGAAAGAAGGACATGGGTTTGAACTTACTTATCCGGAATTGGATGTGTATGATTTTTCTACTGAAAAATGGACAACGCTAGAAAATTATCCCCTACCAACTGAAAGAGCAGGAAGTACTACCATCCCTTATAAAGAAGGTTTTTTGGTGATTGGAGGAGAGTCTGATGCCCAAGTAAAAGCACATGCTGAAGTTGAATATTTTCATCCAAAAAAAGGATGGAAATTATTGAATCAATTAAATAGAGGGAGGCATGGATTTCCTGCAGTAACTATAAGTGAAAACGTATATTTGGCTGCCGGGTGTGGAAATAGAGGAGGAAACCCTGAGTTGAATAGCATTGAAAAATTAGCTATAGATTAAGATTTTTTTTGAAAAATTATTTGGCTTATAGTACTACATTTAATTAAAACTTATGGTAAAAGGTACACATCAAGCAGTGGAGGATGCCAGAAATGATACTGTCAAGATTTTAATCAATGGAAAGTTTCATGATCGAAGTGAGGCTAAGATTTCAGTTTTTGACAGCGGCTATTTGGTAGGGGATGGCGTATGGGAGGCTTTCAGGGTGCATCAGGGAAAGCTTATATTTATTGATCAACACTTAAATAGGCTTTGGCAATCTGCCAAAGTGATAGGGATTGACATCCCATTCTCCAAAGAGGAGTTGATAACCAATGTTCATCGAACTCTTGAGATAAATGGGATGAGGGACCATGTCCATGTCCGTGTCATGATGACCCGAGGAATTAAAAAGACGCCTTCTCAAGATCCAAGACTTACTATTTCCGGACCTAATCTTGTAATTATAGCAGAGTTTAAAGCAGCAGCGGAGGAAAGTAAAAACCTAGGAATAAGCCTTTTTACCAGCACTATTAGAAGAGGTTCCCCGGATTACCTAGATCCCAGATTAAATTGTCATAGCAAACTCCATGAAGTACAAGCTTTGATCCAGGCAATAGAGGCAGGGGCAGATGAGGCTTTGATGTTGGATGTCAATGGCTTTGTTTCAACTTGTAATGCGACCAACTTTTTTATGGTGAAAGGGGAAGAAGTTTGGACATCTACAGGGGAGTACTGTATGAATGGTATCACCAGAGGTAATGTGATTAAGGTTTGTGCTCAGCATGGGATTAAATGCCTACAAAAAAACTTCTCCCTATTTGATGTGTATGGTGCGGATGAGGCTTTTGTTACAGGGACCTTTGGAGGGCTTACTCCTGTGGTTAAAATCGATGGGAAACCCATCGGTAATGGAAGTTGTGGCCCTGTTACCTCCAATTTGCGCCAATTTTATGAAGGATTGATTGTTGAAGAGTTAAAATAATTATGTCGGATACGAATGACAAGAAAGTGTTTCTATGGTCGGGACCTAGAAATATTTCCACAGCCTTGATGTATAGTTTTGCGCAGCGGCAAGATACAAACGTTGTTGATGAACCTTTGTATGCACATTATCTTAGTTGCTCTCCGGCGAAACCACTTCATCCCGGGGCCGATGATATCCTTTCGAGCATGGAAATCAAGGGGGAGAAAGTAATTGATGAAATGAAGAGACCGGGTAAAAAGCCTGTGACCTTCTATAAGCACATGAGTCACCACCTCATAGGGCTTGACTGGGGATTTATGGAATCTGGAGTAAATGTCATTCTAACACGAGATCCCAAAGAGATGTTATTGTCCTTCTCAGCGGTGATTGAGGAACCTAAAATGAGTGATATAGGATATGCCATACAATTAAAATTGCTGGAATATTTTAAATCTATGCGCCTTCCATTTGTGGTTTTAGATGCCAAGAAGGTATTAAAGGATCCGGAAGCTCAATTGCGTAAACTGTGTAATTTTATTGATATTCCATTTGATCAGGAAATGCTTCGTTGGTCAAAGGGGCCTATCCCCGAAGACGGTGTCTGGGCCAAATATTGGTATAAAAATGTACATCTTTCTACAGGTTTTCAGCCTTACCGCCAAAGGAATATTGCTTTCCCGGATCGGTTGCTTCCCATTTTAAATGAATGCTTACCTATTTATGATAGGCTGTTGCAAGAGGCCCTTTAGTTATTGCTTGGACTTTGTTTGCACTTTTTTACAAATGCTTTTTCCATTATTTGGTTTTAAATATGTACGATTTATTAAGTCGGTGTTAGTTTGATCTGAATTGTCGGCAATTCCGAATAGCTTAGAACAAATAGGTACATCCTAACTCTGTATAATTTGAAGATATTTTTTAAAAATTCTCGAAATAGTAGGGGAGAGACCAGTTATTACAAGATAATTTAAGAAACCTTAGGGTGCTTACTTGCATTGTCGTTTATTAAAACATAATTTTGATACTTATTCCTTCCGCCTGGGATTTTAGAGATGAAAGGTAATCCTCCGGGCTAGCAAATCAATAGTTTATACATAATAGGTATCACCTACTAAATTGAAATAAGTATACAAATGGAAAACGACCAGCCTGTAGAAGTAAATATTACGCCCAAAGGGTTACTTTATCTGCCAGAGACTGCCAAAGGGTTAAAGTGTGTTTCAGAAACAAAGATTGAAACCATGTTCTATACTCCTGGACAAAACCCTGAAGAAAACCTTAATTATAAGTTTTTGTTACCGGCTTTGGATCAAATAAAAGGACAGGATTATGACTATGTCATAGGTTTTGATTCGGATTTATCCAGAACCATTATTGGCTACCCCAATGCGGAGGGAAGGTTTTTGGTTTTCAATGCCCACCAGCAAGGTGCAATTTTCACCCATACCTTTCTTGCCGGAAACTCTTTTCCTTCCATGGATGAAGAAAAAACAAAATTGGTTATTAAGGGAATTGTTCTTTCACAGCAAATTGATAAAATTGTAACCAAAAATAATGGGGCATATAAAGAATCACATGCCGGATATGAAGACCTTAAAGAAAAGATTTTAGAAATAGAAGATCCTATTGAGTCCTATTTGGCTTTCGATGAAAGAAATCACGTGATTCTGGATCTTGATAAAAATAAAAACATTGAACTTCAAATTTCAATGATTGAAGAATTGGTGAAAGAATTGAAAGGCAAGGAAAAGAGCCTTTTTGATTTTCATGTTGACCTTCAAATCAGGTATAAACTGTATGGAGAAAAAACCTTCAATATTACTTCAGAAGGTGAAAACAAGAAAATATTTGATAGATTCAGGACAAAGCCTCCTTCAGACGCCATGCATGAGGAGTTGGTTAGTATTTCCGATTATAAAAAACAGCTGTTCTTTAATAAGCTTACAGGTAGAAAAAGTGAGCCGGAACTAAGGCAGATGGATATTGTCCAGCTGGATTATAGCAGTGGTTTGAAGATCAGTGTGGAACTAACCGAAGGCGGAAGCAAACTCTTTTTACATCTAAGTGACTATACCGATTGTTATAACAAAGACTCCTTTGCCAACGCCAGAAAAGGCATCAATGATAGACTGTTGAAGATTGTGGTTTCTTTAGGGAAGATGGTTATCGATGTGAATTGATAATTCTCAGTTTGATGATCCAGGAGGTTTACAAATAGGATAATATATAAAAAGGAAAATGGGCATTATTTGTTCTTGTTTTCCTTTTTTACTTTTATCAAGGAAAGCTTTGGATAAATGGACCTTTCAATGATTTAAGTTTGCATTGAGGATGTCCTAGGGTAAAGGAGTATTGAAACAGTGGAAGGCTGACACTGGTACTGTATGGAGGTAAATTTTCAGAAAAACGCCTAAATTTTTATGTTAGCTAATTCAATGTAAATCTAACGGATTGTCACAGGGAGATTTACAAGAAATCCATTAAATTATATATTAACTAGAAATTTATAAGCTATGCTTACTATAAAAAGACGTGATTTCAACTGGATGAATCCTCCAAAGCAATGGTCTGAGGAAAAAGGTATATTGTCTTTGATGACTGATGCAGAAACAGATTTTTGGAGAAAAACCCATTATGGATTTATCAAAAACTCCGGTCATTTTTTACATACGGATCAAACCGGAGACTTTGAGTTGCTGGTTCAATTTACCGGGAATTATACGGCTCTTTATGATCAAGCCGGTCTAATGATCTTATTGGATGATGAAAATTGGATCAAAGCCGGTATCGAATATGTAGATGGCATCCAAAATGCCAGTGCAGTCGTTACAAGAGATGGTTCAGATTGGTCTGTAGTAGCACTAAATGATAGCCCATCCGCTTTTTATATCAAAGCAATAAGGGGAAACGATTATGTGGAGATCAGTTACAGTTTAGATGGTAAGGATTTTCAGTTGCTAAGACAGGCTTATTTCCCACCTGCACCTTCATTGCGAATAGGTTTTATGGCTGCATCTCCGAAAGGCAAAGGCTTTGAGCTTGTAGTGAATGATTTTAAAATATCAGAAACTAAATAGGAATAATTTATTTTCCAACATCACTGCTTAGGCGATTTGGATTTGTCTTGATTTGTTCCAGTATATATTGGGCAATATTCTCTCCTTGTTTCATGCCTACTTCTATGGCATCTCTGAAATGAATGCCTCCATACAATCTTGAAATTGCAGCTTCATTGGATGCAATTAAAAAGGAGTCAAATGCACGTTCTGGTAAGCCGAAATAAACCTCTGAGGTATCAATAAACTTGAAATTATCACCAAAATAGGAGGTGAGTAGAACAGCGGAGGTTTTAGAGATTACACTATGTCCACTGGTGTATTCCGGAAAAGGAGGCGTTTGCAAGATGGGGCGCCATTCCTCATCGATAAGCCTGTTGATGGCTGTAAGAGGCCGTATCCGGTCACTCCTATACTTCTCATCCCAGCAACTAATGAAAGCATCGTGAAGGCCCAAGGCCACAAGAGTGTGTATATAGAGGCTTTCTTTAAAGTCTAGTGCTGCTTTTTGGCTGGCAATACCTGTGATCCCCATCCAGTGGCCGCCCGGAGAAATTTTCTTTAGTCCAATGGCCATGTGTCCACTGTAAGACACATTAAAGGGGTTGCAATCCCAAAAGTTTGCGATTAATTGCTGCTCCTCTGTTAAGTTGGAAGTGACTTCATAGATTTCTGTTAATTGTTTGAAGAATGAGCTATTCTCGTTTTCTGAGTAAGCTGCAGGAGGGGCTGGGCTGAAGGCGTCTGCACTGTTGATAAAAAATGGTCTGATTGTTCTCCATTCCGGATCTATGGCTGCCAAATAAGCAGGAGGTGTAGGATACCATTTACCCTTACCCTTGGTAGGGCTATATCTTTTTAAGGTGCTTAATTGCAAGTATCCATCTTTTCTGGCGTATTCCAATACTATTGAAGCAATACTCTCAGCATAGTTTATGCCTTGTCTGATTTCTCTTTTCTTTAGGAGTCTGTTTTTTGAATAGTGATGAACCAAATCCTCTTGGGCTGCACTAAGCTTTTTTCCTGAGGGCATAATCTTTTTACCCACCTCCAGCATTGCATAGGTACCGGCAAATGCCAGGCTGATATTATTTTTTTCAAGCGCCATTTCGGGCTCTAAATCAGGCAGCGGCGCATTGAAATGCTTAACCATTGGTAAGTCATTTAAATTCCCATTATTGTTATAGGCCAAATAGGCGGCCAATAAAGAGTAACTGTAAAACCTGGCCGCTCCCGGAGGGCTAGTGACATCAGTAACCATTATATCTGTTATGGAGAACAGGTGTTCGATCATCTTGTCTCGAACAAATGTTTCCTTCTCAGCAGAGGCTTTTTGTGCAAATAAATTGCTGGTAAGGCTTAGAAAAAGTAAAGAAAGAATTATAGGGTTTTGCTTTTTTGACATATTGGGTAAAATTGTGTTTTAAATATATTTAAAAAATGGTTAAAGGCAAATATCCAATTTGATCTTTGTATCTAAATTAAGAACAGAAATATTTTATAGGAAGGATTTGGGAAGTTTAGGAATGGTGCCTTTTACAGGTCTAATGTATCAGACTGATAATTATTTGTTTAGTTTGATTAAGATGTGAAAGAGGATTATTCAGATTAAGACAAAAGGTGTATCTGTTAATTAATATAAAAAAATCCCTCCGATAGGGAGGGATATGAATGCTTATTAAACGTAAACAGAAAATATTATTTTAGCTACATTCAGGTTATAAAAATCCTTAAGCAATTGGGTTGCTAGCATTTACATTATTCTGCATATTTACCAGGTATTTATTTTCTTCTACCAAAGAGATAGCGCCAAGTATGGCTGAATCATTTGAACCAGAAACGTAAACTTTTAAATTTTCCGAGATAGGTAGGTAGGGGAAAGCATCAATTATTTCTTGCATTCCTTTTTCAAAATAAGGGAAGGCTTTTCTTATTGAACCACCAAGCACTATGGCTTCAGGTGCAAAAGTTAACAACAGCCTGTAAATAAGTGCCCCAATATGTTTTCCAAAATCATAAAATATCCTGATGGCTTCTTGATCACCTTCACTGGCTTTTTTTGCTAATTTTTTAGCACTAATATGGTGTTTTTCTTTGAAAAACTTACTGCCACAATAGTCTTCAAAGGTTCCATCCAAATAAGGTATCGCTCCCCATTCGCCTGCTCCACAAAGTTTGCCCGTATACAAATGACCATTGGCTATTATCCCTGTACCGATACCTGTGCCTAAGGTGATGCCGATAACATGTTTGTGGATATTGGAAGCGCCAAATTTATACTCTCCCAAGGCAAAACAATTGGCGTCATTGTTAATGGCCACAGGAACTCCAAACTTCTCTTCCAAATATTTTTTTAGGTTAACATTATGGAAAGAAGGAATATTTGCCAAGTTATAAATAATACCATTAGTTGGGTCGACCAAACCTGGAATCCCTATCCCTATGGCCTTAAAATTAAAATGTCTATAGGCTTCGACTTGTTGGGAAATGGTTTCTAGGATTTCGTCTTTTGGGGACTTCGCAGGAGTTTTTATTTCCCTGCTATCTGTCAAGCTTCCATTTCTAAATAATCCTGAACTAATTTTAGTACCCCCGATGTCCAAACCTAGTACCATATTGTTTACTTTCATTTTACTCCCAAAATTTCAGGATATACCTGATTACCATTAATATTAACCTTCTAATTGATCTCCAATGGCGCAAAGACATTGTGTCAATCTTTTCGATATTGAGTATCAAATTCGTCCATGAAAATTTTTCACAGACGAATTTGATTAAATTAACGAAGTGTATTAAAGCATACCTTCGGTTGATTTTTCTAATTCTCTAGCTTCAACCAAGAAGTCTTCAACATCCATTTCCCTGAAAAATATCAGGCCATGGCTGGATCTAACTTTCGCAGATTGATGTTGGTAGAAATAGTTTTTACCAAGGAGAAGTTGCACATCACTTAATTGGTCTACCCAGGTGTTTTTTGCTAGGGTACTGAATTTACCATTGTGTGCATAACTTGGGAATGAGGCATTTACCTGACTCAAATAGCAATTTGAGAAGGAATCTTCCATGACCGATATGTCTCCTAAAGAAACAGGTACAATAACGTTAGATTCTGCAGCATCAAATTTAAACCAGACATTCCTGTATCCAATGATTTTGAAATCACTTAAGTCTTCTTCTAAGCTCCACTGCCTTACAGCTTCAGCAGTTGCTTGTAATACTTTATAATGCGTATCTGGGCCACTGCCTTCAGGGTCTAATGTTAAACTAAGTTTAGTAGGCTTAATTTCTCTAAGCATATTCAAAATAGGTTCAACATCCCGTTTCTTGTCCGGCTGCTCGGTAAAGATATCCCCTGTGTAGAAGCCTAATCTTAGGTGGTGGACATTTTTTACCTGAACGCCAAAATGAGCCCATACAAGTTCTTCCTCAAACTCCCTAATCATTCCTTTTAAGGTCTGTATGTTTTTAGGGTTCTTCTCTCCATCATAAGAGTTTTTAAGGACTGTTATGATCTCGTTAATTTGTTCTCTTAGTTCTTGAGTAGATTTGATACCAAAGGTGAAAACTATTGCCCTTACCAACCGGTGGCATAGGCCTCTTAGTCTTTCTTCGGCATTATCTGAGGCTACATTGGTTAAGTAATGGTACACATCTTTGTCCATCTTTAATTTATAGCCTGAGGTATAAAAATCCTCAAAGTTAACCATTTGAATCCTACCGTTGTCCAAAAATCTTTTAGTGCTTCTTAAGGTTTCTATAACAAAAGTGTTGGTCACAGCGGTGAAACCTGAGGTCAAGACAGCAAAATGAGCATCATTGCTGATCTCATGCAATTGCTTGGTGATCTGAGGTAAAATGCCTAGTGAAATATCATCATGGTGAGGACCGGTGTGGAGAAATACTTCATTCTTCTCTTCCTTCATCCCCCTATCTATTTTCTCACTAATGCTTTTGATTACATTTTTTACCGTATGCTCGTTCAAGTCAGGTATCAGACTGGTGTATTTGTCTTCTTTTAAATCTTCAAGAGTGATTCTATGACCATATTTTTGAAGTTTCTTGCAAAGTTCCAATACTGAACGTTCCGTTTTTGTATCCGTCCATTCCCCTTTAAAATAGTATTGGTCAGTACTATCTGTTAATTTTGAACCGGCACCTTTTGTAATATAGAACCTTCCATTCTTTAGTTTCTGCAATACAGTTGCCGGATAAATATTGGTCATGGATTGTTCCAAAGATTCCTTCACTATGCCCGCTTTGGCTTCCCCTGCTGCGATGATAATGGCTACAGCATCAGGATTATGAACTATGGTGTCCAAACCAATAGTAATAACCAAACGGTTTGCAGATATTTCTATCCCACCTAAATCACCTGCTGCTACGGCTTGAGTTTCAAAGTTGGTCTCTGTAAGTCTGGTAGTAGAAAAGATATCCGAACCACGGGTGTTGAAGGCAATATGACCATCCGGGCCAATCCCTCCTAAAAAGAATCCGATTCCTCCTTTTTCACGGATTTTAGCTTCATATTTCCCACACCACTGGTCAATCAAGTAGATAGATTCTTGTTGAAGTTTTTCCAAAGGAGTTTTGTATTCTCTGAAACGTAATGATAAGTCTACTTTAGAATCCGGAAATATTTCCTTGTAACTTTTGCCTTCAGCAAGTGTTATTTCATCCGAATTGATTAGTAATGCTTTTTTTGGATCCAGACCAAAGCCCTCAATATAAAACTTATTTACATAATGGTGAAAGCTATTGTTTTGTTCTGCAGAAATAGGGTAAAACTCATCAATCTGCACAAAGTGTAAGCCATTTAATACCGGCTTTTTGCAGTCAATTAAACCGTATTTTTTTCTTATTTCCAGGCCTTTCTTCTCTTCCCAGTTTTCAAGAAGAAACTTGGTCCACTTGATAAAGTATTCCGGAGTTTTTCCTGTTGGAAGACTGATGACCCCTTCAGGGTTAGTAGAGGCCCATTCCAAAAATCTGCAGGCAGTAAGGAGTCCCAATTTTGGGAAATTATCAACCGTAAGATAGGGTATTTTGGTAGTGATCTTCTCTACATCTGAATCTTTAAAGAAGGCCTCTTCGGTCTTGGAAAGTGGATAATTCGCTAACATATGCTTGTATCTATTTTGTTTTAATTTATTGTGAATTAATAGTGTCCTCAAATATATGCTCATTAACTATGGCAATAGCTCCTCTGAGCCCTACCTCCATACCTAATTGAGAAAGCTCAATTGAAGTTTTTTCTCTTAACTTGGCCATACTATAAATATTTAAGGCTTGTTGAATAGGTGTAGTAATGTACTGCTTGGCCTCTGCTATTGCCCCTCCTAATATGATCAACTCAGGGTTGAGCAACTGTATTAATATGGCAATACCGCGGCCTAAATCAAGCCCCACATCAGATAAAATACTGATGGCCCTTTGATCCCCGGCAATCGCTGCTTCTACAACAGTGGAAGGTTCTAGATTCTCTTCCTTACCATTACTTAACTTTGCCAGAATCGAGTCTTTGTCCAGTAATATGGCTTCCTTAGCCAACCGAACTACTGCCCCACCGGAAGCAACTGCTTCTAAGCAGCCCCTTTTGCCACAGGTGCAACTTATTTCTTTGGCATCAAACAAGGGAGAATGACTGAATTCACCAGCAAATCCTGAGTATCCCCGATAAAGTTTTTCGTCTATGATAATTCCAAGCCCTATTCCCCAATCAACAAAAATTCCCATCACATTTTTATTGGAACCTTTGTTGGCAAATTTAAACTCAGCAAGAGTTTTTGCTCTTGCGTCATTTTCTATGAATACTTTCCGGGAAAATTTTTCCTCCAACTGATCTTTCAAGTTCTTTTTGCCCGATTTTAGGTAGGTGTGATTTACACCCGAAACACTGTCGACTAATCCGGGCATACTAATTCCTACCGCTATTACCTTCTCCTCTGGAATTTCGGATGAATGGATGATTTTCATTGAAAAATCATAAATTGCATCCAAGGTTTCTAGTTCATTATTAAGAGACAGTTTAATGGATTTTATATCACTTACCTTTTCATTTTTGGTATTGTAGATGGCTGCCTTTGCACCAAACCTATTCAAGTCTATACCCAATATATAAAATGAATCAGGTGCAAGACCGTAAAGATCAGGTTTTCTCCCTCCCTGGGACTGCCCTCGGCCTTCCTTGATTATAATTTTCTCTTCTAATAAGTCTGTCAGTAAAAGATTTACGGTGGGTAGACTTATGCCTACCAATTGGCAGATATTACTGGCAGTATTATTGCCTAGTGTATACAGCTCTTTTACTATCTTTAATTTGTTGATATAGTTCTTAATTTCAACTACACCTTCCTTCTTATCCAGGACAATCTTCGGGTCTATTAAATTCATAGGATAAACTTTGATGCAAAATAATAAAAATTTTATTTAATTAAGGCAACTTAAATAAAAAAATCTACATTTTCTAATAAGCAATGGTTAATTTCACTTAATATTTATTCGCCTGTACCCAACAAAATAAAGGGGAAAAAGCTTGAAAATGCTATAATGGATAGGTTTCGTGGATTAATTTATTTTAAAATAAATGCCTTTTACCTGTCAATTTTTCAAAAAAAATAATCATGTTTGTTTCAAAACTTTTTCAAAAATAAGTAAGAAATAAAAAAAATCTATGAAAAGCAGACGGGAATTTCTTCATAAAGCATTACTTTCTTCATTGGTTATTAGTCCTTTTGCAAATCAGGTAAAAGCAATTGCTGATACCGCAAAAATAAATAACAATAATAAGAAGAGTGCTCAAGTATTGTCCACCTGGAATCATGGGATGGCAGCCAACGACAAAGCTTGGAGTATTTTATCCACCAATGGTGACGCATTGGATGCGGTAGAAGAAGGAGTTAAAGTTACGGAAATAGCCAAAAATGTGCTTTCAGTAGGTCTAAACGGAATTCCTGACAGGGAAGGCATCGTTACCTTGGATGCCTCTATAATGAAAGGAGACGGATCATGTGGCTCAGTTGCTTTTGTAAGGCAAGTGAAACACCCCATCACTTTAGCTCGCCTGGTTATGGAAAAAACACCTCATGTCATGTTGGTCGGTGAAGGTGCACGACAATTTGCTATACAGGAAGGAATGCCTATTGAAAAAGAGGAGTTAAGTGCCGGTGCAGAAAAAGCCTACCAAAATTGGAAAAAAAATGCCCAATACAAACCCATAATTAATGTTGAAAATCATGATACCATAGGAATGATTGGTATGGATGCCTCCGGCAAGCTGGCAGGGTCCTGTACCACAAGTGGTCTGGGGTACAAGATGCATGGCAGAGTAGGTGATAGCCCTATTATAGGAGCTGGTTTGTTTGTAGATGAAGAAGTTGGAGCTGCCACAGCCACTGGGCTGGGAGAAGAAGTTATTCGCATTTGTGGTTCGTTTTTAATTGTAGAATTGATGCGACAGGGCAGAACCCCACAAGAGGCATGTGAAGAAGCAGTGAAAAGAGCAGTCAGTAAGTGTAAAGATATAGACAATACCCAGATTGGTTTTCTCGCCTTGAATAAAGAAGGTGATTTCGGTGCTTACGCTATTAGACCCGGGTTTAATTTTGCTCGGCACCATGCCTCTGAACAAGCCATGATTGATTCAAAAAGTTGGTTTAAATAATTAGGAACCTAAGCATGAAGAATATTTTATTAGAGTCTCCCGTATATACGTTGGAAGCAGCTTTACTTGCCGTAGAAAATGGCGTAGACAGACTTGAGCTATGTGCTGATTTTGGAGAAGGGGGGACTACCCCAAGCCTGGGATTGTTAAAGGTGTTAAAGAGTAAGGTTAATGTCCCCATTTTTGTTATGATCAGACCAAGAGGAGGTGATTTTGTGTATTCTGAGTTGGAAATAACGGTCATGAAAGAAGACGTTAAATCTTTTTTGTCACAAGGAGCTGATGGATTTGTTTTCGGTATTTTGAATAAATCCGGAAAGGTAAACCAAGCGGCTTGCTTGCAATTGATCCAAGCCGCTGAAGGCAAGCCTTGTACCTTTCATAGGGCTTTTGATGTGCTGGAAGACAAGAAATGTGCCTTAGAAGAGATCATCCAGTTGGGGTTTTCTAGAATATTGACATCCGGAGGAGAAAACAGTGTGATGGAAGGGATGCCTTTAATTTTAGATTTGTTAATGCAAGCCAGAGATAGGGTTGTAATTTTGCCCGGTGGAGGTTTAATGCTTCAGGACATAGCTGATTTAAATATGACAGGATTACTTAAAGAAATACATGCTTCCTGTAAGCAATTCAGGCCCTCAGCTATGGAGGGTGTCAATGACCATTTAAGACTCTCTCAAATGGAGGAGACGGAAGGGATGGTGTTGACTGTAGCTCCCCAATTGGTGGAGGAGCTGGTGGTTTATCTGAAAAAGTTGTAAGATTTTTATTGTTCTTCTGGGTTTAAAGTGGAGTACGGTGAGCTTATCGTTATAGATCATAATCTAAAATAACAATTGTTTTTTGGTGGATAACATTATAAAAAGGTTAATTGAATCGTCGTTTTACTTTTGATTGACCTTATTTTTATTTTATAGTTTTAATTTTTTTGGTGTCAAAGTTTGTTTTTATGAGGTAAATTTAATATATTATTCCCTCACAATAAACCCTATAAAGATGGTAAAAAGTTTTCAGGGGGTAAGACAAGCCCCACCAAAAATTAGTGATCAACCTATTTTGGTCAAGGATTTCATGACCACAAATTTGATCACCTTTAGAGCAGAGGATACCATAGATCATGTCATAACGGTGCTTACAAGAAAGAGAATTTCAGGGGCGCCGGTAGTGGATGATAATGGTGGACTTGTAGGTATGATTTCCGAAGGAGATTGTCTTAAAGAAATCATTAAAGGTCAATACACCAATACGCCTAAGTTTCCTGCATCGGTAGCGGAGCATATGACTAAAGAGGTTTATACCTTGCCACCGGAAATTTCAATATTTGATGCAGCAGATCGGTTTTTAACCATGAAGATTAGAAGATTCCCTGTGGTAAAAGACGGAAAGTTAATAGGTCAGATAAGCGTTAGTGACATTGTTAGAGCCATGCCTAAGTTAAAGGCATCCACTTGGTAAGTTAAGTGAATAACCAGCATTTTTTAAATATACCCTACAAGGGAGTAAACAGCTAATCCCACCCATTCTTTGGTTAGTTTATGCCAAGCTACCAGTGAGCCTACATCAGGTTGAACGATTGATTTAAAATTCAGCCTCGGTACTTTTCCATAAAAATCTACAGGGAAAGTATCGGGGTTTAATCCAACCTTTAAAAAACAGGCTTTGGCTCTTTTCATGTGAAAAGCGGAGGTAATCAAGAGCATCTTATCTGTGGGCTCCAGTCGGATTTTATTTGATCTAATGATTTCCTCACTAAATAAAGCGTTTTCCCTTGTATTTACTGCTTTTGTTTCTGTAATAATGTCCGATTCTTTCACTCCTGCCCAGATCATGAAATCCCTTAAGGATTCTGCTTCTGATAGAGGGTGAACCGGATCATAGCCCAAACCTCCCGAAATCAATATTTTCTTTATTTTCCCCATTTTATACAGTTGTACGGTATGGGTGGCTCTGTCGGCTCCCCTTGTAAAATAGGTCCGGTCTTTTGGGAGCATATTAAGGTTGGTGACTCCGGTCAGGACTATGCCCAGTTCATAGCTTGGCAAAGAAGAAAGCGCTTTGGGTTGGGGTTCCCATTTATATATCGCCCAATTGGCTAAATAGCCATTGGAAAAGAATAGAAGCAATATTATCCCGGTAGGTAATAGGGTTTTACCCCAAGATTTTTGTTTAAAAACAAAGCCTATAAGAATGAGCATTAAGCAAATATTAAAAGGCATTATCAAAAAACTAAATAATTGTGAGATATAAAAAAACATTGACGCTTATTTTTTTTAGTTTGCTTAAGGGCTTTTATTGACAGCCATTTTCAAAATTATTCAATAATTGGTTATTGTCTGACAGTTTTCTTCATAACTTCACTTTGTAGGAAAATTTTAAGCTTATATTTTTCTCATTTTAATTCCTTAAATGATTGGTTTAAATGATTACTGAAGCTCCTTTACAAATCTATAAATCCTCTGCAGGTTCGGGGAAAACCTATACCCTCACCACTGCCTACCTAAAGTTGGCCCTTGAATCCCCCACTGCTTTTACCCGGATTCTAGCGGTGACCTTTACCAATAAGGCTACTCAAGAAATGAAGGACAGGATTATCAAAGAACTAAAAAGGCTTAAGGAAGGGGTGGACCCCGATGAAACCATGCACAAAGAGCTCTTAGAAAAATGGCAATTGTCCCCCAAAGAATTGTCTGCAAGGGCTGCTAAGGTTTTGACCACTATCCTTCATGATTTTGGATCTTTTTCTGTGAGTACAATTGATAGTTTTTTCCAAAAAGTCATTCGAGCATTTGCCAGAGAAATTGACCTACAAGCCAAATTTGATGTTGAGCTAGACCTGGATGGTGTCATGACGCGTATGGTAGACAGGCTGATGTTGCGGGTAGCAGAAGACACGGATCTACACAAATGGATGGTGGAGTTTTCTATCAGCAAGATTACAGAAGGGAAATCTTGGGACCTGAGAAAATCTATTGAGGATTTGGGAAAAAAGATCTTCTTAGAAGACTTTAAAATTGTTCAAAAAGAAGTGGGAGCCTTTTTGGAGAATCCGGATACTTATAAAGAATTCAAAGAATTTATATTTGGGCAGAAGCAGGTTATTATTGATAAAGCCTTGGAACTAAGGGGTACGGCTCAGGCCATCCGTGATAAGAACGGTCTTTCTTGGGAAGATTTTTCCGGAGGATCTAAATCCTTCAGTAAAAAATTTGATCATTTGGGTAAAAAGGAAGATCCGATTCCAACGCTTACAGATGCCCAGGAAAAATTACTCCTTGGACCGGAAAAGTGGTACACCAAAACAAGTAAACTTAAAACTGCGATTGAATCGGCCTATGCAGAAGGATTAGGTGATATTTTGCATCAGTTTGAACCCCTGAAACGCAGCTGGAATACCTTGGACTCAATATCCAAGAACTTGTATACCTTTGGTTTATTTGGCTATTTATTAAGGGAGTTGAAGGAATTGAAAGAAGAGGAGAATTTGCTGCTGATTTCAGAAACAAATGATTTTCTAAAATCCATTACAAGTGACAATGACACCCCGTTTATTTATGAAAAAGTAGGCAATCGTTATCAACATTTTTTGCTGGATGAATTTCAAGACACTTCCGGCTTTCAGTGGGCGAGTTTTCGTCCGCTTTTACTGAATACGCTTTCTATGGGTAAAACCAATTTGGTGGTAGGAGATGTCAAGCAATCCATTTATCGATGGAGAGGTGGTGAGATGCGTTTGCTAATGGAGCAAGTAGAGAATGACCTTGGAGGTTTTGGCATAGATGTTAAAAAGTTGGATACCAATTTTAGGAGTTTACCCAATATTGTAGCCTTTAACAATACTTTGTTTTCAAATTTATCAAAACTGCTTAGCGATCATTTAAGAACAGTCTTGGATGATGCCTCTATGGATCGAATAGAAAAGGCCTATGGCGATGTATTGCAGAAAATTGCCCCGAGGCAAAAAGCCAAAGGAGTAGAGGGTAAGGTTTCACTGTCTTTTATTGAGACAGATAAGGAAACCAAATACGACGATGTAATATTGAATATATTACCGGAGAAGATTGAGAAATTATTAGATCAGGGCTATCAATTGAAGGACATCGCCATTTTGGTGAGAAAAAATAACCAGGCGGCTCAAATTGCAGATGCCTTGATGTCTTATGCAGAAGAAAACGGAGATAACGGCTACAGGTATGATGTATTATCAGATGAGGCATTGTTTCTTACCAAGGCATCTGTTGTAAAATGCCTTCTGGCGGCTTTAGGAATGGTAAATGATGCGGAAGACTCACTGGCTGAAAAGACCTTTTGGATACAATTGGCCAGAATAAGAACTCTCCCATTTAACCATGTTTTGTTTAGAAAAGATAGTTTGCCGGAGGAATTTAAGGGCTTAAAGGAAAGTTTTTGTCAACAACTACCGGTTTTCAGGAAGTTGCCACTCATGGACTTGGTGGAGGCAATCATCGATTTTGTAGATTTGAATGAAGGAGCAGGGGAACTTGCTTACTTGTCCGGTTTCAAAGAAGCGGTATATGATTTTATTGGCAAAAATAGGGCTGATTTAAGTGGCTTCCTTAATTGGTGGGAGCTAAAGGGCTATAAAAGAACGGTGAAAATTCCTGAGGAGTTTGATGCTATCCGTATTCAAACCATCCATAAATCTAAAGGTTTACAATACAAGGTGGTGCTATTGCCCTACTTGGATTGGAAGTTGTTCGATACGGGCAAAGAAAACATTATTTGGACCAAGTACGATTGGGATGCAGCCTTACCTCCGGCGATAGTGCCTTTGTCGGTGAGATCGCAATTAAAAGATTCGGCATTTTCAACCGCATATTTAGAGGAGAATTTAATGAATCATCTCGATAGCCTAAATATGCTGTATGTGGGATTTACCAGAGCAGAAGAGGTGCTAATGGCAATGGCACCTTTTAGTAATCCAAATAAAAAGGATAAGTTAACGACAGTTGCTGACCTACTTCGCGAAGTGATGCAATTTGGAGCCCAAGAAAATGAATTATTGGCTTTTAATAACTACTATAACAATGAGGAAAAAGAATTTGATTTAGGGGCTTGGCACCGGAATGAATCCAAAAAAGAAGCCTCGGCTCCTTCTCAACCCATGGTATGGAAATACAAACCTTGGGAAAAATCTCTGGAAGTCAAGCAGGCTTTTGGAGAATTTGAAGCCTCAGAAATTGTAACAAAAAGAGCTTTTGGAGTTCTCGTTCATCGGATTATTGAAAAATCCCGGACCAAGAAAGAGTTTTTTCTTGAATTACAAAGTATGTTTTTTGATGGGGCTATTACTGAAGAGGAAAGACAATTGTTGGAAAGTCAATTCCACAACCTTTGCCAAATAGAAATGTTTAATTCTTGGTTTGATGGCTCTGGAAAGGTACTTACCGAACAAGGCATATTCCTTTCGAGTGGTGAGCACAAGCGGCCTGATAGAATTATTTATTATAAAGAGAAAATCGTAGTTGTGGATTTTAAGACCGGTGAAAAGAGAGTTGCTCATGCTTCACAAGTTTTGGAGTATGTTAAGCTTGTAAAAGACATTGAAAAAGGAATGCCAATACATGGATATATCTGTTACATAGAAAGTAGCACAATAGAAAAAGTTGTTTAAATGGAAGGGTTTTTAAAGCGAACTGCGGCTGAATTACTGAAGAGAAGCGTAGATATTAAAAATATTCGGGTGGTCTTGCCTAACCGTAGGGCAGGTTTGTTTTTCACAAAGTATCTTGGGCAGTTGGTTTCTCGACCTACGTATATGCCTAAGGTGATCACTATAGAAGATTTTTTCTATGATATTATTGGGAAAAGGCCTGCAGATAAATTAAGCTTGATTTATGAACTGTACAAGGTTTATAAAACCCTTTCCGGTAATGAAGAGGGTTTTGATAGGTTTTACTTTTGGGGTGAAATGATTCTTAAAGATTTTAATGATCTGGATCAATTTTTGGTCAACCCTGAAAAACTTTTTGTCAATTTAAAGGAACAAAAAATACTAGAAAGCGACTGGAGTTTCCTTTCTCCGGACCAAATCGAATTGATTCAGGCCTTTTGGGCTTCATTTGAAAGTAGAGATAGGTTTCACCAAGAGAAATTCCTTAGATTTTGGGATGTTCTATTTCCCTTGTATCAAGGCTTTAATTCTTCCTTAAAAACATTGGGCTTAGCCTACGGGGGGAGTATTTATCGGGAGGTAGTAGAAACTTTGGACAATGTTCCTCCCTCTGAAATGAAGACTGTCTTTGTAGGTTTCAATGCTTTTACAGGGGCAGAGGAAAAACTCATCAAGCATTTTGTTAAAAATTTTGGAGCAGAGATCTATTGGGATATTGACCAATATTACCTAAATGCGAGCAGCCAGGAAGCAGGTATGTTTTTTAGGGATTATAAAAAAGATAAAATCCTAGGGCCTACTTTTCCTGAAATTACTCCAAACAAAATTGTTGAGAAAGAAAGACAAGTTAAAACCTATGCCGTTCCTTTAAAAATTAACCAGGCCAATATGGTGGGGGCGATATTGGAAGCCATACCCCAGAAGGAAGAAAACTGGGAAGAGACAGTGGTCATTCTACCTGATGAACAACTTCTTTTTCCTGTCCTAAACCTTTTGCCCGATAATGTGAATAAGGTGAATGTCACGATGGGTTATCCGGTCAAGCATACCCCCATTTTTACATTTTTGGAAGCTGTGGTTGATTTGCAGAGGTATAGTAAAATAGTGAATGAGGAGTTGATGTTTTATTACAAGCCTGTCAAGGAATTATTGTCCACTGTTTATTTATATGATCTTGCACCGGAATTTTCTCAACATTTAATTGATGAATTTTCCAGAAACAACACCTTGTACGTGTCTTCGAAGGTCTTAAAGGAAGGTGGGGCATTGTTTGCCCAAGTTTTTCAGCCAATGACTACGGCTACCTTGATGGATGATATATTAGGTTTAATTAAGATGTTGGCTGATTCCTTGGAGGAAAATACCATGGAGCGAACCTACCTATTTCAGTGTTTCAAACAAATGAATAGGTTAAAGGTGATAGTGGATAAAGAGATCAAAGAGGAGGTTAATATTGCCTTTTTATTAAGGATTTTTAAACAAGTCTTCGGAGAAATCAAACTTCCGTTTAAAGGCGAACCATTGCAAGGTTTGCAGTTGATGGGAGTGCTGGAGTCTAGAAACTTGGATTTTAAAAGGGTTATCATTTGTAATATGAATGAGGGAAGTTTTCCTCCATCCAATTCCATGAACTCCATGATTCCTTTTAATTTGCGCAAAGCTTTTGGTATGCCTATCCAAGAGCAAAATGATGCCATATATGCTTACACCTTTTATCGACTTTTGCATGAAGCCCAAGAGGTTCATTTGCTTTATACCACTGCGGGAGAGCAAGGTAAGGTCAATGAGAAAAGTCGGTACATTCATCAGCTTCAAATAGAGATGAATCAGGATGGCGTCCAGAAGGAAGATACCATCACCCATATTCCTGTTAATTTATCACCAACCAGAGCCATTGTAATTGAGAAGGACAAGTCAATCATGGATCACCTTAGGAGGTATACCAAGCCTTTATATGGTGAATGGGAACCCCTGTCTTTCTCACCCTCTGCCCTTAATGTTTGGCTGGATTGTAGATTAAAATTTTACCTTAGCTATATAGCAGGGATTGATGTTCCTGAAGAGGTGCAAGAAGAAGTGGATCCGGCTATATTTGGTAATCTTGTTCACAAGTCATTGGAGAACTTGTACATGGGATATATAGAAAGGAAAAAGCGTAAGGTGCTTCAGGTAAGTGATATTGAGGAGTTGAATGACTTTGTTTATCCTGCCGTGATGAAAGCAATCATGGAACAATATTTCCTAGAAGGAGAAAACCCTCAGCTTACAGGGCAGCTTGTGATAGCCAGAGATGTTTTGCAGAAATATTTACAGGGGGTATTATTGAAAGATAGACTGTCTGCTCCCTTTGAAATAATCTCACTTGAAGCCGATAAAAAATACCGTGCATTTGTCCCAATAAACTCCAATGGGGAAGAACTAACTATCGCACTGGGCGGAATCATAGATCGGGTGGATAGGATTGGTGATACGGTACGATTAATAGACTATAAATCCGGACAAGATAAAAAGACTTTTAAGTCGGTAGAAAGTATGTTTGACAGGGACAGTTCTGATAGAAATAAGGCGGCCATGCAGACCTTCTTTTATGGATTGCTGTATGAGGCCAACTTTCCGGACAATCAATATTTTCTAAAACCGGCCTTGTTTAACCTGCGTGATATATTCAAGGAGGATTTTAACCCCTATCTTCAAGAGAATTACGGGTACAGAAAATACAGTGAAGTGAAGGACTATGCAGCTTATAGGGAGGATTATGTTTCAAGTTTGAAAAGCACACTTGAAGAGATTTTTGATCAGGATCAGGTATTTGATCAAACCAATGACTTAAAAAAATGTGATTACTGCCCTTATGCAGAAATTTGTTCGCGTTGAGAGTAAGTAAAGCTATGGGTTTATTTCTTTCATCCCTATAAAAGTTTTTAGGTTTTGCTAGGAAATTATTCCCTAGAATAGTTTTATACTAAGTCAAATTATTTATCAATTTCCTTATTTTTGCGGAATAGGATCAATTTGACAAAATGTAAAAACCATCTTGCCTTTATTCAAATCCAAAAAGGTAATTCGACATAGGTTAAAAAAAACTGGATATTGGATTAAAAAGTAGCCTATGGATGTAATCGCAAATGAATTAAATTATCAATATTTTTAGGTTGAAATTGAAGTATTGGCAGGGTTTTTTCTTGATTACAACAAGTGATAACATTTATTTTGGCACGTTTTTCTATTATTTGCTGCCAATAAAAAATAAATCATGGAATATCTTTTTGGAAAAAGGGAACAAGGGGCCCTCGGTATGGGTTTAATGGTAGAATAATTTTGAGTTTAGCTTGTTAAGCGAAAATTTTATTATTAAAACTTGATGTTAATATGTTTCGTAATTGAAGAACAAAAAGGATAGAAACAAGATTTTAAGTGAAGAAAATTAAAAATACAGTAGTAGTATTTGTTGATGATGATAAGGTCCAACTCATGATCAACAAGCGCGTATTGGGAAAGTTGAATTTAAAGTTGGACGTGTATTTTTTTCAAAATCCTTTGGAGGCTTTGCATTGGCTGGGTGAAAACGATGTAGACGTTCTTATGCTGGATATAAATATGCCTGAAATGGATGGTTGGAGTTTTTTGGAGCAAATGAAACTCAAAGGGATAAAAGGAGATGTCAAAATGCTCACCGCATCCCTGGACCCTGAAGATTTGAAAAAAAGTGAAAAATTTGATCAGATAAGTGGTATTTTGATTAAGCCGATTAAAGAAGAGGATTATTTAAAAATTTTGACCAATTAAGTAGATTGGTTGACTTGATAATTTATTAACACTGAATAGATGTACAAACAATATGGCTGAAAAATTAAAAAGAAATGATAAGGTATTTAGTAGGCGAATAGATAATTTTTTTATTGGGCTGGAAAGAGCCTTTCAGTTTGTTAAGAAGTTTTTTATTGAGGTTTGGGTACCTCCCTATGAGTTTAAGGAGGTTATTCGACAATGTTACCGCATTGGATATAATTCTCTCCCTTTAATTTCCCTTACAGGTTTCATAGTTGGTATTGTGTTTACCAACCAGTCTAGACCTTCACTATCGGAATTTGGGGCAACTTCTTGGTTGCCGGCACTAATTTCTATAGCTGTGGTTAGGGCGATGGGGCCATTGGTAACTGCATTAATAGCCGCGGGGAAAGTAGGTTCTAGTATAGGCGCTGAAATCGGTTCTATGAAAGTTACCGAACAAATTGATGCTATGGAAGTTTCGGCCACCAACCCTTTCAAATTTCTGGTTGTTACCAGGGTATTGGCCAGTACATTCATGATCCCAGTGTTGGTTTTATACACAGACTTTGTTGCTTTAATGGGAGCATTTTTGAATGTTCACGTTAACGAAATGGTTAGTATAAGCACTTTCTTTGTTCAGGTGTTTGATTCAATATCTTTTCTGGACATCAGTTCTTCTATGATAAAGTCATTGGTGTTTGGATTTACCATTGGTATGGTAGGATGCTACAAGGGTTACAATTCTACGAAAGGTACAGAAGGTGTAGGTAAAGCAGCAAATTCAGCTGTAGTTATGGCCATGTTTTTAATATTTATAGAGGAATTGTTATCCTTGCAGATCACCAATTTCTTTAGGCAATTATAATATGAAAGATACAGTAATTCAAATAAAAAACCTTTCCAAATCTTTTGGGGACATGGACGTTCTTAAAGACGTAAATTTGGACCTTTATAGTGGAGAGAATTTAGTGGTTTTAGGTAAATCCGGAAGTGGGAAGTCGGTGTTGATCAAAATCATGGTTGGCTTGCTTAAACAGGACAGTGGATCTGCTATTGTCTTGGGGCAGGAGGTGAGTCAATTAAATCAGAAAAAGCTCAATGAATTAAGGTTGAAAATCGGATTTTCGTTTCAGGCAAGTGCTCTGTATGATAGCATGACGGTGAGGGAAAATTTAGAATTCCCTTTGGTAAGGAATGTTAAAAATTTGAGTAAAAAAGATAAAGATAAATTGGTAGAAGAAGTGCTGGAGGGGGTGGGGCTTATTCAAGCCATTAATCAAATGCCATCAGAATTATCAGGTGGTCAACGCAAAAGAATAGGTATAGCGCGCACCCTTATCTTAAAGCCCGACATAATGCTTTACGATGAACCCACCGCCGGCCTGGACCCAATTACCTGCATGGACATTAACAACTTGATCAATCAAGTGAATGAAGAGTACAAGACAACCTCAATTATTATTACCCATGATTTAACCTGTGCCAAAGTTACAGGTGACAGGATGGCCGTATTACTGGATGGGCATTTTGGCAATACCGGAAAATTTGAAGAGGTTTTTGAACATGCCGTTGATGGCAGAGTAAAATCATTTTATGACTATAATTTCATCGAACAATGAAGAATGATAATAAAAGATCGGTTACAGTTGGCATTTTTGTGCTAATAGGAATCGCAATACTTGTTGTAGGTATCCTTACCCTAGGTGCGCAACAAAAGGCGTTTGTGAAAAGTATACGTGTTACATCCGTATTCGACGATGTGGGAGGTTTGCAAACAGGAAATAATGTATGGTTTTCGGGTGTAAAGATTGGAACAGTAAAAAAGATAAATTTTTACGGTGAATCTCAGGTAGAAATTGAAATGAATATAGAATCGTCTGCCAAAGAATATATCAAAAAGAACTCCAAAGCCACGATCAGTTCTGATGGCCTTATAGGTAATAAAATAATTGTGATATATGGTGGCACAGGTCAGGGACCTGCCATTGAGGATGGTGACGTTTTAACTGCCGAAATGCCACTGGATACAGATGAAATGATGGAAACATTGCAAGTGAATAATAACAACTTGGTATCCATTACAGAAGATTTAAAAATTCTAACACATAAAATATCCAGTGGTGAAGGAATAGTGGGAGCTGTTCTAACAGACAGTACTTTGGTGAAAACTTTTAAAGCTACCATGCAAAATTTGGAAAGAACTGCGGCGAATAGTAATAGAATGACCGCTGAGTTGGCAAAGTTTTCGAATGGGCTTAATCAAAAGGGCGGATTTGTAGATAAAATGCTCAATGATACCACTCTCTTTGCAAGCCTACAAACTACTGCAGCGCAGTTGGAGACTACCTCTGCAGAGGCGAGCGATGCCGCGCAAAATTTTAGTAGTGTAAGTGAAAACCTAAGTGATACAGACAATGCTATAGGGATGTTGTTAAATGATAAGGAGTTTGCAGCATATTTGAAAGGAACCATGAGTAGTTTGGATACTGGAACAATTAGAATGAACGAAACACTCGAAGCGCTACGGTACCATTGGTTTTTCAGGAAATCTTTTAGAAAACGTGATAAAGCTGATGCAGCATCGGAATAAATTGAATAAAAAAAAGCGGAACTTGTTTCCGCTTTTTTTTATGGCCTTATAATTGATAGGAATAGGTTATATTAGTATATTAGGTAATATATTAAACCGAAATTAATATCCACTTTATAAATAAACCAGTTTATTTTATGACAAAAGATCCATATAAAATTATTAAGAAGCTTCCATCCGCTCAAGGTGATCTTAGTTACTGGAGTCTGGAAGAGTTAAAGAAGCAAGGATACCCTATAAATAAACTTCCTTTTTCAATCAGGATCCTTTTAGAGAATACCCTCAGAAATTTTGATGACTTTGCCATTACTAAGGAAAATATTGAGACCCTTCTCAATTGGAAACCGGAGCCATCAGAGAAGGATATTCCTTATAAACCCGCAAGAGTATTGATGCAGGATTTTACAGGAGTGCCTGCAGTAGTAGACATTGCCTCTCTTCGAGCCGAAGCAGTTAGAAAAGGCAAAAATCCCGAGAAGATAAACCCATTGATACCGGTAGACTTAGTGGTGGACCACTCGGTTCAGGTTGATTATTTTGGTACCAACTACTCCTACAAGAAGAATGTAGATGTGGAGTATAAAAGAAACGGAGAAAGATATGAGTTCTTGAAATGGGCTCAAAAATCTTTTAATAACTTTTCAGTTGTACCTCCTGGGATGGGGATTTGTCATCAAGTAAATTTAGAATACCTTGCTCAAGGCGTGATTTCAAGAGATGGAAATGTATTCCCTGACACCTTGGTAGGAACAGACTCACACACACCAATGGTCAATGGAATTGGAGTTGTTGGCTGGGGTGTTGGAGGAATTGAAGCTGAGGCGGCAGTATTAGGACAACCCATCAATTTTATAATGCCTGAGGTGGTTGGGTTGAGGTTAACAGGAGAATTGCCTCTGGGTACAACCGCTACAGATATGGTATTAACCATTACTGAGCTTCTTAGAAGGCAGAGTGTGGTAGGTAAATTTGTAGAAGTTTTTGGTCCGGGATTGGATGGACTATCTGTACCGGATAGGGCCACAATATCTAACATGTCTCCTGAATTTGGATGTACGGTTACTTATTTCCCTATAGATGATCGGACCTTGGATTATATGAAAAGGACCAATAGGGATGAAGAGCAAATCAAGCTCGTGGAGAGCTACGCCAAGGCCAATATGTTATGGAGGGAAAATGAGGATGAGATCAATTACTCTACCGTAGTGGAGTTGGATTTGAGCACTGTGGAACCAACGGTTTCAGGCCCAAAGAGACCTCAGGATAAAATTCTTTTAAGAGAGTTTAAGGATAAATTCGGTTCCCTTTTGAAAGAAGTACACGGCAGAGAATACATTCCAATTGAGAAAAGAGAAGTAGGTAGATGGCTCGGTGAAGGCGGTGGCAATCAGCCAGTGGAAAATAGTAATAAAAGTGTAGAGGAAGACTTGGAGATAAAGACCAAAGTTAAGAATGGCTTAAAGTCTGTAGGGGTAAAATTGAATAATGAAGAATTTGCGCTTTATGATGGCTCAATTGTAATTGCTGCCATTACCTCTTGTACCAACACCTCCAATCCAAGTGTAATGATAGGAGCTGGTTTGATAGCGAAAAAGGCAAGAGAGAGAGGTTTGGATGTCAAACCCTGGGTAAAAACTTCCCTGGCTCCGGGATCTAAAGTTGTTACTGATTACCTTCATCATGCAGGATTACTCGAGGATTTAGAAGCTTTGCGTTTTCATGTTGTAGGGTACGGCTGTACCAGTTGCATTGGAAATTCCGGTCCTTTACCTTCGCATATTGCCAAAGCGGTAGAGGAAAATGATTTGGTAGTAGCTTCAGTACTTTCAGGAAACAGAAATTTTGAAGCAAGGGTGCATCCTCAGGTAAAAATGAATTATTTGATGTCTCCAATGCTCGTGGTTGCCTTCGCATTAGCAGGTAGGGTGGATGTTGATTTGAATAATGAACCTTTAGGCTACGACCCGAATTTGGAGCCTGTATACCTCAAAGACCTGTGGCCTAGTAATGAGGAGATTTTTGAAGTTTCTCAAAAAGTTTTGTCTCCCGGGGATTATAAAAAAAGTTACGGGGAGATATTTGAAGGTAATGAACAGTGGAAAGAATTAAAAGCTCCTGAAGATAAAGTTTATCAATGGTCCGATCAATCTACTTATATTAAGGAAGCTCCATTTTTTAATGGGATATCTGAAGAAGTTGATGAGCCGGAAGAGATTCTCGAAGCTCG
This sequence comes from Cyclobacterium sediminis, assembly GCF_054781075.1. Taxonomy (NCBI): domain Bacteria; kingdom Pseudomonadati; phylum Bacteroidota; class Cytophagia; order Cytophagales; family Cyclobacteriaceae; genus Cyclobacterium; species Cyclobacterium sediminis. The sequence continues at coordinate 139,035 of NZ_BAAGVC010000003.1, read as the reverse complement.
AGTTTTATTAAAATTGGGAGATTCTATTACAACGGATCACATCTCACCTGCAGGTTCTTTTTCTCCAAAATCGCCAGCAGGTAAATACTTGCTTGATAAAGGTGTAGAACAATCGATGTTCAATTCTTACGGTTCCAGAAGGGGTAATGATGAAGTGATGGTACGGGGAACTTTTGCCAATGTTAGGATTAAGAATCAACTGGCCGCCCAAGAAGGTGGTTATACCACGCATATGCCATCCGGAGATGAAATGACGGTATTCGATGCCTCCCGTAAATACATGGCTGATGAGGTGCCTTTATTGGTGTTGGCAGGAAAAGAATATGGAAGTGGCTCCTCCAGAGACTGGGCTGCTAAAGGAACCACTCTTTTGGGGATTAAAGGAGTAATAGCTGAAAGTTACGAAAGAATTCACCGCTCCAACTTAGTAGGGATGGGTGTATTACCTATGCAATATGCCAAAGGGCAGTCTGCCGAAACGCTAGGACTTACCGGTAAAGAATTGATTTCTATAGAAGGAATCAATGAAGGTTTGACACCATTGAAGGTTTTGAAGGCCAAGGCTAAAAAAGAAGATGGAAGCACTGTAAGTTTTGACGTTGTTGCCCGCCTTGACTCTTTGATTGAAATAGAGTATTACAAAAATGGAGGTATTTTACATTATGTTTTAAGGCAGTTTCTGAAAGCCTAAATTCTAAGGTTGGGAAGAATTCCAAACGTTGAAAAATAAAAAAGCCTGTTTAAAATAAACAGGCTTTTTTTGGTGATCCCGCTGGGGTTCGAACCCAGGACCCTAACATTAAAAGTGTTATGCTCTACCAGCTGAGCTACAGAATCGGAAATAAAATAGAAGTAAATTTTTTCTTCTAAAACTCTTGAATTTTAACAATGTGATCCTGTCAGGACTCGAACCTGAAACCTACTGCTTAGAAGGCAGTTGCTCTATCCAGTTGAGCTACAGGACCTTTTTTGTTAAAAAGAAAATGGCTTTTCAGCCCTTTTCTCTGTGCTTTTTCAAAAGCTTGTGCAAATGTAAGGGAGAATTTTTTAATTGCAAACACTTAACCTAAAATACTTTTTATTTCTTCAAAATGAATGGTGATCTTTGCAAAAAAATAATGTCTTTATGGTACCGGTGCACTTGACTCCCATTGATGATTTCTATATTAAAACATTAAGTGAAATACCTCTTAAAAAGGTGCTCTATTGTGGTCCTGAAACTGCTGTTTCAAAAGCTGCCCAAATCATGCGGGATGAAAAATCAAGTTGTTTGTTTGTCGGAAACAATGTGGATAATATCCTGGGGGTGATTACAGACATAACCCTAAGGGATAATGTGCTGGCAAGAGAATTATCTCCCCAAAGTCCGGTCAGTGAAATTATGGATGACAAACTAGTGGCGATTTCCAAGGAGGCACCGGTATATGAAGCTTTGTTGCTTATGTTTCGAACCAAAACCCGATACTTACTAGTGGAGGAAAGGGGGCATTATATTGGTGTAACCAGTAGAAATAAAATATTGACGGTTCAATCACTTTCTCCTTTTGTATTTATTCAATCTGTGAAGCAAGCACTCGATGAGGTGGAATTAAAAACAAAATGGAGGCAAGTGCCGGGCATAGTAGATCAACTGATTCAAAGAGGTGTTAGGGCAGAAATAATTAACCAGATAATTTCAACAATTGCAGATATTATTACTTTGAGGGTCATTGAGCAGGTGATCAAGAAAAAAGGAGAGCCTCCTGCTAAATTTGTTTTTTTTGTTTTGGGAAGTGAGGGAAGAAAAGAACAAACCTTAAAAACAGATCAGGATAATGCCATTATTTATGAAGACAAGGCAAATGAGCAAAGAGAAATGGTCCGTGAGTATTTTCTTGATTTTGCTAAAACGGTATCAGATAAATTGAATGAAATTGGTTTCGATTACTGTCAAGGAGGTTTTATGGCCAGTAATCCAAAGTGGACCCATTCGCTTTCTCATTGGAAAAATAATTATGCTAGCTGGTTTAAGGAATCCTCTATGGAGACGGTATTGAGTTATGGTACTTTTTTCGATTGTAGACCTATTTATGGAGATTTTTCCTTGTTAGATGATTTAAAAGCGTTCATGGATGAGCAATTACATTACCCTCTGGAACGATTTTTCTATAATATGGCTCAAAATTCCTTGCAATATGATACACAGCTGACTTGGCTGAAGAATATTAAAACTTTTAAAGTAGACAAGGAAGAAGTTTTTGATATCAAAAGAGCGATGACGCCAATAGTCAATGCAATGAGGCTTTATGCTTTGGCCAATAGGGTATTTGAAACCAATACAGGTAAAAGGTTGGAAATTCTCACCAAACGGGAAGTCTTTAAATCTAAAGAGTCAATAGAATTATTTCAGGCTTATTATTACCTAATGGGGCTTAGATTAGAGAAACAGGCAGGGGCTATTATAAATGAAAATAAAAAGCCCGTAAACTATATAAAAATCAGTCAACTTACCCAAGTTCAATTGGTGACCATCAAAGAAATATTTAAAGTAATTAGAGATCTTCAGCTGAAGATAAGAATACAGTTTACCAAATCATTTTGAGTGCTTTGAAGAGAATGGTGGCATTGATAGGGTATTGATATAATAATTAAAGATTTAATGTAAACAAACATTTTTTTCTGTAAGCCGTACCAAGATGTACCCTTATTTTTATGCAAAACAAAAACGACTTATTCGGTCAAGCCCCAATTGGTAATCTATTACTTAAACAAGCCCTACCTGCCGCCGTTGGCATTTTGGTTTTGTCTATTTATGGGATTGTCGATACTATTTTTGTGGGACGTTATGTAGGTGCATTAGGAATAGCCACCATAACTGTGGTTTTGCCCATCTCTTTTTTAATTTCAAGTATAGGTATGTCGATTGGTGTTGGTGGGGCTTCCATTATTTCTCGATCCTTTGGGGATGGAAATAATGAAAAAGCATACAATACTTTTGGGAATCAAATTGGCATGACATTGACTTTGGCTCTGCTGTTTGTTGGGATAGGTTATGTTTTTGCAGAAGATATTCTAAAGTTGTTTGGGGGTAAGGGGGATGTATTACAGCCGGCAAAAGATTACTTTACAATCATTCTCATAGGAATCCCATTTATGGCCTGGGCCATGATGGGAAATAATGTGATAAGAGCAGAAGGATATCCCAGAGTTGCCATGTACACCCTGATTGTGCCGGCAGTATTTAATATCATATTGGACCCTATATTTATCAATTGGTTTGATATGGGATTAAAAGGGGCTGCATGGGCCACGACGATTTCTTACATGGCCAGTGCTATCTATTCTTTGTGGTTTTTTATCATTGGAAAGTCAAGCATGAAGATGCGTGTAGAATGGTTTAAGCCGAACCTTAAAATCTCCACTGAAATTGCTTCATTGGGTGCTGTAACTTTAGCCCGACAAGGAACCGTGAGTCTATTGGCCATAGTACTAAATAATGAGCTTTTTAAATACGGAGGGGAGCAGGGCTTGTCCACCTATGGTGTCATTAACAGGGTGATGATGTTTGCCAATTTTCCGGTATTGGGCATCACTCAGGGCTTTGTCCCAATAGCCGGGTATAACCATGGGGCAAAATTAAGAAACAGGGTACAAGAGAGTATCAAATTGGCAATAAAGTCATCAACCCTGGTGGCTTTATTGATATTTATTCTGATTTTGACCTTTGCAGGAGCCATAGTTTCTGTTTTTACTGAAGATCAGAATTTGATAAATGTAAGTGTTCCAGCCATGCGAAAATCTTTTTTGGCTACCCCGTTGCTTGCCTTTAGTTTGATAGGGAGTGCCTACTTTCAAGCCATTGGAAAAGCCAAGCCTGCTTTGTTGCTTGCCTTAAGTAAGCAAGGGATATTTCTCATTCCTTTGGTGATGATCATGCCGGCCTTGTTTGGATTAGAAGGTATTTGGTATGCCTTTCCCCTTGCGGATACGGGGGCAGCCATTATCTCATATTACTTCCTCAGAAAGGAAACCAAGACATTGTAAATTATTTGCCGGGATTGTATATAAAAGTGGCATATACAGGGTAGTGGTCAGATAAAAGGTCGGGTTTTCCATGATTCAGGATCTCAGCACTGATAAGCTGACCTTCTAAATTTGGACTGACCAGAATATAATCTATCCTTTGCTGGTTTTTTTCGAAATCTGACTTTGAAAGATCTTGGCCGAGTACCAAAGTGGGGAATGACTTTTTATTCTGATCAGCATGTTTTTTTTGTACAACGTCTATCAAAGGCAGTGAAAGAAATTTAGAAATTACACTATAATCTATGGTTCCCAACCGTAAATTTTGATAAGCATCGGGGCCGTTTTTTGCCCTCCGAAGGCTATCTGAATGCTGCTTTCTTTTCAAAGATACTGTATTTTGAGCGTCATAATTTACATCGAAAGGAGATTGTGAGTTAAAATCCCCTAAAATCACCATCTTGCTATGCTCCTCCATAATGACGCTTTTTTGAGCATAATCACTTATAATTTCAGCCTCCTTTCTCCTAAATGCCCAATCGTGGGGGCTTAAATGAACCACAATAAAATCAATGCCATATGATTTTACATGAAGCATTCCATGCCATAAGCCTCCAAGCATTTTTGTTTTTAACTGAATAGGTTGTTTGGAGGTGATGCCAATTGGATAGCCATCTTCTTTGAGTAAAATCGAATACTCATGGCCAAATTCTTTTGCCCAAGCCTCTAGCTTATCTGAGGTAAAGTCGTTCAGCTCTTGAAAACCTATAACATCTGCATCTATCTCTTTTAGCCATTCGGTCATTTTTGTTTTCCTATCCAAGTCTTTCCCCCAATCAAACCCATTCCATATATTATAACTAAGAATTTTTAGGCTGTCATTTTGGGCCATAGTAGGTTGGTTTAATAGGCCTAGCATGAGAAACAGAGGGCTTAATTTGAAAATAAAATTACACATTTGGTTACTGATTAAACTGATAAATAAGACATCCTAAAAGTAGCATTTAAATTAATTGGGTTGTAATTTTGCCCTATTAATAAAAAAAGAATTTTGACTCAAGCATTGTTTTGAGTTAAGACATTGGATTAATTTTTATTAGAAAATAAATGTTAAATGGTAGGCCTATCAATTGAAAAACATGGATTGAGTTTAAGAAAAGAAATACTTTTTTGTTAGATGAGAAAAGTAGTAAGGATTGTTTAGTAATTTGCACCCTTCAAAGTGGGAGAAAAAGGAAGTTTTTTAGTAGATAGACATGAAAGCAAGCTTAAGAATTTCATTAATCTATATTGTAGCTGGCATTTTTTGGATTGTCTGGGGTGATAATTTAGTTGAATTTATTTTTTCCAATAAAAGCAATGAAACAATTCAATTACTTAAAGTATCAGCTAATATTTTATACTTTTTATTGACAGGTATTCTACTATATATTTTAATTCAAAAGCAATTCAATTATTTGGATGATAAAGTTAAAGAGCTTGAGCATGTGGAGCAAATATTTGATAATGAGCGTCTAAAGTCTGACCATTCAAAAAAACAATTGGATCAATTTATTATTGTAGCCTCCCATGACTTGGCAGGACCTGTTCGTCAAAGTCAAGGTTTTTTGGAGCTTTTTATCCGAAAGAATCAAAACCAATTATCTCAGAATTCTCTTAATTTTTTACAGCTTACTTTAGATAATTTTATAAAAATTAAAGCCATAATTAATGATATTACAACTTTTTCCCAGCTCTCCGGCTTAGAGTCTAAGCAGGAATTAGTGAGTTTGGATGAGGTTTTTGAAAAAGTATTACACCTTAACTCCAAAAAAATATTGGAGCAAAAAATTAAACTCAAAGTTGATAAGTTGCCACAGGTAAAGGGTGATTACAAACCTCTTATCCAATTGTTTGATAACTTAATTTCCAATGCAATTAAATTCAAAGATGTCAATAGGCCACTAATTATTGAGGTTTTAGCAAATTCCAAAGAGGGTTTTTGTACGATAGAGATTAGAGATAATGGCCGAGGAATACCTGTTGAAAATTTAGAGAATATCTTTTATATCTTAAAACGATACGATTATGGCTTTATTAAACGGGGGACAGGTATGGGTTTGGCTATTTGTAAAAGGATTGCAGAAGGATTGGGTGGGCAGATTTGGGCAAACTCAACAATAGGAAAAGGAAGCGTTTTTTATGTAAAACTTAGAGTTTAGGGTAGCTTTTTCAAGGAATTCAATTGATTATAAGTTTCCCTTTTAATATTAACTTTGAAAATCCCCATGTTTCTGATGTGCTGGATGTAGCGATATCAAATAAAAATTAGCACAAATTCTTATCATTAATCATTCGTAATGCATTGATTTTCTGGATTAATAAGGGAGTGATAGTTTAGTGGTGTGACTTTTTAAAATGTTTTCCACCTCTCTAGCGAAGAATTTTTGTTTTTTAGAAATGCATATTGGGGAAAATTCAAAATATGAAAAAGCCTGCATAACGTATTAATATTTAATTCTTCTGTGTCTTTGCGAAAAATAGCGTATTTTTGATTAAAATTACAGTGATGAAGGAGGAGCTTACGTTTTAGGTAAGGGTATATAAAGGGGGGATTAAGAAATTAGATTATGGAGAGTTTAAATATTCTTTTAGTTGAAGACAATGAAGGGGATATCTTCTTAATTTCAGAGGCTCTGGAAGAGTTAGATTTGCCCTTACATATTAGCCTTGCAAAAGATGGTAGGGAGGCAGTGGAATTTTTAAATTCATGTCTCCGACTGAGAAGTAAACATATTCCAGATTTGGTTTTATTGGATATCAACTTGCCTTTTAAAAATGGTCAGGAAGTCTTGAAATTTATCAAAAATTCTGATGATTTAAAACGTTTACCTGTGATTATGCTCACCACCTCATCCAATCAAAAAGATATTAATGATTCCTACGATAATCACGCCAATAGTTATATCATAAAACCTTTCGGTTCTGGAGGTTACCAGGAAATCCTTAATAGGATTCGAACTTTTTGGTTTTCACTAGTGGAATTACCTTCAAAAATTTAAATGGATGAGTTCAGTTAATGAGGCTTTAAATTTTTTAATTATCGAAGATAACGAAGGGGATTTCGTTTTAATTTCAGATTCGATAGAAGAAAATTTCCCCTTCGCAAAAGTGGATTGGGCACCTACTTACGAGGAAGCCTTACATCGGGTATTTGACGATTACGATGTTATTTTACTTGATTTAAGTCTTGATAATATTAGTGGTGAACCCCTGATTAAGGATATAAAGAATAGGGCTCCTAAAATCCCCATTGTGGTATTGACTGGTTATTCCAATAAAGCTTTTGCCTTAAAATCGATCGGTTTAGGAATGTCCGATTATTTGATTAAGGATCAGATGCATCCTGAGATCTTATACAGAAGTGTAATCTATAGCATAGAAAGAAAGAAAATTTTTAATAGATTAGAAGAATCCGAGGTCAGGTATAAAGAACTTTTTCAATTTAACCCGCTTCCTATGTGGGTTTTGGATCAAAAAACCTATAATATTTTAAGTGTAAATGAAGCAGCCATTAGAAGTTACGGTTTTACATTTGAGGAATTTCTTGAAAAATCGTTTTGTGATATTCAGATAAAAAAGGTTAAGTCTACTTCCCCCTCACGAGAAAATGAAATCAATTTTTGTAAAAATATTTCCGGACTCCATTTACATAAAAAAAAGAATGGTGATACCATCACTGTAGAGACTAGTGTAAATAATATTAACATTAATGGAGAGGATGTTAAATTAGTGCTTTCAAATGATGTGACCCATAAATACATTCATTTAAGAACCATAGAGAAGCAGAATAAGCAGTTAAAAGAAATTTCATGGGTGCAATCGCATATTGTTAGGGCGCCTCTCGCAAGACTTATGGGGTTGGTTAATCTCTTAAAAATGACCAAAATTGAATTGCCTGATGAAGAAAAAGAAATGTTAAATCACATTGAAATTTCAGCGGAAGAACTGGATGGTGTGATTAGGGATATCAATGAAAAGGCTTCCAAGGTAAAAAAATCGGGTATGTAGTTTTTGCTATTGAATATTTTTAGTAAATACATAATCATCCATAATATACCCTTTCCCAATGGGGATAATAACATCTTCGATCTTGCTAAAACCTTGTTTTGTATAGAATCTTATCGCAGAATGATTGTATTTGTTTACATTTAATGTGAGTAGTTTAAAGGCATTTAAGCGCCCATATACTTCCAACTTCTTCAATAATATTTGGCCTATTCCTTGACCTTGAGAAGACGGGTTAATGTATAATTTGTGGATTTTTACCTTGTCTTTTAATTCTAGATTAGGTTCAAAAGCCATAAACCCCAAAGTTAAATCGTTTCTCTTGGCCAGCCAAAAAACGATTTCTTTTCCGGAAATTTGTGAGTGGAGGGTATCTGTGTTGTACATCAACTCCATCATGTATTCCAATTGAGCTGAGCTGAGAATATCTCTAAAAGCAATGGGCCAAGTGGTTTTCGCGATGCTTTGAATCTGGGGAATGTCTTTTGTTGTCGCTTTTTGGATACTGATCATCTTTGGGACTTTAAATGAGGCAGTAGTATCGAGGATTGCTTACCTTATACCCAATACAGCGCTATTTGTAAAGGGCTAATTAAGGTAAGCTGGTTTGAAATATCATTCCCCCAATTCAAGCATAAGGAGGAATGATACATTCATTTTTAAGTTTTCACTGTATTATTTATTACAAATTAAAACCTCTCAGTTTTACTTGTGTTAGTTTTCTCTTGGTGTCAAGCGGGAAGTCTCCCTTCATCATCCAATCATAGTATCCCGGTTCTTCCTTAAGAACCTGGGCGATGGGTTTGCCTTTTTGCTTACCAAAATTAAAACACTCTTCTCCTTTGTCATTAAAAACAAACCTACCGGCAAGGTCCACCATTTTCTCATTGATCATGTTGTGAATTTTCTTCATGTCATTTTCAATAATTCCTATTTTATTGCCTTGAAGATCTTCAAGCTCTTGACCCTGATACCTTTCAATTTGAGATTTAAAAACTTCATAGGTAGCAATGGTATCGGCTTCAGCACTGTGGGCATTTTCCAAGGTTTTGCCACAGTAAAATTTGTAGGCAGAAGACAAATTTCTTTTTTCCATCATAAAAAATATCTTTTGGGCGTCCAAAAGATTTCTTTTTTCAATGTCAAAATCTATTCCTACCCTTAAAAATTCTTCAACCAATAGAGGGATATCGTATTTAAGAACATTGAAACCTGCTAAGTCAGCACCTTCAAAGAAACGAAACAATTCTTTGGCCACATCTTTGAAAGTTGGTGCATCTGCCACATCCTTGTCATATATCCCATGGATTAATGAGGTTTCTAAAGGAATAGGAACTGTGGGATTAATTTTTAGGGTTTTTAGTTCTTGGCTTGAATCAGGGAATATTTTTAATATTGATATTTCAACAATTCTATCTGTGGAAATATTAATGCCTGTAGCCTCAAGATCAAAAAATGCAATGGGCGTTTTGATATTCAAATCCATTTGTTTTTTTATTTAGTAAAATGAAAAATTAATAATTTTTAAAAATGTTAAGGAAAGCCACTGATGAAACATTGGATGATTTGTAATTTAATAGGTGAAACTTTCCCGGATAATTTTAACGCAAATATAGTGATTTTCCTTTGCTAAATTCGGATTTTGCCTAAGTGAAATCTCCTAACTAGATAGGTGACTGGAATTATAAAATTGAAGGTTTTTGTTAAAATACATTTCAATACATTGTACTTAGCTAATCTTAATGATTAAAAAAATTGTTTTTTTCTTTGTCAAGCCAATAAAAAAAATGACTCGGTGTTGGGGTCAAATTGACAAAAAGAGGCATTAGAATGATTGTAGTCGGAGTTGTAGCAGCTACTTTTTTATCATTTAGGACAAGATATTTATTGTTTGATCATCCGATAGTTGCTGTTAAGCAGGAACTTTTTTAGTAAAGATTTAATTGATGTTTTCAATTTCCGAAAGGCCATGGATAATGATTTCAAGGTCAATTAAGGAGGGTTTTCATTTTTTGAATAATTTATCATCCCCTCATAATTGATTGTTTAAGTTGTCGTTAGGTAAATGTGGATAAGATAGTGTATAAATTGTTTAAAATCTTTGATTTTAATAGGGTACTTTTGTTATTATGTCAGACAACAACAGCGATAGAAAAGAACGTAAAGGAAATACAAGGAGGCGACCCAATGAATCCTTACCTGCCTTAGGGAAATTACCACCTCAGGCCATTGATATGGAAGAAGCTGTATTAGGAGCGCTGATGTTGGAAAAAGATGCCTTGACTGCCGTTGTGGATATACTTTCTCCGGGCAGCTTTTATAAAGATGCTCATGGCTTAATCTATGAAGCAATCCTTGATTTGTTCAATGCTGGAGAGCCCATAGATCTGTTGACTGTAGTCAATCAACTTAGAAAAAATGGGAGCTTGGAGTTGGCTGGTGGAGTTATCTTTATCACGGAACTAACCTCAAAAGTATCCTCTGCTTCAAATATTGAATACCACGCACGTATTATTACCGAACAGGCAATGAAACGTGATATGATAAAGATTTCTTCTGAAATTCAGAAAGAGGCTTTTGAGGATACCACAGATGTATTTGAATTACTCGACAAGATGGAGCAGTCTCTATTTGAGATTTCCGAAAACAATATCAAAAAGAATTATGTGGACATGCGTTCAATTATGCGAGAAGCCATAACTGAACTTGAAGGAAAAAAAGGGCAAAAGGATGGGCTAACAGGAGTGCCTTCTGGCTTTACGGCTTTGGATAGGGTCACCTCAGGGTGGCAAAAATCCGATTTGGTGATCATTGCAGCAAGACCTGCCATGGGTAAAACTGCTTTTGTGCTTTCCGTACTGCGAAACGCCGCAGTGGATCATGACAGGCCGGTAGCTATATTCTCCCTTGAGATGTCTTCCATTCAGCTGGTCAATCGTTTGATCAGTTCTGAGGCTGAGTTGGATTCTGAAAAAATTAAAAAGGGAAACCTCGCCGATTATGAATGGCAGCAATTGATACATAAAACAGGAAAGTTAACCTCCGCTCCATTGTTTGTGGATGATACCCCGGCTTTGTCGATTCTTGAATTAAGGGCGAAATGCCGAAGATTAAAAGCGCAAAATGACGTACAATTAATCGTGATTGATTATCTTCAACTAATGTCTGGAGACAGCAAAGGTGGAAATGGGGGAAATCGTGAGCAAGAAATTTCAAGTATTTCTAGGGCTTTGAAAAAAATCGCAAAGGAATTGAGTGTACCGGTAATTGCACTTTCCCAGTTGTCTAGGGCAGTGGAAACCAGGGGAGGAGACAAAAGACCCCAGCTTTCAGATTTAAGGGAATCTGGTGCGATTGAACAAGATGCGGATATTGTAATGTTTCTGTATCGACCTGAGTATTATGGAATAACAGAAGATGAGGATGGCAATAACACTGCTGGTGTAGGTGAAGTTATCATTGCCAAGCATAGAAATGGTTCTTTGGAAAATGTTAAATTGAGGTTCATTGGTAAATACACCAAGTTTACCGATTTGGAAATGAATGTTCCTTATCAGCAACAGCCCCAAGAAGCCCTATATGGGAGTCGTTTCCCAAGTGGAGCTGGTGGTAAAGATTTTGATGATGAAGGAATGGTTCGTATGGGCAGTAAAGCCAACGGTGATTCGGGAGGTGAAAATCCTTTTCCGGGAGGAAACGAGCCCGCACCATTTTAGTCATTTTCAAACTGAAAATTCAAGTAGGCATTTTCCAATTCTTTTTTAGCATGTAAGTTGTTTTGAGCTTTGGCTAATTCGATGCCATCAGAAAAAATTTTATCAGCTTTTTCCAATTCTTCCTCGTTGGCATAAAACATGGCAGCATGATAATAAGTAGCCAGATAGTCTTTATGTTCTATTAATAGTTTGTTAAAATAAAAAGAAGCCTTTTCTTTGTCTTGATATTGGTATTCCAAAGCCAAAGCATAAAGGTTGAAAGGATTTTCGGGTTCTTCTTCAATATAATTCAGGAGTTCTTTTATCCTGTCTAGATGTTTCATGCTCATGGAATTAATTTGCTTAGTTGTTTATTTTAATGACAAATTTAAATAAAAATACATGAAAATATTGGTTTGTATCACACATGTACCTGATACCACTTCAAAGATTCAATTTACTGAAAATAATACCCAGTTAGATAAAAAAGGGGTTCAATTTATTATAGGTCCTTACGATGACTATGCTTTGGCCAGGGCTGTAGAATTAAAAGCAGAGACCAATGGGAGCATCACCGTGCTCAATGTAGGGGAGGCAGAAACTGAACCTACACTTCGTAAAGCATTGGCCATAGGAGCGGATGAGGCAGTAAGAATAAATGCTGCTCCTACAGATGCCTTTTTTGTGGCCAAACAAATTGCCAATTATGCAAAAGACAAGGCCTTTGATTTAATTCTTATGGGTAGGGAGTCTATTGATTTTAATGGAGGCATGGTTCATGGTATGGTAGGAGAGTTGTTGGGCATGCCTTCTATGTCTCCGGTTATGAAATTGGAGATCGAGGGTGGCAAAGGAAAACTGTCAAGAGAAATCGAAGGAGGAAAAGAGTTTATTGAAGTAGATTTGCCATTTATCGCCGGTTGTCAAGAACCTATTGCAGAGTGGAAAATTCCAAATATGCGTGGAATAATGTCTGCAAGGACAAAACCACTCTCGGTGATTGAACCTGTGGAAGAGGCTCAAAGAACAGCAGTCAATTCCTATGAAATGCCTCCTGCAAAAGGAGCGGTTAAACTGGTTGATAGTGTAGATCAACTGGTTGATTTATTAAAAAATGACGCCAAAATTCTTTAAATAAAACGAGCATGTCGATATTAGTATATATAGAACAAGATCAGGGTAAAATTAAAGGGTCTTCTTTGGAGGCAGTGTCTTATGCAGCAGGGCTCTCAGAATTGCAAGGTGGCGAGGTCAATGTTTTAGGCCTTGGATCTATAGCAGATGGAGAATGGAGTAAGGTAGGAGCAGCAGGTGCCAATGCCATTTATCATATTGGAGATGAGCGATTGGATCAAGGGGTTATTTTGGCTCATGCTGATGCCATCGCTAATGTTTTTGAGAAAGTTGGAGCGGCCACACTTGTTTTGGCTAAGTCTTCGCTAGGGGATGCTGTAGCAGCCAGATTAGCAGTAAAGCTGGAAGCTGGCCTTGTCTCCAACGTGGTAGGATTGCCTGATCTGTCCAATGGCTTTGTAGTAAGAAGAAGTATTTTTACAGGTAAAGCTTTTGCAGACACTTCAATAGACACAGAAAAGAAAATTCTTGCTGTAAAAAAGAATATTCATCCCATTAAAACTGATGGTGGTGAAGCGAAGGTTGAATCTTTGGATTTAACGATTTCAGAAGAGAATTTTGTTGCAAAAATAACGGGAGCAGAAAAAGCTGAAGGAGAAATTTTGTTACCGGAAGCAGACGTGGTCGTTTCCGGAGGAAGAGGACTGAAGGGGCCTGAAAACTGGAATATGATTGAAGAACTAGCCGATAGCTTGAATGCAGCAAAGGGATGTTCAAAGCCGGTTTCCGATTTAGGATGGCGTCCGCATCATGAACACGTGGGCCAAACTGGAGTAAAGGTTGCCCCAACCTTATATGTTGCCGTTGCTATATCGGGAGCGATCCAACATCTTGCAGGAGTAAATGCTTCGAAGTATATTGTAGTCATTAACAATGACCCGGATGCTCCTTTCTTTAAGGCCGCAGATTACGGGATCGTAGGTGATGCTTTTGATGTGGTCCCTAAATTGACACAAGCAATTAAAGCATTAAAATAATTAAACGTGGACAATACAGTTGAGTTAGAAATTTTGGGGTTATCCTCCAATAGCACACAATCAGGTTCCTTTACTTTAGTATTGGGAGAATCTGAAGGGAAACGAAAGTTACCCATTGTGATAGGTATGTTTGAAGCCCAAGCCATTGCTATCGAAATAGAGAAGATCATTCCTAACAGGCCCATGACCCATGATTTGTTCAAGGCTTTCTCCTCCAATTTTCAGTTTACAATTGATCATATCTTGATATCAGATATGCGGGAAGGAGTCTTTTACGCCAAAATTATGTGTCAAAGCTCCTATAAAAAAGTAGAAATTGATGCCAGACCTTCCGATGCAATTGCCATTGCTGTCAGGTTTGATGCTCCAATTTATTGTACAAATGCTGTAATGTCTGAAGCTGCCATTGAGTTTACCGAGGAAGATGAAAAACGTGAGCAAGAAGCTTCCGGAATTACTAAAACAAGAAAGGGTAAATCTTCAGGAAAAGGAAAATCTCAGGAAGCGTCGCTTAAGGACTTTAGTTTGGATAAACTCAATCAGTTGCTTGAAAAAGCCATAGGTAATGAAGATTATGAAAAAGCTGCACGGTTAAGGGATGAGATCAATCGAAGAAATTAATATGCTAAATGCTGACAATCGGCTGCCTTATGGTAGCTTTTTTCTATAAAAGCCTTGGCTAAAAGGATGAAAATAAATAATAAATGATAAACCAGAAAACCATTGCGCTTCTATGGGAAGATTCTGTTGAGGCGTTCCGGAAAACCTAATATTTAATAAAAATATGTTTTAATGGACTATATAAGAGGGGTTTTAGGGATCTTGGTTCTGGTTATATTCGCTAGTATTTTTTCAACAAACAGGAAAAATATCGATTGGCGATTGGTAGGGATAGGGATTTTATTACAGGCTATTTTTGGTGTTCTTATTACCAAAGTTGCCTTTGTGGCAGCAATCTTCACAAAAGTAAGTGCCGGATTTGTTAAGTTTCTTAGTTTTTCGGAACAAGGTGCCCAATTTATATTTGGTGACCTGGCTACAAGTTCTTTTGGATTTATTTTTGCTTTTCAGGTTTTGCCTACCATTATCTTTTTTTCTACGGTATCAGCGGGATTGTATTATTTGGGCGTTTTGCAAAAAGTTGTTTTTGTTATCGCATGGGTAATGGCCCGAACCATGCGGCTTTCTGGTCCGGAAAGCCTTTCGGCTGCAGGGAATATATTTCTGGGACAAACAGAGGCACCATTGCTTGTAAAGCCTTTTATACCTATGATGTCAAGATCAGAACTTATGTGCTTGATGACAGGAGGTATGGCTACCATTGCTGGAGGAGTGTTGGCAGGATATGTGGCCTTTTTGGGTGGGGATGACCCGGTAGAGAAAACACGCTTTGCCACCTATCTTTTGGGGGCCAGCATTATGAATGCGCCTGCGGCAATTGTTATCTCTAAAATCATTATACCCGAAGAAAAAGAAAGAAAATTGGATGAGCATTTGGATATCAGTGGGCAGGTACCTGATGTCAACCTTATTGATGCCATGTCTCGTGGAGCTTCCGAAGGATTGCGATTAGCACTTAATGTAGGCGCCATGCTATTGGCTTTTATTGCTGTTATTGCAGCGTTAAATTATTTATTATCCGGAATTATTGGAGAGTTATTAGGACTAAACAACTTTGTGATAAGTTCCACCAATGGGACATTCTCCGGTTTTTCACTGGAATATTTATTGGGACAAGTGTTTCGGGTTTTTGCTTGGGTAATAGGGGTGGAATGGAAGGATACCCTTGAGGTTGGTTCACTATTGGGACAAAAGACGGTAATCAATGAATTTGTAGCTTACCTGGGCTTGGCAGAAATGAAAGAAGCAGGAAGTCTTTCACCAAAATCAATTGTTATTGCAACCTATGCCCTTTGTGGCTTTTCTAACTTTAGCTCCATTGCTATTCAAGTTGGAGGAATAGGAAGTATAGCGCCCGAGCAACAGGGGAACCTGTCAAAGTTAGGCATGCATGCACTACTGGCTGCTACCATTGCCTGTCTGATGACAGCCACTATTGCCGGGGCACTCTTTTAAATTTTAAGGAGTAATTGAATTAATCGTTGATTACAACTTTAACAATTTTGTCCCCTTGCTTGATCTGGTCCACAATGTCCAGGCCTTCCACAACCTTCCCGAAACAAGTGTGGTTTCTATCGAGATGCTGGGTGTTTTCCCTGTTGTGACAAATGAAAAACTGGGATCCTCCGGTGTTTCTTCCTGCATGAGCCATTGAAAGAACACCTTTGTCATGATACTGTAATTCACCGTCTAGCTCACAATCAATGGTGTAACCCGGGCCTCCCGTACCGTTACCTTTTGGGCAACCACCTTGGATCATAAAATTTGGAATTACTCGGTGAAAGTTAAGGCCATCATAAAACCCTTTGTTGGCTAAATCAATAAAATTCGCAACTGCTTTAGGGGCGTCTTGATCGTAAAACTCAACTTTCATTATCCCTTTGTCGGTATGAATTTCTCCTGTTGTCATGAAGCTATCGTTTGTTTTTTTGCAATAATACAGAATTTATGGTAGTATCATGCAATATTTTGCCCCTTTAGGCATTAAGGAATTAAATTTTAATAAGTTTTAAATCATTCGCTTTTGAAAAAAGAAGATCAGTTTTTAGGCAAACACAATGCCCCAAACGAAAATTTAGAAATTGAAGGAGCAAAGCTGTTTGGACACCCTAAAGGGTTGATGACCCTTTTCTTTACTGAAATGTGGGAGAGGTTCAGCTACTACGGTATGCGGGCTTTACTTATATTATTTATGACGGCCCCAATTGCCACCGGTGGTCTGGGTTTTGATGACCAAACATCCGGAGCAATTTATGGCCTTTATTCCATGTTTGTATACCTCTTGGCACTTCCTGGTGGTTGGGTTGCAGATCGGCTTGTAGGGCTTAAAAAATCAGTATGGTATGGGGGGATAATCATTACAATAGGACACTTCACTATGGCATTACCGGGCTTATTTGCAGTTCTCTCAAGTGCTCCAGATCTGCCTAAAGACCAATTGACAGGTTTAGATGTGTATTCTTTTTTCCTGGGCTTAATTCTGATAGTTTTAGGTACAGGCTTACTTAAGCCCAATATTAGCTCCATAGTGGGACAACTATACCCGGAAAATAGCTCCAAGAGAGATGCCGGTTTTTCCATTTTTTATATGGGGATTAACTTGGGGGCATTTTTGGCACCAATTGCCTGTAGTACCTTGGCCATATACGATTGGCATTTGGGCTTTGGCTTGGCTGGTTTCGGGATGCTAATGGGCTTGATTCAGTATAAATTGACCAGTAAGCACCTCAAGGGTGTTGGGGATTTTGTTCTTCCTGAAAATGAAAATGAAAGCCGGAAAAGAAGAAAATTAACAAGCATCGTATGGCTTTCCCTATTGGTACTTGCGATTATTATTGCTTGTTTCTTTCTGGAAATAATTGTTATTGATCCAACCGCGATAGCTGCCATTTCCAATACAGTCATTGCCATTGTTGCCTTGCTTTTCTTTTTATACGTGCTGTTTTTGGGTGGTTTAAATAGTGATGAAAAGAAGAAAGTAGGCGTGGTGATGATATTATTTGTTTTCTCAGCCATCTTTTGGTCGGGTTTCGAGCAGGCAGGCTCTTCTTTGAATTTGTTTGCTGAAAGGTTTACCGATAGGGTGGTACTTGGATGGGAAATTCCTGCCGGATATTTTCAATCCATCAATAGTATCTTTATTATCTTGTTTGCACCTTTCTTTGGTGCCATGTGGGTAATGCTGGCCAAAAAGAACTTAGAGCCCAGCTCTCCTCTTAAGTTTGCCTTTGGCCTAGTATTATTAGGGATAGGTTTCTTGGTAATGTATTTCGCAGCAAAAATTGCTGCATCAGGTGATTTAGCAGCACCGACTTGGTTGGTGGTAACCTATCTATTCCATACTTTCGGTGAATTGAGTCTTAGTCCTGTGGGGTTAAGTTTGACGACTAAATTAGCCCCCAAGAAGTTTGTTGGGCAAATGATGGGAATGTGGTTTTTATCCATTGCCATGGGTAGCTTGATTGCTGGAAGAATTGCCGGTGGAGCAAGTGGAGGTACGGCTGAAGCTTTATCCAGAATGCCTGACCAATACCTCTTAATAGTCTATACTGTTGTGGGGGCTGGATTGGTACTAATGCTTATTGCTAAGCCTATCCGAAAATTAATGGGAAATGTGCATTGAGCACTTTTTGAAAAAGAAAAAAATATCAAGATGAATTTGTCCTGATAGTAGAAAAAAGTGATAAAAAAAGCCGGTTAGTGCTAACCGGCTTTTTTTTAGTCTTCTTTGTTCTCTTTTTTAAACACCGTGCTTCTAAAGTCAACGGCAGAAATCCCTGCTCCTAAACCAACTAAAATGGAAACAATTAACCAGAAAGTCTGTGCTCCTAATGCTATAGGGGCGCTAAATATATCTAATAACATGATAATGTGGTTTTAAATGTCAAATTTGCCTGCAATTTAGCACTCTAAAGGAGGATAACAAAGCATATTATTAAAAAGCATCAGTTAAGTCACCAATAGACCCTGTGTCAAGGTGTTTTATCAAAAGGCCTAATAAAGGATTGGCCATTTTTTCTTAGTTAGGCATAATCCTCCCTAATTGTAAGTTTAATGAGCCAATTATTGATTTCCTTCAAACCATTTAAAATTACTCGTATTGAACGAATTTAAATAAATAAGGAAAACATTGGTTTTATTTATTCAAAATCATCATCCTCATCGAATACATCATCAAGGTCAACATCATATAGATTAATTTCAAAATCCTCTTCATCATCATCTAGAAACGGGTTATCTTCAAAATCCTGGTATCCTTGCTCGAACTCATCTAGGGAATCTTCAAAATCCTCAATCATCTGCTATCTATTAAAGTTTTTTCCTGTAAACTTTTGCTAGTTAGCAATAAATAGGAATCAATACTGTCTTTGGAGATAAACTTAACGTTATCAAATGATTATTTTCATATTTTCAATGGCAAGGTCAAAAAAAATTAAGCGAAAACTTAAAATGTGTTTATAAAGATTGGAAGATGTTTAACGGCTTTAATTATTGCCTTTTCGGCTAAAAATCAACTTGATATATTGTTTGATTAAGGGTTTAGTTAGGTAGTTATTTACCTTCTCATATTTTCCGGCTCTAGTGATGTCGGTTTCGTCAATCGAGCTACTTAGAATGTATATTTCAGGATTTTTTTTTGTTGGCTGAAATTTTTCTAAAAAATCCCACCCATTCATTTCAGGCATGTTTATGTCAAGGAATAAGTAATCAGGTCGTATCGCATAAATATCCTTTAGCGCAGCAGCGGCACTACTAAAAGAAAATACTTTGAAAGGCTCAAAGACATTTCTTGAAATCAGCTTCTCAGTGACGAAAATGCTAATAGGATCATCATCTATTAATACTATTTTGATCATTTACTTACAAAAAACATGTTTTAAAAAGCATTTAAAGTATTATAAAAATAGTAAAAATAATCTCATTATTAAATTTTTCCGTCATTTATTTACCTAACAATTAGTAATTTTTTTTTAAAAAATTGAAATATGTCCATTTATGGCTTTTAAGGATGGTTTTTTTATAATAATTAATTTGATGATGAGTGGTTTTTTCTAATTATGAAAGGGTATTATTTGAGATTTTGGGTTAGTTGTGATTTCGAGGTTCCTCTAAAATAGGAGGTTATGAAAAAAAATTATAAAAGTCAAATAAACAGCTTTATAGGTTGAATAATTAATCTTTTAGGGTTAGCTAACCCTTTAAACCCTGGTTTTCTAGAGAGTTTTTGGGTTCATTTATTTCTATTTTTAAAGGATGCAATAAAGTTGATGTTTTAATTTTAGGCTGGATAAGATTGAATTTCACGTATATTTGGCGTACGAAGGCCTTGTGAAGGCTATAGGAGCAATTTTGGTAAATGCATTTATTGATGAAAGAAATAAACAAACCTGATTTTGATGATATTTTTATGGAATTAGCGGTAAGTTTGGCGCAACGGTCCCATTGTATTAAAAAACATGTAGGTGCTGTTTTAACAAAGGATACTAGGATTATCTCCATTGGTTATAATGGCCCCCCTCCCGGTACACACAATTGTGATGAAGAATTTCCGGAGGAAGGGTGCAGGAGAGACAGTAAAGGGAGCTGTTCTTTGGCATTACATGCTGAGCAAAACGCTATACTGTATGCAGTAAAAAACAAAGCCTCGGTAGAAGGTTCTACATTATTTGTAACTTTAGCTCCCTGTCTGCCTTGTGCAAGGATTATTTATTCCATGGGTATTTCCAAAGTTATTTTTTTAAATTCCTATGCAGAGTATAAAGGGATTGGGGTAGATGAAGGGCTTGAGTTTTTGAAAAAATTTGGAGTTACTGTATCTAAATATGGTAAAGTGATCAAAAATCAAGATATATTGATTTAGGGATAGATCAAGCTTTTGTCGTTGATCAGGTTAACTTCCCTTTCTAAGGAAATGTTAAATTTGGTTTGAACATCCAACTGGATTTTCCTACTTAATTCAAGAATATCATTTCCCTTACCCCCTCCATAATTCACCAAAACCAATGGTTGTTTGTCGTGAACACCCACCTTTCCTAGCTTTTTCCCTTTCCATCCTACATTTTCGATCAGGTATGCAGCGGGAATTTTTATTTGAGAAGCGTCACTGGGGTAACCGGGTAAAGTTGGGTATGCTTGTTTTAATTTTTTATATACTTCGACCGGCACCACTGGGTTCTTAAAAAAGCTTCCAGCATTTCCTACTGTTTTTGGATCCGGAAGTTTGGATTGACGAATATTGATTACTGCATCACTAATGTTTTTTGCTGTAGGTTTGGCTTGGTTCATTTCTTTCAAAACCTTTTGAATATCCCCATAACTTATATTGGGAACATGTGAGGTAGAAAGGTTAAAATTAACTTTATAAATAATATATTTTCCCTTAAGGCTTTTTTTAAAAACACTTTCCCTGTACCCGAAATTGACATCTGCCGGTAAAAATATTTGAGTACGTCCGGAGCAAATTTTTATGGCCTCTAAACTATGGAATACAGCTTTAATCTCCACGCCATAGGCACCAATATTTTGCATAGGAGCTGCGCCTACAGTGCCAGGGATTAAAGACAGGTTCTCTATGCCCGATAAATTATTCTCAATACTATATAGAACAAAATCATGCCACATTTCACCAGCTCCTGCTGCCAATATGACCTTATCTTTGTCTTGGCTAATTGGCTCTATCCCTCTAATATTAACCTTCAATACCAAGGCATCCAAATCAGAGGTAAACAGTACATTGCTACCTCCTCCCAAAATAAGTATGGGTTTTTTGGCGGTTTTGGCAAAGGTCAAGGCTTCAATAATGTCATTTTTGCTTTCCACCTCAGCAAAGAATTTAGCCTTAACATCTATTCCAAACGTATTAAAAGCCTTTAATGAAATATTTTCCTGTATCTTCATTGTCCTAATTAAATCACGAATTAAAAGATAATTTGCTCAAATTGGAAAAATTATTAGGAATATGCACTATATAATTTAATGCTAAGCTAAAGGTTGAGAAAGATTTTTAGGGGATTATTTATTGGGAATCAGCTATTGAGTGAAATAAATTTTTATTATGAAAGAAATGGTTATCAACGGCATCAGGGTTAGGCCCGGTCAATCTTTAAATATTGAAATTGCAATTGCAAGATTACCTACCCATACCCTGATTGATTTACCGGTATTTATAAGAAGTTCAAGCACACCGGGTCCAACTGTACTTATATGTGGAGGAGTGCATGGAGATGAAATCAATGGGATTGTCACCGTAAAAAGAATGTTGGAGGAAAATATTTTTCAGCCTACAAAAGGAACTTTAATATTTATCCCTTTGGTGAATGTCTATGGTTTTTTAAGTAATTCTCGAACTTTCCCTGATGGGAGAGATTTGAATAGAAGTTTTCCCGGAAACAATAAAGGTTCTTTGGCTTCCCAAATCGCCCAAATTCTCACCAAAGAAATAATTCCCCAAATAGATTATGGAATAGATTTTCATACCGGAGGGAGAATGTTATCCAATTACCCTCAAATCAGAGTGGATTTTAGGGATCAAAAAGGATTGGAACTTGCTGAAGCTTTTGGTGCCAATTTCACAGTTAATTCTATGCATATAGATAAGTCTTTTCGAAAGGAAGCCTTTAAAAACAACAAGCATTTACTGGTATTTGAAGGAGGAGAATCGATGAGGTTAGATGATCAGGTTATTCAGGAAGGGATTGCGGGAACAGGTAGGTTGTTAAAATATCTTGAAATGATTAATGGTGATTATCCATTGAATAAAACCCATAAAATTGAAGAGAGTCGTTGGGTTCGTGCAAAGGTTTCAGGCATCTTTAATGCCTCTGTATCCTTAGGTGATGAGGTGAGAAAAGGACAGATGCTAGCCAAAATATCAGATCCTTATGGGCAGGTAAAAGTGCCTATTAAAGCTTCTGCT
Organism: Cyclobacterium sediminis; assembly: GCF_054781075.1. Classification (NCBI taxonomy): domain Bacteria; kingdom Pseudomonadati; phylum Bacteroidota; class Cytophagia; order Cytophagales; family Cyclobacteriaceae; genus Cyclobacterium; species Cyclobacterium sediminis. The sequence goes on along the minus strand of NZ_BAAGVC010000003.1, from coordinate 116,644 downwards.
TCAGGTTTTGTTATAGGAATCAACAACCTGCCGGTAGTAAATGCCGGAGATGCCCTTGTACATATAGGCAAATCTCAAGTTAAAGTGTAAGAAGGTATAATTGAAAAGCTGAAGCTTTCAGAATGCTCTAATATTTAGTTCAATAACCTATGGAGAATTAAACCAATAAAGCTGCAAAAGCTAGGGTTGCTTGACCATAGTCACACCTTCATCCAGTTTAATTGTGGTGGTTGTTTCACAGCCTTCAGCGTTGGAATATGTCAATTGATGGGTGACTTGTGAATTTTCACTCCTTTGAATGGTCCAGTTTTCTTCACCTGATACCGTATAAAAATTCATTTGAGAGAGGCAGGATTGACTAATAACCTTGGGTTCCAATATGACGGCTTCTATTTGGTTACCTCCCCAATTTCTACCTTTCAAGGTTCCGCTGGTTTCTATCTCCGTAAGTAAATGGTTCCGGATTTTTCCTTTGTGCTCTAAGTCTATGGCTAACCTTGTGCTGGATTCATTTTCATCTTTTAAGAGTAGGCTGTCAGAAGATTCTTGGAGTACCAACTCGGAAGTTAACTTTTTTGTCACTTGAAACAATCGGTAGCCTTCTATGGAGTTGCTGTTCGTTTGGTACTTATTATAAGTGATTTTTATGTTAGCATTGATATGGTTGTTGACCGAGCTATATTCGAGTTGCAGCTTCCCCTGTCTGTCTGTAGCCCCGTCTTCACAGCTGGGATTGTCGTAATCAATGGTTACAGAATACTGTTCATTGTCAATACTAATTGTGGGGCAGCCAGGTAAACTGTCCATAAATTCAGTATTGGAGAAAACTGAGAAATCATAAAAAGGTAAGTAAATATGCTCATCTAATATTTTTGAAACCCAATAGGCTTCTTCACCTTCAAAAGATTGGTCAATTTGTAAATCCTTATTGGTATCAAGGTTGCAGGAAAGAAGAAAAATTAAAAAAAACAGTGGGCTACATCGCTTCATTTCGTGGGCTATTTTCATTGTCCCGTTAAATTAATCAAAGTTCGATAAACTTTCATCCAAACATTTCATTCCTTTTTAAATTATGTACTTTAAGGTATATTTAGGTAACCAGAAATCGAAATTATGAAATATCAGGAAGGTATGCTCGTTCAAAATGCTTTAAAAGATCAAGTAATAATGATTTCCGGAGGCGGTACAGGTTTAGGGGCTGCAATGGGACGTTATTTTTTATCTCTTGGCGCTAAATTGGTGATTTGTAGTAGAAACATTGAGCTGTTGAAACAAGCTGCCATGGAATTAGAAAAGGAAAGTGGAGGGGAGGTTTTACCACTAGCATGTGACCTTAGAGATTATGACCAAGTTGCTAAAATGTATGCAAAAGCTTTGGCTCATTATGGCAAAGTGGATGCCGTAGTCAATAATGCAGCCGCAAATTTTATCAGCCCAACGGACAGGTTGTCACCCAATGCTTTCCATACCATAGTGGATATAGTGTTGAAAGGAACTGCGAACTTAACTCTAATTGCGGGGAAAAATTGGATAAAGGATAAGACTGCAGGTACCTTTTTAAATATTGTTACTACTTATGCTTTTACAGGATCTGCTTATGTGGTGCCTAGTGCTTCAGCAAAAGCCGGAGTCCTGGCCATGACGCGTTCTTTAGCGGTGGAGTGGGCGCCACACAATATCCGTTCAAATGCCATTGCTCCGGGGCCATTTCCCACCTCAGGTGCTTGGGAGCGATTGCTTCCCGGTGAATTGGCAAAAAAGTTTGATCCTGCGTTGAAAAATCCTCTCGGTAGGGTGGGAGAACACCAAGAGTTGGCCAACCTTGCAGCTTACCTTGTGTCGCCGTTTTCAGCTTATATCAATGGGGAAATAATAACCATTGATGGTGGTGAATGGCTTCAAGGAGCAGGGCAATTCAACGGGTTTAAGGCCATCAAGCCTGAATGGTGGGATGCCATGGAGGCAAAAAGAAAGAAAAGATAGCAATTTACTTGTACAAAATTATCCGTATCACAATATAGCTGATGCTTGTCCATTCAAGCGTAAAAATTCTTACCAATTTTAACGCCTTATTTTTGCCAAGTAAATAAAATAGAAATTGTCCCGCTTGCATAAAGCCAATTTTTGGGGAAAAATAGGTTTGGGGGATTTTAGTTCAAATTGAATTTTTTTGTCAGTGGAGGTCTTCCTTGTACACAGGCGCTTTGTTATAGGGTAATGCTAAATTGAAATCCCAATTGGGAAGAATTTTACTTATGTTCTGCTCATTGATAGAAGTAGTTTCAATAAAATACCAGTTGTCCCTACCTTCTGTCCCTACAGCTACCAGGTTACTTTCAGTTGTAATTGTGCCTCCGAGGACTTTGGTTGTGCTGATGACAGGAACTACTGCATGTACCTCAGTGGGATTGGTGCTGTATTGGATGTGCTCACCAAATGTCAATTTCACGAGCCTTTGTCCTTTATTTATTTTGGTTTCCTGAATTTGCCTGAGGATTCTTTTCATGGCCTCTCGACCTCCTGCCTTTTCGATTAGCACCGGATAAGTGAAATCCAATAGTATTTCATAATCACCGTGGATTTGGGCATAAGCATAAATTTGACCAGCTGTTTTAATTTCTTCTATAATCTGTGCTTCAGCCGTTAAGGTAAATTGACCAGCAGATAAAAAAAGAAAGTATAAAGAATTTCTTACCATAACCATTTTCATTTGATAGCTAAAATAGGCTTTAGTTAAGAAAATTCAAGTTAAAAACAAGGAAAGTTTATTGCTCAATGCTATCAGCATCGAAAGTATGTAATTCGCCATCGATAAATTGGTAGTTTACCTGAATAGGATTACAGCAAACCTCACAATCTTCAATATAACTTTGCTCGGGTATACTCGGATCCAAAAGCATAGAAATTTCGGCGAGACAATAAGGGCATTGGAAAAAATGTTCTAATTCCATGGTATTTTTATTGGTCTAATTTATTATAGCGAATATTTGCTGGCAAAGTTTTGTTTCCTTCCGGTTATCTGGCGTGAAGGTAAAGAGAGGAGGTAAGGTAATGAAGTAGCTTATACTCGGCAATATTATAGGTGCCATTTAGTCTATGTGCTAAGGCAAGTTTTGATCCGGGTAATAAACAGATTATAGATATACTATAAAGTTTGATTGGTTTGAGTCAGGGCTATTTAGGAGCAAAGTCAAAAATAACTATGAACATTTGAAGAAATGTGAAAAAGTGAAGCAGATAATAGTTGTTGTTATTACAAGCCACTACCGGACAGGGAAATAGGGGCATTTTTGCTGTCGAGTACCTCTGCGTTTTCACATTTCAATATTCGATATGGGTATTTTTTTAAAAGCTCATAATTATGAGTAGCCATTAAAATGGCTGTTCCCCGCTTATTAATCTCTTGAAAAAGCTTGAAAATACCATCTGAAACATCCGGATCGAGATTTCCTGTGGGCTCATCGGCCAAGAGTATGGATGGCTCATTGAGTAAAGCCCTTGCGATTACTACCCTTTGTTGCTCACCTCCTGAAAGCTGATGGGGCATTTTGGTTGCTGCACCTCCGAGACCTACACCCATTAAAACCTCAATCATTCGGTTTTTCATTTTGAGTTTGTCTTTCCAACCGGTGGCTCTGAGTACAAAATATAGGTTTTCAGCCACAGTTCTGTCAGGGAATAGTTGGAAATCCTGAAATACAATTCCCAGTTTCCTCCTAAGAAAAGGGATTTCTTTTTTTTTAATTTTTTCGATGGGGTAACCGGCCACGTTGGCCTCGCCCATGATCAATGGTAAATCTGCGTAGAGGGTTTTAAGTAAAGAACTCTTTCCACTACCTGTCCGTCCAATCAGGAATACAAATTCTCCCTTTTCAATGCTGAAATTTACACTTTTTAATATGGTATTGATGCCTTGAAAAATACAAGCGTTTTCTACCTTAACTACTGGCTCATTTGAAAAAACCATATCAGAGATCTAATTTTTTTAGTTTGCCGAATGGGAGTTCTTTGATCAGCTTTCCAAGCTCTTCCTCTTTACCTCCAAGTCCAAATTTTTCTATTTTTTTTAAGGGTCTGTCTGCTCTGAAGTAGGCTACAAGCACAAAATTCTCATCCCTGATCTGTATATAATCAGGGATTTTTGCTTTCCCTTTCACTTTGATAATGTACATATCCGGTTCGTTTTTAATTGTAACCTTATCGCTTGACAATGGTTTTCAAAAAGGAGCAGGTTTCTTACCTGCTCCAAAGAAAATTATTTGTTGGCCTTGGCGTGATCTGCTAGAAATTGAGCCAAGCCTTTGTCTGTAAGTGGGTGGTTCAATAAGCCTGTAATTACCTTTAAGGGGCAGGTAACCACGTCGGCACCAAGTTCAGCACACTTTACCAAGTGCATGGTGTGCCTTACAGAGGCTGCCAAAACTTCAGTTTCAAAACCATAATTTTGATAGATGTGAACAATCTGAGCAATTAAATCCAGACCATCAAAAGAGATGTCGTCTAATCTACCAATAAATGGAGAAAGGTAGGATGCTCCTGCTTTCGCTGCAAGAATGGCTTGACCCGGGGAAAACACCAATGTGCAATTGGTTCTGATCCCTTCACTTGAGAAATATTTGATGGCTTTGATGCCCTCTTTAATCATAGGGACCTTTACAACAATTTTGTCATCTATTTTTGCAAGTTCCTTTCCTTCTTTAATGATTCCTTCAAAATCTGTGGAGATTACTTCAGCACTTACGTTTGCATCTACTATATCGCAAATAGCTTTGTAATGGTTGATGACATTTTCATCACCGCTGATGCCTTCCTTGGCCATTAAAGATGGATTGGTGGTAACGCCATCCAACACGCCTAGGTCATAGGCTTCTTTTATTTCATTAAGATTCGCAGTATCAATAAAGAATTTCATGCTTGTTTTTAGGTTTGTTGATTTGTACCGGTAAATTTAAACCAAAATTAACAAAAAGAAGGGGCTTGTGTAGGAAAAGGACAAAAAAATAAGCGGCATCGCACCGCTACGACCGCCTACCCTTGCTTCCTTCCGGACCTGGGGGATTCAGCGGGAGCTGGTCGTGCCGCTTGCAACAAAGGTAACTATTTTCGGTTCACTCACAAAATAATTTTTCAAGGATTGCCTAACCCCTTTATAATCAAAGAAAAAAAAATTGGCAATATTATTGATTAATATAGCCTAGAGATTACCATACATTTTTGGTGCTTTGTAAGCATAACATTTATTAGCTATGAAAAAAACAATAAGTATTTTGAGTTTGGTCCTTTTGATGAGTTCTTGTACACTTTTGCAGCCAAGAATACCATATCAATTGGGAATGTCTGAAAGCAAATTTCTGAGGCAGAATAAAGATGCTGTCATCAGTCAAATAAGTGAGGGTAAAAAAGTGTATCGGGTCAATAATGGGGATAGGTTTTATTTATTGGTCACCTTTGAGAATGATGAATTGACCAATTTAGAAGAGTTAGAATTGACACCACAATGGCCGGGACAAAGATATATGGATGAAAATAACCCAAACTACAATAATTCCAATAACCCGAACTACCAGCCTCAGCAGAGCAATCCCAATAGATAACCCTAACTTAGGAATCTATATTAATTAAGAAAAGCACAAGCCTCTAAATAGGCTTTGTGAAAACAATAAGAAAAGGTCGTCTTTTTATGAGATGACCTTTTTTTTGGTTTTAGAGAGGAGGTGAATTTAGAATTAAACAAAAAAATGTATTAAGTTTATCCTGTTACTTAAAAATATGAATTAATAATTCCTTATATTTAATCCTTATTTAGGAGATTAATACACCAACACATGAACAATAAAAGGCGTACGTTTTTAAAGAAAATGAGTATGGCTGGAGCCGCTTCAGCTATTGTCCCTGCAGCATTGGCCAATGCGGATCAAAAGTCCATGGTCAAATTAAAAAGAACTTCTGAAGTTCCTGCAGATAAGGAATTGAAGATTGCGCTTATTGGCGCAGGAATTATGGGGTCTCAGGACATGAACACGGCGCTCAAGCATGATAATGTAAGCATCGTTGCTGTTTGTGATTTATATGATGGTAGATTGGATGATGCGAAAGAAAAATGGGGTCAACATCTATTTTTAACAAAAGATTATAAAGAAATCCTTAATAGAAAGGACATAGATGCTGTATTGATAGGAACTCCTGATCATTGGCACAAGCAAATCAGCATTGATGCCATGAAAGCAGGAAAGCACGTTTACTGCGAAAAACCTATGGTGCATAGTGTGGATGAAGGAAAGGATGTAATTGATGCTTGGAAAAAATCCGGAAAGATAATGATGGTAGGAAGTCAAGGGATATCAAGCCTTGGCAATGAGAAAGCCAAAGAACTATTGGCTGAAGGGGTGATTGGAGACATTAATTATGCGGAAGGATTTTGGGCTAGACATTCTCCTCCGGGAGCTTGGCAGTACAATGTACCGGCAGATGGAACTCCAGAAACTGTGGATTGGGAAAGGTATATTTCGAATACTACTGACAGGCCATTTGATCCACTGAGATTTTTCAGGTGGAGAAATTATTTGGATTATGGTACAGGGATGTCCGGAGATCTTTTTGTACATTTATTTACCAGTTTACATTTTATTACCAATTCCTTAGGGCCAAATAAGGTTTCTGCCATGGGTGGATTGAGGTATTGGAAAGATGGTAGAGAGGTACCTGATGTATTGTTGGGGATGTTTCAATATCCCGACAGTGAGCAACACCCGGGTTTTAATTTATCCTTGCGTTGTAATTTTGTGGATGGCACCAGTGGTTCTACCTATTTGAAAATTGTTGGTAGCAAAGGTTCTATGGATGTGAAATGGGACGAGGTGGTTGTGAAAACAAACAAGCAGACTTCCAGTGATGATCCGTTCTTAGAAGCGCAGGCTAAAATGAGTGGAGAAGTTTCAGACCGTAAGAAAATATTGCCTCCCAATGAAGTGGTTTATAAAGTGGAGCCCGGTTATAAAGGCGCACATTATGATCATTTCGGTAATTTCTTTAGGGCCATTAGAGAAAACGGGCAAGTTGAAGAAAACCCTGTATTTGCCTTCCGTGCCGCAGCACCGGCTTTATTATGTAATGACAGTTATTTTCAGGATGAATTTATCAAATGGGATCCTGTAAATATGAAATTAGTATAATTAAATCTAATATTTAAAAGCAATGATGAAATCACTAATTAAAACTAGCGCCATGATGTTGGCCGCAGTCCTTGTAATGTCATGCGCATCTGATGGCACAGACTTGTTTAATGGTAAAGACCTCAGTGGCTGGACCGTTTATGGTACCGAAAAATGGTATGTAGAAGATGGGATTTTGGTCTCTGAAAGTGGTCCTGATGGTGAGTATGGTTATTTAGGTACTGAAAAAAACTATAAAAACTTTGAATTGACCGCTAAATTCAAGCAAGACGAAGATGGCAACAGTGGTATTTTCTTTCGTTCAACTTTCGAAGGAACAAAAGTTTCAGGTTGGCAGGTAGAAGTTGCCCCTCCAGGAAATGATACCGGTGGAGTTTACGAATCTTATGGCCGTGGATGGTTGATCAAACCTGATCCGGAAAAAGATAAAAACTTGAAATTCGGTGAGTGGAATGACATCAAAATACGTGTAGTTGATGATCACGTAACCACTTGGTTAAATGGGGTTGAAATGATTGATTATACAGATGAGAAAATTGGAGAAGGCGAAGGTCAGCTAGCCCTTCAAATCCATAGCGGTGGAGGCCTCAAAATTTCATGGAAAGACATTAAAGTAAAAGAATTGTAAGATAAGGCTTTTTAAAATACGCCGTTTTACAATTTTTGTTTGAATAAATTCACTATAAAAAAGCCCCATACAAGGGGCTTTTTTATGTTCCATTACTATTGTTTGATAAAAGGAACTATCCTTTGAGGCATTTTTAGTAATTTGCGCCCTAGAAAATAATATTATATGTCCAAATTTGATCCGATAAGACCTTTTTATGATAATGAAGTCAATCAGGCATTGAAAGAATATGGCCAGCATCCCATGATGAAGGCCATACTAAATTTCACTTTTCCTGACAGATCAGAGGCAGAATGGGCCGAAATGTTATCCGATATCCACTCTATCAGAGACTTTCAAACTAAGATTATATACGATGCTGTACTCAAAGTTTTAAAAATAAGTTCTGATGGGCTGTCTACTTCGGGCTTTGAAAACCTAGAACCTAATACTGCCTATTTATTTATATCTAACCATAGAGACATTATCCTTGATACCTCTTTGCTGAATGCCACCTTATTTGAACATGGATTGGTCATGACAACCTCGGCAATAGGGGATAACCTTGTTAAGAAACCTTTCTTAAAAGCCTTGTCAAGGATTACCCGTAATTTTGTTGTTTTCAGAGGACTTAGCCCTAAGGCCATGTTTGAAAATTCTAAATTGAATTCTGAATACATTAGAGAAGCACTGTTCCATGAGAATCGTTCTGTATGGATTGCTCAAAGAGAGGGGCGTACCAAGGATGGCATGGATTTGACTCATAAAGGAATGTTGAAGATGCTCACCATGGCAAGTGGAACCACACCACTAAAAGACTATTTTCAAAAATTGAAAATTGTTCCCGTCTCCATTTCCTACGAAAATGACCCTACCGATGTGCTTAAAATGCCTGAATTAATGGCCAAAGCAAGAGAAGAGATATATGTAAAGCAAAAGAACGAAGATTTCAGAACCCTGGTAAGTGGGATAATGGGTCAAAAGAAACGCATTCATATTTCTGTAGGCAAAGTCTTGGATGAGGAGATTACCGGGGTTTTTGGAACTGATGGTCCTTTAAACAAACAACTGCAGATGCTTGCTGAGGAACTAGACAGGATAATTGTTCACAATTATCAGCTTTGGCCTTCCAATTACATTGCCCTAGATTTGATGCACAATACCAATAAATACAAGGCTCATTATTCCCAAGAGGAAAAAGTAGCCTTTGAGGAGAGAATGGCTAATGGAATTGACATGAATGATAAGGTGGCGGTACATAATTTTTTAGCCATGTATGCCAATCCCGTTACTCATAAACAAAATATAGCCGAGCCAACCACTTGATTGGGCTTCACAAAAATAAAAACCACCTATGATAGACTTTCATAGGTGGTTTTTGCTTTTTTCAACTGCTGCGGAGCTTAGAGATCCTAGAAGCATTCAATTTCGCTAATGACTTTGAAAAAAAAGGAAGTTAGACTTTTTACATCTTTAGAAAGTTTCAAAGTGATTGATGATCATGTTTTGAAGGATGCCTTCTTCGAAATTCAGTTTGACAACATCCATTTTATCATCAGCTAAAGTATATCCAAAATACCATTGGGGAGATTTGGACATTTGAGAGTCATAGGGTTTTGACAAATCTTTGGTTAATAAATTGATCGCCTCAAATTTCTTTTTGTATTTTTCATTTTGGCTTATCGTTTCCAGTTTGTCAAATAAGGAAGCCACCTCATCGCCTTTCCGAATAGCAGATTGTGATAAATCTGTTGGCCATTTCTCTAATTCTTCCCCGTTTCCTAAGAAAATGGTGGCAATACGGTCCTCGGAAATTCCCAATTGGACACCTGTTGAGGTACCTTTTTCTTCATCCATAAAGATATAATGGTAAAGTGGAAGCTTGTCCTCCAACTCAGCCATACCTGAATAAATATTTGCCACTACATTTATATAATCCAAGCCTATATCTTCTTTTAGTAGGTTGACTGCAGCATAGGCGTTTTCAGCATTTGTTCCTATACTGAAATGTTTATAATCTCCTGAAGTGATGGTATCTGTACCAATTAAAGAACTATAAGGAGGCTCAATGATAATTTCCGGCTCAGGTTCGCTGGCACTCAAACAGCCAAACAAAAGAAAGGGGCTTAGCAACAAGGCCCAAAGGCCGGAAGAATTCCCGACCCCTTTAGCGGGCCAAATTTCACTGTAATGATTCGTTCTGGTAAATTTTTTCATGGTTCAGCGTTTTTAGTTTGTGCCAGAAATGCTTTCGTATCTTTTTTACATTTCTGGGTTTAGTACAATCACAATAATTGTTGCATAAACAGTACGAAATAAATAAGGAATCTGTCTCGTTAAAATTATTTATTTCTAACCAGGCATGAAACCATGTCCAAATTAACCTTTCAAGACCTCAGGAAGAGTTGCCAGACTAGATAAAATATAATCCGGTGCAGCCGTTTTTAGTTGGTCTTCATTTTGCGCCCCTGTCAATACACCAACCGTCAAGCCACATTTAGCATTTTTTCCTTCTTCTATATCAATGGTGGAATCACCGGCCTTAAGCACTTCCTGAGACTCCGTTATGTTACATAAATCCATGGCTTTGTAAATCATATCCGGTTGAGGACGGCCATTTGAGACATCGTCAGCAGTTACCAATCCATCGATGTCCTTACTTGTTTCCCAGCCTAGCTTCAGTAATAAAGAGGAGGCTGTTTTCCTGTCATAACCGGTATTTAATACCACAAATACGCCCTTACTCCTCAGGTTTTCCATCATTTCTTTTACTCCCGGAAAAGTTTTAACATTGAGCTGCTCGTAAGCGAGTTTCAGCGTTGGCTTAAAGTTAGCAAAGGCCTCACCTGCAATGGTAGCGATGTCTGTGGCATCAGTGCAGGCTTTCAGGACATCTGTAATTGCCTGGTGCTTTTCTTTTCCTGCGCCATGGGCTAAAACCTCTTCAAGACTAACGTTAAAGCCTTTGTCATTGATTACCTTTTGGACGGTTTTGTAAACTACATTGTCCTCATCCACAGTAGTTCCTGCCATGTCCAGTACTACTAGTTTAATGTTTTTCATTGTTATAGATTAAATAGTTTAAAAATATTTTCTTTGGCGAATGCAGGACTCCCTGTCATTCCCTTACCACCTATGCCGGTGACAATATGAATATGATTATCAATGGTTTCTTCAAACAATTCTCCATTTTTGCACTGAGAATACATTCCATACCAGCGGTAGGCTATTTCGTAGCTTGGGAGCTGGAAAATTTGTCTGGCCATTTTCAACATTAATTCATCAATTTCCATCTTTAAGTCAAAGCCCAGGCTGTCTCTATTTTCTACAGAAGCATATTCATGAGAATCACCAAGAATTACAGAACCGTCCATGGCTTGCTTGAATAAAATATGAATGCCCCATTTTTTTTCAGGCCTGTCTTTTCTTTCTTTATCCTTAATGGTCTTGTATGAGGGGCATTCCTGAAAGGCCTCATACCTGCGAATAGAAGTCCCGGTTAGTATAGATCCGGGAAGTTGATAAGATTTAGGCTGGACTATGGTTTGCATCATCTGCAATTTAGAAATTTCCATATTGCTTCCGGCAAAAATTGTCGGATACAAGGTTTTAAATTCACTACCATTGCAAATAATGACCTTTGAAGACGCAAGCTTTTGACCACAGGCTGTTGTTGTTTTCACTACCGAACCGGTATTTTCACAGGAAAGAACCGAAGTAAAAGGTTGATAAGTTAAGCCCATTTCCTGAACCATTGCCTGCAACAGACGATTGATCATTAGCCTTGGCTCCACAGTAAGTTCTTGCGGAAAATACAAACCGCCTTTGATATAGTCAGGCCTTAATCCGGGGTATTTTTTAAGGCAATTTTCCTTTGAAATCAAGGTAGAAGTATAGTCTTTGGTAGAATTAATCCCCCTCAATTCTTCTAACAGTTGCAATTCTTCGGGATCCGAAGCCAGGTAAACAGTGCCTTGATTCCTGAGGCTTAGGTCTACCCGTGCATGTATTTCTTTGTAAATCTCCAGACTTTCTCTTCCATAGGCCTGCCACTTTTCATTCATTCCGGAAGGAACTACCTGCCCAAAATTACGAACCGTGGCACCTTGAGGAGCCTTGTCTTTTTCAATCAAGGCTACCTTTAATCCGTTTTTTAGGGCATGGTAGGCATGGAAGCCTCCCAATACCCCTCCTCCTACTACAATTAAATCAAACATGAGTGTTTTCTGAATATGATGTCAATAATATTAAGTTTAAACTTTGGTGGTGCAATTTTTTCAAACTAAGCCTAGGGAAGGATGCCTATTCTGTAATATCCCCCATTTTGGGCGGTAGCAAATGCTTCATCCAAATCCTGAAGATTAAATGTTTTACCCACAAGGTTTTCAAAAGGATACTTAAGATGAGCTTTTTTTATGAAATTTATGGCAGTGGCCAGGTCTTCAGGAATGTAATTGTGAAGTCCTTTGATGGAAAGGAGATTTCTCACCAAATACTCTCCATTGATGGAAAGGTCTCGCTGGGGAAAGACTGAACCTACCAAAACAAGTGTTCCACCAATCGCCAAAAGTTTTAAACAATGCTCAATGGCTTCCGGATTACCGGATGTTTCAATAATTATGTCTATTCCTCCATCAGGATCAGAGGAAGAACGAATCTCATCTTCACCATAGATAAAGGCTTTTTTTGCTCCAAATTTCAAGGAATAGAAAGCCTTTTTAGGGTCGATATCCTGGCTCCAAACATTTTTTGCACCTCCTTCTTTGGCCATAGCACAGGCCGAAAGCCCGAGCATACCCACTCCATTTACCAAAATATTTTTGTTTTTCAATTCCCCTGCCAATCTTAAAGCACCAGCAATGGTGGCATGGGTGCAATTCAATGGAGCGGCTTCTAAATTGCTCAGGTTTACAGGGAGCTTAAAAAGGGTTGTGTTTTTTCTCAGATGGCAATGGCTTGCAAAACCACCATTGAGCTGGTATGCATCATTCATTTGCTCATGGCCATATTTATATAGCGCTTTGGATTTTTGAGGGTATCCCTTTTTGGCATTTATTGAGTTGGGGTCATGGGCGTAGATGGTCCAAGTAATTCTGTCTCCAATATTGAGCTGATTTCCATAATAGTCACACATGTCCTCGGTTGACATTTTTTCAATAACGCCAATAATTTCATGCCCCAAAACACTGTGGCTGCAAGATTGCCTTCTTCCGTAAAAGGTATGCAAATCACTGGTGCAGATCGTTGAAAAATTGATTTTAACCAATAATTCTCCTTCTGCCAAAGAAGGGAATCCAATTGATCGCGTAGTAAAAGGGGACTCGGGTTCCATAAAAACCTTTGCAATAGCTTCTTTTTCCATCCTGTAGGTTGATTATCTGATTTCTATAAAGTAAATGACCAAAAGTTGGGCATCTGTACGGTTATGGTTTTTCGGTAGATGTGGAATGTTTCCATTGAATAATAAAGAATCCCCTTCTTCCAAATCAAAAACTTTGTCTCCCAATTCATAGTTAAGGCTTCCGCTGATTACATACAGGTATTGAATACCATCTGTGGTTACCGGTTCTCTTTTGGAGTTCTTAGAGATGGTTAGCAAGGAGATCTCCATCGAAGAACGTTCAATTTTATGATTGAGAATCAATTGGTAGTCAAATCCTATGGCTTCCTCCTCTTTTTTTACTGAGCGGTACTCCCTTTTTCTTTTCAATAGGTAACCCGGAAACTCTTTTTCAGTCTGTAGGTCTGCAAAAAACACATTCAAATCTACATTGAGAGTACTGAGTACCTGAATCAAGGAAGGCAAGGTAGGGAATACCCTACCGTTTTCGATTTTTGAAAGCATGGCAATGCTAATTCCCGATTTATCTGCAAGGTCACCTAACTTCAGGTGTTGTGATTTTCGGATGTCTTTTATTTTGGAGCCAATCCAAGTGGTGAGGTAAGCTGAATTATCCATTCAATTTTATTTGTCACTTTATTAATTCGCTTTTCTAGTCCATTTCAAAAATTAAAGTTCCGGAAATTTTCCTAATAAGAAAAATTAATTTCACTTAATGAAAAATTATTGTTTTGATAACATTTGAATTTGGTCTCAAATTCAGGTTTGGCGTTACTTTTACCAGCGATAAAATATATATAAAGCATTTCAACAATAGATAAGATCTTCAAATTTTATGGGCAAACTCAATAAGGTTTCAATTTCCAAGACTGATGTTTTACTGGTTTGCACAGCTTTTATGGCATATACAGGAATGTATGCAGTAAGGAAATCATTTTTAGCGGGACAGTTTGAGGGGGTAGAAGCCGTATCCGGATTTCATTTTAAAACCTTATTGATCATAGGTCAGGTACTGGGGTATATGCTTTCAAAGTTTATTGGGATTCGACTGGTTCCTGAAATCCCACCTTATAAACGTTTTGGCGCCATTGTAGGGCTTGTAGGGTTTGGCCTGTTAATGCTTTTGGCTTTTGCCTATGTTCCGATTCCCCTCAAGCCGGTAACCATGTTCTTAAATGGATTGCCGTTAGGGATGATTTTTGGGCTGGTATTGGTGTATTTAGAGGGTAGAAAAAATTCAGAGCTATTGGCTGCAGGCTTAAGTGCAACATTTATTTTTTCCACAGGGCTGGTTAAATCGACCGGTATTTGGTTAATGCAGGATTTTCAAATTAATGAATGGATGATGCCATTTGTTACCGGGGCAGTTTTTTTTCCGATGCTTCTTATTGCTGCCTATGGCTTAAATAAAAGCAAACCACCCACAGCTACAGATAAAGAGCTTCGAACGGAGCGGGTGCCAATGGATAAGAAAGCGCGTTTGGATTTTATAAAAAAGCATGGAGGCGTGTTTTTTGTTCTTGTATTGGTGTATGTGTTGTTGACAGTAGTAAGAGATTTTAGAGATAATTTCATCGTGGAATTTTGGGCTGCTTTTAATATGTCCCAACAGCCTGAATTGATAACTTTGACCGAGCTACCTATAGCAATATTGGTTTTGATCATAAGCGCTTTAGGTATATTGGTGATTGATAACAAAAAGGCTTTTCTATTAGGTATTTTGGCTACAATCATCAGTGCGATTCTAATGATTATCGTAACTTTCCTTTTTAAACAAGGTGAAATTGGCCCTGTAATCTGGATGATAGGTTCGGGTTTTAGTGTATACCTGCCTTACATCCTTTTCCATTGCCTATTGTTCGAAAGATTGCTGGCCTTTTTGAAATACAAGGGTACGGTAGGCTTCTTATTTTATGTAGCAGATGCGCTTGGGTATTTGGGCAGTGTGGGGATATTGATTTATAAAGAGTTTTTTCACACCCAATCTTCTTGGGTTGAGTTTTTCACTTGGTTAAATTTTGGCAGTGGTGCTTTAATTGTGGTCTTGGTATTTGTATTGTTATGGAATATCAAAGAAGTTTCGCCCAAAATTCAACTTAAATAGTAGGAGATTACTTGTTCTCAATTTATCAATTGCATCATCCACTAGAAAGTTTAGAGGTTATTTTCAGGGGCTTTTGATTTTGAAAAAAGGAATGAATTATTGTTCACTCCTTTTAACCTGAAATAGGCAAAAGGGCCTATTACCTGTCCTATTGCCTAACTTTGATTTCTTTCCGGAGCCATGTAAACCAAAATCTAGCTTATAGGGTATCAAATTTCATCAATCATTGCCACTAAATATTCCTGAGGGAACTTTCGCAATCCAGGATTCAGGTGTGTCCTCGATCCCAAATAATTTGGCCACTACAGCAGTGGTGTTGGCATTTGAATTGGGAGATTTCAATTCAACAGCTTTATTAATTTCGGGGCCTTTGATCATCCAAGGAACGATCATTTCCTGAACTGAGGTACCTCCATGGCTTTTACCAATACCCCCGTGGTCTGTGAAGAGTAAAAAGTTGCTGTCTTCATATAAGCCTTCGTTTTTTAGCTGATTTACAAATTCCCCGATTTTCACATCGATTTCTTCAATGGCTGTTATAAATTCAGGAGACATCCACTCGTGTCCATGCCCGGCATGGTCTACATGCACAGAATAAAGAAAAATCAATGTCGGCACATCTTGGTGGCTGACAAGAAAATCCATGGCTGCCTGATAATTTTGATCGTAACGATCGTCTTCTTCATACCTATATTCATCGAGGTAATGCTTATTGAAAGGCTTAATAAGGCTTTTCCAATTAAAATAGAAAGCGGTCCTTATGTTGGGGACATGGTCTTTTACAATCTTAAATATTGAAGGGTAGTACCCCTCTTTATCCATTTCTTGGGGAGCAATGGAATGGTCTTCCTTTTCCCAGCCATTACCAAATACACCATGTTGCTCCGGTCCACCTCCGGTTAAGTGACTGGTCCAGTTGGGCATGGTAACAGATGGCATTACTGTTCTGGTCTCGATAGAAATCACTCCATCAGCAAATAAAGCATCAATATTTGGCGTCTTTGCTTGTTGGTAACCTTCTAGAGAAAAGCCGTCAATACCCAACATAATTACTCGTTTTGCCACAGGGGCTTTTTCATTACATCCTATGGTAAACAGGAATGAAAATAGTAGAAGGGAAAGGGCTGATTTTACTTTTACCATGATTGGAGAATATTTTTTTTAAGATTTCTTTTATAAAAGAGGGGATTCAACGGATAAATATATAAAAATAAAATGAGCCGAAGCCCATTTGTTCTTTCATAAAATGTTGTCTTTTTGTTAAATGGTTAGCTATTATTATTCAAGCAAAGGTGAAGACATTTAAAGAGGTAGTTATTAGGGTTAACGCTCGAAAGCCCTTTTGCCTTCGAAAAGTACAGGCATGGACCTTTGAAGGCTTCAGGCAAGGGCCATAGATTCTTGAAGAAAAAACAATTAACAATTAACAATTAACAATTAACAATTAACAATTAATCATTACCAAACACCTCATTAATCTCAACAATTGAAATCCCCAATACTTGGCGGGTAATTTCATCTAAAGCATTTTCGCTTCCGGTAAAGTGGTATACATTATGGAAATGCTCCATGCTTTGGCCGGGGGAAAGAAACGCTCCGGGAGAAACACTCTCTAATTCGTAAAAAGGCCCCATCTGGCTACCATCCTCCAAAGGGCCATCATTATAAGCGTTTACCGCATCCCCTTTAAAAGGATCAGCATCGGTATTCCATTCTTGATTTAGGTAAGGTATTTCAGGTGATATATTGAAAGTAGTGATGGTCAATACTTTGTTGATAGGGTCATAGCTGGCAGCCATAGGCACTCCTCTTTCGGGAGATACACCCACTTTTCCTCTGCTTTGGCCATCGGCTTTTAAGAAGAGGTAATTATTGGTGGTGGCTATCCTTTCCTCCGGAATTTCCCCAAAATAATTGGTGGTAAGTCCTTCTTTGGTTTTATTTGGCTTTAGAGGCAATATAATGGTGGTTTCTGCACTGGGCTTGAACATATCCAAAACCCAAAGGCAAGGGGCTCCTGTTTCTTGAGTCCATGGGAAATCGCCGGTGTTTTGAATGGAATTGATGGTGGTATAGCCTACCATTTTGATGGTAGAGACATCGGCTGTCAAAGCAGTGTTTTTTAAGATTTCCTCCTTCTCCAGAAGCGCAACAGTTCGTTGAAGCTGTAACTTAAACTCGGTTCCCTGATAATTGGTAATGGAAGTTGATTTGGCCATGGCTATTTCCCTCGGGCCAGCCTTGACTTTTTCCCAAGGTTCATGGTCAATCGCTGCAGGAGTGTGCCAGTTCTCGAACTCCATATTTTTGCCCGGTTCAAAGTACAGGGAAAACTTGTTTCCTTCCGGTCCAAGCCATAGGCGACTTTCACCTCCATAGGCATTCATGTGCTTGTCTAATGGGCCTTCAAATGCTTCATAGTTTATCCATCCAAAGCTTTCTCCATTTTCTCCTGCTGCAGTAGAGGTGAAAACTTTGCCCTGATACTTAGGAGATACCAGGATATTGGCCTGCTTGTCTTCCGTACTTAGCTCTACAAGATTTGGATCAAATTTTTCTAAAAACTTTTTGTCCTGCAAAAAATTATTTGGACTCTCTTCCGTAGCCTGATTATCTTTTTGGCGCTCTGAGCAGGAAAAAGTAAAGGTTAAATTGCTGAGAAGGGTTAAAACAAGGATGTATTTGTTCATTTTGGGTTAATTCTTGTATGTTTTAACCACAATTATAGCATTAAACGGGGATTATCCAATAGAATACCGAATAGCCTGTGTAAACTTTTTTGGAAGAGGTGTAGAAACAACAAAATCAATCCAGTCTTAACTGAATGAGCCAGTATGTTTTAAAATATTAATTAATAGAGTCTTTTAAAGGATTTCTCTCCCCAGTAGAAATACCCACTTGGTCCAGTGTTTTTCAATCTATCCATATCCCAAGGCATCAAAGGAAGATTTATAATAAGATCTTCAGGTGTTTTTAATTGTTCTACATCCATCCATGACGTACTAATTCAGTTCTAAGAGATTCCTCTTCTGAATTCCTAAGCGAGTCCTCACAATTAAAAAAAGCAGTTAGTTTTTTTCTTTTACACCACACTTGTTAGAAATCTCTAAAAGAGAAGTTCCCAATACTCTTACTTGTAAATGTAACCTATATTCACAACTCCCCAAACACCTCATTTAAATCTAAGACAAAACCAGCAAGTGCCAGTGATTTTACCCGATCTCCCAAAGTTAATAATCGAGAGGGTTGGTATGTTCCTCTTTCCAAGGTATAGATCAACAAGGTACGCTCGTCAGGATGGATTACCCAGTATTCCTTTACGCCTGAGGCTTCGTATACCTCGTATTTCAATTGCAATTCTTTTTTATTGTTTCCGGGAGAGAGGATTTCGATGATCAGGTCCGGGGCACCTACACAGCCCAATTCATCCAGTTTTTCCGGATCGCAAACCACACAGAGGTCCGGCTGCACTACGGTATCGATTTTGTCAAGGTCTTTGGAAGAAACGGGTAAGCGAACATCAAAAGGAGCAGTAAATACTTCGCAATTTTTTCCTTGAAGAAAAGTATAGATTTGATGAAAAATTTTCCCGGAGATCCGTTGGTGAATTAATCGGGGAGCGGCTGCCTGTTTAAACACACTTCCGCGAATCAGCTCCACCATTTCATCGAGCTGCCAGGAGAGGTAATCTGCATAGGAATAGCTTCCATAGGCAGAAAAGGGCTCTTTGACTTTATCTTTTGTTTTTTCCATCTTTCGCGCAATCCGAAGTGAATAATAAAGATAACAATATACGAGCGAATCTGCCGGTAGTTAATTTGGGAATTGTATGTTATCCTCAATTAACAATTTTACATTAACCAATTAATAATTATATAGTTCTAATTCATTTTTCTCAGATATAAAGAGCGCTTATTGTTATCGTTTGAACTTACAATTCCTCAAACACCTCATCCAAATCCAACTCAAAACCAGCAAGTGCCTGAGAATTTATACAGTCTCCCATGGTGTACAACCTAGAAGGACGGTATTTTCCTGCTTCCAAGGTATAGATCAACAAGGTGCGCTCATCTGGATGAATGATCCAGTATTCTTTTACGCCTGAGGCTTCGTATACCTCGTATTTCAATTGCAATTCTTTTTTATTGTTTCCGGGAGAGAGGATTTCGATGAT
The DNA here is from genome assembly GCF_054781075.1 of Cyclobacterium sediminis. Lineage (NCBI taxonomy): Bacteria > Pseudomonadati > Bacteroidota > Cytophagia > Cytophagales > Cyclobacteriaceae > Cyclobacterium > Cyclobacterium sediminis. The sequence goes on along the minus strand of NZ_BAAGVC010000003.1, from coordinate 97,246 downwards.
CAGGTCCGGGGCACCTACACAGCCCAATTCATCCAGTTTTTCCGGATCGCAAACCACACAGAGGTCCGGCTGCACTACGGTGTCGATTTTGTCAAGGTCTTTGGAAGAAATGGGTAAGCGAACATCAAAGGGGGCGGTATACACCTTACAGCTTCCTCCTTTTAAAAATCCATGAATTCGCGTAACCAAGGCTACCGTAAGCTCTTGATGAATTCGACGAGGGGCTGCTGCAGCTTGCCTGAATACTTTTCCCCGAATCAATTCCACCATCTCATCCAGCTGCCAGGAGAGGTAGTCTGCATAGGAATAGCTTCCATAGGCAGAAAAGGGTTCTTTGACTTTATCTTTTGACTTTTCCATCTTTTGCGTAAACCGAGGTTGACTAATAAAGATAACAAGATTTGGTTAAAATCGCTAGTGGACAAAAAGGATAGGTTGGAAAGGAAAACAAAACCGTAGGTGCCAAGGTGTGTGATTAATATTATGAATTTACATCGGCTTTTCTTTTTAAAATGGTAAAAGCCCAAAGCTTATAGACTTTGGGCTAATTTTATTTTCAAGTAATACCTTGAATCGCTTATTTTTCTGCTTTTTTCTTAACCACCAAGTTCATAACTCCCTCAGGTGAATTGGCTTTTCCAATCACTTTTTCGCCTTTTTGTTCCAGTACAGTTTTTACCATGTTTCCTTCCACGTATACCTCAAAGGATAATTTTCCTTCTTTTACATTTACATTTTTTCCCCAAACGGATTGCCCATTTTTAAAAGTAACTTTTACTGTGGTTGCTTTGTCCTTATTTGCGATAAGCACCGTGCCTTCGTGATAGGGGTAAGGAGCATCATAGCATTCGTATGCCCATGCGCCTTCATATTTAGATGGGATTTCAAAGGCCTTCACCTCCTGAGTAAATGATGTTACAGCAAATAACAACAGTAATAATGCACTTAAATTTTTCATGATATTGTGTTTTTGGTTATACATAATGAAACAAAGTTAAGTGCTGGGAAGCTGCTGTATGAAAAATAGGGTTTTAGGCCTCTATTTAGGGAGGAATGACCGATATCAGTGTAATAAATGATCAAATTCAGGGGTGAATCTGCGTGATACAGGGACGATTGACGTGCTGCCTTCTAGGTGCAGGCTGACTTTACCTGAAGCTTTTTTTGCCAATTTTACATTTTGCACATTGACCAGATATGACCTATGACATCTTTTAATGGCGTGATCTTTTAATTGTTCCGCAAGGGCTTTTAAAGAACTTCTAAGCATTTCTTTTTTGATTACACCACTGTCTTTATAGTAGATGACGGAATAGTTATCTGCAGCTTCGATAAATAAGATGTCGGATGATTTTAAAGATAACCTGTGGTTTCCGTATTCATCTCGTAAGCTTATAATCTTTTGGGTGGAATTGAACGATTCCGGTGAGTTTTGACTTTCATTTTGTTTGCGAAAAATGAAGATAAAACATAAAGCCAATGTATAGGGGATCAATAAGCCCAGAAAGGTATATTTCAGGCTAATCAAATATTCAGAAAAGAAGTTGGAACCATGGCTGCCATATAATCCATAGAAAACAAGGGCAAGTGCCAAAACTTCTAGCGTTGTCCAGTAAATAAAATAAATCACTTTAGATTCTCCTTTGAGTAAAGGTTTTAAGACAAACTGGGAAAGACTCAAAACAATTCCGCCGATAATTCCAAACCCTGAAAGCCTAATAAATTGGGACAGTCCTTGGTCCGCTTCCCATTGATCTATCCTGAAAGGGGTGTATAGATTTATGAAAAGGATTGAAAATAAGGTGCAAAAACCTATTAAAACCAGTTTTTCCCAGTTATGCTTGAGTAGGTTGAATTCAGCGTTTAAAAGATTATTTTTCTTTTTCATCGCCTTAAATTTAAACAATGGAAAGTTGAAAAGCTTAATAAGCTACAAGACAATTTTCCTAAAAATGAAGTATTGGGGATTTGTTAAAAAAAGTTAATTGCTTGTATTTTTTTTTCTGTGATTTTATAATTGGAGCCGCTATCAGGATAGCTATCATAGGATAAATAGACTAAGATTTTACTTTATTAATTTAATTTATAAACTTCATTTATTTATTATTATGTCAGCCGTTTATTTACAGAAAAAAGGCCTCAGAAGGGGCAAGAAATGGTTTTCTCCATTATCATTAGCCCTTTTGTTTACCCTTATATCAATTACAGTTTCAGCCCAAAATTCAGCATCTGAATCCTCTTTTACTGCACGTCTGTTTAATATTGAAGCTCCTGTTAATGAGACTTTTCGTTTTCAGACTACCCTAAAAAACAACGCTAACAAGATCCAAGTTTATGAACTCAGCGCTGAAGCTCCGAAGGGCTGGAGGCTGGTTTTCAAGGCCAGAGGAAGTCAAGTCACCTCCATTAATTTGGAACCCGGGAAATCCGAAAGTATCAATGTTGAGGTGAAACCTGCTCATGATGCAGCTCCAGAAAAGTATATCTTCCCTATCGAGGCAAAATCTGAAAATGACTCAATGAAACTGGAGCTTGAGGCTGTTGTAGAAGGAGCCTATGATATTGAGCTTACTACCCCTTCCGGACGTTTGAGTGGGGAGATTACAGAGGGAAAAAACACTGAAATTCACTTAAAAGTTATCAATACAGGATCACTTCCTTTAAATGAAATTACGCTTACTTCGAATACCCCCTCAAAATGGGAGGTAAGCTTTTCCCCCTCTGAATTGGAAGAGCTTGAGCCTGGCAAAAGTGCAGATGTGATTGCTACTTTATCAGTTCCTAATAAAACTTTGGCAGGAGATTATGTAAGTAAGTTTACTGCCAAAAACTCAGATAGTACAAGTACAGCAACCTATAGGGTGACAGTGAAAACATCTCTTTTGTCCGGTGGAATTGGTATTTTGATAATATTGATTGCAGTTGGTTTTGTTTATGTATTGATTCGAAAGTTCGGAAGAAGATAAATAGGTCATGGATAAGCAGGTAATAGCACTGAAAGGCCTGACAAAGAAATATGGCACTTTCACTGCGGTTAATGAATTAGATCTCACCATTAACAAAGGGGAAATATTTGGCTTATTGGGCCCAAATGGTGCCGGAAAGACCACCACTATATTGATGATGATGGGGCTAACGGAGCCGAGTGCGGGAACAGCCCATGTTTGTGGGGTGAATTCAACCAAAAATCCCCTAGCTGTAAAGAAAGTGGTGGGTTATATGCCGGATAATGTAGGCTTTTATGACAATATGTCTGCTTTGGAAAACCTGATGTATATCGGTGAATTGAACGGTATTCCTCGTAGTGAAGTCCGAAAAGATGCGATAGCGGTAATGGATATGGTCGGCTTGCCGGAAGAGGCCATTCATAAGAAAACAGCGGCCTATTCAAGAGGAATGAAGCAACGCCTGGGGTTGGCAGAAGTGTTGATTAAAAAACCTCAGGTGGTAATATTGGACGAGCCTACTTTAGGTATTGACCCGAGTGGGGTTAAGGAATTTCTGTCCTTGATTTTACGGTTAAGTAGGGAAAAGGGACTTACGGTATTGCTTTCATCACACCACCTTCACCAAGTGCAGCAGGTTTGTGATAGGGTTGGGATTTTTGTGGATGGGGAGCTTTTGATAGAAGGGGATATTGCTTCGCTTTCTAGCCGCCTTTTTACAGGAAAATCCTTTGAGGTAAATGTAACTTTTAAAAACCCCATTGACCTACCTTGGAAGCATGAGAGGGAATTACTACAGTTTCCCTCAATAAAGGAAATTTCAGTAGAAGCTCATGATGCATGGATCTCAGGGAGTGAGGATGTCACCCCTGATATTGTCCGGTTTTTGGTGGAAAAAGGGTATCCTATCATGGGAGTCCAAAAGAAAGAATATGGACTGGAGGATATTTATCAAAAGTATTTTGAAAACACAATAAAGGAGAATATAGATCAATGAAAGGAATCATAAATGCGTTGGATTTTAATGCTTCTGTGCGCGATGAAAAGCAGCAGAACCCTTTTTGGATATTGGTAAAAAAGGAGATAGCCGGTCATATTCGCAGTTGGAGGTTTATCATACTATTGGTGCTCGTTGTCCTTACCTTTTGGGGGGCAACTGCAGTGGCCATGAACAATATAAAAGACACAGTAGCCAAGGTTAAAGATTTGGAAACCCTTTTCTTGTACCTTAAATTGTTGACCACCACTGAGGGAACCTTGCCACCGTTTCATGTTTTTCTTAATTTTTTAGGCCCCCTATTGGGAATCAGTCTTGGCTTTGATGCCATTAATTCAGAACAACAAAACGGAACCCTGACGAGGATAATGGCCCAGCCTATTTATCGAGACAATTTGCTCTTGTCAAAATTTGTAAGTTCACTTTTACTGGTAGGAACATTATTGCTCTCGCTCTCTTTATTAATGATCGGAGGAGGAATCCTCATTACAGGTGTAATGATAGAAATCGAAGAGCTGATAAGAATACTATGTTTTATGGTGCTCTGTACTGTTTATGTGGGTTTTTGGCTAGGCCTTTCTATTTTACTTTCCATTGTCTTTAAGCAGGCATCCACTTCTGCGCTAACAGCAATTGGTATCTGGTTATTTTTCACCGTTTTCTATCAGATTGTTGTCAATATGGTGGTTACCATGCTTACCTCAGGTGCCGGTGAATTGTCTCAGATGCAAGTCATGCATCTCAATGAAATGATATTGAATATTCTTCGATTGGCTCCAAGTCAACTATACGCAGATGCAACAACAACCTTATTGATGCCCTCTGTGAGAAGCTTGGGACCGGTTACCATGGAACAAATGGCCGGGGCCATTCCTTCACCACTTTCCATTAGGGACAGTCTGCTGATCGTTTGGCCTCAATTAACCGGTCTGATAGCAGCTACCTTGCTTTGTTTTGCATTTTCCTATTACCTTTTTATGAGAAGAGAAATAAGGACATGATTCTTTTTCCTGGTTTAATATAAATAAAGCTGTTTGGAGGTTATGGCTTTGCTTTGCAAAGAGGAAATCTTCAAACAGCACTTTTACTTTAAAAATATCAACTTGTTTGATCCTAGTATTGATAGCGTAGGTCCTGTGTTAGGTTTCAAGTGCAGACCGGGCTAAAGGTATTAAGGACAATCCAATGTTGCTGGAGGCTATTGATTATCGGTCATTATATCAAAGTGTTTATCTCATAATACTTTTTTAAAGAAATAGAATTGGATAACTTTGGCAGGCAAAATAAATTATGTGAAAGTATTTATTTTCAATAGTTGGCAACCCATAAAATGGAAAAAAAGAACAAAAAGCAATTTTTTATCAGAAGGCTATTTATAGCTCTTATGATCCCTATTGTGCTTTCTCTATCCATTCTTCCTTGTTGCCCTCCTTCAGAAAGTTGTGTGGATGAGGTAGGTTCTTGTGCTGATGAACCTGTACAAGGAGCTTTTCCTGGATCGGGATTATGTTCCCCTTTCTTTACCTGTGGCCATTGTCCGGGTATTATACTTCAGCAAGTTGAATTTCCAGCTTTAACTTTTCAGGAGATCAATGGAACAATTTCCGGAATTAGGTCGGAATTCAAGCCTTTTATTCTCGTCAAATCCTTTTTCAAGCCACCAAAGGCTTAATCTACCTACGTACATTGAGGTAATTTAAACCGGAATACTGACTTTTATTGGTAAAGATTTTGTCATTATTGTTGCCAAAAGTGACGCAACAAAACGGCCTAAATCATTTTGTTCCAGTGATTTTTTTTTGTACCCTTGGCTACAAAAAAAAACCACATGGAAGAACAGTATAGGATTTTAGTTAAAGCTAAATGAGTCAGATGGTGTTCCCATTCCTTGTTTCCGGTTTAATTACACACCATTATTTTTCAATCAATCAACTATTAATTAATTACCGTGAAACACATTGTCACAGTACTGATAATACTTTGCCTATACGGCACTGCCATGTCACAAAATACATTTAAAGTCACGATCAAGGATGAGGAATCGAAGGAAGCGCTATTTGGTGTGTCCGTCTATTTTCCACAATTGGAGAAAGGAACTTCCAGTGATGTTTTAGGAAAAGTTTCCATAGATGAAATTCCAAATGGAAAATATACTGTTTTAATGACCCATTTAGGATATGAATCCATGGAATTGGAGCAGTCTTTTCCAATGGAAGGTGAGCTGAACTTATTGATGGGGCATGCCCATGAGGAGATGGAAGAGGTGCTGGTCACTTCCACCAGGAGTGGCAGAACCATAGAAGATGTTCCTTCGCGGGTAGAAGTTATTGCCGGGGAGGAACTGGCGGAAAAAGGAAACATGAAACCGGGTGATATCCGTATGCTATTGAATGAAAGCACAGGGATTCAGACCCAACAAACTTCAGCCACCAGTTATAATTCAAGCATCAGGATCCAAGGCCTGGATGGGAAGTACACCCAGTTACTAAGAGACGGCCTTCCCTTGTATTCCGGTTATTCGGGAGGCTTAAGCCTGATGCAAATTGCCCCTCTTGATCTCAAGCAGGTAGAAGTAATCAAAGGGGCTTCTTCTACCTTGTATGGTGGAGGAGCCATTGCCGGTTTGGTCAACTTAATATCCAAAACCCCCGGAGAAGACAGAGAATTAAATTTTATGGTCAATGGGACCTCGGCTTTAGGATTGGATCTCAGTGGGTTTTACTCGGAAAGATACGGTAAAATTGGAACCACGGTTTTTGCCTCTTATAATAAAGGCACAGCCTATGATCCGGCAGGCATAGGGCTCACCGCTATTCCTGAATTTGAACGCTATACCATCAACCCTCGCATGTTTTGGTACCTTGATGAAGCAACAGAAATAAATCTTGGCTTTAATTTTACTACCGAAGATAGGCTGGGAGGCAATATGGATTATATCGAAGGCAAAACAGCCTCCGGTTATTTTGAATCCAATGAAACGGATCGCCTGTCTACCCAGTTTGATGCAACCCATCGTTTTTCTGATCATTCTCGCATTCAGGTAAAAAACAGTATCAGTTTTTTTGACAGGTCTATAGCGATACCGGATTATATTTTCAGCGGAAAGCAAGTTTCCTCTTTCTCGGAAATAAACTATGTCACTTTTGGTAAAAGGATGGAGTGGATTGTAGGGGGGAATCTTTGGACTGAAAAATTTGATCAAAGGCAGGGGGATCCCGACAATGACCTGGGGTTTTCCAATACCACTACCGGAGCTTTTGTCCAAAACACCTGGAATATGGCTAGGCAATGGACCTTAGAAACAGGCTTGCGGGGGGATTATCAAAGTCGATATGGAGCATATCTGCTTCCTCGTTTTTCTTTATTGTATGAGCCCAATGAGCGAATTACCTTTAGGACGGGGGGAGGCCTTGGTTACAAAACACCCACCCAGTTTACCGAAGACACAGAAAGGCTGCACTTCCGAAATATTCTACCCATAGACTTTTCTGAAACCAGTGCAGAACGTTCTACAGGGGTTAATTTGGATGTCAATTACAAATGGCCGGTGACAGATGATCTAAGCCTAAGTACAAATGCACTTTTGTTTTACACACAGATCGAAGATCCGATGTTATTGCAGTCAAACGGAAATGGCATGTATGCCTTCACCCAGCCAAGTGGGTATATCAATACCCAAGGTTTGGAAGCCAATATGAAATGGACTTACCATGATTTTAAACTGTTCGTAGGGTATACCTATGCCGATGTAAAGGAACATTATGACAAGGAAGCAACCGAATACCCTTTGGTGGCCAAACACCGACTGAACAATGTATTGATGTATGAGAAACATGGAGATTTCTGGATCGGTCTGGAAGCGTATTATTTCAGTCCCCAAAAGCTTTCTGATGGCAGTACGGGGGAGTCTTATTGGATCATGGGTATCATGTCCGAAAAGAAAATCGGAAAGTATTTTTCCCTTTTCTTGAATTTTGAAAACATGTTGGATACCCGTCAGACCAGGTTTGATACCATTTACACCGGCAATATTAACGACCCTCAATTCAGAGATATTTATGCCCCGGTAGATGGTTTTGTGGTCAATGGAGGCTTTAAGCTTAGTCTGTAAATGTGTTTGTTTATTCAAAGTAGGCTTGTCACAAACATTTGACAAGCCTACTTTATTTGTTGGGCAGCTATGCTTATATATTCGCCCATTCCACTCTATACCCTCTTGAAACCTTCTCTAATTAACAATTAACAATTCAAAAATTAACCATTACCGTCCCCCTTTGCCTTCGACAAGCTCAGGCACCGGTAGTCCATCTCCCCAATTAACCATTAACCAATTAACCATTAACCAATTAACAATTAACAATTCAAAAATTAACCATTACCGTCCCCCTTTGCCTTCGACAAGCTCAGGCACCGGTAATCCATCTCCCCAATTAACCAATTAACAATTAACAATTAATCAATTAACCATTATCTACTGATTATCAGGTACGATTTTAAATGATTTTTTTGAAGTATAGGTTCTACCTAACCAATCCTTGGCTTGGACTTCTACTGTATGCTCTCCCAAAGGAAGTTGGGAAGGAATTCTGCCACTCCATATATGGGAAGAGATTAAAGGAGTGGAGGGCCTGATTCCCCATGGAAGTTCTTCTGCATGATCCCATTCATGAAGAATGTCCAGCAAAAACTTATCATATTCGGGTACAAGTTTTAAGGCTGTCCATTCACCGTCATCTACACGGTATTTTACACTGTCCCTAGGAGTTCCCTGAAAAAAGTTCACAGAAATTTCTCCTCTGTATTTTTTTGCCTGGGGTACAATTTTGGGCATATGAATACTCATTTTCCAGTCATTGTCTCCGGAAGGGACGTATTCATAGCTGTAGGTATTGTCCGTAATATTTAGAAAGGCATATCCCTTAGGAGTGCCATCACGCATTATGCCTGAAGGTGTTCCGTAGCTGTCCTTGGGACCTATATAAATACCCCCTGAAGTAGCTCCCGGGTTATAGTGGTGGTGAAACCCTGCATTGGGCCAGCCTTCTTCGGTGGTGAAAAAATGATGGTTTTGAGAATGTGTGTGTCCGGATAGAGAAAGGGTGTATTGGTAGCCTTTTAATAGGTCGAAGAGTTTTTGTCTGTCTCCTTCTCTAAATTGATCCGGCCCTTTTTCAAACTCATAGATAGGAATATGAAAGGCCAATACGATTAGTTTGTCCTTTGATACATGCTTAAGGTCGTTTTTAATAAATTCCAAAATATCTGCTCGAAAGCCTCCTATATAACTTCCCTGACCGAAAGGGTTGGGCGTGATCACATCATCCAATACGATAAAATGGGCATTGGCATAATTTAATGCATAATTGGTAGGGCCGAAGCTGGCTTCATAGGTCTCATCAGAAAGTTGGTCTTCCTTATAGCTGTTGGTATCGTGATTGCCTAGCAAATTGTACCAGGGGATACCTATTTTCCCCAGGGATTGGATATAGGTATCAAATAAATTTCTAGCACCCAAATCCCCCAGACTTATGCCAAAGGCAGCTCCTTTGCCTCCAATAACTTCCGAAACAATGGCTTTTTCGAAGTACCCTGCGTTGGTCAGGTCATCTGCTTGTGGGTCTCCAAATACGAGTACCGAGAAATTTGACGCTTCGTCCTGTTCAATCAATGGAAAATCTACTGATTTGGGAAGTTTGCCTGTAGGAAGAACCCTTTTTTCACCGGTATCCGGTGAGCCATTGGGTTTGTGGATATAAAAAAATTGCGGTTGATTATTGGCATCTACAGGTACAGCGTAGCCTGTGGGTTTAATAACAGAAACAATCATATCATCATTAGCGGGTAAGCTATAACTTCCATCTTCCTTGGTTAGCCTAACCTCTTTTCCGTTGGTGACCGCTACACCTTTGATTCCTTTCTCGTTTTTGTCCTTAATTGAATTGTTGTTGCGGTCGTCATAAACATAACCGGTGACGGTTTCTTGAGCAAGTACTGAAGTAGCACTAAAAAATTGGGTAGAAAGGAAGGCCATGAATATGCCTAAATGTAGTGTGTGGTTTAATTTGGACATGATTTTAAAATGGATCTGTATAAAAGAAATTGAATTCAATTGTAAAACAGTTGGCTATTAAAGGCTTGCTTCTGCAATAAGTAAACAATCTTAAAGAAGTATCGGCTAACCTATTTCAGCAACTACAAATCTATTGTTTTTTTTATTTTAACCCCACTTTAAAAAATCAGGATTGTGGAAAAAATAGCGATAGGGGGAATTAATTATTGCCATTCCCTTAATTATGAATATTTTATAGGGGGGAAGCGGTTGATTAATTAATCATTAAGCTTTCTTCTCGCGGGCTTAATTTAGGCAGAAGCATATAATTAGCAAGGTTAAGTATTAGCTGTAAAGGAGCCTGATGGCAATTCATTGACTGATAAAAAGATTTTCTGGCACTGAATAGGAATGGAGCCAAAGAATGACAAAGAGGACAGTGGGGCAGAGAATAAAGGTAGATTCTCAAGGGGTTAACATAAAAAAAGCCCCAAGCTGAATATTTCAACTTGGGACTTGGACTGTTGGCCGACCAGGGCTCGAACCTGGACTCTTCTGGACCAAAACCAGACGTGTTGCCAGTTACACCATCGGCCAATCATTAAACTTCAAAAGACTTGCTCTTTTTTAGTGTGACAAATGTAACAGGTCTTTTTTTTTAATGCAAATCCCATTTCGAAGAATTTTCTTCCAAAACCTTTAAATCGCTAATTCTCAGAAACAAATTTTATCTTTTTAGATATGATAAAAGCATATTTTTTTTCATTAGAGCGTTTTTGATGCAATTATCACCTGTGAAGGAACATCTCCGATAAACGAGGTCAATAATTATCTAGTTAATTTGCCTTACAAACCTGTCAGATTCACTTTGGCATAATTGTCATTTGAATGTTATGGATGTATTGTCAATTTGCTGGCGATTTAAAACAAGCCAATTGCTATTTCCATAATTTATTTATTCATGTCATTCAAATCCCCCTTATTAATAGTATTTCTTTTCTTCTCCACCATTTCCGGAATTTTTGCTCAGCAACAGTTTACAGGAACCATTGTAGACAGTCAATCAAAGGAGCCATTATTTGGAGCATATGTTTTTATAAAAAACCAAGATGGAGAAACCCTTCAATCTTCTTACACTGATTTTGATGGAAAATTTAAAATAAACCGACCCGTAGTTAAGGAATTTTTATTAGAACTTTCCTTTATAGGTTACCAGACCTTTCAACAAAAAATGACCTCCCCTGAAGGAAGTGATTTGGGGGTTTTTGAAATTGTAAGTGATGGACAGGAATTAGAAGCATTTGAATTGTCAGCAGATGCCCTCACCGGGGAGGTCAGAGGCGATACAGTAGCTTTTAATGCCAATGCCTTCAAAACCAGACCACAAGCAGATGCGGATGAACTGGTTCGGAAAATGCCCGGAGTGGTAATCCAGAATGGTGTTATTGAGGTGCAAGGTGAAGAGGTAAAAGAGGTTTTGGTGGACGGTAGGCCTTTCTTTGGTGACAACCCAGCCGCGGCCTTAAAAAATCTTCCGGCACAAGTTGTACTTAAAATTGAGTTTCTGGACCAAGGAAGTGAAGAAGCAAAATTAACAGGCTTTGATGATGGTGAAACCATTAAAACGATTAATATCATAACCAAGCCGGATATGCGTGCCGGTAGGTTTGGTAAATTTTATGGAGGCTATGGTACAGACAATAATTATATTGGAGGAGGAAATATGAACTTCTTCAATGGTGCCAAAAGGTTATCCATTTTAGGACTGAGCAATAATATCAATCAGCAAAATTTTGGAGGAGATGAGTTAGGAAGCTTGGAAAGCAGTAGTGGAGGAAGTAGTGACGGACTAACTGTAGGTGAGTTGCCCGGAATTACGAATACCAATGCCTTGGGGGCTAATTTCTCTGATGAATACTTGGATGAAAAATTAAAAGTTTCAGGAAATTACCTGTTTAATGACAGAGATAATGTGCTGAATAGGACTTCATCCAGAGAGTATATATTACCTGATGATAGTCTTCAGCTTTATAATGAAGATAGAAACTACCATACAAAAACGCAAAGTCACAGGTTTAGTGCGAGGATAGATTATAAGATCAACGAAAAACATGCTTTGGTTCTTCGGCCAAGAATAGGATTGGATTATAGAAATTCTGTAAACCTTTTGGATGCCTATAATCTTTATGATGAAAATACTTTCATCAATAGAAATCAGAACGAGACCACCTCTTCTCGAGAATCCATGAGTTTTGCCAACTCCTTGAATTACAGGTATAAATTTAACAAAGAGGGAAGGGCTTTTTCTACCTTTGTCTATACCAGTAAATACAATAGTGATAGTAATTCTGATCTGGTATCGGTGGCCACTAGTTTTCAAGATAGCAGCATTGATTCCCTGATCCAATTCAAGGAAAATAAATACAATAGTTTTTATTACAATGCGGGAGTTAGGTTTTATGAGCCGCTTAGTGAGAAATCGCGTCTTCGTTTTGGATACCGGGTATCAAACAATAGCTCGAATACAAGACAGGACGTAGAAATTCAGGAGGCAGAAACAGGGCTTATCCAGATAGATAGTGCTTTGACCAATAGGTTTGAGAATAGTTATATTACCCATAGAGGAGGCGTGGGTTATAGTTTTAATACAGAAAAGCTTTCATTTTATAGCAACGTTAATTACGAATCTGCTCATATAGACAGTGATAGGCTGTTTCCGGGGTTTGAAAATACAAAAAAATCATTTTCCAATTTTCTACCTAGAGCAGTTATCAATTATGAAACGGGAGAGTTCAGTTCCTTGAGAATTGATTACAATACGGATACCGACGCCCCATCCATCGGTCAGTTGCAGGATGTGATCAGCAATGCCAATCCATTGCAACTTTCCTCAGGTAACCCTGAATTAGATCAAGAGTACAGTCATAGGCTTTTTACACGTTTTAGGATTATAAACCCCGAGACCAATAGGTCATGGATGTTTTTTCTTTATGGAAATATAAGAAACAATTATATAGGCAATGAAACCTTTATAGCCTCTCAGGATACGCTCATACAAAACGATATAACCTTGGCTCAAGGAGGACAATTTAGAAAACCGGTAAACCTTGACAATTATTATGTTTTTAGGGTTTATGGTAGTTATGGTTTCCCTCTTAAATTCATGAAAAGTAACCTGAGTATTAATTCAAGCTTTACCACAAGAAACAGACCGGGCATAATTAATGGCCAATTGAATAACAATAACAATACTTCTTACAGGCAAGGGATTAACCTAAGTAGTAATATCAGTGAAAGCGTGGATTTCAACCTTTCCTCCCGTGGGACTTTTAACTGGGTGAGAAGTAGTTTACAAGAAAGTTTGGAGAACAATTATTACACCCATAGCACCAAAGCGGATCTATTCTGGAATTTTGTTGGAGGTGTATTTGTAGGCACAAGTCTCAATCACCAGCTTTATACAGGCCTGGGTGATGCGTTTGATAGAAGTATTCTGCTTGCAAATATGGATATAGGCTATAGAATTCCACCTAGCAATAAAACTGAAATTAAGCTTACCGTTTTTGATTTGTTCAATCAAAACGCAAGTATTAATAGAAATGTTACGGATGTGTACATAGAAGATGTCAGGACACAGGTTTTAAAACAGTTTTTTATGCTTACAGTTACCTATAACCTCAGAAGGTTTGGAGGTTATGACATGGCTTTATAGATCCACACATAAGGTTTAACCTGGCTAAGGCCTAATAGGTGACTCAGAAATGGGTCACCTATTTTTCTATGATTTCCACCTTGTAAATTTTCACAAAGTCCTCTTCCTTATCCGTATTGAATTTGGATAGCCACCAAAGCGACCCGTTGCGTACCAAGAATTGACGGTGATCCAATTTGTCCGGAAGCGCTAAACTTTGTAACGCTTCTCCCTGGTGATTCATTAGGAATAAGGCTGGTTGGTATTTATTTTTTATTTTATTCTTAAAATCGCTGTAATCTTCTCTGTTCTTGATGGCTTTATAGGCTTCTCTATCTGCCGGTTCATATCCGGTAGAAAAAGAGGTGATAAGGTAATCTTTGTAAACTTTTAAGGTGTAGGTGCGCCCTGCAGATTCATCGAAGGCGATGGCCTTTGGATCTGCCTTTGACCGGTCTGCACCTTCGCCCATATGGTAATTGGGATAGGCGATCCGTTTTCTATTCAACAATTGGTGAGATGAATCAATGTCGTAGAAATTAAGGTATGGATCTGTTCCGGCAATGACCAACAACTGATCACCCAAAATGGTTAAGGATGGGTTCATCTCGGAAATTTCATAGGCCCTTCCGGTACTTCGGAAAGGGCTGTCTTCTTCAAGGTTAATGATTCGTTCTGCAGTACCTTTTTCAGGGTCAAATTTCACCAAAAGTTGAAATTGATTGTAATACTCATCTTCTGTTTTATTGTACTTTCCCCATGCAACCAATCCTTTTTGGTAAAATAGCCCCTTATGTTCCATTAATTCAGTATCTGCAGCTGCACGGCCGGCCAATAATGGAGGATCTTTTGAAAAGGCTCGGTGCGAGATTAAGTTTCCATTAGCATCATATTCAAAAAAACCATTTTGTGAAACCAGAGAAATGTCCTCACGATCTTTAATTTTGGCAGCGCTGTATAAAAAACCTCCGTAGCTGTCCTTTTGGTCACCACCTTTTTCCATTCTAAGCAACAGATTTCCTTTGAAATCTGTCATTAAAATAATACCTCTTTGTCTGTCGTGAAACAATATCCGCTCACTCTTGGGTTGGATGTCCATGAAATCAAGTAATCCTAAATAATCGATGCGAATGCTGTCTGTAATTGCAAGTGATAGCTTGGTTGTTGCTGCTTTTTCCTTTTCGCAAGAAATAAGAAAAAGAGAGAAGATGGCAAAGGATAAGAAGGCAATATTTAGAGAATGCTTCATTGTATTTTTAACTAAATAAATAATTATAATTTTTAAAAACAAGATATTAGTTAAATTTCTTATCGTGACAAACATTATAAAATTTTATATTTCTGGAGTTTTATTGTTCTTACATATTTGAATATTCTGCTATACTTACATAAATCCATATTTTGTTTCCGGGGAGTTTTGACTTTTGGATTCTGTTTTTGGTTTTGTTATTCACCGAGTAGCATTCAGTACAAATGCCCCTAAGGGATGCTTTATTGATTAGAGCATTTGACTTTAAATGGTTAGGTTTGTAATTTATAAATGAACCACATTTATGGAAGCACTGCTTAAAGAAATTCGCGCTTGTACCCTATGCGAGAAATTTCTTCCTTTAGGTCCAAGACCAGTATTGTCTGCCCATGCAAATAGTAAAATCCTGATCGTTGGGCAGGCACCTGGGACCAAAGTGCATGCAAGTGGTCTGCCTTGGGACGATGTAAGTGGAAAAAACTTACGCGCTTGGATGGATGTAGACAAGGATCTATTTTATAATCCTGAAATTTTTGGAATTGTGCCGATGGGATTTTGTTACCCCGGAAGGGGCAAAGGAGGGGATCTTCCGCCTAGACCTGAATGTGCCCCAAAGTGGCATACTGACTTGATGCGTGAAATGCCGAAAATTCAATTGGTATTACTTATCGGGCAGTATGCCCAACGTTATTATTTGGGAAAAGAAAAGAAGAAAAACTTAACCGAAACCGTTAAAAATTACCAAGATTATCTTCCTAAATTTTTCCCCCTAGTGCATCCCTCACCCAGGAATAGAATCTGGCAAATGAAAAATCCATGGTTTGAAGAAGAGGTTGTGCCTGCTTTACAACTTGCTGTGCATGCCCTCTTATGACCGGAAGTTTTATAGATAAACCTATCTATTATTGCCTTATTAGAATTTTATTTCTCTATGTTTTATAGCAATTTGGTATGGTTTCTTGTCGTTTTTTTAGAATATAATTTGTCTATTTTTTTAAATAACATTATTTTGAGGCATGAAAAACCCAAGACGTGAATTTTTAAAAAAATCGACTTTATTAGCAGGAAGCCTGCTTTCCATTCCAACCATTATTCCCGGATCTGCTTTGGGTAAAAATGGTTTTGTCTCACCTTCTGATAGAATAAATTTGGGTTTTATCGGTGCGGGCAATCAAGCTGGAAATGATGTTAAAGACTTTTTGAAAGACAAGCGTGTTCAGGTTACTGCCATTTGTGATGTCAACAAGAAAAGTCCGGGTTATTGGAATGGCAAAGTAGCCGGACGAGATTATATCATGCAGGTAGTAAATGATTATTATTCAGAAAAAAACAATAAGCGTTATCAGTCTGCAAGCGGTTACACAGATTTTAGGGAATTATTGGCAAATAAAGACATAGATGCAGTGGAGGTGGTTACACCTGACCACTGGCATTCTATCCCAGTGATGATGGCTGCAGCTGCAGGAAAGCACATTTACTGTCAAAAGCCATTGTCTCTGACGGTAGAAGAAGGTAGGGCCATGAGTGATGCCGTTAAAAAGTACGGTGTAACTTTTCAAACGGGAAGCCAGCAAAGATCCAGTTATCATTTTAGAAGAGTTTGTGAGCTGGCGAGAAATGGTAGGTTAGGGGAGTTGCATACCGTATCTTGCGGGTTACCCGGAGGCACTCCTGATTTTGGTAAGACGGGTCACTTGACAGAGACCATTCCGGTTCCCAAAGACTTCGACTATGACATGTGGTTAGGGCCTGCACCGGAAGCAGCTTATAGTCCTTGCAGAACCCATGTAAATTTTCGTTGGAATTTGGATTATTCCGGAGGAAATGTAACAGATTGGGGAGGGCATCATCCGGATATTGCCCAGTGGGGAATGGGTACTGAGCTCACAGGCCCTGTGAAAATTCAAAATGCCCAAGCGGTCTGGTCAGATCATCCGGTATGGAATACAGCTACCAGGTTTTATTTTGAGTGCATCTATGACAATGGTATAAAATTAATTATCCAAAGTGACAAAGATTTTGGTGTAACCTTCCAAGGAACAGAAGGGTCTGCTTGGGCCACAAGAGGAGATCATAAAATAAACCCTGAAAGTCTAAAAGACACAGTAATTGGTTCTGATGAAACCCAACTGTATGTTAGTGACAATCATTTTACGAACTTTATAGATTGTATCTATTCCGGAGAGGAAACCATTGCACCTGCAGAGATAGGTCACCGATCGATTACCCTTGCACATCTGGGGAATATTGCCATGATGCTGGAGCAAGATTTATTGTGGGACCCTGAAAAAGAACAGTTCAAGGGTAATTTTGCAGCCAACCAATTGCTTAGCAGAAAAATGAGGGAACCATGGGGTGCAGTCTATCAAAGCCTGAAAGGCTGATTTTTTTATCCTAAAAGAACTTTTATCAAAATACCTGATAAAAGTCAGTCAATGAACTGAGCAAGCTAAGCATTTTGGGGAAGGAATGAGGGTAATTTTGTATTCATTCAAACGGTCTTTTATACGTCTGAAGAAATTAATCAAATTTACCAATATGCCTCAAATTCATAATTTCCATATCCCTGTAATGGGTTTGGGTTTTACTGTAGATACCCCATTAAAAGTTGCACGTTTTGGCATTTCCTCCGTAGTCTCGATAATGGATGATCAGCTGCTGGAAGATATGCGTAGCCATTATACGCCTGGAAAGGAGTTTGAACCAATTTCTGAAAAGGTTCCTGACTCCAGGGCAAAAAGGATCAAAGCGTACCTAAATTTTTTGCAGCGGACAGTTGATCGGCAGGTTGAGGAATTGAAAAGGCAAAATTTTGGAGAAGGGCAGGAAATAGACAAATACTTTGATTTGTTGCCCTTTGATCATCCCCTTAGTTCCCTTTACTTAAATATGAAGCTTGCTACAGGTAATAAAAAATTGAACCTTCAAGAAGCACTTAGGGAGGCGATTGAGCCGGGTAGTATAGATGTCAATATAATGACCAAAGTGGACAAGCTCAATTATGACAAAGAAGGAAACGTTTTGCCTAGGGAGTATTCAGATGCTTTATTGGCTTTAAAAGGCTTTGCAGAAAGTGATGTTAGAGGTGGAGTGGTTTTTTCTGCAGGCATGAACCCTGCTTTATATGGCTATGCGGAGCAATTTGAAGATTTCTTTCCAGATGAAAATGGACACATTAGAAAGCCCATTATTTTGAAAGTCTCTGATTACCGCTCAGCACTAGTTCAAGGGAAATTTTTAGCAAAAAAAGGATTATGGGTAAACGAGTATCGAATAGAATCCGGTTTGAATTGTGGTGGACATGCTTTTGCCACAGATGGATTCCTTGCAGGCCCAATTCTTGATCAATTTAAAACTAATAGGGAAAACCTTTGCAATGATGTATTGACGATCTGTCAGGCCGCTCTAATAAAAAAGAACAGGCCATTATTGAATTCAAGAGCTCAGCCTAGAATCACTTATCAGGGAGGTATTGGTAATTCAGATGAAAACCGGATGCTTTTGGAGAAATATGCATTGGATGGCACTGGTTGGGGGAGTCCATTTTTGCTTGTTCCTGAAGCAACGAGTGTAGATAAGAATACTTTCGAAAAGCTGCTTAAGGCCAAAAAGTCAGACTTTTATTTGAGCAGGGCCTCACCTTTGGGTGTTCCATTCAACAACTTAAGGACGAGCACTGCGGAAGCACAGCGGAAGGAGAGAATTGCCAAAGGAAGGCCGGGAAGTCCTTGCTATAAAAAACTGCTATCGTCTAATGTGGAGTTTACAGACAAGCCTATCTGTACAGCCTCTAGACAATATCAAAACCTGAAAATCAAACAGAGGGAAGCAGGAGAGATTGCTGATTCGGAACTAAACGAGGTGTTGGAGAAAGATTGTCTTTGTGAAGGCTTGGGGGCTCCCGCCCTTTTAAGTGCTGGGGAAACTCCTCGGAGAAACCTCAATGCCGTAACCATTTGCCCCGGTCCGAATTTGGCCTATTTCAAAGGCTCTTTCAGCTTAAAAGAAATGGTCGATCATATTTATGGAAAGGTGAACTTGAGATTGGACCCTGAACGACCTCATGTGTTTGTAAAAGAACTACAACTTTATATTAAGCATCTAAGGTCAGACTTAGAAAATGCCATGCCTGAAAATGGTAAGAAAATGGAGGCTTATATTATTAAATTTAAGAAGAATTTATCTGATGGCATTGCTTATTACCAAGAATTTAAAGACAGTTGGACCAAGGAAAACACCTTAGTTCTGGAAAGGGTAAAAACCCAGTTGGCTGAAATGAAACTAAATTTTCAATTGGTATAAAATTTTTTTCTAATCTCAATTTTTTAATTTAGGGGCCCCTTACCAATATAAGTTTATTGGAAAGGGGCTTTTTGTTATGCAATATTTGAATTAATTGCTTTGATGAATTTTTATAACTACAATAAATTATTTGTTCAATAAATATAGTTTCATGGAAAATTGCAAGGCTGTTATTTTTGACATGGATGGCGTGTTGGTCGATTCAGAAGGTTACTGGAAGCAAGCTGAATATGAGGTATTTACATCACTGGGGGTGGAGGTTACAGAAGAAGGTACTAAGCTGACCAAATCCATGACTACTTTTGAGGTTACCCGCTTTTGGTATGAGCGATTCCCTTGGGGAGGTGTTTCTTTAGAAGTTGTCGAACAGTTGGTTGTCTCAAGGGTTATTGCTTTCATTGAGTCTGAAGACTGTTTGGTTAAAGGGGTAAAATCCTTTATCGAAAAATTAAAAGGGAAAAAGTATAAAATTGGTTTGGCAACAAACTCCCCACAAAGAATTATTCCTGTTGTTTTAAAAAAATTAGATGCATTACATTTATTCGATGTAGCCCTATCTGCTGACGCTGAAATTAAAGGGAAACCGGATCCTTCCATTTATTTTAGTGCTGCTAAAAAGTTGGGTGCAAACCCTGATGCATGCTTAGTAATTGAAGATTCCTATTCAGGAATGTTGGCCGCAAAAAATGCAGGAATGCAGGTCATTGCTTTTACCAATGGGGGTAAAGTCAGAAATTTTGAAATTTCAGACCATCAAATAGACAGCTTTGAAATGGATGCGATACCATTTTAACTGGTAATTAGCAACTTTAATTATTGAGCCAAAATTTACTACTTGGATTTTCTGAGCAATCAAATTCACAGTTAATCTCAAAAAATTCGAATTAATCCCTGCTTTAATAATTCATTTTTCTCAAGATTGAGCTCTTGACCAAATAGGGTTCTGATGAGTGGTATGAGTTCAATTGCCAATTCCTGTAGGTGTATTGATAACATTAAAGAGGAGTTGTCTTATGATCTTGGACGGGAATTGGTGGGAAATAAATACAAATTTAATTTTTAATGCAATTCTAATTTCTGTCCGGTAGGATGCTATATATAAAAATTGCAATTGGGTTGCGAATGATTTTACGGCAAAAATCGAATGATTAAACCCTTATGTGAGGAAAGGGTAAGGGTTTATATTATGTGCCCAAATAATATATATGATCAGAGAGACACTATAATGAATGTGAAATGACAAAAAGAATATTAATCTTAATCCTATTTTTGAGTAGCTATCAGTACTCTTCAGCTCAGGATGACAATTTGAGATGGTTAGATATTGAGCTTTCAAATTACCAATATCCCTATGCGGTTTCTTACTTGCCATTGAACATTCAAGAACAAGATTTGAAAATGGCCTATATGGATGTGAAGCCTGACCAATACAATGGGAAAAATATTGTTTTATTCCATGGAAAAAATTTTAATGGGGCTTATTGGGAAACAACGATTGAAGCCCTAACTAAGGAGGGGTTTCGGGTGATCGTTCCGGATCAAATCGGGTTTGGGAAGTCTTCTAAGCCGGCTAATTTCCATTATACCTTTCAACAACTTGCCCGAAACACCAAGGCAATATTGGATGCATTACAAATTGAGAAATCGGCCATTTTAGGCCACTCCATGGGAGGGATGTTGGCTACCCGATTCACTTTGATGTATCCTAATTTTACGGAAAAACTTATTCTAGAGAATCCCATAGGCCTTGAAGACTGGAAACTCAAAGTTCCCTATAAGCCAGTTGAATGGTGGTATCAGAATGAATTGAAAAAGAATTATGAGGGAATAAAAAAATACCAGCTTACTAATTATTATGACAATAAGTGGAAAGCTGAATACGATCAGTGGGTTAACTTGTTGGCAGGTTGGACGCTTAATTCATCCTATGAAACCATAGCTTGGAATTCGGCGCTAACATACGATATGATTTTTACCCAGCCCGTGGTGTACGAATTCAAAAATATCTCTGCGCCTACCTTGTTAATTATCGGTACCAGAGATAGAACGGCATTGGGAAAAAATCTGGTATCGGAGAAAGTAAGTAAAACCATGGGTTTATATGATGAATTAGGCAAAATTACTAAGAACCGGATACCAAATGCTGAGTTGGAGGAACTTTCTGATGTTGGTCATTTGCCCCATATTGAGCGTTTCGAAGGTTTTATCACTCCTTTGATTAATTTCTTAAAAAAATAATTTGTTTTTTTAGGGTAAGCTGAGCTCTGCATAAATTAGTTAATTTTATATCAATATGAAAGATGCTATGGTTGGCCTTTGTACATAATTCTTAATTGACTTTAGCTGTACTATTCCGGATTAATTGGAACTTATTGATACCAATTTTGGGTTGAATTACTAAGCTTGCTTGCCCAATTTGTGCTTACATTCTAATTTATTGGTGACTACATTCACCGCTTATTGCAATTCCCGCTAGGTTTCATTTGCCAATGGCTATTTGAGAAAATTTATGTAAGAATAGGGAGATTTGTGAATTAAAAGACTGTTTAATCCTTTATTTTGCTATAAACTGCTTACTTTTGATTTGTTTCATTAAAAATGGGCTTTTCAGGCCCAATATGTTAAGTTAACCTTATATGGGAAAACCTTTAAAGAGACATCCCGCTTTTGTACCGGTTTCTAGAGACCATCATTTTGGGCTACTATTAGTATGGAAAATACGCCAAGGTCGAGAAAAAGGAATTGCACCGGATCGACTTTTCAATTATGTGAAGTATTTTTACGCTACGCATATGGAACCCCACTTTTCTTTGGAAGAATCGGTTATTTTTTCTTACATGGCCAAGAATGATTTACTAAGGAAAGAAGTAGAAAGCCAACATCGGGATATTCGGGAGGCGTACAAGGAGTTGAGTGGATTTCAAAAAGATGATTTGTTGAATAAATTGGATGAGTTTTGTCAAATGGTAGAAGCTCATATCCGTTTTGAAGAAAGAAAGCTTTTTCAGTATATGCAAGTAGAATTGTTAAAAAAGGAATTGGAAGAAATGGAAGAAAAGGTAGCTGCTATTCACAAGCCTGTTACTGAAGATTGGGAGGATAAATTTTGGGTTAAATAAGCAAACATTATGTTTTCAAAAGCTTGTGAATATGGCATCAGAGCAGTGATTTACATTTGGGCTAAAAGTACTCATGGGGTTAAACTAGGAGTGAAGGATATCAGTAAAGGGATTGATGCCCCTGAATTCTTTACGGCGAAGATTTTGCAATCTCTGGCAAAACAAGATTTAGTAAGTTCTACCAAAGGACCAAATGGAGGGTTTTATATTAGCAAGGAGCAGGAGAACATGAGGTTGCTTGCGCTGGTTGAAGCGATCGATGGGGATAAACTTTTTAGAGGCTGCGGGTTAGGTCTAAAACATTGTTCTGAAAAACATCCTTGTCCGATTCATGATGACTATAAAAATATTAGAGAAAATTTAGCTAAATTGCTCTCAGAGAAAACGATAAAAGAACTGGCAAAGGAAGTGATCACAGGAAAAGCTACTTTGACCACTATCGGGGTATAAATTTTAATAGCACTGCAAATTGGAGAATGAAAAAGGGGATTTAAAATCCTTGGCCCAAATAAAAGAATTGGTGGACTTATTTTATGGAAAAGTTAGAATGGATCCATTGATCGGGCCTATTTTTGAAGGGAAACTAAAAGGCAACTGGGACAAGCATTTAGAAAAAATGTATCAATTTTGGCAGACGGTTTTACTCAGCCAACATACCTATTATGGAAGTCCTTTTCCTCCCCATGCCAATCTTCCTATAGATCAGAACCATTTTGAGCGTTGGTTGATGTTGTTTCAGGAGACGCTTCGAGAGAATTTTTTCGGTGACAAGGCCAATGAAGCGATGTGGCGAGCTTCTAAAATGGCTGAAATGTTTCAGTTGAAAATAGCCTATTACCAAAACAAAAATATTAGCCCTTTGGGTTAAGCTCAATTTATTTAACCTTTGATAATAGAGCTAAAATTGTTGTTTGGCCACTAGTGGCTCCCTCTTTTTTCGTGATTTTTTTATTTTGTGGAAGGATTCCTATATTACTTATTTTTAGAATTTGTTGAATTATTTTATTAATTTTCATACCCAAACTTTCTTTCTAGTAGTGCCTTACACCTTCTTCGTCAAAAACACTATTGGTGCTTGAATGTAAAAAATCCACGGGATTTATTTTATTCTATTTTACCGACAATACATTGGCGAAATCTTTTAAGCATTCAGAGGTAATCCAAAGATTTCTGATATATTAAATTACCGTCCAAGAACTCCAGCGATCATACCGGACATAGAAATAGGGCTTCTATTACTTGCAAAAATCGATTCGAAATTGGTCCCTTCTCTGATGTTTTCAATTATACCATAGGGGCAGTAAACTCCGGGAAAAAATTGCGAATCGTATTATATTATCAGGGTTAATAATAGCATAGGGAATAATTTCATATGTTGCCTTTTTCGGATTCACTGATTATCTGTAGAGGTGGTTTATATAACAGCATATAAATAAAAAAAGGTTAACTGCTCTTGAGCAATTAACCTTAAAAAGTCTAAAACAACTATTGGTATAAGTGCTTATTTTATGCTGAATTTTATTTTTGTTTTATCTTTTCAGTAGTATATCCTGTGAAACTAATCAAAATAGGGGAAGGAGATTTAGTTTTTAAAATAAAATGACCTTCAATATCAGTAACAGTACCAATGTTAGTTCCTTCTATCTTAATTAATGCTCCCGGCAGTGAATTACCATCAATATCTTTAACAGTACCCTTCCAAACGCCGTTGATATAGTCTGCTTCAACTTTCAAGCCCTCCGTATTTGGGGTCATTTCTCCCAAGTTTACCTCACCAAAGGGTAGCTTGTCTGTAGGAGACAAATCCTTGCTTAAAGAAAAAATCAATGGGATGGTCAATTCCACCCTTACCGGACGACCATTTTGAATACCGGGATGGAAGGCAGGTGCATTTTGAATTATTCTTTCTGCCAAAAACTCAAAACCATTACCAGCTCCTTTGGTTGCCTTCACATGGGAAACCGAACCATCTTTTTCTACTACAAACTGGACCAATACTTGCCCCTCCTTACCATTTTTTCTGGCATGTAAGGGGAATTCAGCTTCCTTTTTAACGTAATTGGAAAATGCTGCCATACCCCCCTTGAATTCAGGAAGTTTATCTAATAGGTTGTTTTGCTTTGCTTGCGCATACAATTGGCTGTTTGGTGAAATACTTTCGGATGGATAGGCAGTGATTTTTAACGAAAATCCTGCCAAAATTACTAGTGCTAAAAAGCTAAAGTAGCCGATACTTAGGTGCTTAGCTTTTTTGTTTTGCGGTTTATTTAACATGATTAATCTTTGTTTTAGGGTGGAAGATGAAATAGCACTTGTCCATACCATAGGATTTTTCCCCATCGTAAGATTTAACAAAAGCTTTTTGTATGCTAATGGATGTACGATCTCTTTTACTCCTTGATCAGCCAAATATTCATGGTTTAATACCATGGCTTTCTTTACCATAAATACAATAGGGTTGAACCAGCATAGCACTGATAAAAATTCAATCATTGCCAAATCAATATGGTGCTTTTGACTGATATGGACAAGTTCATGCGCAATGATTATTTTGGTTGTTTCAGATCCTTCCTGATAAGTAGAAGGATGTAAAAAAATATAATTTCCAAAGCTAAAGGGAGTAGAGACTTTATTGGAAAGGATCAATCTTGCAGTATTTAATGGTCTGACCGATCCTTCTTTTGTCCAGCTGATTAACTTGATTAATGCATTAAGTTTTTTGGCAAATAAAAGGCTGGTAATGGTTAAATAGCCTAACAAAAGCCAAATTTCCGTAGGAATAGTTTGTGGTACCGGCGATGAGTCTATCGCAGGACTGGGGCTGCTGTGGATCAATACAGGATAGCTAAGATTGACAGCGCTTTCCTGAGGAAACCATAATGGAAGGCTAATAAACGGTACAGCCATGGCAATGGGAAGTAGTAGCAATAGCGCCCAACGATTTAGAGTAAATGCTTTTTCTTTGGCTAGAAAAAACTGAAAAAGAAATAGCAGGATTGCTGAGCAACCGATAAATTTTAGTAGGACTATCATCATTCTTTTCTACGTTTAATTTCGGTTTCTACAAGTCCTTTCAATTCCTCTAATTCTTCTGTTGTTAAATCGGCCTTCTTGGTAAAAAAAGAAGCAAATTGAAGGGGAGAATTAGAGAAAAAATCTTTTATGATGGTTTTTACTTGTCCTGAAAAATATTCAGGCTTTTCCACCAATGCATGGTACTGCCTTGAATTGCCATACAATTTGAACCCAACGTATCCTTTTTGTTGCATACGCTTCAATAGTGTTGCCACTGTGCTTGGAGCAGGTTTCGGTGCCGGGATAATCTCCAATAGCTCCTTCATGAATATGGGTTGGTTGGACCAGATCAGCTCCATTAACTTTTCTTCGGACTTAGATAACTTCATTCTACATGTTTGAAATGTGTTCTACAAATGTAAACAAATAAATTTTAATTTCCAATACTATTATGAATGGTTATTTAGTATTCAGGTCCGTTTTTCTAAGATGTAAAGTTTTATAAGCGAATGTAAATGGGCGATTTATATAGGGTAATAGGTGTACAGATGTTTCTTTTCTAGCATCAATGCTGCATTTACAACCTAATAAAAGATAAAATTATCCTAAAATATGGGTGGCTTTGTTTATAGAATAGCTTGGGAATTAGGGAGGGGATACGAACACTATTCCCAAACTCATAGAATAAAATCAAGAGGTAAATGAGAAAATCTTGGCTGCTAATATTTCCGGATATTGCTGATCTTGCTGTTTCCTTACGCACAACAATTATTGGTTTTATCCACCTGAATATGTTGGGTTTATTTTCTTCTTATTTATGGTATTCTTTTTTCAAAAATCAAACCTTAGTTACCTTTGATCAGCAATTTAAATGCGCAGTTATTCCCTTTTTTATTGGCTTTATAGGTTCCGAGTTGATCTTATTTTCCCAAGGATTTCCCACATAGCGTTCTTGGCATGTATTGCCTTATTACTATGAGAGTTTGTTAGCCTTTAGTGGATTTATTCCCCTTGGTATTGCGGTTTATATTTGCTTATTTCTAAAGCATTATTCACGTCGATCAGCAATATCGCAATAGAGTGAAATTATTGGATGTTAATTGGTAGCAACGGTTTTTTGCACTGTCTAGATGCTATTTAAGATCCACTGATAAATTAGGCCTATACCTACACCCAGGACGATGATTAGCGGAGAAGGGATTTTACTATATCTCAAAAGAATATAGGTACCGATAATGATCATTATATTGATGAAATTGTTTTCCATGGGTTCGAATAAAAGGTAGGCAGCAGCGATCAACATGCCACAACTCACCGCATTGATGCCTTCCAAGGCAGCCCTTACTGGCCTGTATTTTTTTAACCCATCCCAAAATCGAATCACAAAGAAGATAAGAAAAGTTCCGGGGAGGAAGATTCCTGCAGCAGCTACCAAGCCACCTGTAATCATTCCTGCTGCTCCCCATTCCCGCATGGACAATGCACCGATGTAGGAGCTAATACTAAAAGTTGGTCCCGGGATACTTTGGGATATTGCATAGCCGGTAAGGAATTCTTCAGAGCTCAAGTAGTTTTTAAACTCAACAAACTCAGTGTATAAATAGGGGACCAATACCTGCCCTCCTCCAAATATCAGGGAACCGTTTCTATAAAAGTTTTCAAACAGCCTTATGGGTAAAATTCTTGTATAATGGCCCAATACAGCCGCGACAATTAACACCGTTGCCCAGACAATAAAATTGTCCCAAGAGATCTTTATCTCAGATTTTTCTTCAATGACCGGTTGTTTGTTGTAATTATGGGTAGTGATTAGGCCTCCGATAACCAGCATGACCGGAAAAATAAAGGGAGAATTATAAAAGAAAGCGATGAAAGCTGAAATCATCATTAAAATTGCAGCCTCCACAGAGTGGATCATTTTTTTAATGGTGATTTGGGAGGCATAAATGATATAGCCTATGGCCATGGGCTGAATGAATTTTGCAAAACTTAATTCACCTTCTGTATGGGACTGCAGGTATTCTATTAAGAAGGCCGTACTGATCATCAGCAGGGTGGCTGGAAGTATCCATACCAATAAAGAAAGGTAGGCAAGATTGGGTCCACCCACCCTAAAACCAATGGCTGAGATGGTCTGGGTGGAAGTGGGGCCGGGCAAGACAAGGCAGAGTGCATTCAGTTCCAGCAAGTCCTTTTCGGTGATGTACCTCCTTTTCTTTACCATTATATCGATGACCATGGCCAAAAATACCTGCGGCCCCCCAAAGGCTGTCAGAGAAAGTATGAGCACATCTTTTAGATATATATAATACCTTACCTTCCTGATGGTGGTCATAAGTAAGTTTTATTTTTTCAGGCCTAATTCTTTTAGTCTTTCATCCAAAAACTCCCCGGCAGTACAGTCTTCAAATGCTTTTGGGTGGTCTTGATCCACACAAGAATCCAGGCAACTAAGATCCATTTCTGATCTGGGATGTAGAAAAAACGGAATGGAATACCTACTAGTATTCATCAGTTCACGTGGTGGGTTCACCACCCTGTGAATGGTTGACTTGAGTTTTTTATTGGTCAGCCTTTCCAGCATGTCCCCAACATTTACTACCAATTGATCCGGCAAAGCAGTTATTGGAATCCATTTGCCGTCTTTCCTTAGGACTTGAAGTCCATCTGCACTGGCTCCCATCAGCAAGGTGATTAGGTTGATATCCCCGTGCTCTGCTGCCCTGACAGCATCTGCCGGTACAGCTTCGGGGTTGGTGATAGGGAAATAATGGATCGAGCGAAGGATAGAATTACCATTTTCTATTTTACTGTCAAAGTAGTTCTCTTTAAGTCCTAAATTCAATGCGATGGCTTGAAGCATAATCCTTCCTGCGGCTTCAAGGGTTTGGAAAACCTTTAAAGAAATGTCCTTGTATTCGGGAATTTCTTTTGGCCAAATATTGGCCACATACTCCTCTTTTACCGGATCATCATTGGATATTTGGTCAAGAGGTTGGCCCACATGATAAAATTCTTTTAAATCACCTGTATTTCTGCCTTTGGCATGCTCTTTTCCTTTGCCGGTATAGCCCCTTTGAAAGCCTATTTCAGGTTTTTCATACTTGGATTTTTTGTCGTCAGGTAGGGAGAAAAAGCTTTGGATGGCCGCATACAATTCATCTTGCATGGCCTGGTCAAGCCCATGGTTTTTTATTGAAACAAAACCTATGTTTTCATAGGCTTCTCCCAATTTGCTAACAAATGCAGCTTTTTTACTCTTATTACCGGAGGTAAAATCGGCCAAGTCTAGGCAGGGAACTTCTTCAAATAAAATATCGCTCATTTGATTTTTAAGTTTAATGCAAGGTAATTTTTTTATTGTTAAAAATAAATACCTTTGATTCTTTAATAGAAACTCAAATGGGACTTTATTTGTAAAATAACCATGGTTTCTGCTTTCGAGACAAAGCCCGGGATCAAAAGTAAGGTTTCTTCATAGTAATTTCCAATAAATTAAAATAGAAAAGGTGACAAACTCGTTTGCCTTGTATAAACAATCAAGTATGAATTATTGGTTTAAGTTTTTAGGTGCAGCTTTCGGATTGGTTTTGATGGTATCATGCGATTCTTCAACCAACAAGACGGAAAGCTCAACTGTACAGCAAAATGAAGGGCAATTGTCAGCAGAAGAACCATCGGCGGAATCTCCGATTTTTGAGAAATTTCAGCCTGAAATGAATCCGGATGCCATGCTTGATATTTACAATCCTTTTGGGAATGAAGATTTTGAAATTGGCAAAGTGGCTTTTTCTTTTAACATCCGAAACCACGGTTTGGGCCAGAAAAATCCTTTGATGCTGTCTTTAAACGGGGGCACGTCTAAACCTTATACCCAACCAAATTTCCAGTTGGAACTGAATAAAGGAACCTACCGTGCTGTAGCTTATTTACTTAATGAGGAGGGTTTTGCTTTAAAGGAATACGGGAATTATTCAGCCCGTGATTTTACTGTTGGAGGTTCCAAGCCATTTCCCGAGGAGGATGCACCTTATTTAATTCTTCACCTTCCCAATGAGGCCCAGGTTTATCCTTCAAATGAGCCGGTGATTGTAGACTTTCTATACTTGGGAGGAGGGCCTGAAAGTGATGGAGTGGAAGTCCATGTTGAGGTAGGTGATGCTGTTTTTACCTTAAAGGAGATTGCAAGTGTGAAAATTGAAAACCTCTCAAAAGGAGCCTATCGGTTAAGGGTTAGTTTAAGAGATGCCAATACCGGAAAAGAGCTAGATGGAATATTTTCAAGTTATACGCGTAACATCGAAATTCAATAACTTTGCTCAATCTGATTTAAGAGAGAAGCGTTCTCAAAACTGACAGGGATTTTATTTCTCCAAACCCCTCAATATGAATTTTATAAAACAAAATCCAGTCGTCTAACAACTGCCTTTTGATGATTCCCGGGATCATTGGAGCAGGCTGAACCTCTTCATCCAACAGTTGATTTAAGCACTGGATTTTACTGTTATAATTACTCCCTGTTTGATCAACAGGCAATTGTAAAAAAAAATCATTGGCATCCTCCGGTTCAAAACCCAAATAGCGGGAAGTGCTTATCAGAAAGTAAAGCGCAAAAAGTCCGGGTTGGTATTGTTCGGCATCAAGGGATAAAATTTTCACCTTTAAATGATCAAAAAGCAACTCATTTTGATAGTTGTCAAAGACAACTTTACCGAGTACCTCGGCCATAAACATGCTGATGCCAGATCGGATAAAATCAAATGGAATGCGCTGGAAACTTAAGTCTGATTTTATTTCCGATATTCTGTGGATGTTTGCATTTTCTTTGTCATAAACCACCATATCAACCAGTGATAATGGTTGAAAAAGGGCAACTTTTGAAGAAGATTTGCTCGACCTAACGCCATTCACTACATAGGATTTCAGACCCAATTCACGGGTGAAAATCTTTGTGATAATCGAAGTTTCCCTGTATTTGGTGTATCCGATTACAATTCCTGTAGTTTTTTTTAGCATTAGCCGGCTATTTACAGGTTATAAAAACACTTTCGGCAGCGGGCTTCATAGCTTTCTTTTTCCCCCAACATAACTTTGGACTTGTCTCCTGAAAGTCGGTAACTATAAGAAGCAAGGTCTCCACATTTCATGCAGATCGCATGGACTTTGGTGACATATTCTGCTATGGATAATAATTGAGGCATGGGCTCAAACGGGTTGCCTTCAAAATCCATATCCAGGCCGGCGACTATTACCCTAATGCCGTTTTTTGCCAATTGCTCCACCACCGGTATTATTTGTTCATCAAAAAACTGAACCTCATCAATACCTACTACATCACAATTTCCTGCAAGGAGTAAAATGTCATCGGCAAATTGCACAGGGGTGGAACGGATTATATTTTCATTGTGAGAAACCACATTGTTCTCATCGTACCTTTTGTCTATAGCCGGTTTGAAAATCTCCACCCTTTGTTTGGCAATTAATGCCCTGTTTAGCCTTCTGATCAACTCCTCAGTTTTACCTGAAAACATTGAGCCACAGATAACTTCTAGCTGTCCTTTTGGTCCGGATTTGCCGGTTTTTCCTAGCGATGGCTCAATAAACATAATTTCTGGATAAGGTAAAAAGTCAATTCTTCAAAAGGTGCCTACAGTATAGATTGAATAAGGCCTCCTTAAATTTAAGCATACGAAATTAATGGATTTATATTTATTAATAAAATTATGCCAGGTAAATGCCTTTTCAAACAAATCAACCTTGCTTGATTGTGGGATTACCCAAATGGAGCTAATTGTAGATAAAATGCTGAACTAAAATAATTCGATTAAAGCTAAGAATATTTGAGATTGCTCTTAGAGAAAAAATTCCAACAATGGATTAAACTATTGGATATGAGTAGGCTATAGGGTGGGATTGATTGCTGGCGATTTATTGGAATTTTGAGCGCTTAATTTTGAGCTTCACAATTTACGCTGCGACTTTCTTTAAAGAATAAATTACATAACTTTACCCTAGTGAATTAGGGGGAAAACAAATAACATGGCAAAACAAATGACATTAGATCAGGATTATATTGACAGTTATTCTAAAGATTTTTCAAAAAAAATCTGTGACAATCATTTTAACCATCAAAAAAGAATCAGTGGGCAAGAAATTATAGAATTAAGTGCTTCTACCCAACTTAATTTAATGGTAATTAGGGAGCTTTTTGTGGATTGGCAAAAACAAGTTGACTCCTTTTCCCATAACCCTTATTTTGATTACAGTGACAGTAAGGTACAAGAAGCTTTGGCTACTTTTATGAATGTGCTTTCAAGGGCCATAAGTATTGAAAAATCAAATTTTGAGCCTTTGTTGACCAAAGCTGTTAGCAAAACACTTCATTTGGCCATAGAACCTGTTTCATTTATGGAACAAACGCTAGAAGAAGTGACCAAAGATCATGCCTCTCAGATAAAGGAATTAAAGAAGTATATCAAATGGCATCGGACAGCGTGGGAGCCTGCAGCGGATGATCTGGCTGCTAATCCGGGCAATCTTTTTTGGAAGCAAAAACTGTATGAGGGTTTTGAAAAGGAAGCAGATGAGTCCATGCAACCTGTGGTTTTGCTTGACCCTTTCCAAGAAATCCTGCCACTGGATTTTAATCGCTTGGTAACAGAGGCACCGGAGACCATTGAAGCCCAAGTGAAGCCCGAAGTCATTGAAGAAGAAAAAGTAGTTTCTCCGCATTATATCATCGAAGATAAGGAAACTGAAGGGGAGCAACAGGCAAGGGATGCTACTGAAAAAGAATCCATGGAAACCATAGACCCGGCTATTGTTTGGGCCAAGTTTGATGCTGAGGAAAACCCCTATATGAAAGGAAGTATTGCGCAACTGAAAGAGGGGATGGGGATCAATCAGCGAATTATGTTCACAAAAAGGTTATTCCAAGGCAACCCTGATTTGATGGAACAAGCCATCATTGAACTGGATGAAACCGAAAGCTTTTATGAGGCCATTGATTTGCTGAATCATAGTTTTGTGAAAAGCCTAAACTGGGACATTCATTCCGAGGAGGTAATGGAGTTGTTACAATTGATTTTTAGAAAATATGATTCAGAATAATGGGACTTAAAAACCATTATGCCTCTTTGCATGAATCAGCTCTTTCCATTATCAGGAAGGAGGGTTTTTCTTTAGATGCTGAACTGAATAATCCAACTGACCTGCGGAGAGGGCTTACCTTATTGCTAAGGCCTAATTTCGAGATTGTGGAGGCCTTTAACCAATTTATTTCCAAAGGTAGAGCAGTACTTCCAGGCCAATATTTTTATCCGCCTTCAGATCTCCACCTGACCATAATGCCCATTATTTCCTGTTATGAAGGCTTCTCTTTGGAAAAATTGGACTTGAGTGTCTATGATCAACTGATCAAAAATTCATTGAAGGATATCCGTAAGATGGAAATTGAATTTGAAGGAGTATTTTCTTCTCCATCATGCTTGATGGTTAAAGGTTTTCCCCTGAATGAATATTTAAAGAATTTTAGGCAAAATTTGAGGGAATCCTTTGCCAGCTCAAATGTTGAGCAATCCTTGGACAAGCGTTATAAATTGGTTGCGGCCCACAGTACTTTGGTCAGGTTTGTAAAACCAATTGAAGACATCGAAAAGGTATTTGCCTTAATTGATGCTTACAAAAATTTCAATTTCGGAACCCAGTATTTTGACCAAGTATCCTTTGTTTACAATGATTGGTATCAAAGGAAATCAATTGTCAAAACTTTAAATACTTACCCTCTTCTCTGATTTAGCCTAAGGAATCTACTTCCTCATCGCCTTTTACCTTTTTGGTAAAGCAAAAACCTTGTCGATATAAAATTTACCCATAGCTACTTTAGCATCTGATCCCGGCAATGGGGGTTCGGGGTCTTCATTGGGAGTTTTTCTATTGGGGAGATCCCTGTAGGGGCCGGTTCTGAAAGAAATTCTTTCTACTGATTTTACTGCCACAGTTAGGGGTAGCTTTTTTGCAACCAACACATCGTTCCAATACAAGTCATAGTGTCCATTAATCCCTGCATGTAGGTCCAATTTTAGGCTATGCCATTTGTTATGGCCGAATGGTCCGAGATTAACCTCTTGATGTCCTTCGTGGTATATTAAATCTCCGGATGCTGTCAGTTTTAAGCGGATAGGTCGGTTGCCAAATTGATCTGTAATGTCCATCTCCATCATGCCTTTG
The DNA here is from genome assembly GCF_054781075.1 of Cyclobacterium sediminis. Classification (NCBI taxonomy): domain Bacteria; kingdom Pseudomonadati; phylum Bacteroidota; class Cytophagia; order Cytophagales; family Cyclobacteriaceae; genus Cyclobacterium; species Cyclobacterium sediminis. Next base: position 63,650 of record NZ_BAAGVC010000003.1, on the reverse strand, counting down.
TTAGTATCCGGCACCATAAAATCCCAACCGATTTCAATATTTTGGCTGGTTTCAAATACCCTGATGGCCCTGGCATAATCATAAGGGTCTTCATCAGCGAGTGATAAGGCCATGCCTGAGTTTATAGGGGATTTGACAACATTTACCGGTGCCCATCGAGGAGAATAAATGTTCCAATTGGGAATGGATCCATTGTCAGTGAGTTGGTCGAAGTCATCCTTTACCGGACCATGTACCGCATACCTTATGGGAGTTGGTACTTTACTTACCCACATGTCTTCTTTATTCATGCTGTAGGTAAGCCACATGTCATCACCCGGTGGGTTACCGTTTCCCTCAACGATACCCCTGACATAACATGGGCCAAAATCTTTCCATCTACCATAGAATCTTCGAGGAGGAACTTCCCCTTGAACCAAAACCATGTCATCAAAAATAATTCCGTCATCAGAGCTGACGACAATAAGCGGGTACCTGTATTCATCAATTTTTATGGGATTATAGATTAAGGCATAGCGATTGTCTTCGGTTTGCTGGGCCCATATTTTGCCACCTGCCATGGTAAGCGTTTCGGCCTTGACAGGGGTAGAAAAGTGTTTACCTCCATCTGTTGACAAGGCGGTGGCGGACCTTTTCCAAAAACCTACGATGGCACCATCCTTTCTTGAATAATAAGAAAATGCTTCCCCTCCACGTTTGCCTGTATAGAAGCCATCTACGCCATTGTCTTCATCTCTCCATTGAAGGGTAATGAGGGTATTGTCTAGCAATTCCTCACAGGCGGCAACAAAAGCTCTGTCATTGGATGTTTTATAAAATGGATAAGAGGTGTTAGTTTCATTCCATTGGGTATGGCTATTGTACCGAATAAAATAAATGGGCCCATAACTGCCATTCTCTTTGACCTCTCTCACCACTCTTCCGATACCACCCTTTTCAAATGGATCTTCTGTGTGCCCATAAAAAGCAAGGGTCAGTAATTTTCCATTTTTACTTACATAGAACCCCATCCGTTGGTGCATCATATAGCCATCATAACCTTCAGGAATTTGGACACCTTCAGGTGGAGTATATGGAGGGAAAATTACTTCCGGCTTGGACCACTTCCTACCATCTTTGGACCTGATCATTAAGGTTTGCCCGGGGGCTATGTGTTCATCTACAGGATTGCTTAGGTATTGTTGATAAAACGTACCCTTCCAATAAGCCAAATTAGAAGCATGATTGTAAGTCCAGCCATGGTCATCGGCCAGGTTGGGATTGGTTCTGTTTACCCGTAATGTTTGTCTGCTGTCCACACCAATAGCATACCTTAGCCTTCCTTCATGGAGGTCAGGATCAATGCTGTTTCCTCCAATATACCGCACTGGTTCATGAATGCTGCCGGTTTGGCTAAAGACGGTTAGCGGCAAACAAATGAAGAATAATAGTCGACAATAAAAACAAAGGTGACGGGTAATCATTGAATTATAGTTTAATAAAGATTTTTTTCTTGTACAGGAGGTATGCAGGAATAAAATTGATCATTACAAACAAAATTGCATAAAGCATACTTACCAAATTTACAGGTAGTCCAATGCCTGTGAATAGGTCTAGAAAGTGTGCGTTAAGTGATTGACCTCCGATTTCAAATCCATAAAAGAATAAGGATAATACATCGGCTAAAACGTACACAGAAATAGCATTGGCCCCAAAAATAATTCCAACAGAGGTGCCTTTCTTTTTACCAAGAATATCTACCAAGAAATAGCTTGCTCCCAAACCTATAAAGCCTGCCCCACCCGTAATGAGTGTAAAAGAACTGGTCCAAAGGTGCTTGTTAATAGGGAAAACTTGAGCCCAAAGTAAACCGATCAGAACGAGTACAAGTCCAATTGACATAAGGTAATTTGATTTTAAATTTTCATGGAAATTGGACAATAGAATCCTTCCTGCCAAAAGTCCCAAAATACCTGTTACTATGGCAGGAAGAGTAGAGAAAAACCCCTCAGGATCCCAGCTTCCTTCCCACATCTTACCCGGTAAAAATATGCGGTCGATCCAAGCGGCAAGGTTTCTTCCCGGTTCTAGCATAACAATGCCCTCGTCCGGTGTTGGTATCAAGGTCATGCAGAGCCAGTAAAATACAAGTATACCTCCACCTAGGTATGCTTGCTTTTTCCAACCTACATTCAAAAAAAGAAATGAACTTGCCAAAAAGACAATAGAAATCCTTTGTAAAACCCCTGCGATGCGCATATGGGAAAAATCAAAGTCCGGAATAAGGTTTAGAAATATTCCTAAAACAAAAAGCTTAATGGCACGAATAATTATTTTTTTGTACATGCCGGCTTTTGGCACGCCTTCATCTAGTCTTTTAGAATAAGCGAAAGCCACAGAAACACCTACCATAAAAATAAAGAATGGAAAAATAAAATCTGTCATTGTCATGCCATGCCATTCTGCATGAAGTAAGGGTGGATATACATGGCTCCATGACCCGGGGTAATTCACTAGAATCATGGCTGCAATGGTAAACCCCCGGAGAGCATCCAGAGATATCAATCTTGTAATTGTAGGCTTCATACAATATATTTTTTTTATTTAATAGTCAATTTAATACCATAAGGTGTAATAATAAGGCTACTTAAACATTTTAATTATGAATAAAATCACTCAGATCTTTACCTTTTTAATTATTATAAATGGTTTTATTTCCTGCCAAACATCTCCTAATTGGAATGAGGCGGTAGAAAATATTTATATCGATTGGGAATTAAAAACCAACTTCACAGCAGAGGAGGGACAGTTTGAAGCTGTTTTTGGAATTGAAAATCAAAGCAATTATTTACTCGGTGAGAAAGACTGGGCATTATTTTTTAGCATGTCGCCCAGAGGTATTGTTTCTACCGAAAATGCAGACATCACCCATATCAATGGAGATTGGTATAAAATAAGTCCTATCAAAGGTTTCTCTTTGGCCCCAGGTGAGCGCATAGAAATTCCTTATGTGGGTATTGAAGGTGTGATCAAAGAAACAGATGCTCCTATGGGGATGTATTTTGTTTTTTATGAAGAGGACGGGGAATCTGAAGAAATTGTAGCTGTGAATAATGTGAAGGTCAAGCCGTTTTTGGAGGATAGGCAGCGTTTGAGAGGAACCATGGATAAGGAAGTACCTTATTCTGCAGAGAGTCAATTCGAAAGCAATTCCCAATTGGTGAAATTAGAAAATGAAGATTTGTTACCTATTATCCCTACTCCCTTTCAAGTAAATAAAGGAGAGGGCAATTATACGATAGAGGAAGCCTTGTCAATTGGTTTTGAGAAGGGATTATCCAATGAGGCGAAATACCTCAGAGATAAACTAAGTGACCTGACAGGAGAAAAGTTTTCAATGGAAGAGGTAAGTGGGGATCATTCAGGGATTGTTTTAAAGCTTTCAAATATAGAGGTGAATGAAAAAAAAGAAGAAGCTTATCAATTGGCAATTGACCCAAGTGGCATATCCATTTCAGGAAGTGATCCTGCAGGTGTATTTTATGGATTACAAAGTTTATTGGCTCTCATAGGCAATGAAGCTTATCTAAACCAAAAATTGCCGTTGACTTTACCGAACATAATGATTGCAGATGCACCAAGGTTTGGTTTCAGAAGTTTACACATGGATGTGGCGAGAAATTTCCAATCCAAAGAGACGATTAAGAAGACTTTGGACATCATGTCCCATTATAAGTTAAATCATTTCCTGTTTTATACCACAGAGGATGAAGGGTGGAGAGTGGAAATCCCCGGCTTGCCTGAGCTGACTGAAGTGGGTGGACAAAGAGAACACACCCAAAGCATGGATGATCCTGTTGTTCATCCGGGCTATGGGTCCGGGCCTTTTGCTTATACTGAAGGAAAGAATGGAAGTGGGTTTTATACCAGAGAAGAATTTGTAGACATTCTAGAATACGCAAAAGCGCGTCATATAACGGTGATTCCTGTGCTTAACTTTCCTGGACATGCTCGAGCAGCCATCAAATCCATGGAAAAAAGGTATTTGAAGTTGATGGAAGAGGGGAAGAAAGAAGAGGCTGAAGCATACCGCTTGGTAGATCCGGAAGACCAATCAGAATACATGTCTGCACAGTCATTCAAAGACAATGTGGTCAACGTGGCTAGTGCCTCAACCTACGATTTTTATCTTAAGGTAGTGGATGAGTTGTCGAAAATGTATGATGATGCCGGCTTGAAACTCAAAAAAATGCATTCAGGAGGAGATGAAGTGGCGGAAGGAGCTTGGACAGCTTCACCTCAAGCCAAAAAGCTTCTAGAAAGCTTGCCTGAGATCAGTGATCCAAAAAACCTTCAAACCTACTTTTTTAGCACCTTATTGGATAAACTGGCGGATAGAGATTTGGAAATGCATGTATGGGAAGAGATGGTTCTGTTAAAAGACGAATCAGGCGTCTACAAACCTAACCCGGAGTTTGCGGATAGAAATGTTGTACCTTATATATGGAACAATATGTTTGATTACCCGGATCTTGGGTACCAGCTGGCCAATATGGGCTATGAAGTCGTGCTATGTAATGTGTCAAACTTTTATTTTGACTTGGCCTATAGCAATGATCCAGAAGAACCGGGCTTGTATTGGGCAGGGTTTGTTAACACCAAGAATGCCTGGGCTTTTGCACCTTATGATTGGTTCAAGACCACTTATAAGACCAGCATGGGTGAGGTTATTGATAGAGAGAAGGATTTCAATGACATGGTCAGGATTGACCCTGCTGCGAAAAAGAATATTATAGGACTAGAGGCACAGCTTTGGTCGGAAACAGTTAAAGGTCCTGAAATGGCTGAATATTACATGTTTCCTAAGATGCTTGGTTTTGCAGAGAGTGCTTGGGCAGCTGAACGAGATTGGGAAAAAGAACCTGATTTGAAAAAAATGGACCAAAAAATAATGAAGGGATGGAATGAATTTGCCAATAGAGTAGGACAAACAGCTTTTCCAAAACTGAAATGGTGGAATGGAGGGCTAAATTATCGTGTGGCTCCTCCTGGGGCAAAAGTTTTGGATGGTAAATTATATGCCAATGTAAATTTCCCTGGCTTGGAGATCAGGTATACTACCGATGGAACAGAACCTACTTTGACTTCAGCAGCTTATACAGGGCCTATAGAGATCGATAAAGAAGTAAAATTGAAGGTATTTGATAATACAGGCAAAGGTAGTAGGTCCATTGTGGTGAATCCAAAAGTATGGGAGTTGCGGGAATCGAAATAAAAAATAAAATTTATTTTAATTTTTAAAGTTAAGCTTGTGTTTTGTTTGGTTGCTGGCGTTTGGAAGAATTGAAAAAGAATTTTATTTTTCAAAGGTTTAAAATTTCAAAATATTTGTGTTTTTGAAAGCCTTTGGCAATTGTAAATTCCTCGATTTAATAATTCCGTAATCCATAAAAAAGATAGAATAAAAACTTAATGTATAATAATATAACACAATTTTAATTTTAGGGTAATATATAGACAAATTTTGTAATCAATTCATTAAATTTTTATAAAAAAAATCATAAAGCATTCATTTACAATTATTAGCGATTTCTCATTTTTCGCAAAATGAAGATTTAAATACGTGATTTGCGCAGAAATTACCAATTTATTCCTTGATATTCATGAATAATTAGAAGGCCAAATAGGATTTACATATTCTATTTGGTCTCTAGATACTTTATCAAAACATAAATAATTGGAATATGGAGCAGCCTGACAAAAAAACAATGGATGGTTTTCGAAATGGCGATAGAAAAGCCTTTGAAAAAATTTACCAATATTACAGAATACCTGTAATCCGCTTCAGTGTTTCCATAATTAAGGATGAACAGGAAGCTGAGAATATCTACCATGAGGTGTTCATGAAAATTCTTAAAAGGAGGAAAAACATTAAACCTGAATTAAATTTTAATTCTTATGTTTTTACTTCAGTAAAAAATGAAATTTTTGACTACCTCAAAGCCTTAAATAAGAACAAAACTTTGAAAGAGCAATTTTGGGAAAGGATTCATCAACAAGAGGATGACTGTGCCCAGGTTAAGGAGGAGCAATTGACCAAAATGGAACGAATTATCAGAAACCTGTCTCCCAAAAGAAGGCAGATTCTGGAGATGAACTATTTTGAGAAAAAGTCCTACAATGAAATTGCTGATCTTTTGATGATTTCTAAAAATACTGTAAAAAACCAGCTGGTAAAGGCAAAGTTTATCCTAAGGAAGGAAATGGAATAATTTAAGGGATTAAACAATTGCGTTTGAGTAAACGAAGTTGTTTTTGAATGAGCCATTTCGTTGATATGGGAAAGTATTGTCTATTTTTATTTTTTAGCCTAATTATATAGAGAATTGGGCTTTTATCGGTATAGTTTTTGACGTTTATTTTGTGTTTCTGAGCCATGTTTTACAAGGCTTGGTACCCTTGATTTTATGTGGCTTGTTATTCTAATATTTTTTACCTGCCTGTGATTTAGAGAGATTATTTTTTATGAAATAATTTCACCTTGATTGGGGTAAGGTGCCTTTCACAGATAATTCTTCTGCAAAATTGTATTGAAATAATAAATAATAGTAGGAGGAATTACCTATTTCATAGTATAACTTTAGTGTTTGCCTTTAATACATAGTTTTAATTCTTAATATTTATTGTCTCATGGCTAAGGTTAATTGGTTTTTACTGTGGTTGCTTATTCCGATTAGTTTCCAAGGATTTGCTCAACATGCTTTCATTGGGAGCAATAGGGAGCTATTTGTAGATGACTTTTTGATTGATCAGCTGGATGGGGCAAGCTTGAAATTGCATGCACCAAAAGATGAAGGTGTGGCCTTTTATTTAGACAAACCTTGGGAAGGGAAGTTTTCGTTGTATTCAACCATTATTAAGGACGGTAATATTTACAGGGCATATTATAGAGGCTTGCCTGATGTAAAAGAAGGCAATAATAGGGAGTTGACCTGCTATGCTGAGTCTCAAGACGGAATAAATTGGTACAAACCGGATCTTGGCATTCATGAAATTAATGGGTCGAAAAAAAACAATGTAATCTTAATAGATAAAGAATTGACGCATAATTTCAGCCCTTTTATAGATACCAACCCTAAAGCCAAGCCTTCAGAAAAATATAAGGCAGTGGCTGGTAAACAACGAACTGGTTTGTATGCCTTGTCTTCAAGTGACGGCATCCATTGGGTCAAGATAAAAGAAGAAGCGGTTCTGAAAGAGGGGAATTTAGATTCTCAGAATGTAAGCTTTTGGTCTCCGGTAGAAAACAAATACCTGATATACTTCAGAACCAAGGATTCCGGATTTAGATCAGTAAGCAGGACTTCTTCAATTGATTTTGAAACATGGAGTGAAGGGGGAAAGATGAAATATGGCACAGCACCCTTAGAGCACCTGTATACCCAACAGACTAGCCCCTACTTTAGAGCACCACAAATTTACTTTGCTATAGGAGGCCGATTTATGCCGAATAAGCAAGTTGTTACAGATGAACAAGCCGATGCGCTTGGCGTTGACCCTAATTATTATAAGACCTGTTCGGATGCTTTTTTAATGTCATCCCGAGGAGGTAATAATTACAATAGGTATTTTATGGAGTCCTTTATCAGGCCGGGTATAGGTTTAAGCAATTGGGTTTCACGAACAAATTATCCGGCATTAAATGTGGTTCAAACCAGTCCCTATGAAATGTCCATATATGTAAACCAGGATTATGCGCAGTCAACGGCTCATTTAAGGAGGTACAGCATAAGATTGGATGGCTTTGCTTCCCTGTCTGCAGGGTATGACGGTGGGGAAATGATTACCAAGCCATTTGTTTTTGATGGCAAAGCATTGGAGTTAAATTATTCCACCTCTGCTGCAGGTGGGATTTATGTTGAATTACTTGATGAAAACGGCAATAAAATTCCAGGCTTTTCCAAAGAAGAATGTCAGCTAATTATAGGAAACGAATTATCTAGAACGGTATATTGGAATAAATCTACCAATGTTTCCAGGCTTTCGGGCAAGGCTGTCAGGATGAAGATATATTTAAAAGATGCAGCGGTATATTCATTTAGATTTTATTAAAATGTTGGTATTAAAGAAAATTACACTATTTGCTCTATTCCTTTTTGTTCAAAGTCTGGCCTTGGCCCAACTCCCTAATATTGGAAATAATCGGGAGTTGTTTGTGGATGATTATCTGATAGAAAAGTTAGAGGGGGCCGAATTGACTTTGCACGAACCAATGGATCAAGGAGAAGTGATAAGGTTTGAAAAGCCTTGGGAGGGGGCATTTTCAGCTTATTTCACAGTAATTAAAGATGGGGATACCTATAGGGCATATTATAGAGGGGTACCCAAAGCAGGCAGTGATGGGAATGATGCAGAGGTAACCTGTTATGCGGAATCCAAGGATGGTATTAATTGGACCAAGCCGGATTTGAAACTATTCACGGTGAATGGTACCAAAAAAAACAATGTAATATTAGCGAATGCTGCACCGGTTACGCATAATTTTAGCCCATTTTTGGACAGCAACCCCTTGGCTAAAAGTTCAGAAAAATACAAGGCTTTGGGAGGTACCAGAAAAAGTGGTTTGGTGGCCTATGTTTCTGCAGATGGAAAAGAATGGAAGAAGTTGCAGGAGGAGCCGGTTTTTAGGGAGGGGGTATTTGATTCTCAAAATGTAGTTTTTTGGTCTGTTAGTGAAGCGCAATATGTTTGTTACTTTCGGACTTGGACAGGGGATGGTTACACGGGCTTTCGCTCCGTAGGTAGAACCACCTCAAAGGATTTTATCAACTGGACAAGCCCCGTTCAAATGAGTTTTGGAAATACTCCTTATGAGCATTTGTATACCCAACAAACTAGTCCTTACTTTCGTGCACCTCATATTTATTTGGCTATAGGTGCTCGATTTATGCCCAATAGGAAAGTAGTAAACGACGAAGAGGCCAAGCAATTGGGCGTAAACCCCAAATATTACAATGATTGTTCTGATGCGATATTGATGTCCTCAAGAGGGGGAGGAGTTTATCAAAGACAGTTTATGGAATCTTTTATTAAGCCAGGTATAGGTTTGCAAAACTGGGTTTCCAGATCCAATTACCCTGCTCTAAACATTGTGAAAACCGGTCCTACGGAAATGTCTGTATACGTTAATCAAGATTATGCTCAGCCCACTGCGCATCTCAGGCGATATTCCATGAGGCTGGATGGTTTTGCCTCTTTGTCTGCCGCTTACTCCGGAGGTGAAATGACTACCAGGCCGTTTGTGTTTGAAGGAAATGCCTTGGAATTGAATTACTCCACCTCTGCTGCCGGGGAAATACTTATTGAATTATTAGATAAAGATGGGAATAAGTTGCCCGGATACTCAATGGAGGAATGTCAGCCCATCATAGGTAATGAGATTTCCAGAACCGTTTATTGGAACAAGTCTAAAGACCTTAGCAAGTTGGCAGGGAAGGCTGTTAAGATGAGGGTCTTTTTAAAAGATGCGGACATTTACTCATTTAAATTTGATTGATAATACAAGATAATTCTAAAAGGGGGTAAGTATTCCAGCTCGAATATAGAAGTGCAATTTATTTAAGTTGAAAATAAAATGACAATTTCTGATAAGGTGGTATTCGGGAATTTCTAGTGGGCCAACATATAATGGTGTAATAAAAGGCCATTAAATCACCTTAAGTTTCACTTATAAAGTTAATTGACTTCAGATTTGACACATTGAAATATTGTATTAATAATGTAAAATAAAGTATAAGAAAACATTTGATTCATATAATATCTTTGGTATATACATTAAAGTACCTTATTAAATTATTTATTATATGAAAAAATATATACAAGGATTACGTTTCTTTGTGCCATTGATCACAATATTGATCATGGCTGGATCGGAAGGTTATTCACAAGGTGCGAGAGAAATTACCGGGACCATCACAGATGCATCGGGAGAGTCTCTACCTGGGGTGAATATTTTGGTTAAAGGTACCTCAATAGGTACTGTGTCTGATATTGATGGAAGTTATAGAATAGCTGTTCCTCAAGACCAAAACATACTCGTGTTTTCATTTATTGGTTATACCTCTCAGGAGATGGGTATAGGAAATAACAGTACCATCAACGTACAACTCAAATCTGCCTTGTCGGATATGGACGAAGTGGTGGTCATTGGGTTTGGAGAACAATCTCGAGAATTATTAACCACCTCAGTATCCAAAATGGATGAGCGAGTATTAGAAAATATTCCCTATTCTAACGCTGCATCAGCCATGCAGGGAACCTTGGCAGGAGTGAGGGTTCAGAGCACCTCCGGGCAACCGGGAGCAGCACCTAGAGTAATCGTCAGGGGAGGAACTTCCATTAATAACCCTAATGGAGCAGCCCCTTTGTATGTGGTGGATGGAGTAATCAGGCCTGACATTAATAATATCGCTCCAGGTGATATTGAGACCTTTCAAGTGTTGAAAGATGCTGCGTCTACTTCAATTTATGGAGCCAGGGGATCCAATGGTGTGGTGGTAATAACAACCAAATCAGCCAAATCCGGATTTATTTCAGCAACGTACTCTGGTAGCTATTCATTGTCTCAACCAGGAAGTTTGTATGATCTTGCTTCTGCACGTGATTATTTGACCTTCGCCAGAAGGGCTATGATGGTTCAGGATATCTTTCCTGATGCATCTTTCAGACTGACCAACCCCGTAGGTTTTGGAACAGGAAATGATCTTAGCAATAGCACCGCATATACCACCCAATATTTAACTTCTGACAACGAGTACAAGTTAAATGAAGGCTGGGAAAGCATGCCTGACCCTCTAGACCCATCCAAAACCTTAATCTTTAAGGACACAGATTGGCAGGATGTATTGTTTAGAACTGCTGCAATTCAAAATCACCATGTATCGCTTTCTGGTGGAACAGAAAAAGCAAAAGTGACTGCTAGTCTTGGTTATTTGGACAATGAGGGGATAGCCATCACCACTGGATATAAACGCTATACCATGAATGTCAATGGAGATTTTAAAGTTAGTGATCAATTCAGTTTTTATGGAATTGTCAACTATGCCAACTCAAAAGATAATCAGGTAAATAGTATCACCAATATTTTTGCCAGGGCAATCACTTTACCTCCAACAACCAAATACCGATTTGAGGATGGTACTTTGGCACCAGGGCAGGCATTGAGCGAAGGAAATCCTGAATATGTTCTTAGGAACAGGGTGGCAGAAAACAGATCAGAAAACCTGACCTTTTCTATTGGTTCCAGGTGGCAAATTACGCCTGAATTGAGTTTTGACCCTCAACTGTCAATTTATAATAGAACAAATGATTCGTATAGTTTTCAACCTGCTGTTTTGAATGGCCCCAATAATCTGGTGGACAACAGATCTGCGAGTGCTTCAATTTCTAAATGGAGACAAACTCAGGTGGATGCAGTATTTCATTATGCCAAAACTTTAGGTGAAGCACACAATGTGAACGCAACTGCAGGTTATGCCTATTTTGGAAGAAATATTTCCTCTCTTAGCGCTACGGGCCAAGGAGCTTCTACAGACCTTATTCCTACTTTAAATGCCTCTGCAGAGCCGACTAGCGTAAGCAGCTCCATATCGGATCAGGTTATTCATGGTTATTTCGGTAGGGTAAATTACGATTTTAACTACAAGTATTTAGTTTCTATAAATGCAAGGTACGATGGCGCATCTAATTTAGGAGCAAATTATAAATGGGGATTCTTCCCAGGTGTAGCTTTGGGTTGGAATATGCATAATGAAGAATTCTGGGAAGCATTGCCGCAGGATGTTTTTAGTAAACTAAAAATTCGTACCAGTTACGGTATCAATGGTAATATTGGAAACCTTGGTGATTTTTCCGCTCAAGGAGCCTATGGAGTAGGAGCAAGGTATGGGGGTTACGCAGCCATTCAAAACACCTTGATACCCAATCCTGAGTTGAAGTGGGAACGGTCCAAAACTTTGAATTTTGGAGCAGATCTTACCCTGTTTGACCGCTTAGGGCTTGTTCTAGACGTGTATAGAAGGGTTACGGATAACCTAATTACGAATTTGGCTTTGCCACCATCTACTGGTTTTGGTAGTACGCTTACCAATTTAGGTAGCTTAGAGAATAAAGGAGTAGAATTGGAAGTGAATTACAATGTTTTGCCTTCAGCTTCAGATTTCCAATGGAACCTAGCAGCCAATTTTGCCACCCTACAAAACAAAATATTAAAACTCCCTGAAAATGGAGCGGAAAGAAATCGTGTAGGTGGATATTATGTTTGGGATGCAGGACTGGGTGACTATTCCTGGCAAGGAGGCCTTCAGGAAGGCGGTAGTCTTGGAGAGTATTATTCTCACATAGAACTGGGTGTTTATCCAACTGACCAGGATGCAGAAGGTGCACCAAGTGATACTTATAAAAGATATCCGGATACCTCATTTGGTGGGGATTATATATGGGACGATTTAGATAACAATGGGGTAATAGACGAGAAGGATAAGAAATATGTAGGAACTGAATTTCCAACCTTAACGGGAGGATTCACCAATACTTTTTCCTATAAAAATTTAATGCTTTCCCTTCGTATGGATTATACTGTCGGGCATACCATTTACAACTATGCACGTGCATTTATGGAAGGCCAATGGAAGTTGAACATGAACCTTACCCAAAATTTGGTTGACAACGGCTGGCAGGAACAAGGCGATGTGGCTACATTACCGAGATATGATTGGGAAAGTACCAGGGCCCAAATAAACGTTCATCCAAATCGCACAGGTCAAGGGTATTATGAACCTGGCGACTACCTTGCCATAAGAGAACTAAGCCTAAGCTATAATTTGCCAAAAAGTGTATTAACGCCCATTAATTTGGAAAATGTAAGACTTAGCCTAACAGGTAACAACCTGTATTATTTTACAAAATACAAGGGACTTAATCCTGAATTTGGTGGACGGGATTATGGGCGATACCCCATTCCGAGAAACTTTATTTTTGGTTTAAATATTACCTTTTAATTTAAAATAAAGGAATCATGAAAAAATTAAATATAGCTTTAATATTAAGCCTGTTTTTATTCGGATCCTGTTCCGATTTACTGGATGTTTCACCTACGAGTGTGATTACCACAGAGTCTTTTTGGAAGTCCGAAGGAGATGCAGAGGGTGCATTGATTGGAATGTATGTTAACCTTAGAAGTATATCTAACTCGACCTTGTATTATTTGGGTGAAGCCCGCGCTGATGTAGTAGCGCTTGGGACTGTAGGTGATGGCGGATGGGCTAAATATTACACCAACCGCTTGCAACCAGATAATGCCGGTCCAAGTTGGCAGAGCCTATACACCCTAGTAAACAGTGCCAACCTGATCATTAAATATGTACCAGAAATTGACTTTGCATCTGAGGAAAGGAAAAACACCATCTTGGCGGAAGCATACACAATGAGAGCATTTACTTATTTTGTAATGACGAGAACCTGGGGGGATTTACCCTTGCGTATGGATCCAACGGAAAGTGAAAATCCTGAGTTGACACAAATTGAAAGAACCGCACAAAGTGAGATTTTTCAATTCATAAAAGCCGATATTGATAAAGCTTTACAGTTGTTTCCTGACAATAGTTACGCAGAAAACAAGATGTTCTGGTCCAAGCCAGCCACTAGTGCACTTAAAGGAGAGGTTTACCTTTGGACGGCAAAACAAATGGGAGGTGGCAACGCTGATCTCCAAACTGCATTGGACGCGTTAAAGGATATCCAAAACACAGATGTGGACTTATTGGATAATTTTGCGGATGTTTTTGATTATGACAATAAAGGCAATAAAGAAGTTATTATGGCTGTAAGATTTGCCGAACTCGAATCTGCAGGTAATAATTATTTCAACGCCATGTATCTCATTGGAAGTGCTATCCCTGCCAATATTTCTGCAGAAGCAAGGGAAACAATAGGAGCAATAGGTGGAGGGAGCAATAATATTACAGTTCCTACAACATATGTTAAATCCTTGTTCACCAATGATGATCAAAGGAAGGATGCCTCCTTTTATGAAATATACACTATCGGGGAGAATGAAGCCTTGACTTATTACACAACAATAGTAACAAAGGGAAGTGGTACTGTAATAGGGGGTAGTAGAAATTTTATTGATGACATTATTTTATACCGGTATGCTGATGTTTTATTGATGATTGCAGAAGCCAAAAATGCGCTGGGTGAGGATCCGTCAATGGAAATTAATCAGGTGAGAATGAGGGCATATGGAGACCAGTTCGATAATTATGCCTTTACATCAGGTACTGTAGAAGAAAACAATGAGATAATCCTTGAAGAAAGGTTAAGAGAATTGGCTTTTGAAGGTAAAAGATGGTGGGATTTAGTGCGCTTCGATAAAGCCATCGAAATGCTTCCTACATTAAGTGAACAAGCCAATCCTGAACAAAAAATCCTATGGCCGATCTCTACTAGTGTTTTGAGTTTGGAGAATAAAGTAACACAAAACCCAGGTTATGAATAAAGGTTTGAAAGCTTGAATACTTGGAGACAAATGATTTTTAAGCAATTTAAAATTGCGCTGATATTAGCGGTGTTTTCTAGTGGAATAAATTTTGGATGTAATTCCAAAGTACCACAAAGAGCCTCGCCAAATATTTTGCTGATTGTTTCTGAGGACAACAGTCCAGATTTGGGATGTTATGGGAATAAGCTCGTACACACTCCAAATCTGGACAAGCTTTCTAAAAATGGCGTTATGTTTCTCAATGCTTATACAACTTATGCAGTTTGTAGTCCATCGAGAAGCAGTATTTTCACAGGATTATACCCGCATCAAAACGGTCAACTCGGATGGGCGACCCACTATTACGCACTTTATTCCGGGATAAAAGTTTTGCCCAACTATCTTAAAGAATCGGGCTATAGAACTGGGATCCTAGGTAAGGTTCACGTTAATCCAGCTGATAGATTCGACTTTGATTTTGCAGATTTGCCTGGCTCCAATTTTCAAAAAGAAAGTCTAAAGGATTATGCCATAAGGGCAAAGGAATTTGTCCGTCAATCAGAAAAGCCTTATTTTTTGATGGTTAATTTCCCGGATGCCCATTTGCCATTTCAAAATGAAGTCGAGGGGCTGCCAACCAAAAAAGTAGATAGAAATAAAATCCTTGAAACCTTACCCTTTGTGGGAGTTAATAATGAACGCTTGCTGGATCAAACAGAAGCCTACTATAATTGCATGAATCGATTGGATGAATCTATCGGAATGTTGTTGGATAGTCTAGGTGATCTGTCCAATACCTGTATCATTTACCTAAGCGATCATGGGGCCCAATTTAGCAGGGGGAAACTTACCAATTATGAAGGCGGTTTGAAAATCCCCTTTATTATTTCCTATCCTGAAGTGATTAAGGAAACTGGTTCAAGCAAGGATGAATTGATCTCTGTAATTGATATCTTACCGACTGTTTTAGATCTTGCTGGGATTTCAGGTGATTTTAATTTTCCAGGTAGGTCCTTAATGGATTTATTTACAAAGGATGGGGATGGAACAGGTTGGAGGACATATCTGGGAGCAGATGGAGAAGGTGCCTCACCTGTATTTTATTACCCTAGAAGGAGTATAAGGGGGGAGCGATACAAACTTATTCAAAACATCGATGTTGGCAGAGGGGAATTTCCTGCTTTTTCCGCCTATGCTGATCCTGATTTTGGGTCCGGTGCTACGATTGAAGAAATTGCAGCTTCTGACGAAAGGATTCGTCAGGCATATGAAAGGTGGAGAAAGCCTCCTGAATGGGAGTTATATGATCTACAGGAAGATCCCTGGGAATTTGAGAATTTAGCTGATAAACCAGAATTAGAGACAGTTTTAGTATACATGAAGGAAGCACTTTCAGCATGGAGAAGGGAAACAAATGATCCGTTTTTATCAGCAGAGAAAATAAGAAAATACACCTTTGAAATGGATTCAATAAACAACCTTTACCCCGATCATAGTTACCGAAAGGTAGAGGGATTTAAATGGGATTACTTGGATTACCTAAACAAATAACCGTTAGTTATTATGAAAACCTTTTGGGCGAGTTTCTTTTTTTTCCTTTTGCCGGCCTTTTGGCTGAGTTTCTTCCCTCAGAAATCCTCAGTTAGAACGGTCAAAAATCATAAGGTGGAGATACTTCATCGCTACATTGCCATTGATAATGTATGCGCATGGCCAAACCTTACAAAGCTTGGGGAGGGGAGTATTCATGCAAGTATCTTTAACCAGCCTAGTCATGCCAGGAGAGAAGGCAGTGTGGAGGTCTGGTCTACATTGGACGGAGGTAGATTTTGGAATAAAACAGGTGTTGCTGCACAAAATGAAGCAAGTACCAACCGCATGAATGTAGCCGCTGGTAGAAACCAAGTAGGTGATTTGGTAGTTGTGGCTTCTGGGTGGGAATTAAAAGATTCAGGATCTGCGGAAGGCAGCAAAGAGCTTGTTGGCGTGCTCCGTGCCTGGGTGTCGTTATCAGGGGATGCTGGAAAAACATGGGAAATTTATAAAAATGGTTTTCCAATAGCAGAAAACGGAATGACCCAATTTATTCCTTTTGGGGATGTTTTAGAAGCGGCTGATGGAAGCTTAAGGGTACTTGCCTATGCGCAATCACTAGATAAAAGCATCAATAAAGTATCCTTTTTTAGGAGTGATGATCAGGGAAAGTCCTGGATTTGGGTGTCTCATTTAAGTGAAGGAAAAGGGAGTACATTATTCTCTGGGGGACACAATGAAACAGCCTTTTTTCAGACGGGTCCCAAAAACTGGATAGCAGCTGCCAGAAGATGGAAAGCAGGAGCTGCTATGGATTTGTTTTTGAGTGAAGACGATGGAAAAACCTGGGTATTGAAGCGTCAATTGACCGATGAACAGCAGCATCCTGGTCATATAACAGCCTTAGCAAACGGAGACCTATTGCTCACTTATGGAAATAGGAAAGAAGGTCAATTTGGTGTGGCTGCTAAATTTAGCAAGGATAAAGGTAATACGTGGTCTGAGGAATATATACTGGTAGATGACCTTAATAGCAGGGATTGCGGCTATCCATCAAGTGTGCAGTTGGAAGATGGAAGCATTTTGACAGCCTTTTATGCTGACGGTACTGAATCGCATCAAAGGTACCATATGGGTACAATAATTTGGAAAAAACCTGATCAGCCATGAAACCCTTTTCGGCAGAAGAAATACATGGGGTTTGGGGAACCGTATTGCTCCCCATTTTAAAAGACCAGTCCATCGATTGGGAGGTTTTAGAAAATGCATTGAAATTCACCCTTGATGCCGGCTTAAATGGAATTTATACCAATGGGTCGGCAGGAGAATTTTATAACCAAACAGAAGCAGAATTTGATAAATTAAGTGAATTAGTAGCACAGGAAGCAGAAAATGCTGGTGTCCCTTTTCAATTGGGGTGTGGACATTTCAATCCGCTCCTTTCTCTTGAAAGGGTAAAAAGGGTGAAGTCACTTTCTCCATGTGCCCTTCAGGTTATTCTACCGGATTGGATAAAAACCAATAATAAGGAAACGCTTAAATTCCTGGAAAAGACAGCAAGTACTGCAGCCCCTATAGGACTAGT
This sequence comes from Cyclobacterium sediminis, assembly GCF_054781075.1. NCBI lineage: Bacteria > Pseudomonadati > Bacteroidota > Cytophagia > Cytophagales > Cyclobacteriaceae > Cyclobacterium > Cyclobacterium sediminis. The sequence goes on along the minus strand of NZ_BAAGVC010000003.1, from coordinate 46,014 downwards.
GATTTACAATCCACCACATGCCAAAAAAAAGCTTCCTCCAGAGGACTATGCAAATATTTTAATGGAAGGGTTACCTGTAGTCGGATGCAAAACAGCGGGAGGGGATAAAGAATGGTATTCAAAAATGAATAACTTACCCAAGCCCTTTTCTTATTTTATCCCAGGCCATTTCATGGTTACTGGCATCACTCAAGGAGCGAAGGGGACTTACTCTAATATAGCCTGTATGCATCCTAAGGCTGTAATAAAGTGGTACCGAATGATGGGTGAAGAACCTGAACGAGCTCAGCTCATTGAAAAGCAGCTTTTGTTGTTTTTTGAGAGAGAAATATTGCCGTTGATATTGGAAGAAGGATATTGTGATGTGGCCATAGATAAATTTTTAGCCGGTATTGGGGATTGGTCAATGACTGGAACTCGATTAAGGTGGCCTTATACAGGTATTGATCCAGAAAGAATAATAAATAAACGAAGAAAATTAAATAAATATGTTCCTGAATTTTTCAAGGGATTAGATTAAAAAAATAACCTACTATCCATTATGAAAGCTAGCTTTTTACTTTTAATAGTTATTTTCCTTCAGTTGACCCCTGGTTATTCTAACGAATCGTTGAAAGATTCTCTAGAAGTAGAAAAAATTTGGGACAAGGCGCCCCACAACGCCTTTCCTGATATGATCAGGTTTAAAGGATCATTTTATATTGCCCTTAGGGAGGGGAATAACCATATGCCAGATAAAAGTGGGTCCATCAGAATCTTAAGGTCAAAAGATGGAGAAGATTGGCAAAGCGTTACCTTGTTAGAAGAAGATGACCGGGACGTTAGAGAGGCTCGATTGTCAATTACGCCGGACGGTCGTATTATGGTGTTGACTGCCGTTGGTGTTTATGAAGGTGGGTATAAAATTTTGTATCCCATGGTTTCTTTTTCTGATACCAAAGGAGGGAATTTTTCTTCCCTACAAAAAGCCACCATGGATATGGAACCTTCCCTTGATTGGATATGGAGCCTGACATGGCATAAAGATGTGGGATATGGGATAGTATACCAGAATAAAGTGGGAGGATGGGAAGTGCACTTGTTAAAAACCACCGATGGGATTAACTTCAAACATGTTTCACAATTACCGATTGATGGTAATCCCAATGAATCCACTATAAGGTTTGATAAGGAGGGAAAGATGTATGTTTTGGTTAGAAGAGAGGCAGGAAATAAGATGGGGGTACTCGCTAAAAGTGACGCTCCTTATAAATATTGGACTACCAAGAAATTAACCAAGCAACTAGGAGGGCCCAATTTTCTTTTTCTGGATAAAAATACCCTTGTTATGGGGACTAGGGATTATCGAAAAACTGGTGCCAAAACAGTAATTCATTTGACAGATCTTGAGGGAAATATCAAAAAAAGCATGGACTTACCAAGTGGTGGAGATACAAGTTATCCGGGTATGGTAATTTATAAGAATAAGCTGTGGTTTGTTTATTATTCAAGTCATGAAGAAAAGACCAGTGTTTACCTAACTAAGATTTCGCTTAAAGAATTAAGCCAATAATAATTTTTGGCTAGATAAAATAACACAACAAATTAATAAAACTCATGAAAAAACAATTGCTAATAATTGCTGTACTGATTTTAAACAGCTTGTCAGTTCATGCTTTTGATCCGGCGGATAGTACCAAAGCAGTGGCACCAGCCACTAAAATCAAAGATTTTATTATTTATCAGGATCAAAGCTATTATTCCACTTTTCCTTCTGTAGTTAAAAAGAACAATGGGGAATACCTGGTGGCTTTTAGAAGGGCCCCGGACAGAAAGGTGGTTTTCAAAGAAGACGGGAATAGTCATGTAGATCCAAACAGTTATTTGGTAGGGGTTACTTCCAAAGATGGAGAAAACTGGACTGAAGAACCAGAATTGATCTATTCACATGCATTTGGTGGTTCACAAGACCCATGCTTGTTACAACTAAATGATGGAACCCTTTTATGTGCCAGCTATGGATGGGCATTTTTGGAAAAAGAGGGGTTGGAAAATATTAAAAAGCCACACTTTGCCAATAAATACGGAACAGTATTTTTAGGAGGATACCTTGTTAAATCCGTAGATGGAGGCGAAACTTGGAAAGGCCCCATATACCCTCCTTCCATCGCTCCTGAAGTAAACCACGCCCCTATGGGTAATAAAGTTCCGGCCTATAACAGAGGTGCCATGTACGAAGGAAAAAGCGGAAGAATATATTGGGTAGTGGCAGCAAGTGATTCTGAGGAGAAAAGAAAAACCTCCAACTACCTCTTGGTTTCAGATGATAAAGGCAACACTTGGGAACACCTAAGTACAGTGGCCGTGGATGATGATGTAGTTTTTAACGAAGCTTCTGCATACGAAACACCAAAAGGAGATATTGTTGCTTTTATTCGTACGGCCAAATACGATGATCAAGCTGTAATTGCCAGATCCAAAGATGGAGGCAAAACTTTTGAAAAATGGGAGTCTATGGGTTTTCAAGGGCACCCCCTTCAAGCGTTAAGATTGCCGGATGACAGGGTGTTTTTAGTCTATGGCTATCGGCACAAGCCTTACGGTATCAGAGCTAGAATTTTAAATCCTGAATGTACTGATTTTGCCACTGCAGAAGAAATTATTATTAGAGAAGATGGTGGCAGTACAGATATTGGGTACCCATGGGCTGTAAATATGGGAGATAATAAAGTATTGGTTACTTATTATTTTAATACTGACAATAAGAACAGGCATATTGCTGGATCTATCCTAAAGATAAATTAAGGGAATAAGATTTATTCCGGCGGCTGAGCGGAGCCGAAGCCATAGGGAGATGTTCGTCTCAAGCCTATTCCTTCGACTCCGCTCAGGAACCGGTTATTTGTTTACCTCTTGAATAATAGATGCTGTATTGGAATCTGCTGAAAGAGCGAACCCCTTCTACCTTATTTTATGAATAGGTTAATCTTGAAAAAAATAAATCTGTAATTCCGGCGGCTGAGCGGAGCCGAAGCCATAGGATGATGTATGCGTCATACCTTTTCTTTCGACTCCGCTCAGGAACCGGTTATTGGTTTTATATTTCGTACCATCTAAGCGACTTCCTGAATATTTACTGTTTTCCTAAAATCTGAGGGAGTCATTTTCTTTAGTTTTTTAAATTGCCTGTTGAAATTGGCTAGGTTATTGAATCCGCAGGCATAGGCAACCTCGACGATATTCATGTCTTCCTTCGCTAATAGTTTACAGGCATGGCCTATCCTAACGGTATTTAGGTATTCAATAAATGTGATTCGGTATTGCTCCTTAAAGTAGTTACAGAAAGTTGTGACCCCCATATTGGCCATGGCAGCTATTTCCGAAAGTGTAATTTCCTGATCAAAATTATTTAGTATATGGTTTTTTATTTTGGTAAGTCGATCAGAACCTTCAGGTTCACTTTCAATGAAGCCGGGACTTGCTAAAAGTTGGTATTCTTTATTTTGTGATAGGATATCAAATATGGACAATAGACTTGAAAGCCGCTGAATACCATTCATATGGATCATGTCTTTCATTAATTCAGTAATTTTCTCCTTAGTCTTCCCGGTAAATGCCATACCTCTACTGGCAAGGCCAAGAATATTTCGGATATTTTCCATTTCGGGAATTTGTAAGAAATCCGCACCTAAAAAATCCGCTTGAAACTGAATGACTATTGCCTCAGCTTCCTGGTCTGCCTCTCCATTGGTGAAAATTGGATCATTAACCCATACATGTGGTAAATAGGGGCCCATGCAGACCAGATCACCGGGTTCAAAGTTGCCGATATGATCTCCAACCATTCTTTTGCCGGTGCTTTTTAGTACCAAAACCAACTCATATTCCGGGTGATAGTGCCAAGGGCAAGGGAAATAAGTCCCTTTTTCTTTAAATACTATAAATGATTTATCAAATTCTTGGGGCAGCCTAACTTCGATGGTTTTCATAGTCTAATCAGTTAACCCTATTAATTTAGCGAATTTAGATGCAAAAGAAAACTACAGAATGGCAAAAGGTAAAATACTTGTATAAATTTAGATATAAGGGTAGGAATTTAATCCCCTTGTTCTAAAGAAAGGATGTAATACACCATAGTTTGTGCATTTTCCAGGCTGATGTGGGGATGAGGGGCCATTACGGGGTTGCCCCACGAGCCAAAACCTCCTGTAATAATTTTTCTTGCCAACAAATCCCTATAAGCAGGTTGTATTGGGTACCGCTTGGCGATGTCTTTAAAGGCCGGTCCTTTGGACTTTTTATCAATTTTGTGACAATCATAACATCCGGCATAGGCAATAAGCACTTCACCTTTTGCCAATACTTCTTCAGGTACATGTTCATCTTTTCCGGGTATTTTTCTTATATAATCCCGATAACGTTTTTCTCCATCAGAAAGTAGGTCTTCCTTTTTTTCTTTTTGATCACAAGCATACATCGAAAGACCTGAGATCAATAGGCTGACGATTAGCTTTCTGGCTACCATAGATTGGATCATCATCAAATCTAATATAAAAAGATAAAATTGTCTTTAAATTTTTTCTTAATTTTTTTTCTCGCATGTCAATCTACTGGCTGTTTATTTTTAAATTTGAGTATGAGGAGAATATTTAGATTAGATTTTATTTTGGCAGGTATTGCCTTTTTCTGTACGGCAAGTTCTTTACTTGCCCAGAATAAATTGGAAAAAAAAGTCAATGAAAGTGCTCTGGAAGTTGAGGAAAAAGTGATCGAGTGGAGGAGAGATTTCCATGAGCATCCGGAACTGGGGAATGCAGAAGTAAGAACAGCAGGAAAAATTGCGGCCCACTTGAAAGCTTTGGGTATGGAAGTTACCGAAGGGGTAGCCGTTACCGGTGTAGTTGGTGTCTTAAAAGGAGGGAAGCAGGGCCCAACAGTTGCATTAAGAGCTGATATGGATGCACTTCCAGTGACCGAACGGGTGGACGTTCCGTTTAAATCTCAAGTAATGACCACCTATAATGGGCAAGAAAGCGGTGTCATGCATGCTTGCGGACATGATTCCCATATGGCTATTTTGATGGGGGTTGCAGAAGTATTGACTGGTATGCAAAAAGACCTCAAAGGTACCGTTAAATTTATTTTTCAGCCTTCAGAGGAGGGTTTGGAAGACAAATCCATTGATACCTGGGGAGCCAAGCAGATGGTAGAAGAAGGTGTGATGGAAGATGTTGATGTGATTTTTGGATTGCATATCAATTCTCAAACGCCTGCCGGGGTAATTAAATACAAGCCCGGACCGGCCATGGCGGCAGTTGATGAGCTGGAAATTACTGTAAAAGGACAACAGGCCCATGGCGCTTATCCCTGGTCTTCCATAGATCCCATTGTTACTTCTTCTCAGATTGTGATGGGATTGCAAACCATAGTAAGTAGAAATGTGAAAATTATTGAGATTCCGGCCATCGTAACCATAGGTGCTATCCATGGTGGGGTTAGACACAATATTATTCCCGAACAGGTGGATATGATAGGTACCATTCGTACTTATAGTCAACCGCAGCAGGAGTTGATCCATCGTAGGATAAGGGAGATTGGTGAAAATATCGCCAAAAGTGCAGGTGCAACGACAGACATAAGTATAAAAAAAATGTATCCGGTAACCTATAATGATGAGGCTTTGACTGCTAAGATGCAACCTACCTTAGAAAGAGTTGCAGGTAAAGAAAATTTGTGGGTGCATGATCCGGTTACAGGAGCCGAAGATTTTAGCTTTTTTCAGCTTGAAAAACCCGGCTTATTTTTCTTTCTGGGAGGAATGCCGGAAACAGGAGATCCCGAAAAAGCTGCCTCTCACCATACCCCTGATTTTTACCTTGATGAAAGTGGTTTTGTGTTAGGAGTCAGGGCATTGTCGCAGCTGACATTAGACTATATGAACTTTTAAACCCAGTGTAATAGACCTAGATTTCTAACATTTGTCTCCTGTTGGGATATGATAATTGGGTTCAGTTTTTCAGGATTAATTTTGCTAGTAATCTCTAAACCATCAGTTAAATCGTTTCTTATAAGGAATAATTTTGAAATCAAGGTAGGAGTGAGTTAAATTACGGAAAGGGTAGCTATACAATCCTTTCCGTAATCACCTAGTAAAAATGTCAGAGACATGGATATTCCGGAGTTCTTTATGCTATTGATTAACTACATAAAATGGGAGGTTATGAGAAGTGTAATTGCCACTGTCATCTGATATATACACATAAATTCTGTATGGGCCTTCGTTTTTTGGGGTTCTAAATTTCAGCGTAGATGCACTATCGGCTTCCATTAGGTAGCTCATGTTGTGTTGGTAATCATCAAGTTCATAAAACTTGGCCTCTTCAGGTCTTATTTCCCATTTAAATTTCAGGGCTGATAAATCATCAAAATCTGTTATAGGGCTGGCAGAATACAAGGAATCTGCAGTCAGGTATTGATTGCTTTGTCCGGGTCGGTCGTTAAAACTAATGTTAAAAATTTCCGGTAGATTGCTATGAAATGCTTCACCTTTCCAGAGACTTTGTATGTATTGTACAGTCTCTGAGTTCTCCCCTTCGGTAGAAAACTGGCTAAACCAAGTATTAGTAATCTCAAACTTATTTCCCCAGTAGAAGGCATAACTCCCTAAAAAAGAAGTGGTATCCTGATTCATTAATTCCCAATATTGTTGTAGAAAGTTAATTTTTTGCTTGGTGCTCAGCTCATAGGGTGCACCCCATGCTGTGTCTTTTACTTCCCAGTGACCAGGTACTCCCCATTCTGAGAAAATGTATGCTCTTCCCCATCCTTTGTATTTATAATTTTTATTGTCTTCAAAGAAGTGCTTGATCAATCCAAATCCATTATATCCTAATATATCGACATTTGGCATCAGGTATTTTCCTCGTCCTATCGTTTTGACATTTATAGCTGTCATGACGGGATGATTGGGATCTGTTTCTTTGATCATCTTGGCGATCCTGTTGATGGTATAATATATTAAATACCTTGACCCCCCTTTTAAGCTAACTTCATTGCCCACCCCCCACATCAGGAGCGCAGGATGGTTTTTGTATTTTTCTATAATAGGCTTTAATTCTTCTATTTTTTTATTGACTTCAAGAATATTCCAATATTTAAAATCTTCACCCCAATAAGGCCGACCAATTTCCAGTCCAAGGGTAACCGTTAAACCTAATGCTTCCGCTTTGTCCAAAATTTCACCCGCATTGTGTACGCTCCAGGTTCGAATAGAATTGCCCCCATAAGCTGAAACTTTTTCAAGATTATCAATGCCACTAGCCCCTTTTATAAAATAGGGGTTCCCGTTTCGGTAAAGTCGTGCTTTTCCTTCTGTGTACCTTACTTCCACTGCAGGAGAAATAGTTAAATCATTATCATATTTACAACTAATAAGTATTGCTAAAACACAAAAAATATAAAAATAAGTAAGTTTCGATTGTATTATTCTAATCATGATTTCTGTTGAGCTTAATTAAAATATTTGAAAGGTAAAAAAGATATGCCTTATCTTAATTTGTGCTGTAAATGTAAGTAAAAAATATTCAAATATAAAAAATTGCTTTTTAAATATAATTTAGTGTTATTTGCATCAAATAATAATTCTTATGAAAGCAGCAGTTTTAAAAAGAAAGGTGTTGAATTTTTTGTTTTTAAGCACTTTTGTCATTTTTATGGTTGGATTTTTTAAATATGTGGGTGTTGGCCATCCGGTGTTGTATGCACTGCTTGGTATTTCGCTACTTTTTAAGCTAATAAAAATCTTTTTTGAATGGTATCATTTTTCAACCCTCAAAACCAAGGGAAAGCCTGAGAAATACGCTGGTAAAAAGACCTATACTGTTGATATGTTAACAACTGCATGTCCTGGTGAGCCTTTTGAGATGATTGAAGCAACGCTTAAGGGCATGGTGTCGGTAAGGTACCCACATACCAATTACCTTTGTGATGAGGGTAATGACCCTAAGCTTAAGGCACTTTGCAATAAATTGGGCGTAATCCATATTACCAGAGAAACTCATGAAAATGCAAAAGCCGGAAATATTAACAATGCTTTAAAGTCTGCCAAGGGTGAGTTATGTGTAATTCTTGACCCAGACCATGTTCCTTTTCCTGACTTTTTGGATTATGTGGTTGGTGCGTTTGATGATCCTAAGGTGGGCTATGCTCAGGTTGTACAGGCCTATAAAAATCAAGCTGATTCACTGGTCGCTCAAGGAGCTGCAGAGCAAACCTACCTATTCTATGGGCCATATATGGAAGCTATGAGTGAATATGGAACAGCACAGGCTATAGGTGCCAATTGTACCTTCAGAAGAGTGGCTCTGGACTCAATTGGAGGGCATGCGGCAGGATTAACTGAGGATATGCATACTTCAATGCTTTTACATGCCAAAGGTTGGACATCTGTTTATGTGCCTAAGGTTTTGTCTTTGGGTTTAGTTCCGAATAGTCTCGGTGCATTTTATCAGCAACAACTTAAATGGAGTAGAGGCACTTTTGATCTTTTATTTAATGTGGTCCCAGGTTTATTCTCAAAATTTACTTTAAGACAAAAAATTCATTATTCTCTGGTTCCCTTGTATTTTCTTTCGGGCTTGATAGGCCTGGTGGATGTAGGAGTACCTATTTATTCATTGATTTCTGGTGATTACCCATGGGAATTAAATCCGGTTGTGTTTTTTGCTATTTTTACACCTTTTTTAATAGTTGGCCTTTACCAGCGCTATGATGCCCAGAAATGGTTGCATGACGCTGAAGAAAAGGGAATTCATTTGATGGGTGGTTTCCTTCGGCTCGGAACCTGGTGGATTTACCTCACTGGATTTATTTATACCTTAATCAATGTTAAAGTACCTTATATTCCTACCCCAAAAGAACACTCATCAAAGGGAGATTTTGTTTTGGGTTTACCTAATCTGGTTATCGCATTACTTTCCTTTTCTGCCGCATTTTATGGGCTGAATAGGGATTGGCAGCCCTACAGTTTTCTCATGGCTGGATTTGCCCTTGTCAATGGCTTTTCTTTTTCTTTTGCCTTTTTTATGGGGCAATCTGACATAGTGAGAAAATCAAGATACCTTTGGTATGATTTTAAAAATATATTTGTCCTTAAGAAAGCAGAGCTTACTTATGTTAAGCTGAGTACCTTTTCTTTCCCGGTAGCTATAGTTTTGCCTGCCTTTTTTAGCCTTTTTCTGTTGTTAAATGCAGCCAACTTTAAATTGGATCTTTTTGATAAAGTAATTACCTCTGAATTAGACAAAGAAAGAGGAGGGTTTTACCTCGGTATATTTCTCCCTTCATTTGATGATAACTCGGATACAGCACTAATCCATTCAGTTGAACAAAAAACCGGTGCTAAAATGGCCATTGTCTCAACTTACCTATCTTGGTCAGATGAGTCCTTGCCTGTGGATCAATGGGATGCGATAATTCAGGAGGGCCATATTCCCATGATTACTTGGGAACCCTGGACCAATCTATTTGAAAATCAAGAGGAAGTTCCTGAATTAAAAGAAAATAAAAAGGTGTTTAAACACATTACGGAGGGGGTGTTTGATGATTATATCCATTCCATGGCATATGCACTTAAGGCGCTTGATGCTCCGGTTTTTCTTCGGTTTGCCCATGAAATGGATAACCCTATGTACCCCTGGTCAGCAACTGGCGAAAATACCCCGGAAGAATTTAAGGAAGCCTGGGAATATATCCATTATAAATTTGAATCCATTGGTGTTCAGAATGTTACCTGGGTATTTAATCCCTGGTCGCCAGATGCTGTCTCAAGTTATTTTCCTTATGGCAAAGATAGTAGCATTACTGAACTTGTGGATTGGATAGGTTTGACAGCTTTGAATTATGATTCAGCAGCTATCCATCATAAAAGTCTTACTTTTAAAGAGATTTACCTTCCTTTCAGAAAGGAAATAAAGCAACATCAATTGGAACTTCCTGTAATGCTGGCAGAATTTGGCGCCACAAACTATAGTAACAATGCAGCAGGTTGGGTAAATGAATCACTTCCGCAGATTCGGGAAGATTACGCCGAGATTAATGCATTGGTGATGTTTTATAGTGACAGGGACAAGAATTGGATTACTCATTGGAGACCTGATGCAAAAGCTTCAAATATAGACTGGACTTTTGATCTCGAAAGCGTGGCATCCGAACTCCAAAGTTTTGATCCTATTGATTTATCTGGTGGATTTTCATCAAAAGTTCAACTTGCTTCTGAGAAAAGAGTAGGGATTGGTAAGGATAAAGGAGGTTTTGTCATGAATATCTCGGGAGAACCTTTTTATATGAAAGGAATTTGTTACAATAATGGTCATGACTGGGAGGAAGGGTTTAAACCTCTTTCAAGAAAACAGGTTCAAGAAGATTTTAACAAAATTAAGGCCTCGGGAGCAAATACCATAAGAAGGTATGAGCCCAGTATTTATGATAGGAATATATTCAAGGAAGCAAATGCCCATGAATTAAAAATTATGTATGGTTTTTGGTTTGATCCAAAAACTGATTATTTCAGTGACCACAGTACTTTAGCGGATTACAAGGAAAAGGTATTAAAAAATGTCAGGAAAAATAAGGGTCAGAAAAATATTATAGCCTGGAATATTGGCAATGAGACATGGGGCCTACTTAAGAAATATTATGGAGAGCCGTATTTGACCATCGTCCGAAGAAAGTATATCTCCTTCTTGGAAAATCTGGCAGTTGAAATTCATGAAATAGATCCAAATCGCCCTGTTTTTTCTTCAGAAGAGCATGATAATGTTAGATTGTTGGCTGCTATTCACGACTTTAAATATTATGCGCCTTCTATAGATGCCATAGGAGTGAACTCTTATTATGAAGACAATATCAGCCAATTGGGTGAAATATTTCAAAAATATTATCCGGAAAGCCCTTATGTAGTGACTGAGTTTGGCCCAAAAGGTTATTGGAATAAAGAATTGGGAGATTTTAGAAACGATACCCTGCTCATAGAACTTTCATCGAAGGTTAAAGGACAATCTTATCAATACCAATGGGAGACCCATATCGAGGGCAATAAAGGTAAAAATCTCGGTGGTTTTGCCTTTAGCTGGCAGGACAGGTTTGAAGGAACAGCAACCTGGTTTGGAATTACAGATTTTAATGGAAACTTAAAGCCTTCCTACCACTTTTTAAGCAGTGCCTGGAAAAAGGAAGGTATTCCTGAAAATGCTTTTCCTGATTTATATATCGTTGGACAATGGCAAAATTTAAAAGCTGGAGAAAAAATATGGTTAAGTGCAGCTACTTTAAATGATTATCCTGGGAAATTGAGGTATGAATGGAAAGTCTATGAAGATGAAACATGGAAAAACTACGATCCTGTGCTCGATGAGAAAGAAGCTTTCCAGTACGTAGAAATTGAAATGCCAAAAAATAAATCCAGAGTTTACCTGTATGCCTATGATGAACATGGAAATGTCATTACCGCTTCAAGACCATTGGTAGCCGCAAATTATTGACTTCGTAAAGGGCATTGGGTAATCCCATTGCCCTTTTTTTCAATAGGCATTCTGTAATTTTTTTAAGTTCTTGCACCTAGGTCAGATGATACAATAGGGGTCGAAATGGATACTTATATGACCAAATACCAGATCGATTGAATCTTTAGTTGTATTAGTTCAAATCTTATTATTTGGTCAGCCTGAAAACAAGAAGAAACTTGAGGGTTTTTACTTGAAATATACGGTTAATTGAAGGTGTATTACTTGTTTTTATTTGAATAAAATAAGGCAAACCCTATCCATAGCCATTCAATTTTACTGACTATCCCGTAAACCTTGCCTTAATATAATATTGAAGCCTAAAAAGTAAAAGAATTCACTTTTTTACCTAAATCTGTTTATTTTAGGTAAATAATGCTTTATCCTTTAACATTATAAATTGCACGAAACCGCAAACATCCAAAAACATGATTATAAAGAACCTTGCCGATTGGGATTTGAAGTCAAAGTCTGAAACTTACCTGTACTTACTCCTCACCTTAGTTCTTGTCATTGCAGGGCTAGGGAACCTTACCGCTCAGGACCAAAACTCAGAAAAAATTTTTAAAGCAGGAGCAGCACTAAGTGTAATTACACCTAAAATCGGCACTTCGATTAATGGAAATTTTCAAGAAGGTTTTGCCCAGCATATTCATGACGATACCCATGCCAGGGGGTTGGTTTTGGATGATGGAGAAACGAAAATAGCGATGGTTACCTTGGACCTTTGTATGGTTTATAGAGAAACCGTGGACAATGCCAAAAAAAGAGCCGAACAATACACCGGCATTCCAGTTGAAAACATGATGATTTCGGCCATTCATACCCATTCCGGAGGTACTGCTTGTGCGGTGTTTGGCAGTACACCCGATCCGGACTATTTGGCCTTTTTGGAAGAACGGGCTGCTGATGCTATCATTAGGGCCAATAATAACCTGGAACCGGCCAAAATTGGTTGGGGTGTAGGAAGCGAACCGACTGAGGTGTTTAACCGACGATGGAAATTAAAAGAAGGCAAAACTTTTACCAATCCTTTTGGGGGAGAAGATAAAGTAAGAATGAATCCTGGTTTTGAAAATCCGGATCTTTCAGGGCCTGCAGGTCCAATTGATCCTGAAGTGCCTATTATTGCTGTTCAATCATTAAGTGGTGAGCCCATTGCCCTACTTGCTAACTATTCCTTGCACTATGTTGGTGGCACAAAAAGTGGAGATATTTCTGCTGATTATTTTGGGATGTTTGCCAATCGAATTGGAGAAATGATAGGTGCAGATCGCCAAAACCCTGAATTTGTTGGGATTATGACCAATGGAACCAGTGGAGATATCAATAATATAAACTTTGGGGGCCCAGTACCGAAGCCCATGGAAAAATATGAGAAAATGGCAATCGTTGCAAATAAAGTAGCGGCAGAGGCTTTCAAAGTATACCAAAGCATAACATATCATGATTGGGTTCCATTGGCCAGTGCACAAACAGAGGTCATACTAGGTGTAAGAAAACCGGATGCAGCTGAACTGGAAAGGGCGAAAAAAATCGTAGCTGAAGCAGAAGGCCCCCTTCTTCTTAAAAGAGATGAGCTTTATGCAAGAGAAACTATTTTTCTAAATGACTTTCCGGATCAAAAGCAACTGATTCTTCAAGCACTTCAAATTGGAGATTTGGCGATAACTGCTGTTCCATGCGAGGTTTTTGTGGAAATAGGTTTGGAAATAAAAGCCAAAAGTCCATTTAAACAAACCTTTAGTGTTTCCCTGGCCAATGGATACAATGGTTATTTGCCTACCCCTCAACACCATGAATGGGGAGGATATGAGACTTGGAGGGCCCGGTCCAGTTATTTGGAGGTAAATGCTTCAAATGTAATAACATCGAATTTATTGGGTCTATTAGACAAGTTAAAATCCTCTTCGGTTACTTCCAGGTAACCACCTGAAGTTTTTTATGAAGATTGGTATACAAAATAAACCATCAATTTCTAAAAATGGCGAAGGAAAATAAACTCAGCAGAAGGGAGGCGATAAAATTAAGTGCCGGCAGTGGACTTGCTTTGGCTTTAGGTACAACACCCGCTTTTTCCAAGCCTGCTAATAAAAAGAAAAACCTTATACTGGAAGAAAATAAAAAGGAAGGCACCACTTCCTGGCAGTTGACCAGAGTAAGGCCCGACGAAAAACAATACCGTTCTGCACTTATTGAAGGGTATTGCTCCAGACAAAGTATAATGGCGGGAGAAAGTTTGGACATCATGGTGTCAGTTGATCCGGAAGAGGATTTCCAGATTGATTTTTACCGTACCGGCTATTACAATGGTACCGGAGGCAGATGGGTGAAAAAGACAGGCCCTCTTAAAGGTAAGCGACAGGTTACTCCCGAACCCGGTGAAATGAATATTCATGAATGTAAATGGGAGGTTTCCACTACTTTAACGATTCCAGAGGATTGGCTGAGTGGGGTGTATTTGGGAAAGTTACGCACTTTACCTAAAAGTCCTCGTGAACCTTATTGGGAGAGTTATATTATCTTTATTGTAAAGGATGAGCGAGAGACAGACCTATTGTTTCAATGCTCAGACAATACCTGGCAAGCTTATAACAAATGGCCGAATAATTATTCCATTTATACCCACCCGAAAGGCACACAAGGGCCATGGGCAAAAGTTAGTTTTGACCGACCCTATGCTCGACAAGGGCAATATGAAGCCATAGTAAATGACCCATTGTCTTTTGGATCCGGAGAATTTATTTCCTTTGAAATGCCATTTTCCTATTTTTTAGAACAGCATGGTTATGATGTGAGTTATTGTTCCAATGTTGATTTATTGACACCTGACAGAGGATTAAAAGCCAAGGCATTTTTAAGCATTGGCCATGATGAATACTGGGACATCCGGCAATTTAGAAGCGTGGAAAAACTTAAAGAACAAGGGGTGAATCTCTTGTTTTTTTCCGGAAACTCGATTTGTTGGGTGACTCCTTACACGGCAAGCGAAGCAGGTCAGCCTAATCGTAGGATATTTAGAGGAGGACCTTATGGTGCCAATAATGATTATGCAGTTTTGAGAGAAAAATTACATGGCCCCTTTCCTGAAAGAGGACCTGATGAAGGAATGTTGATGGGCGTAAGAAATACAGAACCTATCAATGGTGGAGGAGACTGGACTGTAAAAAAGCCGGAACATTGGATCTTCAAAGGTACTGGAATGAAAAAAGGAGACAGCATACCCGGACTTGTTGGTTGGGAGTATCAGGGGGATGCGGCTGATATTGAGGGACTAGAGATAGTTGCTGAAGGAACTGCCTGGCAAGGAGGTGATAACCCTTGTCCATTCCAGTCGGTCATTTATCCGGGGCCAAAAGGTAATTTTATTTTCAGTGCAGCAACCATCTTCTGGGCCATGGGATTGAGTAGCCCTCCCGGACATACCTTGCCCTGGTCTCATTACAGCAGGCCCCACGGACCAGATCCAAGGGTGCAAAAAATCACCCATAATCTCTTAGAAAAAGCCATAATCCCTCAATTATGACAGCAAAGCTAGGCGATAAAAATTATATTCGGATTAATCCTTTGGTAAGGTTTGGCATATTTGCCGGAATAATTCTTTTAGGATTAACACGTGCACCAGAAGTAATTGCCCGCCAATCGGCTTTGAAAGCAGGGATGGTGCAAATTGAAATCACACCAGATGAAGAGGGGTATCCCCATTACCGCGGGCCAAGTACAGGTACTCACGACCCCTT
Organism: Cyclobacterium sediminis; assembly: GCF_054781075.1. Lineage (NCBI taxonomy): Bacteria > Pseudomonadati > Bacteroidota > Cytophagia > Cytophagales > Cyclobacteriaceae > Cyclobacterium > Cyclobacterium sediminis. The sequence continues at coordinate 30,734 of NZ_BAAGVC010000003.1, read as the reverse complement.
ATTTGCGAAAGCAGTCGTTTTTCAGCAAGGCAATGAAAAGGTAGCGCTAGTAGTAGGGGATTTGTTGTGGGTTGAAAGGGACTTATCAGTAAATGCCAGAGTAAGAATAGAAGAACAAACAGGAATACCCTTCCAAAATATCATTATTGCAGGGACGCATTCCCATACCTCTCCGGCATACCATCCCAATATTAGGGAATTAACCGGAACATTGAGGCCGCCATTCGATCAGAAAGAAAACACTGGCGAAGATGACAGTTATCCGCAACAACTTGAAGATGGCATTGCAAAGGCTGTTGTAAAAGCCTTTGAGGAAAAAGAAGAGGTGGCCTTAGAAGTCCTTAGTGAAGAAGTGGATGATTTGGCCTTCAATAGGCGTTTTATCATGAAAGATGGAAAGGTAATTACCAATGCAGGAATAGGTAATCCATTGATTAGGGAAGCAGAAGGTCCTACAGATAAGGAATTGGCGGTGCTGATGATTAAAAGGAAGAAGAGTAAATACCCCATTGGAAGTGTGTCAAATTTTTCTTTGCATGCCGATACCTTTGGTGGAACCGCATTTAGTGCAGATTACCCGGGCTTTTTAGCCGGTAATTTGCAAGGGCATTTTCATAAAGATTTTGTTTCGCTTTTTGCCGCAGGTGCCTGTGGCAATATCAACCATATAGATGTCACGGGAACTAGAGAAACGATAAAAACCTCCTCAGAAATTGGTGAAATCCTTTCATCAACCATTGTACAAAGTGCGAACAACTTTGAAAAAGTTAATGGAACTGACCTAAAGGCCTTGTCCAGGGTGATTTATGCTCCCATACAAAACTACTCCATGGAGGAACTGGAATGGGCCATTCAAGATACAGGTACCTCGCCTTTGTATGTGGAAAAAGCATTTTTAGAAAGAAGAAGAAAACTAAAAATCAGGTCGCTTGAAAGAATGAGACGAACAGAAGCCGTGTCACCGACCATTGGAGATCAAGGTTGGAAGATTCCATTGGAAATACAGGTTTTTCAAATGAGTAAGGATATTGCTATCGTAGGGCTTCCCGGAGAGGTATTTGTAGATTTAGGCTTGGCAATCAAGGAGAATTCCCCATATAAACACACAATAGTGGTAGAATTGACCCATAGTCATATTGCTTATGTGCCTACAGAGGAGGCAATTTCCCGAGGAGGGTACGAGACCATTAATTCAAGATTGGCTCCGGGGGGAGGAGAGTTGCTGGCAGATACTGCTATTGCATTGCTGCAGGAAATTCACCAGCATCAATAATACTTATCAGGCTAAAAGACCAAATGAAAGGCGTTTTCTATGCAAAATAAAAGCAAATTAATACCCGACAGGCGAAAGTTTATTGGAAGAATAGCGACAGGGACTTTGGGTTTATTGTCATCACCTGTCTTGTCAATGCATAGAGAAGCATTACTTGAACAGGGGGCTGACAATGGCTTGTCTAAAGCTGTTGGATACCAATGGCAAATTGGCATAGCCAAGGCACTGATAACACCTCAAAATGAGGTCTGGCTTGCAGGTTATGGTAGAAAAAGGGTGGCCTACGGAAAAATCCATGATTTATGGGCTAAGGTAATTGCCTTGAAAGATGCTTCCGGCAAAAGAGTGGTGATGGTAACCACTGATCATATGGGCATGTCTAAGACCGTTTATGAACGGATATTTAATAAAACTGCGGAACAATTTCAATTGGAACGCTCTCAATTTATGTTGACCTTTTCACACAATCATTGTGCCCCCTGCTTAGAGGATGATTTAGTGGATTATTACCCAAGTGATGAACAACAGCAGCAAGCGGTAAAAGAATATACTTTATGGATGGAAGAGGCGCTAATTGCTGCCATTGATGAAGCACTTCATAACTGGCAGGATTGTGAATTATATGCCGGGGGAGGGAATTGCACCTTTGCCGTGAACAGAAGAGACAATAAGGAATCGGAAGTACCTGGCTTATTGGCCAAAGGAATACCTTTAAAAGGAGTGGTGGATCATGAGGTACCTGTTCTGGCTGCCAAAGGTGCCGGAGGTCACTATTTAGCCCTGCTTTTCGGTTATGCCTGTCATCCGACGACACTAGATTTCAACACTTGGTGTGGAGACTACCCCGGCTTTGCGCAGGTTGACTTGGAAAGTAAATTTCCGGGCACCGCAGCCATGTTTTTCAATACCTGTGGAGGAGATCAGAATCCTTTGCCAAGAAGAGAGTTGGCACTGTGTGAAAAATATGGGAAGATGCTTTCCACTTCCGTTGAGGAAGCATTGAATAAACCAATGGAAAAAATTTCTTCTAACCTGAAAACATCCTTCAATTATGTGGACCTGGCTTTTGAGGAACTGGTTACCTTAGAAAAATTAGAGCCAATAGCCAATGGAAGGAGCCCACTTCATGCCCGGTGGGCAAAACGAATGATAGCAAAGATTGAGAATGGAGAAATATTCGATACTAGCTACCCTTATCCAACCCAAGCTTGGCAGATGGGTGATGAACTTTTGTTGATTGGTATTGGAGGTGAGGCAGTGGTAGATTATTCTCTCAGGTTTAAAAAGGAATTTCCTCAGAAAACCTGGGTTTGTGGCTATGCCAATTATATGGCAGCGTATATACCTTCCCGACGTGTTTGGGAAGAGGGTGGATATGAAGGAGGTCCACACTTGGATGAGTATGGTCACCCGGCTTGGAGATGGCGAGGAGATGTAGAAGACAAGATTGCTGCAAGTGTGCATAAAGTGGTAAATGATACCAAAAAAGGGCATTCCTGAAGCTTTCGCAAAAAACCAATCTAAATGCAGTTAATTCAGAAGCATCCAACTCCCCCTTTCTATTAAGGGGGCAGGGGATTTTATGAGCATATTCAATTGAAGATAAATCGATTTAGGCTGTTAATTCAGTAATTCTTTCCGGTGGTGGAACGAAGTCCAGAATCCGGCGGCTGAGCGGAGCCGAAGCCATAGGTTAACGTGTCCATAATACCTACTCCTTCAGCTCCACTCAGGAACCGGTTGCTGAGTAGATAAATTAATAGTTATAATTTGTAGTTGCAAAAGTACAGGCTAATTTCTAGTGATAGAAAGGTTTGGGTGAGTCCTCGAAACGGTATGTTCAACACCTTCAGTGTTGAGAGTAGGGTCATTTCTCCTTCCCGTAGGTTGCCACCCACAGTTATTATTGTTCAGATCTTTCAGGTCTGTTCTCTCCTTGGCGGCAGCGGGACTTCAAAAATTAGAATTCATAGTTGGATTTTTATTTATTGCGCTGAGAAAGCGAAATAGTTTACTACAAAAGTAAATTTAGAAGCATCCAACTCCCCCTTTCTATTAAGGGGGCAGGGGATTTTATGAGCATATTCAATTGAAGATAAATCGATTTAGGCTGTTATTTCAGTAACTCTTTCCGGTGGTGGAACGAAGTCCAAACTGCCGGCGGCTGAGCGGAGCCGAAGCCATAGGTTAACGTATCCGTCATACCTACTGCTTCTTTCCCCAGGAACCGGTTACTGTGCAGATAAATTGGTAGTTGCAAAAGGATTGTCTAAAATTGTTAAACCCGGATTTTGAAGAAGATTTTATTAGATATGGGATTTTTGAATTTATTAAAGATTGATTTATGAGAATTTTTTTTATGATAGGTATCACTTCTTCTCCTTTAGCCGAATTAAAAACATTTGTCGGGTGCCATTTTTGTCAATTCCGGGTACTAAAATGGCATCACTGGTTCGATTCCAACGTGGAGCAGGGTCTATACGAATATCACCACTGTAAAGTCCTTTGTCGATTCCTTCACTTCGGGCAAAGGCACCATCGCCTCTGCGGTATACGGCATAGTAGTTTTTATTGTCTTTACTGTAACCATTGACGAATAGATCACCATTTGGTGAAAGGGATATGTCACCCTCCGGTTTGGGAAACATTTCCGGAGTTCCTAAGCTACCTATGATTTCCTTGATGTCAACATTGTAAAGAATTTGCTCGTCCGGGCCTTTCCCATCATTGTATTTGATGCCTATTAATACATTGCCCAGATCCCATTCCGGATGACCACCTATATGGGTTTCATGGAGTTGAAGCCCTGTACCATCTGCATGAATGGAGGCCGGTACATTGATTCTTTCTTTACCATTGCCACTCCATCCGGCCCTGATAAAAAAGTAAATCCGATTGGCATCTCGATTCCATAGCGTATGGTTAATAAATAAGCCGCTATGGTCAAGTTTAGGATTGGTTTCTTTTATTTTATTCTCCATTTGACGGTAGGAAACCAACAGTTTCTTATTTCCGGTTTTTACATCCACAAGAAATATCCCATCATTCTCCGGGGCCAATTCGTCTTTGGACCAATCCAAAGCTTCGGGATAGCCGGTCACAAGCCTAAGTCTTGCCAAGCGTCCATAATTCAAGCCGAGCCAAGCTGAGCCATCTGCTGCTACCCCGCCATTTCCGATAGGGTTGTCTTCATAACGGTATTCTTTGATCCGTTTCCTTTGATTGATATCATACAGCACTGTAAATACTTTTCCGGTAGTAAGGTCGCGGTCATTAAAGAAAAACTGAGTCTCGGGTGCTAAAGGGTTCCAATAAAACATGGTACCCTGTTGTGGATTCCAGGCGTTGGATTTGTCCAGTCGGATGAGTTTGTTACTGTTTTGAGTGTCGATAAGAAATACAGTAGCCGATTCTTCGGGAAGAGGCATCCGGTCTATGGTTTCAATCTCAAGCCCTAAAATATACCTTCCTGACTCATTCCAGGGGATGGTTTGACATTGGCCTATGTACCCAAAAAAATGATGCTTTTTGCCTCTGGTTAGCTGTTCAATGCTCAAATTAAAAGGGTCTGATTGAGCCGGGCTAGGTAAATAAGACGCCAGGTAAAAGGCAATAAAAAAAGAATACAAAAGGCCTTTTTCTGAAAAAAAGGATCCTTCTATATTCTTTAGGATATTGATTAAATAACTCATAAAATGAATGGGGAGTTGTTTTGGGGAAACAGTTTATTGTCTCTTAAATATAAACAAAAAATGTTAACCTTCTAACCTACAAACCTTTCAGAGTTTCGCATTATTTATTACTTGGCATTGGCCAGCATGGTATTGAATATTTCAAGTTGTTCTTTCATGGCGGCAACCCTATCGGCAGGGGATGTGCGTGCCTCCAAAAGAATCCATCCTTTGTAATTCATATCTGTAAATAACTTCATCAATTCTTGATAAGGATAATTTCCCTCATTTAGCTCGCGTATATGAACGGTATCACCAAACCATTTTTTAACAGAGTTGAAGTTGGCTTCTAATCCCGGGGCCATTAAATCCTGGTCATTGGAATTCCAGCAAACTTTCACACTTTTTTCAGTTACCTGATCAAATATTGCTTTCATATTGGGCAACTGTTGGGTTAATTTTCCATGAACTTCCACCCGAACCAATTGTCCCAGATCGCTGGCCGTCTTTCCTACTTCATTAAGGGATTGGGCAATTTGAGCAATGGTTTTCTCTTTGGATACTTCTGCCGGCAGTCCATTGGGTTTCACCTTGATTCCGCTGGCACCGATGTCTTTACAAAGTTGAAGGTATTTCTTTGTGCCCTCAATGTTTTTACGAACCTTCGCTTGATCGGTATAGTGGTAGGCATAGTTTGATCCATAGCCCAAACATTTTACAGGACTGTCTTTGAAGCGCTTTTTCACTTCTTTTCTCTCTTGCGCAGAAAGACTTGTTTCTACGCCATGTGCATGTTCGGTACGCAATTCCACTCCTAATAAACCGGCCTCTTCACAATTGGCCAGTAGGGTAGGAAGGTCCCAGTCTTTCCCCCATTGATAGGTTACCAGACCAAGATTCATTTTGGGTCTTTTGGCGAATACTGCAGCTGGTTCTAAAAAGGAAAGTCCTACACCTGCAGCAAGGCTTTTTTGAATAAAGCTACGCCTTGATTGGTTATTGTCCATTTTGATTATTTTTCGGGTTGAAATCGAATTTTAGCTTAGGGTAAGACACTAACACCAAAGACTAAAATTAAGGTTATTGAAGGTAGGTAAATTTCCTCTCCCCATAAAGATTGTGAAGGGGAGAGGTACCTGTTAGTATTTATTTAGGCAAATTTATTTTTTAGCGTACTCGTCCGCTAAAGCATTGATTTCACTTTCGCTAAGGTGTCCTGAAGTAACTACCAAACGGTATTTGAAAGTGGCTTTTTCTCCTTTTTTCAGAGAGTAGTTCAATTCATCTTTGCCACCTGAAAGGGCTTTTTGACCGAGGGTATTGGCTGAAAACAAACCATAGTCTCTGGCATGCCAGTAAGTAGGATAACCCGGATTTTTAGGATGGTCGATGATGATAAGTGAAACATCTTCGCCTTTGACTTCACTGGATAATTCCATCCACCTTGCTCGGGTTCCCCAAACGTCTCCTCCGGTAATACCTTCAGCGCTTTTATAGTCTCCTTTCACGTAAGTATTGTCCATTTTGTCTACCTTGGTGGCAACTCCATGGGAATCCATAAGGGTAGTAGGTTTTTCTGATGGCAATTCAAGCTCTCTGGCCACTCTAATGGCAAACATACCTTCTTTATTATCCGTGAATTTCACCTCGTCTACCAGTGCTTTTAGCGTTGTGGTACGGTCGATGATTCGGATATCCTGACCTGCTGTGAAGGTAAAAGTGGTTTTTTCTTCCAGCAAAGAAGTGTTGTCCGGTGCGTTCCATAATGAATTGGTGACAAGAGTTGCTTTTCCATTTCCGCCTTTTGCTTTTTTGACGGACTGATGGGCTATAGCACCATAGCCATCTTTTTTCGAAGCAGGAATTGCTTCTGAATTGTTCCAGAAATCAAGTCCGTTTACATCTCCATAATTTAACCAGATACCTACGTGGTGAGGGTGATCGGTTCTGTCCCCTTCTTTATTGATCATCGGGTAACTTCTAGTCAGCATGTTTCCGTCCGGAGAAATTACCGGCCAAAGAACGGGTTTCATCACATTATCAGGGTAGATATATGAGGTGAAAAGCTCCCCGTCCACCATTACATCTACTTTCTTCTCTGATTCATTTACTTCGATTTCAATGGGTTCTTTGTCTTGTTGACCGAAGCTAAGAAAATTGCTGCTCATCGCCATTATTATTACTAATGCTATGTATTTCATTTGAAAACTTTGTTTATATCTGAAATATTATTTTTATTCCCTTTACAAGAAAAACCTGTCAGGATAATTTTTCCTGGCAGGTTTTTCAAAAATTAGGTAATCAATCTATTGATGATTGATTGCTTAACCCGGATTATGTAATAGAAGGTCTATTGCATATTTCGGGTTTAAACCTTATCCGGAACTTCAAAACCTGGCCTGTAATTCCTTCTGAGCATTGCATCTGCTTCCGCATCATTGACAAAAGTCTCAGATTTTGGATTGAATGTTAATACACGGTCCAATTGATAAGCTATATTTCCTAAGTGAGCCAATCCTGAAGACAGGTGGGCTGTTTCTACCGGCCCATTAAGAATGGAAGCATCATGCTTACGAACTGCCTCGATAAAGTTGGCAAAGTGGCCATCTGTTCCTCCGGCACCACGATCCATTCCTGAACCTGATTGCCCGCCATCGCTTCCGGACTTTCCGGGTGTTCTGTCTTTGCCAAGGAAGGTCTCATATTTATCGTAGCCATCTACGACCAAATAACCTTTATCACCATAGAAAATATTTCCTACAGTAGCACCGCCTTCAGCATTGGTACACCATGGTCTTACTTCAAATTGAATAATTTTATTTTCATCAGGGTATTTGTACACAGATGTCAACACTTCAGGTACGGTTTTGGCATCGTCCCATAAAAATTTCCCTCCCATGGAAGTAATTTTTGTAGGTAGTCCTACATCCAATCCCCACATGCAAAGGTCTGTTTCGTGGATTCCTTGGTTACCAACATCTCCATTGCCATAGTCAAAATTCCAGTGCCAATTGTAATGCACAAGATTTTCAGTAAATGGAGTTTTTGGAGCTGGTCCTGTCCATAAATCATAATCTAATCCCTCTGGTACGGGAGAAAATCCTTTGTCACCGATGCTAGGTCTCCATCTAAAAACGAGACCCCTGGCCATGTAAACATTGCCGATATAGCCATCACGGATCAGTTGAATGGCTTCCTGAACGGCAGGAGAACTTCGAAGTTGCACCCCATGTTGTACGATACGATCGTATTTATGTGCTGCTTCTACCATTTTTCTACCTTCCCAGATATTATGAGAGCCGGGTTTCTCTACATATACATCTTTACCTGCTTGACAAGCCCAAATAGTAGTCAGTGCATGCCAGTGATTAGGTGAGGCAATACTGATAACATCAATTTCCTTGTCATCCATTACCTTACGTAAATCCTGTTCAAGGACTACATCTGCATTGTATTTTTCTTTAAAGCTTTTTTGACGTTCCTTAAGAATATTCATGTCGGGATCACAAAATGTCTTGATTTTAACATTCTTTTGTGACATAAAGCCTTGGATGTGGCTTTTTCCTCGACCATTTAAACCTAAAACTGCTGCATTGATTCTATCATTGGCTCCAAATACACTGGATGGTACAATGGTAGGTGCAATAAGGGCAGCCGAACCGGCTACGGCTGATTTCTTAATAAAGGATCTTCTTGATGATTCCTTATCCATATTGAATTTGGTTAATTATTGAATTTATAACTATATCGACGCTTTAAATTAATAAATTCCCCTGACGTAATGATAACATCAGAGGAATTAATTGATTAATGGTAACTTTTATTCACCAATGGCTCTCATAGGGTCCTCGTTGGGAGCCCCTGCAGGTTGAACCACATGAACCAATGGTTCAATATTGTCTTCTGCACCATTGTAACCGGTAGTTTGGTTCAAGGTTGCATCCACATTACCTACAAGGTATGGTTGATAAACTGGCCAGTACACATGCATAGGGTCCATAGTATATTTGGTGGTGTTATAAGTAGCCCACGGCACTTCGTCCCTGAAGAAAGTGTTTTTTTCCATCATTCTGTCATAATAGAAACTATCCGCTGAAATGGATTTTTCTATATCCGAACCTGAGATAGAGTAAGTCTTGCCATTATAAGCCATTTTACCACTTTTGGCAAAAATTACAGATATACGAACCAACTCATCATGTCTGTATTCTTCACCAAATAATTCCCTGTTTCTTTCATCTAATACTGCACCAATTCCGTCAGTCTGAACATCAGCTACTGTATACATGTCGATTGCATTGGCTCTTTGGCGGATGGTATTGATGTCTTCAGCTGCGCCGGCAAAATCGTCTTGCCATAAGCGGGCTTCAGCCCTTACCAAATACGCCTCGGCAATTCTCATGATGTACATGTCCATTTTACCTCCATCTTGACGATCGGGTCTCGACTCCTGGTTCACAGAGTAGAATTTATACCTCGGATAACCAAACCAACACCTGATGGTATCCTGGCAAGTTAAGTTGCCATTGTCATCATACAGACGAAGGGGTTCAAGGTAATATTCGCTACCATCTTCTAATAGAGAAGGGTTGTCGTACAATACATCCTCCATTTCAAACCAGTTCAAGTCCTTGTGGCGGTAATCTTGTTCATCAATTTGTCCTTTAAAGTTCCAGATGTCATATTGAGAATAATTGGTAGGTCTGGCAAATCCTTGACCTCTACCCCATTTTTTCATCATACGACCTCTTTCATCACTGGTGGACTGCTGCACATCGGTGCCGGTTCTTGTAGTACCAGGCTCCCAAACCCCAAGGTTTGTACTTACAAAGTTAGGTCCCCATGCTCTGATTCTTGCAGATCTTCCTTGGGTACCCAAAACGAACGGTTCATTGACGACCAACCAGATTCCTTCAGGATTACTGGTTTTTTGTGCGCCTTTGTCCATATGCATGTAATTGACAGCATCTGCAGGAGCAAATCCGCTACGTCCCGGGAGTGGGTTCCCCGTATTTGGATTTACAGTATTGGCTACCTCTACCTCGGTAACATCAGATGGTATCATGTCATCAGTGAAAAGTTGTGATTCACCGCCATTGATTACATCATCCATTAATTGTTCAGCATCGGCAAATCGTAGATTAAGCATATAGTACTTGGCCAACAGGATTCGTACAGCGTCCTTAGGGGCTTGTCCTACAGGTAATTGGCTTTTAGGCTTAACATGCTGAACCGCATATTCCAAATCCACAATCATTTGATCCCAAATTCCTTGCATATTAAAGGCCTTAAAATCTCTTCTGGCTTCTGCTACGACATTCAAAGGAAAAGCAACATTGCCAAAGTCCATGGTCAATTGCATATAGAAGAAAGCCCTAAGAAAATACGCTGAGCCCAATAAATGATTTCTCTCAGGATCATTGGCCCCACCTTCCCACTCAGGAATGTCGATATAATCGATTACGGTATTCGCTTTCTTGATATGATCATAATTGTCTGCATAGAATGATCTTGCACGACCGGCATCATTGTTCCTACTGTTGGTAGGTGTAGCATATACACGTAAATCTACAAATGCATCCGGTTTATCTGTGGCAGATACCACTGAGGCATCACTCATATTGCTATTGAACATCAGTTCCCTTGTATCACCATTCCATTGTGAGAAGACCCCTCGATAAGCAGCATCCAAAGCTGTTTGCAAACCTGAGGCGTCCACAAATGTGTTTTCAGGACTAAGGAATGATAATGGTTTCTCATCCAAGAAATCTTCGTTACAGGAGAACGAAAACATCAAGAACACAGGAAGAATTATCCCTTTGAATATATTTATCTTTTTCATTTCTTTCTTTTTAAAATTTGTGTTTCTAAAACTGTAAGTGCGCATAGTCTTAGAACGTTACATCCAAACTAAATGAATAAGTTCTTGGCATTTCTCTGGCAGATTCAGGATCACCCAATTCTTTGATCCAAGGCGTGAAAACTGCTACGTTTTCTATATTAACTGCTAGTCTTACCCTGTTTGCTTTTACTTTTTCCAAGATATTTTGAGGAAGGCTATAACCCAATGAAATATTTTGAAGCCTTAGATAGGACTGACTGATCCACTTGTTACCCCCACCAAGGTTGATTGAATTGATTCTGGCAAAATCATTTTGTCCGTTTAATGGAGTCCAGTAAGGGATGTCGTACCAGTTGTGGTTTTTGATGTATTGCTGAGAATTGTTAAAGGGCTCAGAAGTACCACCCTTGTAGCCTAGTCTGGCAAGGAATATTACACCTAAGTCAAAGCCTTTGTATTCCATGTCATTTCTTAGGGTAATGTACCAAGGGTTGTTGGTTAAGCCAAGGAATACCTTGTCATCAATGTCAATGTCACCATCACCATCTTGATCTACAAACCTAAAGTCTCCGGGAAATAGGCCATATTGCGCTGCTTCTGCTTCTTCTCCCAGTTGGTATACACCATCTAATTCCCAATCCCAAATGATGTCTTTATTTTCACCAATAAACCATCCGTTTTGCAAATCGTCGGGCTCTTTCATTACTGTATTTCCTTCGCTGTCAGTAGTCTCTGTAGGCGCATTTCCTAAAGTAGTGATTTTGTTCACGCGATAGGTAACGTTAAATGCAGAAGTCCATACAAAGTTAGCAGTGGATACATTAATGGAATTTAATCCCAAATCAAACCCTCTGTTCTGTAAATTACCCACATTTGTCTTAACCGAACCAAAGCCGGTCAATTCTGGTAACTTTTGATCCAGCAAAAGGTCTCGGGTTTCCGATTGATATACGTCCAAAGAACCACTTAACCTATCACTGAAGAGACCAAAATCCAAGCCTACGTTGAAGGAACCGGTTCGTTCCCAAGAAAGCATAGGGTTGGCAATTCTTGTAATCTCTGTATATGGAGTTGGTATGTACCCACCATCATAATTCAAAAACACACCATTACTTAATCTTGCATAAGCATTGTAGTCTTCCAAACCACTACTGTTTCCATTTACACCATAACTTAATCTTAATTTCAAGTAGTTAAGTGTTCTGTTTTGCATAAAATCTTCATTACTTATTGTCCATGCTGCTGATAAGGAAGGGAAATTACCGTAGATGTTTTGCAAACCAAATCTAGAGTAGCCATCTCTTCTAATGGAAGCAGAGAAGTTGTATTTGTCACTGTAGGCATAATTTACCCTACCCATCAAACCGGTTCTGGAATTTACTTCGTCATAAGAAGACATGGTTGGGTTAAGACCAAGTTGCATGGCATGATAACCAAGGGCTGCAGTTGGGGAGAAATTATTTGTCATTGCTCTGGTTTCCCATCTTTGGTTTCTTTCTGCATTATATAGACCCGTAAAGTTGATCCTGTGTTCTCCAAAAGATTTGTCCCAATTTAAAGTAGTGTTAGATTGCCAGGAGAAGTAATCATTGTATCTTCTTTCGGCGGCGTCTACCGCTCTTTGAGGATTTCCTTTTTCATCCAAATCAAATCTTTTGTATACATCAAATCGAGGAGTATAATCCGTTCTTAATGTAAAGTTGCCGGGTAAATTAACCGAAGCATACAAAGTAGGGTTAATCATAAACCTGGAATAACTTCTTGTATTCCAAGATGGTGTTTGGTAAGGGTTACTGATATTTGAACCAGCAGCCTGATCGTTTAGGTTTTCTCTTGTCCTAGGCATGCCATTCTTCCATGGTTGGTCATAAGGCGAAAATACCCTATAACTTCCACTGCCTATAGGTTCTTGACCTTCGTTTTGATAAGTAAAGGAAGCATTGGCACCAATGGTGAAAAATTCCGCTAGGTTCACATCCAAATTCAATCGAGATGTGATGGTTTCAAAAGATTCACCTATTTGTACAGACTCTCTGTTACTATATCCCAAAGAATAATAATAAGATACCCTTTCATTTCTTCCGGAAACACTTACATCATAATCTTGTCTTACACCAGTGTGGAATAAGAAGTCTTGCCAGTCATAAGTTGTTCCATTTTGGTAATTTTCAATTTCATTTTCCCAGAAACCAAAGTTATTTACCCTGGCAAGGTTGATGGCATTGGGATCAGTCTCTCCGGGGATACCATTGGCTGCCAACCAATCATCTTGGTATTGGGCATCAATGCTGTAATAATCCCTAAATCTGGTCCAAGGCTCTGTAATGGTATTGGTGATGGACTCATTCATATCCGTCAACCAATTCAATACATCATCTCCTCCTTTATGCGTTTGTTGTCTTCTTGCTCCGGTTACCAAACCGATTCTAGAGCTAAAGGAAATTTGTGGTTTGCCATATTCCCCTCTTTTGGTAGTGAAAATCACCACACCGTTGGTGGCTTGAGAACCATATACCGCGGCCGCACTTGCATCCTTCAAAACATCCACACTTTCTATGGTATTCGGGTTGATTTCTGCAAGGTCGCCTCTAAAGATTACTCCATCCAAAACGATAAGAGGACGGTTGGCATTGGCTTCATCAGTCGCATCCGCTTTTATAGAAGCATCTCCACGAACATTGAAACTAGGAACATTTTTGGCGCTTGTGGAATAACCCACACTCAAACCCGGTACAGTTGTTCTTAAAATTTCAGAAACAGAGGTAGGTTTGTATTTCATTACCTCTTCGGCTTGCACGTTGATCACAGCTCCGGTAAGGTCTTTCTTCTTTTGGGTACCATAACCAATTACTACCACTTCATCCAAAGCTTGGGTACTCATGGTAAGGGTTACATCTATGGTTGATTGATTGTTTACTTCTATGGTTTGACTTTCAAAACCAATAAATGAAACAACAATGGATGAATTGTCCGGTACGGTTAGGGTGTATTTACCGTCCAGATCGGTTGCGGTGCCTATGGAAGTTCCCGGTACAGAAACAGTGGCACCCGGAATCGGCTGGCCATTGTTGTCTAATACGGTTCCTGATATCGTAACATCGAAAAAGTCTGCTATTTTCGTTTTGCCTACTTTGGAAGTAGAGGCAGTCGCTAAAGCATTTTGATCGATATTTTTTAAGTTGTTGTCCAAACTTGTTTGCTGAGCCATTAAGCTCCCTGAAAACAAGCAGAACGATAAAGTCGCTAATGATGATATCGGTTTCACCACTAGTCGCATGAGTAGTTTTCTTTTCATAATGGATTATTGTTAATTGTTATTGATTCGAATGGAATCCTTTAATTAAATCGGGTTTTGGGCAATTTGTTCTATTTCATTGGCAAATATTTTGGTGATGAACGGTTAAATATTTATTTAAAAGAACGATTAAATATTTTGTTTTCGTCGAATATTAAGACTCATAACAAAATTATATGTAATCTTTATATTTTTTTGCGCTTTAAAAGATTGAATATTCATTGGGTTCCCATTTTTTATTTCACTTTTCAATATTGCATATTAAAAATTTTTTTCTCCTAAAAAAAATATATGTTAAAATTTATACCAAAGCCTTTCTAACCGCGATTTTATAGTATTGAGTTGATAGTTAGGAGCTTATTTACATTCATGTTATTGTCATTTAATTAATATTCATTACGAATGAAGGAAGTGGTGTAATCGATAGCATTATTTTTAATTTGGATGGTTATTTTCAAAGGTTGATAAAAAGTTAAAATTGAGTTTTTGTAGTCAAAACCTAAGTTTAGTTTGAGTGTTTAAAAATAGAAAGTTTTTAATGACGTTTTTTGAAGAGCTATTCTTTTGGATTAAATCTCCCTTGGATAAGGCTGTTTTAGCAAATGGAACTTAGCCCTTCCACAGAAAAATAGGATGGATACAATTCGTATAGGACCGGATTTACCATCCTTTATGCAAAAAAATAATACCCCTCCAATTAATTAAAGGAGGGGTGTAATAGGTGGGTTTACCAAAACCTAACTCCTATGGTGGGATAGAAGGTGTTCAAATTGTTCGTTCCCACCAACCCAACTTGTATGGAAATGACTTGACTGACTTGCCTTCTGTAGAAGGCTTTAACTGTTGTTTGGTCAAAAAGCTGGCTTTTCTCATCATTTAATAGATAGCCAATCCCTATCATGTTTTTATTATTGGATTTAGGGTTGAAAAGTTCCCAACTGAATTCGGCATTCAAAAACCAATTGTGATTGACCGATACCTTGTTTTCAATCTTTTCCGGGAAAAAAACGGAATTGGTAATCGAAGCTCCAATATCAAACCTTCTCCATGATATTTTACTCCTAAACCCAATTTCGGGGGTGAAATAGCCTCCCGTATAATCTAGCCCAACAGGAAAGGTTAACTCTAGTCGGTCTACATAAGGGACATAATTTTTTTCAATGTTGAGAAGCACCCTGTCCAGACTGGTCTGAGGGAATGCTTCAGCCAACCTGTAGGTAATGGTTTTAAATTCCGGGAAATCAGTTGCCTTTTTTAGAATGGGTTTAAATTTTAATGTCAAATCCTCCGGATTGTGCTCCTCGGAATTGAATAATAACAAGAGTTTCCCTTGATTGGGCAATTCAAAAGCAAGCGAATCAGTGACCGGCCAATCTTCGTCCATCCATTCCTGGGTGTTTTTAGGCAATTGGTTTTCTACATCCTGAGCAAGGATTTCAAATTGGATTGCGCATAGCAATGCCATTAAAGACAATTGGAGTAATCTTTTCATAACTATAGAATTTAGAATATTAGTTTTTTGATTTATTGAATTTTACCTGAATTGTGGCCGTCGGGTAATTGGCCTCATCTACTTGTATTTTTTCTTTTCTTCCAAAAGGAGAACCGCCTGATTTTGGTTTTTCTGCTTCCCAAGTGATTTTTACTTCATGATAAGTTTTTATATTGACTGCCATTGGTCGGTAAATGCCTGCTTCCTCTATGGTGTGTTCTTTTTTTATTTGGACTGGGCTCAATACCATTCGCTCTGCCTCTATGGGTACTATTTTCTCACGATTCAAAGGGGAGGAAATGGCCACCTTTGAAGGAGGGAGTTCATTCATTGTTATTTCTTCACTGGTCTTGGACAGTGGGTTTGAAGGTTTCCTTGTAGCCGAACCTTCAGGAGAAGTGGACACTGTTTTTTCTGTAAGCAAAGGTTTATTTTCATCCACCTTAGCGGGAAAGAAATAAGCAATACCGGAAAAAAGTATGAGCATGGCAATGGCCGCAGCCCCTATATAATACCAGATAACCGGCCTTTTCGGTTCCTCAAGTCTTTTTTCAATCTGTCCCCAGATCTCGGTATTAGGCTCTATGATAGGAAGTTTTCTGCTATTTTTTTCCAGCTGTTTATCGAAGGTTTTCCTCTCTAAAATCTTATTCCACAGCTCTGGGTTAGGATTGTGTGTTTTCATGCCTTTAGGAGCTTAGTGATTCGACTTTTAAGTAATGATTTGGCATAATGCAACTGGGATTTTGAAGTGCTCACTGTAATATTAAGCAGTTTTGCTGCTTCCTTATGCGAATAGCCTTCCACAGTGGTAAGTAGAAAAACAGCCTTGGCCCCAGAAGGAAGGCTTAGTATGGCCTGATCCAGTATTTCTGCATCAAACCAGGAATCGAATGCTTCGGTGGTCTCCATTTCCTGATTTTCTACCGGTTCAAAATAGATTTTCTTTTTGCTATGGTGTATTGCCCTGCGTACGGCTATGGTCTTCATCCATGAGATTAAGGCCTCAGGGTTTTTTAGTTTTCGAATGTTTTGAAAAACTTCTACATAAACATCTTGAAGAATGTCATGAGCCTCATCCTCATCGCCGATTATTCTGTAGCAAGTTGAGTACAACATGCCTTTGGTCATTTCAAACAACTGAAATTGAGCATTTCGATCATTTTGGTTGATCCTTTTAATAAGTGCTGCATCTGGCTTAGGTATACTCATTTTTCGTCCGTATGTATAAAAGAGTCCAAAACCCGGCAAAAGGTTGGAAACGGAAGGTAAAATATTTTATAATATTATTCTGAGAAGAATCAAGTTAACATTTTTCCCCTGAGGGTTCATTAACATGCCCTCTTACGGAAATACTTGACTTTCGATAATAAGGAGTAGATGCAATCTACTCCTAGTGGTGTACAATTTATTGAACTGGACTGAGTGTAGTTTGCAACTACACTCAAATATTCGGCACTATTTGAAATTGGAAAAGTAGATTCAATCAATTGTAGTTGTGGGCAAAAGTGAACTTGTTTTTTGTATCACTGTTCAACCCCATCCGGGATTGAGGGAAAGGTAGGTAACAGCTTTTCCGTGAGTTGCCACTCACGGTTATTATAGTTCAGGTCCTTCAGACCTGGGATTTGTGAGGTAATTGATGTAATCGATTTAGTTCTTTCGAATGGTCCATTATTACGAATTCAAAGAAGCCTGAAGGGCTTCAACAATATTAATTACGGGTGAAAACTCGTGGACGGCGAATAACCATCAATTCCTCAACCCCGACGTGGGTTGAACAGGGTTCTGCTAATTTTTTAAAGTAGCTAAAAGTAATCGAGATTTAGATTTCTAATGATAATAAGGACTAGATGCAATCTACTCCTAACATAGAGTGAGGGCATGATATCAAATAGTTATTTTGGTTTATGGTTCAATCCTATTGTAATTTAGTCCTGTACCACCCACTTATTGGGTGGAATTAACATTAGGGATGTTCTTAGATGGATGACCATTTAATTTCTATTTTCGATTCTAGCGTTTTTTAACTATTTTCGTTGCATAACATTATTGTTTATGTGCTCGTTTATCAATACTAGTTAAGGGTAGCTATAAAGCCAAAGGATTATTATAATATGAAGCAGCTAACGATCAATATCGCAGACAATAAATTTGAAGTTTTCCTAGAGTTCATCAAAACCCTGGATTATGTGAAGGTGGAAGATGGCGAAGAAAAGGCATTGGAAGAACTGCAAAATAGTCTGTTACAAGTAAAACTAATGAAGGAAGGAAAACTACCCAAGCAATCGACCGAAGACTTCCTCAATGAGTTATAAGGTAATCCCTACGCCTGAGTTTATAAAGCTGGTTAAAAAACTAGTCAAAAAGTATCCTTCCCTAAAAACCGACTTACAACATCTGATTGAAACCCTGGTCGAAAACCCTGTATTAGGTATTCGTCTTGGACATAACCTTTATAAGATTCGGATGAAGATATCATCAAAGAATAAAGGGAAGTCTGGAGGAGCAAGGGTGATCACCTTTATTGTGACCGAAGACCGGGAAGTTTATTTGTTGCACATCTATGATAAGAGTCAGCTCGAAAATCTGACCAAGGAACAGATCATCGAATTGATCAATAATGCTGGGTTGTAAAGAAATAGAAAACCTTTGGTTCAAATTCAAAGTGGCACATTGATTTTTTCCAAATATTTTGCACCTTAAAGTTCATCCTCTCAGAGGGTTGAACAGGGTTTTATCAATTCTTTTAAGCAACAGATGGTCTTCCGGATATACTTTTCTTTTGATAATAAGGAGTAGATACAATCTACTCCTAGCAAGTGACGGTAAGGTATCGCTTTCAACAAGGATTGACCTAGTATCAAATCTGTTTAAATTCACATGCTTAATCAGGAATTTTAAAAGCAACAACATTGGGCTCCGCATCTACGGTGAGTCCATAGATGATACCATTATCTTCGTCCACGGTAAATCCGGTTAGCGGGTAGTCTAGCGAATACTGATTTACTATTTTCCCCTGGTAATCAAAAACGAACATCCGGTTCAGTTTGTCCGGATCACTGATATTTCGAAAGCTCTTACCCAGGTGAAGACCGTATATTCGTTCTTTCCCGGCATAACTGTCTAAATACTTTACCGTAAGTGTTTTCATGTTCATAGCTGCCATGGGATAGCCCCTACTGTAGTCTACGTCAAATTCGGGAACTTCATCCACCGGACCCCTGATGGAAAGGATCTTTCCTGATGCTTTGTCCAATATATCGATAAAATCCCGCCTTGATCCGGCAGCAATAAATTTACGTTTATTGGGTGAGGCTTTCAATCTTCCCTGATGTATACTGCTTATCACGTTATAAGGAATATCTTTGCGATCAATCATACTGTCCCAGGTACCGTAGGCGGCCAACGTATCCCCTTGCAGCGACACCTCAAAATACTTATCGTTACCATCCACCATCGTTACCAATAAGCTGGTATCTGATGCCCAGGTCAAATCAGCTACATAATTGAAGATTTCTCCCAATCTCAACTGGCTCTCTGCCAATTTGGAAGTTCCTTCATTAACGGAGTACTTTGAAAAAAAAGTTTGTTCCAAATCATAGCACCAGAAGCTATCCTTTTCAGAGGCTGGTTCCAATTTCCAAACAAGGGTTGCTTCTCCCGGACCAAGGCCATTCTTCCCTGTACTGCGGATGTATTTTTCGGATTTTATGTCAAGGATATGCAAAAGATCTCTATTACTTCTTTCACTTACCACCAGGTAATCGCCCAAACACAAAATATTTCTCGGGTTTGTTATGTTGGGGAAATTGTATTTTTTCCCGACCAAGGCTATCGGATCCGGAAGGTCTTTTTCATCAAAAACAACGATTTCTTCGATTTCATTTTCATCCGGTGTAGGAGAACAGGCAAAGCCTAAAGCCAAAAATCCAGCTAGCAGGGTTAATTTATTGCGCATCATTTCTTGAGAATTGATTTCAAAATCAAGTTGAAAGGGAGTAGGACACCTTTGCATCCTACTCTATTAAAATTTAGTTAAATACAGAAATCATCATTTGGCACCCAAATGGAGTCTGCAAATTTCAACCCAATTGGGTGCTGACAGGAGTCATTCCACGAGCAACATATCCCTCCATATTCATTAGAACCTGCAATCGCCTTCTCCAAAGCCACTTCCTTTTCCGAAAATGGTGCTTCCGTATTACCCATTCCAAACTGCCAGCCGGCGACTAGCATAAAAGCTATTGCCCCAAAAGCCACCACTTTTTTTAATAAATGTAAAACTCTAAATAGAACGCTAATAAATTTAAAAAATTAAGTTGATAATCACAACTATGTATTTAATATCTCGGGTTCGAATAATGATACCTACAATCATTTCAAGCATAACTGTATGCCATTTCTGATAGTGAAGATAATAAGTAAAATCTCTTTCCGATACGGTATATAACTTCGACTTTGCTTTGTAAACAAATTTTAAATACGCTTTAATAGGAAGGAGTAGATGCAATCTACTCCTAGCAGGGGCTTAACTGGCTTTTCAATCAAGTTTGTAGATAACCAAATTATTTTCCTTCTCATTTGGGCAATAGGCGTAAATGGTATTGTTAATCTCATCAACGGCAAATGACTGAACAAAACGGCCATCGTTTAATATGAACTCTTTTACCGGATTTCCTGCCCAATCAAATACCAATATTTTTGAATTTGTTTTTATATCAGGATTCCTTGATTGGCCATAGGGATTATCATAACTTAAACAATAAATATACTCTTCTTTTGCAGTCAAATCCACTACATACATTTTTGACTCCCAAAGAGATTTCAGTTGGTCTGAGTTGGTAATAATATTCTTAAGGAGATCTGAAGATTCAAAGTAGGTAGACCTCAAATAATTTCCATCTAAATCAAAAAAGTCAATTTGTCCAAGCTTAATTGGAGCAGCAATAACCAGTTTTTTCGTTTCGTTTACTGCAACAGCTGATCGATATATAGGGTACAACAACTCTTCTTCTATTATAAAATCAGGTTTTGGTATATAAGGGATTATTTTTGATTCACCTTTTCGGAAGTCATAACGCTTAAACCGACCTCCATTTTCTATTGTTGCCCACAGAAAATCTTCATTCTGAAAATAAAAATGTTGCAGTAAATCAGAACCTATATCTAATTTTTCACCTTGAATATGCTCACTATCCTCTATAAACTGAAGAATACTGGCTTGGGTAGTCTTATATAAAGAATGATCGTAGACCGTGATTACGGGCACACCCTCCTGATTATAGCCCACTTGATTACTTAAATATGGAGATCTGAATTCAGATGGACCATCTCCTAGTTTGCCAAAACTTCCAACACTTTTAGAAGAAATGGTACTATAGACTTGAAAAAATGGTTCTTCACGGCGTTGAACTATTAAAAGAGTATCGATTACTAGAAGATTTACGTTCCCTTGACTATGAATTGGGATTAATAAAGATGGTTTCCCTACTATTTTATTGCTTTTTGAAAAAACTACAGGGTTATTTTGAGAAAATCTATTTGGCTCACAGCTTATTATTACAAGATAAATGGCTGAAAAAATATATATTCGTAAAAATATTTTCATTTGTTATGGTTTAAAATATTTAAGAGGTGACTGGGCTATTTATGAGTATTTTGATCCAATCACCTCTTAATCCAATTAAAAATTGCACGTCCCTAATGTATATTCACCATGATCATCAAATTCACAATACACGCTTCCATCTTTCACACATACCCTATGACGGTATGGACCACCTCCTACTAGTTCAGAATCATAGCAAACTACTGATGCACCCGGCCCACCTGACCTGGCAATCGCCTTCTCCAAAGCCACTTCCTTTTCCGAAAAAGGTGCTTCCGTACTACCCATTCCAAACTGCCAGCCGGCGACTAGCATAAAAGCTACTGCGCCAAAAGCCGCCATTAATTTCTTTGAATTTTTCAACCATTTTTTCCTATTAATCTGGATTTATATAAAACATTAATTAAACGGCAGTTAAATTGAAAAAAAAACAATAGTTGCAACTATTTTGTTAAATATAAACAAATAAAAGTAAATTTTTATCTTTGATTAAGCATATATTGTGTTTTTAGGTAATGCCAGTATTTTCTTTCATAAAGAAACTTATTGCTGTTGGGCTGAATTTAAGTAAGAGTGTTTAAATAATCAACTAAATTACAACTGTAAACTATTTCTGCGACTGGTAAAGTAAAATCTCTTTTTTCTAAATATTTAACTTCGCCCAGGCATTGTAAGCGAATTATTATTACGCTAAAGATAATAAGGAGTAGATGCCATCTACTCCTAGTGGTGTACAATTTATTGAACTGGACTGAGTGTAGTTTGCAACTATACTCAACTATGCTGCACTATATGAAATGGAAAAAGTAGATGTAATCTCCTCAAAGCGTGTTAGCGAAAGAGAAAAATGTTTTTCGTATCACTGTTCAACCCCATCCGGGGTTGAGGGAAAAATAGTTAATTGCTTATCCGTGAGTTTCCACTCACGGTTATTATTGTTCAGGTCCTTCAGACCTGGGATTTGAGAGGAAATTGATGCCATCGATTTAGTTCTTTCGAATAGTCCAACCTTAGAAATCCAAAGAAGCCTATAGGGCTTCAACAACAATAGCCATGGGTGCAAACCCATGGACGGAGAATGCTCGATCAAATCCTCAACCCCGAAGTGGGTTGAATAGGGTTTTTTCAATTAGCATATGGTCTTCCGGAAATACATGTCTTTTGATAACAAGGAGTAGATGCAATCTACTCCTAGTGAAGGACCTAGTTTTTTTGTAGTGATTGATGCTAACGATTTAGTTCTTTCAAATAGTCTATTATTACGTAACCAAAGAAGCCTAAAGGGCTTCAACAACAATAGCCATGGGTGGCAACCCATGGACGGTGTCCAGCCCAGGAATTCCTCAACCCCGACGCGGGTTGAACAGGGTTTTTTTAATTTTTTAAAGCGACAGATGGTCTTCCGGATGTACTTTTCTTTTGATAATAAGGAGTAGATGCCATCTACTCCTGGTGGGGATAATTAAGCGTATAGATAGGTTGTAAAAATGCAAGTTTGTATTTATATAATATTATTGTAATCCTCTAAAATGAAAATGTAATTGGATAAAATGCAATTGTAAGCTGCTAAAATGGAAATGTAAGTGGGAAAAACGCAATTGTAGGTGGGGAAAATGGAAATGTAAGTCGTGAAAACGCAATTGTAGGTGGGAAAAACGGAAATGTAAGTAGGAAAAACGCAATTGTAGACGGGAAAAATGGAAATGTAAGTGGGGAAAACGTAATTGTAGGTGGGGAAAATGGAAATGTAAGCTGCTAAAACGCAATTGTAAGATAGAAAAACCAAAATGTAAGAGACATTTCCTTTTTGCAATGGTGATTTAACCAAGCGTATTTTGCCCAGGTTCCAATCCTTTTGATAATGGATGCATCTTCTTCATGATAACTTTGCGGCAACTTAAATTTTTGGCTAAGGTTTTAGTGCAGACCGTTTATCAAATTTAGGCATGCCCAAATTGATCTAAAAGCGTCTATTGTAGGTCTTTTGTTTAAATATGATTAATTTAATTGCTGTTTATTTCACTCCAGATTAGGTAAGAAAATCCCGGTTCTTTTAGGGACGTGAATGCAATTGGTATTAGAAAAGCAATAGCAAATCTCTGGTTCAATACAATTATAAAATATAACAATAGCACATGAATTTCCATTGACTCATGTGGTACAATTTTAATCTACTATGCATCTAAAACATTTAAGGGGATCCATTTGGTTTTTGTTGCCCCTGCTTATTTTCGCTTGTAAGAAAGAGTCAGAATTAGGGATCAAGGACCTTGCGGCCAATGAAGATGTGGCCAATTTCATGGAAAATTACAAGGGTAGAGGTGTATTGACCGATAGCCTTGCAACCCCTACGGCTCCTGAAGATGTGCTAAAGGATTTCACTATTCCGGAGGATTTGTCTTTGGAATTGGTGCTTTCAGAACCTGACATCGCCCAACCCATACAGGTTAGCTTTGACCATAAAGGTAGGATGTGGGTGGTGCAATACCAGCAATACCCTTACCCCAAAGGTTTGAAAATCACGGCCATTGACAACCATACCCGGGTGAAGTTTGATAAAAAATTGGATCCCCCACCGGCAGGAGCCCAAGGAGCGGATAGGATTACCTTTTTTGAAGATACGGATGGGGATGGCAAATACGATAAAAGTACAGATGCCATCTCGGGTTTAAATATCACCACAGGCGTGGCCTTGGGAAGGAAGAAAATCTGGGTGTTAAGTCCTCCTTTTTTATTGGCCTATGCAGACGAGAATGAAGATGGATTACCCGAAGGCGACCCTGAAGTGCATTTGGAAGGTTTTGGCTTGGAAGATACCCATGCGGTTGCCAATAGCTTAAGATGGGGGCCGGATGGCTGGCTATACGGCGCTCAGGGAAGTACGACTACCGCCAATATCAATTCCAAAGTATCTAAAAATGTGGCTTTCCTTGGCCAAGCGATTTGGCGTTACCACCCGGAAACCAACGTCTTTGAGCTTTTCTCCGAAGGAGGAGGCAACAATGCCTTCAATGTGGAATTTGATCGGAAAGGTAGAGTGTTTTCAGGGACCAATGGTTATGACAGAGGCCCTTACTACAAACAAGGAGCCTACTATATCAAAAGCTGGGGCAAACATGGGCCCTTAACCAATCCTTATGCTTTTGGCTACCTGCCCAATATGCCTTTGGAAGGTGAGAAGAAAAGATTTACCCATTCATTGATCAAGTATGAGGGAGCTGCTTTGCCGGCCCATTACAATGACCTGATGTTTGCGATCAATCCCTTACATAATTTTATTCAACTGACTGCATTTACAGAGAAAGGTTCCTCTTTTGAAAACGTGGATAAGGAAATTGTTTTGTCCACTACGGATAAATGGTTTAGACCTGTGGATATTAAATTAGGGCCTGATGGAGGAATTTACATTGCAGACTGGTACGATAGCCGGTTGTCCCATGTGGATCCAAGAGATACCTGGCACAAGACCAGTGGAAGAATCTACAGGCTAGGCCCCAAGAACGGAGACAAGCCCATGCAATCCTTTGATATAAGCAGCTATTCTAATGAGGAGCTGGTACAATTGCTTTCTCAAGAAAACAAATGGTTCCGTCAGGAAGCCTTGAGACAGTTTGGCGACCGGAAAGATCCAAGCAGTCTACCGTTATTGATCAATTTGTTGGAAACAGGAAATGAACAAGAGGCATTGGAAGCCCTTTGGGCCATAAACCTTACTGCGGGCATAAACGATGAAATCGGCAAAATGGGACTGAATCACAAGGATCCTTTTGTAAGGATGTGGACAGTAAGGCTGCTTGGCGACAAGCAAACCGTTAGCCCGGCCATGTTCCAGGAACTTCAAAAACTAGCAGCAAAAGAGTCACATCCGGAGGTGAGGTCACAGCTGATGGCATCAGCCAAAAGACTGCCTTCCACCCAAACTTTTTCACTTATAGAAAACTTGCTGAATAACCATGAGGATAGCGAGGACCCTGATATTCCATTGTTGACCTGGTGGGCATTGGAAGAAAAAGCAACCTCGGATAGAGAAGGTGTTTTGGCCATGATGGCCGATGATAAAATATGGCAACATCCAATTGTGGAAAAGGTACTGCTAGGCAGGTTAATGCAGCGGTACATTATGGAAGGTGGTGAGGAAAACTTTGCCATGGCTACCCAATTATTGGAAGAAGCACCTTCACCTAAACATGTTAAGATACTGATTGAAGGACTTCAGGAAGGCTTATTGGGAAGAGAGATGGTAACCCTTCCAGATAATTTGCTGAAAATATTAGAGAAAAACAACAAGGAATTGGGTGATTCTCCACTTACCCTGGCCTTAAGGCGAAGGGAAGAAAAAGCCTTGGCAGAAGCATTGAAGATCATCTCAGATCCAGATGCGGAAATCGGCCTAAGGTTGTCCTATATTCAGGTCCTAGGAGAAATCAATCAGGATGAAGTGGTTCCTGACCTTTTGAATCTGGTTAAAAATGGCCAATCTTCTCCTGTCATCAAGCAAACTGCTTTGCATGCCTTGCAATCCTACAACCAAAAGGAAATTGGAGAACAACTGTCAAAGGCATACCCGGGATTCAGGGACAATGTCTATGTGAGGGAAGCTGCCATTTCTTTGTTTGCTAGCAGAAAGGAATGGGCGATGGACTTTTTCAATGAAATCGAACAGCCCAAAACAATAAGTCCGGATGACGTAGATTATCACCTTGCCAGACGATTCAGGTTGCTTCAGGATGAGGAAATCAATACACGAGCTGACAGAATATGGCCGAGCAGTAAGTTGTTGACTTCAGAAGAAAAAACAAATAGAATCAATGCTTACGGAAAGTTAATTGGTACAGGTGAACAAAATATAAAGAAAGGGCGAACACTCTTTTTGAGCAATTGTGGTTCTTGCCACCAACTGAATGGAGAGGGTGGTATATCAGGTCCGGAGCTTACCGGCTATGATCGATCCAACCCTGATTACCTGCTTTTGCATATTGTTGATCCAAATGCAGATATCAGAGAAGGGTATGAAGTTCAACGAATCGTGACGACGGATGGGCGAATTCTCGAAGGAAGGCTAAAAACGCAAAGCGGCGGAACGGTCACCATTGAACCACCACTAGGGGGTAAATCTACCGTTTTGTCTCAGGAAAGAATTGCGGCCATGGAAGTACAGCAAACCACCTATATGCCAGAGCGGATATTAGAACCCCTTTCAGATCAGGAAATAAGTGACCTTTTTGCCTATTTGATGCAGGTTAAATAATTGAAACCAATACTATTTTAAAATGATGAAATCTGGTAAAAGGAGAAAATTTTTGGCGGTGGCAGCTGCAACATTGGCCTCATTTGCTGGGGCACAACAGTTGTTTGGGAAGTCTACAGTTGACCTTTCTTCTAACTTAAACGGTGAGGAAATTAACGTAAAGCATTTTGGTGCCAAAGGAGATGGCAAAACAGATGACACAGCAGCGATCCAAAAAGCAGTTGCCACAACAGGGAATCGTTTGTTTTTCCCCAAAGGACATTATAAGATTTCTAAAACCATTTTAATTGATCTGGCAAAAATGGGGTACGCCAGCATTAGGGGAAATGGTGATGCACAGGTGATTATGGCAGGAGCCGGTCCGGCATTTAAAATTGTAGGTACTCATTTTGGCTCAGCTGATCCGGAGAGATTTGATAAGAAGGTTTGGTCTTCAGAGCGAATGCCTGTTGTGGAAGGTTTGTCTATAGAAGGACAGCATCAAGCGGCTGTAGGCATTGAAGCCATAGGCACCATGCAGTTGACCATCACAAGGGTACAAGTAAGGCATACCCTTCATGCCATTCACCTGAGGGAAAACAATAGGAATTTAATCATTGCTGATTGTCACCTTTACGAAAACCATGGCATTGGTGTCTTTTATGATGGGGTCAATTTGCACCAATCCAATATTACGGGAAGTCATATCAGCTATAACAAGGAAGGTGGAATTGTCACCAAAGGGGGCAATATCAGAAATATACACATCACAGGCTGTGACATAGAAAGCAATATGGGTTCAGACAAAGCCCCCACTGCGAATGTGCTGATTGATTGCTCAGGTAGTGCAGTTGGAACAGCAGAAGTCGCCATTACGGGTTGTACCATTCAGCATAACCGCAATGCGCCCAATTCAGCAAATATTCGAATCATTGGAAAAGATCCATCGGGAATTGGCAGTGAAAAAGAGCGCTGGGGAAATGTAACCATCACCGGAAATGTGCTGAGTGATGTGATGGTAAATATTGACTTGCAATATTGCAGGGGAGTGGTAGTTACCGGGAATACCATTTGGCAAGGTTATGATTACGGCTTATTGATGGAGGGCTGTAGCAATGTAGTGTTTGGATCAAATTTGTTTGATGCCAATGCCAATTATCCTTCCGGGACGCTACCATCCAATAAGTTATTGGTCACCAATAGTGAAGATTGTACCTTCTCAGGTGTGCAGGTTTATGGTTCCAAGGACAGCCCGGGTCTTGTTGTGCGTGATTCAAAGCGTATAAATATTGGGAATTGTAGCCTACTGAGTTGTGAAAAGGTGGGGCTTCTGTTAGACAATGTTACAGATAGCAAGGTTTCGGGATGCTTGATAACTGCCATAAACCCAGATGACAGTTCCTTTGAACCCATTCAAACCATTGGTGGACATGGAAATAAAATAACGGATTAGCCTCAGAGGTTTAAACAAAATCGAATAGAAAGATGCATGTAATTTGCTTTTCAAGGCGTAGGATTTGGCTTGTTATTTTATTGATGATGACAGGAGTCTTTGGGGAAAGTTTGGGCCAAACTGAACATGAATTCCCTTTTCAGGCGCGTTTGTTGGACGAGAAATTTGACTTGCCCAATACCATGATGAAGGGAGTAGGGGAGTTTTTGGACCAGGCCCTTCAGGAAAGCAAGGCAACAAGAAATAATTTTTGGCAAAGGGATTTTACAAGTCCTGCAACTTTTAATCAATCAATTGCCTCCCAAAGACAGGAATTGCAGGAGATTTTAGGGCTTATAGACAAGAGATCCATTCCTTTTATGAGCTATCAGGAAAGTGGAGCGCTTCAACCCTATACTTTCGAGAATGAAAAATATACCATCTCTGCAGTAAAGTGGCAGGTGTTTGACGGAGTGTTTGGAGATTTTTATGCCGAAGGTTTGTTGATCAGCCCCAAGGCTGAAATTAAGGCCAGTGTGATCTATGTTCCGGATGCAGGCACAGCACCTGAGGTTGTTGCGGGTATGATTGGACAAGGGGAACCGGGGTTTGGTAGGGTAGCAGAAATGGCAAGAAATGGGGTTGAGGTGTTGGTTCCTGTGTTACTCAATCGGCAGGATACTTTTTCAGGTAATCCTATACAAGGGAAATTTACCAACCAAACCCACAGGGAGTACATTTACAGACAAGGTTTTATTCTGGGCAGGCATGTGATAGGCAATGAATTGCAAAAAGTATTGGCAGCAGTAGATTGGTTCCAAGCAAAAAATGAACAGACGGGAAAACCACTGAAAATCGGTGTGGCCGGACATGGAGAAGGAGGGATGCTGTCCCTCTATGCGGCGGCCTTGGATCCCAGGATTTCCGCCTCATTGGTAAGTGGTTATTTTGACCAAAGAGAAAATATATGGAATGAACCTATATATAGAAATGTCTTTGGTTTGCTGAAGAAATTTGGGGATGCCGAGCTGGCGGTCATGAGTTGGCCGCAGAAATTAAACCTCGATTATTCTTTGTATCCTGAAGCTTCAGGACCACCTGCACCATCAGCAGGAAGGAATGGCGTTGCGCCGGGGGTATTACAAACCCCTGAACTTTCTTCGGTGAAGGCAGAATGGCAAAGGGCAGAAGCAATGCTTCCCAAAGGCAAGAGTAACCTTCGTTTTTATGAGGGAAGTAATTCAGCAAATAGTGTGCAATCCGATAAAGCATTGGTAACATTCCTGAAAGAGTTGGGGGTAGCTGCTGAATTTATAGGAGTGGATACTTCTTTATTAAACACTGGCTTACCAAGTCATTGGCCAAATGCAGCAGACAGGCAAGAAAGGGCTTTACGAGCTATGGAAAACCATATGCAGCAACTTATTCCCGCTTCTGAAACCATTCGGAACAATACTTTTTGGCAGACGCTTGACACCAATTCGGGAGATTTGAAAGCCATAAAATCAGCGCATAGAGCTAGGTTATGGGAAGAATTGGGGAGATTGCCCGACCCAAATGTGCCAAACAATACCGAAGCGAGATTCTATGCAGAAACAGATACTTGGACAGCCTATGAACTGAAACTGGATGTTTGGGAAGGTGTTTTTGCCTGGGGAATTTTACTGGTTCCAAAAGGAATAGATCCATCAGTTCCTTTGCCGGCTGTGGTTACCCAGCATGGTTTAGAAGGTTTACCCAAAGATGTTTTGACAAAAGACAAAAGTGAAAGGGCATATAAAGCCTATAAAGGTTTTGCCTCAGACTTGGCGGATAGGGGATATGTGGTGTTTGCCCCTCACAATTTATATTGGGGACAGGATAATTTTAGGGTTTTGCAAAGAAAAGCCAATCCATTGGGATTGTCCCTATACTCCATCATAACAGGTCAGCACCAACGCATTGTAGACTGGCTGGGACAGCAGGATTTTGTGGATGCGGAGAAAATCGGGTTTTATGGCCTGTCCTATGGAGGAAAAACAGCCATGCGGGTTCCAGCCCTGGTTGAAGGTTATGCGCTGTCTATTTGTTCAGGCGACTTTAATGAATGGGTGCGAAAAGTAGCAAGCACAGATTATGAGGCTTTTAATAGTTATCCCTTTACCGGAGAGTATGAAATTCCTGAGTGGAACCTGGCTCATACATTCAATTATGCTGAAATGGCAGCCTTAATTGCTCCCAGGCCATTTATGGTAGAAAGAGGCCATAAGGATGCGGTTGGAACGGACAAATGGGTGGCTTATGAATATGCCAAAGTCAGAAGGCATTATGCAAATATTCAAAAGGAAGGTTTTACCACCATTGCTTATTTTAATGATGGACATACCATTAACGGGAAGGAAAGCTTTGCCTTTTTGGACAGGTTTTTGAAAAATGCTAAATAAGTTTGTATTGTAGAGCATCTAGTGACGAAACCAATCAACCGGACCCTGAGCGGAGTCGAAGGGTTAGGCATTACGCGTACGTAACCCTTAGGCTTCGGCTCCGCTCAGCCGCCGGGTATTGANGTCCTAGAAAAGTTTACAATTCACATAAAAAATCCCCTTTTATCCCTCCGCCGCGGCGGAGGGATTTTGTGCTTTCAGGAATGATAGTGTCTTTACTAACTTTACATTAAGTCAGCCCATTTCAAATTAGCCATTCAGTCTAAAATTCCCATTTCCGCAACTCCCCCTTGACAAGGGGGTATGGGTATATTGCTGTTTATCAGTGTGTTATTTTGTCAGAAAGTCATCCATATTACCGGACCCTAAGCGGAGTCGAAGGGGTAGGTATTACGCTTACGTAACCCTAAGGCTTCGGCTCCGCTCAGCCACCGGGTAGAGCGTTCACTCAGCCGTTAGGTATCGGCT